>NZ_JAKREV010000008.1 GCF_022664465.1 Sphingomonas hankookensis | reverse complement strand
GAGCCGTCCTCACACATCGCTTGGCTGGATGACGCCGGTCGAATATGCTGCTGCCGCGGCCGCCAAAGCGACCGAATGAACGCCGGAAACTCACCTTCAGGTTGGATGAGAAACCGGGGGACCCTCATGAACGCCGGAAACTCACCTTCAGGTTGGATGAGAAACCGGGGGACCCTCATGAACGCCGGAAACTCACCTTCAGGTTGGATGAGAAACCGGGGGACCCTCAAAACCGACCGTCGCATGAAGCTTCATCATGGCGCGTGATGACCCCAAAACGCCGCGCCAGGAGCCGCGCGAGGACATCCGTCAGTGGCAGATAGCGTGAGCAGGAAATCGCTCCGATGGCGAGCAGGCGACGCTATGTTTGCGAGCCGCTACATATAGGCGTTGCTTCCGAGCCCCCGAGCAAGGCCTTCTCGGAGCATGGTTTGTCAGGAAATCACCGCAACGAAAGCGCAGCTACATGAGCCGATACCGCAGCCAGGTCCGCGAGGTCATCAACCGCAATACGGTGATTTCGCTGGCCCTCGATCAGGGGTTCAACGCCTTCCTTCCCGTCTATGACGGCGGAGTGGATTTCGTCCTTTATCGCGAGCGCGACGGGGTGCTGCGCAAGGTACAGTTGAAGGGCCGCTGGACCATCGATCGCAAGTACCTCGACCGGGATATCTGGATGGCGTTTCCGATGGCCGGCGAATGGTATCTGATGCCGCACGACATGATGGTCGCGCAGGCCGAAGCGGAGGGCGTGACCCGGACGGCGTCGTGGATCGAGGGCGGTGCCTATTCGAGGCCAAGACCCTCTGCGGCAACCATCGCGGTGTGCGCGGAATACCGCATGGAAGAAATCGAAAGGGTCGTCGACATCGCCGGTCATGAAGCCGAGCAGGACGGCTAGATCGGCGGGCAACCTTCGCGGCTAGCGGATAACAACAACCTTCGAACCGACCTCGACGGCAACGTCGCGCCAAGCCTTGTCGGCGGTATAGGCCGCTACGCCGAGGCGTTTGGCCAGAGCCAGGCAAAACCGATCGCCCAGCGATAATCCGGCCGATGCGGTCGTCGCGCGCAAGTTGCCAGCTTCCCAAGCCATCGCGTCGTCCGCCGCAACGATAGTGTAGGGAAGCGTGCCCAGCATGGCGCGGACGTCATCGAGCGGTGCGCCGAGATGGACAAAGTGGCTGATGACCTCGGCTTGATTGATCGCGCAGACCGAGGCGTCCGCGATCACCCCGGCGACCTTGCTGGCCCCGCGCTCGTTCTTCAGCAGCGCCAGGATCGCCGAGGCATCGAGGACGGCATGAGTCATTCGCCGCTGTCCTCGCGCCGTGCTGCCAGAAAGTCATCCACCGATGCACCCGGCTGTTGGGCATAGCGCTTGGCAATAGCCTGAGCCTTGGCCACTGCCTGCTCCACAGTGCGAAGGATGATACCGTCCGGCGTTTCCTCAACAAGAACCGCGCCCCCCTCTTCGAGCCCTAGGCGCTTGCGAATGCCAACCGGTAAGCTCATGCGACCGTTTGGCGTGATGGTAACTTGTAGCGTCATGTGGCAGCGCCCGGATGAAATGGATTATGTGGCCATCTATGCCATAAATGTGGATACGATACCAAGAGGCAAGCCGGTGCTGCTATCGGACTTAGTGGCCACAAGAGTTGCTGCCGACAGACAGGATATCGTCAAATTGGGTATACCTGAATAGAACAGCGCCATTGAAACGGGATCGCCGTTCGATCAGGGTCTGCCGCAGCGAAATCGAACAGTCGCCGCGCCGGGTCTAGACCGTAATCGAACAAAATCGATGCGATCGACCGCACCTGACCGTCAGGCGGCACCGATTGCGCATTTTGCGGAAAGCGGACGCGTCGGCAGCGGATAATTGCAAGAAAAGACGCGAAACGGTCGGCAATAGCCATACACGCATAGTTAAATCGGCTGCGTCATCCTTCCGGATGAAGGGGCGACCCATTGCCATGCGACCGGACATCGGTCGGCGTCGGGCGATGTGGCGAACCGGAACGACCGTTGCGGCAGGGGGTGTCGCAACGCGTCGGCGAACGGATGGGGAGATCCAATGATCGGATGGTTTGCGAACGACGCGCCGATACGGAAGAAGTTTCAGGTATTGGCGATCGTCTATCTGCTGTTGTCGGGAATGATCGCCGCGCTTGCCGGGATCGCGGCGTTCGCGCCGGACGCGGTCGCACCGGGGGTAGTGCTGGGCGGAGCGATCGCCGGCGTCGTCGCGATCGTCGGCGTGACGCTGCTGGCGTCGCGGCTGATCTGCACCCCCTATGTCACCACGGTCGTCCGGATGGAGGCGCTGGCCGCCGGCGACCTCGACAGCCCGGTCGCCTATACCGACAACCATGACTGTGTCGGCCGCCTGACCAAGGCGATGGCGGCGTTTCGCGAAAGCGCACTCGCCGCGCGCGAAGCCGATACGCAGCGACAGATGGCGCTGGTGCTGGGCGCGGGGCTGGGCAAGCTGGCCGCCGGCGACCTGTCGGTGCGGATCGATGCCGAGCTGCAGGAGCCGTTCGCGACGCTGGCCAATGACTTCAACGCCGCTGTCGCAGCACTACGCGCCGCGATGCTGTCGGTATCGACGGTCGCGACCGATATCCGCAAAGGTGCCGGCGAGATCAGCGCCGCGTCGGACGACCTGTCGCAGCGTACCGAGCAACAGGCCGCCAGCCTCGAACAGACCGCAGCGGCGATGGAGCAGATCACCGCGACGATGCGCGAGACCGCCCAGAGCGCCGGCCGCGCCGACCAGATCGTCGGTGCCGCGCGCAGCGAAGCGATCGAGTCCGGCGACATCGTCCACCGCGCGGTCGATGCGATGGCGCGGATCGAGCGGACCTCGACCGAAATCTCCGACATCATCGCGGTGATCGACGGCATCGCATTCCAGACGAACCTGCTGGCGCTGAACGCCGGCGTGGAGGCGGCACGGGCCGGGGACGCGGGCAAGGGGTTCGCGGTCGTCGCGTCCGAAGTGCGCGCGCTGGCGCAGCGTTCGGCCGAAGCGGCCAAGGACGTGAAGCAGCGCATCACCGCCTCCGTCCAGACGGTCGATACCGGCGTCGCGCTGGTCAGCGAAACCGGCCGCTCGTTGGAACGGATCATCGCCCGCATCGGCGAGATCAGCACCTTGGTGTCGGACATTTCGGGATCGGCCGAGCAGCAGTCGCAGGGGCTGGCGCAGGTCAATACCGCGGTGTCCGAGATGGACGGCGTGACCCAGCGCAACGCGGCGATGGTCGAGCAGAGCACGGCGGCGGCGCGCAGCCTGTCGTCGGAGGCCGATGCACTGTCGGCGGAGATCGCGCGGTTCTCGCTGGGGGAAATCGGGTTGCGCGACCAGCGCGATACGGTGCGGGCGCTGCCGGTGCGTAGCAGCCGGCCCGCGCTGGTGGTACCGGTGCGGCGGGGGAACGCGGCGGTGGCGCTGGTCGAGGATGACTGGTCGGAGTTCTGAGAGAAAACCGTTCGTCCTGAGTAGCCATTGAGCTTGTCGAAAGGGCGTATCGAAGGACCGCGTGCCAAGTGCTTCGATACGGGTCTTCGACTTCGCTCAGCCCCTACTCAGCACGAACGGATTGGGGGGCTGCCAACAGGCTGCATCCAGCTACCCCGCCAGTCGCGCGCTCTCCACCGCCCGCGCCGGCAACGGGCCGGGGCGGCCGAGCAGGAAGCCCTGCGCCTCGTCACACTTCTGTTCGCGCAGGAAATCGAGCTGGTCGGGCGTCTCGACCCCTTCGGCCAGGACGGGGATGTCGAGGCTCTCGCCCAGCGCCAGCACCGCGCGGATGATCGCCGCCGATTGCGGGCCGCCGTTCAGTTCGGCCATGAACGACCGGTCGAGCTTGATCTTGTCGAACGGGAACGAGCGCAGCGTCGAGAGCGACGAATAGCCGGTGCCGAAATCGTCCATCGCGATCGACACGCCGATCGCCTTCAGCTGACGCAGGACGTGGATCGTGCGGACGGGATCGGTGATCATCGCCGTCTCGGTGATCTCCAGTTCGAGCCGGGCGGGCGACAGGCCGGTTTCGAGCAGCACCTGCTGCACCAGGCGCGGCAGGTCGACATGGCCGAGCTGCACCGGCGACAGATTGACCGCGATCCGGTGGGGGACGGGCCACGCTGCGGCGGTGGCGCAGGCGGTGCGCAGCACCCATTCGCCGATGGCCAGGATCAGCCCCGACTGTTCGGCCAGCGGAATGAAGACGGCAGGCGACACGCTGTCGCCGTTGGTCCGGGTCCAGCGCAACAGCGCCTCGTACCCCGTGATCTCGCCCGACCCGACCGATTCCTGCACCTGCCAGTGCAGCGACAATTCGCCCAGCTCGATCGCGGCACGCAGTTCCTTGACCATCCGCCGGCGCAGGCGGACCGTTTCATCCATCTCCTCTTCGTAGAAGCAGGCGTCGCTCGCGATCGACCCCTTGGCGCGATACATCGCCAGATCGGCATTGTTGATCAGCGTCGACAATTCGTCGGCATCGCGCGGCCACAACGCCACGCCGATGCTCATGCCGCAGCTGGCCTCGACCCCCTCCTGTTCGAGCAGCACCGGAGCGGTGATCGCATCGCGCAGCCGGTCGATCAGGGTCACCGCATCGTCGGGTTCGGCGACCGGCATCGCCGCGACGAATTCGTCGCCGCCCAGGCGCGCGACGAACTCGTTCGGCAGCAGCGCCGCCTGCATCCGCCCGGCGATCCGGGTGAGCAGCTGGTCGCCGGCGGCATGGCCGTGCATGTCGTTCACCTCCTTGAACCGGTCGAGGTCGATCGACAGCAGTGCGACGGCGCGGTGCGGGCTGTCGGGCCCGGTCTGGCGCGCCATCCATTCGAGGAACGAGGTACGGTTGGGCAGGCCGGTCAGGCTGTCGTTGCGCGCCAGATGGGCGATGCGGCGTTCCTGCGCGATGCGCGCGCGCAGGTCGCGGATCGAATAGACGGTCTGCGGGGTCGCGCGGCGGCGATCGACGCGCACCGCGACCTCGATCGGGATTTCGCCATCGGCGGCGGTCAGCGTCAGCTGGGCGAGCCGGTCGGGCCGCGCGGCGGCAAGGTCGGCGATCCAGCGCGTCAACGGCTGCCCGAGCACCGCCGCGTCCGTGCCGACCAGCGCGGTGAAGGCGGCGTTGGCGGCGGTGACGACATCGTCCTGGACGATGACCATGCCGTCGACATTGCCCTCCAGCAGCTCGGTCAGCCGGCGGCGGGTGTCGGCGCGCGCCTGCGCATCGAGGATATAGGTGGCAAGGCCGGTGCCCACGACCAGGGTGCCGACGCCCGCCACCGCGATCGCCATCACGATCGTCGCGGTGCTCGACCCGACATGGCCGACCGCCGGTGCGAAGGGCACGATGGTCATCGCGGACATGCCGGTGAAATGGAGCAGCACGATGCTGGCCACCATCAGCGCGGTCGCCCACCAATGGCCCGAAAAGCGCCCGCGTCCCTGCGCCCGGTCGAACGCCAGCGCCCCCAGCGCCACCGCGAACAGCCCCGACGCGACGACGTCGCCCTGCGACCAGCGCACCATGCCGTGTGCGACGAACGCCTGCATGCCGATATAGTGCATGACGGTGACCGCCGTCCCGAACAGCGCGCCGCCCAGCGCCGCCGACGGGCGCCAGCGCCGCGTCGCGACATGCAGCGCCGCGGCGCTGCCGAGGATGGCCAGCAGCAGCGACAGGCCGGTCAGCCGCGGTTCGTAGGCGACCTCGACGCCCGGCTGATAGGCGATCATCGCGATGAAATGGGTGCACCAGATCGTGGCGCCGGCCGCCGCGCCGCTCAGGAACACCCATGCGATGCGCGTGCCGCGTTCGGCATCGCGGATGCGATCCAGCAGGCGGATGGTGATCATCGACCCCACGAGGCAGAACCACGCGGCCAGGCCGACCAGCGGCAGATTGTGATCCCGCAGACAGGATAGGAAACGCATGGCGGGACTCCGTTCGTCCGGCCGTTACGATTGCGTTGCTAAACGAAATGTTATGCGCCGCCGTACCGCGATCGGTAGGTACGGCGGGGTACGAAGCGGGAATGTCGGGGAACTTTTTGCGGCGTATGACGCACTGCAGCACGGTTATGCCCCGCCCGGACCCCAAGGGGCTTGTTGCCGGCCCACTCCAGCGGCTAGGCGGATCGTTACGCGGCGGTGCGCCGGGTGGACGAAGGATATATCATGAAGATCGCGGTTTTTGGCCTCGGCTATGTCGGCATGTCGAACGCGGTGCTGCTGGCGCAGCATAACCAGGTCGTCGCGGTCGATATTTCGGAAGAGCGCGTCGCGCTGGTCAACGATCGCACGTCGCCGATCGTCGATGCCGAGCTGGAACGCTTCCTTGAGCAGCGCACGCTGGACCTGACCGCGACCACCGATGCCGAGGCGGCGCTGGACGGTGCCGACTATGTCATCGTCGCCACCCCGACCAATTACGACGTCGAAACCGACAAGTTCAACACCAGCTCGGTCGAGGCGGTGATCACCCGCGCCGCGACGATCGCACCGCAGGCGACGATCGTCATCAAGTCGACCATCCCGGTCGGCTTCGTCGACGATGTCCGTACACGGCTGAACGCGCCGAACGTGGTGTTCAGCCCCGAATTCCTGCGCGAGGGCCGGGCGTTGTACGACAACCTCCACCCGTCGCGGATCATCGTCGGCGAACGCTCGGACCGGGCGCGCATCTTTGCCGACCTGCTGCTGCAGGGGGCGGAGAAGCAGGACGTGGCCGTGCTGTTCACCGACACGCGCGAGGCGGAGGCGATCAAGCTGTTCGCCAACACCTATCTCGCGATGCGCGTCGCCTTCTTCAACGAACTCGACAGCTATGCCATCGCCGGCGGCATGGACACCAAGCAGATCATCGAGGGCGTCGGCCTCGATCCGCGGGTCGGCATGCACTACAACAACCCCAGCTTCGGCTATGGCGGCTATTGCCTGCCCAAGGATACCAAGCAGCTGCTGGCGAATTATTCCGAGGTGCCGCAGAACCTGATCCGCGCGATCGTCGACGCGAACCGTACGCGCAAAGACTTCCTCGCCGACCAGATCATCGCGCGCCGCCCGAAGAAGGTCGGCGTCTATCGCCTGACGATGAAGGCCGGATCGGACAATTTCCGCCAGTCGTCGATCCAGGGGATCATGAAGCGGGTGAAGGCCAAGGGGATCGAGGTCGTCGTGTACGAACCGAGCCTCGACGACGACCTGTTCTTCGGGTCGCGCGTCGTGAAGGATCTGAACGCGTTCAAGGCCGAGTGCGACGTCGTCATCGCCAACCGCGCCGCGCCTGAGCTGGCCGATATCGGCGACCGGTTGTTCACGCGGGATATTTTCGGGTCGGACTGACACGCCGGACTTTCAAAGTTCACGAAGTTCACACTCGCCACGGTTTCGTGTGGCGGGTTGTGGGCGGGCTGTGCGCGCCGGTACCGGTCGGAGCGAACCGGGGGGGGCATGGCGTAGCGAAAGCGTGTAGGAAAGGCGGTTTGTTAGCGCAGCCGGAGCGCGCGATCATGGTCCTGTCCCGGTCCCGGGATACGATGGACGAAGATGCAGTCGGGAAGCGCGGAATAGAGGATGCCATAGCCCTTCCACGACCATCGGCGAATGCCGTCACGTTCGTAGCGAGGCACCAGGGGAAAGGCGTGGGGCATGTCGGCCAGCCCTGCCGCGACCGTCCGCAGTTGGGTGACGAAGGTGTCGGCGCGGGGTGGATTGTCCTCGGCAATGAAGCGGCCGATAGCAGCCAGGTCGGCATGGGCGCGGGTCGACAGGACGACCCGTTTCACGCAGGGCGCCCGTCCGCAGCGAGGCCGGCAAGCACCGCATCGCAGGCGGTGTCGAGATCGATACCACCGCCGGCACGCATTTCGGCAAGGCTGTCGGCAATCGATGCGTCGAGATCACGCAGCCAGCGGGCCTCGTCATCAATGGCGTGTTGATCGCGGCGGATCAGGTCGCGGACATAGTCGCTGGCGCTGGCATAGTGGCCACTGTCGATCCGGGCCTGCACCTGCGCGCGCAAGGGATCGGGGAGCGAGATGTTCATCGATGCCATAAGGAACCTCCGGGTCGGATATGGCAAAGATTGTCATTTTGGAAAAGAGTGCCAGATCAACTCACCTGACACATGATCTACATGTCGACACGTCGACCTGTCGCCTGCGCCGCCAGCCCCCGCACATCGACCCGCGCCTTCAGTCGTGCGCCCAGCAGCGCGGTGCCACTGATCTTGCGCTGGACGAACAGCGTTTCGACATGCGGCACGTGCCATGTCGCGCGGTCGGCGGCGAGGGTCTTCGCTTCCTCGCGCACGACCGGCACGAAGGCGCGGTCGCCGAAGTCGAACGGACCCGGGCGGGCCATCGCGTCGTCGACAGCGGCGATGATCCGGTCGACCGCCGGGCGGTGCGCGCGTACCGCCGCTTCGCCCAGAAAGCCGGTTTCGACCGCCACGTCGCGGATGGTGTCGCGGTCGTGGGTAAGGCCGGCGGCGATCAGGCGGCGGTACGCGTCGGCGGTGTCGGCCGGGACGTCCCGCGTCGCCCCGAAATCGAGCAGCACGACGCGGCCGGTATCGGCCTGCCAGCGATAGTTCGCGAAATTGGGGTCGGTCTGCATCTCGCCGAAATCGAACAGCTCGCGCAATACCAGCTCGATCAGCGTGGTCATCGCCGAGTCGCGCGTCGGCTGCGGCGCGGTGGCGAGGTTCTCGATCGGGGTGCCGTCCATATAGTCCATGGCGAGGATGCGCGACGTCGTCAGCGCTTCGACCGGCAGCGGTACCGCATAGCGCGGGTCGCCATCGAGCCGCGCGGCATAGCGGCGCATCGCCGCGGCCTCGCGCGCGTAATCGGCTTCGTCGGCCAGTTGGCGCTTGGCCTCGGCCAGCAGCGGTTTGAGGTCCAGTTCGCGCGGCAGCAGGTTCGACACGCGCAGCAGCGTGGCGACATTGTCGACATCGGCATCGATACTCTCGCGCACACCCGGATATTGCACCTTGATCGCGAGGCGCCGCCCATCGGCCAGCTCGGCGCGGTGGACCTGCCCGATCGAGGCGGCGGCGATCGGGTTGGCGTCGAACTTGGCGAGCTTGCCCCGCCATTGCGGCCCCCATTCGGCGACCAGCAGCTTGTCGAGCTGCGCGGGCGGCATGGTCTGCCCCTGGTTGCGCAATGCGCCAAGGATCGTGGTGAGTTCGGGCGGCAACAGGTCGCCGGCATCCATCGAGATCATCTGCCCGAGCTTCATCGCCGCGCCGCGCAGGTGCGACAGCCGGTCGGCCATGCGTTTCGCATTGGCGGGGGTGAGGATCATGTCGCCCATCCGCGGCCGCTCCCCGCTGGCGATGCGCCGCGCCCCCTCGGCGAGCATCCCGCCCGCGATTCCGCCGGCAAGACGCCCGAAACCGGACAGGCGCGACAGGCGGCCGCTGGGCACGGCCCGGCCGGGGCGAAGGGGTTCGTCGGTCATGGTGGTGTGAGCGAGCGGGCGGGGCAAGGGTTCCGGCGGGTGCCCGAAGGGGTGGGTGCGCTTTCCCCGCCAAGGGCGTTATCCCTTTTGGTTTGAACATCGTCGGAAAAGGGATAACCGTAACGGTATGTTGGACTTGAGCGCACAGCAGACCCGGCAACTGATCGATTGCGAGCAGCTTTATGCCACCTATCGCGACACGACCCGCGAACTGGCGACGCGCTATGCCGGGTCGATGACGTGGAAGACGGTCAAGGAACGGACCTATCTGTACCGCAAGACCGACGGCGTCTGGAAAAGCCTGGGGAGTGAGGACGATCGCACGCACGAGGCGCATGCCGCCTTCCATACCGGGCGAGCGGCATTGCGCGAACGGCGCGACCGGCTCGACCAGCGGCTGCGCGAGATGGCACCGGTCAATCGGGCGCTGCGCCTCGGCCGGGTGCCGGTCACATCGGCGCGGATCATTCGCCGGCTCGACCGGGACGGGATGCTGGGCAAAGGGCTGAAGATCGTCGGCACCCATGCACTCTATGCCTATGAAATGATGGGCGGCGTGCAACTGGGCGCGGAAGCGATGACCACGATGGACATCGACATCCTGTACGATGCGCGCAGATCGTTGAAGATCGTCGGCGATGTGCGGGCGGACGGGCTGATCGGACTGTTGCAGGGGCTGGATAGCAGCTTCCAGCCTACCGGGCCGGGCAGTTTCCGGGCGGTCAACGACACGGGCTATATGGTCGACCTCATCACCCCGGCGATGCGCTTTTCCGCCGATGCGCGCAGCCTAGCACGGATCGGCGATCCGGCCGACGATCTGGTCGCGGTGGAGATTGCCGGGCTGGCCTGGCTGGAAAACGTGCCGGTGATCGAACGGATCGTCATCGACGAGCGGGGATTTCCATTGTGGATGGCGGTGCCCGATCCCCGCGCCTTCCTGTGCCACAAGCTATGGATCGCCGGCCGTGACGATCGTGACGTGGTGAAGCAGCGCCGCGACCGGCATCAGGCGCGGACGCTGGCCGAAATGCTGGCGACGCGGTTGCCGGCGATGCGGATCGACGATCCGGCGCTGGCCGCCGTGCCGAAGGCGCTGCGTGAGCCGGGCGCTGCGCTGCTCGCATCGTTCGCCGGGGGGGATGCGGCGGGGTGGGACGATTGATCGCGCATCCGCCGCGCGTCACTCGCGCAGCGGGACGGATGATGCTGTCGTTCGCGCCTGACTATCACCTCCACGCCTATGGCCCGCCCGCGACCGCGGCGGAGATCGCACGGTTCGTGGCGCGCCATGCCGAACCGCCGCCCGGTTATCTGTCGATCGTGCGGCAGGCGACCGGCATCGTCCTACTGTGGCAGCGCCGCGGCGAGTTGCAACTGTGGGGACCGTACGAAGCGATCGGCATGGACGATGCCTATGGCGTGTCGGCCAGCCTGCCGGGTGCGGTCGCGATAGGCGGCAATGGCGGCGGGGAGTTGATCGTGTACGGCGAGGGCACGGATGGGCTGGCATTGTATCTGGTCGCGACGGGATCGCTGTTCCTCGACGAGGACGCGCCGATGATCGCGCCCGACCTGACCGCGCTTCTGGAACGGGGTGAGGGGGCGGACATCGTGTGCCAGAGCGACCCGATCGATCCGGATATGCTCGGGCCGCCGATGATCCTTTATAACGGCAGCAGCGAAGGTTTGCGGGCGACGAACCGTATGTCGCGCGCCGCATCCGGCATCGGCAGCCGCAGGGTGATGGCGTTGCCGCCCTTGGCGGCGGTCGTGTTCGAAAAGGGGCTGAGCTGCGCATCGACCTGGCGTTCGGTGCCGGGGGGAAGCTCCAGTACGCCGCTGGCCGTCCCGGATGCATCGCGTTGCAGAAGGGGGTGGGCGTCGTCGTTGTCGGTGCGGGCGTCGAGCAGGTCGGTATCCGTGACGTCGGCGGCGGACATGATCACCGCTTCCCCCGCCGGACCGGTCATCGTCAGGGTGCCCAGGTCGATGCGTACCGGCACGCTGCCGCGATTGGCGTAGACGACATTCGCCGACTGGCCGCCGGTATCGGACCAGTGCGCGGTGACGCTGGCCGACACGGACGCCGTCCGGATCGTCGCCGCGGTCTTGCCATCGGCGTCCTTCGACAGCTGTACGCCGGGGGCCTCCACCGGCTCCAGCGGACCACCGCTACTGCGGCTGCACGCGGCGAGCAGGATCAGGGCGGCGATCGCAAGGGCGCGCGTCATCGAGCGCGCACCAGCTTCGCGGCCGGCAATGCGAGGCGTTGGCGGGTCTGGCTGTTTGGGCCCCCCAGATCACGATCGGGTTTCAAGCCGTTACTACGCTGGAAAGCCTGGACTGCGTCAAGGGTAGCACTCTTGCTGCGCCCGACCAGGCCATCGGCATGGCGTGCCTCAAGGTAACCCAACGCGACCAACCGGTCCTGCATCGCCTTTACCTGCGGGTCACCGCCGCCGGGCAAGGTGAGCGCTCGATAGGCGGCACGGCGATTACGCGCCCGGATGACGTCGCGGATATAGGGAAAGCGCGCGTCCCATGGCGATCGATCGCCACCGAATACGCCGTCGCCGAAGTCCGAGATGAAGACACGGCCCGGTCCCGCAGGTCGTATACGGTCTCGTTCCGGCATGAACCAACTTTCGACCAGCGAAGCCTGCTGCTCGACGTTGAAGCTGGTCCATGGATTGCCAATGGCCGAACGGGGGAATTTATAGGCGGTACTGCGGTGGGTACCCCATCCCCGCCATTTGCGTTTCTTCCAGATGTCCTCGACGCCGCTGGACAGCTGCGACCAGAGCGATTGGCCCATGTAGAAGGTCGGCCAGACGCCATTTTCGCCCTGCCATACATGGCATAGTTCGTGGATCAGCGTGGCCCGGCGTTCGGCATCGGTCATGATGCCGCCAAATCCGTCCGTCCAGTTGATGGTGTAGTCGAACTTGCCCGTGGACAGATCCATGCCGGCCAGCGTGACGGCAGAACCCAGTTCGAGATTGGTGACATAGACGCGGTCGAACGGAATCGTGGAGGCATAGACCGTGCGCGCAAGGCCCTGTTCGGCGGCGGTCAACCTTCTCGCTTGGACCATTGCGTGGTTCCTCCATGCCGAGAACCCGCGTCGTCCCGCTGCGTTCCTTGGCCGGCCTTGCGCTCCGATGATCTTGGAAGAGGATCATCGGAACGCAAGGCCGCCCGCAACAAGCTCAGAACGACGCCGAGATCGTCACGCCATAGGTGCGCGGATCGCCGGGTTGGCCCACAATCAAGCCGGTATTGCCCGACTGGGTCGCGAGCAGTTCGTAGTAATTCTGGTCGAAGGCGTTGCGCAGCCACAGGAACGCGTTCCATCCGGCATCGGCGCGGTAGCCGAGGCGGAAGTTCGAGATGCTGTAGCCGTCGATATAGGTGTAGGCCGAGGGCGACGGATTGGACGAGAAGCGCGAGCGGTAGCTGCCGTCATAGCCGAGATACGCGTTGCCGTCGGTGTCGCCGATCTTTGCCGGCAGGGCATATTCGGCGCCGTAGCTGAACGCCCATTTCGAGATGCCGGGCAGGCGCTGTCCCGATACGTCGCAGGCCGACGGGCTAATGCCGCCGGGCGTGCCGGGCGCGCTGGGGCTCTGACCCGCCGCCGGTGCACTGCCGCCCGACAGTTCGGGCGGGCAGGGGGCGTCGACGAAGCGGACGTACTTCGCGTCGGTGTATGCGGCGTTGGCGTAGAGGTTCAGCCGCTCGGTCGGGCGGAAGGCGGTGTCGAGCTCGATGCCGCGCGTGCGCACCGCCTCGGCATTGGCAAGGTAGCCGCGCAGCACGCCCAGCTGACCGTTGGTCACCGTCGCCTGATAGTCGCTGATGTCGGTCCAGAAGGCGGCGAGGTTCGCGGTGATCCGCCGGTCGAGCCACTGGGTCTTGAGGCCCACCTCATAATGGTTGACCTGTTCGGGCTTCACCTGCGCGGCCGCCAGGATCGGGCTGTTGCTGGCGTCGAGCGGCAGTCCCGACAGGTTGATGCCGCCCGATTTGTAGCTCCGCGCATAGGTCGCGTAGGCATGGATGTCGCGCGCCACGTCATAGGCGATGGTGACGTCGCCCGACACGTTCCAGTCGTCGAAATCGGGTCGGTAGCTCTGCGGCGCCAGCACGCCGCAGCGGTCGCGGGTGACGCTGCTCGCCGTCTGGGCCGCAGGTGCGCAGTTGAGCAGCGCGCCGGTGCCGGTCGTCACCACCGACACGTAATCGCCGGTCTTCTTGTCGTAATTCACCCGCACGCCCGGCGCGATCGACAGCGCGTCGGTCAGATGCCAGGTCAGCTTGCCGAACACCGCCGCGCTGGTGTTGGAAAAGCCGATGGTGTTGCGCGCGGTCAGGCCGTTCAGCACCGCCGGGTTGCATGCATTGGTCGTGGCGGTGGCGCAGCCATTGGTACCGAAGGGCGGATTGCCGGGATTGAGCAGGAAGCGCGAGGCGGCCGGGCCTTGGACCTGCAACCCCTGCGTATCGATCGTCTGGTGGAAATAGAACAGCCCGGCGACGTAATCGATCGCGCGCTTGCCGTTGGATGCGATGCGCAGTTCCTGGCTCCATTGGCGCTGCTGCGACGGATTGGCCGACACGGTGGTGATCGGCAGCCCGGTGAAGTCGCGGTCGTTCGACGGGTCCCAGTCCCAGAAGCGCCACGCGCTGACCGAGGTGAGCGTCGCCGCGCCCAGATCGAGGTTGGCAACCAGCGAGACGCCGCCCAGCTCCTGTCGCGCGCGCAGCGGCGTGTCGAGGTCGGTCAACCGGTCGAACGCGTTGCGCGACGGCGGGGCATAGCCGAACGCGGCGGCGAGCTGGTCGAACTGGCGGCTCAGCGGGCGCTGCGTCTGGCCGACCCGCGCGAAGATCTGGGCGCAGCAATCGGGGTTCTGGTGGCCGTAATCGCCGTAGAGCGTGACATCGAGGTTCGGCGCCGGCGTCCATAGCAGCTGGCCGCGCACGCTCCGATTGTCCTGCGCATTGGCATAGCCGCCCAGCACGGTGTTGCGGATCGTGCCCCGGCGCGACGTGACCGAGGCGGAGATGCGCGCCGCGAGCTTGCCGTCGACGATCGGGCCGGAGGCCGACGCCTTGGCCTGGATGAAGTCGTAATTGCCGGTGGTCAGTTCGACGCGGGCCTCGGGGGTGAAGCTGGGCCGGCGGGTGGTGATGTTGATCGCGCCGGCGGTCGTGTTCTTGCCGTACAGCGTGCCCTGTGGCCCGCGCAGGACTTCGATGCGTTCGGTGTCGGTGAAGTCGAACGTCGCCGAGGCGATGCGGCTGTAATATACGCCGTCGACATAGATGCCGACGCCCTGTTCGATGCCGTCGTTGGTCAGCCCGAACGGCGCGCCGAGCCCGCGGATGTTGGCGGCGGAATTGCGCGGGTTGGTCGAATAGAATTGCAGCGTCGGCTGCAGCTGGGTCAGGCGGCTGACGTTGTACGCGCCGGTATCGGCCAGCGTCGTGCCGCCGATCACCGACATCGCGATCGGCACCTGCTGCACCGTTTCGGCGCGGCGCCGCGCGGTCACGACGATCTCGCCGCCGCTCTGCGCCGGAGCGAGGCGGCCGGTGTCGGCGCGGGTTTCCTCGGACGTTTGCGGGTCGGAAGGGGCGCTCTGCACGGGCGCGACCGGTTCGGACGCGGTCGGAGCGGCGACCTGCGCCAGAATCAGCGCCAACGACAATGCCATGCGTATCTCCCTGTATTTTGCTGGGAGAATGACGCGGTGCGATATATCCATCAATAGCGTAGGGATTTAGGGGGCGGGTAGTTTTGCTTGGGGGTATCCGAATATCCGCCCCCCAAAGGTCAGGCATAGGCCACCCCGATCCGCCGCACTGCACCTGCGCGGCGGCGCAGCAACGCGCGGACATGGGCGAGTGCTGCGGCTTCGTCGGCAAAGGCACGCACCAGCCTTTGCCCGCCGCTGCCGATCCGGCCCCATTGCGTCTCGACCAGCAGCGTGCCGAACAGGTCGCGATAGGCCGCCACCCGCCACCGCCGCGCCAGCCCGCGCGCAGGATCGCGGGCGGTCAGTTCGATCGGGGTGAAGGGGAGGTCCATGGCGGCGAGTCTACGCGCGGTTGAGGGTGCCGTCCGATGGATTGTCTGAATCAGTGCGACGGGTTTGAGTGGGCGGGTGAATCATTGGCCTTGGGCGAACTACATCGGCGATCGGGGAGGGTACCAGCAATACGCTCTGGCGTATAATGTGGATATATACGCCACGCCGTATATTGTTTGTTTATACCGGTTGGCGTATTAACTGCCGATGGTTTCGTCGTCTCTTCTCGCCCGTACCCCGAAGCAGCTGGGGGAGGCGTTGCGCCGCTATCGCCTGCAGCTTGGCTTTACCCAGACCCTGCTCGCCCGGCGGACCGGCGTGCGGCAGGCGACGATCTCTCAGATCGAAACCGGGCAGGGCGCGACCCGGATCGAAACGCTGTGCGCGGTGCTGGCCGCGCTCGATCTCGAACTGACCGTCGCCCCCCGGTCGCAGGGCAGTGACGAGGATATCGAGGACCTGATCGGATGACGCGCCGGTCGGCGCGGGCGCCGCTCAACGTCTTCCTCAACAACCGCCATGTCGGGCGGCTGACGCGGCAGTCGAGCGGCGCGATCGAATTCGCCTATGTCGATGCCTGGCTGGCGCTGGACCGGGCGATTCCGGTGTCGCTGTCGCTGCCGCTGCGCCCCGGCGGCTATCATGGCGACCGGGTGCTGGCGGTGTTCGAAAACCTGTTGCCGGATTCCCCGCCGATCCGCACCCGTGTCGCCGAACGGGTCGGGGCGCAGGGGACCGATGCGTTCAGCCTGCTGAGCGAAATCGGCCGCGATTGCGTCGGCGCGTTGCAGTTCGTGCCCAACGATGTCGATCCGCCCGACGCCATGGGCGTGGCCGGCGTGGCCATCGACGATGCGCAGGTCGCCGCGATCATCGCCGATCTGACGCGCGCGCCGCTCGGCCTCGACCGCGATGCCGCGTTCCGCATTTCGGTTGCGGGCGCGCAGGAAAAGACCGCGCTGCTGTACCATGACGGGCAATGGATGAAGCCGATCGGCACCACGCCGACGACGCATATATTGAAGCCGCAGATCGGCGCGTTGCCAAACGGCATCGACCTGTCGGACAGCGTCGAGAACGAATATTACTGCCTGAAGCTGCTCGCCGCGTTCGGGCTAAAGGTGAACGCGGCGGAGATCGTGTGCTTTGGCGATACCTGCGTGCTGGCGGTCGAACGGTTCGACCGGCGCCGGACCGGCGACGGGCGGCTGTTGCGGTTGCCGCAGGAGGATATGTGCCAGGCGTTGTCGGTCCCGCCCACCGCCAAATATGAAAGCGAAGGCGGGCCGGGGATCGTCGATGTCGCGAAGCTGCTGGAGGGCAGCGACGATCCCAATGGCGACCGGCTGACCTTTTTGAAGGCGCAGATGCTGTTCTGGCTGATCGGCGCGACCGATGGTCATGCCAAGAATTTCAGTATCTTCCTGTCGCCCGGCGGGCGGTTTCGGCTGACCCCGCTGTACGACGTGCTGAGTGCGCAGCCGAGCCTTGCCGCGCACCAGATCGGGTGTAACCAGTTCAAGCTGGCGATGGCAGTCGGCACGTCGCGCAAATATCGCATCGGCGACCTGCATGGCCGGCATTTCGTCGAAACGGGTCGCGCTGCCGGGCTGGCAGTGGCGGCGGTCGAAGCGGCGATGGCGGAGTTGCATGCCGGGTTCGATGCGGCCTTTGCGGCGGTGGAAGCGGGGTTGCCGGCGGGGTTTCCGGAGGCGATCCATGCCGCTGTGCTCGCGGGGGCGCGGGAGCGGCTGCGCCAGTTGCGACCGGGGGCGTAGGCGGCGGAGTTTCTCGACCCGAACGGGGGGAGACCATTCCCCATGCGTCACCCCAGCGCAGGCTGGGGTCTCCAGGTGGCGCGCGTGCCGTGTCCCAACGGGGAGATCCCAGCCTGCGCTTGGATGACGTTCGTGGCGGGGGAGGATGGAGCATCCCCGCTGCTGGTCACCTCTACCGCCCTTTCAGCGCCGCCGCCTCCCCTGCCGCATCGAGCGGGTCGCCGGCCGCCATCGCCTGCGCCTGTGCCAGCACCGCCGCGATCGGCGATCCGGCCTGGGCATAGGCGGTGGTGGTCGTCTCGGCGCCGCCCTGCAGTGCCTGCACCCGCCATAGGCCTTTGTTGCCCGCACAGGCGATGCCGCCGGTGGTGCCGGTCTCGAACGTGCGGCACAGCGCGCCGGCGCGGTCACGGAAGGTGATGCCGATCTTTACCGGCGCCTGTGCCCCCTGCGTCGAGGCGAACTGCGTGTCGAGCGCGCGGGCGAGGTTGCCTTGCGCGACCGCCGTGCCGCCCTCGAACCCCAGATCGCTGCCCGACCGCGGTACCAGTTGTCCCAGCAACAGCCCGGCGACGAGGCTGGCGGCGATCGCACCCCACCAGCGCTGCGGCTTGGGTGCAGGCTTACGGACCGGGAACGCCACGACGTTATCCGGTCGCGCGAATAAGGCCTCGACCCCGGCAGGCATCGGTTGCGTGTCGAGGGTCGCAAAGCTCCCCCGCAGCCGCGCGGTCAGCGCATGGTGGCGTTCGACCTCTGCGGCGAACGCCGGATCGTCGGCGATCGCCCGTTCGACGCGCCTGGCGCTCAACGGGTCGAGTTCGCCATCGGCATAGGCGGCGAGCGTTTCGGGATCGATCGTCATGCCGCTTCTCCCAGTGCCGTCAGCAACGCCTCGCGTCCGCGCACCAGACGCGAGGTGAGCGTGCCGATGGGGATGTCGAGGATGTCGGCGGCTTCGCGATACGCAAAGCCCTCCACCATCACCAGCGCGATCACCTCGCGCTGTTCGGGGGGCAGCGTGCCCATCGCCCGGCCGATATTGTGCAGTTCCACCGCCGTCTCCTGTTCGCCCTGCCGTCCCACGGCGTCGCCTTCCTCCGGCGGCACGAAGGTTTCGCGCCGCCGGCCCTGTGCCCGGACCGTGTCGATCCACAGGTTGCGCAGGATGCGGATCGCCCATGCATCCAGCCTGGTGCCCGGTTGCCATTGGTCGCGGCGCATCAGCGCGCGCTCCACCGCCGCCTGCAACAGGTCGTCGGCATCGGCAGGCACGCGCGCCAGCGCATGCGCCACGCGCCGCAACCGGGGCAGATGGGAAACCAGCTCGTCCTCGAAGCGCAACCCTGGTCCTTTCGTCGCTTCCCGGATGAAACGGATGGCGTCGCCCGTTTCATCCGGCATGACGATGGAAAATCCTAGTGGCGATCGGATACGATCTTCGTACGATCCCCGGAAAGGGAAAGAAGTGATGGTTTCACGCGAAGGCGCGAAGGGCGCGGAGGGGTTACGCTTCGGGCAGCGGGGCCCTGTCATCGAATGGCTGATGGGAAAGGACCGCGCTGGCGGCAAGCGCACCCCCTCCGCGCCCTTCGCGCCTTCGCGTGAACCAATCTTTCTTCCGGCCACGCGCCATTCCGGCGTACCGATGCGGCCGGCATGTGCCGGGCGAGGGAGAGCGTGATGGCCGGCGCCAGATTTCTGCGATGCATGGCCCTCGCGCTGGCCCTGCCGACGGCGGCGTCGGCGCAGTTGTTGCCACAGGTCCCGCAACTGCCGCAGCTGCCCGGGCGGGTCGGTACGGCGGTGGGCGGCATCCGGGGGGCGCTGCCGCTCGATGGCGCGGCGGCGGAGGCGCGGCAGCTGGTGCGGCAGTCGGTCGAGCGTGCCCGCGACCTCGCGCGGCGCTTTCCCGACCGGATCGAGCTGGACCGCGACGACAATCCGGTGCGTGCGGGCGAGGTGACGCTGGCCGATCCCGATCCGGCGGTGCTGGAATTGGCGCAGCGGGCGGGTTTTTCGGTGATCGAGAGCGAGCGCTACGACGATCTCGGCATCGGCTTTGCCCGGCTGCGCGTACCCGCCGGGCTGTCGGCGGTGGAGGCGGCGCGGCGGCTCGGCCGGATCGTCGGTGGCGACCGGGTGACGCTCGACCCGTTGTATAGCGCGAGTGGGGTGGCGTCGGCCCCTTCTTCTCGTACCCCGGCGGAGGCCGGGGTCCAGTTGGGGGACGCCGATGGTCACCAACGACCGTTCCGTAACTGGACCCCGGCCTTCGCCGGGGTACGGGAAGGGGGCGGGGGACGCCTTGCCCCCGGTACCGGCCCCAAACGGATCGGCATCATCGACGGCGGCGTGGCGGCGGGGACGCCGGGGTTGGCCGCGCAACAGGGCTTTGCCGCCGGTGCGCCGCGCGCCAGCGACCACGGCATGGCGGTCGCATCGCTGCTGACCGGTGGCGGCGGGATCAAGGCCAGCGCGGCCGGCGCCCAGCTGCACGTCGCCGACGTCTATGGCAGCGATCCGGCGGGCGGCAGCGCCAGCGCGCTCGCCCGTGCGCTGGCGTGGATGGTGCAGGCGAGGGTGCCGGTGGTGGTGATGAGCCTCGCCGGCCCCGACAATGCGCTGCTCGGCCGCTTCGTCGCCGCGGCGCGGGCGCGGGGGACATTGGTGGTCGCGGCGGTCGGCAATAACGGCCCCGCCGCACCGCCCGCCTATCCGGCGAGCTACCCGCAGGCGATCGCCGTCACCGGGGTCGACGGACGCGGGCGGGTGCTGCTGGAGGCGGGGCGGGCGTGCCATCTCGACTATGCCGCGCCGGGGGCGGACATGCTGGCGCTGGATGCTGGCGGAAGCGCGAAGCCGGTGCGCGGCACGTCGTTCGCTGCCCCGCTGGTCGCTGCGCGGCTATCGGCGGCATGGGCCGGCGATGCCGCGGCGGCGCTCAAGACGCTCGACCGCGAGGCGAAGGGGGCGGGGGGCCGCACCGGGCGCGGGGTGGTGTGCGGGGATTGCAGGACGGTCGCGCGGTGACCTTCGGAAAAAATCGCATCCGCCGGGATTAAAGCGAAAGCGGCACCCGTTCTCCTTCCCGAAGCGCCTGCACGCGGCGCACGAACAAAGGAGAACCGCGATGAAGACCATGTTCCTGATGGGTGCCGCACTGGCTGCCGCGATCGCCACCCCCGCGTCGGCGCAGCTGCTGGGCGGCGGTGGCGGCGGCGGCGGGCTGGGCGGGAGCCTCAGCGGCGGGCTCGGCGGCACGGCCGGTGGCACCTTCGACCGTGGGCTCAGCCCGACCATCGAGCGGGTGCGCGACCGCGCCGACACCACCGCCCGCACCGCCCGCCGCGGCGGCGGCGAAGTGACCACCGAACGTCAGGTCGACCGCCGCAGCGGCCGGGTGCGCGGCGGCGGCTCGGCCCGCGGCGACGGCGCGATCGACGGCACCGCACAGGCGCTGGGCGGCACGCTCGGTGGTTCGGGCAGTGGATCGGGCAACGCCGGTGGCAGCGTCGATGCGCAGCTGATCGGTACCGATGCAGTGCGCGACACCGCCGGCGCGGCACGCGACCGGGTGCAGGGCGCCGTTGGCGGTACACGCGATCGTGCCCAAGGCCCGGTCGGATCGGTCCGCGACCGGGTAAATGGCACGAGCGGCACCGTGAACGGATTGGGTAAAGTGAGTGGTACTGCCGGGACTGGTTTGGTATCGGGCAGTGGTTCGAGCACGGTGTCGCTGACAGGCGACGAAGGCACTTCGCCGGAATAAGCGAGAAGAGATTGGACGCGACCTCAAGACGAGACATGCCCGTGTCTGGTCTATGGGTCTGAATGCCATATTGAAGCCGGCGGGGGCGGATATCCTCGCCCGCGACTGTTGGATCTGGACGGCGAAGGCCGTTAACTTCGTACCGTCAAAGTAGTCGGACTGTTATCGAGAACATGCTCTTGGCGGCAGGATTCAACGCTCCCGCCAGGTAGCATCATCGAGAAACCGGACCAAGCTCGATCCGGTCAATGCGTCCTGTCAGGCCGGCAATCGCTTCCGACGGCTGCGTAACCAGCATCAGTGTTTGCACCGGGCAACCCGTTGGTACGCGGAACGACCCTGAGAACGGCCCCTTTGTCCCGACGGAACTGGCCAAAGTAATACGACCCAGTTCGCGGCCGTTCTGACATGCCAACGTCCAATATGGTAGCGCGGCAGACGCTTGATCGTCCAACTCGTTTCGACCACTCAATCGATAGTCACCAGGAGGCAGAAGCTGAACCTGCCGCAGCAGCGTACCACCGACGCTTGCCGGCACGGTAAAGTCGAAAGTTCCATCGGAGATGGAGGTCGCTATACCTTCGCCGTTGGTTGGAACCCAATCAAATTGCGAGGGCGAATCCAAGGCGGCGGCAAAGTCGGTGTCGCGTGATCGCTGGCGGTCAGCGCCCGGGCGATCGGCAGCATAATATTGCCATGCGGCTTCCGTTTGTCCGCTGGCGATCAGGGCATCGACAACTGTTGCACGCGCGGTAGGAGGTACATTCACGCCAGCGCGGCGCAAATCCGAGAACAGCGTTGCAGTCACCCGAGGATCGGAGCCACTTCGCCCTGCATAAGAGATGAAGCTTTCACTCCAAGAGGTTCTGCGGGCCAGCGTTTTGACAAGCTCGCGGCGAATATCCGGATCGTCGCTGGCTTGTGCCAAAATCGGGTACAGCAACGCGCCCAGTGAGGGAAAGACCCGCAAGGTCATGTCATACTGATCGAGCGCTTCAGGGATATCGTTCTGGCCGACCGCGTACTCAATCATCCACAACTGCGTGCGTACATCACGTCGCGACATTGTCTGGGCACGGCTGAACATCCGTTGCGCAGCAATCCGATCGCCGCGCAGATCAGCATTGAACCCCAATACCGACAAGGCGGTTACCGCCATTGGATCCTGCAACAGTGCGTGTCGGGCAAGGGCGTCCGAACGTTGCTGGTCTGCGGCGCTGGATCCATCCCGGGTCAAAGCGGCGGCATATCTAGCTGTAATCCGCCCATCGTAAGAGGCCAGATTATAAGCAAGAGCTGGATTGCGGCCAGCGACGACCTGAGCGAGCGAGAACGTCACCGCAAAGCCGCCGACAATCGCCACGGTCGCGGCGATCGCGCTCCGTGCCATCCATTCAGACGATGAACGTCGAGTAGTGCGTCGGCGAGACATGCGTCTACTCAATCTTTCGCTTCTTTGTCCCGACCGTAACCATAGCCGTAATCATAGCCGTAGCCGTAATGTGATTTGCGGGCTTCGAACTTTGTCAGAATGCCGCCGAATATCCGCGCATTGGCGCTGGAAAGTCGCGCAAGAGCCGTTTTTACCAAGGTTGCACGGATGCCATGCGATTCAACCGCATACACCACGCCTTCCACTCTGTTCGCAATCAGTGGCGCATCGGCTAGCCCCATGACCGGCGGGGAATCTACGACCACATGATCGTATCGCTCGAGTAGCCGATCTAGCAGTACCGACAGACGGTTGCCGGTCAGCAGTTCTGCTGCGTTGGGTGGGATCGGGCCTGCCGACATCGCGTCGAAGCCGAGATCGTTCATTGGGAAAAGCAACGCATCCAATGCATCGTCGCCGGCCAGAAAGTTGCTGAGACCGCGATCGTGGCTGACACCACCCAAGTGATGGATGGAGGGCGAGCGCATGTCGCCGTCGACAAGGATCACGCGCTTACCAGCACGCGCCAGCATGGTCGCAAGCGCAAGCGACGTAATCGACTTGCCTTCGGCCGGTCGTGTCGAAGTGACCGAGAAGGTTCGCGGTACGCCGTGCTCCGTCGTGAAGCCCAGGTTGGTGTTGATGGCCAAATAGGAGTCGACGAGGTCGGACTTGCGATCGAGCAGTTCGTTGTACGGCGACGTCTTGTCGTCCACCTTGGGCACCGAGCCCAGCAGTGGGAGGCCAAGGCGCCTTTCCACCTCGGCCGGGTCGGCGAACGCTTCGTCCATCTGCTCCAGCGCGAATGCCGCAAGCGCACCCAATCCCAATCCGACAAGGACCGAGACGATCAGATTGATCAGAAGCAGGGGGCTGGACGGACTTTGTGGCTCCTCCGCGGGATCGACAACGGAAACGTTGTTGACGCCCACGCCGCCGGCAATGCCGATTTCCTTGAACCGCTGTAGCAGGCCATCATAAAGTGCGCGGTTGGTATCCACCTCCTGCTGGTAGATATTGTACTGAATGCTGCGCCGACGATTGTCGAGGTAACTTGCCTTCAATTGATTGACGCGCTGCTGGAGCGCGCTTTCACGCTGCCGTGCTTCATTGTACTCGGCAACGATGGAGCCGGATACCCGGCCTTCTTCACGAGCGATCGAACGATCGAGCTGGTCGATTTGGGATTGGATGGCGCGTGCGGCCGGATAGGCAGGTTCGAACTGAACCATCAGCCGCTGGTAATCAGCAGCCAGTTCCGCTCGACGCTGACGCAAGCTGTTGATCGCCGGGTTGCGCAATGCCTCGGTCGATGCACCGGAGCGGCCTCCCTGTTGATAGCGCGCCTCGGCCTGGATGCGGTCTGCGGTAGCCTGTGACAATACGGCGTTCAACGCGGCTAGATCGTCGGCGACGATCGAGCGTTCCGACGTTGTCGCTCCGGATGATCCACTGCCCTGAGCCGGCAAGTTGATGATTTCCTGCGCTGATGCATAGGCGACCAGTTGACGCTGGCTTTCATCGAGCCGCTCCTTTTGTAGGGCCAACTGGCGCTGGAGCAGGTTGCGCCCATAGGATGTCGCCTGAACCTTTCGTTCCAGATTGATCTGGATGAAGCTATCCGCCCAGGCGTTGGCGACCCGTGCCGATAGCGCCGAATCCGGGCTCGTAAACGCCACATCCACGAGACGTGACATGCGCGTGGGGTTGATCGACAGGTTGCGCAGCAGAATCTCACCAGCAACGCGCTGCCGCTCGGCTCTTCCGGCGGCGGGGAAGCGACCATTGACGATCTGGAATGCCTGTTCCTTGCTGCTGTGGCCAAACAGTTCAAAAAACTTGGGATCGTCGACAAAGCGTAACTGGGTTGCGACCCGTTCCGACAATGCGCGTGACTTCAGCAGGCCATACTGGGTCTGATAGAATTCCTGATCAAGGGTGCTGCCTTCACGCTCCACGCCTTGGAAATCGGTGACTTTGCTGGCCTCTCGCGCAATCTCAACGGTTGCGGTCGCCGTATATTTCGGCGTGGTCAGCAGCGTCGCGATCAATCCAATAAGAACGCACCCGATCACCGCGCCAATGATCACATATCGCCAACGAAGTGCGATACGCAGATATTGGCGCAGGATCGATGGACGATCCGGCTCGGCACCCTGAAGGTCAGCCGACAGCCGAGATGAATTG
The DNA here is from genome assembly GCF_022664465.1 of Sphingomonas hankookensis. Lineage (GTDB taxonomy): Bacteria > Pseudomonadota > Alphaproteobacteria > Sphingomonadales > Sphingomonadaceae > Sphingomonas > Sphingomonas hankookensis. Next base: position 44,225 of record NZ_JAKREV010000008.1, on the reverse strand, counting down.
TCTGAACCGCCAAGCGGATTGGACGTGACCAGATTCATTGAACTTCGGAACCTTACTGCAGGATGGCGATGAGGGGGGCCGCAAGAAGCGGAGCCAGCGACACGAAATCACGGAAAAGACGCCGCTGCGGAGAGTCTCCCACGACGATCAGATCGTTGGCATAGATGGGGGGATCGTCATATGCACCACGACGGATCGCGCTGACATTGTACAGGCCGGCCATCCTGCGGCCATTGACGGTACGTAAAATAACGACATCATCCTGTCGTGCGAACTCACTTAGTCCCTTTGCGGATGCGACTGCTCGCAGCAACGTCATCTGATTGGTGACGGGATACAGACCCGGTTCTACGACCTGGCCGTCGATCGTGACAACTTGGCTGATGGAACTCTTGATGTTGACGGTAACTTCCGGTTCACGGACATAGCGCTTGCGCAACGCGGTCTCGATCGCGGTGCCCAGTTCCTGAGCAGTGCGTCCTCGAGCATCGATCGTACCGATCAGCGGCATCGCGATCTGGCCGCCGGCATCAACCTGTATCTCACGGCTCAAGTCGGGAACATTGAAGACATCAACCTGGATCGTATCCAGCGGACCGATCAACGCGGGTCGATCCGCGGCGGTCAGATCCAACCGTTCCGGTGGAGGAAGAGTCGTACTGTCGTCGACGACGGTAAGACGAGAGCTCGATTGTAGCGGCTCGCGACGATTGCACGCCGTCAAGGCAATCATCATGAACAGAATGGTCACGGCGTTACGCATCTTGGCGGGGAGCTTTCCAACTGAAAGGGAACGGGACGATCATAGGGACGCACGCTCTTGCGGTAAAGCTGATGAACCTGCGCGTCCGTGAGCCGAAAGCCAGGTTGCCGCGATCACGATGAACGCCATGATCGTGGGCGTACGGGCGGGATAGTCGAATACGCTGGCGACGAGGATCAGAAACAATATCGCCGACCCCGATATTGGCAGTACCGAGCCTGCGCTTCGCGCCTTCCATGCCCCGACACTGGCCCAAATCCACCAACCAACCGCTGCCCCAAGCAGCAGTAATCCCGGCAATCCGCCTGTCAGAACGATTTCGAGGAAATCGTTGTGGGCATGGTTAAAATAGGTCGGTTTCAACAATGCCATGGGTTCATACATGCGAAAGACGGGATCAAAGGTGCCAAGTCCCGTTCCAACCGGAAAATAATCCCGGGTCATCTGCCATACGATTGGCAGCCCTCGCATCCGCATATCCTGGCCCTGGTCCATGGCGAAGAAGCGGTTGATGGATTCCGCCCGACCGGCGACGACGCTGGCCAGCACGCCGATCGCACCGATGCCGACGACACCTGTCATCAGAGCTGGAAAAACCCAAGAAGGATAGCGTTTCAATGCGCGGCGAATCGTTCGGCCCGAAATCAGCAGGCCGAGCAATATTCCCAGGATTCCCAGCACCAGCCCCGCCCGGGAACCGGTCGCCAAGAGGGTCAGAAGGAAAAGCAATGCCAGTCCGGCTGCCGGCGCCGCCCGCCACGATAAGACGTTCCGGCTTTCCGACGCCCAAACCGGCGCTAACAGGCATCCTATCGCCAGCAGCAAAGCGAAATGATTGCGGTTGGCGAACATGCCGGAAATCACGCCACGTGTATCGTTGACGAAGACGTTATTGAATGCGCCGGTCGAGAATTGCAGCAATCCAATAATCATCGAAGCACCGATGAACGTCAGCAGCGTGGTGATGACAAGGCGTCGTTCGGATTCCTGTATTCCCAGCAGGAGCAGTAGCGTGGCAAAGGGCACGACGAGTGAACCAGCGGCATTCAGCGTGGCCTGTGGCACCATCGACCATTGCCCCCAGGACAGCGACTGGCCGCTCGCGAGTATCGCCCCTGCCAATGGGCGACGACCGGGAAGGTTCTGCCAGACATCGGCCGGAAGTGGCACAAGCTGAAGCAGCGCCAGCGCCAGCGCCGCGAACAGGAACACGAGGACTGGTCTGGAGCCGACGAACGACAGACGGGGGCCGAACAGGGCCAAAACCACTAGCAGCGTCCATGCGGTGCCACGGACGACGACCTGCCCCAGAACATCCGGTCGCGAAGCGCCGCCCGCCAGCCAAACACATGCCAGCAACGCCCAGAAGAGGGTGAGGGGCAGGCTGGGACGAGGGAAGAGACCGGAACGACGCGAAGGCATGGCGCTGCCCCCTAGATCATACGGTCGCGGCGCGAAACCACGTTTATGCCATCCCACCCTCGTTCACCATCTGGACGACACGATTGCTGGACTGTTCGCCAACAAATTCGGGAACCAGAAAGCTCAACATTCTCAGCGCGTCGGCCTGGTCCCCTTGCTTCAACACGGCACTTAGCCGGTCGAGTTTGGCGGATAGCACGTCCAAAGGGATCAGGTCTTCCCGCGCCTGCATGATCCGTGGATGGTGCGTAGGTTTGGGAGAATTACCGATCAGGATTTCCTCGTACAGCTTTTCGCCCTTACGCAGGCCGATCTCGCAAATTTCGATATCGCCCTCTGGCGAGGATGTGTCGCGGATCGTGAGGCCCGACAGGTTTATCATCGCTCGAGCCAGATCATAGATCCTGATCGGCTCTCCCATGTCGAGTACATACACCTCACCCCCCTCGGCCATGCCGGCTGCCTGGATGACCAATTGGGCCGCTTCGGGAATGGTCATGAAGTATCGAGTGACGTCACGATGGGTCAGGGTCACGGGCCCCCCTGCCCGGATCTGTCGTTGGAAGCGCGGAACTACCGATCCACTGGAGCCCAGCACGTTACCGAACCTGACGATGGCAAAACGGGTCTCGTCATCGCGCGTAGCCAGCCCTTGAAGGATCAACTCGCATACGCGCTTGCTGGCTCCCATGACGTTGGTCGGCCGGACTGCCTTGTCGGTGCTGACAAGGATGAAATGGCGGGTCCCTACGCGTTGCGCTTCCAAGGCGCAGTTCAGGGTGCCGAAGATATTGTTCCGCATTCCTGCGATCACGTTCTCCTCGACCAGCGGCACGTGCTTGTATGCCGCTGCGTGAAAGACCGTATCCGGCCGCCAGCGATGGAACAGCCTGTGTACGGCGTCCTCGTCCGCGACGTTGCCAAGTTCCGCATGGATGGAGACGTCGGCACCGAGCTGCCCGCCACGTTGCGCTTCGCGTAGTTCGCCTTCGATCGTGTAAAGGGCGTGCTCGGTCATTTCGACCAGAATGATCTGGGCGGGATTGAGCCTGCTGATCTGTCGGCACAATTCGCTGCCGATCGAGCCACCCGCACCCGTGACCATGATCTTGCGACGTTCGACCGTGTGACGAAGCAGCAGTTGGTTGGGCGGTACCGGATCTCGTCCAAGCAGATCGGTGATCTCGATCTGACGAAGATCACCAACCGAAATCGATCCCGTCAGCAGGTCGCCCATGGCCGGCAGGATCATGACGCGCACGGAGACGTTTTCGAATTTTCGCACGATCGTCTCGCGCTCTTTGCGCGAGATACGAGGGAGGGCGAGAAACACGGTGTCGACAGACAGGCTCTCGATCAACCTGGTCACGTCCTCGCTGTTATGGACGCGTACACGGTCCAATCGCTTGCCTGTCAGTCGGCGATCGTCGTCGATATAGCCACACAGCGTCATATTGGCTTCATGCCGCAGTGAAACGGCAAGCTGCCGTCCGGCCGATCCGGCACCATAGATCAGCACCCTGTGCAGGTTTCCGATGAACTCGCGCTGGTTGAGGAGATCGAACAGCGCGTAGCGTGCAATCACCCTGCTCACCATTAGCAAGACCGCAAAGACGAGCGGTTGAATGACGGCGACCGTACGGGGAACCCCTGCTGGAGTGTGGATCAGAAAGATCGACGCCAGGATGATCATCATCAACAGGCAGGACGTTGCGATGTCGATCATCGTGCCCAGGCCCGAGAAGCGGACTACATATTGGTAGGTTCCGCGCCACAGGAAGATCGCCAACCACAATGGGAGCGTTATCGCCATCATCGTGCCGATTGCCGAGCTCCAAAGATCCCATTCCCCCAAGCGTAGTGAAAAACTGATCCAGACTGCCGCTATGCATGACAACGCATCGGCGATCAGGACGACGGAGAACTTCGTCAGTCGATCCATGTCTACCAGCCATCGCAAGGCGTTCATGGCGCGCGACTCAAACCGCTTCCGTAAACTCGTCATCGACCTTTGACCTCGGAAAATAGCATTAGCCAGCGTGTGGATAGAGCGGCATCGACGATGCCATTAAGGTCCAAAAGCGCTCAGGACAATGATCGAGCGACAGGGTACGCCTGCCAGTCTCGGATATCGGGTTTCAGCGGTCGCTCAGCATCGAACTGGTCGACGCCAGGTTTTGCACCTGCCGGGACGCGGTGCCTCTGATGTCGTTGGATTTCCAGATGTTATGGCTGCCAGCATCCTCGACCATGCCCCATTCGGATGCATCCAGAATATTGCCGACAATGCGCGAGTGCGTGACGAAACGGGTCACGATGCCATAGCGGCCGCCATCGATCCTATTCCCTGATATGGTGCTGCCGGTAATTGGCGCAGCGGCGCTTGATCCGTATAGTTTCAGCCCTGCCTGACCGCCTTCATACGCTATAGTGACCCAAGTAACGGTCCCGTCTACCACCGTCTCTCCGGGTGCTGCAGGCCATCGTGGTTCGTTCGTCGCCGAGACGCCAGTCCCCTGAGCCATGTAGAAGCGGCCGTTACCTGCCCGTGGCCTCACCAAGCTGTTTCTGCCAAACGAGGTCCGCCCTCGCCACACCGCGAGGGTCGCAATCGGATCAGGGGTTGAAAACCCCGATATGCGATTGTTTTCCACGACGATCCCGCTTGCGGCGTCGTCCGATACAATGCGTATCCCGTCGCCGGCGACAAACCCGGCCAGATCGGCTCGCGTACCGACGTTCCGCCTGAACGTCGAACCCGAAATGTTTCCCCTGTAAGCGGATATCGCCGACTGTCCGCAAGACAGGAACTCGTTATCGACGACGATATGGGCGCGGCCATCCATCATCTGTGCCCCGCCGGCGCAACCATGGGCATGATTGTTCTGTACCGTGTTGAACGAACCATGAAATCGGAAAACCGAGGTAATCGTGCCCTGGATGTTCGTCCCTGGAATATATCCAGGGTTCCCAATCACGATATTGTCTTTGGCAACGTTTCTATCGCCATAGCCATATATCAGCTTTTCATAAGGGTAGCGCGCGTGGTTGCCTGTAAAGAGATTATCGTGCGAACCCCCCAGCATTATACACTGTACGAACATGCCGCCGTCTTCGGCGGGGTAGAAGCGATTGGTATCGAACAGATGTTCACCGCCGCCTGCTGCACGAATGGCGAAATATCCTGTATCTCCGTATACTTTCGGCCCACCGGAAAATCGCGCGCGTACAATCTTCGCCTTTCGGCATTGATATAGCATCAATCCTACCTTGGGCGGCGTAACCAACTCTATTTCCGTCATAACGAAATTGTCGGCCGACACTCTGATAAGGCCGGGGAATGTTTCGTCGGTGCCGGAATTGCCGTCGTCGATTGCACCACTTCCAATGATCCGGCCGGTCCCTGTAATGGTGACCCCAGGCGCGGTGATGTTGAGCATGAACGACGAAGCCGGTGGAGCGCCGGCATGCGAAGCCTGCAAATCTCCATCAATACGAAGAATGACGGGTCGGTCGATCGTGATCGCTGTCGACCAGTCGCCACCGACCTCGATGCGACAGGCCAATGGAGCGGTCGGGCGCAAGTGCAGCATCGCGCCCGGAGGAGCATGCGATATCGCCTTCTTGAACCCGGACAGATTTTCCTGCGGTGTCGCGCCCGGTGAAACGCCGAACTCGGCGAGGTCGAGAACTACACCGTTATGAACTGGTGCCGCACTGCACGATGTGGCTTCTGCGCTGACGATGATCCCGCTGGCCATCCCGGCGATGAGAGTACGGCGGTCGATTACGGTTCTTGCCATCACGTACCTTTGTGGTTGCTTTTCCGCCAAGGTGAACGAGCGCCTGGACAACGGTGCGCGTCGGCACGGAAAATCGTGCCCATAGGCCGCTTGCAATGCCATCGACTTTTTAAGTGGATGGGACTAGGCACCCCGGCGATACGGATTGGAAGGATACGGACGGGTACGACATTGACCCATGACCGGCAATGTCGTCCTGCAGCGAAGCGGCGACATCCACCATCATGCAGCGCCGGAACAGGCCATAATCGGGAATAGCGGACGTTGAACAGCATATGCCATGTCATTAGCGGGTATTTTCGCAACGATGCCCGCGTTTTCCTCAGGCAGTGCAAGTCACTCCATAACAATGGCTTCCACGTTACCATCCTGACGAATGATGGCAGTCCGGATGAGGTGCTGGACGGGATTCCGGTGTACGACTGCGGAAAGCCCTGGCCACGCTGGAAGACCCTCGCTGCCGCAACGCGTCAGTTTCTGGACAAGGCACTCGAGATCAATGCCGATATCTACCAGCTTCACTCCCCGGAATTGCTGCCTCTGGGCCTCGCCCTAAAGCGGGCAGGCAAGAAGGTCGTTTACGATGCGCATGAGGATATGCCGCGCCACCTTCTCGAGAAGGAATGGTTGCCGCATTTTTCTCGTCGGATCGTATCCTCCGCGTTCGAACGCTACATGCTTCGGGCGCTGCGTCAGTATGATGGCATCGTCAGTCCTCATTCGCACGTCGTCGCCAACCTCAACCAGTTGCTTGGCAAAGGGCTGCTGATTGCCAATTTCCCTCTGATCGCAAACAATTGGGATTTTGGAGAAGATCAGTTTGTTCGCCGAAGCAACATATTATGCTATTCCGGAACAGTATATTCCTATTCGAATCAAGAGGAAATTGTTTCTGCGCTGAATGATTTCGACGATTTGGAATATCATATTGCTGGATACATCGATGAGGAACATGGCAAGCGCCTTGCCATGATGCCGGGTGGGGATAAGGTCAAGTTCCATGGCCGGCTGTCGCGGCCCGATCTGCACGCATTTTATGAAGCTGCTTTGATTGGTGTCGTCGTTTACGATTACAAGCTTAATCTGGGCAACAAGTTGGGTTCTTATGGGACCAATAAAATATTCGAGTATATGGAAGCGGGAATACCGTTCATCTGTACCGATTATCAACTGTGGCAAGATATCGTAGAACGGTATGATTGTGGAATCTGTGTTCCGCCAGGGGATGTGGCTGCTATCTCCAATGCAATAGAGTATCTTGTCAGCGACAAGGCACGGGCATATCGCATGGGGCAGAATGGGCGTCGGGCTATCATCGAAGAGTTCAACTGGTCTTCCGAAGAGAAGAAGTATGTTGAATTATTCAATAAATTAATGGAAGCTGCATGATGGAGCGCGTCATGCGGCGGATTATTCCGTTGGATGCTGTAACTTATTGCTCATGCTCATAAAGCAATGTGGCAGGCGTGTAGAAAACGACCGTTTATCGATATGATATTTTCAATGTTCCGTAAAATCGTTGCAGGGGATTTTATTCGAAATGCCGGCATGGTTATGATCGGAACGATCGTTGCACAAGTATTGCCGCTTTTGTTTTATCCCATATTTACAAGATTATATTCTCCGGCTGATTTTGGAACATTCGCTATTGTTTCGATGATTGCGACGCCTTTGGCAATTGTTGCAAGCGGCAGCTATGAGCAAGCCTTTCTGCTGGTTCGTTCGGGAATGGGAACGGTAAATCTATTCCTTTTCATTATGCAACGCAGCGCAATCGTTCTGCTACCCGCGCTACTGGTATTCGTCGCGTTACGCGTGCCGATTGCCGCGGCGCTGGATAACCCCGCGCTTCGTTCGCTCCTGATCTGCGTACCGTTGATCAGTTTCGGACAGATCATTTACAACTGCACATCGGAATGGCTCGTTCGCGAGAAGGCCTTTCGCGGTCTCGCCATCAACCGCATTTGGCAAAGCTCTTCTCTGTCCCTTTCCAAGCTGGCATTCGGTGTCGCAGGCGGGATCGGCGGTGGGCTTGTGCTGGGTGAAGTGCTCGGGCGTCTCTTTTATATCGGGCACAGCTATCGTCGGGTATGGCGTGGCAGGCTGAGCTGGTCCCGTGCTGCCGATGGAACGGTCGCAATCCAGCGAAGGATGGCCGCGATGGGGCGGCGTTATCGAAGTTTCCCTCGCCTGATGGTCCCCGACCAGCTCGTTAACACCATTGGTGGTTCGATCCACGTTCTGGCGATCGGCTATGCCTTCGGTCCGACCGAATTGGGCTATGTGTCGCTTCTGTTCTCGGCGCTTTACCTGCCAGTCACCATCGTTAGTTCCAGCTTGAAGGATGTGTTCAGGCAGCAAGCCAGCATCAACTATGTCAGGGACGGCACCTGTCGCCCGCTCTATGCCAAACTGGTTCTGCCGGTTGCGCTCCTTGGGTTTGCTGGGTTCGGCTTGCTCTATGTCATTTCGCCATGGTTGTTTGTCTTTGTCTTCGGTCCGGAATGGGCGAAGGCGGGCGAGTATTCCCGGATACTTGTTCCAATGTTCTTCTTCAATTTCGTGGCCATGTCGCTTGGCGGCGTTCTCGTCATCGCCGAGCAGATGGCGGTATCGTTGCGGTGGCAAGTCGTGAGCCTGGTGCTCGGCGGCGCCGCGCTCGTGGTGGGTATCGTGGCTTTCAACACCGTAACCGGGACGCTATGGCTGTTCACGATCGCTCGTTCATTCAGCTATGTGCACTACATGGTCCTGTCTTATCGGTATGCTAAACGGCCAACGGACGATCAGGGCGCTGTCCGGCGTCGGCCATCCAAGGGAATTTTATGAATATTGCGGTCATCGACTATGGAATGGGCAACATAGGGTCGATCTGCAATATGCTGAAATATATCGGTGCTCCCCATGTCGTATCCAGGGATCACCGTGAGATCGCGTCTTGCGACAAGATCGTCCTGCCGGGAGTGGGCCATTTTGATCTGGCGATGCAGAACCTGGAAAAATTCGACATCATCGAGCCGCTGAAGGATCTGGTTCTCGATCGCAAGATGCCGATCCTGGGTATCTGCCTGGGAATGCAGTTGATGTGTTCGGCAAGCGAGGAGGGAAACCGGCAGGGGCTTGGTTATGTGGATGCGCAGGTGTGCCGCTTTGCGCCGCCCGTCGTGACCGGGCTCAAGGTGCCGCACATGGGCTGGTCGGAAGTATCCTTCGAAAAGGAGAATGCGCTATCCGATCAGCTGGGCGAAAGGGCGCGTTTCTACTTTGTGCACTCCTATCGAGTGACGTGCGATAACCCGGATGATGTATGGGGTGTCACCGACTATGGTGAGCCATTCGTATCTGCGTTCGTTCGCGACAATATCGTCGGGGTACAATTTCATCCAGAGAAGAGCCATCGTTACGGCATTCAGCTTTTTCGTAACTTCGTCAGTGGTTTCGGCGCATGAGTCGGGCCCGTATCATTCCGTTCCTGCTGTTGCGGGAGGGAAGTCTCGTAAAAACACGGCGCTTTGCTGGTCCCAAATATATCGGTGATCCGATCAATGCCGTAAAGATATTCAACGAGAAGGAAGTCGATGAACTTGTCCTGCTCGATATTGCTGCGACAGCAGCGGGCAGGGATCCCGATTACGGCATGATCGGCGATATCGCCTCCGAGGCCTTCATGCCGATCGGTTATGGTGGCGGTATCAATACGCTCGGTCAGATCGAGCGATTGTTCAAGGCTGGCGTGGAAAAGGTATCGCTGAACAGCGTGCTGTTCGAGAATCCGGCATTGGTCGCCGAAGCTGCCCGCATCTTTGGCAGCCAGAGCATCGTGGCAAGCATCGACGTCAAGCGGGATTTTCTCGGCCGGCAATCTCTCTACTCCCATAGTGGTCGTCATCGGCAGCGGGTCGATGTGCTGGACCATGCCCGCAGGTTGGAAGCGCTGGGCGTGGGCGAGTTGGCGCTACAGTCGATCGATCGTGATGGCATGATGGGCGGGTACGACCTTGCTTTCATCGACAAGGTCGCCAAAAGCGTCTCGATACCTGTTATCTGCATTGGCGGGGCCGGTACGGTTGAGCATTTGCGGGAAGGGTTGCGTGCGGGGGCTTCCGCAGCTGGGGCTGGCGCGATGTTTGTCTTCCATGGAAGGCACAACGCTGTGCTGATCAGTTACACTGACCCAGCTGCGGTACATGCCTGACCCGGCGATACCGATCATTAAAGGCCATTTTTTGATGAAGCACGACGTTCGGATCTGCAGCCGCTGCGTAATGGATACGACAGCAACTGAAATAGAATTCTATGACGACGGCCGTTGTAATTTCTGTAAGAATTACGACGAAATTACCACGCACGATTTGCACGACGATGCCGCTGGAGCCGCCGCGCTTGAGACGATGATCGCGGAAATCAAACGACGTGGAAAGAACAGTCAGTATGACTGCCTGATCGGATTGAGCGGGGGTGTTGACAGCTCCTATGTCGCCTATCTGGTTGCGCGGAAATATGGGCTCCGTACCCTGGCGGTTCATCTCGACAATGGATGGAATTCCGAACTGTCTGTCGCCAACATCGAAAGATTGGTTAAGACGCTAAACATTGACCTTTATACCCATGTTCTCGATTGGAATGAATTCAGGGATATTCAGGCAAGTTTTCTAAAATCTTCGATTGCGAACGTCGAAATACCGACGGATCACGCAATTTGGGCAGTGTTGATCAAAACTGCTGCAAAAATGAAGATTCCGTATATTATTGCGGGGAATAACGTCGTCACTGAATCCATCATGCCGGAATCGTGGCTATATGGGTCTAAAGATTCGAAGCTGATCCGTTCCATTCACAAGCAGTTTGGAACTGTGAAGATGCGTACCTATCCGTATCTGTCCACATTTGATTATGTCTATCGCCTGCTCGCGCGTGGAACGCGATGGGTGCCGATCCTGAATTATATCGATTTTAACAAGGCGGCGGCCAAGCAGCTGCTGATCGATGATCTTGGTTGGCGAGATTACGGCGGTAAGCATTATGAGTCGATTTTCACCCGATTTTTCCATGCATATTACTTGCCGGAAAAATTTGGGTATGATCTGCGCAAATCCTATAACTCGGCTTTGATTTGTTCTGGGCAGATCACGCGTGACCAGGCGCTGGAGGAACTGAGTCATCCCCCGGCGCCCGCGGAAATGATCGCTCAGGATAAATCCTACGTGCTGAAGAAGCTCGGGATATCCGACGCCGATTTTCAGGTGATCTTGCGATCCCCGAACAAGACGTACGAGGATTATCCCAATAATAGCCAGCTTTGGCAGCGGTTCAGTCACATCGTCCGCTGGGCAAGATCCAGGATAACCCGGGTCGGCTGACCTCATTTCTCCGGCAGTGCCCGATCGCAAGATCCAACCACAGGCTATCAGAACGTCCGATGAACCATCCTAAGAAAATTTTGCTCGTCTTCGGAACGAGGCCAGAGGCGATCAAGATGGCGCCGCTGTTCCTGAAGTTGCGGGAACATTCGGACGATCTGGAGGTGCGGGTCTGCGTAACAGCCCAGCACCGTCAGATGCTGGACCAGGTGCTTGACGTGTTCGGAATCGTTCCAGACATCGATCTCGACTTGATGAAACCGGGGCAAACGCTGCCCGGTATCACGTCAGCGGTACTGACGGGAATAAGCGACGTGCTGGCTGACGAACGGCCCGATGCCGTTATGGTCCATGGCGATACGACAACCTCGATGGCCGCGGCGCTGGCAAGTTTTTATGCCGGCATTCCGATCTGTCATGTGGAAGCCGGGCTTCGTACCCATAATCTGCGAGCGCCTTTCCCCGAAGAACTCAACCGGCAATTGACGGGTACATTGGCCGAATGGCATTTTGCGCCGACGGAGCAAAGCCGAGCCAATCTTCTTGGTGAAATGGTGCCTGAGGCACGGATCGTCGTTACTGGCAACACCGTGATCGATGCCTTGATGTGGGTCGTCAAGCGGATCGAGTATGACGACGAACGCCGCCATCTACTCGCCGAGCAGCTCAGTGCGCAGTTGCCGTTCGCGTGGCAGAATGAGCGCTATGTTGTGATTACCGGGCATCGCAGAGAGAATTTTGGTGGCGGCTTTCTTGAAATCTGCGAGGCGATCAGGGAACTGTCGCTGTCCTATCCGGAGATCCATTTCGTCTATCCCGTCCATTTCAACCCTAATGTCCGGGGGCCGGTGGAAGATCTCCTGTCGTCGATTCCGAATGTCCATCTGATTGACCCGCTGGATTACGAACCTTTCGTCTACCTTCTGATGAACTGCCATATCGTCCTGACCGACAGCGGGGGTATTCAGGAGGAAGCTCCCAGTCTCGGCAAGCCGGTACTGGTGATGCGCGAAACGACGGAGCGTCCCGAAGCGGTCGATGCCGGAACCGTCAAACTCGTTGGCGCATCCAAGGCAAGAATTGTCGAGGGCGTTTCGTCGTTGATCGAGGACGAGGGTCTCTACAAGCGTATGTCACGGTCTCACAATCCTTATGGCGACGGCGCGGCCAGCCAGAGGATCGTTGACGTTTTGAAGGCGATCTAAATGACAAAGAAATCGATTTGCGTTGTCGGCCTGGGCTATATCGGTCTGCCGACTGCGGCGCTTCTGGCAGCCAAGGGCTATATGGTGGCCGGCGTGGATATCAATTCGCATGTCGTAAAGACGATCAACGAAGGGCGTATCCATATCGTTGAGCCCGATCTGGACGCCTATGTCCGATCCGCCGTCGCATCAGGCAATTTGAAGGCCTTCGCCGAACCCCAATCGTCCGACGTCTATATGATTTGCGTACCTACGCCGTTTCATGAAACTGATGACATCCCGCAGCCCAATATTGATTACATCCTGTCCGCTACTGCAAAAATTGCTCCCCTGCTCAAAGCCGGGGATACGGTCATTCTCGAATCGACATCACCGGTCGGCACTACCCATGAAATGGCAAGGGTTCTTGAACTTGCCGGAGTAGACGTGACCAGCATCAACATCGCTTATTGTCCCGAACGTGTATTGCCGGGCAAGGTCATGGTCGAGTTGGTCGAAAACGATCGCATCGTCGGCGGCTATACACCGGAAGCGACGACGAGCGTGTCCGATTTCTACCGTACGTTCGTCGATGGGCACGTACTGGAAACCGACGCCAAGACTGCGGAAATGTGCAAGCTTACGGAAAACAGCTTCCGTGACGTGAACATCGCTTTTGCAAACGAGCTTTCCCTGCTGTGTGACAAGGAAGGCATTAACGTCTGGGATCTTATTCGGTTGGCCAACCATCATCCGCGGGTTTCGATCCTGACACCGGGGGTCGGTGTCGGTGGTCATTGCATCGCCGTAGATCCCTGGTTCATCGTCGCCAGAAATCCCGAGGACGCTGTTGTTATCAAAGCTGCCCGGGGCGTGAACAGCCATAAGACGGAATGGGTGGTCGACCGTATCGTGGCTGCCGCGGGGGATGCAGAACGCCAGCTCGGCCGGCGTCCACGTATTGCGTGCATGGGCTTGGCCTTTAAGCCCGATATCGACGACCTTCGTGAATCACCTGCGCTTTCGATTAGTGAGAAGCTGCAGGAAATGGGGCATGATATCGTCGCGGTCGAACCAAACATCACCGAGCACCCGAACCTGAAGCTGGTGTCGTTGGACGACGCCAGTGAAAGTTGCGACGTTTTTGCGTTCATGGTCCGCCACAAGAACTTCGTGAACCCATCCGTGGGTAGGCGCCTGTCTGGTAAGGTCGTTCTTGATTTTTGTGGCATCAACGTCTGACCAGGAGGCGCGACTATCATGGCTAAGCGAAAAGGTATTATCCTCGCTGGTGGGTCGGGTACGAGGCTGTATCCCGCGACCCGTGCTATCAGCAAGCAGCTTATTCCGGTCTATGACAAGCCGATGATCTATTATCCGTTGTCGACGCTTATGTTGGCCGGCATCGATAGTATCTTGGTGATTAGTACGCCGCAGGATACGCCACGTTTCGCCGAGCTTCTGGGGGATGGCAGCCAGTGGGGAATCGATCTTCAATATGCAGTGCAGCCTTCCCCGGACGGGCTGGCCCAGGCATTTATTATTGGTAAGGAATTCATCGGCAACGACCCCAGTGCATTGGTCCTTGGGGACAATATCTTCTACGGCCATAATCTGGTCGATCTGCTTGGCAATGCCAATGTACGTGAAGATGGTGCAACGATATTCGCCTACCATGTCGAAGATCCGGAGCGATATGGCGTCGTAGAATTTGACAAGAGTGGTCGAGCAGTCAGCCTAGAGGAAAAGCCGGCCCGGCCGAAGAGCAACTATGCGGTCACTGGGCTGTATTTCTACGACAATCGCGTGTGCTCAATTGCATCGGATATCAAACCGTCACCGAGAGGTGAGTTGGAAATTACCGATTTGAACAAGCGTTACATGGAGATGGGGCAGCTTAATACAGAGATTATGCGACGTGGTTTTACTTGGCTCGATACCGGGACGCACGACAGTTTGCTGGAAGCGTCCGGTTTCATCGCTACCTTGCAGAAGCGTCAGGGTCTAATGGTTGCCTGCCCGGAAGAGATTGCATTCCGTCAGTCCTGGATCGATGCCGAGGCGATTGCGCGACTTGCCAAGCCGCTGGCGAAAACTGCCTACGGCGCATACATCGCGAGCCTCGTATCAATGCAGTAGCATTGCTTGCAGTGCCGAAGGAGATGCCTGCGCGCAATCGCCGGCTGCAGCGTCCATGGCGGTGGACCATTTCTGCGGATGCTCAGGTTTTGGCGATGAGACCGGCTCGTCGGGATCGAGTTCGGGCTAACCCTCGAACCATTTCTCTCGGTGCTTCAGGACATGGGGGCAGCCCTGCTCGGTCGCATAATCGGTTTTTCCGCGTAATCCCATGTAGGGCAAAGAGCCGCCATAAGGTGGTGATGCCGATGCTCACTCCGCGCGGGGCCGGCACCTCGATCAGCGTCGGCTCGGGCTGCGAGAATGAAAGTTGCATCGTCCTAGACCCTCGCCGTGCAAGGGACGCCGCTTCTGACCTTACTTGCTATCGCGCGATAGACAAACACCGCGTTCGCGGTACTGGCGCCAAACCGCGCGCTGCCTGCCAGCAGTATTCCACCTTCGACGGCAGCAACAAAACGTCCCGCTGACTACCTGATAAGGCTGACCCATTCGGGCTATCATCCTTTGCCGGCAAGGATCATGAATCAGAGAGTAGCGGTCCTGTGTATGCTTGGCTGCCTCAGCTCGGCTGAAACCGCTCTGTTTCTGGTTCAAGATTTTGGTTGGATAGTATCGGAGTAGGGTATTCCCTCTCAGAGCCCGTTTGAGAAAGGGTTTGAACCGCCCCGGGTTTGCCGGAGGCGTTGGGTTGTGAGTCACGCTGCCATATCGATGTTGTCCGCGGCAGCATAATACAGCTCTTCGGCTTCGGCAGGCGGGATGTTGCCGATGGGTTCGAGCAGCCGGCGATGGTTGAACCAGTCGACCCACTCGAGGGTAGCGTACTCGACGGCTTCGAAGCTGCGCCACGGTCCGCGCCGGTGGATCACCTCGGCCTTGTAGAGGCCGTTGATCGTCTCGGCCAAAGCGTTGTCGTAGCTGTCACCGACGCTGCCCACCGATGGCTCGATCCCCGCTTCAGCGAGGCGCTGCGTGTACTTGATAGACACGTATTGCGACCCGCGGTCGCTATGGTGAACCAGGCCGCCACGATGAACCGGCCGGCGATCGTGTAGCGCCTGCTCGAGCGCATCCAGCACGAAGCTGGCATGCGCCGTCCTGCTGACCCGCCAGCCGACGATCCGGCGGGCATAGGTGTCGATGACGAAGGCGACGTAGACGAACCCTGCCCAGGTCGCGACATAGGTGAAGTCCGACACCCAGAGCCTGTTTGGCGCTGGGGGGGACTGTCAGGAATTTTGTGCGGGAGGCCATAGGATGGAATGGAAGGGACCATCGATATGGCAATCGACAAGGACGTTTTGGATCAGCTTCTGGCTGGCCGTGACCCGCAAGAACTGTTCGCCAAGGACGGTCTGCTCGACGAGCTGAAGAAGGCGCTGTCGGAGCGCATGCTGTCGGCAGAGTTGGACGACCATCTGGAAAACGAAGGTGCCGCAGGCACCATCAACCGGCGCAACGGGTCGTCGAGGAAGACGATGCTGACGGGCACATCGAAGGTGACGCTGGATGTGCCGCGCGACCGTGCGGGGACGTTCGACCCCAAGCTCATCGCCAAATACCAGCGCCGCTTCCCCGATTTCGACGACAGCGCGCCGATCAGGGCATAATCCGGGGGATTATGCCCCGGCAAGCCGTATCGATGTACGCGCGCGGCATGACGGTGCGCGAGATCCGCGGGCACCTCGAGGAGCTGTATGGGATCGACGTCTCGCCCGACCTGATCTCGAGCGTGACCGATGCGGTTCTGGAAGCAGTCGCCGAATGGCAGGGCCGCCCGCTCGACACCTGCTACCCGCTCGTCTTCTTCGACGCGATCCGGGTAAAGATCCGCGACGAAGGGTTCGTCCGCAACAAGGCGGTGTACATCGCGCTCGGCATCCAGCCCGACGGCACGAAGGAGGTGCTCGGCATATGGATCGAGCAGACCGAGGGCGCCAAATTCTGGCTCAGGGTCATGAACGAGCTCAGAAATCGCGGCGTCGCCGATATTCTGATCGCCGTTGTCGATGGCCTGAAGGGGTTCCCTGAAGCGATCAACGCCGTCTTCCCTGAGGCTATTGTCCAGACCTGCATCGTTCATCTGATCCGCAACAGCATGAGCTTTGCGTCGTGGAAGGAGCGCAAGTTCATCGCCCAGGCGCTGCGCGGCGTCTACCGTGCCGAGACGCCCGAGGCCGGCATGGCGGCGCTGGAGGCGTTCGAGGAAGGCCCCTGGGGCCAGAAACACCCGGCCATCGCCATGAGCTGGCGGCGGCACTGGGACCAGGTCATCCCGTTTTTCGCCTTTCCCGAAGGCGTCCGTCGGATCATCTATACTACCAACGCCATTGAGGCGTTGAATTCGAAGATCCGCCGTGCCGTCCGTACCCGCGGCCATTTCCCCGGTGACGATGCCGCGATGAAGCTGTTATACCTCGTGCTCAATCACGCGGCGGACGAATGGAAACGCCCCCCGCGTGAATGGGGTGAAGCCAAAAGCCAGTTCGCCGTGATCTTCGGTGAGCGCTTCGTCATCTGATGACGGTAACCGGCCTCCCGCACAAAATTCCTGACAGTCCCCGCTGGGGCACGGAACTGGCGGTTAACGTGGTCGAGCGGGCACGGCGCTGCCTTGTCGCTGATGGTCGTACGCACCGGCTTGCCACGGATCACGCCTGCCAGACCCATCTCGCGCATCAACCGTTCGATGGTGCAGCGAGCGACCGGGAAACCCTCCCGCATCATCTGGCGCCAGACCTTGCGCACGCCATACACCCCGAAGTTCTCGGCAAAGACGCGGGCGACCTCGGGCTTGAGAGCCTGATCCCGCTGCGCCCGCGCCGACAGGCGCATCAGATCCCGTCGCTGCGCGACACGCTCGAAGTACGTCGATGGGGCGATCGGCAGGACGCGGCAGATCGGCTCGACCCCATAGGTTGCGCGATGATCGTCGATAAAGGCGATCATCGCCGGAACGGGCGGTCGAGCTCCGCCTGAGCAAAATACGCGGACGCCTTGCGCAGGATTTCGTTGGCCTGCCGCAACTCGCGGACTTCGCGCTCCAGCGCCTTCATCTTGTCGGCCACCTCGGTTGGCACGCCGGCGCGCTTGCCGCTGTCGACCTCGGCCTTCTTCAGCCACTCGTGGAGCGTCTGCGGCACGCAGCCGATCTTCTCCGCGATCGACACCACCGCTGCCCACCGCGACGGGTGATCGCGCTCGTGGTCGAGCACCATCCGCACCGCACGCTCGCGGACCTCAGGCGCAAACTTGTTCGTCGTCTTGCTCATACAGGCTCCACCTTTTCAGGAGTTGGAGCCTCCGACAAACCCGGGGCGGTTCAACCCGACCGATCTGACGGATGCAGAGTGGGAGATCGTCCGCCCGTTCTTGCCCGCGCCGCCGAAGCGCGGGCGCAAGCCTACGACGGACCTGCGCGAGGTGCTGAACGCCTTGCGGTACCTTGCTCGTTCGGGCGGTGGCTGGCGGATGCTGCCGAAGGATTTCCCGCCATGGCAGACGGTCTACTGGTGGTTTCGCCGCTTCGTGCGCCGCCTCCTGTTCCGCACGATCCATGACGTGGCGCTGATGCTCGACCGGGAGCGCGAGGCGCGCGAGCGGAGCCCGTCCGCAGCCGTGGTTGACAGCCAGTCGGTGAAGGCGCCCTCGGCTCCGTCCGGCGGCGGCTACGACGCGGGCAAGCGGATCAAGGGGCGCAAGCGTCACATCGCGGTCGACACCGACGGGCGGCTCCTCATGGTCAACCTAACGACGGCCGACATCTCCGACAGCGCAGGCGCGCAGGAGATCATGTCCGCGATCCGCAGACGCTGGCCGTGGCTCAAGCACTTGTTCGGCGACGGGGCGTACGATCGTACCAAACTGCTTGATGCGGCAGCTCTGCGCGACTTCACCGTCGAGATCATCCGGCGGTCGGACGACGTCTCCGGCTTTAAGGTGCTCCCTCGGCGCTGGGTGGTCGAGCGGACCTTCGCCTGGATGACGCGCTGGCGGCGGCTAGTCCGCGACTACGAGAAGCGCCTCGACGTGTCGGAGGCGATGATCCATCTTGCCATGGCCAGCAACCTGCTCCGGCGGCTCACCCCCTGAACGGACGTGCCATGCAGAAGCCAGAGATCATCACCACCGATAACGACTTCGCGATCGTCACGGCCAAGGCGACTGATGCCGTGTCCTTTGACGAGGTGAGCGCGATCGTCGCCTACAAGCTAGACGAACTCACGACCGATCTGGTCTGCTGCGACATCGTGACGGGCGCGGGCAACGGTGAGAAGATACGCACCATCCACGAAGAACTACCCGGCTTTGACGCTACCATGAAGCGCTTCGAGAGCTTGCCCGGCTTCGACCGGCAATGGCGCGATGCGGTCATTCTCCCGCCTTTCGCCACAAACCGAACTGTCATCTACAGCCGTCACGCCAGCGCCTGATCCATTCTCAAACAGACTCTCAGAACTATCGCAACGTAGTACGGCGATAGTTCTGGGGCATATTGGCTAAATTTTACAGAGAACTCAAAACCTGTTCTAATTCCCCGATCATTTCACTAACATCGTAATGATGGTTGCCAATGAACAGACCCTGCTTGTCGATATGATCCGCATTTTCGAGCGTGCCGGCGATGTCATAATCGAAAAGCTTAACGACCTCATTCTTGGCAAAGTTCCCCGCTACGATTGGGCGTACTTCAAACCCCTTTGGGGTTAACTGCGACCTCAACATGTCACGCGTCAGGCCCGTTCCAGGGCGCGGCACTAGCGAAAATCCGAACCAGCTGCTTTCGCCGACCTCCTGTTGGATCAAAACTTTGTCATGATCACCAACACGATCCTGCAGAAGTTTCGCATTCTTGCGACGCTCGGAAACGAGCATCGGAAGCTTTTTGAGCTGCTCGATACCTAGCGCGCCTGACATTTCCAACGGACGAAGATTATAGCCAGGTAGAACGAACCGGAAAGCTTCCTCGAAGGGATCATCGCTCTTCTCGCCGCATACGAGATTATGCTTTGGCAGCGACCGCGTCCAGCCATGTGCCCGCAAGCTGAGCATCAGGTGATACAGTTCCTCGTCATCGGTAACGACGAGTCCACCCTCCATCGTCGATATATGGTGTGAGAAGAAGCTGCTGTACGTTCCCATCACACCGAACGTACCAGCTTGCCTGCCCTTGAAGGTCGCACCGAGCGATTCACAGTTATCTTCAAGGAGAAGAATATCGCGATCACCAATTATTTGGGAAACCCGGTCGAAATCATTGGGGTTGCCGAGAAGGTTTACTGCAAGAATTGCCTTGGTACGATCCGTGATCGCGTTTTCCAACGCATCCATGCTGATATTCAGTGTAGCCAGATCGATGTCGACGAAGCGAAGCTTCAGGCCATATTGATGCAGGGGATAATAAGTGGTGCTCCACGAGACAGCCGGGACAATCACCTCGTCACCCGGCTTAAGGCTCGATCCCAGCTTGCGATAGCAGAGCGCGGCGATCATGAGCAGGTTCGCCGAAGAGCCCGAATTGACCATCACCGCGTAATTCGAACCGATAAAGTTCGCAAATGCATCTTCAAAAGTGCGGACATTTTCACCCATGGTGAAGTTGCCGCTCGCGATTACACGCTGAAGTGCATCATATTCGGCTTGATCCCAGGTTGCAGTAGCAAGGGGGAACCGCATGGTCATGGTTGTTCTTCCAGATAGAAGTGATAGGTTTTACGGATGCCGTTTTCCAGCGATGTGGAAGCCTGCCACCCCCAATCACGTTGACGCGTGGTATCGACAAGCTTGCGCGCCATGCCAACGGGTCTGTCCAAATTGTGGACGAAGCGCCCTTGCCAACCGATAACATTGGCGGCAGCCGCATAATATTCATTGATGGTATAGTCGTAGCCTAGCCCGACATTCATCATATCCGGTAGCGTAGCGGCGCTATCCAGCGCGCGCACGAGTGCGTCGGCCAGATCGCCAGCGTACATGAACTCGCGACGCGCGCTGCCATCACCCCAGATTTCGACAGCGTCGAGGCCATTGATCTTTGCATCGTGCACCTTTGCGATCACCGCCGGCACGAGGTGGGAATGCTGCGGAGCGAACTTGTCGTACCGGCCGTAGAGGTTGCAGGGAATCAATGTCTTGTACTGATATGCGGGATCCTCGCGACGGATATAGCTGCACAGTCGCGCCGTCGCGATTTTTGCGATGGCATATCCTTCGTTGGTCGGCTCCAATTCCCCCGTAAGGACCTGTTCTTCGCGCAATGCTGCATCATGACCGCGCGGGTACATGCAGGAACTGCCGAGATTGAGCAGTACGGATACCCCTGCATGACGCGCCGCCATGACGACGTTGCGACCTACATCAAGATTGTCGACCAGGAAGCGCACGGGATTGGCAATGTTTGCCTGGATTCCACCCACCTTGCCGGCGGCATGGATGATGGCATCCGGCCGGTGTCGTTCGATATAGGCCTGGGTGGCGACGTAATCGGTAAGATCCAGCTCGCCGCGGGTTGGTGACAGGATCGTCCAATCTGCCAATGCAGCATGCTCGGCCAGATTGCGGCCGACCATGCCGCCGCCGCCTGTCAGAAGAAGCTTGCGGGATCGGGTCATGCTCTCAGCGCCGGATATGCTTGGTGGCGAGTTCTACCTGCGCTTCGAGCATATCGGCTGCAGCCATTTCCTCGACCAGCTCCTCGAAGGAGATACGCGGCGTCCAGCCCAGCTTGTTCTTCGCCTTGCTGGCGTCTCCCAACAGGGTTTCCACTTCGGCCGGGCGATAGTAACGCGGGTCGACCTTGACGACGGCCTGGCCGATGCGCGCGCGCAATGCCTGGTCATCGCTTTCGACGGCGGCAAGAATGCCCACCTCTTCCGCTTCCTTGCCCTGCCATTCGAAGCGCATGCCGATCGCTGCGCCCGCGCGATCCACGAACTCGCGGACCGAATATTGCACGCCGGTGGCAATCACAAAGTCTTCGGGCTTTTCCTGCTGCAGCATAAGCCACTGCATTTCGACATAATCCTTGGCATGGCCCCAATCGCGCATCGCATCCAGATTGCCCAGATACAAAGCCGTCTGCGAACCTAGCGCGATCCTGGCCAACGCCCGCGTGATTTTGCGGGTAACGAATGTCTCGCCGCGTAGCGGGGACTCGTGATTGAACAGGATGCCGTTGCACGCGTACA
Source organism: Sphingomonas hankookensis (assembly GCF_022664465.1). GTDB lineage: Bacteria > Pseudomonadota > Alphaproteobacteria > Sphingomonadales > Sphingomonadaceae > Sphingomonas > Sphingomonas hankookensis. The sequence continues at coordinate 22,364 of NZ_JAKREV010000008.1, read as the reverse complement.
TGCCATAGGCTTCCCGATAGTTCACGGTGATCCAGTAACCATAGAGCTTAGCGACGGCATAGGGGCTTCGCGGATAGAAGGGCGTGGTTTCGCGCTGCGGAGTCTCCTGGACCAGGCCATATAGTTCCGACGTCGACGCCTGATAGAAACGCGTCTTGTCGGTCAGCTTCAGGATCCTGATGGCTTCGAGCAGGCGAAGCACGCCGATCGCGTCGGAATTCGCGGTATATTCCGGTTCCTCGAAGCTCACCGCGACATGGCTTTGCGCGGCGAGATTGTAAACCTCGTCGGGCTGTACCTGCTCCAGAATGCGCAGCAGGGAGGAAGAGTCCGTCATGTCGCCGTGATGCAGGTGAAAAGAGCTGCCGGTTTCATGCGGGTCATGGAAAAGATGGTCGATACGGGCGGTATTAAACAGCGAAGTGCGCCGCTTGATCCCGTGAACCTGATAGCCCTTTTCCAAAAGAAATTCGGCAAGATATGCGCCGTCCTGCCCCGTGACGCCAGTGATCAGGGCGACTTTGCCGGTCCCGACAGGCTCAGTACGATTCGTCAATGTTTTCCCCTATGGAGCGCTTCGGCGTGCCTGATGCATGGCCCGCCTGCGGTCCTTGCCGAACGCGATCCTCATCTGCAAGCGCGATCCGGATCAACGGGACTGCGATCCTGATATTTCGCCAGACGACGGCAAGGCGGGCTGCGCGCCCCTGGGTAAGGCTGTCCGCCCATCGACTTATCGGTTGCGCCCCATTACAGCCCTGCGTCTCAGCGCAGGACAAAAGTCGAAGCAAGGTTTGAGTCCTGGCAGCCGACGGAAAGGCGCTGCCGTGTTTGACCGTAACCTCTAATTGCACCGATCGGACGAGAAGCGATGACCCCCAGCCCCGCCGCCGCGCCAGTAGCGTTCATGGTCGTGTCCTGCGACCGATATGCCGATCTGTGGGACCCATTCTTTCACTGCCTGCGGAAATATTGGCCGGACTGCCCCTATCAGGTATATCTGGTAACCAACCACAAGAGCTACGACGCGCCTGGCGTCACCGTGATCAAGGTCGGGGATGACCGATCCTATTCCGATAATCTATCGGCTGCGATCAAGCAGATAAGCGAGCCTTGGGTGATCCTGTGGCTTGAGGATATCTTCATCTCGGCGCCGGTCGACACAAAGCGCTTCGAGGCAATCATCGCACAGGCGCGCGCAGTCCCCGTGGGGTATTTGAAGGTTTCGCCCGATCTGCCGCTTTCCTACGCCAAGGGACAGGAAATCGGCCCTATTCCAAAAGGCGTACGCTATCGCTCGGCTATCGGTCTGTCGTTGTACAAGGTGGAGACGTTGAAGAAACTTCTCATCCCCGGTGCCTCAGCATGGGACCTTGATCAGAGTACGATATCAAACGAGCTCGACGATCCCTTTTATGCGTTGACAGGTAAAGAAGTCCGCAATCCACCGATCACGTTCATCAACGCCGTTATCAAGGGCCAGTGGAATTGGCCAGTTGTTCCTTTCCTGAAAAAGGAAGGGTTTTCTTACCTTCTCAAAGATCGCGCGAAGCTTAGTGCCAAGGGCTACTTATACATACAGGCATTTTTGTTTCATAATTTTTTATTTCGGGTACTGAAGAAGCATTGGCGCTGAGGAAAGGCAAAGTAGGCCCAAAATTGCATTTCTGTATTGCAACAGGGCTTATAATAATTCTGGAGACGAGTATTTTCCATGAATTCAGATTCTGCAGTTATAAAAAATGCCCCGGCGGGCGGTAATTTTTCGTCGCATAATACAGCGACTATCCGTAGCATATATTTTGTGCTGACGGTCTTTTTGTATAAATTTGTACTTGATATCGCGTATTCGCAAATTGCTTACGTATTTAGTTATCAAAACTTCTTCTATGATGGAAAAACGGCGGGTTCCGAAATTTTATCATGGATAATGCTGGCATGTGCAACTCCTGCACTGAAGCATGTTTTCGAAGATAAATCGGTTTCAGGCAACATCCTATGTCTGCTTGGGCTATTTTCAGTTATTCCTACTATTACGCTGATATCATTTCGCCCTGATTATGGGTATGCTTACATATCGATGATATCGATTTTTTGGTTGTTATTCTATATATCCTGGCTGGTAATGAAGCCTATCAGGATAAAGTCATTTGACCGATTTCGGTCAAATTCTTTTTATATTATATCGCTAATTGTTTTATCCGGATCCGTTCTGATATACTCATATGTCAACACTGGCTTAAGATTTCATCTTGATCTGATAAACGTGTACGACATCAGAGCAGAGGCTCGCGGGTTCGAGGCGCCTTTTCCCATAAATTATCTCGTATCCTTTGCAGATAATCTTCTTCCTGTCTTGATGATATATCTTCTTACAAGGCGGCGCTGGCTATTTGCCTGCGCTGTCATGCTGGTTATATTCATCAACTTCTCGATTAGTGGTCAGAAGCAGTCGTTGTTTGTGCCAATGCTTGGCATTATCGGCTTCTTCGCGTTCAAGGAATATGTGAAAACATACGCTCTTCTATTGGGATGTATTTTATTTACAGTTGCCTGCGTAGCCCAGGCGTATTTTTACGATGAAATCGCATTGCATGGTATATTTACATATCGTGTCTTGTTCATTCCTACGGAACTAAATTATAGTTATTATTCTTACTTTCAGAACAATAGATTTCTTTATTATAACGAATCACTGCTGAAGATATTTAATCACACTCCTCACGAAAACATACAATTTTTGATTGGTGAGTTCGCAATCGGAGATTTCACAGCTCGCGCCAATAATGGTCTTTTTTCGGATGCTTACATGAATTTAGGATTCGTGGGCGTGTTGATATATCCTGTAATATTGTCGGCATTGCTAAGAGTTATTGATGGAGCTGTAGTCGGATTGCCCAAAAGTATGATTTTTGTGGTTGTGGTTTACGTATCTTTTGTATTGATAAGTAATACCGTAACAGCGGCGCTATTAACATCCGGCCTAATTTTTCTGGTAATATTGTTGTATTCTTTCCCTCGCCAGCTTTCGGGGCAACGCGCGAAATTGATGTTGCCTGACTTGGGAATGCCCGTACCAAAATGAGTATCACTCCGATTTTCGAAAAAGAAGCTATGCCAGTCATGGAATACTTCAAGTATGTCGGTGTGGGTCAGCGAGAATCGCGATATTTCGCGTCGTGGCGTGGGGGGTCTTCGATCGTTGTCCTAATCGGGCACGGATTCGATATATTTCAGCAGCATCCGCATCCCATATGGGGAGTGCTGGCTACGTCGTCAGTATTGATATTTTTCGCACTGAGTGGATTCTTTATCCATAAAGCATTGGCGAAAAGTATTTCGATAGGGAATTTGCAGAATTTTTTGATCGGCAGGATAAATCGTATTTTCCCGCCTTTTATTTTTTCTGTAATACTAATTATCATTTTGTGGATGCTGGCACCACTGGCATTCGCAGGCGGCGACCGGAGCTTCATGACCATTACGGGACGTAGTGGTTTCTCACTCGACGGCCTGGTTCCCAGTATCCTTTTCCTGAACGGGTTCGCGGGCCCGACCCTGTCGGCAAATGGTCCGTTATGGTCGCTGTCGTATGAGGTCTGGTATTATCTGATTGCCTTTCTCATCGGGATTGCCACGGTACACAGGTACCGATGGTTGGCAGTATTGGCGGTGATACTCACCCTGGCCTTGACGTTCGCGAACCCAAGATTTGCCATCTTCGGGACGATCTGGCTGGCCGGGTTCGGCCTGTCGGCATTGCATGGCGCGGGCAGGATTCCGAAGGTGCCGGAATTTCCGTTTCTAGTTGCGGCCATTCTTCTGGTGGCGCTGGCCGCCATCGAGGTTGCAAGGGGTGCGCAGCTGATCGCCAACCTGGTGGTCGGTGGCTGGTTTATCGTTCATATGATGCGCGTTCTTCGGGGCGGGAGATGCTGGACGAACGATGCGCTGGAATGGAGCTCACATTTTGCCTACGCTCTCTACGTACTCCATTTCCCGTTGCTGTTGTTCGCATATGGGGCATCTGGTGAGCGATCATGGTTGATGGGGCCGGCACTGCTGCTGATCTTCGGTGCTATCGCCCTGTTCGGAACGCGGCTTGAAAGTATGAAGCTGATCAGGCAGCGGTCAGGCAACCGGTCGGCGCATCCCTAGTCGCGCTCCGCGCCGCAGATCGCATGAGCATCGCACCGGTACGGGCCGGCCGACACGTTCTTACCCAAATGCATGAGCGCTTTGCGCGGAGGATTTCCAGGATCCTATGGCTAACGACATCACCCCCGAATGTTTGGATGGCGCCTTGGTGTCGGTCGTCATGCCGTCATACAATCATTCCCGCTATATCGGCCAAGCCATCGCCAGCGTGCTGGCCCAAACCTATCCGGCGATCGAGCTGATTGTCGTCGATGACGGATCGCGCGATGGCTCCGTGGAGAAGCTGCAGGCGCTCAGTGCCGAGCATGGCTTCACGCTGATCTGCCAGGAGAATGCCGGCGTCTGCAAGACGCTGAACCGCGGGATATGCGAGGCTGCCACGGGGGAGTTCATTGCCCTGCTCGCCTCGGACGATTCCTGGCATCCCGACAAGATCCGCCTTCAGATCGCTGCGCTGGCCGCAACGCCGGATGCGCAATTCTGCTTTTCCCAGGCACGCGAGTTCCATGACGACAGCGATCTCGGGTCGGGCCGGGTGTTTCCTCGCCGGTGCGCTCGCGGCAACATCCTCGACAAGGTATTCGTTCGGCAACACGTCCCCGCCGGGACGATGCTCTTTTCGCGGCGGCTGTATGACGCGCTGGGCGGCTTCGACGAAAATCTCAGGGAGGAAGACTGGGATTTTGTGATCCGCAGCGCGGCGAACACGCCCTTTGCAGCTGTGGACCAACCGCTGCTAAACTATCGCGCCCACCCGGCGAACACCATGCGAACCCGGGGGGGGCATGCGATCTTTCATGAGAAGGCAAAAATTCTCGCGAAAAATTTCAATCTCGTGAAACCCAGGATCTGGCTCATGGCGAACGGCCTTCACTTCGTACATGACATCCTTCTAGGCAGGCTGCTCCGGTAGCCATATGAGCGATGTACACAGGGAGCGGTACGCAATCTTATGATCCACAGGCTGGCGGACGTTGCCGAATGCACGATCGGGAAAAACACCAAGGTGTGGCAGTATGTTGTAATTCTGGCCGATGCGACCATCGGCGCGGATTGCAACATCTGTGCGCATGTCCTGATTGAAGGCGACGTGGTGATCGGCGATCGCGTTACCGTGAAATCCGGCGTACAGCTTTGGAACGGCTTGCGGATCGCTGACGACGTGTTCATCGGTCCGAACGTGACTTTCACGAACGACCGTTTTCCCCGTAGCAAGCACTATCCGGATGGTTTCCCACAAACCATTGTAGAAGACGGTGCCTCGATCGGAGGTGGCGCGGTGATCCTTCCTGGCGTGCGGATCGGTGCGAAGGCGCTTGTGGGTGCCGGGGCGGTCGTGACAGCCGATGTCGCAGCCGGAAGCGTGGTCGTCGGCAATCCTGCCCGGCATATTCGATATGTCGAACAAGAAGCCGTATGATGGACGTCGATACATGTGCGGTGGTTGCGCTGCCGAAATTCACGGACGCACGGGGCAGCCTCAGTTTCGTCGAGGCCGGGGTTCACGTGCCGTTCGCGATCGAGCGGGTCTACTATCTCTACGATCTTTCCAAGGATGCCGGTCGCGGTGCGCATGCGCACAAGGATCTGCATCAGTTGATGATTCCTTTGGCGGGAAGTTTCGACATCGTGCTCGATGACGGCGCGCAAAAACGGCGCATCCATCTCGCCAGTCCGAGCGAGGGTTTGTATATCTGCCCCATGATATGGCGGGATCTCGAAAATTTCGAGCCGAATTCAGTATGCCTTGTATTGGCGTCGAGAAAATACGACGAGGCAGATTATTTCAGAGACTATGACGCATTTCTAAAGGCGCGGAATCCAGCATGACAGTACCGTTTCTTGATCTGCAGGCGTCGTATTTTGAAATACAGGACGAGATTGAATCTGCAGTGCTCTCATCATTGCGGAGCGGCCGCTATATTGGCGGTCCCGAGGTGGAGATGTTCGAGCAGGAATTCGCCAGCTTTGTAGAGGCGGATCATTGCGTATCGGTTGCCAACGGGTTGGCCGCGATCCACCTTGCGCTAAAGGCGCTGGACATTGGGCCGGGGGATGAGGTCATTGTCCCCTCCAACACGTTCATCGCCACCTGGCTTGCCGTTAGCGAGGTCGGGGCTGTTCCTGTACCGGTCGAACCGAACGTCGACAGCTGCAATATCGATCCCGACCGGATCGATGCGGCGATCACTTCGCGTACCAAGGCTATCATCCCGGTCCATCTTTATGGGCAGCCCGCAGACCTCGCTCCCATTCTCGCGGTGGCGCGCCGTCATGGCGTGCCGGTCATCGAGGATGCCGCACAAGCGCAAGGCGCGCGTTATCACGGGCAGCCGGTAGGCGCGCATGGCGACATCGTCGCGTGGAGTTTCTATCCCGGTAAGAACCTGGGCGCTGCCGGTGATGCCGGCGCAGTTACGACGAACAGGGCCGATCTGGCCGACCGGATTGCTGTGTTGCGCAATTACGGATCGCGCGAGCGTTATGTGAACGAGGTTCAAGGGTATAACAGTCGCCTGGATCCGGTCCAGGCGTCGATCCTGCGGGTAAAGTTGCGGCATCTGCGGAAGTGGAATGAGAGGCGCGCACGTATCGCCGGGCGGTATTCGGCAGAGATAACAAACGCTACCATTACCTTGCCGCATATCATCACGGGTGCGGAATCGGCGTGGCACCTCTATTGCATTCGGCATCCCCGCCGGGACGAATTGCGTCGTCGGCTTGCCGAGAACGGGGTGGAAACGCTGGTGCATTATCCAATCCCGCCGCATCTGCAGAACGCCTATGCCGGAATGCGCCATGCCCGCGGCACCTTTCCAATTGCGGAAGCAATGGCCGATACGCTGTTGAGTCTTCCGATCGGACCGGCAATGCGGGACGATCAGGTCGATCAGGTCATTGCCGCACTGGCCGCGGAATAGGCGGGAACGATGACGGCAATTCGCCCGATGCGCCTGGCCACTCACGATGACCTTGCGACGATCGCGGACATCCATCGGGAGGCGTATTCACGCAGTCATTTCACCGCGCTTCTCTCGCATGAAGTTCTGATGCGATATTATGCCGCGTTCCTGTCGAACGGAACGGAGATATGTGTCGGATTGGACGATGTCTCGGGGGCTGTAAAAGGCTTCTCGGTCTATGGCGTCGGCATTCCGGACAAGATCGCAGTGTTCAAGAAGGCGTGCGCCAAGGCCATTTTCCTGACGTCGTTGCGCCATCCCGGAACAGCGATACCAAAAGCGCTCAAGGCATTGCGGTCCCGCTTCGATCGTCATGTACCGTATGCTCCGGCGGATTTCCTGCTTCTGTCGATCGCCGTTGTGCCGTCCATGCGGGGATTGGGCAACGCCTTGCTGAGCGAGTTGCTAAAGACCGCGCATCGCAAAGGCCACGGAACGGTAGGTCTTTATGTCAATGACGAAAACATCCGCGCCATCGATTCCTACTATCGGTCCGGCTTTCGGATGAAAGATTTTCACGGCAACCAATATTATATGGAAGCGCAAGTAGGAAGTATCTGATCGAGCTGGCCAATTACATTTTCGCCTGGCCGGTGTCCTTGACAAAAATTGCCAAGATCGTGCGGACTATGATTGATATGTCGTTCATCATTGTCTGATTGCGAGCATATGCGCTAGCAAGGCGCAGTTTTTCCGGAAGAAGAGTTTCGATATAGAAGCGTTCGGGGTCATCCGCCCGCGCCAGGATTTCGCTCTCATGCCGCAGGTAGATCGAACACGGATCGGTGATGCCCGGCCGTACGCTTAGAACGATATCGCGTATCGCTGTCGGATAGATCGCGACGTATTTCGGCACTTCAGGCCTGGGTCCCACAATGCTCATGTCGCCTGCCACGACGTTCCAGAGTTGCGGCAATTCGTCGAGCTTCCATTTGCGCAGAAAGGCACCAATCGCCGTGATCCGGGGATCGCGGCCGATGGTGATCTGCAACTCTTGGCCGGTGCGCGCCGGCCGCATGGTCCGGAATTTGAGGATATCGAATATATTGCCATGCAGCCCGACGCGTTGCTGCCGGAAGAGGATCGGTCCCGGTGAGCTCAGGCGAACGGCGACCGCACAGGCGATCAGGATCGGCAGCAATCCCAACAAGCCTGCCGCAGCACCAGCGATGTCGAAGGATCGTTTTGCCGATCGCCCAAACGAAGACATGCGGGTCATGCGAAATATGACGTCACGCTATTGATGATATGTTCCTGATCGTCGTCACTCATTGCCGTGAACAGCGGGATGCTGAGCATGGCTTGATATGCGGCTTCCGTAACCGGAAAATCTTCGGCTTCTACCTTCAGGCTATCGCGCCAGTAAGGCTGCCGATGAAGGGGAACGTAATGCACGCTGGTGCCGATCCCGTCCCGCGACAGGTGGTCGATCAATCCGTCACGGGATAATCCGCGCGCATGTGCGTCCTCGTTCAGGCGCAGGACGAACAGATGCCACGCATGGCGATCATTTGCCTCGCCCCATGACGGCAGAATAAGAGGCAGGGTTGCCAGCGCTTGGCGATAGCGTTCCGCCAGCGCGACCCGCCGGTCCTGGAACCCTTCCAGACGGCCGAGCTGGACCAGCCCGAGCGCAGCACCAATATCGGTGAGATTATATTTGAACCCCGGGGCAACCACCTCGTAATACCAGGCAGGAACCTTGGACCGGAACCGGTCGAATGCATCCCGATCAATTCCATGAAGGCGCATGACGCGCATTCGCTTTGCCAGATCAGGGCGGCGTGTAACGACCATGCCTCCTTCGCCGGTTGTCATGGTCTTGTTGGCATAGAAACTGAACACCGTAACATCGCTGTTCAGTGTTCCGATCGGGCGGCCGCGATGGGCGGCCGGAAGGGCGTGAGCGGCATCTTCCACAACGCGCAAACCATGCTGTGCAGCAATTTCGAGAATCGCTGTCATGTCGCAGGGCAGGCCGGCGTAATGGACGGGAATGATTGCACGGGTCTTGGGCGTGATAGCAGCCCTGATGCGGTCTGGCGCAATATTAAGCGTATTGGCGTCTACGTCTACCAAGATCGGATCGCCGCCGAGATAGCGCACGACTTCCGCCGTTGCGGTGAACGTAAGCGATGGGACGATTACCTCATCACCTGGACCTATGCCGATCGCTTCCAGTGCCAGATGCAGCCCTGCCGTGGCCGAGTTGACGGCCATCGCAATAGTTCCGTCACCAAAAAGTTCTTCGAACCTCTTTTCGAACTCCAGGGATTTTTGTCCCGTCGTTACCCATCCCGATCTCAGGACCGCGCTCACTGCCTCGATTTCTTCGTTGCCGATGTCAGGTTTTGCGAAGGGAATGAATTCTCGTGCCATGGTGACGTTGTTCTTTCGGGATATTGGCAAGGGAATGATCGGATGTCCAAATGTCGTTGGACCGCGGCTATCACGCACGCGCATATTCGGCCATCCGTTTCAGGTTTCGGAGCGGTACGTTACATACTCGTCCGCCTGAATTTCTGGCGGACTATCGTGCGAGCCCGCGACGATCGGCGGCATTGGTGGCGACGAGGGGGCGCCACCAATGTTCGTTCTCGAGATACCAGCGGACCGTCCTGTCGATGCCGGTTTCGAACGTTTCCACCGGGGTCCAGCCAAGTTCGTCGCCGATGCGCTGCGCATCGATGGCATAGCGCTTGTCGTGTCCGGGGCGGTCGGCAACCGACGTGATCTGGTCGGCGTAGGGGCGACCATCGGGGCGAGGAAGGAGCCGATCAAGGATGGTGCAGACCGTTCGGACGACTTCAATGTTCTGTTTTTCGTTATGCCCACCGACATTATAGGTTCGTCCGGGCACGCCATGTTCGAATACCGCCTGCAACGCGCGGACATGGTCTTCAACGTAAAGCCAGTCACGCACCTGATCCCCTGCGCCATAGACGGGCAGTGGTTCGTCGTTGAGCGCCTTGGCGATCATCAGCGGAATCAACTTTTCAGGAAAATGATAGGGGCCGTAGTTGTTCGAGCAGTTGGTGATGAGCACCGGCAACCCGTAGGTATGCCCCCAAGCAGAGACGAGATGATCGCTTCCAGCCTTAGAGGCCGAATAGGGCGAACGCGGATCGTACGGCGTGTCCTCGCTGAACAATCCCGTATCGCCCAGTGAGCCATATACCTCGTCGGTCGAAATATGATGGAAGCGGAAGCTGGGCTTGGCATTCTGGGGTAGTTCCAGCCAATAAGCGTACGCTTCAGCAAGCATGGTGTAAGTGCCGACCACATTGGTCTGGATGAATGCGCCAGGTCCATCGATCGAACGATCGACATGGCTTTCGGCAGCCAAGTGCGTGATCACGTCGGGACGGAATCCGGCTATGGCCGTACGCACGGCCCGTGCATCGCAGATGTCGCCCTGCACAAAACGGTAGCGGTCGGAGCTTGCGACCTCTTCGACCGTCGAAAGCGTGCCAGCGTAGGTCAGCTTGTCGAAATTCAGGACCTCATGGTTGGTTTCCCGGATCAAGTAGCGGACCAATGCCGAACCGATGAACCCGGCCCCGCCGGTGACGAAGATGCGCACGAACGGTATCCTTTTAGGTAGCCAGGAAAGGGAGCGGACGCCGTCGCACGGCGACTTGGCTTCCCATGGCAATGGAGCAGATGGATGTAAGAAGTCGGCATGACATGCTGGACGCCTACCGTTCTTCCGAGAAGGCCGCAATCATGGGTAGAGCCAGCGGTGGCATTGGCGTGCCAATGCGCGTGACGATGCTGACCATGTGGCTGTCGCCTGCAGAACGGGCTGTTTCTAACGGACCTTGGATCCTTTGCAGGCGTCGGTCGATATTGCATGCTTGGCCCTGTACGCTGGCAACCGGATCGGGCTATGAAGGCGACATGCGTATCATCCCGCTTCTGTTTGCCCTGTGCCTGACCGTTTCCCCCGTCGCTGCGCAGGACCGCTATCAGGACGATACCCAGCAACAGCCCACGCCCCTCCAGCCATCACTCCCCGAAACCCGCCAAGGCGGAACCGCCCGGTCGGTTGCGGGGCAGACCGGGCAGCGCCAGACGCGCGATCAGCTTGCGGCCGAAGCCGGGATCGAGCCGATGGCGCGGATCAACAGCCGGGTGCAGAACCGGGTGCAGTCGCGGATACGCAACCGGATCGACCGCTATTACGACCCGCAGGCCAATGCCGCCTCGCCGTTCGAGGTCGCCGGCGACCAGGCGCGCGCTGCCGGGCGGCCGCGGCGGTGATCGCGTGGGCGGGCGGGAATGCCCGTCCGGCCATTTCCTACTCGAAAGCACGAATGGACATGGCTTGTCGGCATGCCGATGTCCGGACAAGCCCGGTTTCCCGTCGCATCTTCGTGCTTTCGAGTAGAAAAGCCCCATGAGCCGCAAGCCCCCCGCCGCCAAGGCGCCCCAACGTCCGCCTGCCCGTCCGCAGGGCGATCTGTTCCGGCTCGACAGCCCGTTGACCGCCGAGATCCGCGGCGAGCGGTCGCTGATGGCGTTTCCGTTCTTCGCGCTCGCCAAGAATGCGTGGATGAAGCCGCTGACCTACCAGGCGAACAACGTCACGATCGAGGTCCGCCCGTCGGCCAGCGGGGTCGCGACCATCTATGACAAGGAAATCGTTCTTTATATTGCCAGTCTGATGCTGGCGAAGATCGAGGTCGGCGAGAGCGTCACCCAGGATTTCGTCTTCACCGCGCACGATCTGTTCACGGTGACCGGCGCCAATCACTCGGCGCGGTCGTACGGTCGACTGTCGGAGGCGCTGGAGCGGCTGCAGGGCACGCAGATCAAGACCAACATCGAAGCCGGGGGCGAGGGCGAGGAAGGCTTCTTCTCGTGGCTGTCCGAGGCCAAGCTGCACTATTCGCGCACCCGCGGCGGCGAGCGACGGCTGAAGGCGGTGAAGGTCCGCCTGTGCGACTGGCTGTTCCGCGCGATCCTGCTCGACCGGCACGTGCTCGACTATGCCGCGGCGTACTTCCAACTGGGGCCGATCGAGCGGCGCATCTACGAAGTGGCGCGATCGAGCGGCGAGGAACGGTTGGAAACCGACCTCGCGACCTTCCGGCTACAGATCGGCTATCAGAACCCGCTCGCCAATTTCCGCAACGCTTTGAAGCAGATAGCGGCGTCAGACAGCATTCCCGACTATCGCCTCGAGCTGATCGAGCAGGAGATGGAAGAGACCGACGCCCCCCGCCGCGGACGGCGCAGCGCGCCGGTGCAGGTGGTGCTGACCCGGCGTCCGCCGCTGCTGGGTACCGATGATTCGGGACCAGGCGAATCACCCGCCGGTTGAGCGCGGCATTTCCTACCCGAAAGCACGAATTTTCGCGGTTCGTTGCTACTCGAAAGCACGAATCGAACGAGCAATTCCTACTCGAAAGCACGAATCGGACGCGGGAGTTTGCGCCGAAACGAACATAATTGTGCCTTTCCTACTCGAAAGCACGAACCGGGAACGCTTCCGATGTTGGATTTCATCTGCAAAGGTCACCCCAATCGGCGGTGGGGCCGAAGCACGTCGGCGGCGGGGCCGGCAGATGAGGGAATGGCCGTGACCACATAAAGGAAAGCCCGGCACGAAGGCCGGGCGTCCCAAGGGTTTTGGAGCGACGTCGCCAAACGTCGAACACAGTCTCAACAACTCTCCAAATACCCCCGATCGCTTGCCGGTTCAAGGACGCGCGTTTCGCGCCACGCCCTTTTTTTGCAAAAATGGTCCCGGCCCCCAACAAGGGGACGATGATGGCGCTCATCCTGAGCGAAGCGATCGCACGCATGGTGGATCCGGCGCGCGCATATCCGGCGCGGGCGGCACGGCCACGCAGCGGCGGGGTGCATCGCACCGGCGCCCCGGTACGGCGCGGCAGCGTCGAGGCGGGCAGCGTCGAGGACAGTTTCTTCGCGGTCCCGGCGAAGGGCGAGACCGACCGGCTGCTGCGCACCGCGCGCGCCGCGCTCGATGCCGGGCGGCGGGTGCGCCGCGATGCGCGCGCCGAAGGGCGGCTTCTGCGTGCCGACGAGGCGGTGCTGGCGGGCCTCACCGCCGGCGCGGTGCGCGTGTTCGAGGAGATCTGCACCCTCGCCCGGCTGAACGCGGGCCGGGTGTTCCCGACCTACGACCATCTGGCGAAGGCGACCGCGCTCGGCCGCGCCACCGTCGCGCGTGCGCTGGCGGCACTGGAGGCGGCGGGGTTCCTCGTGCGCCAGCGGCGCTTCTGCCGCAACAGCGGTGCCGGGCCGCGCTATCGCCAGACGTCGAACCTCTATCGCCCGCTGCTGCCGGGCAAGCTGCTGCGCTTCCTGCCGCGGCGGTTCCGCCCGGCGCCGTTGCCGTGCGACGCCGTCGTCCACCATGCCGAACAGGCCGCCGAGCTGGCGGCGATGCGCGCGACGCTCAGCTGTCGCGAGCTGGCCGAGGTGACGCTGGGCGGTGCGCTCGGCCGGGTCCTCGCCTCGCTGGGCGCGGCGATCGATCGTGCCGCGTGCGAGTCTCATGACGATCCGCAACCGCTCCTAGAGTCATTTGACCAGACGACGAATGTCGTCGGCCTCGCCGGCCGACGGCGTACAGCCTGACGGCTAACCCAACAGGAAACCCCGACGACACCCATCATCCCCACCCCCGCTGCCCCTGCCGGACGCACCGGCTAACGCCGGCGCGATGCTCTCCGACGAGAGCAGGCGGAACCGTGGGTGGCAGATGCGACGGCAGCATTGGGGGAAAGCACGGATTTGCCTCAGATTACCGCTTCGTATAACGCGTACAACAAGAGGATCCCCTGCGCAGGCCGAACCGAAACGGCGTGTCCGCGCACCCATCTTCATGACGGATATCCCCATGCAACCTCCCTCCGCACCGCGTCCGCAGCGCCGGCGCAAGACCAAGATCGTGCTCGGCATCCTCGGCCTGCTGCTGTTCTGCATCGTCGCCTTCCTGTTCCGCCCGATGGCCTCGTCGCCCGGCCCCGCGCCGGCGCAGGATCAACCGCTCGACGTGGCGGTGATCGGCGGCGGGGTGATGAGCGTCACGCTCGCCACCTATCTCCAGGAGCTGGAGCCCAACTGGCGCGTCGCGATGTTCGAACGCCTGGGCGGCGTGGCCGAGGAAAGCTCGAACGGGTGGAACAATGCCGGCACGGGCCATTCGGGCTTCGCCGAGCTGAACTACACGCCCGAGAACGCGGACGGGTCGATCGACACGACGAAGGCGGTGGAGATCGCCGAACAGTTCGAGGTCGCGCGCCAGTTCTGGGCGCATGAGGTGCGGACCGGGCGCCTCGGCGCGCCGAACGGCTTCATCAACCCGACGCCGCATATGAGCCTCGTATGGGGCGATGCGAACATCGACTATCTGCGCAAGCGGCAGGCGGCGCTGGTCAGGAACCCGCTCTTCTACGGCATGGAGTTCACCCAGGACCGGTCGCGCATCGCCGCATGGGCGCCGCTGGTGATGGAGGGCCGCGACCCGGCACAGAAGGTCGCTGCGACCTATATGCCGATCGGCACCGACGTGAACTGGGGGGTGATCACCAACCAGCTCGCCAATGCGCTGACGAAAAACCCCAATTTCAGCCTGCAGCTGCGCCACGAGGTGCGGGGCATCCGCCGCGGCGACGACGGCATCTGGAACGTGACCGTCCGCAACCTCGCCGACAACAAGGACCGGACGGTCCGCGCGCGCTTCGTGTTCATCGGCGCGGGCGGCGCGTCGCTCAAGCTGTTGCAGATGTCGGGCATCCCGGAAGCGAAGAATTACGGCGGCTTCCCGGTCGGCGGCCAGTTCCTCGCCTTCCAGAATCCCGCGATCACCGCGCGCCACGACGTGAAGGTCTATGGCAAGGCGGAAGCCGGATCGCCGCCGATGTCGGTGCCGCATCTCGACGCGCGCAAACTGGACGGCAAATCGGTGATCCTGTTCGGGCCCTTCGCGCTGCAAAGCACGAAGTTCCTGAAGAACGGGTCGTGGCAGGACCTGTTCAACAGCGTGTACAAGGACAATGTCGGGCCGATGATGGCGGTCGGCGCGGAAAATGCCGAGCTGGTGAAGTATCTGGTCCAACAGGCGATGCTGACCGACAAGGACCGGCAGGCCGAACTGGTGAAGTATTTCCCGAACGCCAAACAGGGCGACTGGAAGCTGGTCACCGCCGGACAGCGGGTGCAGATCATCAAGCGCGACCCGAAAAAGGGACCGGTGTTGCAGTTCGGGACCGAGATCGTCACCGACAAGCAGGGCAGCATCGCCGCGCTGCTGGGGGCCTCGCCCGGTGCCTCGACCTCGCCCGCCATCATGCTCGACGTGCTGAAAAAGGCGTTCCCGCAACGTTTCGCGAGCATCTGGACCCCGAAGATCGAGACGATGATCCCGTCCTATGGCCGCACGCTCAACGATGATCCGGGCTTCACCAACCAGATCCGGCGGATGACCAGCGAGACGCTGAAACTGCCGTTCGTCGAGGTGCCGGCCGATGTCCGCGCCATCCCGGCGGGCGCGCCGGCGCCGGCCGCGACCCAGCCCGGTCGCAGCCTGAACCGCGAAGAACAGGCGATGTGAGGGCTGCGGGGCGTGGCGGCATAAGGCGAAACCGTTCGTCCTGAGTAGCCATTGAGCTTGTCGAAATGGCGTATCGAAGGACCGACACAGGTGCTTCGATAAGGATCAGGTCGGATCGTCCCCCGGACGATCCTGAACCATGCGGGGCATGGTTCACCTGATCCTCCTCGACAAGCTCAGCCCCTACTCAGCGCGAACGGTTCTACAATGGTATCAGCCTCTGACCCCTGCCGGCGCGAGGGCACCCCTCCCTCAATGCGGCGCGACGCCCAGCTCGACCCCGGTCTTGTCGTGCAATGCAAACCGGTCGACCAGGTCGGCACTCGCCCGGTTATAGCCGATGACGGTCACCGCCGCGCCGCCCTGGCGCAGCCGCGCGACGATCTTGTCGAGCGCGTCGACGCCGGAAATGTCCCAGAAATGCGCCGCGGCGACGTCGATCGTCACGGGTACCGTCTCAAGCGCGAACGCCCGGCGGAAGCGGTCGACCGAGGCGAAGAAGATCTGGCCCGTCACCCGGTAGGTCACGCCGCCCTCCTGCGCGATCCGCTCGACCGCGAACATCCGCTGCACTTTCCCGGCGAAGAACACCCCCGACAGCAGCACCCCGGCCAGCACCCCCAGCGAGAGGTCGCGCGTCGCCACCACCACCGCGACCGTCACCAGCATCACGATCGATGACGGCAGCGGATGATGCCGCAGGTTGCGGATCGAGTTCCAGCTGAACGTGCCGATCGACACCATGATCATGACCGCCACCAGCGCCGGCATCGGCACCCGCCCGACCCAGGGGCCGAGCACGGCGAGCAGGAACAACAGGAACGCGCCCGCGACGAAGGTCGACAGCCGCCCCCGCCCGCCCGAGGTCACGTTGATGACCGATTGCCCGATCATCGCACAGCCGCCCATCCCGCCGAACAGCGCGGCGACGATGTTCGCGCCGCCTTGGCCTGCACATTCCTGGGCCTTGTCGCTGTCGGTATCGGTCATGTCGTCGACGATCTGCGCGGTCAGCAGCGATTCGAGCAGGCCCACGGTGGCCATGGTCAGGGCATAGGGCAGGATGATCGTCAGCGTCTCCAGCGTCAGCGGCACCTGCGGCCACGCGAAGCTCGGCAGCCCTTGCGGCAACTGCCCCATGTCGCCCACCGTATTGACCGGCAGGCCCAGCGCGATGCTGATCCCGCTCAGCACGAGGATCGCCACCAGCGGCGACGGCACCGCGCGGGTGATGCGCGGCAACAGGTAGATGATGGCGAGCCCCAGCGCGATCAGCGCATAGGCATGCCACGTCACCCCGGTCAGCTGCGGCAGCTGCGCGAGGAAGATCAGGATGGCCAGCGCGTTGACAAAGCCGGTGATGACCGATCGCGACACGAACTGCATCACCCGGTCGAGCCGCAGCAGCCCCGCGGCGATCTGGATCAGCCCCATCAGGATGGTGGCGGCGAAGAGATAGGCGACGCCGTGGTCGCGCACCAACGGCCCCACCAGCACCGCGACCGCCGCGGTCGCGGCGGAGACCATGCCCGGCCGGCCGCCGACACACGCGATCGTCATCGCGATCGCGACCGAGGCATAGAGGCCGACGCGCGGGTCGACCCCGGCGATGATCGAAAAGCCGATCGCTTCGGGGATCAGCGCGAGCGCGACGACGATCCCGGCAAGGATGTCGCGCCGGATCTGTACGGGTCCGCCGAACCACTGGCGGCGATAGGTTGCGAAAAAGCTCATGGGAATTCCACATCGAGCCGCATGGCGCATCATCGGGCGCGGTCAGGGGTGCATGCGGGGATGTTGTCCGGCGGATCGGCGGCCGGAATAGCCACCCGGAATTGCACCGGGTCCTTGCGAGTGGCCGGCGTGTAGCCGGGGCGATGCGGTGGGGCAAGGCCCCGCTACCGTATCCCCGCGCAGGCGGGGATACATGGCCATGATCGCCGACGGTCGCGTCGGCGGCTCTGGACCCCGGCCTGCGCGCGGGTACGCCCGCTGGACACGCCCGCCGCACCCCATTGGTATTTCGCCGCAATCTTTCGCGACAGGGCAACCGCGGCCCCTGCCGGGACGTTGGTCTTACGACCTCCGATCCCAAGGATTCCCCCATGACCGACACGAAGCCCCTCAACGCCGGCAACGGCGGCGAAACCCATCAGGTGACCGATGCCGATCATCCGGTGCTGACCACCAACCACGGCACGCCGATCAGCGACAACCAGAACCAGCTGAAGGCGGGCGCGCGCGGGCCCGTGCTGATCGAGGACGAAGTCTTCCGCGAGAAGATGAACCATTTCGATCACGAGCGCATTCCGGAGCGGATCGTGCACGCGCGTGGTTCGGCGGCGCATGGCTATTTCGAATGCACCGACAGCCTCGCCGACATCACCGTCGCCGACATGTTCCAGAAGAAGGGACAGCGCACGGAAGTGTTCACCCGCTTCTCGACCGTCGCCGGCGGCGCCGGATCGGTCGACACCCCGCGCGACGTGCGCGGCTTCGCGGTGAAATTCTACACCCGCGAGGGCAACTGGGACCTCGTCGGCAACAACATCCCCGTCTTCTTCATCCAGGACGCGATCAAGTTTCCCGACCTGATCCACGCCGCCAAGATGGAGGCCGATCGCGGCTATCCGCAGGCGGCGACCGCGCACGACACCTTCTGGGACTTCATCTCGCTGATGCCCGAATCGACCAACATGATCATGTGGGCGATGTCGGACCGCACGCTACCGCGCACTTTTGCCAACATGGAGGGGTTCGGCGTCCACACCTTCCGGTTCGTGAACAAGGAAGGCAAGTCGACCTTCGTCAAGTTCCACTGGAAGCCCAAGGCCGGCCTCGCCTCGACCATCTGGGACGAGACGGTGAAGATCGCCGGTGCCGACCCCGATTTCCAGCGTCGCGACCTGTTCGAACGGATCGACCGCGGCGATTTCCCGACCTGGGAACTGGGCGTGCAGCTGTTCGACGAGGAATTCGCGAACTCGCTCCCTTATGACGTGCTCGACGCGACCAAGATCATCCCCGAGGAAGTGTTGCCGGTGCGCATCGTCGGGCGGATGGTGCTCGACCGCTATCCCGACAATTTCTTTGCCGAAACCGAACAGGCGGCGTTCGTGCCGAGCCATGTCGTGCCGGGCATCGGTTTCTCGAACGACCCGCTGCTGCAGGGCCGGCTGTTCAGCTATACCGACACGCAGCTGTCGCGGCTCGGCTCGGTCAATTTCCACCAGCTGCCGATCAATGCGGCAAAGGGCCGCGCCGAAGCCGCCGGGTGTCCATTCCTGAACCAGCAGCGCGACGGTCACATGCAAATGGCCGTCCCCAAGGGCCGCGCCAATTACGAGCCGAACAGCCTCGCCAAGGCGGGCGAAGAGGCCGGCGCGCGCGAGGACCCGGAGAAGGGCTACAAGACCTTCCCCTCGGAAGAGCAGGGCCAGAAGCTGCGCATCCGCCCGGAGAGCTTCGCCGACCATTACAGCCAGGCACGGCTGTTCTTCCGCTCGATCGATCCGGCGGAACAGGCGCATCTGGCCTCGGCTTTGGTGTTCGAGCTGTCGAAGGTCAGCCTCGAGCATATCCGCACCGCGATGCTCGCCAATCTGCGCAACGTCGATGAGGACCTTGCCACCCGCGTCGCCGACGGTCTCGCCATGGACCTGCCCGAAGCGTCGCCGACCGCCGCGCCGGTGCTCGACATGGACCCGTCGCCCGCGCTGCGCATCATCCGCGGGCCGCTCGAAAAGCATACGCTCGAGGGACGCAATGTCGGCATCCTGATCGCCGACGGCAGCGATGCCGGCGAGCTGAAGGCGCTGAAGGACGCGATCAAGGCAGCCGGCGGCAACGCGATGACGATCGCGCCGAAGGTCGGCAAGGTGCCACTGTCCGACGGATCGACCATCGCCGCCGATGCGCAGCTGTTCGGCCAGCCCTCGGTCACGGTCGATGCCTGCGCGGTGCTGCTGTCGGCGGAAGCGACGGCCAAGCTGGTGAAGGAAGGTGCTGCGGTCCAGTGGGTGATGGACGCGTTCGGGCACCTCAAGGCGATCGGCCACAACGCCGACGCGAAACCGCTGCTCGACAAGGCCGGTGTAGAAGTCGACGAAGGTGTCACCGACATCGCCGGCTTTATCGACGCCGCCAAGAAGCGTTACTGGGACCGCGAAGCGAAGGTGCGCACGCTGGCGTGATATTCTGCCCGTTGATGGAGTATTGGTAAGGTATTTCATACCTGCATAGATTTCGATCATCGCCAGGTGCTGGCCGTCGCTATTTGTCGAATAGCGTACGGACGGAACGGAACAGGATCGGAATCTTCGGATTTGTAAGATAATGTTTCGCCTGGTCGATAACGCCTCGACTTGATCTACATGGGGAGGCAGTCAGCCCCCTCACCGAAGGAGACCATTATGATTGCCAAATTCATCACCGCAGTAGCGGCTACCACGCTGGTTGCCGCTCCGGTCATGGCCGCTCCGGCAAACCCGGCAACCAAGCTCTCGGTCGTGCAGCCGGTGCGTGCTTCGGCTTCGGCCGACAAGTCGAACAAGCTTGCCGGTCCCGGCCTTGTTGCCGCGGCTATCGGTGCGGGTATCGCCGCGATCGGCATCCTTGCCATCGTGAAGAGCGACGAATCGCCCGACAGCAACTGATCGGGCTGGCGTCGGCGTCATAGGGGACCGATCGATTCCCTGCGACGCAACGCAATGAGCGGTCGTGCGCAGCAGCGCACGGCCGCTTTTTCGTGTCGACCATCGCGCTAGAAGTCTGTCCGGCGCTGGAACCCGGCAGGTGTTGGAACGGACCAGCGCATAGATACGCAACCCGGCCTGCACGCTTTGCAAGAAGCCAATCCCGCGCTCACCGGTTTCCTCTTCCGAACACTCTTCGGAAGGTACCCCCATGCAGATCGCCGACCTCATCACCGACACGCTGATCGCCGCTGGCGTCGAGCGCATCTGGGGCGTGACCGGCGACAGCCTGAACGCGATCAACGACAGTTTGCGCCGGTCGGGCCAGATCGACTGGATGCATGTCCGCCACGAAGAGGTCGCCGCCTTTTCGGCCGGGGCGGAGGCCGCCGCCACCGGAAAACTGGCGGTGTGTGCGGGCAGCTGTGGCCCTGGCAACCTTCACCTCATCAACGGGCTGTTCGATTGCCAGCGCAACCGGGTGCCCGTCCTCGCCATCGCTGCGCATATCCCGTCGAGTGAGATCGGCCTGAACTATTTCCAGGAGACCCACCCGACCGAGCTGTTCCGCGAATGCAGCCATTTCTGCGAGATGGTGCAGACCCCCGAACAGCTGCCCGAACTGCTCCACCGGGCGCTGCGTACCGCGATCGGGCAACAGGGCGTGGCGGTGCTGGTGATCCCCGGCGATGTCGCGCTGAAGGACGCGCCGAAGACCGCCCGCGCCAACTTCGCCGCCCCCCTCCCCCCGCGCATCGTGCCGCAGGTGGGGGAAATTGAGCGCTTGGCCGAGTTGCTTAACGGATCGCAGGCGGTAACGCTGCTGTGCGGTGCAGGCGTGGCGGGCGCGCATGACGAGGTCGTCGCACTGGCGGCGAAGCTGAACGCGCCGATCGTCCATGCCTATCGCGGCAAGGAATGGATCGAGTGGGACAATCCCTATGATGTCGGGATGACCGGGCTGATCGGTTTTGCGTCGGGCTATCACGCGATGATGGAGTGCGACACGCTGCTGATGCTCGGCACCGATTTCCCCTATCGCAACTTCTATCCCGAGAAGGCGAAGGTCGCACAGGTTGACCGCGACCCCTCCGCGCTGGGGCGGCGGGTGCAGATCGATATCGGCATCGTCGGCGACGTGGCCGAGGCGGCGGCGGCACTGACGCCGCTGATCGCGCCCGACCGTGACGCGGCGTTCCTGACCAAGGCGCGCGCCCATTATGCCAAGGCGCGCAAAAGGTTGGACGACCTCGCCACCCCGCGCGACGGCGACAAGCCGCTCCATCCGCAATATGTCGCGCGGGTGATCGATGCGGTGGCGGCCGAGGATACGGTGTTCACCGCGGACGTCGGTACGCCGGCGGTGTGGGCGGCGCGCTACCTGACGATGAATGGCAAACGGCGGCTGATCGGGTCGTTCAACCACGGGTCGATGGCGAATGCGATGCCGCAGGCGCTGGGCGTGCAGGCGGCCTATCCGGCGCGGCAGGTCGTGTCGCTGTCGGGCGATGGCGGGCTGACGATGCTGATGGGCGACATGCTGACCGCGGTGCAGATGCGGCTGCCGATCAAGATCGTCGTGTTCAACAATTCGACGCTCGGCTTCGTCGAGCTGGAGCAGAAGGCGGCGGGCTATGTCGACACCAATGTCGCGTTGCAGAACCCCGATTTCGGCGCGATCGCGGCGCAGATGGGATTCTTCGGCGCCCGCGTCACCCGGTCGGACGAGCTGGAAGCAACCTTGCGCGCGGCCTTCGCCCATGACGGCCCGGCGCTGGTCGATGTCGTGACCGAGACGCTGGAACTGGGGACCGGTGAGAGGATGGTCGAAAACGTACGCTCTCATGACTGCCATCTGAGATGTTGGCCGAGTTTACTCCTCCGCTGACGTCAACGCCAGCGACTGTTTGAACCTTGGCGGGTGTGCCGCGGACTCCTGATCGACGACGATTGATCAAGCTC
>NZ_JAKREV010000007.1 GCF_022664465.1 Sphingomonas hankookensis | reverse complement strand
GGGGAGAGGGGAGAGGGGAGAGGGGAGAGGGGAGAGGGGAAAGGGGAAAGGTCGGGGCAAACCACCGGCGTTTCCCGACTGGACCCCGGCCTTCGCCGGGGTGCGGCTTTCGGTGACGTTCATACCCGACCCGTTTGGTTCGAGCAGCTTCGAGCTTGTCGAGAAGCGTCCGTCGAGAACTTGGTCGTTTGGGGCACCCCTTCTCGACTTCGGTTCTCGACAGGCTCGAACCTACGCTCGAAGCAAACGGACGGGGGGGGGAGGAGGGGAGGAGGGGAAGGAGCGGGTTAAGTGACGAACTTGTCGGAAGGGGGGGGGCGACGCTCACGCCGCCCCCGCCCGCATTACTTGATGTCGAGCATCACCACCGACTTCGCCGGCAGCGTCACCGACAGCGTTCCGTTCGCCACCTGCGCGCCCGTAAACGTCGCCGGCACGACCGCGTTCGGATTGTCGAACGTATTATGCGCGGTCATCGTCGGGGCCGTCAGCACGCGGCCGGTGACGGTGGCGCCGGCGACGCCGGTCAGCGCGACGCTGATCGGTACCGGGCGGTTCGGATCGGCGTTCGACAGCGCGATGTGCACCGCGCCGTCCTTCCCGCGCACCGCGGAGGCCGACACCGCCGGCATCACCCATTTGTCGCGCGAATAATAGGGGCTGCTGATCGTGATCGGCAGGACGGTGCCGTCCATGAACGGCTTGTACATTTCGAACACGTGATAGGTCGGCGTCAGGACCATCTTCGGCCCGTCGGTCAGGATCATCGCCTGCAGCACGTTCACCATCTGCGCGATGGCGGTCATCTTCACGCGGTCGGCATGCTTGGCGAAGATGTCGAGGTTGATCGCGGCGACCAGCGCGTCGCGCATCGTGTTCTGCTGCCGCAGGAAGCCCGGATGCGTGCCCGGGTCCTGCGCATACCACGTGCCCCATTCGTCGACGGCCAGCCACACGCGCTTCTGCGGATCATATTTGTCCATCATCGCCGAATGGCGGGTGATGAGTTCCTCCATCTTCCACGTACGGGCGAGCGTTTCGGCCCAGGCGGATTCGTCGAACTCCGTCGGCGACGCCTTGGGCGGCCAGCCGCCGCCGGGGACGGTGTAATAGTGCAGTGACACCGCATCGATCTGCTTGATCGATTCCCGCATCATCACATCGGTCCAGTTATAGTCTTCGGAATTGGCACCCGATGCGATCTTCAGGATGCGGCTGCCCTCCGGCGACTTGATGAAGGTCGCGAACCGCCGCGTTTCGTCCGCGGCATATTCGGGGCGCATGTTGCCGCCACAGCCCCACAGCTCGTTGCCGATGCCGAAATAGGGGATTTTCCACGGCGCCTTGCGGCCGTTCTTCGCGCGCTCGTCGGCAAGCGTGCCTGCCTGCTGCGTCATATATTCGACCCACTCGGCCATTTCGCGGGGAGAGCCGTTGCCGACATTGCCCGAGATATAGGCTTCGGCCCCGACCTGTTCGGTCAGGTCCATGAACTCATGCGTGCCGACGGCATTGTCCTCGGTCACGCCGCCCCAATGGGTGTTGATCTTGACCGGGCGCTTGTTCTTGGGGCCGATCCCTTCGCGCCAGTGATATTCGTCGGCGAAGCAGCCGCCGGGCCAGCGGATGACCGGCACGCCGAGGCGCTTCAGCGCGGCGACCACGTCGTTGCGGAAGCCGCGGGTGTTGGGGATGGAGCGGTTGTTGCCGACCCAGAGGCCACCATAGATGCCGGTGCCGAGATGCTCGGCGAACTGGGTGAAGATGCGCCGGTCATAGGTCGGGCCGCCCTGATCGCCGCGGATCGTGATCTTTGCCGGTTCGCCGGGCTGCGGCGTCGGTGCGCTCTGCGCGCTCGCGGTCGCCGCGATCAGTAGCGATGCGGTGCCGAGCACGAATGCGCGCGCCCGCTTGCGCAACTGGTGGCGCATGGATGTCTGGCCGGTCAGCATTGGGATCGATCCCCCTCCGTTTATTGTCTGACTAATGCGTAGCGACACCCGCCGCTTCGATCAAGCGCGGATCGGGGTGCTTTGCAGCCGGGGGCAGGGCGGGTAAGAGGGAGGCCATCATCCCTTCTCATCGACAGGTTTTCAGCTTTTGACGTCTTCCCCCCAGTCGTGCGGCCTCGTCGCGGTCCTTGGTGCTCCGAATGCGGGCAAGTCGACGCTGGTCAATGCGCTGGTCGGACAGAAGGTCGCGATCACCAGTCCCAAGGCGCAGACGACGCGCACCCGGTTGATGGGTATCGCGATCGAGGGCGATACCCAGCTGCTGCTGGTCGATACGCCGGGTATTTTCGAACCCAAGCGGCGGCTGGACCGGGCGATGGTGTCGGCGGCGTGGGAAGGCACGGCGGGCGCCGATGCGGTCGCAGTGGTGGTCGACGGCAAGGGCGGGATCGGGCCGAAGGTTCGCGCGATCGTCGAGCCGCTGGCCGCGCGGAAAGAGCCGAAGCTGCTGATCCTCAACAAGGTCGACATCGCCGACAAGCCGCGGCTGCTCGACCACGCCGCGCGGCTGCACGAGATGGCGGCGTTCGAGGAGACGTTCTTCGTCAGCGCCACGACCGGCGACGGGCTGGCGGAAATGAAGGCGGCGCTGGCCAAGCGGATGCCCGAGGGGCCGTGGCATTTTCCCGAGGATCAGGTGAGCGATGCCACCGACCGGATGCTGGCGGCCGAGGTGACGCGCGAACAGCTGTATCATCAGCTGCACGAGGAACTGCCCTACGCCAGCGCGGTCGATACCGAACGTTATCTGGAGCGCGACGACGGATCGGTCGAAATCCACCAGCAGATTTATGTGGCGCGCGATACGCAGCGCGCGATCGTGCTGGGCAAGGGCGGGCAGCGGATCAAGGAAATCGGCGCGACCGCCCGCAAGGAATTGCAGGAATTGCTGGGGGTGCGGGTGCATCTGTACCTGCACGTGAAGGTCAAGCCGAACTGGGAAGAGGACCGGATGCTGTACCGGGATATCGGGCTGGACTGGGTGGAGTAAGGACGCGCGCTACGCATCGTACCCCCGCGCAGGCGGGGGTCCAGGGTTCCGAACGCTGCCGTTTCGCCCTTGGCTCTGGACCCCCGCCTGCGCGGGGGTACGGTTTGGCCTTCGGGGTTGCTGGTTCTAGAACAGTTTGCGCACCGACAGCCGCACGATGCGGCCATAGGGGTCGAGGAACGATGGCTGGAAGCGGAACGGCACCGTGCCGGTCCGGTCGCGGACGTCGACGCGGTTATTGAGCAGGTTCTGCACTTCCAACTGGAACGTCATGCTCTTCGTCCACGGTGCGCGCGGGGCGAGTTTGGCGGCATCGAGCTGCGTATACAGCCCGACAAACAACAGCTCCGAAAAGCGCAGGTCGGACGCGGCGAGGTCGCTGCGGATGCGGGTGGCGGGACGGAACATGCCGAAGGTGCCGGCGCGGATCGGGCCGATCGATCCGCCGATATTACCCTGTGCCTCGAACCGGGGACGGCCGCTGTTTCCGTCGAGCGTCTGCCCGTCGAGCAGGTCGAGCTGCGGCTGGCCGGGGCTCAGCGTCAGCCGGTCCTCCAGCCGCGCCGTCAGCGTCAGGAAGCTCCACACCATCGGCCGTTCCTTAGGGAGCGGGGGCGGGGGTGCGCCCTTTTCGGGCGGCTTGGGCGGGGCCGGGGCGGGGCCGATCTGGCCGAAGAACGAGACTTCGGCCTGCAGCTTGCGCTCGACCTCCCGGAACAGGTTCACCGGGCGCAGGTCGGCGCGCAGCAGCTGGCCGGCGGCGTCGCGCGGGAAGCGATCGGGGAATGCGGCCTGGAGCGCGGCGGTCGCGCTGCCGAGATTGACGACCTGATCGGTGATGCGCGTGTCGACATAGTTGAGCGCGACGCGCAGCTGCTTGCCCTTGATCGGTTGCCAGCCGATGCCGAGCGTGCGGATTTGTCGCGTTTCGGGCGCCAGGTCGGTATTGCCCCCGCCGGTGACGGCGATCGGCGCGCTGTTGCCCGTGACGAAATCGAAGAACGGCGTGTTGGGCACGGTGACGACCGGCGCGGTCAGCGTCGCAATTGCCGGCGGGGTGCGCGAGGTGTTGATCGACGCGGTGATCTGGACCGGGCGCCACGGCGTCCAGTTCAGCGCGAAATTGCTGCTGGCTAGGCTGCCATAGTCCGACACGCCGACCAGCCCGAGCGTGGCGTTGGCCGACAGCGATCCGATCGCCGACAGCACGCCGCGATCGGCCGAGGCGATCGGCAGGTCGAGGCTGGCGCTGCCCCCGCGGACGGTGCGGGTGAGCCCCGTCGCGCGGCCATCGTCGCCCGCCAGCAACCCGCTACTGTCCGATCGGGCATAGTCGGCGTTGAGCGTCAGCTGCGCCAGACCGGCGGGCAGTTCCAGCACCGGGCCGTTCGCTGTCGCCTTGCCGTTCAGGGTGCCGGTCACGGTGCGGCTGCGGGTGACGATCATTGGGGCGCTGGCAAGGACTGGCGACAGGTCGAACGGATCGGCGCCGCCATCGACCGCCGTCTGCAACAGACCGGCCGAAACGCCGCGATCGACCGCAGCGCGGGCGCGGACCCGGTCGTAGCCGCCGGTCACCGTCCACATCCACCGGCCGAACCCGCCCTGCACCGTGCTGCCGGCGTGGAGCGTCAGGCTGTCGTTGCGCTGGGTCAGCGTCGGCCCTTCGTCCAGATAGCGGTCGAGCAGTACGCCGCCGCCGAACGGCGCGGCGGCGGGCAGCGCGAGCGTCACCCCCTGCAACCCGGCCAGCGCGCTGCCGCGTTCCGCCTCCATCGTCAGGTTGAGCGATGCGGTCATGCTCTTGCCCAGCGGCACGGCGTGGGTGCCGTCGACCTTCAGCAAATCCTTGCTGCGCAGCGAGAGAAAGAGCGACAGGTCGGTCGAGTTCGGCGTGTTCGCGCCATAGGCGGACAGCGTGCCGCGGAGCGAAGGGTCGGAGGGTGCGCCGGCAACCGTCACCGGGCGCCCGGCCAGCGCGTCGAGCGCCGGAATGCTGCCGCCGCCGACCCCGCGCACATTGCCGATACGGTCGAACGGACTGTCGCGATCGATCTGGTACGGGCGCTCGCTGGCCAGCAGCGCGTTCTGCCGGTCATAGTTGATGGTCAGCGAGGTGCGGCTGTTCCCCTCGATCCGCGTCGATCCGAGTTCCACCTTCGCCGTTTCGCCGCCGCCTTCGGTCGTCGTGCCGGCGCCCTGTTCGACCACCAGCGCGCGGAAGCGTTTTTTCAGCACGAAATTGACGACCCGCACGGTCGCAGGAAAGCCGAAGCGGGCGGCGTCCTGCTCGGACAGCACCTCGGTCCGCTCCAGCGCCTCGGGCGGCAGCGTAAAGATTTCGCGCGGGCCCGACACGCGGCGGCCGTTGAGCAGGAACACCGGATCGCCGCCGCTGGCCGAGGTGGTCAGCGGCTTGAGGAGTTTGAGCAGCTGTTCGATGCTGGTCGCACCCAGCGCGCGGAGCGCTTCGGCGTCAAGCACCGCGACCGGCTGGGCGTCGCCGATCGCGGAGCCCGGGGGGCGCCGGCCGGTGACGACGACCTCGTCATCGTCCTCTTTCTGTGGCGGGGTGGCGTCCTGTGCCCAGATCGGGGTGGGGGATAGGACGATCGCGGCGATGGCCAACATCCGTGCGCCCCGCTGCCCCATCGCCATCATGCCCATTCTCCACCGCCGTCGTCGCGCCCGTGGTTAGGTACGGTTTCGGACAGAAGCGTGGCAGAACCCGGCGAATGCGAGGCACAGGAAAAGGGCCGGCCCTTCCATCAGGAAGGACCGACCCTATGTCCCGTGCCCCGTTACGCCACCGGGGGCGCGGGAAACCGGTTAGCGGCGGCAGTAGCGCGGCGCATCGGCCTTATCGATCGCCCGGCCGGCAACCGCACCGACGCCACCGCCGATGATGGTGCCGAGCAGGCGGTCACCACGTCCCGCCACCGTGTTGCCGAGCAGGCCGCCGGCGATCGCACCGATCACGGTACCGCCATCGCCATTTTCGCAACCGCGGTTCGAACGACGGTTGTATCCGCGATCGTTATAGTAGCCACGATTGCCGCGATATTCGCGATAGCCGCGGTCACCGCGATATTCCCGCTCGTAGCGGTCCCCGCGCCAGCCCTGCGCCGAAGCGGCGGTGGGGGCGGCGGCGGTAGCGACCGTGGCAAGGGCGGCGGCAGCGAGCGTGAGCTTCTTGAACATGGGTCTTCTCCCTCAAAATCTTGCGACGGGTTCCTGATGGGGAAGTCCGTCTGTGATTTGGGGTATGCGCCGATTCGCTTGAGCCGATACTGAATGTGCTTGTTAGCTGCCGTTCATTATTGGAGCGGAATGGTTGGGCGCTTCCTCGTCACTCCCGCGCAGGCGGGAGTCCATAGACGCTGGCGTCGCGATGGAGCTGGGCCGTTGGCGTTTACGGATTCCCGCCTGCGCGGGAATGACGACCACGGGCGGTCGCAACCACCCCGCCACCATGCGGGTTTTGCTTTAGTTCGCCGCCACGAAACCCTATATACTCGCTATGGCAACGAACCCCAATCAGAACGACTACGGCGCAGACTCGATCAAGGTGCTCAAGGGGCTGGACGCGGTCCGCAAGCGCCCCGGCATGTATATCGGCGATACCGACGACGGCTCCGGCTTGCACCACATGGTGTTCGAGGTCAGCGACAATGCGATCGACGAGGCGCTGGCCGGCCATTGCGACCGCGTGCTCATCACGCTGAATGCCGACGGGTCGGTCTCGGTCGAGGATAACGGGCGCGGGATTCCGACCGGCATCCACAGCGAAGAGGGCGTGTCGGCGGCTGAGGTCATCATGACCCAGCTGCACGCGGGCGGTAAGTTCGAAAACACCAACGACGACAATGCCTACAAGGTGTCGGGCGGCTTGCACGGCGTGGGCGTGTCGGTGGTGAATGCGCTCAGCGATTTCCTCGACCTGACGATCTGGCGCGACGGGCAGGAGCATTTCATGCGCTTCCGCCGCGGCGATGCCGAGGCGCCGCTCAAGGTGATGGGGCCGTCGGACAAGCGCGGCACGCGGGTTACGTTCCTGCCGTCGCCCGAGACGTTCAAGATCATCGAGTTCGATTTCGACAAGCTCGAACATCGCTTCCGCGAGCTGGCGTTCCTGAACTCCGGCGTGCGGCTGGTGCTGGTCGATGCGCGGCATGAAGAGCCGCGCGAGGTCGAGCTGTTCTACGAAGGCGGGATCGCCGCGTTCGTGAAATATCTCGACCGGACGAAGACGCCGCTGATGCCCGATCCGATCGCGATCCACGGCTTCCGCGACGATGTCGGCATCGACGTCGCGCTGGAATGGAACGACAGCTATTACGAGAACGTCCTCGCCTTCACCAACAATATCCCGCAGCGCGACGGCGGCACGCACATGGCGGCGTTCCGCGCCGCGCTGACGCGCACGCTGAACAACTATGCCGACAAATCGGGAATGCTGAAGAAGGAAAAGGTCTCCCTCACCGGCGACGACATGCGCGAAGGGTTGACCGCGATCGTGTCGGTCAAGCTGCCCGATCCCAAATTCAGCAGCCAGACCAAGGACAAGCTGGTGTCGTCGGAAGTGCGCCAGCCGCTGGAAGCGCTGATGGCCGACAAGCTGGCCGACTATCTCCAGGAAAATCCGGCGAACGCGAAATCGATCATCCAGAAGGTGATCGACGCCGCCGCCGCGCGCGAGGCCGCCAAGAAGGCGCGCGAGCTGACGCGGCGCAAGGGGGCGATGGACATCGCGTCGCTGCCCGGCAAGCTGGCCGATTGCCAGGAGCGCGATCCCGCCAAGTCCGAACTGTTCTTCGTCGAGGGTGACTCGGCTGGCGGCTCCGCCAAGCAGGGCCGCGACCGCCATTTCCAGGCGATCCTGCCGCTGCGCGGGAAAATCCTGAACGTCGAGCGCGCACGGTTCGACCGGATGCTGGCCAGCCGCGAGATCGGTACGATCATCACCGCGCTCGGCACCGGTATCCGCGACGACTTCAATCTTGCGAAGCTGCGCTACCACAAGATCGTCATCATGACCGACGCCGATGTCGACGGCGCACATATTCGTACGCTGTTGCTGACGTTCTTCTACCGCCAGATGCCCGAGATCATCGAGGCCGGGCACCTCTATATCGCGCAGCCGCCGCTGTATAAGGCGACCAAGGGCCGGTCGGAGGTTTACCTCAAGGACGACAACGCGCTCGACGAATATCTGGTCGAGGCCGGGGTCAGCGCGCATGTGCTGGAAAGCCCGGCGGGCGCGCGCAGCGGTGACGACCTGAAGGCGCTGCTCAGCCACGCCCGGCGGATGCGCACGCTGATGCGCTATGTGCCGCGGCGCTACGACATGGGCATCGTCGAGGTGCTGGCGCTGGCCGGCGTGCTCGACCCGCAGATCAACGATGCCGACCGCCAGACGCGGCTGGACGATGCGGTGTCGCGCATCGGGCGGACCGATGTCGAGGCGCAGTGGACCGCGCGCGTCACCGAGGATGGCGGGCTGCAATTCCAGCGCCGCTGGCGCGGGGTGACCGACACGCACACGATCGAACCGGCATTCCTGCTGTCGGCGGAAGGGCGCAAGCTGCATTCGCTGGCAGCGGAAGAGGCGGCGAGCTATGCCGGCGTGTCGAAGCTGGTGAGCGCGCGCAGTGCATCGGCCGATCCGATCGCCGAGCCGGAGGTCGAGGAGGGTGAAATCCCCGCCGTCGCCGCCAAGGGCGAGACGCTGGTCGCACGGCCGAGCCAGTTGCTCGACGCTATCCTCACCGCCGGGCGCAAGGGGCTGTCGATCCAGCGCTACAAGGGGCTGGGCGAGATGAACGCCGAACAGCTGTGGGAAACCACGCTCGACCCGTCGAACCGGTCGATGCTGCGCGTCGCGATCGAGCAGGCGGACGTGGCCGATGAGATCTTCACGCGGTTGATGGGCGACGTGGTCGAGCCGCGGCGCGACTTCATCCAGGAAAATGCGCTGAACGTGGCGAATCTGGACGTTTGATCGGGCGACGTACCCGCACAAGTCGTATTCCCGCGCAGGCGGGAATCCAGAGTCACGGGCGTCGCGCCCTGTTACCCTGGATCCCCGCCTGCGCGGGGATACGGCTTTTTGCCTGTCGGTAGGTCGCAATCCTGATGCCGTACCCCGGCGGAGGCCGGGGTACGGCATCGGTGCGCTAACGATAGAAGCGCGGACGTCCCGCAACTGGGCCCCGGCCTTCGCCGGGGTACGCCGAGGTTAGGGAAGGGGTGATTCCTTCGGCTTACCTCCTTTCCCTATTCCCCAGCCACCCCGTTCGATTCGAGCAGCTTCGAGCTTGTCGAGAAGCGTCCGTCGAGAACTCCCTGCTTGGGGCAACCCCTTCTCGACGTCGGTTCTCGACAGGCTCGAACCTGCGCTCGAAGCAAACGGGGAGGGGGCTGGGCGAGGCGTAAGGCAGACTTCTCTAATCCAACGCCATCGCCTCGGCCGCCAGCGCTTCCGCCTCGACCAGCAGCGCATCGTCCGCCGACCCCTGCGTCACCCGCTCGCGCCCGATCAGCACCAACACCGGCACCGCCAGCGGACTGACCCGGTCGAGCGTCACATGGCGGATGCGCGCCTGCGCCGTCTCCAGCAATTTCGCCAGCCGTCCGACATCGGTCATCCGCGCCCGCGCATCCTCCCACGCCGCCTGCAACAGCAAATGGCCCGGCTCGTATTTGCGCAGCACATCGTAGATCAGGTCGGTCGAGAAGGTGACCTGCTTCCCCGTCTTGCGCTTGCCGGGATGCTGGCGCTCGACCAGTCCGCCGATCACCGCGACCTCGCGGAATGCGCGTTTCAGCAGCGCCGATCCCTGTACCCAGTCGACGAACTCGTGTTCGAGAATGTCGGGTGAAAACAGCGCCTGCGGGTCGATAATCGGTTCGAGCGCGTAGCAGGCCAGCGCATAGTCGTTCGACACGAAGCCGATCGGGTTAAGGCCCAGCGCCTCCATCCGCCGGGTAATCAACATGCCGAGCGACTGGTGGGCGTTCCACCCCTCGAAGCTGTAGGCGACCATATAATGCCGCCCGTCATGCGGGAACGTCTCGACCAGCAACTCGCCCGGACGCGGCAGGACCGAGCGCCGCGCCTGTATCTCCAGCCATTCGCGCACATCGTCGGGAAAGCGCGACCATTCGCCCGGATCGGCGAGAAAACCGCGCACCCGGTCGGCGAGGTTGGTCGACAGCGCCATGCGCGTGCCGCCATATTTGGGAATGCGCGCGGGCTTGCTGGTCGCGCGCACCACGAGGTCGGTCAGCTCGATCTTCTCTACCTCTAGGCTCATGCCCGAGAAGAAGAAGGTGTCGCCCGGCGACAGGGTGGAGGCGAAATATTCCTCGACCGTGCCCAATCGCCGCCCGTTCTTGAACCGGACGTCGAGCGTCGGCGCGTCGACGATGATCCCGGCGTTCAGCCGATGCTGCGCAACAAAGGCCGGCTTGGTGACGGTCCAGCGCCCGTCGGCGCCCAGCCGCAGCCGCTTGAACCGGTCATAGGCCTTCAGCGCATAGCCGCCCTCCGCGATATAGTGCAGCACGCGGTCGAACGTGTCGCCATCGAGCGCCGAATAGGGCAGGCTCCCACGCACCTCGTCGAGCATTTCGGCGGCGGCAAAGGGTTCGGCGCAGGCGCAGGCCATCAGATGCTGCGCCAGCACGTCGAGCGCGCCGGGGCGGAACAGGTCGGCGTCGAGTTCGCCGGCGTCGACCGCGTCGAGCGCCGCCTGCGCCTCGAGAAATTCGAAGCGGTTGCCCGGCACCAGCAGCGCCTTCGATACCTCGTCCAGCCGGTGGTTGGCGCGGCCGATGCGCTGGAGCAGGCGCGACGACCCCTTGGGCGCGCCCATCTGGATCACGCAGTCGACGTCGCCCCAGTCGACGCCGAGATCGAGGCTGGCGGTCGCGACCAGCGCGCGGAGACGCCCGTCAGCCATCGCCGCCTCGACCTTGCGCCGTGCCTCGCGGTCGAGGCTGCCGTGATGGACGCCGATCGGCAGCTTGGCGTCATTGGCGAGCCACAGGTCCTGAAAGATCAGTTCGGCCAAGCTGCGGGTGTTGCAGAAGACGATGGTGGTGCGGTTGCGCTCGATCTCGCGCATGACTTGCTGCGCAGCATAGCGGCCCGAATGGCCCGACCACGGGATGCGATCCGTCGGCAGCAGGATGCGGATATCGGGGTCGGCGCCGGGCTCGCCCTGCACCAATGTCACCGCGTCGATATCGCCGTCGGGCGCCAGCCAGGCGCGATAACCGTCGGGATCGGCGACCGTCGCCGATAGCGCGACCCGGCGCAGGGCCGGGGCGAAGCGCTGCAGGCGGGTTAGGCACAACGACAACAAATCGCCGCGCTTGTCGGTGGCGAAGGCGTGCACCTCGTCGATGATGATCGTGCGCAGACCGCCGAACAGCCGGTCGGCGTCGGGATAGGACAGCAACAGGCTCAAGGATTCGGGCGTGGTCAGCAGGATATGCGGCGGCTTGCTGCGCTGGCGTGCCTTGCGGTCGGACGGGGTATCGCCGGTGCGCGTCTCGACCCGGATGGGGAGGCCCATGTCGGCGATCGGGGTGAGCAGGTTGCGCTGCACGTCGACGGCAAGGGCTTTCAGCGGCGAGATGTAGAGGGTGTGGAGCCCGTCGGCGGGCGCTTCGATTAGTTCGGTGAGCGTCGGCAGGAACCCGGCCAGCGTCTTGCCCGCACCGGTCGCTGCGACCAGTAGCGCGTGGTTGCCGGCCTGCGCGACGTCGAGCATCTCGCGCTGGTGGCGGCGCGGTGCCCAGCCGCGGGCAGCGAACCAGTCGGCAAGGGGGGCGGGGAGGGTGCGCACTGCCACCTATGTAGGGGGCGGGGGGCGGGGTGCAAAGCGTTGCGACTCCACCCCTTATCATCGCCGGGGTACGGTTTGCGTTTGAGAAAAGGGGGTTACCCCTGCACCAGCGGCCCCGGCTTGCCCGCCGCCACCCGCCACCGCGCGGTCGTCGCGGTGGTAAACTCCGGCTCGACCACGCTCGACACCGTCCGGAACTGCGCTTCCGCCCGTGCCGGCGTCAGCGTCAGCAACAGATAGCCTTTGCGATCCTGATCGCAGTAGCGGACCTCCGGCGCGCCCTTTTCGATCATCGCGCCGATGCCGGGGATCAGCGATCCGTAAGACGGGCTGGAAATCGCGGTCGCGCCGAATTCGTTGGCGACCAGCCGGCCGCTATCGTCGTGCAGGTCGTTGGCCCAGCCGGCATGGCTGTCGCCCGACAGCACGATAGGGCGCGATTTCGCACGGCGGAACGCGGCATAGAGCCGTTCGCGTGCCGCCGGATAGCCGTCCCAGCTGTCGAAATTCATCGGCAGCCCGGCGCGAAAGGATTGCTGCCCGGCGGCGATGCGCGGGGCATAGGCGGCGGGCAGGCCGTTCAGCATCGCGGCATAGCGCTCCGCCCCCATCTCCTTGAGGAGGTCGGGGCCGGGCACGCGCGCCATCACGACCTGATTGCCGAGCAGCTGCCACGGCCGCTTCGCCGCGACCGACCGCGCCAGCTCGCGCTCGACCCATGCCTGTTGTTTCGGCCCCAGCAGTTCGCGGTCTGGCCGGGCGCGGATCGCCATCATCGTCGCATAATCGTCGGGCTCGATCCCCGCGCCCTTGGGCGCCGCCTGTTGCGAGCGGGCGAGCAGCCGCGTCTCGACCATGACCAGCGTGGCGAGGTCGCCGAAATCGAAGCTGCGGTTGATCGCCGCCCATGGCTGGCCGGGCTTGGGATCGCGGATCGGCATCCATTCGAAATAGGCCTGCATCGCCGCCGCCTTGCGCGCGGCCCAGTCGCCCTCGGTCGCGGCGTCGTGGTTCTGCGCACCGCCGACCCATGAATCATTGGCGCTTTCATGATCGTCCCACACGCAGATGAACGCGGCGCGGGCGTGCGCCGCCTGCATCGCCGGATCGCGCTTGGTCTGGGCATGGCGCATCCGGTAATCGGCCAGCGTCACGATCTCGTGGGCCGGTTCGGGCAGGCGGTTCAGCTTGCGCCCGATCTCCGCGCCATAGCCGGTCGCGGCATATTCGTAGATATAGTCGCCCAGGTGCAGCACCGCATCGAGCCGCGGTTCGGCGGCGATCGCGGTATAGGCGTGCCAATAGCCGCCCGGATACAGCTGGCAGGACACGACCGCCAGCGCGAGGTCGGCGACGCGCCCGCGCGGCAGGGTGCGGAACCGGCCCTTGGGCGATGCGGTGCCATCGGCGGTGGTGAACCAGAACCAGTAGTCGGTGCCGGGTTTTAGGCCGGTCGGCTCGACTTTTGCCGTGAAGTCGCGTGCGCCGCGCGCGGTGGTGCGGCCGGTGGCGATCGCCGCGCCGGTGTTGCTGGCGGCGACATGCCAGTCGAGCGGAATGTCGCCGCCGCTGCCCGCCGCCGGGGTGGCGCGGGTCCACAGCACCGCGCCGTCCGCCGCCGGATCGCCGCTCGCCACGCCGTGCAGGAACCGCGCGGTCGGCGGCGCGGCATGACCGACGGCCGGCAGGGTCAGGGCGGCGCTGCTGCCCATCAGACGGAGCGCGTCGCGGCGGTTGAGCGTCATTTCACGGCTTTCGACAAGAGGTTCGCCGGTTCCCTATGCAGCCGATGCGACAGGTCCGTGACGTCATCGCGCTGTCATCCGCCATCCCTAGAGGCCCGCCGTCCAATAGGGGGATATTGCATGATTTCGTGTTTGCGTCCGACGATCGCATTGCTGGCGCTCGGCTGTTCCACCGCCGCCTTCGCCCAGGCCAATGTCCAGCCCGCCGGGGACGACTCCGATGAAATCGTGGTCACCGCGCAAAAGGTCGAACAGCGGATCGAGGACGTGCCGGTCACCGTCACCGCGGTGACGGGGCAGAAGATGGCCGACCTCGGCGTCTCGACGCTGGCGGATGTCGCGCAGTACATCCCCGGCCTCGTCGTGCAGGAGCAGAGCGCGAACAACCCCGGCTTCGTCATCCGCGGGATCACGTCGGATTCGGGATCGGCACAGCAGGGCGCGCGCGTCACCTTCTATTACAACGGCGTCGATATCAGCCGCTCGCGCGGGGCGTATCAGGACCTGTTCGATCTGGAACGGATCGAGGCGGTGAAGGGGCCGCAGGCGACGCTGTTCGGCACCGCCGCCGCGGTCGGTGCGGTGTCGATCCTGTCGGCGAAACCCAAGCCCGGCTTTGCCGCCGACGCCGCCGCGTCCTACGGCAATTTCAACCGGACGCAGGTGTCGGGGATGGTCAATGCCGGTAACGACACGCTCGCCGCGCGCCTCGCCTTCGCGTACAAATATCGCGACGGCTATGTCCGCAACATCGCCGGCGACGCCAAGGTGCCGAACCAGAATCAGGGCCGCGTCGATCAGGACGATCTGAACGGGCAGGACCAGCGTGGGCTGCGCGGGTCGCTGCGCTGGACGCCGACCGACGCCGTCACCGCCGACCTCGTGCTGACCTATGACGGACAGCGCAATCCGGGCACCGCGTTCAAGAGCCGCGCCTTTGCCCCCACCGGCGGTCAGACCGGCGATTACGGCACTGCCGAACTGTCGGGATCGCCGTACAGCCGCGAGGTGCTGGGCAAGCGCAAGCTGGGCCTCGACCGCGACGTGTACGATGCCAATCTGACCGTCGCGGTCGATCTGGGCAGCGGCGTCACCTTCACCACCGTCAACGGCTATCGCCGGTTCAACAGCCTCGAAACGTTCGACGCCGATGGCGGGCCGGCCTGGTATCTGGAATTCGCCGAGGATGCGAAGGGCGACCAGTGGAGCCATGAAGGTCGCTTCAACTTCACCGGCGACCGCGCCCGCGCCTCGTTCGGATGGAACGCTTTCTTCGAAAACGGTTATCAGCGCGTGCCCTTCTCGACCGAGGAAGGCACCTACCTCGCCTGTTCGGTGACTGCTGCCTATGCGCCGATCCGCGCGATCCTGAACCAGGCGGGCATCCCGACCGGCCCCGGCTGCGTCGCCGCCAACGGTACCGTGCCGGGTGCGCGGGCGACCGCGATCCTGTCGCGCGGCGCCCTGACCGAGCTGCCGTACGCGTCGGAGTTCACCAACTACGGCAACAACGACACCTATTCGGTGTTCGCCGACGCGACGTGGATTCCGGTACCCGCGCTCGAACTGACCGCCGGTGCCCGCGTGCTGATCGAGGATCGCCAGTCGCAGTACAGCTCTGTCCAGCCCTTCTCCCGCCTGCTCGCCGGGGCGGGGGTGTTCTCCAGCCTGCTCGGCACCGCCAGCACCGGTGGCGCGAAGTTCGAGGCGGAGCGCAGCTTCGCCGCCGTCCTGCCGCGCTTCAACGCGCTGTTCCGGCTGTCCGATGCGGTCAACCTGTATGCCACGGTCAGCAAGGGTCGCCGTTCGCCGGTGGTCCAGCTGGCGGCGGCACGCACCGGCACCGCGGCGACGGCGTCGGTGATCCCGGCGCTGCAGATCGTGCCCGAGGAACTGGTGTGGAATTACGAAGGCGGCATCAAGGGCCGCGTCGGGCCGTTCAGCGGCGCGGCGTCGGTATTCTACCAGCGCTATGACGGGTTCCAGGTGTCGGTGACCGAAAACGGCGTCACTACCACGCGCTCTGCGGGGTCGGCCGACAATCTGGGCGTCGAGCTGGAGGGCAATCTGCGCCTGGGCCAGATGTTGTCGCTGTTCGGCACCTTCGCCTATCTCGATGGCGGGATCGGCGACGCTGCGACCAATGGCGTGTTCGCCGGCAACCGCTTCCGCCTGCAGCCCGACATGACCGCGTCGGTCGGCGCGAACCTGCGCGTGCCGGTCGGGTCGGCGACCTTCTACGCCGTGCCCAATGTCACGTACCGGTCGAAGGTGTTCTTCGAACTGCCCAACCGGGAGGTGATTTCGACGCCGGGCTATACGCTGTTCAACCTGCGTGCCGGCGTGGAGCTGAACGACCGCTTCACCATCGGCGGCTTCGCGCGCAATCTGAGCAACGAACGCTATCTGATCGACGCGGGCAATACCGGCGGAGGCTTCGGCGTGCCGACCTACATCCGGGGCGAGCCGCGCTTCTATGGCGTGGAGCTGGGCGCGCGGTTCTGATCGAGCCCGTCATCGTCATCCCGGACCTGATCCGGGATGACGAACGGGAGGCCGGTGGGTACGACCGGACGATCGTTGCCGTACGGCCACACCCATGGCGGCGTCACCGTTTCGTAACGGTCGTGTAATCGACCTGCCACGGGGTCGGGGCAGGGGCGGGCGCCAGGGGGAGCGGAACGCTCCCGAGGGGAAAGAACACATGGTTGCTATGTTTGCCCGGTCCACACGGGCCGTCGTCGTGCGCGCGCTGCTGAGCGGTGCCGCCATCCTGCCGGGTACCGCACTGGCGGCACCGACCGACGACGTGCCGCCGGTCGCCGCGACCGCGCCCGAAGAGGAACAGCAGGAAATCGTCGTGCGCGGCAGCCGCCCGATCGCCGAATCCGAAGCCGCCGCGCTCGAAATCCAGCGGGGCAGCCCCGCGCTGGTCTCGGTCATCGCGTCGGACGCGGTCGGCCGCCTGCCCGACCAGAACGTGGCGCAGGCGATCAGCCGCCTGCCCGGTGTCGGCGTCGAGCGCGATCAGGGTCAGGCCCGCTACGTCAACCTGCGCGGCGCGCCCAAGCGCTGGACGACGCTGTCGTTCGACGGCGTCAACGTCGTCAGCCCCGAAGGTCGCGCCGCGCGCTTCGATTCGATCCCTTCGGCGATCGCCAAGCAAATCATCGTGCGCAAGGCGGTGACCCCCGACATGGTCGGCGAGACGATCTCGGGCAATGTCGACATCATCACCCGCTCGGGCTTCGACCAGAGCGGCTTCCACGTCGCGGGCAAGGCGGGCTACGGCCTCGTCGAACTCGGCGACCGGCGGGAGTTCGAAGGGTCGCTGGTCGTGTCCGAC
The DNA here is from genome assembly GCF_022664465.1 of Sphingomonas hankookensis. Classification (GTDB taxonomy): domain Bacteria; phylum Pseudomonadota; class Alphaproteobacteria; order Sphingomonadales; family Sphingomonadaceae; genus Sphingomonas; species Sphingomonas hankookensis. The sequence goes on along the minus strand of NZ_JAKREV010000007.1, from coordinate 120,488 downwards.
CGGTTCGACACCGGCATCGGCGAATTCGCCATCGCGTCGTCGGCCAGCCTGTACCGCCGCGGCATGGTGACCGACAATTTCGAAACCGACTGGGAATCGGTCGATCAGGACCGCCGCCCGGGCTTCGCCGATCGCATCTGGGCGCGCGAGACCGAGAACAAGCTCTACCGCCTCGTCCGCAAGAACTATGCGCTGTCGACCCGCCTCGACTGGAAGCCGGCGCCCGGCCACCGCATCTTCGCCGAAACCATCTATTCGGCGTTCCAGGACGACGAACAGCGCAACAACTACATCGTCGACCTCGACGACCAGCAGTCGCGCACGCCCACCGGCACCGTCGGCTGCGCCGTCAACGCGACGCCCGCCGCGAACACCACCGGCTATGCCGACGTCTGCACCGGCAACACGCCGCTGCGGGGCACGGTGTATGGCATCGACCTGAATTCCAACTTCACCGTGCGCGCCTACAAGCAGTCGGTGTTCACCAATACGTTGGGCGGCGATCACGATCTGGACGACTGGCGCGTGTCGTGGCGGGCCAACTACACCCGCTCGATCGACGACCGGACCCAGCCGGCACAGTTGAACTACGACAGCCCATCCTTCGGCACCAACGGCGCGAACGCCGCCAATCGCCTGACCGTCGGTTACGACTTCACCGATCCGCAGCTGGCGAAGATCGAGCTGTTCCGCACGATCCGCAACGCCAACGGCACGTTCGGGCGCGGCGCCCGCGTTAATGCGATCGAGGATTTCCCGCGCTCGCTCGCCCGCCTGCGCTCGCTGATCGCCGCCGATACCACCGACGCCTATACCGCGCGCCTCGACGTGCAGCATGACGTCTTCGGCCTGTTCGGCGAAAAGACGACCTTCGCCGCCGGCCTGCGCTTCGACGATCGCACCAAGTCGGTCGACGAACGCCTGCTCGAACTGAACAGCGCGGCGCAGTTCACCGCCGCCGGCATCCCGACCGGTTATTCGCAGATCGCGATCCCCGGCGGGTTCCAGGGTGAAATTCCGCTCGGCTATACCTTCCAGTATTTCGGCAAGGACCAGATCCTCGACCTCGTCGACCGGGCGAAGCGGGTCGGCAGCTACGTCAACCAGACCGCCAATCTGTACGACGTGAACGAGCGCATCTATTCGGCGTACGGCATGGCCACCGTCACCACCGATTGGGGCAATGTCGTCGGCGGCGCGCGGATCGAGCATATCCGCAACACCGCGTCGGCCTTCGCCACGCCGAACGGCACGACCTTCACGCCGCTGACCGCCAAAAGCGACCTGACGCTGGTCTATCCCAGCCTGCACGTGAACTATGACGTGACCGACCAGATGAAGGCACGGCTGTCGTTCAGCACCGGCGCAGCGCGGCCCGACTATGACCAGCTTCGCCCGAACCTGACCTTCAACGACGCGAACCTGACGATTTCGGGCGGCAATCCCGATGCGAAGCCCGAAAAGGCGATGGGCATCGACGCCTATGTCGAATATTATGGTGCAACCGGCGGCTTCCTGTCGTTCGGCGCCTATTACAAGCGGCTGCGCGACGTGCTGTTCGACACCAGCCGCACCTTCGGCCGCGATATCCTGAACTTCAACGGTGTCGACCGTTCGCAATATGATTTCGCGACGATCGACAATGGCGGCAACGGGTCGATCGTGGGCATCGAGGGCGCGATCCAGCAGCAGCTTGACCCGTTCGTCGGCGATCTCGGCCTGCCCGACTGGGCCGGCGGGTTCGGTGTGCAGCTGAACGCGACGCTGAACCGCAGCCGCGCGGAAACCCCCGATGGTCGCCGCGTGCCCCTGCCCGGCGCGTCGAACGCGGTCTATAATCTGGGCGTCTATTACGAGAAATACGGTTTCTCGGCGCGGGTCCAGTATCAGAACCGTTCGCGCTGGCTGGACGAACTGGGCGATTTCCAGGTCATCAACGGCGTCAATCGCGGCGTCGACGGTGGCGACTTCTACTGGGCCAAGGACAATGAGCTCGACGCATCGCTGCGCTATGCGATCAACGCGAATGTCGAATTCTTCGGTAACTTCAGCAACCTGCTGAACGGTCCCGGCCGGCGCTACGTCGACAACACGCAGTACACGATCGAGCGCGAGACGTTCGGCCGCCGCTATCAGGCCGGCGTGCGGGTGAACTTCTGATGCGGCGCTTCCTTGTTGTCGCGGCGCTGCTCGGCGGGTGTGCGGTGACGCCCCCGCCGGCTGCGACGCCCGCCGCCGTGCCCGTAGTCGCGGCGGCGGCGGAAACCGATCCGGTCGACACCGCTGCGGATGCCGCCGACGATCCCGCCATCTGGCGCAACCGGCGCGATCCCGCAGCCAGTCTGGTGATCGGCACCGACAAGAAGGCCGGCATCCATGTCTACGACCTGTCGGGCAAGCGGCTGAGCTTCACGCCCGCCGCACGGCTCAACAATGTCGACCTGCGCGAGATCGGCGGGCAGGTGATCGCTGCGGCCAGCGACCGTGCTGACGTGGCACAAGCGCATGTCGCGCTGTTTACGCTCGACACCGTGGCGAAGAAGCTGGTGCCGATGGGCCGCTATCCGGTCGGTGCCGGTGAGGCGTACGGCATGTGCCTGTGGACCCGCGCGCGCGACAAGGCGCTGTTCGGCTTCGTCGTGATGAAGGACGGGCGGATCGATCAGGTATCGATCGACGCCAAGCCCGGCGCGACACCGGTGGTGCGTACGGTGCGGTCGATGAAGGTCGGAACCCAGGCCGAGGGCTGCGTGGTCGATGACCGGACGGGCCTGCTCTACGTCGCCGAGGAAGATGTCGGGTTGTGGCGCTTCGCCGCCGATCCCGCCGCGCCGGTCGAGGGAACGGCGATCGCGAAGGTCGACGGCACGACGCTGGTCGCCGATGCCGAAGGGCTGGCGCTGGCGCCGAGCGGTCGCACCGGCGGCTATCTGGTCGCCAGCAGCCAGGGCGACAATGCGTACACCCTCTACCGCCTGCCGGGCGTGACCTATGCCGGGCGTTTCCGCATCGGTGGCGGGGCGATCGACGGGACCAGCGAAACCGACGGGATCGAACTGATCCTCGGCGATTTCGGCTCGCGCTTTCCCAAGGGGCTCATGGTCGCGCAGGACGGCGACAACGCGCCGGAGACGCAGAACTTCAAGTACGTGTCGTGGGGCGATGTGCTGAAGGCGCTGCGGCTCAAGTAACGCCAACCATGGACGTCACCCCAGCCTTCGCTGGGGTGACGTATTGGGATCGACTATCGCTGCGCCCGCGGCTTCCACGTCACGACCCGATAGATATAGGCCACCACGATCGCCACCGACATCGCGATCGCCACCGGCCCGACATAATGGTCGAGCTGTTCGAAATTCGACCCCAGCCACAGCCCGGCATAGGCCAGCACCGCATTCCAGATAATGCTGCCGGTAAAGGTCGCGAGGAAGAAGCGCCAGCGCGGCATGCATGCCATGCCCGCAGGCAGCGAGATCATCGTGCGGAACGTCGGCATGAAGCGGAAGATGAAGACCGTCTTGCCACCATGTTTACGGAAAAAACGGTGGAGCTTTTCGACATCTTCCCACTCGACCGTCAGCCACCGGCCCCAGCGATCGACGAACGGCCGCAACCCCTGATAGCCGAACTTCCGCCCGACCGCGTACCAGAAGTAGTTGCCCGCCGTCGTCCCCGCCGTACCCCAGAGCAGCAGCGGCAGCATCGCCATGTCACCGCGCGCGACCGCCATCCCGCCTAGCCCCATGATGACCTCGGACGGGATCGGGGGAATGATGTTTTCCAGCGCCATCAGCAGGAAGATGCCGAGATAGCCGCCCCGGGCGATGGCATCGAGGATGAAGGTCGTCATGGGGGTGGGGAACGTGCGGGACGGGGTTTCGTGCCGTTGGAGCGGACCGCGTGGCCGTCGTCTTGCCCCGCGACATGCGTCACCCCAGCGCAGGCTGGGGCGTCTCGCGGCTCCTGCTCCGTGCCATCACCGGGAGACCCAGCCTGCGCTGGGGTGACGTGTATGGCGGAGGAGGTGGTCGTTACCGCGCCGCCACCCGCGCCTCGATCGCGTCCCAGATCATCCCCGCGACATCGGTCCCGTCGAACTTCTCGATCGCGACGATGCCGGTGGGGGAGGTCACGTTGATCTCGGTCAGCCATTCGCCGCCGATCACGTCGATCCCGACGAAGATCAGCCCGCGCCGCTTCAATTCCGGCCCCAGCGCGGCGCAAATCTCGCGCTCGCGTTCCGTCAGCTCGGTCTTGGCCGCGGTCCCGCCGACGGCGAGGTTGGAGCGGATTTCGCCCGCGCCCGGCAGGCGGTTGACCGCGCCCGCGACCTCACCATCCACCAGTACGATGCGCTTGTCGCCCTTCGCCACGGCCGGCAGGAACGCCTGCACCATATGCGGTTCGCGATAGGCGGTGTTGAACACCTCGATCAGCGACGACAGGTTCTGCGCATCGGCGTCTATCTTGAATATCGCCTTGCCGCCATTGCCATGCAGCGGCTTGACCACGACCGATCCGTGTTGGGCAAGGAACGCGCGCGCTTCGTCGACCGCCCGGGTGATGAGGGTGGGCGGCATGAAGCGCTGATAATCCAGCACGAACAGCTTTTCGGGCGCGTTGCGCACCGATGCCGGATCGTTGACCACCAGCGTCCGGTCCGCGATCCGCTCCAGCAGGTGCGTCGCGGTGATATAGCCCAGGTCGAACGGCGGGTCCTGTCGCATCAGCACCACATCGGCCTGCTCGCCGAGGTCGAGGCTGATAGGATCGCCCAGCGTAAAGTGATCGCCGACCACCCGCTGCACCGTCACCGGCTGCGCCCGCGTCCACACCCGGTCGCCCGACTGGTTCAGGTCTTCCGCGTTGTAATGGAACAGCCGATGCCCCCGCGCCTGCGCCGCCAGCATCAGGGCAAAAGTTGAGTCACCCGCGATATTGATACCGGCAATAGGGTCCATCTGGACGGCGACGGTCAGCGACATGGGGTACACTCCGGTTGATTGCCGCTCAGGTAGGGGGCGGGGGAAGGAAAGTCACGTGGGACCCTCTTCGTCATTCCCGGACAGGCGGGAATCCATATGCACGACGGCCGCTGATGATCACTAGCGTCAGCATCTATGGATTCCCGCCTGCGCGGGAATGACAATGTAGGGGTAATCTACCGCAATGGCTTACCCGAATCCTTCCACCGGTCGAGCACCTGCGATTCCGGTGGCAGCGTGTCCTTCGGCTCGGCGACCGGTGTCGCGCTGGCGATCGGCGTCGGCGGCGGGACGAACGAAGGTGGGACCAGCGGCACCGTCTGTACCGGCACTGCCTCAAGCGTCGGCGGCGCTGGCAGCGGGCGGAGTGGGCCGGGCGGTGGCTCGATGCCGGTGTAGCGGTCGGTGAACGCGGCGGGGGTGCCCCACCACCCTTTCCACCGGTGGAAGAAATGCGCGCCGAACACGCCGGTCATCACCAGCGACCGGTTCCACGACGGGGTGACGGCATAGGTGTGGTAATGGGTGGCCAGCCCGACCGGCGCGAAGACGTCGCCTGCCAACGCACGCGCGGCGACGCGGCGCGATCGCAGCCAGACCGCGGGGGCCGGCACCCGCGCCATCGCGCCGTCGCAGGCGAAGCTGAACTGGCAGACCGGCTTGTCCGACCCCTGGAACACCACGCCGCACACGCTGGCGGGAAAGGCGGGGTGGCGCACGCGGTTCAGCACGACCTGCGCGACGGCACGTTGCCCGTCCTCGGGTTCATTGCCTGCTTCGTAATAGATGGCGGTGGTGAGGCATTGCAGCGCGCGGGCGCGGTCGAGCTGTGTTCCGCGCAGTACGAATGGGCGTGCCGACTGGATCGACGCGTCGCCGAGGTCGCCGGTATCGGCATGCGCGGGGAGGGCGGGGAGCGGGGCGGTACCGGTCTCGCCACGCCGCACGGGGGCGTCGAGGAGCAACTGCGCTGCGCCGGGGAAATGGTCGTCGGCCTCGTAGCCGGTGGCGGCGGGCGGTGGGGCGGGCGGATCGCGATGGTCGCGCGCGGCGATTCCCGCGCGCACGGCTATCGCACCGCCGATGATGAGCAAGGCAGCACCGCCGATCCTGCGCGTACGTCGTGGGAGAGTTGCGAGGATCGCCATCGGAAAGGCTGTAACGGAAATGGTTTTAGAAATCCTCCCCGGTACGGGGAGGGGGACCGCCGCGAAGCGGTGGTGGAGGGGGGTGGCCAGGAACGTACCGCCTGTGGAAGCCCCCCCTCCACCAACCTTTGGCTGGCCCCCCCCGCGAAGCGGGGAGGATTGGTTTACTTCGCGCCCAAATCTGCGCGGCCCAGATCGATCGACGCCGCAGGCACCACTACCAACTGCGGATAGGCCTTGCGCAGCGGTTCGAGGAACTGCTTCGCGTCGCCGACCACGACGATGCTCGCCGCCTTCGGGTCCATGACCTTGGCCGCGGCCTGCTGCACCGCCGCCGGGCCGACCGCTTCGATCGAGGGCAGGAACGTCGCGATGCGCGCCAGCGGCACCCCGTCGGCGACATAGGTTATGATGGTGCCGGCGATGCCGCTGGTGCGTTCGATCGTGCGGCCGAAATTGCCGGTCAGCACCGCCTTGCGCGTCGCCAGTTCCGATTCGGGTGCGGGTTCGGCGCCCATGCGGCGCAGTTCGTCGGTGATGATCTTCACGACTTCGGGCGCAGAGGGGTTCTTGGTCTGGGTCGACGCGCTGACCGCCCCGCCGTTGCGACGTGCATCCAGTTCGGACCGCGCGCCATAGGCGAGGCCGCGCTTGATGCGGATTTCCTGGTTCAGCCGCGACGAGAAGCCGACGCCCAGCGTCGCATTGGCGACCGCCGCGGGGAAATAGGCCTGATCGCTTCGCGCGATGCCGGGCCGGGCGACCACCACGCCCGCCTGTCCGGCGCCGGGCATGTCGACCACGATCACGCGCGGTGCGGGTAGCGCGACCTGTGGCAGCGCTGCCGCCGCCGCACCCGGCGTGCCGCGCCAGTCGCCGAACAGGTTGGTCGCCAGCGCCATGCCGGCATCGGCGGTCAGATCACCGACCAGCACCAGCGTCGTCCGGTCCGGCTGCCAGCTGCGCGCATAGGCGGCGGTGACATCGGCGCGGGTGATCGCCTTCAGCGTGGCGGGCGTGCCGCTGGCGGGATGGCCGTAAGGCGCGCCGCCGAACACCGCGCGGTCGGCCACCAGCCCCGACAGTTGCCCCGGATCGGTCAGTGCGACGCTGACCCCGTCGATCGTCCGCGTGCGCAGCCGGTCGATCTCCCCTTGCGCGAACGCCGGATTGCGCGCGACGTCGGCGAGGATGCCGAGCGCCGGCGCGGCCTGCGCCGATCCGACGGTCAGCGTGACGCTTTGCGAATCCCAGCCGGCCCCGCTGCCGATGCTGCCGCCCAGCGATTCGACCGCGCGGGCGATCTCGGTTGCCGACCGGGTCTTGGTCCCTTGCGTCAACAGCCCGGCGGTCAGTTCGCCGACCCCCGCGCGACCGTCGGGATCGTCGGCGGCGCCACCGTTCGCGACCAGCGCGGCGGTGACAACCGGCAGCCCGCGCTTTTCGACCAGCACGACGCGCAGGCCGTTGGGCAGACGATGTTCAACCGGTACGGGAATCGCGACCTGCACCGGTGCGGCGGGGGCGGGGGGCAGGATGCGCTGGCCATCGGGCGCCGGCGTGTGGATCGCGATGCCCGGCGGCACGGCCAGCGGCGCGGTGACGACGCTGTCGGCGATGGCGATGGTGTCGCTCGCCGCGCCGGCCGGCTTGGCGCTGTCGGGCAGGTAGCGGATCGTCGCGGCACGATTGTCGGCCAGCCAGATGCGCGCCACGCGCTGCACATCGGCGGCAGTGACGCGATCGATCGCGGCCAGTCCCTTGTCGGCAGCCTTCGGATCGCGCTCGACGATCACCCCTTGCGCCAGTGCCGATGCCTTGCCCTCCGCCGTTTCGCGCGACAGGAGTTCGGCAGTGGTCAGTTCGTTCTTCGCCTCGGCCAGTTCGGCGGCGGTCGGCGGGGCGGCAATCAGCTTCGCCACCTCGCGCTTCAACGCCGCTTCGCCGTCGGTCACCGACTTGCCGCCGGCGAGGATCGCATAGAGCGACAGCGTGCCCGGTCCCTGCTTCGAATCCAGCTGCACGCCGACATCCTGCGCGATCTGGTCGCGGTAGACGAGCGATTGATGCAGGCGCGAATTGTCGCCGCTCGACAGGATCGCATCGAGCACCTTCAGCGCCGCCTGATCGGGATGGTTGGCGGGTGGCAACGGATAGCTGATGAGGATTGCGGGCAGCGGCGTGTTCGCCTCGTACACCGTCTTCGTCACCGGCTGCTGGCGGACCGGTTCGTCGATGGTCACGCGCGGGATCGGGCGGTTCGGCTTGGCGATGGGCGCGAAATACTGGTCCACCCAGCGGTCGAGTTGGGCAGGGTCGAAATTGCCCGCGACGACCAGCACCGCATTGTCGGGCCGGTAGTAGGTCGCATGGAAGGCGCGGATGTCGTCGATCGTCGCCGCGTCGAGATCGGCGATCGACCCGATGCCCGGCCGCGCATAGGGGTGGCGGCTATACGACACCATCGGCGCGTACAGGCCGAACAGCTTGCCATAGGGTTGCGCGAGAATGCGGCTGCGCAGTTCCTCCTTCACTACTTCGCGTTCGGAGGCGAAGGTCTTGGGATCGACGACCAAAGTCGCCATCCGGTCGGCCTCGGCGAACAGCAGTCGCTGCAGGTGGTTGGCGGGCACCACCTCGTAATAATTGGTGTAATCGTCGGCGGTCGACGCGTTGTTGTACCCGCCGACATCCTCGGTCAGCCGGTCGAGCTGTTCGGGCACGAGGTTCCGCGTCGCCTTGAACATCAGATGTTCGAACATGTGCGCAAACCCCGACCGCCCGGCGGGATCGTCCTTCGACCCGACATCGTACCAGACCTGTACCGACACGTTCGCGCTCGACGTGTCGCGAATGGCATAGACGCGCAGGCCGTTGGCGAGGGTGCGTTCGGTATAGGCGATCGGCGGCACGGCCGCGGCTGCGGCGGGGGCCGCCGGGGCGGGGCGCTGCTGCGCGAGGGCCGGGGACAGCAGGGCGGTCGAGATCAGCAGCGCGAGGCCGAAACGCATGGGGGCAGTTCTCCGGGCGGATGGAATGCCGGGAGGTGTGGGCCGCATCGCCCCGAAGTGTCAACGTATCGTCGGTTACGAAGGGGCGATTGACGCTTCGTCACTCCCGCGCAGGCGGGAGCCCATGGACGCTGGCGTCGCTATTCTTGTCGAGCCGTCGGCGGCTATGGATTCCCGCCTGCGCGGGAATGACGAGTAAGGGGGTCAGCCCTTCTTGCGCCCCGAATTGGCGTAGAGCAGCGCGGCGGCCAGCGCGGCCGATCCGATGCCGATGCCGATCGGGACCAGCGGCCACGGCTGGCCCTTCGACGGCTGCTTGGTGTCGGCGGCGGCGTCGGCGACGCGCTTGGCCTCCTTGGCGGCGGCGGCGACTTCGTTCAGTTCGGTCTTGTCGGTCATGATCCTCTCCCTCTTGTCGGGGTTCAATGCTTGGGGGTGGTGTAGCGTGCCCGGAAATCGTCGGCAAAGATCGTAAGCGTATCGTTCGCGATCGCGGCGCGCAGGTCGGCCATCAGCGCCTGATAGAAATACAAATTATGCTCGGTCATCAGCATCGCCCCCAAAATCTCACCGGCGCGGACGAGGTGGTGCAGATAGGCGCGGCTGTGCCCGTGGCAGATCGGGCAGGCGCAGTCGGGATCGACCGGGCCGAGGTCTTCCGCGAACTTGGCGTTGCGGATGTTGATCGGGCCTGAACGGGTGAACGCCTGTCCGGTGCGGCCCGAGCGGGTGGGCAGCACGCAGTCGAACATGTCGATCCCGCGCTCGACCGCGCCGACAATGTCGTCGGGCTTGCCCACGCCCATCAGGTAGCGGGGCTTGTCCACCGGCAATTGCTGCGGCGCATAGTCGAGCACACCGAACATCGCCTCCTGCCCCTCACCGACCGCGAGGCCGCCGACCGCATAGCCGTCGAAGCCGATATCGATCAGTGCGTCGGCCGAACTTTTCCGCAACTGTTCGTCAAGCGCGCCCTGCTGAATGCCGAACAGCGCGGCGCGCGATGCATGGTCCTCGCCCGCATCGAAGCCGGCGCGGCTGCGGCGCGCCCAGCGCATCGAGCGTTCCATCGCCTTGCCCTGCACCTCGCGGGTTGAGGTTGTCGGCACCAGTTCGTCGAACGCCATGACGATATCGGACCCGAGCAGGCGCTGAATTTCCATCGAGCGTTCGGGGCTCATCAGATGACGGGTGCCGTCCAAGTGGCTCTTGAACTCGACCCCGTCCTCCGACCGCTTGGTCAGCTCGGACAGGCTCATCACCTGATAGCCGCCGCTGTCGGTCAGGATCGGGCGGTCCCAGCCCATGAATTTGTGCAGTCCGCCCAGTCGCGCGACGCGCTCGGCACTGGGGCGCAGCATCAGGTGATAGGTGTTGCCGAGCAGGATATCGGCGCCGCTGGCGCGCACGTCCTGCGGCTTCATCGCCTTCACGGTGGCGGCGGTGCCGACCGGCATGAAGGCGGGGGTACGGATTTCCCCGCGCTGCATGGCGATGGTGCCGGTGCGGGCGCGGCCGGAGGTGGCGGTGACGGTGAAGGCGAAACGGGGCGGCATAAGGCGTGGGGTCATGCCGGACCTTGTGCGCGCTGTCGACCGTTGTTGCGGCCTGTGCATGGGAGAGACGACATGGCCGAACCACTCAACCCCGGCGACGACGCGGCGCCCGGCACGCCGGGGACGGGCGAGGATGTGTGCCCGCGTTGTGGCGGGACCGGCACGATCCGGGATGGCGAGTGCGCGAATTGTGGCGGCACGGGCAAGGTGATCGAAGGGATCGGCGGGGCGTAAATCCTCCCCGGCACGGGGAGGGGGACCGTCCGGCGTAGCCGGATGGTGGAGGGGCAAGGCCGCGAACGCAGCGCTTGCGGCCTTGCCCCTCCACCATGCTTCGCATGGTCCCCCTCCCCACGACGTGGGGAGGAGCTTGGTTCAGATTGCTTCCAGCGCCTGTTCGAAATCGGCGATCAGGTCGTCGGCGTCCTCAACGCCGATCGAGATGCGCACCAGATTGTCGGTGATCCCCAGCGCCGCCTTGCGCGCATCGGGGACCGACAGGTGCGTCATCCCCGCCGGATGGCTGGCCAGCGTCTCGGTTCCGCCGAGGCTGACCGCCAGCTTGGCGATGACCAGTGCGTCGAGGAACGCGAACGCTTCGCGCTCGCCGCCCTTGAGGTACAGCGAGAAGGTCGACCCGCCGCCGGTGCAGTGGCGGCGATAGATGTCGGCTTGGCGATCATCCTTCAGGAAGCCGAGATAGCCGACGCGCTCGACCTTCGGATGGTCGCGCAGGAACGCGCAGACCTTCGCCGCATTCTCGCCCGCCCGGCTCATGCGCAGTTCTAGCGTCTCCAGCGAGCGCAGCAGCATCCATGCCGTGTTCGGGTCGCAGATCGTGCCGATGGTGTTGCGCATGGAGCGGATGGTGTTGATGTGCGCCTTCGAGCCAAGCACGCCGCCAGCGACCAAGTCGCTGTGACCGCCGGCATATTTGGTCAGCGAATAGACGACGAGGTCGGCGCCGTGCTGCAGCGGTTGCTGCCAAAGCGGACCCAGAAACGTGTTGTCGATCGCGATCGGCGGCTTTTCTTGCGCATCGCCGAACACCGCGTCGCGGGCAGCGGCGACGGCTTCGATATCGACCAGCGCGTTGGTCGGGTTCGCCGGACTTTCGAGGTAGATCAGCGGCACGCGGCCCTCGGCACAGCGCAGCACCGCTTCGATCTCGTCCTGCGTGGCACCGGCCGGGAAGTCGAGATAGTTGACCCCGAAGCGGCCGAGCACCCGGCCGATCAGCGTTTCGGTCGCGGCATAGAGCGGCCCCGAATGGATGATCGTGTCGCCCGGCTGCACCATCGACAGGAACAGCGTCGCGATCGCCGACATACCGCTGGAAAAGACCAGCGCGTCCTCCGCCGCTTCCCAGACGCCGAGGCGGTCTTCGAGGATTTCCTGGTTCGGGCCGTTGAAGCGCGAATAGACGAGGCCCTCGGCCCCACCGGGACGCTTGCCGGTTACGCCCTCGAAATGACGCTTGCCCGCCGCGGCGTTGGGAAAGACGTAGGTCGAGGTCGCGAAGATCGGGGGCTTGAGCGATCCTTCGGACAGCACCGGGTCATAGCCATGCCCCATCATTAGCGTGGCAGGGCTGAGCCGCCGCCCGCCGACGGTGTCGACCGAGGGCTTGGGACGGCGCCGCAGCGGCACGCCGGTCAGGTCGGCTTCGGTTTCGTCAGTCACGCGAGTCTCTCCTTTTTCGGAGAGGGTAGCGATAGTTACGGGAGAAACCAAATTGCGATGTCAGCACCTCGTGCCCCCGCGTAGGCGGGGGCCCAGGGTCGAGCAGAACAACGGTTGCGCTCGGCGCCCTGGACCCCCGCCTGCGCGGGGGTACGGCAGTGGGATGTTACCCTGCAATCCCGATCACCGACAGCTGCCGCCCGTAATCGGCCTCGCCGCGATGCGTCGCGCGGCGGTAGCTGAAGAAGCGGTCGTCCTGTGCATAGGTGTCCTGCCCCAGCGCCTCGATCCGTCGCACGCCCGCCGCCGCCAGTCGGGCGGCGACATAGGCTTCGAGGTCGAAGCGGGCGTGGCCGGGGCGGTTTTCGGCGAAGAAGCGCTCGTTGGCCGGATCGGTCGCGCAGAAGCGTTCGACCAGCCCCAAATCGACCTCGTAGCTGGCCCGCGCGATGCACGGGCCGATCGCGGCGACGATGCGGTCGGCACGGGCGCCGAGCTTCTCCATCTGCGCGATGGTGGCGTCGGTCACGCCCGCCAGCGCGCCCTTCCATCCGGCGTGCGCCGCACCGACGACGCCGGCCTGTACGTCTGCGAGCAGCACTGGCGCGCAGTCGGCGGTGAGGATGCCGAGCAGGATGTCGGGCCGTTCGGTGACCATCGCATCCCCCTGCGGCCGGTCGCCATCGGGAAAGGCGGTGAGGACGCGGACGACCGAGGCGGAATGGACCTGATACAGCCCGCACAGCGCCGCACCGGGCAGGACCGCTTCGACGGCCCGCGCGCGGTTCTCGACGATGGCGGCGGGATCGTCACCCGATCCGAGGCCGGTGTTGAGGCCGGCGACGACCCCGGTCGACACCCCGCCGCGCCGGCCGAGAAAGCCGTGTGCTACCCCGTCCAGCGCCGTGCTGCGCAGCACCTCGACCGTCATAGCGCCACCCGCATCACGTCATCCTCGTCCCGGTGGTTGCCGACCATGAAGTCGTAGGTGCCGACCCGCACGAACCCATAGCGTTCGTAGAACCGCCGCGCGCGGTGGTTGTCGACGAATACCGACAGGAACAGCTCGTCGGCCCCGGTCGCGCGCGCCTTGGCGAGCATATGCTCCATCAGCGTCGCGGCGATGCCGGTGCCTTGTGCTTGCCTACGGAGATAAAATTGGCGCAGTTCGATGGGCTTGCCGCTCGGTTCGAACGGCAGCGACGGTGGCCCGAGCTTGGCATAGCCGACCGCATCGTTGCCGGCCATCGCCAGCACGACGTGGAAGCGCGGGTCGGTGAGTTCGGTCGTCCATTTCGCCGGCGTGTGGTTGGTGAGGAACGCGGCAAGATCGTCGGCGGCGTAGAGATGGCCGAACGTCTCGACAAAGGTCTGCGCACCGATCGACGCCAGCAGCGCGGCATCGGCGACAGTGGCGTCGCGTAAGCTCGGCGTCATGCGGCGAACCCCGCCGGCACCGGCCAGCCGGGCGCGGTGATCGCGATCGCCTTGAACAGCGTGCCCATCTGCTCGTCCTCGACCAGCCGGTCGCGGTCCGCACGCAGCGCATCGGCGCGGTCCGGACTGCGGGCGGCCAGTGCCTGCGTCCGTGCGTCGATGCCCAGCGCCTGTAGCAGCGCACCCTGATCGACCGGGCCATAGGCGACGGCGTCCTCGGCGCGTGCCGCCTCGATCAACGTGCCGAAATCGACATGCGCGGTCAGGTCCTGTTCGCCGGGATCGTCATAGGGATTGACGAAGCCGTGGCCGCGAACCGCCTGCAACGTGTCGCCCAGCGCCGGGCCGGCATAGCCATAGTCGATGACGATCGCGCAGCCGCCCTGCGCGACGATGCGCTTGGCCAGCTGGCGCAGGATCGCGACGGCGGCGGGGGCGGTTTCGAGCACCGATCCGACGGGCGCATCGCGGAACGTCGGCGGGATGATCGGATCGAAGCCGCGCTGGCCCATCACCGGCAGGAACAGCGTGTCCTGACAGGCGACCAGCCGCTCGCGCCAGCCATCCGCCGTCTTGACCAGCTGGCGTATGGGTAGCGCGTCGAAGAATTCGTTGGCGACGACCAGCAGCGCGCCGTCGTCGGGCAGGCCGACCAGATCGACCGCCCATTCGGCGTGCGGCACGCGCTTCGCCTGTTCGTCGCGCAGCGTCGGGCTGGTCTCGATCAGGTGTACCGGGGGGGTGCAGCCGGCCGAGGCCATCGAGCGCAGCGCATCGGCGGCGAGCGTGCCGCGACCGGGGCCGAACTCGACATAGCGGGCAGGGGGACGCCCGGCGCGGTCCCAGACGTCGGCCAGCCCCAAGCCGACCAGCTCGCCGAACATCTGGCTGATTTCGGGCGCGGTGGTGAAATCGCCGTTCGCGCCCAGCGGGTCGCGCGTCGCGTAATAATGCGCGTTGGCGGCGCCCATGAACTGGGCGAGGCTGATCGGACCGGCGAGGGTGATCGCCCGGGCGAGCCGTTCGGGGAGGGCGGGGCCGGCGGCGGTCACGACGGGTTCGGTCATGCGAAATCCTCCCCACAGGGTGGGGAGGGGGACCGCCGCGCAGCGGTGGTGGAGGGGGTTGGCCGGCTCCACGACAGTTGCGCCTGGGGCGATGCCCCTCCACCCCTCGCTTGCGCGAGCGGTCCCCCTCCCCGCGCAGCGGGGAGGATCTTCGTCATGTTCACGCGACGCTCTCCGACCCCGCGATCGGTTCGACGCGCACTCGGCGGCGCTTCGACGTCACCATCAGGTAGATGCCGATCGCGATCATCGGCAGCGTCAGCCACTGCCCCATGTGCAGGCCCGTCGCCTGCGCGAATTCCACCAGCTGCGCGTCCGGCTCACGCCAGAATTCGATGATGAAGCGCGCGACGCCGAACCCGGCCATGCCGGTGCCGAGCAGGAAGCCCGGCTTGTACCGCGCATCGGTGCGCCAGAAGAGGAAGGCGAGAATCAGGAACAGGATCAGCCCTTCGCCCAGCGCCTCGTACAGCTGGCTGGGATGGCGCGCGGGGTCGAGCCCGCCGGGCACGGTGCGCGGGAAGACGACCGCCCATGGCGCGTCGCTCGGCTTGCCCCACAGCTCGCCGTTCACGAAATTGGCGACGCGGCCGAGGAACTGTCCGATCGGCGCGACGCAGGTGACGTAATCCGCGACGCGTAGCGCGCGCAGGCCATGCTTACGCGCCAGCCACCAGATGCCGAGGATCAGCCCGACCATCCCGCCATGGAACGACATGCCGCCGTCCCACAGCCGCAAAATCTTGATCGGATTGGCGAACATTTCGGGCGCATAGAAGATCGCATAGCCCAGCCGCCCGCCCAGAATGATGCCGAGCGTCGCATAGAAGACGAAATCGTCGGCATGACGTCGCGCCATCGGCGCGCCCGGCTGGTCGAGCAGTTTCAGCAGATACCACCAGCCGGCGAGGATGCCGGTGATGTACGCCAGCGAATACCATTTCAGCTGGAAGAAGCCGAGGTTCAGCGCGACCGGATCGAGGCCGAGATCGACATAGCGGATATGGCCGGCGGCCATGCCGACATCGCCGGTCGCGGCGGCGAGGGTGGATAGGATCAAGGGGGTACGCTCCGGCTGTGTTGCCGTGGGTAATATCGGGGTTGGGGCGGGAGGGGAACAGAAGATGCTCGGCGGGCGGCGCGCGCGAAATCCTCCCCACAGGGTGGGGAGGGGGACCGTCCGCGCAAGCGGATGGGGGAGGGGCGTTGCCTAAGACGCATCGTTTGCGGCTTACCCCTCCACCATGCTGCGCATGGTCCCCCTCCCCACCTTGTGGGGAGGATTTGGAGAAGCGTCACGGCTTTCACCCAACCGCGCCGACGTGATACGGCACTCCCATGGCGTCGTCCTCCACCCCCCGCATCACCCGCCGCAACCTGCTGATCGGCGGTGGAGCCGGGGTCGGGCTGATCGTCGCATGGGGGCTGTGGCCGCGGCGCTACGGCGTCAATCTGGCGGCGGCGGAGGGGGAGACGATCTTCGGCCCCTATCTCAAGATCGGCGCCGATGGACAGGTGACGGTCGCGGTGCCGCAGGCCGAACATGGCCAGGGCGTCTATACCGCGCTGCCCCAAATCGTGGCCGACGAACTGGGCGCCGATTGGCGCACGGTCGCGGTGGAGGCGGCGCCGATCAACCCGCTCTACGCCAACCCGCTGGCCGCCGGCATCCTGTTCGGTGATGCGCTGGCATTGCTGCCGCAGGCGACGCGGGCGGCGCATGCCGAGCGGACCGCGCTGATGCTGACCGCCGGTTCCACCTCGATCCGCCGGTTCGAGGCGCCGTTGCGTGCGGCCGGGGCCGCGGCGCGGGTGTTGCTGTGCAAGGCGGCGGCGTCGGCCTGGGGCGGCGACTGGCGCAGCTGCGGCACCGCCGACGGATTCGTGGTGATGGGCGAGCGCCGCGAACGCTTCGGCGTGCTGGCCGAACGCGCGGCGCGCGAAAGCCTGCCCGGTGGCGAGCTGCCGCTCAGGATGGGCGATGAAAAGCGGCTGGTCGGCACGGTGGTCCCGCGGCTCGATGCGCCGGCCAAGGTCGATGGCAGCGCGACCTTCGCCGCCGATGTGCGCAAGCCCGGCATGCTCTTCGCCTCGATCCGGCAGGGGCCGATCGGCGATACGCGGCTGCTGAGCGTCGACACCGCGGCGGCGGACCGGGTGCCCGGCGTGACGAAGATCGTCCAGACCGACCGCTGGGTCGCGGCGGCGGGCACGACATGGTGGGCGGCCAACCGCGCGGTCGACGCGTTGGCCCCGCGGTTCGAGACGCACGGACTGGTCGACGACGCGGCGATCGCCACCGCGCTCGACGCCGCGCTGGCGGGCGAGGGCGCGCGGGTGCACGAGGCGGGCGATATCGACGCCGCCTTTGCCGGCGCGCGGACGCAGACCGCGACCTACCGCGTCGGCGCCGCGCTGCATGCCGCGATCGAGCCGACCAGTGCGACGGCCGACTGGAGCGACGGTACGCTGACGCTGTGGATGCCGACACAGGCACCGACGCTGGCCCGCGCCGCCGCCGCCCGCGCGATCGGCATCGCCGAGGACCGCGTCGTGCTGCACCCGACGATCGCCGGCGGGTCGTTCGGCGCGAACCTCGACCACCGGGTCGCCGAACAGGCAGCGCTGCTGGCGCACAAGCTGGAACGGCCGGTGCAACTGACCTGGTCGCGCGGCGAGGACTGCCTCGCCGATCGCTACCGTGCGCCCGCCGCGGCGCGGATGACCGCCCGGCTGGGGCGGGGCGGGACGATCGTCGGCTGGCGCGCGCAGGTTGCGGCGCCGCGTACCGGCCGCGATCTGGCGCGGCTGCTGCTCGGCAGCGACGTCGCCGCGTCGCTGGCGATGGCGCTGCCCGGCGACCGGGGCGATGCGATGGCGACCGACGGGGCGGTGCCGGCGTACGGCATCCCCAACCTCGCGGTCGATCACCATCCGGTCGAACTGGGGCTGCCCGCGGGCTGGTGGCGGTCGGGCGCGCACAGCTACACCGCGTTCTTCACCGAATGCTTCCTCGACGAACTGGCAGGCTTTGCGGGGATGGAGGCGCATTCGTTCCGCATCGCGATGCTGGGCGGCGACGTCGCGCTCGCCCGCTGCCTGTCGACGGTGGCGACGATGGGCGGGTGGCAGGGCGGGGTGCCCGGCAGCGCGCAGGGCATCGCCTGCCACCGGATGCGCGGATCGGCGATCGCGTGCATGGCGGAGGCGCATATCGGCGATAACCAGCGGGTGAAGGTCGACCGGCTGGTCGTTGCGGTCGATTGCGGGCGGGTGGTGAACCCCGACCTCGTCCGCCAGCAGATCGAGGGCGGGCTGCTGTTCGGCATGGCCGCCGCGACCGGCGCGTCGACCGGGTTCGAAGCGAATTTGCCCGACGTACGCGGTTTCGGTGGGCTCAACCTGCCGCGGCTGGGCGACAGTCCGGAGATCATGATCGAGCTGGTCGAATCGGATGCCGATCCGGGCGGGGTCAGTGAGCTGGCGGTACCGGTGGTGGCGCCCGCCATCGCCAACGCGCTGCACGCCGCGACGGGGCGGCGGTATCGGTCGCTTCCGTTGCTGGGGTAATTCACGCGAAGGCGCGAAGGCACGAAGAAGGTAGATTTCGCGCAGAGACGCGGAGGCGCGGAGAGGGTGCGCTAGTCGCGCCGTTCCGCGCGTAAGCGCCGTAAATCCATTGGTGAGGCCGGCGCGACGGTCTCCCGATCGCAGGACGGTGCGACATACGCACCCTCTCTGCGCCTCCGCGCCTCCGCGCGAACCAATCCTCCCTGCATCCCTTCGCGTCTTCGCGCCTTCGCGTGAAACCAAATCCCCCTTGCCCCAATCCCGTCATTCGCGCGTTAGCTGCCCCCATGGACCTGCCGTCGAATCACCCCGCCATCCCGAAGCGCCGCGTCGGCGTATTGCTGATGAACCTCGGCACCCCCGACGACCCCAGCCCGCGCGCGGTCAAGCGCTACTTGGCCGAGTTCCTGTCCGACCGCCGCGTCGTGGAAATCCCGCCGATCGCGTGGCAGCCGATCCTGCGCGGCATCGTCCTGAATACCCGCCCGAAAAAGTCGGCGCACGCCTATCAACAGGTGTGGAGCGACAAGGGCTCACCGCTCGCCGCGATCACGCGGGCGCAGTCGGAGGCGATGCAGGGCGCGTTCGGTGAGGACGTCGTGATCGACTGGGCGATGCGCTACGGCAATCCCTCGATCGCCAGCCGCATCGATGCGCTGCGGGCGGAAGGGTGCGACCGCATCCTGCTCGCTCCGCTCTACCCGCAATATTGCGCAGCAACGACCGCGACCGCCAACGACAAGGCGTTCGCGTATCTGGCGAAACAGCGCTGGCAACCGGCAATCCGCACCCTGCCGCCTTATTATGACGACCCTCTCTATATCGACGCGCTCACCACCACGCTGCGCGAGGATCTGGCGAAGCTCGATTTCGCACCCGATGCGATCGTCGCCAGCTTCCACGGCATGCCCAAACGGACGCTCGAACTAGGCGATCCCTATCACTGCCATTGCCAGAAGACCGCGCGGCTGGTGCAGGAGGCGCTCGGCCGGCCGCTGACGATCGCATTCCAGTCGCGTTTCGGCCCCGCCAAGTGGCTGGGGCCGGCGACCGACGAGACGCTGGTCGAGCTGGCGAAGGCCGGCAAGCGCCGCGTCGCGATCTTCGCGCCGGGCTTTTCGGCCGACTGTCTGGAAACGCTGGAGGAACTGGCGATCCGCGGACGGGAGAGCTTCGTGGAAGCGGGCGGCACTGATTTCGCCTATCTCCCGTGCCTGAATGCCGAACCGACAGGCAATAAAATGTTGCGCAACATTATCGCGCGCGAACTTGCGGGCTGGATCGACCCCGCTTAGCAGTAACGGAATTTCATCGGGAGAGAATGCATGGCACGGGTAGCGATCGTCACCGGCGGCACGCGCGGTATCGGCGAGGCGATCAGCCTCGCGCTGAAGGACATGGGCGTCACCGTCGCCGCCAACTATGCCGGCAACGACGAAAAGGCGAAGGCGTTCTCCGACCGTACCGGCATCGCCGCATTCAAGTTCGACGTGGGCGATTTCGAAGCGACGCAGGCGGGCGTCAAGGCGATCGAGGAAGCGATCGGCCCGGTCGACATCGTCGTCAACAACGCCGGCATCACCCGCGACGGTACCCTGCTCAAGATGAGCTACGACATGTGGGACGAGGTGATCCGCACGAACCTCGGCGGGTGCTTCAACCTCGCCAAGGCGACCTTCCCCGGCATGCGAGACCGCAAATGGGGCCGCATCGTCAATATCGGTTCGATCAACGGGCAGGCCGGCCAGTACGGGCAGGTGAACTACGCCGCCGCCAAGTCGGGCATCCATGGTTTCACCAAGGCGCTGGCCCAGGAAGGCGCACGGTTCGGCGTGACCGTCAACGCGATCGCACCGGGCTATATCGACACCGACATGGTCGCGGCGGTCCCGGCCGACGTGCTGGAAAAGATCGTGGCGAAGATTCCGGTCGGACGCCTCGGCCAGGCGAGCGAAATCGCCCGCGGCGTCGCGTTCCTGTGTTCGGAGGAAGGCGGCTTCGTCACCGGATCGACGCTCAGCATCAACGGTGGCCAGCACATGTATTGATCGGGCGGCGGGGAGGTCCCCCGCCGTTTCGCCTGCAGCAGGTGGGCGGGAGCCCGGTCACCACCTGCAATTTCGGCGCCTGCAAGGCGTCACTCCGCGCCGATCCCCACGATCGACGACCGGCCCTTCTTTTGGCCTGATCGCTCGCGACGTTCGCGGCCTGCCGCAGCGCGTCCCTGTTGATCGGGCGTCGGTTTTCCGCTTTGCCCTGTGCCGCACCATGGCGGGGGAGCAGGGGCATGCACGCGGCACAGGGTTTCGAACTCATCATCGCCATGTTCCTGGTCGTGGTTGGGCTGCACTATGTGGCGCAGCGCCTGTCGCTCCCGCCCGCGGCCGCGCTGATCGTCGGGGGTGGTGCGGTCGCCTTCATGCCCGGCCTTCCGGGTATCGCGATCGATCCGGAACTGGTCCTCGTCCTGTTCCTGCCGCCGTTGCTCATGGACGGAGCGTGGTTCACGGCGATCGCGCCTTTTCGCCGGCACATGGCGGGCATCCTGTCGTTAGCCGTGGGGGCGGTCTTCTTCACGACCGTCGTCGTGGCGGTGGTGACCAAGCTGTTGCTGCCAGCGCTCCCTTGGGCGGCGTGCGTCGCGCTCGGTGCGACCCTGTCGCCGCCGGACGCCGTTTCGGCGCGTGCCGTGCTGCAACGGGTGCGGTTGCCGCGGCGGCTCTCGACGCTGCTGGAGGGCGAAAGCCTGCTCAACGACGCTGCCGGGCTGGTCCTGTTCCGGTTCGCCGTCGCCGCCGTGCTGACCGGTACGTTCAACTTGGGGGAAGCGATCGGCAGTTTCTTTTTGCTCGTGCTCGGCGGGATTGCGGTGGGGGCGGCGATCGGCGCGGCGTGGGTGTTGTTGTTGCGTCGGCTGGGCGACGACACGCTGATGATCGCGGCGACGCTGCTGGTGTGCTGGAGCGCGTATATCGCCGGCGAATTGCTGCACGTTTCGGGTGTGATCGCCGTGGTGACTGCGGGCCTGACCTGCGGCTGGTATCAGCACGTCGTGTTCAGCGCGAGCGTGCGCATCCGGGCGCTGGCGTTCTGGCAGGTGCTCGTCTTCCTGCTCGAAGCGGCGGTGTTTACGCTGATCGGCCTGTCGCTACGCGGGCTGCTCGATCGTGTCGGCGATCCGGCGGTCGTGGTCGACCGGATGGCGGGGCCGGTCCTGCTGATCGTGGTCGCGGTCATCGTCGCGCGGTTCCTGTGGATTTTCGGGATCGATGCGCTGCTCGGCGGGTTGCGCCGGTCCGGATGGCGGCGTGCCCAGCCGCTCGGACCGCGTGCCGCCTTCGTCATGAGCTGGGCCGGGATGCGCGGCGTGGTGACGCTCGCCGTGGCGCTGTCGCTGCCCGAGACGATGCCGTCACGCGACTTGATGCTGGTCGCCGCCTTTGCCGTCATCCTCGTCACCGTGCTGGTGCAGGGAACGTCGCTCGGCTGGGTCATTCGCCATGCCCGGCCGGCCGAGGACCCGGGGGCGCTGCCGCCGCTCGACCTGCATGCCGCGGAACATGCGATGTTCCATGCACAGCTTGCGGCCGTCGAACGGGCCGCGCATGACGCGGACGGAGAAGTGATCCACCCTCATCTGCTCAAACGCTATCGCACCCGTGCGACCGTGGGCGAAAATTTCGAAGGCACCGCCGAGGAACGCACCACCGCGATCGAGGCGCACTTCAACGTCATCCTGACCGCGGTCGAGGCCGGTCGCGCGGAACTGGTCCGTCTGCACCGCGTCGGTCGCATCGACGACGAGACGCTCCACGACCTCGAACATGATCTCGATCTGGAGGAACTTGCCGCGATCGCCGCGAAAGGCTGATCCGCCGTCCGCACGATCGGCGGACAAACGAAAAGCGGCCCCGAAGGACCGCGCATACCCCTGATATCGTAGAAAGACTGGAGCGGGCGAAGGGATTCGAACCCTCGACCCCAACCTTGGCAAGGTTGTGCTCTACCCCTGAGCTACGCCCGCTCTGGCGTTCCGAACCGGCGAACCGGCTGGGGTGAGGCGGGCTATTAGCCGGGGGTTTCGGGGGGCGCAACCCCTAAAACTACTCTTTTCTGAAACCGCCGCGATGCCCACATAGGGGCGACGCTTTCAGGATAAGGAATCGCCGCTTGGCCACGCTAGGACTGACCACCCCGGAAAAGGATGCCGTGGAGGCGTTCCGCCGCGATGTCGTCGAACCGTCGATGACCAAACTCGTCGTCATCGATTTTTGGGCGGAATGGTGCGGGCCGTGCAAGGCGCTGACCCCGATTCTCGAAAAGGTGGCCGAGGCCTATGCCGACAAGGGCGTGGTGCTGGCCAAGATCGATACCGACAAGAACCAGTTCATCGCCTCGCAATTCCAGATTCGGTCGATCCCGACGGTCTATGTGATGTTCCAGGGACAGCTGGTCGCCGACCTGACCAGCGCGCGCACCGAAAGCCAGTTGAAGCAGATGATCGACCAGCTGCTGCGCCAGTTGCCGATCGAGGCGGGCGACGCGGCAGGACCGGACATCGAACCGCTGATCGCAATGGGCGAGGAAGCATTGGTGGAAGGGGACGCGGCGCGCGCGCTGTCGATCTTCGACCAGATTGCCGAGATGGCGCCCGACAATGCAGCGGTTGCGGCAGGGCGAGTGCGCGCGCTGATGGCGCTGGGCGAGCATGACGCGGCGCAGGCGGCGCTCGACACCCTGTCCGAGGATGCCGCCAAGCAGCCGGGAATCGAACAGGTCCGCGCGGCGCTGGCGCTGGCGCGCGATGCGCAGCCGGTCGACGATCTGGCGGGGCTGAAGGCCGAGGTCGAGGCGAACCCCGATGATCACGACGCGCGCTTCCGGCTGGCCGGTGGGCAGATGGCGGCGGGCGACCGCGACGGGGCGGCCGAATCGCTGCTGCGGATCGTTGCTACCGACCGGACGTGGAACGACGACGCCGCACGGCAGCAGTTGCTGAAACTGTTTGAGGCGGTCGGTCTGGAAGACCCGTGGGTGTCGCAGCAGCGCCGCAAGCTGTCCGCGATCCTGTTCGGATGAGCGCGCGCGTCTCCGTCTTCCCGTTGGCGGGGGCGCTGCTGTTTCCGAACATGCACTTGCCGCTGCACATCTTTGAGCCGCGGTACCGGGCGATGGTGTCTGACGCCTTGGCGCGCGATCGCCGCATCGGCATGATCCAGCCGCGTCCGGTCGGGGCTGACGGCGACCGGCCGCCGCTGTTCGATATCGGCTGTATCGGGCAGATCGTCGATGTCGAGGCGCATGCCGATGGCCGGTACGAGATCGTGCTGCGCGGGCTGCAGCGCTTCCGGGTGGTGCGTGAGCTGGAGGTGACGACCGCGTTCCGGCAGGTCGAGGCGGAGATGCTGCCGGTCGTCGGCGACACCACGTTGGCGCTGGCGGAGCGAGCGTCGCTGGAGATCGAATCGCGGCGTTTCGCCGATCGGCTGGGCTATGCGGTCGACTGGGAGTCGGTCGGGCGGCTGGATGACGAGAGCCTCGTCAACGGCATTGCGCAGATCGCGCCGTTCGATGTGGCCGCCAAGCAGGCGCTGCTCGAAGTCGACGCTTTGTCGGACCGCGCGGAACTGATCGTACAGCTCATGCAATTCTTCGGCAGGCATGGCGATGACGAAGAGGCGACGCTGCAATGACACAGGAGCAGGCAGGGACCGGCGAGGCGATCGACCCGTGGTTGTTGTCGATCCTCGTCTGCCCGGTGACGCGCACCCCGCTCATCCATGACGCGCAGGCGGGCGAGCTGATTTCGGAGGCTGCCGGCCTCGCCTTTCCGATCCGCCGCGGCGTGCCGGTGCTGCTGGTCGACGCGGCGCGCCCGTTGTGAGCGGCGACCTGAGCGGCAAGTGGAGCGGGATCTTCAACTATCCGCACACCAACCCGCCGACCGCGTTCGAGGCGGATATCGCCGATCTGGGCGGGTCGATCGTCGGCACGATCCACGAACCCGACCTGTATTCGGTCCCGCCGGGCGCGCTGATCGCCGCGGCGATCGATGGGCATCGCGACGGTGCCAAGGTGGCGTTCAGCAAATTCTACGACGATCGCGACACGGACGGCTATGGCGACATGGTCGTCTATGCCGGGGTGTTGAGCGAGGATGGCTGCGAGATCAGCGGGCGGTGGGACATTCCCGGCGTGTGGTCGGGCAGCTTCCTGATGATCCGCCCGGCCAGCGAACCCGTCGCGGCCGATGCGGAGGCGGAAGTCGCGAAGGACGGTCCGCTGCCGGGGTAGGGGGACGCATGGCGCTGCATCACCGGTTGCTGGGGAAGGCGATGCGGCTGGCGTGGCGCATCGCCCGGCCGCGCACCATCGGCGTGCGCGTGGTGCTGATCGATCCCGCCGGGCGCGTCGCGCTGGTGCGGCATACCTATATCGATGGCTGGTACCTGCCCGGCGGCGGGGTGAAGAAGCGTGAGGGGGTGTCCGACGCAGTGGTCCGTGAACTGGCGGAGGAACTGGCGGTCACGCAAGCGCGCGTCGAGCGGGTGCTGGGCGTCTATCACAACCGGCGCGAGGGCAAGGACGACCATGTGATCGTCTATATCGCGCGCGCCGCGAACGACACGCTGCGTGGGGCCGATACGCTGGAGGTGGCCGAAGTCGGCTGGTTCGCCCCCGACGCACTGCCACCGGGAACGACGCCGGCGACGACGCGGCGGATCGAGGAATGGCGGCGGGGGGATACGGGCAGCGGCGACTGGTAGCCGTCAGCCGCGAAGGGCGAGGACCGGTGCGGCCAGCAGCGCCAGCACCGTCGGATAGAAGGTCAGCGCAAAGCCGAACGCGCGGGCGGCGGCACCGCGGCGATACCCTGCCCAGAAGCCGACCCGCCCGACCGAGAAACACAGCGCCAGCACCGCCACCGGCAGCACCGATCGATCGGTCGCCAGCATGAGCGCGCCATAGGCGATCGCCGCCAGCACCGTCTGTTCGAGGGTATTCTGCGCGACGGCCCGCCCCTGCGCCACCGCCGGATCGGCATCGCCGCCATCGATCGAGCGCGTCGAAAAGAACCGCAGCCGCGCCACGTTGCCGATCGCCGCGGCGCTCCATAGCCCCGGCACGACCAGCGCCACCGCCAGCACGCGCAGTCGGTCGGGCAACGCATGCCCCGGATCATACCAGCCCGCCGCGGTTAGCGCGCCGATGCCCGTTACCGCCGCTGCCACCATCCCGCGCGCCACGCCGCGCTGGACGGTGGACAGGGTCACGCGGTCACGCCCTGCAACAGTTTCGGCAGCTTGCCTGTCTCTCCGCGCGCCTCGGCCATGAACGCGGCTTTCAGCGGCGGGATCGAATCGACCGCCGACAGCCCGAAGCGCCGTACCGCACTGGCCGTCTTGCCCGGAATGCCGAACAGGCGCGTCAGCCCGTCGGTCGCCAGCGCCACCGCGAAGGTATCGAGTCCGCGCCACCGCTGATACCGCTCCAGCAGATAGGGGTCGCCCAGATCGAGCCCGGTGCGCTTGCCCTCGACCAGCACCTCGGTCAGCGCCGCGACGTCGCGCAGGCCGAGGTTCAGCCCCTGTCCGGCGATCGGATGGATGCCGTGCGCGGCATCGCCGACCAGCACCAGCCGATCGGCGGTGATCGTCGCGGCATGGTGGAAGCCGAGCGGATAGCTCGACCGCGCCGACAGGTTGGACAGCTTGCCCAGAAACCCGCCCATCTTCTTCGATGCTTCGGCAAGGAACGCGCGGTCGGACAGCTTCAGCATCCCCGGTCGGTCCTTGGCATCGACCGTCCACACGATCGCCGAACGGTGGCCGTGATCGTCGTCGTTCAGCGGCAGGATCGCGAAGGGCCCGGCAGGGTAGAAGATTTCGTACGCGATGTTTTCGTGCGGTTCGGCGTGGCCCAGCGTGGTGATGATCGCGGCATGATCGTAGCTCCACCGCGCGACGCGGATGCCCGCCGCCTCGCGAGTCGGCGAATTGCGCCCTTCGGCGGCGATCAGCAGCGGCGCGGTGAGCGTATCGCCGCCTGCCGTCGTCACCGTCACGCCATGTGCTTCGCGCCGCAGGTCGATCGCCCGGTCCTGGTAGCGCAGGTCGATGTTGGGCGATGCGACTGCAGCGTCGTAGATCGCCTGCCGCAGCCGCTTGTTCTCGTACATCACGCCGACCGGATCGTCGGCGGCGTCGGGAATGAAGTCGAGCTTCCCGGGTTCCAGTCCGTCGGTCGCGCGGATCGCGGCGATCGGGCAGCCCTCGTCGCCTAAGCCCGGCGCGATGCCGATCGCCTCGAACATGCGGTGCGTCGCGCTGGCGATCGCCGAGGCGCGCCCGTCGAACCCCGGGGCCAGCGTCACCGCGGGATCGGCCGGATCGAGGATGATCGAGGTCAGGCCATGCACGCCCAGCGCCACGCCCAGCGTGCTGCCGACCAGCCCGCCGCCCAGGATGATGACGTCCGCTTGTGCCATGAAGTCTCCATCCGTGAATGCGTTTCGTCCTTCGCGACTTAGGCTCTCGTGCATCCCACCGCAACGCCGCCTTGACGACCATGCCTGCCGCGGCGCACATCGGATTCGTATCGAACAAGGGTGGAACGAATGGCGACCAACGCGCAGCCGATGTTGTGGCGCGACGCGATGAAGGCGGGTGCGAAGCGCAGCGGCGCGATGATCGGGGCGACGGTCCTGTTCCTCGGCATCGTCCTGATCGCGGTCGCATTGCTCAGCTATTCACCCGCCGATCCGTCGTTCAGCACCGCCGCGGGCGGGCCGGTCGCCAACAAGCTGGGCGCGCCGGGCGCGCTGCTGGCCGATGCGCTGCTGACCGTGTTCGGCGTGGCGGTGGCGATGCTGTTGCCGCTGGGACTGATCGTCAGCGTCCGGTTGTGGCGCGACGTGCCCGTGGGGCCATGGCCGCGGATGGTGCGCGACTGCCTGATCGGCGTGCTTGCCATGGGCACCACGCTGGCGTTCGTGTCGGGCGAGGCGATCCTGACGCTGCCCGCCGGCTATGGCGGGGTGATCGGGTGGAGCATCGCGGCGGCGGTACAGGGGCTGATCCACCTGATTGGCGTGCCCGTCGCCGAACTGTGGACGATTCGCGTCGTGGCGCTCGCCACCGGGCTGTTCGGCGTATGGCGCTGGGCCAAGGGGCTGACGATCGAGATTCCCGACGGCACCTTCCGCATGCCGAAGTTCGAACGCCGCGTCCGCGCCGATGCCGACGATGGCGACGCCTATGACGACGAGCTGCCGTTCGATCCCGCACCGCGCCTGCCGCTGGCCGGTATGGAGGACGAGGACGACGCCCTCGCCCGGCCGCAGCCGCGCCGCGTCGCCCAGGCCGACGACCGCGCGCCACCGGTCATCGCCGACCGCGCCGCCTCGCCCGCACTTGCCAGCGCGCCGCGCCCGGCGAGCAGCGAGGGGCGCGACAATTTCGCGCTGCCGTCGATCGACCTGCTGACCCCGCCGCCCGAATCGACCGGGCCGGGCATCGACAAGGCGGCGCTGGAGCGCAATTCGCGTCTGCTCGAAAGCGTGCTCGACGATTTCAACGTGAAGGGGCAGGTGGTGAAGGTCGCCCCCGGCCCGGTCGTCACCATGTACGAACTGGAGCCCGAACCCGGCATCCGCGCCAGCCGCGTGATCCAGCTGGCCGACGATATCGCGCGCAACATGTCGGCGATCTCCGCCCGCGTCGCGACGATCCCCGGCCGCACCGTGATCGGTATCGAACTGCCCAACCAGCGGCGCGAGACGGTCAGCCTGCACGAACTGATGGCCAGCCAGGCGTTCGCCGACCAGAATGCGCAGCTCCCCATCGTGCTGGGCAAGAATATCGCGGGCGATCCGGTCGTCGCCGATCTGGCGCCGATGCCGCATCTGCTGGTCGCAGGGACCACCGGATCGGGCAAATCGGTCGGGCTGAACTGCATGATCCTGTCGCTGCTCTACCGGCTGACCCCGGACCAGTGCCGCATGATCATGATCGATCCGAAGATGCTCGAACTCAGCATGTATCGCGGCATCCCGCACCTACTGGCCGACGTCGTGACCGACCCGCCCAAGGCGGTGCGCGCGCTGAAATGGGCGGTCGAGCAGATGGAGGACCGCTATCGCATGATGGCGTCGATCAACGTCCGCAGCCTCGCCAGCTTCAACGACAAGGTCCGCGCCGCGATGGCGAAGGGCCAGAAGCTCGGCCGCAAGGTGCAGACCGGCTACGACGCCGATACCGGCACGCCGATCTATGAGGAAGAGACGCTCGACCTGTCGCCGCTGCCGCAGATCGTGGTGATCGTCGACGAACTCGCCGACCTGATGATGACGGCGGGCAAGGAGGTCGAATTCCTGATCCAGCGTCTCGCGCAAAAGGCGCGCGCGGCGGGCATCCACCTGATCATGGCGACGCAGCGCCCCTCGGTCGACGTCATCACCGGTGTGATCAAGGCGAACCTGCCGACGCGCATCAGCTTCCACGTCACGTCCAAGATCGATTCGCGCACCATCCTGGGCGAACAGGGCGCGGAACAGCTGCTGGGCCGCGGCGACATGCTCTACATGCCCGGCGGCAAGGCGCTGGCGCGTGTCCACGGGCCGTTCGTCAGCGATGACGAGGTGCAGGCGGTCGCCGATTTCTGGCGGTCGCAGGGGGCGCCCGACTATATCGACGCGGTGGTCAACGAGCCGGAGGGCGATGCCGGCTTCAGCCTCGACGGGGCGCCGACCGGCGACGATTCGCCAGAGGAACAGACCTTCCGCCAGGCATGCCAGCTGGTGGCGGAGAGCCAGAAGGCGTCGACCAGCTGGCTCCAGCGCCAGTTGCGCGTCGGGTATAATTCGGCGGCGCGGCTGATCGAGCGGATGGAAAAGGAAGGCTTGGTATCGCGGCCGGACCATGTCGGGCGGCGCGAGGTGCTGATGGATTCGGACGGGCGGCCGACGGGGTAGGGAGCTCCTCCGCCTCCTCTCTATCCCCTTTTCATCCTCCCGTTTGCTTCGAGCGCAGGTTCGAGCCTGTCGAGAACCGAAGTCGAGAAGGGGTTGCCCCAAGCGGGGAGTTCTCGACTGCCGCTTCTCGACAAGCTCGAAGCTGCTTGAACCGAACGGAATTTTGGGATGGGTTTGTACTAAATCCGTTCGCCCTGAGTAGCCGCTGAGCCAGTCGAAGCGGCGTATCGAAGGACCGTTCGTGGCAGGTGCTTCGGTACGGGTCTTCGACTTCGCTCAGCCCCTACTCAGCACGAACGGCCTGCGGGGTAGGCAGGCAGGGAACACCACCGCACCCCCATCGCTTCATCCCAAAACGCCAACCGCACGGACACCCTCATGACCGACCTGACCCTCAACGACGGCCGCACCATCCCCGCGCTCGGCTTCGGCACCTACAAGGTCCCTCCGCAAGATTCCGCCCGCCTGTCGCGCGAGGCGCTGGACGCCGGCTATCGCCTGATCGACACCGCCGCCTTCTACGCTAACGAAGCCGGCGTCGGCGAAGCGACCGCCGACGCGCAAGCGTTCGTCACCACCAAGCTGTGGCGCGACGACATGGGCTATGACGGCGCGCTCAAGGCGTTCGACGCCAGCGCCGCGAAGCTGCCGCGGATCGACCTGTTCCTGATCCACTGGCCGATGCCGTCGCAGGATCGCTATGTCGATACGTGGAAGGCGCTGGTGCGGCTGTGCGAGGAGGGACGGGTCGCGTCGATCGGCGTGTCGAATTTTTCGCCCGACCATCTGGACCGGATCGTCGATGCGACCGGCGTGGTGCCCGCGCTCAACCAGATCGAGCTGCATCCGACCTTCCAGCAGCGTGCCGCCCGTGCCGCGCATGAACGGCTCGGCATCGTCACGCAAAGCTGGTCGCCGCTCGGGCAGGGGACGCTACTGACCGACCCGACCATATCGGCGATCGCGCAAGAGGCCGGTGCGACCCCGGCGCAGGTGATCCTGGCGTGGCACCTGCAGGCCGGGCTGGGCGTGATCCCGAAGGCGTCGTCGCGCGCGCGGATCGAGGAGAATCTTGCCGCGCAGTCGGTGAAGCTGACACCCGACCAGATCGCCAAGCTCGACGCGATGGACCGCGAGGACGGTCGCTTGGGACCCCACCCCGACACCCTCTAACATCCTCTCTGGCACGAGGAGGGGGACCGTCGCGAAGCGATGGTGGAGGGGGGTGTCCGCAGTCGCAACCGTGGCGTTGCGCGGCGATCCCCCTCCACCCCTCGCTGGCGCGAGCGGTCCCCCTCCCCGCAAGCGGGGAGGATTGCTAAGGGAAACCATGCTCCCCATCCACGCCGTCCTGCCCGACCTGCTTCAGACGCTGCGCGACCGCACCTCCGCCGTCCTCGTCGCGCCGCCGGGTGCGGGCAAGACCACTGCGGTCGCGCCAGCGCTGCTCGCCGAACCGTGGGTCACCGGCGAGGTCCTGCTCCTGTCCCCCCGCCGCATCGCCGCGCGTGCTGCCGCAGAGCGCATGGCCGCCACCGCCGGCGAACCGGTCGGTCAGACCTTCGGCTACGCCACCCGCATGGACAGCAAGCGATCCGCCGCGACGCGGGTCACGGTGATGACCGAGGGCATCTTCGTTGCCCGCATCCAGGCCGATCCCGAACTGGCCGGCGTATCGGCGGTGCTGTTCGACGAGGTCCACGAACGCAGCCTCGACAGCGATTTCGGCCTCGCCCTCGCACTCGACGCACAGGCGGCGCTGCGGCCCGATCTGCGCGTCCTCGCCATGTCGGCGACGCTGGATGGCGAACGCTTCGCCGCGCTGATGGACGACGCCCCGGTGATCGAAAGCGAGGGGCGGTCCTATCCGCTCGACCTGCGCCATATCGGCCGTAACGCCGAGGCGCGGATCGAGGATTCGGTCGCCGCCGCGATCCGCCGCGCGCTGACCGAAGCCGAGGGCGGTATTCTCGCCTTCCTCCCCGGCGTCGCCGAGATCGAGCGCACCGCCGAACGGATCGCGGTCCCCGACGGCGCGATACTGCACCGGTTGCACGGCACGCTGCTGCCGGGCGAACAGCGCGCCGCGATCGCGCCCGATCCCGATGGCCGGCGCAAGATCGTGCTGGCGACCAGCATCGCCGAAACCTCGCTGACCCTCGACGGCATTCGCATCGTTGTCGATTCCGGCCTCGCCCGCCGCCCGCGTTACGACCGTGCGGCAGGGATGACCCGACTGACCACCGAACGCGCGTCGCAGGCGGCAGTCACCCAACGGGCGGGCCGTGCGGCAAGGCAGGGGCCGGGCGTGGCCTATCGCCTGTGGGAGGCCGCCGCGACCGCCGGTCTGCCGCGCTTCGATCCGGCCGAAATCCTCGAGGCCGACCTGTCGGCGCT
The DNA here is from genome assembly GCF_022664465.1 of Sphingomonas hankookensis. Classification (GTDB taxonomy): domain Bacteria; phylum Pseudomonadota; class Alphaproteobacteria; order Sphingomonadales; family Sphingomonadaceae; genus Sphingomonas; species Sphingomonas hankookensis. The sequence goes on along the minus strand of NZ_JAKREV010000007.1, from coordinate 88,662 downwards.
GGTGCTGGAATGCGGCAAATGGGGGGTGAGCGACCCGACGACGCTGCGCTGGCTCGACCCGCCACCCGCCGCCGCGATCGAGGAGGCGCGCGCGCGCCTCGCGACCTTGGACGCGATCGATGCCGATGGCCGGCCGACGCCGCACGGCCTCGCCATCGCCGCGCTGCCGCTCAATCCCCGCCTCGCCCATATGCTGATCCGCGCAGGCGAGCAGGGGTTCGCCGGGGCGGCGGCGGAGGTCGCGGTGCTGCTGGGCGAGCGGGGGCTGGGTGGCAACGACACCGATCTCGACCAGCGCCGCCGTCGCTGGCGTACCGAACGCGGGCAACGCGCCGATGCGTCGCGGCGCCTCGCCGACCGCTGGCGCAAGCTGGTAAAGGGCCGCGACGATCCGCCCGCCGATGCCCTTGCCCGCAGCGTCGCGCTCGCTTTTCCCGACCGCATCGCCAAACGCCGCGACGCCAGCGGCGAACGCTGGGCGTCGGTCGGTGGGCGCGGGTTCACGCTGGAGGCGGCGGCGCTCGGTTCGGCCGAATGGCTGGCGGTCGCCGATACGCAGGGGCAGGCGGCAGGCGCACGCATCCTGTCGGCGGTGGCGATCGATCAGGCGACGGTCGAGCAACTGTTCGGCGACCGGATCGAAACGCGGCGCAGCGTCAGCTTCGATCCCGCGACACGCGGCGTCATCGCCCTGCGCGAACGCCGGTTGGGCGCGATCCGTCTGTCGTCCGGCCCCGATGCCGCCGCCTCGCCGCAGGAAATCGTCGCCGCGCTGACCGAGGGCGTGCGCCGCGACCTGTCGCTGCTGCCATGGGAGGGCGCGGAGACGCTCCGCCGTCGCTCGGCCTATGTCGCGGCGATGCTGGGGAAGGACGATCCGCTGGGCAATGCGGCGCTGACCGCGACGATCGACGACTGGTTGCCGCCATTGCTGGCGGGCAAACGCCGGCTGGAGGCGGCGACCGGGCTGCACGACGCGCTCGAGCAGCTCGCCGGCTGGGACTGGATGCAGCAGGTCCGCCGCCTCGCGCCCGCGCGGTTCGAAAGCCCGGCAGGGTCGAGCCATGCGATCGACTATGCCGCCGAAGGGGGCCCGCGCGTCGAGTTGCGCGTGCAGGCGCTGTTCGGGCTCGCGACCCATCCGATGGTCGCCGGGCAACCGCTGACGCTGAGCCTGACCTCGCCCGCCGGCCGCCCGATCCAGACGACGCGCGACCTGCCGGGGTTCTGGGCCGGATCGTGGCGCGACGTGTCGAAGGAGATGCGCGGCCGCTATCCGCGCCATCCGTGGCCGGACGACCCCGCGGCGGCATCGGCGACGCTCCGGACGAAGAAGGCGGATGCGCGGCGGGGGTAATTAAGCACTCCCGTTTGGTTCGAGCAGCTTCGAGCGAAGTCGAGAAGCGTCTGTCGAGAACTGGGTCGTTTGGGGCAACCCCTTCTCGACTACGGTTCTCGACAAGCTCGAACCTGCGCTCGAAGCAAACGGAAGGGGCGGGGGGGTTGGCGGAAGGGGCGAGGCAGAGGCGGAAGGGGTGAGGAGCGAGGCGGAAGGGGCCAGCGGGTAGAGTGGTAGAAGGAGGGGCGGGCGCTACCCCTCGCCATGCCCCTTGGCCAGATAGTCCTCCGACCGCATCTCTTCCAACCGGCTGATCGTCCGGTCGAATTCGAAGCGCCCATCCCCGGTCGGATACAACTCGCCCGGCTGCGCATCGGCCGCCGCCAGCAGCTTCACGCGATACTCGTACAGCGCATCGATCAGCGTCACGAACCGCGCCGCCTCGTTGCGGTTTTCCGGCCCGAGGATTGGAATCCCGACGAGGATCACCGTATGGAACGCCCGCGCGACCGCCAGATAATCGGGCGCGCCGCGCGCCTCGCCGCACAGCCGCTTGAAGCTGAACACCGCGACGCCCTTCAGCGCCTTGGGCACGTGCAGCGTCCGCCCGCCGATATCGAGGTCGCACGACGGCACGTTCGCCGCATCCTCGACCGGATAGTCGGTCAGGCGGAAGAACGCCGCCGATAGCGCTTCGGTCGCCGCCGGGCCGTTCGGCACCAGCCACGTATCGACCTGTCCCAACCGGTCGCGGCGATAATCGGTCGGGCCGTTCAGCGGCAACACGTCGAGGTTCGATTCGAGCAGCGCGATGAACGGGAGGAAGCTGTCGCGCTGCAACCCGTCCTTGTACAGGTCAACCGGCGGCCGGTTCGACGTCGCGACGATCGTCACGCCGTGGGTCATCATCTCGGTAAACAGCCGCGACAGCACCATCGCGTCGGCGGTGTTGTTGATGACCATTTCATCGAACGCGAGCAGCTTCAGGTCCTTGGCCAGCGCCTCGGCGACCGGCGGTACCGGATTGCCCGCTTCCTTCGCGCGTTCGGTGGCGAGGCGGGCATGGACCTCGATCATGAAGGCGTGGAAATGGACGCGGCGTTTGGCCGGATCGGCTACGCAGTCGTAGAACAGGTCCATCAGCATCGATTTTCCGCGCCCGACCCCTCCCCACAGGTAGACGCCGCGCGGCACGGGGGCGTCCTTGCCGGTCAGGCGGGCGAACAGCCCCCGCCTGGGTGGCGCGTCGAGTTCGGCGGCGAGGCGCGACAGCCGCGTCGCGGCGGCGCGCTGTTCCGGGTCGGGGCGGAGTTCGCCGGCCGAGACGAGGCTGTCGTAGCGCTTGAGGACGGTCATGCGACTTCAGCCCTCACCAAATCCAACCCGTTGATACCCATATCCCGTTTGCTTCGAGCGCAGGTTCGAGCTTGTCGAGAACCGAAGTCGAGAAGGCGGTGGTCGCACCAACCGAGTTCTCGACGGACGCTTCTCGACAAGCTCGAACCTGCTCGAACCGAACGGGGAGGAAATAAGAAGGCACGAGCGATCAGATGATCCGCTCGACTTCCATCTTCTTGATCTCGGCGATCGCCTTGGCCGGGTTCAGCCCCTTGGGACACACGTTCGCGCAGTTCATGATCGTGTGGCAGCGATACAGGCGGAACGGATCTTCCAGCTCGTCGAGACGCTCGCCGGTCATTTCGTCACGGCTGTCGGCCAGCCAGCGATACGCCTGCAACAGGATCGCAGGTCCCAGGAACTTGTCGCTGTTCCACCAATAGCTGGGGCACGAGGTCGAGCAGCACGCGCACAGGATGCACTCGTACAGCCCGTCGAGCTTGTTGCGGTCTTCCGGTGACTGAAGCCGTTCCTTGCCGGCCGGCGTCGGGCTGACGGTCTGCAGCCACGGCTTGATCGACGAATATTGTGCGTAGAAATGCGTGAAGTCCGGCACCAGGTCCTTGATCACGTCCATGTGCGGCAGCGGGGTGATCCGGATATCGCCCTTGATATCCTCGATCGCGGTGGTGCAGGCGAGGCCGTTGCGCCCGTCGATGTTCATCGAGCACGACCCGCAAATTCCTTCGCGGCACGACCGGCGGAAGGTGAGCGAGGGGTCCTGCTCCGACTTCATCTTGATCAGCGCGTCGAGCACCATCGGACCGCATTCGTCCAGATCGATCTCGAAATCGTCGTAGCGCGGGTTCTGGCCCGAATCGGGGTCGTAGCGATAGACCTTGAACTTCTTGATCCGGCCCGAGGTCGGCGACTTGTGGGTCGCGCCCTTCTTGACGACGCTGTTCTTGGGCAAACGGAATTCGGCCATGATACTCGCTCGGTTCGGCTTGGGGGCGCCGGAACGCCCGGTTTGCGCGTCAGATACATGACAGGTGGGGATGCCGCAAACGCGAACAAGGTTTTTTGACCCTAAATCCTCCCCGCTGTGCGGGGAGGGGGACCAGCCGCAGGCTGATGGAGGGGGCGGGCCGCACACGGAATCGTTGCGCTGCGAGGCCAACCCCCTCCACCACCGCCTTCGGCGGCGGTCCCCCTCCCCATGCAATGGGGAGGCGCTCAGACCGCCGGCAATCCTTCCAGCAGCTTGTCCAACGTCGCGGGATAATCGCGCACCCGGACCCCGGTCGCATTGTAGATCGCGTTGGTCACCGCCGCCCCGGCACCACCGATACCCAGTTCCCCGATGCCCTTGGCCTGCAGCGGGTTGGCATGGGGATCGCGGTCGTCGAGGAACACGATGTCCATCGGCGGAATGTCGGCATGCGCCGGCACATGATATTCGGCAAGGTCGTGGTTGACGATCCGCCCGTCGCGGTCGTCATGGACCAGTTCCTCGGTCAGCGCGGTGCCGATGCCGAACACGATGCCGCCGATGCACTGCGACCGTGCGGTCTGCCGGTTCAGGATGCGCCCGGCCTCGAACGTCGCATGCCAGCGCGTCACGCGGACCTCGCCGGTCACCGCATGGACCTTCACCTCGCAGAAATGCGCGCCATAGCTCGCCTGCGTGGTTTCCTGTTCCTGCTTGCCCGGTTCGATCGATCCGGTGGCGGTGATCCCGTCGCCGACCAGTTCGCCGATCGCGACGCGGCGGTTGCCGGCGATCGCATGGCCGTCCTTCAGCGTCATCTCATCGGCATCGACGCCCATCGCCTTGGCCAGCTTGTCGCGCAGCGCCTGCGCCGCCAGATAGACCGACGACCCGCTGCTGCCCGCGCCCCAAGAGCCGCCCGATCCGGCGCCCGGCGGGGTGTTGGTATCGCCCAGATGCACCGCGACCCGCTCGACCGGCAGGCCGAGGATTTCGCCCGCGATCTGCGCGAGGATGGTGTAGGTGCCGGTACCGATATCGGTCATGTCGGTTTCGACCAGCGCGCGTCCGTCCGGCCCGATCGACACCTGCGCCTCGCTCGGCTGCAGCATGTTGGTGCGCGTCGTTGCCGCCATGCCCTGCCCGATCAGCCAGTCGCCCTCGCGCCGGCCGCCCGGCGTCCGGTTGCGCTGTTCCCAGCCGAACGCCTTGGCCCCGGCATCGAGACAGCGGGTCAGCGACCGCGTCGAATAGGGCACGTCCTTTTGCGGGTCCTTTGCGGGATCGTTGCGGCGGCGCAGCTCGACCGGATCGATCCCGATCGCTTCGGCCAGTTCGTCCATCGCATTTTCCTGGGCGAGCAGCCCGACCGCTTCGCCCGGCGCGCGCATCGATCCCGACAACGTCCGGTTCAGCTCGACCAGATCGTGCTTGATGATCCGGTTCTCGCCGCCATACAGGAATTGCGTCGCCTGTCCGGCGGGCTCGAAATAGCCCTCGCCCGGCAGGTTCGAACACAGCGTTTCATGCCCGATCCCGGTCAGCCGCCCTTCCGCATCGGCGGCAAGGCGGAAGCGCTGCTGCGTGTTCGACCGGCGCACCGTGGCGTCGAACACCTGCTGGCGGGTCATCACCGTCTTGACCGGCCGCCCGACCGCCTTCGCCGCGATCGCCGTCGCGACGGTGTCGGGCGAGATGCCGAGCTTCGACCCGAAGCCGCCGCCGATATAGCGGGCGACGACGCGCACCTTCGACTGGCGTTCGCCCAGCGATTTGGCCAGCTGCTGCTTGTCCGACGACGGCATCTGGAGCGATCCGTAGAGCGTCAGCCCGTCATCGTCCCACACCGCGATCGAGGCATGCGGCTCCATCGCCGCCGAATTCTGTGACGGGGTGCGCCACACATTGTCGACCGTGAACGCCGCCTCGGCCATTGCCTTCTCCAAATCACCCTGCTGGTGATAGGGCGGCATCGATCCGGGCGGCGGCTTGATCGCGTCGTCGACATGATCGTCGAAGGTATAGACGCCCGCAGTCGGTTCGTAGCGGATCGACACCAGCTGTGCCGCATCGCGCGCCACTTCGAAGCTGTCGGCGACGACGATCGCGACCGGCTCGCCGAAATAGGCGACGTCCTTCACCCCTTGGGTCGGGGCGCCGGTCTCGCCGCCCTGTTGCGGATTGCGGATGAAGGTTTTCAGGTCGACGACGACATCGACCACGCCCGGCAGCGCCTTTGCCCCCTCGGCATCGATCGCGGTGATCGTCCCCGCCGCGAACGGCGCGCGGACGAGGAAGCCATAGGCAAGGTCGGGAAACTCGTATTCGGCCGAATAGGTCGCCTGTCCGGCCACCTTCAGCGGGCCGTCGATCCGCTCGATCCCCTTGCCGATGATTCCTTGGACGCCAGTGTCCAGCAGACTTTCTTCGACCGGTTTGTCCATGCGCAGCGCATTGGTGGTCATGCGGTCAACTCCCTCAGCGTGGCGATCAGCGTGCGACGCGCCAGCGGAATCTTGAAATCGTTGCTGCCGAAACCCCTGGCGTCGCGCAGCAGCAGGTCGGCGGCTTGCGTGAACAGCGCGTCGGACGGCGCCTGTCCGACCAGTGCGTTCTCGACCGCAGTATCGCGCCACGGCATCGGGCCGAGCCCGCCGAAGGCCAGCCGCGCCGACGCGATCTTGCCGCCATCGACCGCGACGATCCCGGCGACCGACACCAGGGCGAAGGCATAGGACGCCCGGTCGCGCACCTTGCGATAGGTCTGTTTGCCCGCTGGCGCCGCCGGCAGTTCGATATGGGTGATCAACTCGCCGGGACGCAGCACATGCTCGACGTCGGGCGTGTCGCCGGGCAGGCGATAGAAGTCGCCGATCGCGATCCGTCGCTTCTCGCCATCGCTGCCCAGCGTCACGATCGTCGCGTCGAGCGCGCGCATCGCCACCGCCATGTCGCTCGGATGCGTCGCGATGCAATGCTCGCTGGTGCCGAGGATGGCGAGGATGCGGTTGAAGCCTTGCTGCGCATCGCAGCCCGACCCCGGCACCCGCTTGTTGCAGCGCGACGCCGTCTCGTAGAAATAATAGCAGCGCGTCCGCTGGAGCAGATTGCCGCCAGTCGACGCCTTGTTGCGCAACTGCCCCGACGCGCCGGCCAGCAGCGCGCGGCTGAGCACTTCGTAGCGCTCCCGGATGATGGGGGAGGCGGCCAGATCGGAATTGGGCACCAGCGCGCCGATCCGCACGCCGCCGCCGTCGACCTCCTCGATATCGTTCAGCGGCAGGCGGCTGATATCGACCAGCCGCGCGGGCGTCTCGACCTGCAGTTTCATCAGGTCGAGCAGGTTGGTCCCGCCGGCGATGAACTTGGTGTCGGCGACCGCGCCTTCGCGCGCCGCGGTTTCGGCGCTGTCGGCCTTGGCATAGTCGAACAGTTTCATTCCGCTGCCTCCGCCCGAACCGGTTCACGCGCGTCGGCGACTTCGCGGATCGCATCGACGATGTTGGGATAAGCCGAACAGCGACAGATATTGCCGCTCATCCGTTCGCGAATTTCCTCGTCGGTGAAGTCGGGATCGTTCAGCGTGGCGCTGACATGGCTGGGCCAGCCCTTCTCGACCTCGTCGAGCATGCCGACCGCCGAACAAATCTGCCCCGGCGTGCAATAGCCGCACTGGAATCCGTCGTGCTTGACGAACGCCGCCTGCAACGGATGCAGCTTGTTGGGCGAACCCAGCCCCTCGATCGTCACGATGTCGTCATCCTGATGCATCACGGCGAGCGTGAGGCAGGCATTGATGCGGCGGCCGTTCACCAGCACGGTGCACGCCCCGCATTGGCCATGGTCGCAGCCCTTCTTGCTGCCGGTGAGCGAGAGATGTTCGCGCAGCAGGTCGAGCAGCGAGGTGCGGATGTCCGCCTCTGCCTGATACGGCTGTCCGTTGATGGTGAATTGCATGGGTCGGCGCTCCGTTGGTCACACGGGCTAACGTTCCCGATCGAAACGGTTTCCTGTTGCGAAGGGATCGCAGATGTTAGGTACGGTAGTGCTGGCAATGCTGGGGATGGGTGCGATGACCGAAGAACGACCGCTCGATCCGACGCCGATCGTGATCGCGCATCGCGGTGCCAGCGGATCGCGCCCCGAACACACGCTCGCCGCGTACGAACTGGCGATCGAACAGGGGGCGGATTTCATCGAACCCGACCTCGTGCTGACCAAGGATAACGTGTTCGTGGCGCGGCACGAGAACGAGATTTCGGGCACGACCGACGTCGCGGCGCATCCGGAATTCGCCGCGCGGCGCACGACGAAGACGATCGACGGACAACAGGTCACCGGCTGGTTCACCGAGGATTTCACGCTGGCCGAGCTGCGCACGCTGCGTGCGAAGGAACGCCTGCCGCAGCTGCGCCCCGGCAATACCGCCTATGACGGACAGCAGCCGATCCCGACGCTGGCCGAGGTGGTCGCGCTCGCCAAGCGCGCCACCGCCGCGACCGGGCGCACCATCGGCATCTATCCCGAAACCAAGCACCCGACCTGGTTCGCGTCGATCGGCCACCCGATGGAGGCACGCCTCGTCGCCGAGCTGCGCACCGCCGGCTGGGACAGCGCAAAGGCACCGGTGTTCATCCAGTCGTTCGAGGTGAACAACCTCAAGGCGCTGAAGAAGCTGACCACCATCCGCCTGATCCAGCTGATGGACGGGCAGGGCGGCCCGGCCGACCGCGCGGTCGACAGCTATGCGATGATGGCGACGCCCGCCGGATTGAAGGCGGTCGCGACCTATGCGTTCGGGATCGGCCCGAACAAGACGATGGTCGGCGCCGGCAAGCCGCTGGTCCATGCCGCCCATGCTGCGGGCCTGCGCGTCCACCCGTGGACCTACCGCGCCGAAAACGTCTTCCTGCCCGAGGCGTATCGCGTGCCCGGCGGTCCGGAGGTGCATGGCCGCGTGGGGCAGGAGATCGCCGACGCCGTCGCCGCGGGTGTCGATGGTTTCTTCACCGATTTCCCGCTAATCGGGGCGCAGATACGCGACAAACCCTATTGAGGATAAGCAGATGCGACTGGCGTGGGCGATATTGGCGGTGGCGCCGCTGACCGGGGGCTGTGTCAGCACCGTCTGGAACGTGGCCACCGCCCCGGTCCGCGCCGGCGCGCAGGTGGTCGACTGGACCACCACCAGCCAGTCCGAAGCCGACCGCAACTACGGCCGCAAGATGCGCAAGAAGGAAGCCCGCGAAGGCCGCGAACTGCGCAAGGAAGAGGCGCGGCGGCGGGAACAGCGCGACGACGATTGAGGACTGATCCCTGATCGTCACCCCGCTTCCACACACGTCACCCCAGCGCAGGCTGGGGTCTCAAGCGGCTCCTGCCGTGGGCAATAACCGGGAGACCCCAGCCTTCGCTGGGGTGACGTAAGGGGTCAGGGACCGGGGTGACGGGTGTGGCTGGGGGGATATGATCCGGCGCGGCCAGCGGCAGGCGTCCGTCCTTCACCGATTCCCCGCCAGCGCCTCCGCTACCGCGCGCAGCACCACCAGCCGCGTCTGCACGCCATAATGGCTGCTCACCACCTCGACCGACCGGCACCCCGGTTCGCCCACCACATGGCAGCCGAGCCCGTTGACCAGCCCGTCGCTGGCGCTCCAGATCGCGGTGGCGGGGACGGGCAGGGGGCGGCGCACTTCCTCGGCCAGCGCCAGCACGGCGGGATCGTCGACCGACTCGCCGCTGATCCATTCGTACAGCCGCCACACATGGGTCGACCGCGCCGGCCCGGCATAGGGGCTGGCGACCGTCACCACTTGTTCGACCAGGTCGGGGCGGCGATGCGCGGCAAGGCGCGCCATGATCCCGCCCAGGCTGACCCCGACCAGCGCCACCGGCCGCCCGGTGGCTTGCGCGATCGCATCGATCCGGTCGAACAGCGTGGTCCCGTCCGCGCCGATGCTGCGCTGCCCGAAATTGCGTCCCAGCGCCCATCCGCGCGCATCATGGCCGAGCGTGCGCAGGTAGCGCGCCATGATCGTGTTCGACCGGTCGCCGTTGAACAATCCGGGCAGCAGCATCACCGGCTCGCCCGTCGCGCGCGGTGCCCCGTCCAGTGCCGCCCGCCAGCGAAACGGCACTCCGGCCAGCGCCAGCGCGGCGCGCGGCGTCTCGATCACGAACCGTCCGATCGGCGGCGGGGGCAGGGGGTTCACAGCCACGACGTCACCGTCACCGGGAACGGCGTCCACCGCCCCATCGGCACGCCCGCCGCGCGCAGCATCCGCCCGGTCCACGCGTTGCACGTCTCGACCGCGCTATAGCGCCCGCGCGCAACGTAAAAGGCGTCGTACGGCCCATAGCCATGCACCGGCGCTCCGTCCGCAAAACTCGCCCGGATCGCGGCGACCAGCCGGCGATACTGGTCCGGGGTCAGCATCACCGGATACACGCCCGGCTCGCCGACCGGCTCCGGCAGATGCCCGACATGCAGCGCCACCGCATCGCTGCCGATCGCCGCAGCGGCGATTGTGGCGGGCTTCACGTCGCCCCAGGTCGGCGTACCGATATAGAAGGCGCGGTCGCCCCAGCCGATCGACAGCCAGCCATGGCCGGCGTAGCGCGGGTCGGCGATATCCCGTGCCCGTACCAGATCGTCGAACCCCATGCCGGCGACATGCTTGGGCAGGACGATGCCGGTATGGATGCCGTTATCCTCGACATAGATGCGGATGCCCGCGGCCGGCGGCGCCTGTCCGCCCGCCGGGATCGCCCCGCCGACCAGCCCCGCGAACAGGTACAGCAGCGCGATCAGCGCCACCGCCCCCAGCGTACCCGCACTTCGGCGCAGCCATTTCCGTCGCATCGTTTCCCATGCTACTATCTCGCCATGGCAAGCGAAACCCATGTACTCGACCGCCCGCCCGAGGGCGCCAATGCCGACTGGACGATTCCGCAGGGCTGGGACGCCTATAGCGCGCAAGACCATGCGACGTGGGACACGCTGTACGCGCGACAGATGAAACTGCTGCCGGGCCGCGCGTCGGACGCGTTCCTGCGCGGGCTCGATGCGTTGAAGCTGTCCGAATCGGGCATCCCCGATTTCGAGGAACTGTCGGATCGGCTGGAGGCGCTGACCGGATGGCGCGTGGTGGCGGTGCCGGGGCTGGTGCCCGACGACGTGTTCTTCACCCACATGGCCAATCGCCGCTTCGTCGCCGGCAACTTCATCCGCCGCCCCGACCAGCTCGATTACCTCCAGGAGCCCGACGTCTTCCACGACGTGTTCGGCCATGTCCCGATGCTCGCCGACCCGGTGTTCGCCGATTACCTCGCGGCGTACGGTCGCGGTGGCCTGCGCGCGCTCGAACTCGGCTCGCTCAAACAGCTGGCGCGGCTTTATTGGTACACGGTCGAATTCGGGCTGGTGCAGGAACCGGAGGGCTTGCGCATCTACGGCGCGGGCATCGTGTCGAGTGCGTCGGAAACCCGCTTTTCGCTGGATGACCCAAGCCCCAACCGGATCATGCTCGATCTGGCACGGGTGATGCGGACCGATTATCGCATCGACGATTTCCAGCAGACCTATTTCGTCATCCCCAGCTTCGACGAACTGCTGCGCCTGACCGTCGAAACCGACTTCGCACCGGTGTACGACGCGATCCGCGAGGAACGCGAGATCGCGGTGGACGCAGTGCTGCCGGAGGACGAGGTCGTCACCGAAGGCACGCAGGCCTACGCGAGTTCAAAGGCGTAAAGATCCTCCCCGGCACGGGGAGGGGGACCAGCGAAGCTGGTGGAGGGGGCTGTCGGCATACGGAACCGTTGCGTTGCGTGGCGGCCCCCCTCCACCACCGCTTCGCGGCGGTCCCCCTCCCCGCAGAGCGGGGAGGAATTACAAATCCAAAGCCCACCCGTCGCGACCCTTGGGATCGATCGGCCCGGTCGGCACGAACCGTTCGGCCCCCGCCGCCATCCGCAGCACGCTCCAATCGCCCCGCCGGTCGACCTCTTCCAACGTACAGCCGCACGCCGCATAGGCCGCGACCACCTCAGCCCGCTGCGTCTCCAGCAACCCGGCCAGCACGATCGTCGCTCCCGGCGCAGCGATCGCCGCCACCTCGGGCGCCATCGACATCAGCGGCCCGGCAAGGATGTTGGCGATCAACAGGTCATAAGGCGCCGCCGCCGTGATCGCGTCCGACAGCGCACCATCGGCGACCACCAGCTCGACCCGATCCACCGCATTCGTCCGCGCATTGTCGGCGGTGACGTCGATCGCCACCGGATCGATATCGGTCGCGATCACCCGCGCCGCCGGCCACAGTTCGCGCGCGGCGAACGCCAACAAGCCGGTCCCGGTCCCCAGATCGATGACGTTGCCGAAATCCGTCGCGCCCAGCCGGTCGAGCATCGCCAGGCACCCGCTGGTCGTCTCGTGATGCCCGGTCCCGAACGCACGGCCGGCATCGATCCGGAACGCCCGCGCCCCCGCCGGCACCGCGTCGAGCGCCCCGACATGGACATAGAAGCGCCCGACATGCAGCGGCTCCAGCCCCGCCTGGCTCATCGTCACCCAATCCTCGTCGCCCAGCGCCTCGATGGCAGGGGCGTGGCCCGCCGCACTCGGCACCAGCGCCGCGATCGCCGCGATCGCCCCCGCATCGGGCTCGCGCTCGAAATAGGCGTCGAGCCGCCACGTCTCGGTATCGTCCTCGACCGTCTCGGTCGTCATCAGCACCGGCGCGGGATCGATCCCGAAATCGGCGGCATCGATCGCCTCGGCCTCGGCCCGGGTGCAGGGGAGGGTCAGTTTCCAGCTCATCGCACGTAACTCGCGCCATTGATGTCCAGCACCGCGCCGGTCATCGATTCGGGCGCCTCCGTGGCACAGAAGGCGGCGACCGTCGCCACTTCGTCGACCTGCGCTACCCGACCGAGCGGGATATCGGCCTGCGCCGTCGCTGGCCCGGCGGCATCGGCCATCGCCGTCGCGACGAACCCCGGACAGATCGCGAAGGCCAGGATGCCGTCGGCGGCATAGGCGCGCGCGATCGTCTTGGTCATCGCGACCATGCCTGCCTTCGACGCGGCATAATGCCAGTGCGCGGGACTGTCGCCCCGATGCGCCGCGCGGCTGGCGATGTTGACGATCCGCCCCGGTCGACCGCTCGCCTGCCAGTGCAGCACCGCCAGCCGGCTGAGTTCAGCGGCGGCGGTCAGGTTGATGCGCAGCGTCCGCTCCCACCCGGCAACCCATTCGTCATGCGGCAGCGACAGGTCGTGTGCCTCGAACACCCCGGCATTGTTGATCAGCACGTCGATCCGCCCGTCCAGCCGGTCGAGCGCGCGCGTCCACAGATCGGCCGGGGCGGCGGGATCGGCGAAGTCGGCGGCGAGGTCGCCACGCGTCGCCTGCACGGCAAGCTGGTGAGGTTCGCGCAGCCGGTCGGCAATCGCCGCCCCGATCCCGCGCGATCCCCCGGTCAGGAGAATATGGGCCATGCCCGCGTGTAGGCGGGGGCGTGGCAGGGGGCAACGGGGCGACCAGCCGTCTTCGTCACCCGGGGCTTGATCCGGGGTGACGGGTGAAAAGGTAATTGCCGTCGGACCACAACAACCACCCGCGCCACATCCGTCATCCCAGCGAAGGCTGGGATCTTCCGGGACTTACGCGCCGCGCCATCCGCGAAAGACCTCAGCCTCCGCTGGGGTGACGACCGGATCGCAGGTCGCAACGCCCCCATCATCGTCATCCCGCGCAGGCGGGGACCCATATACGCTGCCGCCAGCGGACCGAGCCGAACCACCTGCGTCTATGGATTCCCGCCTCCGCGGGAATAACGAAGCGTAAGGGCATTGCGCGGCGCGAAAGCTTACGCCGCGACCTTCCCCACGAAATCCACCGCGCTGGTCTTGAGCGCGCCCAGTTCCCCGTCGAGCGAGGTGAACCCGTTGCCGACCCGGTCGATTTCCGACGCCACCATTTCAGTGTCCTCGCGGATCGCGGCGATGGTCGACGACATCGAATCGGCGGCCAGCGCGGTTTCGTCGACCGCGGCGGTGATCGCGGTGACGGTCTGCGCCTGCACCTCCATCGCGCTGCGGATGCGGTTGGCGCTTTCCTGTACTTCGGTGACGGTCGCGCGGATCGACGCGTTGGTTTCGACCGTCGATCGCGTCGCCGCCTGGATCGCGGCGATCTTGGCGGCAATGTCGTCGGTTGCGCGCGCGGTCTGGCTGGCGAGGCTCTTCACCTCCTGCGCCACCACCGCGAAGCCGCGGCCGGCGTCGCCAGCGCGCGCCGCCTCGATCGTGGCGTTCAGCGCCAGCAAATTGGTCTGTCCGGCGATATCGCGGATCAGGCCCAGGATCGATTCGATCGACTTGGCATGGTCCGACAGTGCTTCCGACATGCCGACCGCGGTACCGGCCTGTTCCGATGCGCGCGTCGCGATCTCGGCGGCGGCTTCCACTTCCATGCGGGCATCCTCGATCGCGCGGATCAGTCCGGCCGACGTCGCTGCCGCCTCGCGCATCGCGACCGCCGACTGTTCGGCGGCGGCGGCGACTTCGGACGCCTTGCCCAGCATGCCGCGGACATTGGCCGACGACCGGCTGGCATGGACGCGCAACGTGTCGCTCTCGCGGCTCGCGCGTTCGACGGTGGTACCGATATTGTCGCGGAATTCATGCGCCAGCGCGTCGCGCGACGCCTGCAGGTCATACGCCATATAGGCGCTGTACAGCGCGACATAGACGTCGTTTTCCAGCGCGCGGGTCCGCAGCAGCAGCATCGTGCAAGTCCGCAGGCCGGGTTCGTCGTCGGCCAGTTCGCGTTGCAGCACTTCCATCGTCTTGCGGCCGCAGGCGTCGATGATCGCCAGCACCGCGGTCAGCGACGACCCGCTCGAAAACGCGCGTGCGACCGTGCGTTCCACCGACTGCACCCATGCGAGGCCGGAAAGATTGGTGAAGTGGTTGCGCAGATAGGCGGCACCCAGTTCGATGACGCGTTCGACATCGGCGGCTACGACGTTGCGCCCGCCGATGCGTTCGGAATGGGGCAGGATCGTCGACGCGATTTCGCGCACATGCGGTTCGATCACGGTCCACAGTTCGCGCGCCTGGGCGATCTCGCGATCCGAAAAGTCGAACATCCGCAACCGCATGGCCAGATCGATGGTCGGGCTGACGCTTTCGGCCGCAGGAAGCTGTTTCGTGTTCACCGGTATCCCCCATGTCGATTCGGCGGGCGTGCCGCGGTGGCCGCTCGTCGTCCCGTCTGTTCGGCAAAATAGGAAGAAAGGCGTTAACAGTCGGTTGACCACGGACCCGGCGGCATCGCCCTTTCGTGCGAGCGGACTTGCATCGGCGGGGCGGGTGCGTAGATAGGCCACAATCGCTGGAAATCCGCACCCGCCCGACGTGGTTGCACGCGCTGCTTGAGGAACGTCCGACTTGGCCATGGTCCGCCCCAAATCCCGCCCCGTATCGCCCCATCTCCAGATCTGGCGCTGGGGGCCGAACATGCTGGTGTCGATCCTCCACCGCGCGACCGGTGTCGCCATGGGCACGGTCGGCCTTGCGCTGTTCGTGTGGTGGCTGGCAGCACTGTCGGGTGGCGCGGAAAGCTATGCGCGCTTCCTGTCATGGTTCACCGGGCCGTTCGCGCCGGTAGGCTATCTGGTCGGTATCGGGCTCAGCTTCGCGCTGTTCCAGCATATCGGCAACGGCATCCGCCATTTCTTCATGGATATCGGCGCCAATTTCGAACTGAAGGGCAACCGGCAGAGCGCGATTGCGACGATCGTGTTCGCCGCCTGCGCGACTGCCGCGCTGTGGGCCTGGCTGCTGGTGGGGAAGCACTGATGGGTAACGGAACCAGCATCGGCCGCGTCCGCGGCCTGGGGTCGGCCAAGGCCGGCGCGCATCATTTCTGGCATCAACGGCTGACGGCGGTCTCGAACCTCGTCCTGATGCTGTGGTTCGTGCTCTCGCTCGCGCTGCTGCCGGCCTATGACTACGACACCATGTTCGCCTGGGTGTCGTCGGCATGGGGCGCGGTGCCGCTGATCCTGCTCGCCACCTCGGTCTTCTACCATGCCAAGATGGGCCTGCAGACCGTGATCGAGGATTACCAGCATGACGAAACGCGCGTCGTCGCGCTGATCGCGCTGAACCTCGTCTATGGCGCGGGCTGGCTGTTCGCCGCCTTCTCGATCCTCCGCATCGCTTTCACCGGGACGCCCGCATAATGGCCACCGACGCTTACAAGATCATCGACCACACGTATGACGCGATCGTCGTGGGGGCAGGTGGCTCGGGCCTGCGCGCCACCATGGGCATCGCCGAAGCCGGTTTGAAGACCGCCTGCATCACCAAGGTATTCCCGACCCGGTCGCACACCGTCGCGGCACAGGGCGGCATCGCGGCCTCGCTCGGCAACAACTCGCCCGACCACTGGTCGTGGCACATGTACGACACGGTCAAGGGCTCCGACTGGCTCGGCGACCAGGACGCGATCGAATACATGGTTCGCGAAGCCCCCGCGGCGGTCATCGAGCTGGAACATGCCGGCGTGCCGTTCAGCCGGAACGAGGACGGGACGATCTACCAGCGTCCGTTCGGCGGCCATATGCAGAATATGGGCGAAGGCCCCCCGGTGCAGCGCACCTGTGCCGCCGCCGACCGTACCGGCCACGCCATGCTCCACGCGCTGTACCAGCAGTCGCTGAAGTACGACGCCGACTTCTTCATCGAATATTTCGCGCTCGACCTGATCATGGAGGACACGTCCGAGGGCAAGGTCTGCCGCGGCGTGATCGCGCTGTGCATGGAAGACGGGTCGATCCACCGCTTCCGCGCCCATTCGGTGGTGCTGGCGACCGGCGGCTATGGCCGTTGCTATTTCTCCGCGACCTCGGCGCATAGCTGCACCGGCGACGGCGGCGGCATGGTGCTGCGTGCCGGCCTGCCGCTGCAGGACATGGAATTCGTGCAGTTCCACCCGACCGGCATCTACGGCGCGGGCGTGCTCATCACCGAGGGTGCGCGCGGCGAGGGCGGCTACCTCACCAACAAGGACGGCGAGCGGTTCATGGAACGCTACGCCCCCTCGGCCAAGGATCTCGCCTCGCGCGACGTCGTCAGCCGCTCGATGGCGATGGAAATGCGCGAAGGGCGCGGCGTCGGCAAGGACGGCGACCATATCTTCCTGCACCTCGACCATATCGATCCCAAGGTGCTGGCCGAACGCCTGCCGGGCATCACCGAAACCGGCAAGATCTTTGCCGGCGTCGACCTGACCCGCCAGCCGCTGCCGGTGACCCCGACCGTCCATTACAATATGGGCGGCATTCCCTGTAATTATCACGGCGAAGTCGTCACGATTAAGGACGGTAACCCGGACGCGGTCGTGCCTGGCCTGTTCGCGGTCGGCGAAGCGGCCTGCGTGTCGGTCCACGGCGCCAACCGCCTCGGCTCCAACTCGCTGATCGATCTGGTCGTGTTCGGCCGTGCGACCGGCCTGCGCCTCAAGGAAACCTTGAAGCCCAACACCCCGCACAAGCCGCTGCCCGAGGGCTCGGCCGACCTGGCGCTTGCCCGTCTCGACAAGTTCCGCAACGCGAGCGGCGGCAAGCCGACCGCGCAGATCCGCCTCGACATGCAGAAGACGATGCAGAAGCATTGTGCCGTGTTCCGCGACGACGCGCTGCTGAACGAAGGCGTGACGATGATGGACGACATCTATCGGTCGTTCGCCGACGTGAACGTCACCGACCGGTCGCTGATCTGGAACACCGATCTGGTCGAGACGCTCGAACTCGACAATCTGCTGGCACAGGCGATGGTCACCATCCGCTCGGCCCAGAACCGCAAGGAAAGCCGCGGCGCGCACGTGAACGAGGATTTTCCCGATCGCGACGACGCCAACTGGATGAAGCATACCATCGCGACGTTCGACGGCTGGGGCGGCAAGCTCGGCACCACCGCGATCGATTATCGCCCGGTGCACGACTACACCCTCACCGACGAGATCGAGTACATCAAGCCGAAGAAGCGGGTGTATTGAGTTCGTTGGTTCTGGTTCGCAAAAGGGCGATCGGCTTGGCAGCCGGTCGCCCTTTTTGTTTCACGCGAAGGCGCGAAGAGAGTGGTTCGCGCGAAGGCGGAGAGGACGCAACGAAGAAAGTGGTTCGCGCAGAACCGCGGAGACGCGGAGGGTTCCGCAAGGGCAGCGGTCGCGACCTGGCACCAGCCGCCCCGCACACGTCGCCCCGGACTTGATCCGGGGCCGCGCTTCTTCTCCTGCCTTGGCAAGCAAGCGGAGCCCCGAATCAAGTCCGGGGTGACAATGGGAAGGTCCCGCATCTCGCGCCAGCGAGCCTCCCCCAATTCCTTCCCACGAACCCCAACGCCGCAACGCCCCGGCCAACTCGCCAACAGCGAAACCCCTCCGCGTCTCCGCGTCTCCGCGCGAACCCCTAATCTCCTTCGCGCCTTCGCGTGAATCATTCGCAGCGAAAACCGGAACCAACCCCACCCGCTCCCGGTTACCGCCGCCGACCACGCCAGAGGGAACGCCCGCCATGCCCGACACCAACGTCAACGACTATCCGCTGCTCGCCCGCCCGCACGTCCATCTCGCCGGCCCGGTCGACCATGCGATGTACGAGAGCTTCCGCAACCAGGTCTTGGGCGCCCCCGCCGACGGCCCGCTGGTCGTGTCGATCTCGACGCTGGGCGGCGATCCCGAAGTCGCCCGCGCAATGGGTGACGATATCCGCCTGCTGCGCGATTACACCGGCCGTGAGGCGCTGTTCCTCGGCAAGGTCGCGGTCTATTCCGCCGGTTCGACCTTCATGTCGGCCTTCCCGGTCGACAAGCGCTTCCTGACCAAGGGCACGCGCCTGATGCTGCACGAGCGGCAGATGACCAGCACCATCGAACTGTCCGGCCCGCTCAAGATGCTGGTCGCGACGCTCAAGGCCAAGCTGCACGAGATCGAGACCTCGGTCGAGATCGAAGAAGAGGGCTTCCGCGCGATCGTCGCAGGATCGCAGGTCCCGTTCGAGGAACTGGTGCAGAAGGCCCCGGCCAACTGGTATATCGGTGCCGAGGAAGCGAAGGCACGCGGGCTGGTGCTGGACGTGATCTGACGGTCCGCTCCCTTGCCCGAACCGTACCCCCGCGCAGGCGAGGGTCCAGAGTCCAAAGCGCGACGTTGGTTTCTGCAACTCTGGACCCCCACCTGCGCGGGGGTACGGTATGTTCGTGGCAACGGGCCCTTGCCACGCGCCGGTCCACACCGCACCTATTGTGGCGAACCTAGCCAAATTCCCCCATCATCGGAACATCATGGCCGACAATGACTCCGTTCTGACCGCCGCCCGCGACTGGGCCGGTGCGCCGCTTGCACTCGCCACCGTCACCTCGACCTGGGGGTCAGCCCCACGACCGCGCGGCAGCCACATGCTGGTCCACGAAGACGGCCGGTTCGAAGGATCGGTATCGGGCGGCTGCGTCGAAAGCGACATCCTCGCCACCGCGGCGGAGGTCATCGCCGGTGCCCCCTTCGCCGTAAAACGCTACGGCGTGGCCGACGCCGCGGCATGGGAGGTCGGCCTGCCCTGCGGCGGCGAGATCGAGGTGATGGTCCAGCGCGTCGACCGCGATCAGTTCGACCCCGCGCTGTTCGACGCGATCGACGCTGCCCGCATGGACGGACAGGCGCTGACCCTCACTACCGACCTCGCCACCGGCCGGACGGAGGCGAGCGAAGGCGACGGCTTCGTCAACCGCTACGACCCGCCGCGCCGGCTGCTGATCGTCGGCGCGGTGCAGATCGCGCAGGGGCTGGCCGGCATGGCGCGCGAACTGGGCATCGCCACCACCTTGATCGACCCGCGCGCGCGTTTTCTGACCGAAGAGCGCTTCCCCGGCGTCACCCTCGACGATCGCTGGCCGGACGAGGCGTTGCAGGCGCTCAAACCCGACGCCGCCACCGCCGTCGTGACGCTGAGCCACGATATCAAGATCGACGACCCCGCGCTGATCGAAGCGCTGAAGACTCCCGCCGCCTATATCGGCGCGCTCGGATCGCGGCGCAGCCATGCCGCGCGGCTCGAACGCCTGTCCGCCGCCGGGGCGCAGGGGCTGGAGCGGATCGACGGTCCGGTCGGCCTCGACATCGGGGCGATCGGCCCGTCCGAAATCGCGCTGTCGATCGCGGCGGCAATGGTGAGGAACTTCCATGCGCGCTGAAGATGCCGTCCTGATCCTGCTGGCGGCGGGTCGTTCGCAGCGCTTCGGCGATGCCGACAAGCTGGCGCAGGAATTCCTGCACAAGCCGGTCGCCTATCATGTCGTGACCGCATTGGAGGCGATCCCGTTCCTCGGCCGCGTCGCGGTGATCGACGGGACGACGCTCGACTTCGCCTCGCGCGGGTTCGACGTGATCGTCAACGAAGTGCCGGCAGACGGCATGTCGCGCTCGGTCCAATTGGGCCTGCGCGCAGCACGGGCCAAGGGCGCGAAGGGTGTGGTGATCGCGCTCGCCGACATGCCGCGCATCACCGCCGCCCATGTCTACCGCCTGCTCGACACCGCCCGCGACGATGCCGACGCCGTGGTGGCATCGAGCGACGGGACCAAGCCCTGTCCGCCGGCGGTATTCGGCGCGGGCCGCTTCGACTTCCTCGAATCGCTGGAGGGCGATGCCGGCGCCCGCGACCTCGTCCGCGCCGGCCGTCACGTCGTGACCGCACCGGCGGAGTTGATCGACATCGACACCCCCGAAGACCTCGACCGCCTGCGCGCCATCGCCGAAGCGCCTGAACAGCACGACGCGATCACCTTGCCGCGACCCGAACCCTGGTGGCATCCGCGGCCGGAATGATTTTCCTACAGGGGGCGGGTTGGGTTAGCGTCTAGGAAATATTGGTTCACGCGAAGGCGCGAAGGCGCGGAGAAGAAGAAAGGATTTGATCGCGCAGAGGCGCAAAGGACGTAGAGAGGTTGCGCTCGCCGCGTAGCGGCTCTCTCTTTCTGGGAGGCAGCAAGCGAAAAGGCTGCACCAGACAGGCCGACGTCACCCGTTCCACAACCCTCAGCGTCCTCTGCGCCTCTGCGCGAAAACACTCTTCTTCTACTCCGCGCCTTCGCGTGAAAACGATCTTTCTACCGTAAGCCCCACACGTCGCCCCAGCGAAGGCTGGGGCCTCTAGCGGCTCCTGTCCCGCGCCATCATCGGGGAATGCCCGCCTTC
Source organism: Sphingomonas hankookensis (assembly GCF_022664465.1). Taxonomy (GTDB): domain Bacteria; phylum Pseudomonadota; class Alphaproteobacteria; order Sphingomonadales; family Sphingomonadaceae; genus Sphingomonas; species Sphingomonas hankookensis. The sequence goes on along the minus strand of NZ_JAKREV010000007.1, from coordinate 67,728 downwards.
GCTGGCATGACGTGTGGTTCAAAGGGAAAGCCACATGCGAACGAAACCGTGGCGAGTGTGAACTTAGTGAACTTTGGCCTCACGCCATCGCCGCCTGCGCCCCCCTCAAATCCTCGACGAACCGTGCAAACTCTTCATCTGCCTGGGTTTTATCCGGCAACCGGAGCAAATAGCTCGGATGCACCGTGATCCACGCGGCGCTGCCGTCGCTCAGCGTCAGCACCCGCCCGCGCTCGCGCGAGATCGTCACCGTCTTGCCTGTCAGCGACCGCGCTGCCGTCGCCCCCAGCGCCACCGTCATCCGCGGGCGCAGGATGCCGCGTTCCTGCTCGATCCACCAGCGGCACGCATCGATCTCGCCCACGCCCGGCTTGGCATGGATGCGCCGTTTCCCGCGCGGTTCGAACTTGAAATGCTTGACCGCGTTGGTGACATAGACCCGCGACCGGTCGATCCCGGCTTGCTCCATCGCCCGGTCGAATACCTGCCCCGCCGGCCCCACGAACGGCCGCCCGGCCAGATCCTCCTGATCGCCCGGCTGTTCGCCGACCACCATCATCGCCGCATCGACCGGTCCCTCGCCGAACACCGTCTGCGTCGCTGGCTTCCACAACGGGCAGCGCTGGCACCCCGCCGCCTCCTCGCGCAGGGCGGCCCACGCCACCTCGCTGTTGCCGCCCGGAGCTGCCCGCGCCGTCTCGATCATCGCCGCCTCACGTGCCTGCGCCCCCGCGATCAGCGCCGGGACCAGCGCGGTTTCGGGCATGTTCTTCCAATATTTGCGCGGCATTTCCCTCAGCATCGCGCCCTTCTTCAACCGCGCCGGATTGAAGATCGATGCGTAATAGGTCTTCCAGACTTCCTCGACCGGATCGCCATCGGGCGCATCGGCCTTGGCCGCCGCCGGCCCCTCGGTCAGCGTCTCGCCGTCCCAGTGCATCGACACCTCGGGCGTCAGGATCGACCAGTGCATGCTGGCGAACCGGTCGACGAAGAACCGCGCATTGTGCCGCACGATATGATGTTCGGGTTCGAACCACGCGACGAAGCGGGTGGTATCGTCCTCCTCGACCTCGCGAAAGCGCAGGAACGCGCGCATCTTGTGGATGTCGCGCCGCACCCCCTTGGCCATCTCCTCCAGCCGCCGCAGCGCCGGATCGGCCTTGTCGTCGATCAACCGCGGTTCGGCGATCAGGCGGGTGAGCATGGCATAGAGCAGCGCGAACCGCTCGGGATCGGCATGCATCGCCACGGTCCGCGCCAGATCGATGAACGGACGCGGCACGCGGGGAGGCGGCGCATTGCCGTCGACGATCGCCTCGTCGCCGAACAGGTCGGTGGGCAGATCACCGACCTGCCACACCACGTCCGCCGGGGACACGCGCTGCGCGGCGAGGCTGCGGGCGGCATCGCGCCACCCGTCGAAATCATCCGCCGCCGCCAGCGCCGCGACCCGCATCAGTCGCGATCGTCGCCCGCTTCCGAGGATTCCGCGATTTCCAGTTCCTTGGGCTTGCGGTCCTCGAACACCTTGGCGATGCGCGCTTCCTCATCGTCGCTCAGTTCCTCGGCGGCGGCAGGAAACATCTCTTCCTCTTCCTCGTCGATATGATGTTCGTAGCGGTGGCGCATCTCGGCGAAGCGCTCGTTCCACTCGTTGCTGCCTGCGTCCAGCTTGGCGATCTCGCCCAGATAGTCGTCGATCTCCTTATGCTCGGACACCGAATGCCGCGCCTCGTCGCGCAGGTCGGGATTGGCGAGCATCGTCGCGTAGAGCGCTTCCTCCTCGGCGGCGGCATGGGCCGACACCTCCACGCGGAATTCCTCGAACAGCGCGGCGCGCTCGTCACCCTTGGCGGAATCGATCCGCTGGAGCAGATCGCGGTGGCGGTCGTGATCGGCCTTCAGGTCGGCATAGATGCGGGCGTCGGCCATGGCGGTGTTCCTTTGTACGGGGTTCCCCCCAGCAACGGCGGCGAACGGCGGAGGTTTCTCTTGCGAGGGATTTTCACTGCCCCTCGCGTCATCCCGGCGAAGGCCGGGATGACGGAAGGTTAGCCGAACAACTCCATCTGATCCGCCTTCTTCGGCGCCACGACCGGCCGCAACTCCGCCCGGTCCGCCAGCACCACCGGTCGCCAGTCGTCGGCGACGATGAACGGCCGCATCTTGGCGATCGATACCGTCAGCCGCCCGACATCGGCCAGCGCCAGCCGCCGCCAACGCCGCGCGATCAGGATCGCATTGACCGCCTTCACCCCCAGTCCCGGCACGCGCAGCAGCATCTCGCGCGGGGCGCGGTTCACGTCGACCGGAAAGCGGTCGCGGAACTTCAACGCCCACGCCAGCTTGGGATCGATGTCGAGCGGCAGCATTCCCGTCGCATCGTCCGCCGCCGCGCGCACTTCGTCGGGGCGATAGTCGTAGAAGCGCATCAGCCAGTCCGACTGGTACAGCCGGTGCTCGCGCATCAGCGGCGGGCGTTGCAGCGGCAGCACCGCCGACGCCTCGGGGATCGGACTGAACGCCGAATAATAGACCCGACGCAGGCCGAACCGGTCATAAAGGGTCGCCGCCTTGCCGACGATATCGCTGTCGGTCGCGGCATCAGCGCCGACGATCATCTGAGTCGATTGCCCCGCCGGCGCGAACTTCGGCGCGGATTTGTAGCGTTTGCGCGCATCGCGCCCGTCCGCGATCGCATGGGCGACGTCCTTCATCGCCCCCTCGATCTGCGGCGCCGACTTTTCGGGTGCCAGCCGCTTCAGGCCGCCGGTCGTCGGCAGCTCGACATTGATCGACACGCGATCGGCATAGACCCCGGCCAGATGCACCAGCTCGGGATCGGCATCGGGAATGGTCTTCAGGTGGATATAGCCGCGAAAGTCGTGATCCTCCCGCAGCGATCGCGCGACCTCGACGATCTGCTCCATCGTATAGTTCGACGATCCGATGATTCCCGACGAGAGGAACAGGCCCTCGATATAATTGCGGCGATAGAAGCTCAGCGTCAGCGCCACGACCTCCTGCGCGGTAAAGCGCGCCCGGCGGACGTTCGACGACTTGCGGTTGATGCAATAATGGCAGTCGAAAATGCAGCTGTTCGTCAGCAATATCTTCAGCAGCGAGATACAGCGACCATCCGGCGCATAGGCATGGCAGATACCCATCCCCTCGGTCGATCCGATCCCCTTGCCATCGCGTGAATTGCGCTTGGCGGTGCCCGACGACGCGCACGATGCGTCATATTTGGCGGCATCGGCCAGGATCGCCAGTTTCTGCCGGGTGTCGAGTTGCGCCATCCGTTCAATATATGTTCTAACGCCACCGCCACCAAGGGGTAATCAGTCCAATGCGTTAGTCAGCGCCTTGCGCAGCGCGGTGACTTCCGCATTCAACGCGACCAGCCGTTCCGGCGCCATGCCGCTGCGCGCGACGACGGTCGGGGCAAGGCACCCGCTCTCCGCCCAACGCTCCCGCCCGGCCTTGGTCAGGCGGACCCGTACCTGCCGCTCGTCGTCCGGATTGCGCACCCGCGTCACCAGCCCGGCGGCCTCCATCCGCTTGGCCAGCGGGGTGATGGTGCTCGGCTCCAGCGCCAGCCGATCGGCGATCGCCCCGATGGCCATGCCGTCCTCGCTCTCGCTCAGCGTCAGCAGCACGAGGAACTGCGGATAGGTGATCCCCATCCGGTCGAGCATCGGCTTGTACGTTCGATTGATCGCGATCGTCGCCGCATAGAGCGAGAAGCACAGCTGGTCGTCGAGGGGCAGGGGCTGGGTCATCCGCCCGACATAGCATGAAAGGTTGTCGCGATAAATAATGCTGGACAGTCCCGCACCGGCACCCTAAATATTTATCGCGATAAACAAATGGAGCATCCCATGTCAGTCGACGTCAAGTACAGCACCACTGCCACCGCTACCGGCGGTCGCGAAGGCCATGCCCGTAGCGAGGACGGGCGCGTCGACATCAAGCTGTCGACCCCGCGCGAACTGGGCGGCGCCGGTGGCGATGGCAGCAATCCGGAACAGCTGTTCGCGGCCGGCTATGCCGCCTGCTTCATCGGGGCGATGAAGGTCGCCGGCCAGCAGCTGGGGATCAAGGTGCCCAACGACGTCGCGGTGACCGCGACCGTCGGCATCGGTCCGCGCGCGCTGGGCGGGTTCGGCATCACCGCCGACCTGAAGGTATCGGTGCCTGGCGTTGATCCGCAACAGGCGCAGGCGCTGGTCGATACCGCGCACGGCATCTGTCCCTATTCGAACGCGACGCGCGGCAATGTCGATGTCGGCCTGACGCTTGCCTGATCGTTCGCTCGCCTGACCGTTCGACAGCGGCGGCCGGCATCACCTATACCTTGCGGGGGCGAGAAGGAGAGGCCGGTTGCTGACGATCCAGACGATGCGGTGGTTCGCGCCCTCGGACGCCGCATCGCCGAACCATGACGGGGTGGGAACGGCCGAGGCAGTTCCCGCCCCGCATGCCATGTCCCGGCCGGGGCCTGGCCGATGACCACCATCGCCGACGTCGCGGCGCGTGCCGGGGTGTCGATCCGCACCGTGTCGCGCGTGCTCAACCGGTCGCCGCTGGTCAATGCCGCCACGCGCGAGCAGGTGGAGGCGGTCGTCGCCGCGTTGCAGTTCCGGCCCAGCGCGCGGGCGCGGGGACTGGCGACCGGGCGGTCGTTCCTGCTCGGGCTGGCGCATAACGACCGCAACGCGCTGGTGCTCGATCCGCTACAGCGCGGGATCGTCGGCGCGGCGGCGGCGCGCGGCTATGAACTGGTGGTGCATCCGGTCGCGCCGGGTGACGGCGACCCGGTGGCCGACGTACTCGATTTCGCCGGCCGGTCGCGGGTCGACGGCATGGTGGTCGTGCCGCCGGTGTCGGGCATCGCAGGCGTGGCCGGGGCGCTGGCCGCGATGGGCGTGCCGGCGGTCGCGCTCTCCTCCGTTCCGCTCGCCGGCTATGGCGCGGTGCTGGTGTCCGACGAACAGGGCGCGGCACGGGCGGTTGCCGACCATCTCGTCGCGCTCGGCCATCGCCGGATCGCCCTGCTGTCCGGCCCGGCCGATGCCCCCTCCGCCCGTGAGCGCCGCACGGGATTCGTCGCCGGACTGGCCGACCATCGCCTGACCCTCACGCACGAAGCGGAAGGCGATTACGGCTTCGACAGCGGCGTGGCGGCGGCGACCCGGCTGTTGCAGGCCGACCCGCGCCCGACCGCGATCTTCGCCGGCAACGACGTGATGGCGGCGGCGGTGCTGAAGGTCGCGGCGTCGCTGACGATCGACGTGCCGGGCGACCTGTCGGTCGTCGGCTTCGACGGCAGCATTCTGGCGCGGATGCTCACCCCCGCGCTGACCACGGTACACCGTCCGATCGCCGAGATGGCGGCGGTGATCACGACCCACCTGATCGACCGGATCGAAGGCGGGGCGGACGATGCGCCGCTGACCGCGACGCTGTCGCTGTCGATCGGCGGGTCGTGCGGCCCGGTCAGGCGCGGATAAGGTCGAGGAAGCGGATCGCCGCGTGATACTCGCCTGCGCGGGCGGCACGGGTTTCGGCGGCCAGCACGTCCTCGCCCCATTGTTCGATCTGCCAGTCCTCGTCGACATGCGCCGCCGCCCATGCGCCATCCGCATCGATCGCCCGTTCGACGACCGCGAGGCCCAGCAGCAGCGATCCGGTCAGCCCGACGATCGGCGACAGCGGCGCCAGCTCCCATGGCGACAGCGCTACCGTCGCCTCGCGCAGCCGGGCCAGCGTGCGCGGTGGCTGTTCGACCGGCATGACGCCATCGGTCACGACGAAGTCGACGCCGTAGCGTTCGCGCGCCCAGCCGAGCACCTTGTCCCATGCCGCCGCCTGCCGGTCCGCCAACGGTCCCGGCTCGGCGCGGTAGCAGAGCAGGTCGCTGCCGCCATAGACCGCAAGTCCCCCGGCGAAGGCGTGCGGCTCGGGCGCGATCCGCTCGATCGCGGCGTTGGCAAGGCCCGTCAGCGGCATCGTGCGCGGATCGACCGTTTCCCCAACCGTACGCCATTCGTCGGCAATCCCCTCCGCCAGTGCCGCGAACGGCACCACCAGCGGCAATCGTCCGGGCGTCCGCACCGGCCGTCCGTCGAGCGCGATGCCGCCCTCCGCCGTGACCGCGACCTCGCGCCAGAACCGCTTCACTGGCTGCGCCATTTGGCCAGCAGCCCGCGCGGTACGACCGCCATCGCATATAGCGCCGACAATACGATCGCGACGCCCAGTACGCGCATCGTGGTGTCCTGCGCGCGCGCCACCAGGATGACGCCGAACACCGCGCCGCACGCGGTGACGATGCGGATCGCGACCAATATCATCCAGCGGTTACGGGCAAGCGCGTCGTCGGTCATGACTGCTCCAGCAGGACAGGGAGGGTGGCGGCATCGTCGCACAGCCGATCCGCGCCGGCAGCGACCAGTTCGTCGGGACCATGATAACCCCAGGTGACGCCGATCGCCTGCGTTCCCGCCGCAACCGCCATCGCCATGTCGAACCCGGTATCGCCGATCATGACGGTGCGATCGGCATGGATGCCGGCTTCGCCCATCGCGGCGAACAGCATCGCCGGATGCGGCTTGGACGGATGCCGGTCGGCGGTCTGCAGCGTCACGAAATGCTGCGTCAGCCCGTGATGCGTCAGCAACAGCGACAGGCCACGATCCGACTTGCCGGTCGCGATGCCCAGCCTCCATCCATGGTCGAGCAGCGCGGTGAGCGCGTCGACGATGCCGGGGAACAGCGGTTCCTCCGCCAGCCGCCCGTCGCTGCGCATCGCCCGGAAATGGCGCTTATACCCTTCTGCCACCGCCTCGTGCAGCACGGCCGTGCTGCCCGGCACCAGCGACGCCACCGCCTGCGGCAGGCTCAGCCCCACGATCCGTCGCACGTCGCGCGGATCGGGATCGGGCAGGCCGGCATCGGCAAAGGCCAGCGCCATGGCGAGGCAGATATTCGCCTGCCCGTCGGCCAGCGTCCCGTCGCAATCGAACACGGCAAGGCGGGTCATGGCACCCGCATCCATGCCGCCAACGGATGATCGCCCAGCCGATCGGCAACGCGCGCGCGAACCTCCGCCGGCTTGTTCTGGTTCAGCTTGGCTGTCCCGCGCCATGCGGTCGGCACCAGTTCGAAGGCGATGATGGCGTTCATCATCGCCTCCGCCTTTTTCGGGTTCATCTGTTCCATCGACCATAGCGGTTCGGATTCGAAGGTCGCGGTGAGCGTGTCGAGCTGGTCACGCAGTGCGGCACGGTCGAGCGCACGGACCTTGCCCTCGACCTCGACCGACACATAATTCCACGTCGGCACCTCGTCCGGTCCCGCCGCATACCATCCGGGCGGGATATAGGCATGCGGCCCCTGCACGACGAACAACGCGCTGGCCCCGTCCAGATGGGGCGTCACCGCGTTGCCGCGCGCGATATGGAAGCGCAAAATACCGTCCGCGTCCGCCACCGCCGGCACCTGCGCCACGCGCGGGCCATCGGGGGTGGTCACGAACAGCTGGCCGAATCCTTCATCGGCCACGAACGCCCGCGCCGCGTTCTCCTCCATCCGAAACGCCGCATTCGGATGCATCAGTCGCGACTGCCCCGCGACCGCCGTTCGCCGCGGCGCTCCTTGCGATAGTTCTTGGCATGCGCCTTGGCTTTCGCCTTCAGGTCGGCCTTCGTCACCGGCGGCGGGGTGTCGTCGATCATCGCGTTGCCAAGGCTCATGTCGAAGCCCAGCAGGTCGATGCTCTCCGCGAAATGCGGCGGCAGCTCGGCGGTCACATCGACCTGTCCGCCATCGGGATGGTCGATGCGGATGCGCCGCGCGTGCAGGTGCATCTTGCGGCTGACCCCGCCGGTCAGGAACGCGGCCTGCCCGCCATATTTGCCGTCGCCGACGATCGGATGCCCGATCGCCGACATGTGCACACGCAACTGGTGGGTGCGCCCGGTAAAGGGTTGCAGTTCGACCCAGGCGGCGCGGTTGCCGACGCGTTCGATCACGCGGTAGCGCGACCGGGCCGGCTGGCCTTCCGCTTCGTCGACATGCATCTTCTCGCCGCCGGTACCCGGCTGCTTGGCGATCGGCAGGTCGATGATGCCGTCCGAAATGTCGGGGATGCCGACGACCAGCGCCCAATAGACCTTCTTGGCGGTGCGCCCCGAAAACGACTTGGCGAAGAACGCCGCTGCCCGCGCAGTACGCGCGATCAGCAGCGCGCCCGACGTATCCTTGTCCAGCCGGTGGACCAGCTTCGGCCGACTCTCGCCATCGAACTGCAGTGCGTCGAGCAGCCCGTCGACATGGTCGTGGGTCTTGGTCCCGCCCTGCGTGGCGAGGCCCGGCGGCTTGTTCAGCACGATCGCCTGCTTGTCGCGGTGGATCACCAGCGACTGTGCGAACTCGGTCTGTTCGGCCGACAGCGGCGCGCGCTCCGCCTTGGGCTTGGGTTGCGCCACGATCGCTGATTCGGGCGGCGGCACGCGCAAGACCTGACCGGCGGACAGCCGCGCGCCGGGCTGCGCCCGCCCGCCATCGATGCGGAGCTGCCCGGTGCGCGCCCAGCGCGATACGATGTTGAAGCTGGTATCGGGCAGATGCCGCTTGAACCAGCGGTCCAGCCGGATGCCGTCGTCGTCGGCCCCGACCGTGAATTGCCGGACGTCGTTGTCGCTCATGCCGCTCCCCGCGTCAGTTGTAGTCCGACGAACAGCGCCGCGGCCGCGCCGATCACCGATACCAGTGCATAGCCGATCGCGCTCGCAATAGCGCCGCGTTCGACCATCGTGATCATGTCGAGCGAGAAGGCGGAGAAGGTGGTGAACCCGCCCAGCACCCCGACGCCCAGCGCAAGGCGCAGCGGCTCGCTGCCGCCCTCACGCGCCAGCACGCCGACCAGCAGCCCCATCGCCAGCCCGCCGATCAGGTTGACGCCCAGCGTCCCCCACGGATAGCCGGGGCCGAAGCTCGCGAGCGCCCACCGCCCGAACAGATGCCGCAGGCCCGCGCCGACAGCGCCCCCGGCCATGACGATGAATAGATTTCCCATGATCGCCTGTCGCCTAGCCGATTGTGGCGCGCGATGAAACTGCCGTGCGTTGCCGTCGCTCCGCTCCGCTCCGCCGTCGGCGACCGGGCGGTCGGACGGGGCGGGTCACGGCGTTTCGCGCTCATGGATGACGCCTGCCCCCTTGCTGCTCGCCTTCCCGATCGTTACTATATGTTGCGATGCACAACGATGCCGTAACCGACTCCGCACCCGATCCCTCGACCGAGGAAGAACGCGCGTCCTTGAGCGATATCATCCGCTTTGCCCTGATGCAGCGGATATGCCTGTCGGTGCGCTACAACAACATGGACATGATCCTCGCGCCGCACATGCTGTGGACCAAGCATGGCGACCTGCATGTCGATGCGGTGACGGTCGAACGCGCGGGCAGCGCGCCAAAGATCTTCAAGGTCGGCACGTTCAAGCTCGCCGGCCTCGGCAATGTCGCGCTCACTTCGCGCACCTTCGTGCCGCAGGTCGAATTCGACCCCGCCGATCCGAAATATGCCGAGGCACCGGTCGCGTCGGTCCAACGCTGAACCAACGGCACTCCACCGCCACAATCGCTTGCACATCCCCGCCGCCGGGCCCATGGACGGGCACGAGCCGGGGGCGCGTCGGGCGGTCCGGAACTAGTCGGGCGAGGATCAGTGACCAGCATCGGTATCTTCGGCTGGCAGGGCCGGATGGGGCGCGCGATCGAGCTTGAGATCGAACGGGTCGGCGAAACGCTGGCCGGCGGCGTCGATCAGGGCGGCAACCCCGCGGACCTCGCCGGGCGCGCCGACGTACTCGTCGATTTCTCGTCGCCTGCTGCGCTCGAGGGCAATCTCGCCGCCGCGCGCGCCGCGGCGACGCCGATCGTCATCGGTACCACCGGCCTCAACGACCGCCATCACGCGATGATCGATGCAGCGGCGGCGGACGTCGCGGTGCTGCAGACCGGCAATACCTCGCTCGGCATCGCGCTGCTGTCGCGGCTGGTGCGCGATGCGGCGCGGCGGCTCGGCCCCGACTGGGATATCGAGATCGTCGAGAGCCACCACCGGCTGAAGGTCGACGCGCCCTCGGGTACCGCACTGATGCTGGGCGATGCCGCGGCGGAAGGGCTGGGGACGACGCTGTCCGACAGCGGCGTGATCGGCCGCGCCGGGCTGGTCGGTGCGCGGGCAGGGGGGACGATCGGTTTCGCCTCGCTGCGCGGCGGCACCGTCGTCGGCGATCACCAAGTGGTGTTTGCGGGGGAGGGCGAGCGGATCGAACTCGGCCACCGCGCCGACGATCGCGCGCTCTTCGCCCGCGGCGCGGTGCGCGCCGCGCTGTGGCTGGCGAGCGCGCCGGCAGGCCGCTACACGATGGATGCGGTGCTCGGCGTTTGAAGAAGGCGGACGTCTTCGAATTCTTCCGGCGGCTGGCGGAGGAAAATCCCCACCCGGAAACCGAACTCGAATCGGTCAACGACTATACGCTGCTCGTCGCGGTCGTGCTGTCGGCGCAGGCGACCGATGCCGGCGTGAACAAGGCCACGCGCACGCTCTTCGCCACCGTCGACACGCCCGAAAAGATGGTCGCGCTCGGCTTGGACGGCCTCAAGCACCACATTCGCACCATTGGCCTGTTCAACAACAAGGCCAAAAACGTCATCGCCCTGTCCGAAGCGCTGATCGCCGAGCATGGTGGGCAGGTGCCTGCCGATCGTGCCGCGCTGGAAACGCTGCCGGGTGTTGGGCGCAAGACCGCGAACGTCGTGATGAACGTCGCGTTCGGCGCGGAGACCTTCGCGGTCGACACCCACATCTTCCGCGTCGGCAACCGCACCGGGCTGGCGCGTGGCAAGACCCCGAATGCGGTCGAAGCGGTGCTGGAGCGTGTCGTGCCTCAACCGTTTCGCCTGCATGCGCATCACTGGCTGATCCTGCACGGCCGCTACATCTGCAAGGCGCGCCGCCCCGAATGCTGGCGCTGTCCCGTCCCCGATCTGTGCGCCTTCCGACCGAAAACCCCGGCCCCGGCGCAAAAGGATGCACCGGCCGACTGAAACGGCTGGCAATGCCGCGCGACCTTTGCTAGGCCCGTGCCTCCACGGCCAAGCACCCGTAGCTCAGCTGGATAGAGCGCTGCCCTCCGAAGGCAGAGGCCAGGGGTTCGAATCCCTTCGGGTGCGCCATTTTCGTTCAGCGCTGGTACTGACGCGGCCGGCATCTCGTGTCGTTCTGCGTCGACGCGCCGACCCACAATGCATGGCGATCGTTCCCGGATGCAGGTATAAGCGGCCACGCGTCCGTCCGGGCGCGCATGCCCTGAGGAGCGGTGATGAAGCTGAGCGCGCGCAACCAGATTTCCGGGACGATCGTGGCGATCACGCCGGGGGCCGTGAACGGTTCGATCAAGGTCGATATCGGCAGCGGGAATATCGTCACCGCCAACATCACCGAAGAATCCATCCACGAACTGGGCCTCGCCAAAGGCGATACGGTGACCGTCATCGTGAAGGCGAGCGATGTGATGATCGGGAAGTGAGATCAGCAGCCTCTGCTATCACCTGCGCGCTGTTCCGCCCCGACTGGCCGGTCGCGGCGATCGTCGCGGTCCTGGCGCTGTCGGGTTTCTTCACGTCGTTCCAGTTCACCGGCTATAATGCCATCGCCTATGCCGAGGTCGAGGGCGACCGGATGAGCGCGGCGACCACCCTCTATGCGACGTTCCAGCAATTGATGCTGTCGCTCGGCATCTGCGCCACGGCGATGGTGCTGCAGGTCGGTACGCTGGCCGGCGGCCGGCGGCAGCCGACGCTGGCGGCGTTCTCGGCCGCGTTCGTCGTCGTGTCCGCGATCTCCGGCATAGCGTTCTTCTGGAACCGCCGTTTCGCCGCCGACGCGGGTGAAACAATGAGCGGGCATCGCACGTAGCGATACGCGTCGTCGAACACCGCGCGTCGGCAGCGAAAGCCCTACAGTCCGATCGCGTAGAGCGCGTGGTGGGCGAGGATGAAGAGGGTGCGTCCGTCCGGGCCGCCGATCAGCAGTTGCAGGGGGCGTTCCGGGACGTCGATGCGCCGCACCTCGCGACCGTCCTTGTCATACACCCACACCTGTCCGTTGGCGACGTAGAGTTCGCCGCCGGGTCCGCGTGCCACGCTTTCGCCGCCACGCGGCGCGACGACGCGCAGGTCGGTCAGCGCGCCGCCGGTCGTGACCCGGCCGCTATAGGTCAAATTCTCCGACGCGTTGGTCAGGACCGCGCGCTCGCCCGCCCGCGCGGTGACCAACCCGTAGCTGTCGAGCGTGTCGGACCAGCGCCAGCCCTGGTTATCGTCCGGCCCCTGGTTCCAGACCCGGAACGCCGGGATGGCGACCGACCCGTCGGGTGAGACATAGGCCTGCCGCTTCGCCTCGCCCATCTTGGCGGCGAAGAAGTCGGACAGCGGCGGGAATTGATACGTCTTCTGGTCGATGCGGTCGGCGAATTCGCCATTGGCCCACACATTGACCGGCAGGGCGATCGCGCCGCCGGCGCGTGGGGCCGTGGCGGGGATGGTGCGGACGTCGTCGGGTGCCCTGGGATCGATGCTGTAGACCGTGCCGTCGCGCCCGGCGCCGGACAGCACCAGCAATCGTCCCGACCGGTCGATCGTCAGGTTCACCGGGTCGAGGCTCGCCTGCGAAACGGTGGTCAGCCCTTCGGACGCGGACCAGCCGTGGATGCGCTGGTGAAAGCGGTCGATGAAGTAGAGCTTGCCCTGTGTATCCACGGCGCCGCCGGCGATCGAGTAGAAGCCGTCGGCGAGCTTGGTCACGCCGGGCGTTGCCGGAACCGCGGCAACCACCGCGGGGCGGGGGCTGGCGGGGGGCACGTCGAGTTTCGCGAACTCGCGCTCGCGTACTTCTTGGCCCGTCGTCAGGTCTTTGATCGCATTTTCGAATGGATATTTGCTGGCCCGGACGAAGGTGCCGCAGCCTTCGGTATCGCAATGCGCATAGGCGCTTTCGGCGTTCACATGGACGTTGCGGAAGCGGATATCGCCCGAGTTCACCAGCCGCACCGCCGTGTCCATCGGCTTGGCCGTCCGGGTGACGCGATAGCCGTGATAGTTGGCGAACAGGATGTTGTGGCTGTTGTGAAACTCGGTCGACACCGCATAGACGCCGTCGCGCACCTCCTGTTCGGTCTGGGGCGCCAGAAACTCCCAGTTTTCGACGTTGCGCAGCACGATCTCGTTCTTGAAATGATGTTCCGCGGATAGCTCATAGACATGGCCCGGCGTCTTGGTGTCGCTGATATAGAAGCCGGTCGACGCCAGCCCGTTCGGTGTCCAGATCGCGTTGAACGTGCCGCCGCCGCCATCGGTGACCCAGATGCTGGCCTGCTGCCCGTCCCAGCGGGCTTGCGGATCGATCCCGCCGCCACTCGCCTTGCCCTGATTATAGATCACCGGCCCATGGATGCGGACGTCGTTGATCATCGATCGTTCGCCCGCGCGCCAGATGATGTTCGACGCGCGCGGGTTCACGCCGCCGGCATAGAGGCCGAGGCCATAAACGATCGCATTGCCGCCCTTGGCGCTTTCGACCATCGCCCTGGCGCTGCCCACGCCCGCAAAGCGCGGCGCGTTGTCGGGCAGGTAGAGCTGCGTCTGGTTCGGGTGGAGCGCGATCAGGACGCTGTCGGGGCGCAGCTTCAGCGTGTCGCTGATGCGGTAGCGGCCGGTCGGGAGATAGACGACGCGGTGGGTGTCGACCGCGCGCTGCAATGCCGCGGTATCGTCGGTCTGGTCGTCGCCCTTCGCCCCGAGCGTACGGGCATTGGCCCATTCGCTGACCGGGGGCAGCAGCGGCAACGCGGACGCGGCACGCACCGGCGCGCTGGCGAGTGGATTCATGGTGATGTCGGTGGCGGTCTTGCCCATCTCTCCCACGCGCGCCACTTTCAGCCCGTGCGAGAAGTCGGCGACCCGCCATTGCGCGCCGGCGCCGGCGATGGTGCGGCCGCTTTCCCGAAATTTCGCGAACACCGGCGTGTTGATGCCGATCGCGTTGTCGAAGCCGACCTGGGTGAACACGCTCTGTTCGCTGGAGACGACGACGCCGGCATCGCGCACATTCTCGAACCGGACGTTCTTGCCCCACAGCGAGTCGGAATAGCCGCGGTCGATCTCGATTCCGACCGGAGTATCGCGGATCGCGACGTTCACCAGCGTCAGGTCGACCTCATGTTCGCGGATCGCGGCGGCGCGCTGGCCCGAAAATTCCGAATCGATCAGCGTGAACTGCCATGCCGGCGACGTCTTTTCGGTCACGATGCCGTAGCGGCCGCCGAAGAAGCGCAGATTGTCCGCCTCGTTCCCCGCCTGGTAGATGCCGGCAAAGCCCGAGCCGAGGCGGAAGTCGATGTGGCGCAGGAAGCCGTGCTGCGCGACGCGAAACCGCACCGCGACCGCCCCGGCATTGCCGTCGCCGATTTCGAAATCGACATTCGCCAGTGCCGAGTAAAAGGTCGTCGAGGTCGCATCGAAGATCGCGTCGTTGGCGGGCACGCTGGTGGGCGGCGGCACCGGTGGCTTGCCCGCACGATACTGATCCTCGCCGCTGAAGCTCAGCATCGCGCCGATCCCCTTGGCATAGCCGGGGGTGTTGTCGGCGAGGAGCAGCACGGGGCGGGTCGCCCCGACGCCGAACATCCGCACGCCGGAGCGCAGGAACACGGTGCGCGAGATGCGATAGCGGCCCGACGGCAGGAACACGACGCCGCCACCGCCGCGCTGGCGATCGGCCGCGACCGAGTCGATCGCCTGCTGGATCGCGGCGGTATCGTCGGCGCGTCCGTCGCCGACGCCCCGCACTGTTACGGCGCGCGGATCGTCGGGGGCGGTCAGGAAAACCGACGTCGATTGCGCGGACTGCGCGGCGGCAGGAACGGGGGCGAGCAGGGTCGCAGCGAACAGCAGGCTGTGCACCTTCATGGGGAGGCTCCGTCGATGGAGGGGCCCGGCGCCGGGGTCAGCCGCACACGCCGGGCAGGGGGTCAGGCGATGTGCGGTACCAGCGACTGCGCCGCGATCGCCACCTGCGTGCGGTTCTGCACGTTCAGCTTGCGCATCAGCGCCGTCATGTGCGCCTTCACCGTGGCTTCGGCGATGCCGAGGTCATGCGCGATCTGTTTGTTGAACTGTCCCGAACGGACGCCGTGGAGCACCTTTGCCTGGGTCGGGGTCAGTTGCACCTGCAGGCTGACGTCCCGTACCGGCGGCTCCGCTATCATGAGCGCTACCATTGCTGCCCTTTCATTGCTCTCTCCCTGTGCCATGACCGGAAACGCAGCCGACACCTGCGCCTAGGGCCTGTCCGATCCGTTCCGGTTGATCCGAAATCGGTTGGACAGCTTTGATTATGTCTGACTATAACGACGTTGTTCAAGCGGTTTTTTCAATAAAGTCGGTTTGATCTGTTGGACAACTCGCACGGCACGACCGCAGCGGGGCACATGGGGGGAGGGTGGCGATGCCACAGCGGACGAGTCGCGGAGTCGCGAAATGACGGGCGGGGACGACCTGCGGCTGGCCGTAGCCGCGATCGCCGGTATCGCGCTGGCGATCGTGTTGATCGTGCGCGGACGGCTGCATCCGTTCATCGGATTGTTGTGCGGTGCGTTTGCCGTCGGGCTGTTCGCCGGGCTGCCGCTGATCGACACGGCGAAGGCGGTGCAGAAGGGTGTCGGCGACATCATCGGCGGCACCGGGCTGGTGGTCGCGCTCGGCCTCTCGCTGGGCGCGATGCTGCACCTGTCGGGGGCGGCATCGGCACTGGCGACCAGTGCGCTCCGCCTGACCGGTCCGCGCGCTGCGCCATGGGCGACGCTGGGCATCGCCATCGTCATCGGCCTGCCGCTGTTCTTCGAAACGGGACTGGTGCTGCTGCTGCCGATCGTGGTCGCCGCCGCCAAGGAGATGGCGAGCGGCGCGACGCCTGCGGACCGCGACGCGGCGAAGCTGCGGCTCATCATGCCCGCGCTTGCAGGGCTAGGCGTCGTCCATGCGCTGGTGCCGCCGCATCCGGGGCCGCTGCTGGCGGTTGAGGCGCTGGGCGCCAATCTTGGCCTCACCATGCTCTATGGCGTCGCGATCGCCATTCCGATCGCGATCCTTGCCGGACCGGTGCTGGCGCGGTTCGTGACGCCGGGCGTCCGGCTGACCGAGCCGGTGCTGAGCGATCCGGTGATCGACCTGGTCACGCCGTCGCGGGCCAGTGCGCTGTTCATCGTCCTGCTGCCGATCGTGCTGATCGCGTCCGGCGAACTGGCCAAGCTGGTGCCGGCGCTGAAGGATTCGGGCGTACTGGCCGCCGCGGCGAACCCGATACTCGCGCTGCTGATCGCCAATCTCGTCGCGCTGCCGGTATTGTTCGGGCGGCGGTTGAGCGAGGCGGCCATCCAGGAGTCGATCTGGCACGAGACGATGGGCGCGGCGGGTGCGATCCTGCTGGCGATCGGCGCGGGCGGGGCATTGAAGCAGGTACTGGTGAGCGCCGGCCTGTCCGACCTGCTCGCGCGGCTGGTGATGATGTACCCGATTTCGCCCCTGCTGCTCGGCTGGCTGGTCGCGGTCGGTATCCGGCTGGCCGCCGGTTCCGCGACCGTCGCGACGATCACCGCCGTCGGCGTGATGCCGGGCGTCGTCGCCGCGTCGGGCGCATCGCCCGAGCTGGTCGTGCTGGCGATCGGTGCGGGATCGGTGTTCTTCAGCCACGTCAACGATCCGGGCTTCTGGCTGGTCAAGGGATATATGGGCACCAGCACCGCCGATACGTTCCGAACATGGTCGCTGCTGGAGACGGTAATTTCGGTCGCCGGGCTCATCATGGTCGCCGGTTTGAGCTACATCGTCTGATCGGGCGGAGACGAGGAAGACCGTGACGGGGGAAAGGCTGGCGGATCGCGCCTATACGGCGATCGTCCGGATCATCGAGGAAGACGACCTTGCGTCCGGCGACCGGCTGCCGTCCGAAGCACGGCTGGCCGAGATGTTCGGCATGTCGCGCACCATCGTGCGCGAGGCGCTGGTCCGCCTTGCCGCCGACGGCATTACCGAGGCGCGGCGCGGTGCCGGGTCCTATGTGAAGCGGCGCCCGTCGGACCGGCTGGGCGCGCATGTGCCGCTCGACGGGCTGGCAGCGACGCTCGGCACCTATGAAGTGCGGTTCGTGGTCGAGGCGGAGGCGGCGCGGCTGGCGGCGCAGCGTCGCTCGCACCACGACCTCGAGCTGATCGAGAAGCGGCTGGCGGCGCTGCGGGGGGCATTGCTGTCGAGCGCGCCGGCACATGAAGAGGACTGGCAACTCCACCGCGCCATTTCCGAGGCGACCGGCAACGACGCCTTCGTCGCGATCTTCGACCAGTTGCAGGAAGGCGTGATGCGTATCCTGCGCGCCGGGGTGGACATTTCGCGCGCGCGTCCACGCCAGGTGATCGAAGCGATGATGGAGGAGCATGACGCGATCGTCGACGCGATCCGCACACAGGACGGCGACGGCGCGGCGCTGGCGATGCGGTGGCATTTGTCGCAGGGGCGCAAGCGGTTGATGCCGTAGGGGGCTTTGCTTCGCCAGTCGTCATCCCAGCGCAGGCTGGGATCTCCCGGTGGTAGCACGCAGCAGGAGCCGCGGGAGACCCCAGCCTGCGCTCGGGTGACGGTTCCATGCAGAGGGATCGAACGCTAGATTATCGCCTCGCTGGGGGTATGCTCCGACACCGCTGCGGACAATCGCCCGACCGGCCACGTACAAGGCAGCACCAGCGCGTTTTCGTCCGGCGTGGGGCGTTCGAGCGTGGCGAGCTGGCTGTCGAGCAGGCTGGGCGGCATGTAATGCCCCCGACGCCGGGCAAGGCGCTTGGCGAACGCCGCCCGATCGCCGTCGAGCAGCACGAACAGCAGCGGCACGCCCGCGGCTTGTTCCAGACGCTCCCGGTAGCTGCGCTTCAGCGCGGAACAGGCAGCGATCGCCAGTCCATCGCGCTGGACCGCCGCGCCGATCGCCGCACCCAGCCGGTCGAGCCACGGCCAGCGATCGGCATCGTCCAGCGGATGGCCCGCCCGCATCTTGGCGACATTGGCCTCGCCGTGGAACGCGTCCCCTTCGAACCCGGCGCAGTCCAGCCGATCCGCGAGGTGGCGCATCAGTGTCGACTTGCCGCAGCCGCACACGCCCATGACGACGACGGCGCAGCGGGGCAGGGCGGCGGGGATCGGGGGCGGTGGCAGGTGATTCGTCCTTGCTGCCGACCCGGCCGATGCGGCGCGGGCGGGTTCCTTCGTGGGTGCTGCCTGCTTCGGCACGCGCTGACCACCGCGACCTTGGTCGCGGTCCCATGGACAACGCACCGTGCTAAGGAAGGTATCTACAGGGCGTAGAAGGATTATTCGATGGGCAAGGTGGCGACTTCGATCTGGTGCGGTGTCCTGCTCGCCGCGCTGCCCGTCGGTGCCGTCGCCGTCGCGCAGCCGGTGCGCGGGCCGTCAGTGTTTTTGACCGCCCCGAACGATCCGCGCGCGATCACGGTCAAGGCGCAGGGCGACGGGGTCGCCGACGATGGTGCGGCGATCCAGCAGGCGCTCGACGCCGCGGCGGCGAAGCCGGGCGGCGGGATCGTGTTCCTGCCCGCTGGCCGATACCGCATTACCCGCACGCTTTTTATCTGGCCGGGGGTGCGCGTGTTCGGCGTCGGGCGAACGCGGCCGGT
This sequence comes from Sphingomonas hankookensis, assembly GCF_022664465.1. Classification (GTDB taxonomy): domain Bacteria; phylum Pseudomonadota; class Alphaproteobacteria; order Sphingomonadales; family Sphingomonadaceae; genus Sphingomonas; species Sphingomonas hankookensis. The sequence continues at coordinate 48,911 of NZ_JAKREV010000007.1, read as the reverse complement.
GCTGCTGCTGGCGGCGAACACGCCCGGGTTCCAGCGCGGCGTCGGCACGATGGTGCTGTTCGCCGGCAATAATCCGCGAGGGGTCACGCTCGACAATTGGGGGAACCCGATCAAGGGGGCGGCGACCGTCCCGGTGCCGCCGCCCACCAGCGTGCCGTTCGACGCCAGCATCGCCGACGCCAATTCGGGCACCTTCTATTCCGCGCTGTCCAACGTCGATTTCGAGATCGGCGAGGGCAATCCGGCGACTACGGCCGTCCGCCAGCACACCGCGCAGCACACCTATCTCGCGCATATCGACTTCCGCCTCGGCTCGGCGCTGGCCGGGGTATATCAGGTCGGCAATCTCGGCATGGATTTGCGCTTCTTCGGCGGGCGCTATGGCATATTGGCGGAGAAGACTTCGCCGGCGTGGCAGTACACGCTGCTCGATTCGACGTTCGACGGACAGCGCGACGCGGCGATCCGCGAACATGACGCGAGCTTCACGCTGGTCAACACGCTGATCCGCAACACGCCCGTCGGGATCGATATCGATCGCGGCCATAGCGACCGGCTGTGGGGCAGCGACGTCCGGTTCGAAAATGTTTCCCAAGCCGGCGTCGTCATCAGCAACGAAGGCAGCGTGTTCACGCAGATCGGCTTTGCCAGTGCGCTGGCGAGCAACACCCCGACCTTCGCGCGGTTTCGCGACAGCGGACGGACGGTGGCGGGGAAGGGATCACGCTACCGGGTAGGGGAGTTCACCTATGGCCTGACCGTCGGTGGCCTGAACCAGCCGGGTACGTACGAGACGCGCTTCGATGCGGCTGCGATCGCCAGCCTGCCCAAGCGCCGCGACCCGGCGATCCGCGCGCTGCCACCGGTGGCGAGCTGGGTCGATGTGCGCAGTCTGGGCGTGAAGGGCGACAACAAGGCCGACGATACCCAGGCGATCCAGCGGGCGATCGACCGGAACCGCGTGCTGTATTTTCCCGCCGGCTTCTACCGCGTCACCGACACGCTGAAGCTGCGCCCCGACAGCGTCCTGATCGGCCTGCATCCGGGCATGACGCAGATCGTACTGCCCGACGACCTGCCCAATTATCGCGGCGTCGGGTCGCCCAAGGCGCTGATCGAGAGCGCGAAGGGCGGCGATGCGATCGTCAGCGGGTTCGGGCTGTTCACCGGCGGCATCAATCCACGCGCGACGGCGATGCTGTGGCGCGCGGGCGAACGCTCGCTGGTCGATGACGTGAAGTTCCAGGGCGGGCACGGCACCACGCTGGCCGATGGCAGCCGGTTCGAACCGTACAACGCGAACCACAGCGCCGACGCCGATGTAGCCAAGCGGTGGGACGGCCAGTTTGCCAGCCTGTGGGTCACCGACAATGGCGGCGGCACGTTCAACGGGCTGTGGACGCCCAACACCTATGCCCAAGCCGGGCTCTACGTCTCCAACACGACCACGCCGGGCCATGTCTACGAAATGTCGGCGGAGCATCATGCCCGCGCCGAGATCGTGCTGGACGGCGTGCGCAACTGGAATTTCTTTGCCCCACAGACCGAGGAGGAAGCGGGCGAGAGCCGCAACGCCGTCGCGCTGGAGGTGCGAAATTCGCGCAACATCCTGTTCGCCAACTTCCATGGCTATCGCGTTACCCGATCGATCCAGCCGGCAGCGGCGGCGGTGAAGCTGTACGGGTCGAGCGACATCCGCTTCCGCAACGTCCATGTGAACGCCGAAAGCGGCTTTGCGACCTGCGACGACAATGGCTGCGGCACCTATTTGCGGGCCAGCAAATATCCGTATGAGAATGCGCTGACCGATGTCACGCGAGGCGGGAACGTGCGGGAGCGCGAGTTCGCGGTGCTCGACATCACCGACGCGACGAAGACGATGCCTGCTACCGCGTCGATGACGCCGGTCAGCAAGCTGGCCGACGGCTTCTATTCGATCGGCGGCGGCGCGGTGGACCAGAGCGGCAAGCTGTATTTCATCGACCGCCAGTTCCAGCGCATTCATGGCTGGAGCGATACGGTCAAGCTGTCGGTCGTCGCCGATGCGCCGCTCGATGCGGTCAACCTGGCGGTCGATGGTTCGGGTGACCTGTTGGTCATGTCGTCGGACGGCCCGGAAACCACCGTCTATGCGATCGATCCCAAGGCACCGAACGCGGTGCGCCCGATCGCACCGACCGCCGCCCGCAGCGGATCGCGGGCACGTGTCGCACTGCCCGGCAGCTTCTGGAACAATGGCGAGTTCCGCGACCAGTACGACCCGGCGCGCGACCGGTTCACGACGCTGCCCGAGATGTTCGCGCGCGACATGTCTGCACCCAAGCCGCGCGAATATCTCTCGCCCGACGGCAGCATCGTCCTGCCCGCCTATCGCGTGTGGCAGCAGGGGCCGACCAACCATCTCGGCTGGCGTTTCTCCGACCTGCTCGACACCTATGGCTGGGTCACCGGCAAGGTCGGCGATCGGATCCACGTCGTCAACGCATCCGAGAACCGCACCTATACCGGGCTGTTGGGTACGGGTGGCGCGGTCAGCGAACTGAAGCCCTTTGCCCCGCGCGGCGGAGAAAGCGTGGCGACCGGTCCCGATGGCCGCGTCTATGTCGCGAACGGACAGGTATTCGTCTACGACGCCGCAGGTGCCGAGGTCGGTCGCATCGACGTGCCCGACCGGCCGCTCCAGCTGTTGTTCGGCGGCGAGGACCGGCGGACGCTCTATATCCTCACGCATCATGCGCTGTATTCGGCGCGACCCTGACGACCCGCGACACCCGCGACCATGGTCGTGGATGTTAGCGCGAACAGCATCCGCTAAATCCGACTCAACGGTCCGCTCCCGGAGGGGGTGACGGACCGGCCATGAACCTGGGGGTTGGATGATGCACCGTTTTTCGCCTGATCGCTGCCGCCTCGGCACCGCGTCGAGCCTTTTTGCCCTTGCCTGCGCCCTCGGCGCTGCGCCGGCCGTTGCACAGACGACCCCGAACGTGCCGACCGCCGTGCCGCAAGAAGTGCCGGCCCAGCCGGAACGGGAAAGCGATTCGTCGGACATCACCGTCACCGGCAGCCGCATCGTCGCCAACGGGTTCAACGCGCCGACGCCCACGACCGTGATCGGCGAAGAGCAGATCGCGAACAACGCCCAGCCGAACATCTTCAACACCATCCAGCAGCTGCCGTCGCTGCAAGGGTCGACCGGTGCGTCGACCGGTACGTTCAGCACGTCGAGCGGCACGCAGGGGCTCAGCTCCTTCTCGCTGCGCGGCCTTCAGCCGATCCGTACGCTGACGCTGCTCGACGGGCAGCGCGTGGTCGGGGCCAACGTGACGGGCGTGCCCGACATCAGCATGTTCCCGCAGCTGCTGGTGAAGCGGGTCGACATCGTCAATGGCGGCGCATCGGCCTCTTATGGTTCGGACGCGGTCGGCGGCGTGGTGAACTTCATCACCGACACCCGGTTCAACGGCTTCAAGGCCAATGTCCTTGGCAGCATCACCACCTATGGCGATGACAAGACCGCGCTGGTGCAGGCGGCCTATGGCACGTCGCTGTTCGACGATCGGCTGCACCTGATCGTCAGTGGCGAATATGATAATGAAGGCGGCGTCGGCCCCGGCAATTACGGCATCGACCTTGCCGGACGGCGCGACTGGCACCGTGCATCGACGCTGCTCAATACCGGGATCACCAATGGTCCGGGTCCGCAGTTCATCTATTCCGATTTCGCGCAGCCCTATCAATACGCCAAATACGGCCTGATCAACAACGGCCCGCTGCAGGGGATCGCGTTCGATGCCAACGGGACGCCGGTCAATTTCAACTATGGGTCGGGCGGTACGCCGCTGGGCAATGGCCGGGTATCGAACTGCTTCCCCGGCAACAGCTTCTGCGTCGGCGGCGACCTGTCGGGTGCCCCGGGATCGAGCGCGTCGCTGAAGTCCAAGCTGGAGCGGATCAACGGCTATGGCCGGATCGGCTACGACCTCGACGCGGCCAACGAAATCTACGCCACGGTCAACATCGCGCAGGTGAAGACCAGCAACCAGCCGAGTCCGGGCTATAACCGCCCCAACCTCACCGTGCAGTGCGCCAACCCGTTCCTGCCGCAGCTGGTCCGCGATCGGTGCGCGACGGCGGGCATCACCTCGTTCAACTTCGGGTCGAGCAACGGGCAACTGCCCAATCAGCTGGTCCAGACCGATCGCGACCAGTATCGCTTCGTCGTCGGTGCGAAGGGCAAGGTCGACGTGATCGGCACCGACTGGACCTACGACGCCTATTACCAGCATGGCACCACGAAGGTCGCGATCGACGTCGACCGAATCGTGCTCCAGCCGCGCTATGTCGCCGCGACCAACGCGGTGGTCCTGAACGGTGCGATCGTCTGCGCCGACGAACGCGCACGGGCGCTGGGGTGCCAGCCGATCAACATTTTCGGCAATTTCCGGCCGAGCCAGGCGGCGCTCGACTATCTGATGCCGCAGGCCGGGCCGCTGCAGCGTACGACGCTGAAACAGGATGTCGCCAGCCTCAACTTCTCGGGCCAGCCGGTCGACCTGTGGGCGGGGCCGCTGTCGATCGCCTTCGGTGGCGAATATCGCCGCGAATATTACCGGGTCCGGGGCGATGCCTATGGCGCGGGCGTTGCGGATGCCAGCCCCAACAATGCGCTGTATCCCGCCGATCCGCTGCTGAACTCGGCGCAGGGCAGCAACTGGGCGGCGGGCAACTACAAGAACGGCACCGGCAAATATGACGTGCTGGAAGGCTTTGTGGAGGCCAATCTGCCGTTGTTCGACAGCGACGCCGCCGGCCGGGCCAATCTGAACGCCGCCGCGCGCCTGACCGACTACAGCACGTCGGGTACGATCTGGGCGTGGAAGGTCGGTGGTACGTGGAAGACGCCGCTCGACGGGCTGACGCTGCGTGCGGTCACGTCGCGCGACGTGCGCGCGCCGAACCTGTCCGAGCTGTTCGCGGCCCCGACCGTCACCACCCTGCCGAGCTTCAACGATCCGTTCCGTAACGTCGCGGTGCAGGTGTTCCAGAACACGGTCGGCAATCCCAACCTGAAGCCCGAAACCGCGCGGGATACCGAACTCGGCATCGTCTATGCACGGCCATCGTGGTTGCCGGGCTTGAGCCTGTCGGTCGATTATTACCAGATCAAGCTGAGCGGCGTCGTCTCCACCCTGTCGCCCGACCAGATCGTGCGCTTCTGTTTCGAAGGGGATCAGGCCTTCTGCGGCGGCTTCCGGCTGGACGGACCGCAGGGCAGCAATTTCGTCAACGTGCAGCCGTTCAACCTGGCGTCGTGGAAGACGAGCGGCTTCAACCTCGAGGCCAGCTACCAGTGGCGCCAGCCGCTGGGCCTGCCGGGCAACTTCACGGTCCGCGCGCTCGGCACGCATGTCCGCGAATTCATCGTCGATGCCGGGATCGCCGGCGTCGCCAAGCGCGACGATGCCGGCGCCAACAGCGGTGCCATCCCCGACTGGAAGTGGCTGGCGACGCAGACCTATGACAGCGGCCGCTTCACGCTGACGGTGCAGGAACGCTGGTTCTCCGACGGCGTCTTCAACAACAACTATGTCGTCTGCCAGACGAGCTGCCCGGTTTCGACCGGCAACTACAACACGGTCAACTTCAACAAGATGAAGGGCGAGTTCTACCTAGATCTGGGCGCATCGTTCAAAATCACCGACAATGCCGTGCTGTACGGCAAGATCGACAACGTGGCGGACAACGACCCGACCCCGTCGCCGCAGACCAACACCGGGCTGGACGTGAACCCGGCGCTCTACGACACGCTGGGCCGCACCTATCGCGCGGGCATCCGCTTCAACTTCTAGGCCGGATCGACGATCGGCCGGTACCCCTGCCTGCGCCGAGGGGGTACCGGCTATCCGGCGCCTTGCGACATTCCCCAAGTCCCGTAAGCTCCGGCCATGCGCGCCACACGGAACATCGTCATCCTGACCGGGGCGGGTGTCTCCGCCGAGTCCGGTATCGCAACCTTTCGCGGCCCCGGCGGGCTGTGGGAAGGGCACCGTGTCGAGGACGTCTGCACGCCCGAGGCGTTGCGCGCGGATCCGGCGCTGGTCCATCGCTTCTACGACCTTCGGCGGGCGGCGCTGGCCGGGGTCGTGCCCAATGCGGCGCATCATGCGCTGGCGACCCTCGACCGCGATTGGGCGGGCGGCTTGCTGATCGTGACGCAGAATGTCGACGACCTGCACGAGCGCGCCGGGGCGACTCGGTTGCTGCACATCCATGGTGCGCTGGGTTCGGCGCTGTGCGCCGCATGCGGGGCACGCGCGCCACAGACGGGCGCGTTGCCGCCGGGCAGCCGATGCGACTCCTGTGGATCGGCGGCATTGCGGCCGGACATCGTGTTCTTCGGCGAAATCCCCTATGAGATGGACCGGATCGTCGAGGCAATCGGCGCGTGCGACCTGTTCGTATCGATCGGCACGTCGGGTGCGGTCTATCCCGCCGCCGGGTTCGTCGAATGGGCGAATGATCGCGGTGCCGCGACGATCGAACTCAACCTAGAACGCTCGGCAGGGTCGGAACAGTTCGACGAGAGCCGCCTTGGCCCTGCCAGCGAACTGGTACCCGCATGGGTGGCCGAGATACTGGCCGGGCAGTGAGCCTGGCCCGCGGCTTGCCGACCGGATATCGCGCGACCTGCCACCCGAGCCGCATCAGCCGTTGCACGCAGCCGATGACGGCGGTCAGCGCTGCTTCTTGGTGATCGTCGCGGTAAAGTCCGGGTCCTTCTTCGCTACCCAATCCACGAATTTGCGCACGTTCGGATTGTCCAGCAGCCCCGCTACCTCCATGCCATGCCGCTGCAATTCGGAATTGGTGAAATTGGAGATCAGCGTCTGCTGGCAGACCGGATGCATCGGCACGACATCGCGGCCACCGCGACTTTTCGGCACGGGATGATGCCAGACGATGGTCTTGCCGGTCGGTCGACCGCACAGCCAGCACGGTACCGGCGGGGGCGCGGAGTCCTCTTCCTGCGGAAGATGATCGTAGGGGTCGTGCTTCGAACGTCGGGCCATAATGCGATCTAACTGCGTTGCCTGCCCTGCCTGTAGCGAAACGATACGCTGCGTCCTATGGAAAGCCGGAGACAGGGTTAGATCGCCGGGATCGGCTGGGAGCATGATGACGAATCCGAAACCCTGGGACGCGGCATTGGTCCGCACATGGCTGGAACGGCGGTACGAGGTGTCGCGGCTGGATCAGGCAGCGGCGGACCGGCGCGGCTATGACGCCCGCGACGATTTCGACAAGGCCGCGGCCGAGGAATGGGTGTGCCGCGCGCTCAAGCGCGCCGACTGCACTGACGACCCGGCCAAGCTCGCCGCCCGTCTGAAGGAACTGATCGGACAGGACGAGTATCCCGCGACCGGTCTGTATGACGATGTCCGGTTCGAACGGCATGTCCGCGCCTATCTGCGGAAGCTGGCCAAGATGACGAAGGCGAACGAAGGCTTTGAGAACACGCTTCGCAATCAGTAAGGGGGATGGTCGGACCGATCGACCGGCCTAGCGCGTCGGAGTCGAGGCGATCCGGCACGCGGGCGTGACCCGTGACATGCCATCTTCGCACCCCGTCCTGGGCGAAATCCCCGATCGCCAATTCTGATACGGGAATCCGTCGGTTTGGTCGGGGAAGTGGCGGAGTCGGAGGTAGCGGTTCCCTCATTCGTCTTGTCCGAAACGATTGAGCGGCACCTTGAGGAAGGCGGTGCCGCACGGTTCCGTCTCGGGTAGCCGGCCACCCCGGATGTTCACCTGGAGCGCGGCGAGCATCAGGTCGGGCAGCGGCAGCGTCGCGTCGCGCTTCTCGCGGGTCGCGACGAACTCGGCTTCGTCGATGCCGTCATGGACATGGATGTTGTCGCGGCGCTGTTCGGCGACGGTCGCTCGGCCGTTCACCTCGCGACCGTCCTTCCCGTAATCGTGGCCTACATAGGTCACGGTGGTCGGAGCCAGATCCAGAATGGCGCGGATTGAACGCCAGAGAGCGTGCGCGTCGCCGCCCGGGAAATCGGCGCGGCTCGTGCCGCTGTCGGGCACCATCAGCGTGTCGTGAACGAACGCGGCGTCGCCGACCACATAGGTGATCGAGGCGAGCGTATGGCCGGGCGACAGCATGACGCGAGCATCGAGCGAGCCGATCCGGAACGTCTCGCCGTCAGCGAACAGCCGGTCCCACTGGCTGCCGTCGACGGGCAGATCAGGCAGGCAGTAGATATCCTGCCACAGCTTCTGTACCTTCACGACCTTCTCACCGATCGCGGTCTTCCCGCCCGTTTTGCCGGCGAGATACGGGGCGGCCGAGAAGTGATCGGCATGAGGGTGTGTGTCGAGCAGCCATTCGACCGTCAGCCCGTTCGCGCGTACATAGTCGAGGATCAGATCGGCGTTGCGCGTCGAGGTGGCGCCAGCGCGCGGATCATAGTCGAGAACCGGATCGATGATCCCCGCGATCTTGGTCGCGTCGTCGACGACGATATATTGGAAGCTGCCCGTGCGCTCGTCGTGGAGCGATGCGACCGTCATGCCCTCGTGGTGATATTCGATCATACATAGTCCTCCCATATCCGTCAGCTTGCCGCCCGCGACCGCGCGAACAGTCTTGCGAAATCGTCCGCGTTGATCGCGCCCATCACCAGCATCTGCCCCGCCAGGAACCCTGGGGTGCCGGACAGCCCGATCGAATAGGCTTCCTGTCCGTTGGCGCGGAGCCGCCCCGCGACCAGCCCAGCGTTTGCTGCCAGCCAGCGCATCGCGCGCGACCAGTCGCCGCCTGCGCCGATGACGACGTCGCGCAGCATGTCGTCGTCAATGATCCGGCTGTCGGTCATCAGGCTGCGATGCACCGCCGGGTATATCCCCTGTTCGGCACTGGCGAGCGCGATGCTTGCCACACGTTCGGAGGGCGGGCCGAAGATCGGCCAGTCCTTGTAGATGACCCGCACCTTGCCATCGCGCCGCACCGCCTCTTCCATCGCCGGGAAGGCGTGGCGACAAGGCCGGGCATCGATAGTCGGTAAAGACCGCAAGCCGCAGCGTGGCATCGGCGGGTCCGTCTTCGGGCGAGCCATCACCAGCCATGATCGCGTCCGCACGCGGGCCGATCGCGCGACCGATCGGCGTGGTTCGACGCAATACCTGCCTTACCGCCCAGCCCCGACCACCACGGCGCCGAGCTGCACCGCTTGTCTCCGGGTGAGCAGAGCCGGCACCCGCCGCGATCAAAGCCGCGATCTCGCGACAGCGCCGGTCCTTGGCCGCAAGCCGCGTCACAGCGCAGTCCAACTCTTCCACAGCATGTAGATGGCAACCACGAAGATCAGCGCGGCGAACACCGTCGTCAATGTGCCGGTGCCGGACAGCCGTTTGGCGAGCATCGTTCCGAGCAGACCGCCCGCGACGCCACCGGCGATGAACACACCGGCGAGCGGCCAGTCGACTAGACCGGAAAAGGCATAATTGAGAGCCGTCGTCAGCCCGAAAGCGGTCACCGCAACGAGGCTGGTGCCGACTGCGTTAATCATAGGCATCCGCGTTGAAGCGACCAGCCCGGGTACGATCAGGAACCCGCCGCCGATACCGAAGAAACCGGAGAAGATGCCCGTACCGAGGCCGTAGCCAAGCACCTTGGGCGCGTTCTCGCGATTGCATTCCGCGCCCGGGACGCCGCGATCCTTGCGCCCACGCAGCATCAGGCCGCCCACTACCAGCATGACAAGCGCGAAGAGAAACAACAGCTTCTGCCCGTCGAGCGCCTTGCCCAAGGTAGAACCTGCGAAGGCGCCGACGACCCCGGCCGCCGCGTACATGCCGCCGCAGCGCCATTTGACCGTGCTGGCGCGCGCGTGGCCGATCAGCCCGGTCGCAGCGTTGGCGGCGACCGCGAAAGCGCTGGTGCCGATCGCCATATGGGCGCTCGGCACGCCGACCAGATAGACCATCAGCGGCACGGCAAGGATCGAACCACCCCCGCCGACGAGCCCCAGCGTGAACCCCACCAGCGCGCCGGATACGCTCCCGAGCACGTACTGGATCGGCTCCAGCGTCATGCCCCCTTGCCGATCATATGGGGTGCGGCCATCGGCTCGCGGCCCTTGAGCATACCATGCCAGTAGATTGCGGGCAGCAGCCGCTCCTTGAGATACCAGGCGGCGCGTGTCGGCTTCGACCCGTCGATGAACCAGCGCGGGAAGCTCGGCAGCAGTTTCCCGCCATAGCCGAACTCGGCCAGCACAATCTTGCCGCGCTCGACCGTGAGCGGGCACGAGCCGTATCCGTCATAATCGGCGACCGGAGGCTTGCCGTCGAGCGCCGCCAGCACGTTGACCGCCACCACCGGAGCCTGCTTGCGCGCCGCGGCAGCGGTCTTGGCGTTGCTGGTCCCGGCGCCATCGCCGAGCGCGAAGACGTTCTCGTACTTCTTGTGGCGCAGCGTCGGCTCGTCGACCTCGATGAAGCCGCTGGCCGCAGCGAGCGGACTCTTGGCGACCCACTCGTGCGACACCTGGGGCGGCACGACGTGGAGCATGTCGAACTCTCGTTCGACCCGGACCGTCTCCCCGTCCTTCTTCTGCGCGAAGGTGACGACCTGCCGGTCGCCGTCGACCGCGACGAGGTTGGATTCAAGGCAGAGATCGATGCCGTACTTCTGGATATATTCCATTAGCGTCGGGACGTAATGCGCGACCCCGAACAGCACCGCGCCGGCGTTGTGGAACTCGACGTCGATCCCCGGCAGCACGCCGGCCTCGCGCCAGATATCGCACGACAGGTACATCGCCTTCTGCGGCGCGCCCGCGCACTTGATCGGCATGGGAGGCTGGCTGAACAGCGCGCGCCCCTTCTTCAGTTCCTGAACGAGGCGATAGGTGTAAGGTGCCAGGTCGTAGCGATAGTTGGAGGTGACGCCGTTGCGGCCGAGAGTCTGTTCCAGGCCCTCGATCTTTTCCCAGGCAAGCCGGAGGCCCGGCGCGGCGACGAGGACGCGGTAGGTCAGCGTGCGCCCGTCTTCTAGCGCGACCGCGTTGCGATCGGGATCGAAGCCATTGGCCGCGACCCGTATCCACTCGATGCCCTTCGGCATCACATTGGCTTCGGCCTTGCGGGTCTGTTCGGCCGTGAAGACGCCTGCCCCGACCATCGTCCAGCCGGGCTGATAGTAATGGTCCGTCGCCGGATCGACGATCGCGATCGTCACCTTGGGCTGGCGCTTGAGGATGCTGGCGGCGGTGGCAATGCCGGCGGCACCGCCCCCGACGATAACGACGTCGTAGGTCATGTTATGGGCCTTTCTGCGGCGCCGAAGCGCGGGTTCGAGGGCAGCAATGTCGTGGTCGGCGCCGGCCGCCCGCTGGATAAGATCGCCTGGCTCCGCCTTGTCGGCGTTCGCCAGCGCCCACAGCGTCGTCGAGCGCGTGCCGCTGCGGCAGTAGGCGAGGATAGGCTTCGGCATGGTAGCGAGCGCCTGCGCCATCGCGTCGCCATCGGCGTCGCCGGCTTTGCCGGAAACGATCGGAATGTGTGCGAACGCCATTCCATTGCGCTCGGCTTCGGTCTGGATCGCCGCGGCCTTCGGTTGGCCCGCTTCCTCGCCGTCCGGGCGATTGGAAATGATCGAGCGATAGCCTTCGCGCGCGGCCCGGCCGACATCGGCGAGGCTGAGCTGCGGCGAAACCGCGATGCCGTCATCGAGCTGCTTGAAGGCCATCACGTGATCCCTTGCGGGTGGAGGAGGTAGCCGGCACGAGGCGGTACAGGCCGAAGCCCACCGCCATGCCTGCGCAAAAGATCAGGGCCGGGATCGGCGCCACGCCGAGGCTGGCGATGGCGGGGCCGGGGCACAGGCCCGGCAGACCCCAACCGATGCCGAACAGGGCCGCGCCTGCGATCAGGCGACCGGCGATCGGCCGCGTCGCGGGAAGGTGGAACTCCGTCGCCACGATCGGACGGGCGCAACGGCGCACGATCGCCCACGATCATGGGATCGCGAGACCGGCACCGAAGAGCGTGCCGGTTGCGAGCGAGACGAGCGTCTGGCGGTTCATGGCATCACGCCCCACAGGCGCAGCGCCGTGGCGGTGATGATACCCAGCGCCATGAACGTCGCGGTCGCGGCGATCGAACGCGGCGACAATCGCGACAGGCCGACCACGCCGTGTCCGCTGGTGCAGCCCGACCCGAGCCGGGTGCCGAAGCCGACGATGACGCCGGCGACAGCGAGCAAAGCGAAGGACGCCGAAAAGCGCGCTTCCACGCCCATCGTCAGGCCGACGATCGCGGCGCCGATCGGCAGCCCGATAGCGAAGGCGAGCGCGAGACTGCGCGGCATGTCGCCGCTGGCGATGCCGGTCGCCCGCGCGAAGAGGTCGCTGCATCCCGCCACGCGCCCGTTGGCGAGCAGCATGGGGGCGGCGGCCAGCCCGATCATCAGCCCGCCGATCAGGCCGTGGAGCGGCATCGCTTGCGGAAAGCCGGGCATCAGAACGAGTCCAGCGGGATGCGCAGGTAGCGGGTGCCGTTCGCCTCGGGCTCGGGCAGCTTTCCAGCGCGCATGTTGACTTGGATCGAGGGCAGCATCAGCCGGGGCGCCGAAAGCGTCGCGTCCTTTGCCGAGCGCATCGCGACGAACGCCTCCTCGTCGATGCCGTCATGGACGTGGACGTTGCCGGTGCGCTGCGCACCGACCGTCGTCTCCCACGCGAACTCCTCGCGCCCCGGCGCCTTGTAGTCGTGGCACAGGAACAGGCGGGTCTCGTCCGGCAGCGTGAGCAGTCGACGGATCGATCGGAACAGCTCGCCGGCATCACCGCCCGGGAAGTCGGCGCGCGCCGTGCCGTAGTCGGGCATGAACAGCGTGTCGCCGACGAACGCGGCGTCGCCGATCACAAAGGCGACGTCAGCCGGCGTGTGGCCGGGAACGTGCAGCACAGTGCAGGCGAGATCGCCGATCGCGAAGAGATCGCCGTCGTCGAACAGCCGGTCGAAGTCTGATCCGTCGCGCGCGAACTCGCTGCCGGCGTTGAACATCTTGCCGAACACGTCCTGCACGCATGTGATCGCGCGCCCGATCGCGAGCTGCCCCCCGACGATGCCATGGAGGTACGGCGCGGCCGACAGGTGATCGGCATGAACATGGGTTTCGAGCAGCCAGTCGACGGTCAGCGCATGCTCGTGGACATAGGCAACGATCGCGTCCGCAGGTGCCTTGTCCGTCCGCCCCGATGCCGGGTCGAAATGCAGCACGCTGTCGATGATCGCGGCGCGGCGGGTGACAGGGTCGGAGACGACATAGCTGACGCTGTTCGTCGGCTCGTCGAAGAATGCACGAATATCGGCCGTCTCGCTGGACCGAGAAGCCGCGATGATGCCCGCGGCCTGTTCGATATGAGGATCAAGCGACACTTGCGACTCCTGTAAAATCACCATTAAAGTATGTCTGTAAGTGTCTTGCGTCAACCGTCCGCGGGTGCCATGTTCGAGGACGATGAACGACACCGTCCCTCCTCTCCGACCACTCCGTCTCGGTGATCCCGCCCCCAATTTCACCGCGCGCACCACCAAGGGCGACGTTAGCCTCGATCAGTACCGTGGCCGTTGGCTGCTGTTCTTCTCGCATCCCGCCGACTTCACGCCGGTCTGCACAAGCGAGTTCATCGCGCTCGCGCACGCCGCGCCCAAGTTCGAGGCGATCGACTGTGCGCTGCTGGGCCTGTCGGTCGACAGCCTGTACAGCCATGTCGCCTGGATGCGCGCGATCCGCGAACTCGCGGGGATCGAAGTGCCGTTTCCGGTGGTGGAAGACCCGTCGATGGCAGTCGGGCACGCCTATGGGATGCTTGATGCCGATGCCACGGACTCCGCGGCGGTGCGCGCGACCTTCTTCATCGATCCCGAAGGCGTGGTGCGCGCGATCAACTGGTATCCCATGAACGTCGGCCGTTCGATCGAGGAGATGCTGCGCACCGTCCAAGCGCTCCAACGCGCCACCAAGGGCGACGCGCTGACGCCGGCTGGATGGTATCCGGGTGACGACGTGCTGCTGCCGCCGGCGTTGCCGGTCGATGGCGAGGCGGACTGGTTCCACCGGCTGAGGCCGGACGCATGAGCCTCGATCGTCCCCAGGCGGATGCGATAGTGGAGCGCCTGCGGACGCTCGCGCAGCCGCAACGGCTGATGATCCTCTCCGTTCTGCTGGACGGTGAGCGCGCGGTGGGCGAGATCGAGGAGGCGACCGGCATTGGTCAGCCCGCGCTCAGCCAGCAGCTCGCCGAGTTGCGGCGCGCCGATCTCGTCGCCACCCGCCGCGAGGCGCGCCAGATATATTACCGTATCGCGGCCGAGGACGTCGACGAGAGGGTGCGCGCATTGTTCGCCGCCTTCGGCGCGGCGCGGCCGGTCGCCAAGTTGCAGCGTGTCGCGACCTGTGCATCCGCCCCGGTGCGCCTGTCGGGTGCGGCCGCCTTTGCCCGGATCGGATGATCGGGGAGTGTCACATGGTTTTCAAATTGGGTTTGGTCGCGGCAGCGACGATGCTGCGTCGAGTAGCGGCGCGATGGCCGTTGATCCGCGCCATCCGGTGATCCCTGGCTATGGTGCGATGCGCCCATGCCCGACGCGAAGGAGCGGCCCGATCGCTCGCTGCACTATCGCGTCCTGTTCAGCGTCGCCAAGGCGGCGACCTTGCTGGATCAGGTCAACCCGAACCTGGAGAAGGTCGCGCGCTTCGTGAACCTGCTCGGAGCCGATGGCGTCAGGCCTGCCGCCGGGGACGTCGCTGTCTTGATCCACGGGCCGGCGACGACACTGGTGATGAACGATGCCGCTTATGGCGAGCGGACCAAGATCTCCAGAAACCCGAACCTGCCGCTGGTGGCAGCGTTGCGGACCGCGGGCATATCGGTGCGGGTGTGCAGCCAGGCGCTGGTCGGCAACGAGATCGATCCGGCTGTCGTCGACAATGGTATCGAGATTGATGTTTCGGCGCTCACGACGATGGCGACGTTGCAGCTGCCGAGCAGCCCCGCAACCGCAACACCGCCTGGTCGCGCCAGATGCGCTTTGACATGATCTGCGAGGCCAACGACATCGAGCACCGGCTCACCAAACCGAACCATCCCTGGACGAACGGCCAGGTCGAGCGGATGAACCGGACCATCAAGGAAGCCACCGTCAAGCGCTTCCACTACGAGAGCCACGACCAGCTCCGGACGCACCTCGCCGACTTCATGGCCGCCTACAACTTCGCTCGACGGCTCAAGACGCTCAGTGGGCTCACACCCTACGAATACATCGCCAAGATCTGGACGTCAGAGCCAGACCGGTTCATCGTCGACCCGATCCACCAGATGCCGGGACTAAACACCTAGGCTTGCGGGTTTGGTGCCGTCAGCGATCTGACGATACGTGCTTCCTCGCGCAATTGGGCGGGTAGCGCGTGACCAAGTTTGGTGGGAGACCGGAAAGGCCGGTTTGGCGCGAGAGATCGAGGTAAGCCGACGTTCATTCACAACCCGGTACTTGAAAGATGGCTTTCGACGCCAGATTGCCATTCGCTTCCAGCCGGGGCGGGCCGTCAGCGAATGGCTATGATCATCTTCGATCCGGACCCGGAAAGCAGACGCTACGCGATGTGCCCCGTTAAGTGTCCGGTACTCGAAGGTATTAGTTGAGTGGAAAAGGGAACGGCATCGGTAAGGAACTGCCCGTCGAAACGACCGTGTCCGGGCGGTGGCGGCCCGTCGCAGGCAAGTCGGTGAACCTGCCGTACGACATCCATCCCGCCAACGACTTGGCCGAACACCGCGAAGCCGGCATCGAACGGCCCTTCGCCGGGACGCGCATCAAGGCTCGGCTGATCGCCCAGGCAGATGAACAATTCGCTGGTGGCCGGCCGGTCCGCCCAGCGACCGATCGACACCGCGCCGTCGACATGGCGCAATCCGGTAACCGAGGTCGGTTCGTGCACGACGCCGGGCAGGTCCTCGCAACGCTGCCAACCGACACCGCCCTGCAGGACCGAGATACGGGTCGGCGGATCGGTCGCGTCGGTCGGCCGGACGGCGCGATAGAAGGTGGCGGGGGAGAGCAGATCGCGCTGCACCAGTTCCATCACATGCCGCGCGGTGCGGGGCGCCCGGTGCAGCGCGAGGGCGACATCGATAGGCCCGAGCGACGTATCGAGCCGCAGCACGGGGAGGTCGGTCCCATCGTCCATCACGAGGCGCGTCCCCCCGGCGTCTGCAGGCGCACGAACGCCGTCATCGCTTCGACGAAAACCTCATAAATCCGCTCGACGGTGCCGGCGTCGCTCATCAGCGCCTCCAGCAGCAGGCCCCGCAGGAAGCATGCGAGGACCATCCGGACGATCAGCGGCTCGCCCGAGCGTTTGAGGTCCGAATCCTGGACCGTGTAGCGACTGGTGAACGCGCCCTCGTTCGCCTGAAGCTGGCTCTGGAATTCGCGGCGCAGATTCTCGTCGGTGCGCAGCGCCCAGAAGAATTCGTACGACAGCGGAAAGGTCTGCGCCATAAGTTGCCGCATCTCGTCGGCCTCGTCACGGATCGTACCATGTCCGATCTGCGCCCGCCGGACCGTATCGTCGATCAGCTCGATCTGCCGCTGGATCGACGCGGTCACGATCAGCGCGTTTTTGCTGGGAAAATGATGCAGCAAGGCGCCGCTCGAGACACCCGCCCGCTTGCAGATTTCGCCGACGGTCGTTCTCGCAAGGCCCAGCGTGGCGAGGCAGTCCTGCGTCGCGCGGATCAGATTGTCCCGTGCCGCGGCCGTCCGCTCCTGCTGGGTGCGTCTCTCGGCTTTGCGTACGGTCGTCATATTGCCCCGTTACCCGATGGTGCGGGCGTCAAGTCAAGGGCATGACGCCGTCCGATCCGGCGGGCGATGACCGCCTGCCGCCGGCGATCCAGCGGAAAGAACCACGAAAGGGCGGCGGACAGGACGTTGAGCGCGAGCGGAATCCAGATGATCGCGAGGAAGAAGCCGGTCATCGCCAGCGGACCGTTGCCGCCTTCGACCCGGAACCCGAACAGGCCGGCGATGATCAGGCCGATCCCGCTGCCGACCGCCAGCGCCGCCTTGCCCACAAAGGCGAACAGGGCGAAATAGTTGCCGGGATGCTCGCGCCCCGACTGGAGAACGCCGTAATCCGCGACATCGGCGAGCAGCGCGACCTGCGCGGCAACGGCACCCGAGGTGGCGATCGCCGCCACCGAGAACATAACCAGCAGCAAGAGGAAGGCGTCGGGGCCGGGGGTGATGACGTACATCAACACGTTCGTCAGCGCCGTGAAGAGGCTGCACAGGGCGATGATGCGGTGCTTGTCGACGATGCGCCCGATCCGCAGCCACAGCGCGCTGCCGACGATCGACAGCGTGTATACCGCCAGCATCACGCTGGTATAGTCGCGGCTGAGCCCCAGATAGATGCTGACGTAGAAATAATAGAGGCCCGTCACCATGCCGGACGACACGCCGGTCAGCGACTGCATGGCGATGAAGCGGCGCAGCGGCCGGTTGGCCCATAGGTCCCGCGCGACCTGCCGGATACCATGGCTGCGGCTGTCCGTCGCCCTGACCGGGGGATCGGGCACCAGCCACAGCGCCGCAGGCACCGCGATGCCGAGCAGCAGGATTGCGACGAAGGACGCCAACTGCGTCACCTCGGGTGTCACCGCCCGGTTCGGAAGCCAAGGCAGGAACGATATCAGCGGGAACAGCGCGGTGCCGGCCATGCCGGCGATGTAGCGATAGGTCGACAGCCGGTTGCGGGCGCCATAATCGTGGCTGATCTCGCTCAGCCACGCGGTGTGCGGGATCTCGACCATCGTCCATGCCAGTGTCAGCAGGAAATAGCTGGCAGTGAAATAGACATAGCCGGTCGCGGGACCGGGGCGAAAGACGAGGAGGACCGCCGGCACGCACAGTGCGGCGCCCAGCGCCACCCACGTCCGCCGCCGGCCGAAGCGCAGGCGCGTGCGGTCCGACAGATAGCCGATTGCCGGATCCATCACCGCGTCGCCAAGCCGCAACAGCGTCATCAGGATGCCGATGACGACCATGTCCAGCCCGGCATATTGGACATAGAGCGACGGCAGGATGATCGACGCCGGCCCCTGGATCATCTGCAGCGGCATGTTGACGAGCGCATAGCTGACTGCCGTGCGCCCGTCGGCTTCGCCGGTCCCCGCCCGCATCAGAAGGCGAATCGCATCCCGAGCGACAGCGTGCGCGCCTCGCCGGGAAAGATGAAACTGGGCTGGATGTAGAACCAGTAGCGCTCATCGGTCAGGTTGGTCACGTTCGCGCGCAAGGTGGTCTGATGCCCGAGCAGCGCGAGGTCGTACTTCACCCCCAGTCCGACGAGCGTATAGGCCGGCGTCCGCAGGGTAGCGGCGCTGTTGATGGTCACGTCGTCGTTGCGCCGGACGTCCGCACTGACGCTCAGCCCCGGCACCGCTGCGAACTGATAGCCGATATCACCCGACAGCTGGAAATTGGGCGTGCCCTCCACGCGGTTGCCGACGATCGCCGGGCTTGCCTGCTCATATTGGGCGTCGAGCACCAGCACGCCGGCGCCCAGCGACACGCCGCGCACCGGGCGGACCCGGCCGTTGATGTCCAGACCGCGATAGAGCGCGTAGCCGTCCTGCACCAATTCGTTGGCGGCATTGGCATAGGCGGCGCCACGCCGGACCGCGAAGACGGCGGCCGATCCGGTCCAGTCGCGTTCGTCGATCTTGAAGCCGGCCTCATATTGCCGGCTGCGTAGCGGCGCCAGCAACGCGTCGCGATTGGTATAGAGGCTGGATACGGTCGCGGCCTGTTCGAGCGATTCGACGTAGCTGGCATAGAATGCTGTCGTCGGCGACGGCTTGTAGAGGACCGCCAGCGTCGGGGTGACCGGCGATTTGTCATATTGCGACGCCCGCAGCCGGGTCGTGGCATAGCCGCGCTGGCGATACTGGGTCCATCGCACCCCCGCCAGCAACGACAGGCCGGGCATGACCTCCACCGTATCGCTGGCGAACAGGGCCTGTTGTTCGACCTCGGCGCTCTTGTACGGGTCGACGAACATCGTCGAGGTATAGGGGACTGGCGCGCCGGTATAGATGTTGCTGGACCCGGTCGCCCGGAACACCTGGTTGACGTTGCCGAAGACGGTGTAGCCCTGTGCCGACGCCCCTAGAACGAGGTTGTGGTTCAACGGTCCGGTGGCGAATTTTCCTGCGACGAGGAGCCGCCCCTGGTCGAAGCGGTTACGCGACCGGCTGTCGTTGACGAAGTTGGTATAGTCGCCGGCCGCGTTGCCCAGATAGGCGAAGTCGAATGAGAAGCTGCGCCGGTTGCCCGAACTGCTCGCATCCGCCGATATGGTCCATCCCTGCGCGATCGCGATCCGCAGCCCGGTCGCCAGCAGGTAATAGTCGGTGTCGAAGTAACTGCCGGGCGTGACCGGCAGCGGATCGTCGCCGGCCGGCGGGGGCGGCAGCGCCGTGCCGGTGAAGCTGCTGACGCTGACGCCCTGCACGACGTTGCCGGTCTCGCGCTTCTGATAGATGCCGTCGAACGTCCAGCGCAGCCCCGGCGCCAGATCGGCTGACAACGACAGCGCGGCGCCCTTGTTGCGGATGCGGGCGCCATTGCGAGCATCGCCATCCTCGACGATTGCGTTCAGCCGATAACCGAAGCCGGGCACGACCGGTCCGCCCAGATCGACATGACCGGAAAAGATGCTGTCGGATCGATAGCCGGCCTCGACCGCCACCCGCGTGTCGTCGGTCGGCTTGGCCGTCACATAGTTGACGATGCCGCCCGGCGCGCTGAAGCCGTAGAGAAAACCCGAGGATCCCTTCAGCAGGTCGATCCTGTCGAAAAAGGCGATCGGCAGTTCCGCGCCGAAATTATAGATGGGCAGACCATTGATCTTGTAGCCGTTGGCCGCGTCCAGCGGCAGGCCGCGAACGCTCAGGTTCGACGAGTAGATCGTAGTAGTATCGCCGAGCGAGGTCACCGCCGGGTCCCGTGCGAACACCTCCCCCAATGCCGTCACCGCGCGATCGGCCAGATCCTCCCGCGACACGCTGCTCACCGACAACGGCGTGTCGAGGATAGAACGCGTGCCCAGCGTGCCGCCGAGATCCGCTTCCCGGCTCAGTTGCCCGGTGACGAGGATGTCGTCGTTCGCTGAAGGATTTCCTTCCGCCTCGGTATCGCGCGGCACGGGTTGCGCCTGCGCAGCGGCAGCGTGAGGCTGCACCATCCCTGCCGTCGCGACCACCAACCCGATGACCGGAACACCGTAACCCCCCAGCTTCAGCATACGAACCCTCCCTTGACGGTAGCAATACATAAACATACCGCACGATCGTTATGTAAATAGTTTTTCGTTGCGGTTGCGAAGGTTCGCTTTACGCTCGGCCAGTCGCTGCCGAAGACGGTGCGCGACTGCACGGCATGGGCGGATCGCGGGTGTCACCGATGGTGAACTACGGCAGGCGGTCAGGAGTATCGTCGCCAAACCGACGCGGTCGCACACGCCCGATCACTTCAAGCCCGCGCTCATTGACTGGCCGAGGCGCAGGGTGATCGCGCCAGGCGCCCGACAGGTCGTGGCACTGCCGGGGGGCGGGCCAGCCGGGTACGACGGGGCCTCACCTATGTCGAAGGGGGCTGCGACCGTCACCGACGACCGTGCCACAATCGCGCGCGCGACCCGCGAGCGGCGGATGCGTGTCGGGACCGGCTGCCGCAACCCGTGTGATGCTCGGCGGCGGGGCGGTCAGGCGGATGCCTCTGCCGCCACGTCTTGTTCGTTCTCGGTCAGGATGGTCGTCAGCGCGAGATCGGCGGTGACGTTGGCGCTGGTCGCGAACATGTCGGGGATCGTGTCCACCGCGAGGAACAGCGGCAGCAGGTCGATCGGTACGCCTACCGCCAGGGCGACCGGCGCATAGGCGGCGAAGAAGCTGATCTGGTTGGGCAGGCCGGCGATCACCAGATTGTTGAGCACCGCAAGGACACCGACGAGCACGGTTTGCGGCAGACCCAGCTCGACGCCATTGAGCCGTGCGAGCGCCAGCACGGCAAGGCTGATTGCCGTCGGCGCGCTGATACGGAACAGCGCGACCGCCAGCGGCAGGACGGTGCCGACCTGACGCTCGGGCAAGCCGAGCGAGCGGGCGCCCTGCAGCATCGCGGGTAGCGACGCGAGCGAGGATTGCGTGGAGAACGCGACCGACTGCGCTGGCAGTGCCGCCCGCAGAAACGCCGACAACTGCGTTCGTGCCACGACGGCCACCAGCAGGACGAACGCCCCGAGCAGCACGATCCCGCCGATTACCCGGGCGGCGACGTACCACGCGAGCAGTGCGCCTACCGCCATGCCGCTGCGTGCAGCGACGTCGAACGCCAGTGCGAACACCCCGATCGGCGCAAGAAGCAGCACCCAGCCGATGATGACGAGCAGGGTGTCGGCGACGCCTTGGAAAATGCCGAGGATCGCGGTGCTGCGCGCGGGCTCGATCCGGCGGAGTGCGATCGCGAACAACAGGGCGAAGATGACGACCGGCACGATGGCTCCGCCCGCCGCGGAGGCGATCGGATTGGCGGGCACCAGCGCGCGCAGCGTTTCGCCAAGCGGGGGCAGATCGGGTATCGCCTCGCCGGTGCCGCGCACCGCGTCGAGGCCGGCCACCGCCCAACCACTGAACATCACCCATCCGAGCGCAACGCCGAATGCTGCGGATGCGGAGAGAAACAGGACGAACGCCCCGATCGCGCGCGATGCCACGCGGGTCGATCCATCGGCCCCCGATCCACCGCCCAGCCCCGTGACGACGAGCGCGAACACCAGCGGAATGATCGGCATCCGCAAGGCATCCAGCCATACTCCGCCGACCGTCTGCGCGGCGGGCAACATCCCGCTTTGCGGTCCGGCGAGATAGCCGACGAGCAGCCCGGCGATCAGGCCGATCAGGATGCGTCCAGCCGTCGGCAGCTTCATGCCGCCGTCGACTCGGGGAGGGGGGCGGTGCCCATCACCTGCGCGGCGAAGCGCTCCATTTCCTCGGCCTGCGGGCTCATCTGCAACAGCAGCAGGTCGAGCCCCGCCGCTTCATATTCGGCGATCCGCTCCTTGAGCTGCTCGGGTGTGCCGACGAGGTTGGGGCGCAGGCCGCGATTCGACACGGAATATTCCTGCAGCTTCAATTCGCGCTCGAGCTGCGTTCCCGACAGCCACTGGTCGAAATTCGCGTAGCCTGCCGGCAGTTCGCTGACCGTCGTGATCCGCTCGAGCTCGCGTTTCGCCTCTGCCTCGCTGTCACGGACGATGGCATAGGCGGCCATGCCATACTGCATCGGCGCCCCGCCTGCCGCCGCCCGCCGTGCCGCCATGTCGGCGATCTTGGGGGCGATCGCCGACACCGGGTCGCCGTGCATGACATAGGCGTCGCACTGCGCGGCGATCATGGTCTTGGCCGCCTCGCTCTCGCCACCCGCATAGATCGTCGGGCGCTTGACCGGCTTGGGCGCGCAGATCGCGTCCTCGGTGCGGTAGAAGTTGCCGTCGAAGCTGAACCGTTCCTCGGTCCACAACCCGTCGACCACGCTCAGCCATTCGGCGGTCCGGGCATAGCGATCGTCATGCTGGTCGAATTGCAGGCCGTACTGCCGCGCCTCGTCCGCCCACCAGCTCGACACGACGTTGAGCGCGAGGCGCCCCCCGGAAATCCGGTCGATATTGGCCGCCGCCTTAGCAAACAGTGCCGGATGATGGAAGTTCGGGCGGACCGCGACCATCAGCTCCAGTCGCTCGGTCACCGCCGCCAGCGCAGCGGCGGTGGACCATGCGTCGAGCGCGGGCTGCTCGACCCCCTTGATATCGTTGAGGTTGAGTTCGGCGATCAGCGTCAGGTCATATCCCCAACGCTCGGCGTCCTGCGTCAGGCGGCGCGCATATTCCCAGGTCGCCGCCATCCCCTCGTCGGGCACGTTGCGCAGCCAGCCACCGAACACCGGCATCCAGAAACCGTAGCGCATCAGCGTGCCTCCTGCCGCCCAGAAGCACGGGTACGCGCCTCCATGAGCCATGTTTCCAGTCGGTCCACCAACCGTTCGTGCGGGTCCCACCCCAGCACGTCGAGCGGCTTCGCGACGAAGTTGGACAGAGCGTTCACGTCGTAGAAGCGGGCCACGCCGTCGCGGTCGTCGATCATCACCTCGACCCCGCCGAGGTCGAGCAAGCCGGCGCGGGCGATCGCCTCCGCCGCGTCGCGCAACGTCGACGGGGGCTCGACCGCGGTCATAGTGATCGCGCTTCCCGGTACCTGACAGGCATCCGCCGGGCACAAATCGAACGCGCCGCCGCCCGCGACGTCGATCGCATAGAGATAGGTGCGGTCGAGCGTCTCGATCCGGGTGATCGTGCCGCCGCGCGCGGGCACATAGTCCTGGACCAGCAGCACGCCGTCGATGCTGGTCGGCAGCGCCCCGTCGGCAACCGCCGCCCGTACCTCGTCCAGACTGTCGTAGCGGGCGATCCCGGCACCCGCACCGCCGATATTCGCCTTGACCACCAGCGGAAAGCCGATCGTCGCGGCCGCCGCCGGCACGTCGGCCGCACGGTGGACCACGCGGGTCGCGGGGGTGGCAAGGCCGAGCGAGGCGATCAGTGCGAGTTGGCGCGCCTTGGAGGTATCGACGCCGAGGGCGGCGGTGCCGTTCAGTACCCTAGCGCCGGACAACTCCCAGCGCGCCATCAGCGACTGTGCCCAGAAGATCGGGTGTTCCGCCTCGCGCAGGAACGCCGACATGGCAAGTCGGCTGAGGATCAGCGGCGCGGGGACGGCGGCGTCGGCGGGATCGAAGGCGGTACCCGGTGACAGTCGCTCATACGCGATCCCGCGCCGGTCGAGCGCGGCGAACAACGGCGTGAACCACTGTGGATGTTCGAAGAGAATGGCAAGGTCTGGAGTCATGCCAAGGCTTGTGACGCGCGGGTCACGGCTTGGAAAGGTAACCGGACTTGTCCTATGGAAAGAAAGGCTTGGCGTTGACGAGCTACTCGCGTTCCATGATCGCACTTAGAGCGAAGCGGTAATGGCCAACGACGCGGGCGTCGTGGTGGACAGCCGCAGCAATGCTGAAGGTACCGTTGTCGACCTCTTTGATGGCTCGATGCCGGTTAGGCCCTTCGCTCAGGTCGGCGTGGGTAGTCCCGTCGTGCAGTTCGAGAACCGCTACCGTCCCCGGAACGGTGAGTGACGCTGGCCTTCATGGGTGGCGGTACTCGAAAGCGGCAAACTCGACTCGATCACCAGCGACGTTACGAAGGAGAACCCCGTTCCGGTCTGCACGCGGCACCCGAAAGACGTACTTCGCCAAATCCAGCCCAACTGCGTGAATATGTGTCACGGACGCCTACCCGGTGTCCTGCACACCGCCTCTTCGATGCATATATGCCGTCGGGGGCATCCACTCCACCAACCTGCCGATCCACAAGGCGCACCGGGCCGCGGTTGAGGGAGCTGCTGTGGCCTTTGCGAGATGCTTGGCAGGCATGACTGATAACCAACGGCGTTTTCTCAAGCGGTGATCCGCGCCGGTAGAACATCCCTCTCGATCGACAGGGGGTCCTATGCGTGGTTCGGACGATATCAAGGGGATGGTGAGTGGCTGGTGCGTCACGTTGGCGACGGGCGTAGCCCTCGGCGCGTTCGCCTTCCCCTCAATGGCGCAGACGGTGTCGCCAACCGCCCAACCGGTCGCCAGTGGACAAGCCACCGGCGGCGCGAAACTGGACCGCGCGCGGGTCGACGCGCTGCTGGCCGCGCCCTCCGGCGTCGTGTTCGTCGATGTGCGCCGTGCCGATGAGATAAGCGCGATCGGCGGGTTGCCTGCCTATCTCAGCATCCCGCTGTCCGACCTCGAGCGGCTGTCAGGCTTCATCCCGCGCGAGCGTCAGGTCGTCACCGTGTCCAACCATGCGGCGCGTGCTCTGAAAGCGGCGGCGCTATCTGCGGGACAATCTGCCGAACTATTACGGCACGCCGCTCGCGTCCGCCTCGTTCGCGCGCGATCCGATCGACGGCATTGTGCAGGCACCTGGCGGGTATGTCGTCGACCTTGCCGGCCATCGGTGCATCATGGGCAGCGGCGTGCGCGCCGGCAGCGGATGGCCGTTTGGCGCCCGCGGCAGAAGATCGTAGAAATGGTCCCCCGCCTCATCGTCAATGGTATCGATGCGATCGTCGCTGCCGCGGAGGCCGGCGTGGGACTTGCCAATGTGCTGAGCTATCAGTCGGCCGCGCATATCGCAGACGGCCGACTGGTCGAGGTTCTGGCGGACCACGCGCCATCCGCCGTGCCGGTGAGCCTCCTCTACGATCCCGGCCGGGCGACAATGCCTGCGGTGCGCGTGTTCATCGACGCGATGCGGGAACAGGGGCGGCAGGGTGCCTTCGCGGGATGATCATCCCATCATCATGACAAGGTCATGGTCGCCACACGTCTGGACCCTGGATCAGACGCTCGATCGCATCGTCGAGCACAGGCTTCGCACCGAGCCCGCCGAGACGTGCCCCGCTCATGAACGCTCCGTCGAAGAGCAGGCCGATCTGCTGTGCGCGTAGATCGGCGGTCGAGGCGTCCAGCTCGCGACACAGCGCGGCGAGCCGGGTGACCATCTCCGCCTTGTGGCGATGCGCGACTATGCGGGCAGGATGCCCGGCATCCGCGAACTCGGCCGCGACGTTGATCTGGGGGCACCCCCGATAGCCGTCGCGCGAAACCCGGCCGCCCACCCAGGCGCTCAAGGCCAGCAGGGCATTTCTGGGTTCCCCTGCGCTTGAAGCGACAATCTTGTCCCATTGCTGCCAGAATTCACGATCCTCCGCCTCAAGGAACGCCTCCACCAGCGCGTCCTTCGTCGGGAAGTGCCGATAGATGGTTGTCTTCGCCACGCCGGACCGCTCGACGATCAGTTCCATGCCGACCGCGCGCACACCCTCGCGATAGAATAGCTGCGACGCGGTTCTCAGCACGGCGTCACGGGCGGGGCCGGGCGAGGTGGAGGCGGGATCGTTCATGGATTTCCAGGACCGGTGAGGTGCGGAAGCCGTAACACAGGCAGATTGACAGCGATACCGAGCGGTAGCACAAACGATACCGATCGGTATCGGTCTGAGGGGGTAGTCATGGCTGTGCATCGCATCGGTGTTTTCGGAGCAAATGGTCATACCGGCCGATTCGTCGCCGCGGAGCTGGCGCGTCGTGGAGTGGAGGCTCGCTGGATCGGGCGTGACGGCGCTGCGCTGTCGCGGCTGCAGGCAGGGCTCCGGCACGGCGAAGCTCGTGTGACGTCCGTCGATGATTCCACGTCGATGCGGCACGCCTTCGATGGCCTCAATGCGGTCATCAATTGCGCGGGGCCGTTCTTCGACACCTGCCAGCCGGTGATCGAAGCGGCGCTTATGGCTGGTTGTCACGTGCTCGACGTGACCGCCGAGCAGGTCACCGTGCTGGATACGATCGCCACGTTCGATGCCTCGGCCAAGGCGGCCGGTCGCGTCGTTATGCCGGCGATGGCCTTCTTCGGGGGGCTTGCCGACCTGCTGGCGTCG
Source organism: Sphingomonas hankookensis (assembly GCF_022664465.1). GTDB lineage: Bacteria > Pseudomonadota > Alphaproteobacteria > Sphingomonadales > Sphingomonadaceae > Sphingomonas > Sphingomonas hankookensis. The sequence goes on along the minus strand of NZ_JAKREV010000007.1, from coordinate 22,215 downwards.
AGCATCGTGGACGACTGGCCGGACGTCGATGCGATCGAGATCGCGGTCGCGCTCGACTCCTGGCATCCGACGACGGGCACCCGCCTCACCGGTGAGCGGAACACCGCCACGCGTCTTGTCGTCCGCGATGGCGTGCTGGCGCCGGTGCCGTCGCCTCCACCAGCCTCGCTGTGGCCGTTTCCGAAGCCGTTCGGATCGCAGCCGGTCTCCTGCGTCGCGCTGTCGGAGATCGTCCTGCTGTCCCGGCACTTGAAGGCGTGGGCGATCACGAGCTACATGAACGGCAAGCCGCTCGCCGATCTGGCCGATGCGGCGACGCCGCTCCCCCAGGCACAGGACGCGCTTGGCCGATCGGACCAGATGTTCGCCATGTCGGTTCGCGCCGAACGGCGCGGGCATAGGCGCGAGGCGACCGTTACCGGACGGGATATCTACTTCGTCACCGCGCCGCTGGTCGTCGAGGCCTGCCTTCGCCTGTTGGCGGACGCGACGCCGGATTGGGCGGGCGTGCGGGCGCCGGGCGAGCTGTTCGATGCGCGCGACTTCCTCGCCGCTCTGGCCGACGTGCTGGTGCTTCAACCATCTGCGTTCGGTGATGAGCCGCTCGATGGCGCGATCGCCAATGCCTCGACGCGCTCGCTCGCCTAGCTGTGTCTGGCCGGACTCGAGGTGCAATTCCGGCAGCGGCTGGCAGGCGCAGAATTTGCCCACGCAGCCATCGCGACGTAACGTTCCTGAAGCAGCCACTGTAAGTTTCTGGAAAGACGTCATGACCTTCTACGCGCACTGCCGGATCCGCTGACCGAAAGATCATTCGAACGCTGCACCCTGGCTGACCGCCGGGCGCTTCGTCATGTTCTTTTGAGGATCACTTCATGCGTGTTTTTGACGACTTCACCCTGCCGGGGTTCTGGCAGGATCCCTTTCCCGCGTTCAAGCGGAGCTTTCTAAATGGCGACCGAGTTCAGCGCAGCCCTGATGGCGGGCTGGCAATCCTCGGCCATCGCGCGCTTCGCGCATTCGGGATGCATGCGGCCGTCGACGGAACGCCAATGCCCGACGCACCGGACGAGCCTTGCCGTAACGGGGACGACATCCTGCGTCACGGCCTCTTCACCCAGACCGGATTCGAGCATCGTCGTCTCCGCAAGGCCGTGCTGGCGGGGCTCAACAATGCGGCGGTGACAGGCTTTGCGCCCGACGCGCGGTCGGTGATCGACAGATGGGTCGCTGTTGCGCGGGACCGGCATGTCGACCTTTTTCACGACATCTGCCTTCCCATTGCGACGGAATGTTGGGGGGCATTCGCCGGATACGGCAGCCAGGATGCGGCGAGCCTCGGCGAACAGGTCGACGTGTTCAGCCGGCAACTCTCCTTCGCGCCGGATGCCGCCGACGCGACAGCCGCGGATTGCGCGGCTGCCGAGTTGTTGAGGCGATCGGCCGAGGTGATCGGCAGCGACCGGGAATGCCCGGCGCGCCGTATCGCGAGCGTCGCCGGAGCGGCGCAGGGCGCGCCTCTGGTCGCATCCCTTTTGTTCGATGCCATCGATACTGCGGCGGCGGGCCTGGCCGGTATGCTGACGGTTCTACTGCTGGAGGAAACGGACAAACTGGCGCTCGCGGACCCATCCTACAGGGAACTGGCAATCGAAGAAGCGTTGCGTCTCGCGACTCCGACGCTCTTCACCGTGCGCCAAGCCCGCGTGGAGGCGCAGATCGGCGACCGGTCCGTTGCGGAGGGCACGCTCGTCTGGATGTGGTGGTCGGCAGGAAATCGCGATCCGGACGTGTTCCCTCAGCCCGCACTCTATCGTCCGGGTCGGTCTGATCGCGGCCTGCCGTTCGGCATCGGAGCGCATAGTTGCGTTGGCCACGGTTGGACGAAGCAACTCGCCCATCTGCTGGTCGAGATTGCCTTCTGCGACGGACCAGCGTTATCCCCAAGGTCGGAACACTGGACCTGGGCGATCGGCGGCGCCCGTCGCCCGGTCGGATTGATGGTGTCGCAAGACTGATGGAGGGCGGGCTCGGCGTCTACGTCGGGCTCGCCCTCTGACAGAGCGATCGCAACGGCGCGTGCCAAGCGTAGTCGACGGTCGGGCGTCAGCCAGCTTCGGCAATGCAATGAATTCGGGGCTGACCGCGCTGAGGTCCGCTACCAGCCTGGTGACCTCGGCGCTGGTGCCTGCATTTGCCCGCGCTACGTCTGCGCGAAAGGCACCCACGACGAAGCGGGCGATGCTTTCCCAATCTTCGTTCCGGCTGCGGACATAGTTGCTGCCGAACATCAAGGGGAGGACGTTACGGTCCTCGCGCGGCAGCTTGGAATAGTCGGTCAGGAGCACCGTCGCGGCGCGGTTCCAGCCAACCACATCCCACATCGCTGTCTTGATGATCGCAGGGCTCAGCACCATCCCGTCAAGCACACGTTGCAGCCGGGGGGTGATGCCCAGGCCTAGCATGTACAGATGCTCGCGTTCCGGCTCATGCGGGTATTCCTGACCGGCGCGACCGGCTTCGTCGGTTCGCACATCATTTCCGAACTGCTCGACCGCGGCCATCAGGTGCTCGGTCTCACGCGATCCGACGCAGGCGCGCGTCAGCTTGAAGCGGCCGGGGTTGACGTTCATCGCGGTGATCTCGACACGCTTGCGCGTGGCGTCGCGGCGGCCGATGCGGTGATCCATTGTGCATTCGACCATGATTCTGCGAACTTCGTGGAGAACACCAGAAAGGACGAACGCAACATTGCGGCCATGGGAGAGGCGCTAGAGGAACGGGAAAGCCGATCTTGATCAACTCGGGGGTCGGCATCGGCACGCCGCTGAATGGCGGACCAGCGACGGAAGACGTACTCAACCCGCACTACGCCAACCCGCGCATCGCGACGGAACTCGCAGGCGCGGCACTGGTGGCGCGCCGCATCGACGTGCGCACTATTCGATTGCCTTATGTGCACGACACCACCAAGGCCGGGCTGATCACACCGCTGATCACACCGCTGATCGCCGAAGCACGCCGGGCGGGAGCGGTAGCGTATGCCGGCGAGGACAGGCGCGCTGGTCCGCCGCGCACGTCAGAGACGTGGCGAAGCTCTACGTGCTAGCCCGCGAAAAGGGTGAACCGGGTGCACGTTACCATGCCTCGGCAGAGGAGGGCGTCATCACGCGTGCCATCGCCGAGGTGATCGGCAAATGCAGCGGGCTAACGGTGCGCTCCGTCGCGGCTGACGAGGTCGAGCATTATTTTGGGTGGATGACACCCCTCGCAGGCCTCGACATGACGGCGTCGAGCGCCTGGACGCGGGCGCGGCTCGGGTGGGAGCCGACTGGCCCCGATCTCCTCACCGACCTTGCCGCGAAGGACTATTCAGCGATCACCGCCGCGTGATCTGCGACCGTTGCTCACTGCCGGATCGGATCGTCGTCGAGCCGGTGAGCTTGCATCAGGAAACCCGGCGGCGGATTTGGTGGTTACCCTTAAGCTATATGCGAGACGTCCATGCGCCTGATCGCCATCGAAGAACATGTCCTGCCACACATTGTTCGTGACGCCTGGACGTCAGCGCCGCCTCCACATGACCCTGTATCTGCCATCGCAGACGGAGGTGTGACAGGTGAGCGTCTGGCAGACCTTGGTGAGGGGCGCCTGGCGCTGATGGACGAGCAGGGCGTCGATGTCCAAGTGCTGTCCCTTACCACGCCGGGTCTACACAATCTCGAGCCTGAACCGGCGGTCGAGTCTGCTCGGCGGGTCAACGATTTGATTGCCGATGCGTGTGCGCGTCATCCCACACGCTTTCAGGGTTTCGCGGCTCTTCCGACATCCGATCCAGATGCCGCCCCCCGCGAGCTGGAACGTGCCGTGAAAGAGCTTGGGTTGAAGGGAGCGCTGCTCTGCGGCCGCACACGTGATCGGCACCTCGACCACATGGCGCTGCGGCCAATGCTGGCAAAAGCTGAGGAATTGGGCGTTCCTCTATTCATCCATCCCCAAACGCCGGCACCAGACGTACGCGCGTCCAATTATTCCGGTATCAGTGAGAGGGCGGATCTCGCACTCGCCGCCTTTGGTCTAGGCTGGCACTATGAAGCAGGCTTGGAATGGGTCAGGCTCGCGGCTGCGGGTGTCTTCGACGAATTGCCAGCGCTGCAGATCATCCTTGGCCATTGGGGCGAGGTGGTGCTGTTCTACCTCGAGCGAACATCGGCTGTGATGGGCCGAGCCCTCGAGCTTGGGCGATCGCTGTATGAATATGCGCGCAGCAACCTTTACGTCACCGGCAGCGGCATGTGGAGTGAAGCCTATCTGCGGCAGTGCCTGGAGATCGTTGGCCCGGATCGTCTGTTGTTCTCGACCGACTTCCCATACCAGTACCGGCCGGGCGGTGAGCCACGTCGCTTCCTCGAGACCATCGACTTGGACGACGCAGCGCGCCGTGGTTTCGCCTTCGCAAATTGGGAGCGTCTGACGGGGCCAAAGTAGCCTAGGCTCGACCCTATGAGCGCCAATCGTAAGATCACGGTCCCCGGATTGCCCGATTAACGAACGGCCGTTTCAGGAAAGCTACCTGCTCGCTTTGAATGTCCATAATTGGGTCGAGGCGGCCTGCGTCACCGGCACGTCAATATCATCCTGAAATCTGCTATTGCTAGCTAGTCGCAATAGATGTAGCGGCGGGATCTAAGGCTCGCTCGGATGGGCTGGATATGATCGGGGAATGAAATGAAGACGTTATGGTTGTCGGGTTGTGCCTTGCTAGTAGTTTCCTTGCCGGCGACAGGACAGACCACCCAGCAACCAACCGGAAACGGCGCTTCACCGGAAACAGAGCAGACGCAAGAAAGTGACGATATCGTCGTCAGCGGACGGTATACGCTCCCCGATCGGATCGACACGGCGACAGGGCTGGGGCTGACCGTGCGCGAGACGCCGCAGTCGGTCAGCATCGTCACCGCGCAGCGTATCCTCGACCAGAACCTGATCAGCGTTCGCGACGTGATCGAAAACGGCGTCGGCGTCGCGGTGAATGAAAGCGACGACGTGCGAAACTCGTTCTTCGCACGCGGCTTCGATATCCAGAACACGCAGATCGACGGGGTTCCGACCGCATGGGCGCTGGGCGGCGATCGCGGCGAAACCATCGCCGACGTATCAATCTACGAACGGGTCGAGATCGTGCGCGGCGCCACCGGGCTGCTGAGCGGCGTGGGCGATCCGTCGGCATCGATCAACTTGGTGCGCAAGCACGCCGACCGTGCCGAATGGGGCGGTTACCTGAACGCGGCCTATGGCAGCTGGGATACGTGGCGCGTGTCGGGCGATGTCGGCGGCGCGGTGGTGCCCAACGGCACGCTGCGCGTCCGCGCGGTCGGCCGTTACGAAGAAGGCAATTCGTTCACCGACTTCTACAGCAACCGCAAGCTCGTCCTGTACGGCACGCTGGAAGGCGACATCACCGACGATACGCTGCTTCGCGTCGGGTTCAGCCATCAGCGCAACGTACCGAAGGGCGCGTTCTGGGGCAGCCTGCCGACCTTCTACAGCGACGGGACCGTCGCCGAATGGGATCGTTCGAAGAGCACGGCGCAGCCCTGGACGACGTGGACGACGCAGAACCAGAATTTCTTCGCCACGCTGCGTCACGATTTCGGCGAAGGGTGGAGTCTGACCGGCAACTACAACCGTCTGCGCAATACCCAGTATACCCGCATCCTGTACCTGTTCGGCAATGTCGATCGCACCACGGGGCTGGGGCTGGGCAGCAACCCGTATTCGGCGGACGGCGAAAGCATTCAGGACAGCTATGATGCGCAGCTGAAGGGGAAGCTGACGATCTTCGGTCGCGACCATGAACTGGTGCTCGGCTACCTCAACAGCGTCATCAACCGGCAGACCGACACCTATGCCGCGCTGAACGAAATTCCGCCGCTGGGATTCTTCCGGTTTCCGCCGGCGGGCAATTTCCTGAACTGGAACGAGAACTCGTATCCCGATCCCGGCTTCTCCAGCACCCCGACCGTCGGGGTCGAGCAGGAACGCATCCGTCAGATCGGCTATTATGGGGCGCTGCGCGTCAACGTCGCCGACTGGCTGAAGGTCATCGGCGGCGGTCGCGTCGCAAACTGGCGCCAGAAGGGCGTCGCCTATGGCACGCAGCGTGACTATGGCGACAGCGGCGTGTTCATCCCCTATGTCGGGGCGTTGGCCGACCTGACGCCGAACCACCGGCTGTACGCCAGCTACACCACGATCTTCCTGCCGCAGAGCGTGCAGGACCGCAATTTCGAGCAGCTCGATCCCATCCGGGGCAAGGCGTACGAGGTCGGGTTGAAGAGTGCGTTCTTCAACGAGGCGTTGCAGACGTCGGTCGCGCTGTTCCGGATCGAGCAGGATAATCTGGGGCAGATCGACGGTACGCCGATCACGCGGCCGGGCTCGGGCATTCCGTTCCAGCCATACCGCGCGGCGGACGGCGTCGTCAGCGAAGGCTTCGAGATCGAGGCGACGGGCAGCCCGCTGCCCAACTGGAACGTCAATGTCGGCTACAGCCAGTTCAAGGCGCGCGATGCGAACGACAACGACGCCAATACGGACCAGCCGCGTCGCCTGCTGAAGGCCTTCACCACCTATACCGTACCGTCCGTCCTGAACGGGCTGACCTTCGGCGGCGGTGCGAACTATCGCAGCTCCGCCTATTCGAACGGCACCGTCCCCGGCACGACGCCCGCGGTTCCGTTCCGGTTCGAACAGGGGGGCTTCCTGCTGGTCAACCTGATGGCGCGTCTGGCCGTGAACGATCAGGTCAGCGTGCAGGCGAACGTCGATAACGTCCTCGACAAGACCTATTTCAGCCAGGTCGGATCGTTCGGGCAATATCGCTATGGTCGCCCGCGCAACTTCACCGTCAGCGCCAATTACCGGTTCTGACCGGCGCCTGAAACGGCAGGGTCGGTTCGCTCACGATCCTGCCGGTAACATCGCGGCGGCGACTTTTCCGGCGGCACCCGCCAGTTGCAGGGCCATATCGTCGCTTACTAGGCTGGTGGCGATCCGGATCAGCCCCGGATCGCTCACCCGTGCCGCGCCGAACAGCGCCAGGACGCGCGCCTCGTCGTCGCTGACGTTCGGATAGCGGACGTCAGCGAAGCGCATCGTACCATAGCCATAGTGGTCGAGAAGTGTCATCGAGCACAGGAACGGCAACAGGGCGTCGCCGACGCGGCGGGCGGTGAAGCCGCTGCGCAGCATCGCCTGCGCACAGCGCGCGTTGCGGACCGCGAAGACCCATGTCCGGACGGCGGACAGGACGAAGATGTCGTCATGGGCCATGTCGCGGACGTGCCGGTCGAAATAGTCGTAGAGCGCCGCCATCGCCGTCACGCGCCGGCAGGGTGGTGGAACGGGCAACCCGGATCGCCGACCGGCAACGGGCGGGCGGGTAGCGAGAGGATCGTGCCGCACAGCGACCGGACGCTCAGGATGGCCCATGCCAATGCCCCGGGCAGGCCATGGGGTATCTCGACGGTACCGGTTCCGGCGATGCACGGCAGGCGGGCACCCAGGAGGCAGATGACGGCACGCTCGTCCGCGCTGTAGTCGCAGGAACAGCAGCATTCGGTGACGAGGCTTCGCCCCAGCACCGCCTCGGTAAGCTGGAAGACGCTGGCCAACGCCACGCTGCCGGCCGGGGGAAGGCGCAGCTTCTGACCCAGCGCGACGAGGCTGGCCAGCGCACCACCGCCTTCATCGCGATCATGGACGCCGCGATAATGCCGCAGCAACCGCACGACGACCAGTTCGCCGTCGGTGTCGGGTTGCTCGATACGTTCCATGAAGGCCATGTCGGTTCCTCACCCCGCCTCGAAGGCGAGCGTCGTCGTGAAAATGGCGTATCCGCCTGCGGCGTGCGGCGTGGCGGTTCGATAGCGGACGAGCAGCAGGTATCGCCCGGGATCGGGCGGTGTCAGCGTCACGATCCCGGCACCGTCGCTGGTCGCCGTGCCGGCCTGCTTGCGACCGTCATACAGGCCCGCCTCGCGGAACAGTGTTACCTGCTGCCCCGGCAGCGGCTTGCCGTCGTAGAGGATCGCGAACCGGGCTGCCCTGCCCGGGGCGAGCGCCGTGGGATCGCCGAGGGGCTGGATCTCCAACGCCTTGCCGCGCGGTGCCAGCGCACCCGGCGAACCGGGGCGGCCGCGCAAGACATAGGCGTCGGCGAGCGTCATGCTGCGCACATCGACCGGTTCGACGCCCGGCGGCGGCGTGGCGCCTTCGTCGACCATGACCCACTCGTCCCCCTTGCGGTACATCTTGCCCGAACGCCCGGTGCGCTGCCCCGACGACAGCCGGTAGATCCCGTCGACCGGCAGCGCCGCCTCCGCGATCGTCCGGTCGCCCGCCAACGTTGCCGGGGACAGCCTGGTGGTTCGACCGTCCGGAGCGGTGATTTCGAACGGGGCGTCGCGCATCGCGACTTCGGGGCGGAACGCGTCTTCGGTAAAGGAGGCTTCCAGCGTTACTTGCGTCCGGCTGCCGACGTCGAACTGGGCCGGCAACAGGTAGGGCATATGCGCCAGCGCCCCGGTTGAGGTCGATACTAGGGCAAGCGCCAGCGCTGCCGACCCCGCGCGAATCCTGCCGATCGAATGTTGCATCCCCGTCCCTCCAATCAAACGCTTGCTAACGATAGTGACTCGCATTAACGCACCTTGGCGAGAAGGGGAAGCGTCAATGACATCTGCATATCTGCTGCGCGGCGTTGCCGTCGCGGCCCTGAACCTCTGCGTCCTGCCGTTCATGGCTCTGGCACAGACGGTTGTTCATCCTGCGGCGATCACCGGCGATGGGGGGAAGCAAGCACCCGGCGATAGCGAGGTCACCGTGACGGCGACGCGCGGCCAGAAACGGGTCGAGGATGTGCCGCAGACCGTTTCGGTGATCGATGCCGCCACGATCGACGACCGGATGATTACCGACATCAAGGATCTGGTCCGTTACGAACCCGGCGTGGCGGTACGCCGGGCACCGGCCCGGTTCACCGCGGCGGGTTCGTCGACCGGTCGCGACCGCGACAGTGGCTTCAACATCCGCGGGCTGGAAGGCAACCGCGTCCTGATTACCGTCGACGGCGTGCGGGTGCCGGATGCCTTCAGCTTCGGTGCGCAATCGGTCGGGCGCGGCGATTATGTCGACCTCGACCTGCTGAAGTCGGTGGAGATCCTGCGCGGTCCGGCATCGGCATTGTACGGCAGCGACGGCGTGGCCGGGGCGGTCAGCTTCATCACCAAGGATCCGCAGGATTTCATGCACGACGGCCGTCTGGTCGGCGGCGGGGCCCGGGTCGGCTATGATTCGTCGGACGACAGCTGGACCAAGGGGCTGGTCGTGGCCGGTCGGCAAGGCGACCTGCAGGCAATGCTCACCTATACGCGGCGCGACGGCCACGAACTGGATAACAAGGGCGGCAACGACAGCGCCAATACCGATCGCACGACGCCCAACCCGCAGGACATCGCCTCCAACGCGGTGCTCGGTCGCCTCGTCTGGAGCCCGAGCGATGCGCACCGGGTGCGGTTGACCTATGAACGGTTCGACGCCGTCGTGGATACGAACGTGCTAAGCGCGATCACCAAGGTTACTGCTGCTCCGCTGGCGGCGACGGCGGTGCTGGGGCTCCAGGCACGCGACACCACCGCGCGCAACCGTGGCACGATCGATTATCGATATGTCGGCGATGGCTTCGTCAGCGGGGTGCGTGCCGCGGCCTATTACCAGAAGAGCGGCACCGTGCAGACCGGGTGGGAGGACCGGGTCGGGACCGACCGCATCCGCATCAACCGGTTCGACAACGAGGTCTATGGCGGCACGCTGCAACTTGAGAGCCGGGTCACGACCGGCCCGGCGACGCACCTGTTCGCTTATGGGGCCGATTATTCGAAGACCCGCCAGACGGGCGTGCGCGGCGGCACGGTGCCGCCCGCGGGCGAAGCCTATCCGACCCGCGCCTTTCCGACGACCGATTACGAACTGGTCGGGGTGTTCGCGCAGGACGAGATCGCGGTTGCCGATGGCCTGCTGACACTGTTCCCGGCGATCCGGTTCGATCATTACCGGCTCGATCCGCAGAACGATCCGTTGTTCACGACCTTCGTGCCCCGCGGACAGAGCGGATCGCGGGTTACGCCCCGCCTGGGTGCGGTGGCGCGGGTGACCGATAGCATCAGGCTGTTCGCCAATTACGGGCAAGGCTTCAAGCCGCCCGAGCCGAACCAGATCAACAACGGGTTCGCCAATATCGTCGCCAACTATCGCTCGATCCCCAATCCCGATCTGGAGCCGGAGACGAGCGAGAGCATCGAGGGTGGTATCCGCCTGACAGGGACGCGCTGGTCGCTGAGTGGTACGGCGTTCAGCAGCCGCTTCCGCAACTTCATCGATCAGGTGCAGGTGTCCGGCGCGTTCACCGCGGCCAATCCCGCCGTCTACCAGTTCATCAACCGCGGCCGGGTGACGATCGAAGGGTTGGAGGCGCGGGGCGAGGCGCGGCTGCCGATCGGCGTCGGCGTCCGCGCGGCCGCTTCCTATGCGAAGGGCAGGGCGCGCACCGATGACGTCGCCGGCACCCTGCCGCTCGACAGCGTCGAACCGGTCAAGGTGGTCGCCGGTCTGTTCTACCAGCCTGACGACGGCCCGTTCCGTGCCGAATTCGTCGCGACGCATTCCGCCGGCAAGGATCTGTCCGACACCAACAACAGCTGCAACGTCGCGGCGCAGCCGGCGACGGGCACCCGGCCGGCGGTGCCCGGCACGTCCTGTTTCACACCCGGCGGATTCTGGGTGTTCGGTGCCACCGCGTCGCTGCGCATCCGCGAGGCGACGACGATCCGCGCCGGCATCTTCAACATCACCGACAAGCGCTATTTCTGGTGGAGCGACGTGCGCGGGCTGACGTCGACGTCGACCATCCGCGACGCCTTTTCACAGCCGGGCCGCAATGCCGGCATCTCCCTGTCCCTCGTCCTGTGAGGTCCGATCCGATGAAGCATTCCTATTTCCTGTTCGCCGCGATGAGCCTCGCCACGCTGACGACGTCGCCCGCTCTGGCTCAGGCCGCGGCCCCGACCCCTATCGTCACCGCCCAATATGGCGACCAGCGGCGTGACCATGCCGCGATCCTGAGGATGGCCGGCACCTTCAAGGTGACGTTCGACATGCGCGAGACGACGCCATTGGTCGCAGGCTACACACCGTACCCGGCCAAGGTCAGCGGTGGGCACGAAGTGGTGCGCGCGGTCGTTGATACGCCGGACCATGTCGTCCTCCAGCACTTGTTGGTGGTGAACGACGGCAACGGCAAGACGATGGTCATCAAGCATTGGCGACAGGACTGGACGTGGCAGCCGGCGACCGTGCTGGTCTATGTCGGTCCGGGTCGCTGGGCCCTGCGTCCGGTGCCCGAGAAGGAACGGCGCGGCGCCTGGTCGCAAACCGTGTGGCAGACCGATGATTCACCTCGGTACGGTGGGATCGGTCGCTGGCGCTACGACGATGGTGCGACCCGCTGGACCAGCGACGAAACCCGCCGGCCGCTCGCCCGCCGCGACGCCACGCGTAATCCGCCTTACGATCATTATGTTGGGATCAATCGTCACGTCCTGACCCCGGCAGGCTGGGTGCACGAGCAGGACAACGCCAAGATCGGTACGAAGGACGGTCGGTCAGTGACGTTCGTTCACGAGTATGTCGTCAACACCTACGTCCCCGCCAACGACTTCCCGATCAAGGCGGCGGACCAGTATTGGGACAAGACCAAGGATTACTGGGCGTCGGTCCGCGCCGATTGGGATGCGGCGATCCGCCGCGCGTCGGGCCTAACGCTGGTCGAGGTCGCCGATGTCGGTTCGTCGACGGCGCACGAACTTATGCTGCTGGCGGAAGACATCCTGTCAGGCGAGGCAACGGCCAACGGCGCAGCAGCTGAAGCTGCCAGCTTGATACCGACGGGAACTCGCCAATAGCTGACACCATTACGGGATCAAACATGAACGAATGGCAGTAGTTGGGAAGGGTCTATGGCACTTCGAACGTCCGCAAATGGGTCTTGTAGGCGATCAATTAGGCGAAACTTCGCTTTCAAACCCTAGCGAAGCGAGGTCGCGCGGCCGGCGACGCAAGAGCAGCGGCCGTTCGACCGATCTGCAGGTTATGACCTATTCGTTGAACTCACACTCCTCTAGTCTGTCGCAGTGGTGCGCTACCAGACCGATCCTGAACGCCGTCGCGTTGCCGCTCTCGTCGACGAAGAAGTTGCTCGAGCGCGTGCGGCAGAGGCGGAGGGCGGATGGATCACATACCTGATCCGGGACCCCAGATACCCAGATAAGCTCGGGAACCCCGCCGGGACACCGATCTATGTCGGTCAGAGCAAAGAGTTTGGGAGGCGCGTTCGTTCACGGTTCGACAAATGCGAAAAGGCCGCCACGGCGAAAGATAGCGTTGAACGACGTGTGGCGGATCTGCTCCACTGCGGCCACGTTGCGCGATATGAAGTGCTTGAGCGCGCGCCGACACGATGTCGTCGCTGATTTCAGAGACCAATTGGGCTCGTCGATGCGTATGGCGAGGATACGACATCGCCAATTTGCTGCCGCAGCAGCGACTGCATGCAGGGAACATCGACCGCCGGGAAATCCCGGCCGAGTGGATTTGGCCTTTCCTCTTAAGCGAGGCGATTGAGGACGAGATCACTCTCGAGCTGCGCTGCGTGAGATGCAAGCTGGCGCTGCCCCTCGATCTCAGTCGCTTTCTTCGCGTTGCCGAGCCGCCCAAATCGCTATTTCAAGTTCGCGCAAACGGCATATGGCAGGCAGAAGCCTGCACTGGGTGTAGCCAGCGTAGCAGTCGATATGTCGCTCTTAAAAATTAATTTCCGGCCGCAACCGATCGTATGTCGCGCCAACGAGCGTAAGCTCGACAGTCTGCTGATGGCCGAGTTTCGACCTTAGTATCCTGCTTTGACGAACGTCCACTTTCGGGTCGGCCACGATCTGGCGTAAATGGCCGATTGTGGGTCAAAATTTTAGTGCGGCTTTACGCCATCCAGATTTCAGCAAGCTGCTACCCAATCGCAGTATCGACTTTTCCGTCGTGCGAACCCGCATTCGAATGGCCGTGATCGCGGCGCTGGTGTTGCTTGAGGACTGAAGAGTGATCGTCCAGCCGTCGCCGCGAAGCACTGTCCGGCCCTCGCGATCGGTGCGGCTGAGTCCGGCCGCGGCCAGCTGTCGCGCGATGTGCCGATGATCCGCGGCGGGGATCGACAGGACCAATCCGGTCACGTCGAACTGACCCTGACCCGCTCTCCTGCGCGGCGCGAGCATCGTTCGTCGATCGGTCGCTTGCGATCCCGTCTGCCACCGTCCGAACGCGGGCTGGTAGACCACCGCCCAGATCGACAGGTCCTTGGCGACCGCGGTCTCATCGCATTGGACGGAGTCGTACCAGGGGATCGGCGGTCGGCTGCGCGTCCAGGCGACGGTGGCGCGGCTGAAGCGGGTTGGGCAATGGATCTGCCACCGTTTCGCCAGCGCCTCGAAATCGCGCGGACGGTCTTCGGCGATGGCGATGCCGACTTTCCCGATCGGTTCGTTGAAGCGGTTCCTCGGTGCGAAGAGCTCCAGATAGGTGGTGCGCCCGCGCAGGAAGATGCGGTCGGCGTCCGCGCGGGGGCGCGCGTAATCGGGCAGGCCGGCGTCGCTCGGTCCCAGTATGCGGGTGACCTGCGGGTCGCTGCGCAGCGCATCGAACGTCGCCTGATCGAGCACGACATAGATATGGTTGAGCGCCGGGCGCGCCTGAGCGGCCGACGCGGCCAAGAGGGCGGTCGCGACAAGTACGCCCCTCATGCGACCAGCTCGAAGCGGCCGAGCGCAGCGGAGAAGCGCACCGACAGTGTGTCGAAGGCGGCACCGATGCGGCCGCTGGCGATCAGTTCCGCAGAGGGGCCGACAGCCAGACCGCCGGTGCCGTCGAGCAGCCACACACTGTCGGCGAGTTGCAGCGACAGGTCGAGGTCGTGGCTGGAGAGTAGCACGATCGCGCCGGTCGCCCGCGCATGTTCGCGCAGCAGCGCCATCGTCTCGACGCGGCCGGGCAGGTCGAGGAAGGCAGTGATCTCGTCAAGGATCATCAGCCGCGGCGCCTGGGCGATGGCACGCGCGATCATCACGCGCTGGCGCTCGCCGTCGGACAGATCGTCGAACAGGCGGCCGGCGAAGGCGCTCGCTCCCGATACGGCCAGCGCCGCGGCGACCTGCGCGCGGTCGTCGGAGGACAAGCGCCCCTGCCAGCCGGTGAAGGGCTGGCGGCCGAGCGAGACGACGTCGTCAACGCTCAGCCCGGGACTGGCGGCGCGTTCGGTCAGGACCACGGCGACGCGGCGCGCGCGGGTCCGCGGGCGCATCGCGGCGATGTCCTCGTCATCCAGCAGCGCCGCCCCGCCGAGCGCGGGCTGGAGTGCGGCGAGCGTGCGCATCAGCGTCGACTTGCCCGCGCCGTTGCGCCCCAGCACGCAGACGAAGCTGCCCGGCGCGACACCGACGTCGAGTCCGCCGAGCACGCGCCCGCGCGCGCCCGAATAGCCGACCGAAAGCGAGGATAGCCGCAGCATCTAGCGTTGCCCCCGCATCGACGGCGAGAAGATCAGCAGCGCGATGACGACCGGCGCACCGACCAGCGCCAGCACCGCATTGAGGTGCAGGAAATGCTGTTCCCAGGGCGCATGGACGACGATGTCGGCGGCGAGCGCCAGTAATGCGCCCGACAGCCCGGCAAGCGACAGCAAAGGCAGGATCCGCGCGCTGCCGGCGATTGCGCGCGCGAAATGCGGCACTATCAGCCCGATGAATGTCACCGGCCCACAAAAGGCTGTGACGGGCGCGACGAGCAGGACGACGGCGGTCAATGTCAGGCGGCGCAGCCGGGTGACGTCGGTGCCGAGGCTCTTTGCATAGGTTTCGCCGAGGAGCAGCGCGGTCAGCGGTTTGGCGCTGACCAGCGCGAGGACGACGCCTACTGCGACCGGCGCCGCGAGCATCGGCAGGTCGGCGGGCGTGACGCTGGCGAAATTGCCGTCGTTCCAGCCCGAGAAGACGCGCCCGCCGACGCGATTGGCGAAGTGGATGACGACGCTGACGATGCCCTGCACGGTGAATCCCAGCATCAGCCCGACGACGAGCAGCGTCACCGTGCCGACACGCCGCGCAAGGCTGGCCATGACGAGCGCGAAGACGGCGATCCCGACCATCGCCCCCGCCGTGATCGACAGCCCCTCTAGCGCGCGGAGCGCAGCGATCGCGCTCGGCCCGGCGAAGGCGGCGGCGGTGACGAGCAGCGCCACGCCCAGCTGCCCCCCGGCGGTCAGCCCGAGCGACCAGGCATCCGCCATCGGGTTGCGGAACAGCGCCTGCATCAACACACCGGCGATCCCCAGCGCGCTGCCCGCGATTATTGCGGTCGCGACGCGCGGCAGGCGCAGGTCGGTGACAATCTGAATTATGCCCGGATCGCCGCGGCCGGCCAGTGCGGCGAGCACCGCGTCGACCGGTATCGCGATCGCGCCCGAGGATAGCGCGAACAGCGCGGCGGCCAGTGCTGCGAAGGCAAGCGCTACATTGCCGAGCAGGACGCGCATTATCGCGGCACCTTTGTATCAGGGCGAATGTAGCGAAACGGCCGGTCGCGCAGGCGGGGATGCAGCATGCGGACCAGGTCGCCCAGGATCAGGTCGGGGCGGATCACGGCTGTCTCGTACAGGTCGAAGGCATCGGAATCGGGCTTGGTCATCCCATCGGCAGCGAACAGGCAGCCGTCGCGATAGGCGCGGAAGCGGCGCAGGACGGACAGGTCGGTGAAGAGCGCGGAATGGGTGTCGCGCAGGATCCAGCAGTCGGCATCGCGCGCCCTGGCGATCAGCTGTTCGGTCGTCACCGCCTGGGAAACTGTCGCGCGCCGGATCGTCGGGCTCGGCGAACAGGTTGCGGCCGTTCGCATCGCGCAGCAGCTGCGCGTCCGCATTACGCACGGTCGGGTTCCAGCGATCGGCGCCGGCGAACCAGGCCGAAAGCACGCTGCGCGTCGGCTGGGCGGCGGCGGCGGTCTTCAGCGCGGCGATGTTGCGGGCGACCATGGCGGCGAAGGCATCGGCCTGTGCCTCGCGGCCGACAAGCATGCCGATCAGCCGTACATAATCGACGCGGCCCATGTAATCGGCCTCGTTGTCTAGGAAGATCGGCACGACGGCGATGCCGAGCGACTCGATCCGCGGCTTGGCGCCGACCGAGCGCATGTCGCCCATCGTCATCAGCAGCACCTCGGGCTGGGCGGCGACCAGTGCATCGAGCTGCGGCGGGCTGTGCCAGCCATAGCCGATCTGGCGCACCGCGCCGGCGCGAACCCGCGCGCGCAGGGCATCGTCCCAGGACTTGGTCCCACCGACCGCGACCAGTCGGTCGTTGACGCCGAGCACCTTCGTGATCGCCTCGTGAAAGACGGCGTTACTGGCAAGGCGCGTCACCGGCGTGCGGATCAGCCTGGCGCCGGCAAGATCGCTGGTCAGCGCCGGCGCAGGCACGCCGCGCGGCACCAGCACCAGTCGCTGGAACTGTTCCTCGCCGATCGCAGTACCGCCCCAGCCGACGACCGACGCCTTCAGGTCGACGACACGGTATCCGTCCCGCGCGACGACGCGGAAGGTGCGCGCGTGCGGCATCGCGATCTCACGCCCGCCCGTGATGGCGACCCGCGATGGCTGGGGCGGCAGGGCATCGCACCCCGCCACCGCCAAGCCGATCGCGAGCGCCGCCATCCTCACCGCCGCGCGCCGCCGAACCGGTACGCCAGGCTCGCCGTCACCGTCCGCGGCGCGCCGGGGTAGAGCGGGATGAACGCGCCGCCGCTGTCGTAATAGAAGCGATCGAACAGGTTGAGGACGTTGAGCTGTGCCCGGAGCGGCCCGAAGCCGGCGTCGAAGTCATGGGCGAGATTGGCGTCAATCCGCGTGTAGGCGGGCAGGGTGATCGAATTGCTGGTGTTGCCCGCGCGTTCGCCGATGTGCTGGGCGCCAAGGCCGATGCTGGCGCCGCGCAGCCGCCCGGCGAGGTCGTAGGTCGTCCACAGGCTGGCCGAATGGCGCGGCGCGTTGACCAGCCGGGTGCCCGGCGCGACTAAACTGTCCGCCTCGACCGTCGCGTCGAGGTGGGTGTAATTGGCGATGACCCGCCAGCGCGGGGTGATGACCGCCGGCACCTCGACCTCGACGCCGCGCGAGCGCGATCGGCCGATCTGGAGCACGAGGTCGAAGTCCGCCGGGTCGGACACCGCAGCATTGCGGCGGGTGATATCGAACAGCGCGATCGTCGGGGTCAGGCGTCCGCTCAGGAAGCTGCCTTTGGCGCCGGCCTCCCAGCTTTCGCCGATCAGCGGGCGGGGGAGGGCACCGTCGCGCAGCCGGCCGACATCGACCTGACCGCGGAACGAGCGCGACCAGCTGGCATAGAGCGACACCGCCGGCACCGGAGTCCAGGTGACCCCGGCGCGCGGGCTGAAGGCGCCGCGACCGGTCGGCGCATCGCCGCTGCCGGTCAGGACGTTGCGGTTCCGCAGGCGGTTCCAGTCGTAGCGTCCGCCGACAAGCAGCCGCAGGTCGCCCAACTTCAGCTCGTCCTGCGCATAGATCGCGGTCGAATCGCTGTCCCAACTGCCGTTGGACACCAGCACGTTCGCCGTCGCGCGCTGGCCATAGACGGGCGCGAAAAAATCCACCGGAATATTGACCCCGAACGGCGGCGTGCGGACGTCGAAGCGCCAACGGTCATAGCCATATTCGACGCCGGCCAGCGCCTTGTGCTCGACCGCACCAGTCGTGAAGCGGGCATAGAGCTCGCCCTGCGCGGTCAGGTCGCGCTGACGGTCGTAGGCGAGCGTCGGTCGCCGGTTGACCCGCGGCCGCACGGGATCGGCGCGGCTGATCGGTGGGAAGCCATAGGCGTAGTAGAAGCTGTCCTTGGTGAAGTCCGAATAGCCGACCGCGATGCGCCCAGACAGCGCGTCGGAGAAGCGCTGATCGACGAACAGGCTGCCGATCCCGCCCGTATTGGTATAGCGCGCATCGGGTTCGCCGTACTGGCGCTCGCGCGGGGCGAGGAGGAAAATCGGATCGTTGGCGAAGCCGCGGTCGAAATAGCCCCGCTTGTGGGCATATTCGCCCTCTACCGTGATCGTGGTCCGATCGGACGGCTTCCATTGCACCACCGGCGCTACGAACACGTCGCGCGCGAAGACGAAGTCGCGAAAGCCGTCGCGGGTATCGCGCGACAGGTTGATGCGGACGCCCAGCGTGTCGGTGATCGGGCTCGACACATCGGCGGTCAGGCGCAGGTGATCGAAAGACCCGTAGAGCGCGGAGACTTCGGCGAACGGCGTCGCCAGTGGCTTCTTGGTGACGAAATTGACGACGCCGCCGGGCTCGAACCGGCCGTACAGCGCGGACGCAGGCCCCTTCAGTACCTCCACCTGCTCGACATTCTGCAACTGCTCGTCGGGCGCATAGGCCGATCGCCGCAGCCCGTTCTTCAGATTGTACGGCGTGATGAACCCACGGATGTAGAAGCGGTCGTTCGACGCACCGAAGCCGACCTGCGGGCTGAAGCCGGGGACATAGCGCAGCGCCTCGCCGATGGTCGTGATGCCGCGGTCGCGGATCAGTTCGCGGGTGACGACCTGGACGGAGAAGGGCGTTTCCTTGACCGGCGTCGTCGACTTGTTCGTCTGCGGCGCGACGGTTGCGCGATAGCCCTGTTCGCGAGTGCCGAGGACGAGGATCTCGTTCTCGGTAGGCGTCTCCTGCGCGACCGCGATGCCGGGTGCGCAGGCGACCGCGCACAGTGCGGCTCGATGTAAGATGTACATGCTGTCCCCCGAAAGAATGATCAGGCGTGTGCGATCGGCGACGCCGCGGCGGGGTCGATGACGAGCACCAGCCGCTGCACCCCGGTCCCGGCGATCGGTGGCGAGCGATGAATGGCCGGTGCATCTGGCGACCAGAGCCGCCCCTTGAAGATCGCCACGTCGCCGGTTCCGATTTCACGGATCGTCAGCGTCTCAGGATCGGCGCCCGCCGCCAGCGCGACCGCATCGGCGGCGTCGAGCCACTGCGTACCCGGTCCGACATATGTGCAGATCAGCCGCGCCGTGACATAATCGGCGTGGAGGCGGCGGCAGGCATCGGTTTCGACGACCTCCAGTCGGAGCGCGACCCGATCGATATCCATGATCTGCGAAAACCGCGTGGCGAGACTGGCAATGTCGCTGGCAAGCGCGTCCATTCCCGGCGTTTCATAGCCGGCATCGCTCATACGCTTCGGCAGGTCGAACGCCAGTGTCGCGACGGCGAATTCATCCGATAGGTCGTCGACCTGGCTGAGGTTCCTTGGACTAAACGCGGCGGTAGCGGTCGATCGGCGCCAGATCGCAAGGCTACTCGTCGGATCAGCGATCGCGTAGAGGTCGCTTCCCCACGCCACGTCTGATCGAGTGGTAGGTGCAGCGCTTAACGGGTCGGGAATGTAACAAGATAACATGACATCGGATTAGCGTCGTGATGCCGCGTTGTCGAGTGATCAATCCATGGTTCTGCACTTCGCCCATACGTTTGCGCCCATCATCCAACGATGCTGCGCGGATCGCAGTCAGGACGGCGCCGCTAAGGCCGAAGCGGAACGAATGTCAGGAATATAGAAGGAGGATTTAATGCGCGAATGTCGTCTTGTGGGTCCTGGCGGCTGCGCAGGACAGGATGTATCTTCGTGGCCTCCGCACCAATTTCTTTGGACCCGACCATGCCCGTTTTGAAGATCGACGAGGTTCAGCGCTTGGTAGACGCTGAGGAGATCGGTGCCATAACGCTCGACACGACTACGTTCGACCAGTTCGGCTGCAACCTTGCATACAGGCAGCTTACCGCACTCGAGCAATTCCGCGGCACCGCGATTACGGTGCTCCTATCGGAGATAACGCTCGGCGAGGTGGCTTCGCACATCGCGCGGGACATCGCGCTGGCGGCCGAGAAGGCCCGTGCCGGGGTAAACCAGTACCTCAAGGCTTGGAGCGGCGGTGACGACATCCCGGCAGCGCTGAAGGCTCTCGGCGTGGCGAGACCCCCGGCCGACCGCGCCCGGGAGCTTGTCGATGGATTTGTCGATCGCGTCGGTGCCGACCGGCTTGGAGTGGACGAGGGTGTGTCGGTGGCGGAGATGGCTGACCGATACTTCGGCCAGCGCCCGCCGTTCTCCAACAAAGTGGGCAAGAAGAGTGAATTCCCGGACGCCATCGCCCTGCTGTCTCTTGAGAACTGGGCCGCGGAGCGCGGCACTCGCGTCGTCGCGGTCAGTAAGGACGGAGACTGGCAGAGCTATGCGGCGCAATCCGACCGTGTGATCGTCATCCCCGAACTTGCGGCCGGCCTGAACCTCTTCAACCGGGAGAGCAGCGTGGCAGCGGCGAGGATCGCAGGCGTGATCCGAGGCGGGAATGCCAACCTGCTGCTTGCAGCGCTCCATGGTCCCCTGACCCGAATGGTGGAGGATTACGAAGTCATCGCGGGTGCGCCTTACTTTTACGAGGAGGAGAATGAGGCGTCCTCGCTAATTTCGGTCGCCTTCCCGGAGGACGCGACCTGCGACGTCGTCGCCGCTGACGATGATACGATAAGTATCGCTACCGAGATCGAGATGGAGGCCGAGTTCACGACCAACTTCTCCTTTTACGTGGAGGACAACGTGGACAGGGACGAGATCGGCATCGGCTCGAACTCGGTGACTGTGACAGAGCGCTTCCGGCTTCCAGTAGTGGCCACATTTCTGAAGGAGGCGAAAGACGATCCCGAGCCGATCGACGTCGAAGTCGAGGCTCGGCACGTCGCGGTGGACTTCGGCTACGTGGAGCCGGACTGGCGGGGCGACGAGGACTAATCAGCCGAGTTCGGCAGCTAGGAGCTCTCGCGCAGACCTACAATCAGTTGAACGAATGACCGTTTAGGGGAAGCGGGCGATCGCGCGTAAACGGCCGAGATTGGGTCAGTCGGGCCATGATCGTGGACATCGTCGCTGCCCCGGTTACGGCCCGCACGGATCTTCAGCCGTTCAACGGCGAGGCCTCAAAATCAGCTAGCAGGGCAGCGACATCGTCGTACAGCGCTACAGCGCCGGCACCCCGAAGCACCTGGTCGTTGAACTTGCCCGATCGGACGCCAACGGCTGCGATGCCGCACCTGGCAGCCGCTTCGATGTCATACGGCGTGTCACCTACGACGATCACCTCACTGGCGTCGAGCGACGAAAGCTTCTCGAGAGCGGTGGCGAAAATGTCGGGGGCAGGCTTGGTTCTCTCGACGTCGTCCGACGTGGTCGAGACGCCGACGATCTCACCGGCATCCAACAGCCTAACGTAATACTCGAGCTCTTCCGACGACGCGGAGGACGCCAGCACGACCTGCCGGCCGCTGTCCTTGACCTTTAGAAGGAGGTCCCTGGCCGCGGCGAAAGGGGTCACCTTCTCCAGGTACTTCGACTTGAATATCTGCCCGTGCTCCTCGCCCATCCTCTCTTGCTCGGCTTCGTCCGTGTCCGGGAGCAGAGTCGGCACCAGCATGTCGGTGCCCTTGCCGATCTGGTCGTGAACCGCCCGCTCATCGAACGTCGCGCCGATCCGGATGAACACCGTCTGCCAAGCCTCAACGTGATAGTCGTTACTGTCGACGAGTGTGCCGTCAATATCGAAAAGGACTGCCTTGATGGCCATGGTGTCATCGCTCCTGAGTTGACGCTGCAACGCACGGCGTACGGTGATCGGCACCACGGGATAGACCATTGTAAACTGCTGCGTTTGCTATGCCTCGGACTTTACGATCAGGCGTCGGTTACGATGCCGATTTGAACACCGTCCGCGTCCCCAGCCGCGCTGAACGAGCGTCCGCGTGTGGGAAAAGATCAAGATGCCGGTGAATGACCGGAAGTGGGTCCACTAGGCTGAGCAGCCCCCACCGTGTGGTCCGGGTTGTTAGTTAGTGCATTGTCGTCTCCGCCGCCATTGCCGGACGTAGGTGCAGCGAAGCGGAACCGGAGGCCGGCAATGGCGGTGTCGCCGTGTCGGGGG
>NZ_JAKREV010000006.1 GCF_022664465.1 Sphingomonas hankookensis | reverse complement strand
GCGTTCAGCTGCGTGCTGACGGCGGCATGGCATGAGACGGACACGGGCACGGGCAACCTCCTTCACGACAAAGCGGGAAGGTCAGTCTGCCTCAACCGGCGCCAGCCCGCGCCCATGGGATCTTTTTTCGTCCCGAATCAAGATGCGCGAATTTCAAAAACAAATATCGATATTGCCGTTGACAGCGGTGACGGCCCCCGCGCAATCTGTTGCCGTAACCAGGACGCCCGGCGGTGACCGGCGCGCAGGAAGAGGGCCTGATGACCATAATCGCACGACGCACCTTTCTCGGCACGTCCGCCATGCTCGCGGGCTGCACCATGGCCGCGCCGGTCGCGCGCACACCCCTCGCCATCGGCGGCGGCGGCGCGAAGGGCTTCGTGCGGCGTGACGGGCAGCGGCTGATGGTCGGCGACGAGCCCTACCGCTTCGTCGGCGCCAATATCTGGTACGCCGCCTATCTCGGTGCCGATGCCGCCTATGGCGATCGCGCACGGCTGGGGCGCGAGCTGGACGCGCTGGCGGCGATGGGCGTGACCAACCTGCGCGTGCTGGCCTCTGCCGAGGAAGGGCCGCTCAAGAACTCGATCAAGCCGGGGTTCCGCGGGCCGGGCACCGATTACAACCAGACGTTGCTCGCCGGGCTCGATTACGCACTGGCCGAAATGGCGAAGCGCGGCATGCGCGCCGTGCTGTACCTGACCAATTTCTGGGAATGGTCGGGCGGCATGATGACGTATCTGTCCTACGTCAACGGCGGCAACTATCTGAACATGAACGATCCCGCCCATCCGTGGCCGGAATTCGCGAACTTCAACGCGCAATTTTACGGCAATGACCGCGCGATGGGACTGTACCGCGACTGGATCCGCACCGTCGTCGGCCGCACCAACGGCGTCACCGGCACGCGCTATGCCGACGATCCGACGATCATGGCGTGGCAGCTGTCGAACGAGCCGCGCCCGTCGGGCGACGCGGCGCATGCCAACCTGCCGCAATTCTACGCCTGGGTCCGCAGCAGCGCGCAGCTGATCAAGTCGCTGGCGCCCCGGCAACTGGTATCGACCGGCAGCGAGGGGCTGAAGGGCGGGTTGGAGCGCGCCGACATCGTGCTGGCCGAACATGCCGTGCCGGAGGTCGATTACCTGACGGTACACATCTGGCCCAACAACTGGGACTGGGTTAAGCAGACCGACCTTGCCAACACTGCCGCCCGCGGCGAGGCGCTGACCGACAAATACATCGCCGACCATGTCGCGCTCGCCAAGCAGCTCGACAAGCCGATGGTGATCGAGGAGTTCGGCTATCCACGCGACGGCGGCAGCAACGATCCGGCGGTCGCGACGACCTACAAGGATCGGTTCTACGGCCGGATCTATACCGCCGCGCTCCGGAACATGACCGAGGGCGGGCCGATCGTCGGCACCAATTTCTGGGCATGGAACGGCGAAGCGCGCGCCGCGCATCCCGACTATCGGTTCAAGGACGGCGACAGGCAATATATGGGCGACCCGCCGCACGAACCGCAGGGCTGGTACGGCATCTTCACCGGCGACACGACGATCCGGTTGGTCGCCGACCACGCCGCCGCGATCGCTCGCCTGCCGAAGTAAGCTGACACTCCGTCCATCCTTACAGACGTCGCCCCAGCGAAGGCTGGGGCCTCTAGCGGCGCTTGTCCCGCGCTATCACCGGGAGATCCCAGCCTTCGCTGGGATGACGTCCGTTTGGATGGGGAAATGCTGTCAGCGCCCCGCCCCCTCCAACCCCGGCGCCACCTCCGCCTGGGGCAGGTAGCGCGGCGCCACCCGCGCCTTCGCCCGCTGTTCATAGGCATAGCCCGCCGCCAGCACGGTCGCGTCGGTGTTCGCGGTGCCGATGAACGACAGCCCGACCGGCAATCCCTGCATCAGCCCCATCGGCACGGTCAGATGCGGATAGCCCGCGACCGCCGGCAGGGTCGACGCCGACGGCCCGCCATATTGGTCGCCATAGACCGGATCGCTCAGCCACGCCGCGCCATAGGTCGGCGCGACCAGCACCTCCGCCTTCGCCGTCGCCAGCATCGCATCGATCCCGTCGCGCCCCGCCAGCCGCAGCGAAGTGGCCCGGGCAGTGCGATAGGCAGGGTCCGCCAGCCCCTTGGTCTTCACCGCGTCGTCGAACAGTTCCTGCGCGAAGAACGGCATTTCCGCCTCCGCTTGCTGGCGATTGAACGCGATAACCTGCGCCAGCGTCCGCGTCTTCACCGCCGGGGGCGTGGTGGCGAGATACGCGTCGAGATCGGCCTTCAACTCGGTCTTGAGGACGGTCAGTTCGGCGTCACCGAGCCCGTCGAGCTTCGGCATCTTCACCTCGACGAGCGTCGCCCCGGCCGCGCGCAGTACCGCCAGCGCCGCATCGAACCGCGCGGCAAGCGCCGCCGGCAGATCGTCGGGCCGCACCACGCCGACCCGCTTGCCCGCCAGCGCGCCCGCCGACAGGCCGGCGCTATAGTCCCGCGCCACCGTCCGCGCGGTCGCAGCGTCGGTCGGGTCCGGCCCGACCATAGCCGACAACAGCAGCGCGGCGTCGCGCACCGATCGCGCCATCGGCCCCGGCGTGTCCTGGCTATGGCTGATCGGCACGATCCGGCTGCGGCTGATCAGGCCCAGCGTCGGCTTGAACCCGACCAGCCCGTTGATCGACGACGGGCACACCACCGATCCGTCGGTCTCCGTCCCGACCGCGACGGCGGCAAGGCTGGCGGCGATCGCCGCGCCCGATCCCGACGACGACCCGCAGGCGGTACGGTCGAGCGCATAGGGATTGCGCACCAGCCCGCCGACCGCGCTCCACCCGCTCATCGACCGGGTCGATCGGATGTTGGCCCATTCGGACAGGTTGGTCTTGCCGAGGATCACCGCCCCCGCCCGGCGCAGCGCGGCGACCAGCGGCGCATCGCGGCCGGTCACATTGTCCTTGAGCGCGAGGCTGCCCGCCGTCGTCGCCATGCGGTCGGCGGTCTCGATATTGTCCTTGATCAGCACCGGCACCCCGTGCAGCGGCCCCCGCACCCGCCCGGCGCGGCGTTCGTCGTCCAGCGCCTTGGCCTGCGCCAGTGCGTCGGGGTTGAGCGCGATGACGCTGCGCAGCGTCGGCCCCTGCCGGTCGATCTTCGCGATCCGGGCGAGATAGGCGCGGGTGATGGCGACGCTGGTCAACGTGCCGTTGCGCATCCCCTCCGCCAACCGATCGACCGACACTTCCTCGACCGCATCGCCACGCGATTGCGCCACCACCGGCTGCGCCGCGCACACCAACGCCGCCATGCCCAAAAGTCCGTGCCAGCGCATGTCCCTGTCCCTCGTGATCGCTTCGCCGAAGCTAGCGCACCCGACGGCCCGCGCAATGGTGGAAACGGACACAGCCCCAAGCAAAAACCCCGCCAACCCAATGGGTTGACGGGGTTCTATATGGTGGGCGCGGCAAGGATTGAACTTGCGACCCCTGCGATGTCAACACAGTGCTCTACCACTGAGCTACGCGCCCGGCGCTGTCCTTCCGAAAGAAGGGAGCGAAACCGGAGTGGCGCTGTTAGCGGCGCCTCGTTGGGCTGACAAGCCCCTAATTGCTGGTCGGGATTCTTTCTCCCTCGAACAGCCGGTCGACCTCCGCCACCAGCTCGCGCAGATGGAACGGCTTCGACAGGATGCGGGCATGCGGCACCTGCCGCCCGGCCTTCAACGTGACCGCGGCAAAGCCGGTGATGAACATCACACGCAGGTCGGGCACCATCTCACCCGCGCGCTGCGCCAGTTCGATGCCGTCCATTTCCGGCATGACGATATCGGTCAGCAACAGGTCGAAACTCTCGGTCTGGAGCAGCGGGATCGCCGCCGTTCCCCGATCGACCGCACTGACGAAATAGCCGGCACGTTCCAGCGCACGCGTGAGATACTCGCGCATCACCTGGTCGTCCTCGGCCAGCAAGATTCTGAACATCCGACTCCCTTCGATGCCAGCCCCATGGATATGCCGAGGGTGGTTAAGATTTTCCAGCCGCATGCTCGACAAGCGCGACGGGGCGTGGTCCTTTGCGACCGATGGATGCTTCTCCGCTCCCGCCCTCCTTCCAGCGTACCGGTCCCGACGTGCCACGCTCGCCGCTGGTGATATCGGTACCGCATGCCGGGCGCGATTACCCGGCGGAGATGCAGGCGTTGCTGACCGTCCCAATCGCCCGGCTGACGGGCCTCGAGGACCGGTTCGTCGATGCCGTCGCCAGTGGCGCGCTGGGCGACGAAGCCATGATCGTCGCCCATCGGCCGCGCGGCTGGATCGACCTCAACCGATCGCCGGTCCGCGACCGCGATCCGCAGGTCGATGCCGGCATCGAGCCCCGCGCCTTCTCGGCGATGGCGTCGGACAAGGTGCGCAGCGGCATCGGGCTGATCCCCCGGCGCGCGGGCGGTGCGGAGAATATGTGGCGGCGCAAGTTGACCACGGCCGAGGTCGCCGTGCGGATCGCGCAAGACCATGCTCCGTATCACGCTGCACTGGCCGTCGCGCTCGCCGCCGCGCATGCCCGGTTCGGCACCGCATTGCTGGTCGACCTGCATTCGATGCCGCCGCTGCCCGGTGCCACGCCCGCGCGGATCGTGCTGGGCGACCGCTATGGCCATAGCTGCGGTGCGCGCTTTACCGATCTGGCGGCACGGGTGCTGCGCGACACCGGCCTGCCGCTGGCGGTCAACCACCCCTATGCCGGCGGCCATATCCTGAACGCCCATGCGCGCCCCCGCGCCGGCATCCACGGCTTGCAGGTCGAGATCGATCGCAGCCTGTATCTCGACGCCGCGCTCGATCGTCCCGGACCGGGGCTCGATGCGACGATCCGGCGGGTCCGCACCCTGCTCGACGCGCTGACCGACGCAGTGCTGGGCGATACGCGCCGCATCGCAGCGGAATAGCCCCAAGAAAAAAGCCACCCCGTACGGATCGCACGGAGTGGCCAAGGTTCAGGGAGGAGGCGCGTGAAACGCGCCGCACGGTCCAACGAAAGGGGGGACATCGAACCGTGTAAGCATGATTTAGGGTGGGGGTCGGAGCCGTTCAAGGCCCATTTTGCATTTGACCGTGGCTTTATCGTCACGGCACTTCAGCGTACCGAACGGGCGCCCGGCAGCATGCGCGACAACACCCCGTCGCGCAGGATCAAATGATGCCGCAGCGCGGCGGCAACGTGCAGCGCGACCAGCCCCGCCATCGCGAAACCGACCACTTCGTGCACCTCGTGCCCCAGCCCGGCGACCGCGGGCGGGATCGGGAGATAGGGGATCGGAAACAGCCCGAACCATTCGAGCGGACGACGCGTCGTGCCCGACACCATCGCCCAGCCGCTGAGCGGTACAATCAGCAACAGTGCGTAGAACAGCAGATGCGTCGCCTTCGCGATCATCCGTTCCCATGCGGGCACCCCGGCCGGCAGCGGCGGCGGCGCATGGCCGATCCGCCAGCCGATCCGGCCGAGCGTCAGCACCAGGACGGTGACGCCGATCGCCTTGTGCGCCGCCATCGAACCGCCGACCAAACCGATCCACAGATTGACCAGCACGCACGCCGCGATCGTCCAGTGGAACAGGATCGCGCCGCGCGAATAACGCCGGGCGTGGATCGGCCGGGTGGCGTTCATGGGAAAGACTTCCTGAAAACTCGCGGAAGAGCGAGTTTTAGTACGGTGCCAGCCCGCTCCCCCACCCGGCCACCCACACGGTATCCTTGATGGGTGGTCGGGTGGGGGAGCGGGCTGGCACCGCAAAATGCGTGTTCACGCATTTTCAAACAACGATCAAAACGTCGGCACCGCGACCGGCTGCGGCTGGACCTTGCCCTGCTGCATCTGGCGCGCGAACACGTCGCGCATCAGCGACAGCGAGAACAGGTGGGCGAAGATCAGCGGCAGCATGCCCGACTGCTGCATCTTGCGCAGCTGGTCGCCGCGCAGTTCGTTCAGCTTTTCCTCGGACACCATCTGGAACCCGCGATAGATGAACGGCTGGTCGTTGCCTTCCTGCTGGATCGCGACTTCGCCATCCATCAGCAGGCCGAGGTCCTTGATCTCCTTCATGAACATGCCGGTGCGCTGGCCGGCCTGCTCGAACTGCTCGTTGAAGGCGAGGATCTGCTTGGTCACTTCGCTCGGCTGGTCGCCGTCGAACAGCGCCTCGCCATCCTCGAACGGGCCGATGACTTCCGACGTCGGGTCGAAGCACAGCGACAGGTCTTCCGAATCGGGACGCAGCCGGGCGAGCAGGTAGGGATAGCGGCGGATATAGGCCGGGATATAAAGCTCCGGCTCGATCAGCCGCCCTTCGTCGTCGAGGAAGGTGTTGGCACCTTCATTCAGGCCCATCAGCGCCAGCGGCACGGGATCGTCGCCGACCGAGAACACGATCGGCATGCGCCGCTGCACCAGCGGAAATTCCTCGACGGTGACGGGGATCGCATGCTGTCCGGTCAGGAACGGCGCACGATCGGTCGCGCGGACCTTCCAGTTCGCATGGGTCTGGCTCGAAAGCGGTTCGAGCTGGTTGTAGAACAACGGAAGCGATTGATTCTGCGGCGCGCTGGCCATTTCAGGGTCTCCAAATACTCATATTCGGCCCGGCCAACCTTGCCGGACGGCCGCCCCCCCGGGCGAACCTCGTGCCAACGTCTATGGATTGGCGCTGCGGGGTGCAAGCGCTACCAGCTTGCCCGGATTGAACAGGCCCAGCGGGTCGAGCCCGGCCTTCACCCCGCGCAACGCCGCCAGCCGCGCACGCGGGCCGAGCCGTTCGAGTTCGCCGAGCTTCATCTGGCCGATGCCATGTTCGGCGGAGATCGACCCGCCCGCCGCCGCCACCGCGTCGTGGACGAAGCGGGTGATGCCCGGCGCGTCGTCGGCATACCAGCGCGCCGGATCGGCACCCACGGGCGCGCGGACGTGGAAATGGACGTTGCCGTCGCCCAAATGGCCGAAGGCGGTGGCATGGGTGCCGGCAAAGCGCGCTTCGGCCGCCGCCGCCGCCTCCACCATGAAGCGCGGCATCGCCTCGACCGGCACCGAAATATCATGCTGCACCGCCGGCCCGGTCGATTTCTCCGCCGCCGACAGCGTGTCGCGCAGCCGCCAGAACGCCTCGGCCTGCGCCTCGCTGACCGCGATCACCGCGTCGGCGACCTGCCCCGCAGCGACACCCGCGCCCAGCAATTCCTCCAGCAGCTTGGGCGGCGACGATTCGCCGGGCCCCGCCACCGCCTCGATCAGCAAATGCCATGGGTGATCACCCGACAAGGGCGCGCGCGCACCGGGCAGATGCGCCACCGCCAGCGCCAGCGTATCGGCGGGGATGATCTCGAAACTCTCGATTCGGTCGGTCGCCGCCTGCATCGCGCGCAGCAGGTCGAGCCCCGCCTGCGGATCGGCGATCCCCGCCCATGCCACCGCGCGCTCGGCGATAGCGGGCACCAGCTTCAGCGTCGCGGCGGTGACGATGCCCAGCGTCCCCTCCGCTCCCACCAGCAGCTGCGTCAGGTCGTAGCCACGATTGTCCTTGGGCAGCACGGTCAGCCCGTCATGCACCGACCCGTCGGGCAGCACCGCTTCCACGCCCAGCACCAGCCGCCGCATATTGCCCCAGCGCAGCACCTGCGTACCGCCGGCGTTGGTCGACACCAGCCCGCCGATCGTGGCACTGCCCCGCGCGCCCAGCGTCAATGGGAAGCGCTGCCCGGCCTCCGCCGCCGCTTCATGCAGATGCTGCAGGATCACGCCGGCCTCGGCCACCGCCTGCCCCTCGTCCAGGTGCCGGATACGGTCCATCCGCCGCAGCGACAGCAGTACCGCCGATCCGTCAGCCGGCGGCGTCGCTCCGCCGACCATCGACGTATTGCCCCCCTGCGGCACCACGGCCACGCCATGCTCGCCCGCCAGCGCGACCAGCCCCGCCACCTGCGCGGTATCGCCCGGCTCGAACAGCGCCGCGCTGGCGCCGTGATAGCGGCCGCGCCAGTCGGTCAGCCACGGCGCGATCCGTTCGGCATCGGTGGTGACGATCCGGTCGCCCCATGCCCGGCGGGCATCGGCGACCATGGCGGCGACGGGGGGCGGCATCATCGGTTGCGGTTAGCATCGCGTGCCCCCTTGCCGCCAGTTCATCTGCGGTTAAATTTCACTCGAGGATGATGACCGCGTGACCGCCTTGCCGCTTTCCGCAACGACCATGGTGTTGCTCCTGCTCGCGCTGCCCGGCGCGGCGCAGCGGCGCGTGGCGGAGTCGCCGCCGGTCGCCACCGTCCGGACCGAAGTCCGCGTCCAGCGCGTCATCATCCGCGTGCCCCGCGCGCCGTTCGCCCCCGTCGCCTACAGCGCCCCGCGCGCGCTGCCGCCGATCCAGTGGGTCGAAAAACATACCGATCGCTGCCTGCCGGTCGAAAGTCTCGCCGCCGTCACCATCAACCGCACCGACAGCGTCGACCTGCTGCTCAACAGCGGCGGCCGGGTCCGCGCCCGGCTGGCCGACGATTGCGCCGCGCTCGATTTCTATGGCGGGCTCTATATCAAGCCCAGCAGCGATGGCCGGATGTGCGCCTCGCGCGACGTCATCCGCTCGCGCTCGGGCGGGCAGTGCCGCATCTCCGCGTTCCGCGCGCTCGTGCCCGCGCGCTAGATTCGATCCGCTCGCCTGGGAACGGTGCCGGCCCGCTCGTCCCCACGAAACCTTGACTTTTCCGGCATTTTTGGCGAGGGGGCGTCCGATATATCGGAGCGCGGGCCTGTTGCGTTCCTCAGCCATGGAATCGCAATGACCTTTGCCGATCTCGGCCTGTCCGACGAACTGCTGCGTTCCGTTACCGATTCGGGCTACACCGAACCGACCCCGATCCAGGCGGCGGCGATCCCGTCCGTCCTGATGATGCGCGATCTGGTCGCCATCGCCCAGACCGGCACCGGCAAGACCGCGTCGTTCGTGCTGCCGATGATCGACATCCTCGCCCATGGCCGCAGCCGTGCGCGCATGCCGCGCTCGCTGATCCTTGAACCGACGCGCGAACTCGCGGCGCAGGTCGCCGAGAATTTTGAGAAATACGGCGCCAACCACAAGCTGTCGATGGCGCTGCTGATCGGCGGCGTGTCGATGGGGGATCAGCTCGCGGCGCTGGAAAAGGGCGTCGACGTCCTGATCGCGACGCCGGGCCGGTTGATGGACCTGTTCACCCGCGGCAAGATCCTGCTGACCGGTTGTTCGATGCTGGTCATCGACGAAGCCGACCGGATGCTCGACATGGGGTTCATCCCCGATATCGAGGAAATCTGCACCAAGCTGCCGAAACAGCGCCAGACGTTGCTCTTCTCGGCGACCATGCCGCCGCCGATCAAGAAGCTGGCCGACAAGTTCCTCGACAATCCCAAGACGATCGAGGTGTCGCGCCCGGCATCGACCAACCTCAACATCACCCAGCATGTCGTGCCGGTGTCCGCCGCGAAAAAGCGCGACGTGCTGCGCCAGTTGCTGGCGACCGAAGAGGTCCGCAACGCGATCATCTTCTGCAACCGCAAGACGACCGTGCGCGAGCTGAACAAGAGCCTGCAGCGCGCGCGCTTCCGCTCGGCTGAAATCCATGGCGACATGGACCAGTCGTCGCGCATCGCCGAACTGGAGCGCTTCAAGTCGGGCGACGTCACGATCCTCGTCGCGTCCGACGTCGCCGCGCGCGGCCTGGACGTGAAGGGGGTCAGCCACGTCTTCAACTTCGACGCGCCGTGGCACCCGGACGATTACGTCCACCGCATCGGCCGCACCGGTCGCGGTGGCGCGACGGGCATCGCCTATACGCTGGTCACCCCCGACGATGCCGAGAACATCGCCAATATCGAAAAGCTGACCGGCCAGAAGATTCCGGTGCTCGACCTGGGCAACGCCCCGGCCGAACCCGCGCCCGAGGCCGAACCGGTCGAGGAAGCGCCGCGTCGCGGTCGCCGCCGCCCGGCCGCCGAGGCCGACGCCGCTGCGCCGGCCCAGCGCGAACGTGCGCCGCGTGCCGAGCGTGAGGAGCGTGCGCCCCGTACCGAACGCGAAGAGCGCGCTCCGCGTACCGACCGCGAGGATCGCCGCCCGCGCCGCGACCGCGACGATCGCTACGACCGGGACGAACGCCGCGACGAACGCCCCGCCCGCTATGTGCAGCAGGATGCGGTCGAGGACGGCGCGTGGAACGGCCCCGTCCCCGCCTTCCTGAACGTCCGCATCCCGCTCTGATCCGGTGAGCGACGACCCGTTCGAAACGGTCGCGCCGGTGGCGATCGAGAGCCCGTGCGTGCTGGTCTGTTCGATGGATACCGACACCGGCTGGTGCCTCGGCTGTGGCCGGACCCGTGACGAAATCGCACGCTGGACCGCGATCGATCCGGACGCCCGCCGCGCGGTGATGGCGCTGCTGCCGGAACGCATGGCCGTTCTGGAGCAATAGCGCAAAGCGGGTTCCGAGCAGGTTGGATCACCGGCACGGTGGCGATTTCGGTTCGGGACAAGGCGCGAGGAGGGCGCGATGCAGCGGCATCGTGACCGACGAGCAACGCGGTCCCGGATCGAAAGCGCCCCGCCGCGCCAGCGGTCGCCCGCAGGGCGATGACGGTGGTGCAACCTGTTCGGAACCCGCTCTACCGGACCCGTGGGGCACCCCGTGCGTTGAGCGCGCGATCGGTAACCCCCGGAGATTCGCCATGGCCCTCACGCTCAAGCCGCTATCCGAACAGACTATCGTCATCACCGGTGCCTCGTCGGGCATCGGCCTCGCCACCGCGCGCCGTGCCGCCCGTGCCGGCGCCCGCGTGCTGCTGGTGGCGCGCAACGAGGACGCGCTGCGCGAGGCGGTCGAGACGATCCGGCTGCGCGGCGGCAAGGCCGATCATCTCGCGATCGACGTCACCGCCGCCGATGCGCCCGAGCGAATCGGGGCCAAGGCGCGCGAGGTGTTCGGCGGGTTCGACACCTGGGTCAACGACGCCGCCGTGGCGCTCTATGCCCGGCTGAGCGAAACCAGCCTCGACGAACAGCGCCGCGTGTTCGACGTCGGCTATTTCGCGCTGGTCGCCGCCTCGCTCTATGCGGCGCGCGAACTGACCGCGCGCGGCGGCGGGGCGATCGTCAATATCGGCTCGATCCTGTCCGACCGCTCGGTACCGGTACAGGGCGCGTACAGCGCGATGAAGCATGCGGTGCAGGGCTTTACCGAGGCGTTTCGCATGGAATTGGAGGCCGAAGAGCGCCCGGTCTCGGTGACCCTCATCAAGCCCGCCGCGATCGACACCCCCTATCCCGAACATGCCCGCAACCGCATGGACCAGCCCGCGCGCGTGCCCCCGGTGGTCTACGACCCCGATCTGGTGGCCAAGGCGATCTGCTTCGCCGCCGAACATCCCAAGCGCGACCTGACCGTTGGCGGCACCGGCATGGCGATGACGAAGATGAGCAACCTGCTGCCGCGTAGCGCCGACCGGTTCATGGAAATGTTCTTCAAGGAAGAGGCGCAGACGACGACCACACCGGCGGCGCCGGGAACGAAGGACAATCTGTTCGAACCGCGCGCCGATGGCCGGACGCGGTCGAACCAGGATCATTATGTCCGCAAGCAGAGCCTCGCGCTCGAAGCGCAGATGCGGCCCTGGACCACGGCGGCGGTGCTGGGCGGGATCGGTGTCGCTGCCGGCATGCTGCTGTCGCTGCGTGGATCGACGCCGCGCCGCAAGCCGGAGGCGCCCAAGCTACTCCCCCCGCCGTTGGCGCATCAGGCCGACGGCACCGATTCGTCGGCATCGTTCGCCGCGGGCATTGCCGATGAAGGCACGATCCCCGGCGAACGCGACCGCTTCTCCGAACGGCCCGCGGGTGCCGTCGTCGCGCCGAACGCGGGCGAGATCAAGGTCGCGAACCCCTGATCCTTCGTCACCCCGGGCTTAACCCGGGGTGACGATTGCGGGCGGGGTTCTGGATCGCGAATAACGACCGTCGGCCCGAGCTATCCGCCCCCTATCGCGGCGCCAGCCGCACCGCCCCGGTCAGGCCGGACCGCGCGTTCGGCTCCGCTTCGACCAGTACCGCCACCGTCTTCGCCCCCGCCGGCACCGCTGCTTCCAGCGGCGCACCCGCGAAATCACGCTTCGCCGCGACCTGTCGCCCGTCGACATAGACGGTCGCCCGTCCCTCGATCCGCGTGAAGCTGAGCGTGCCGCCTTCCGCCACCACCCGCCGCCGTACCGGCAGGGTGGCGCGGTACAGGCGGAACGACGGCCCCGTCTCGGGCGTCGCCGCCGAACCGCTGCGGGTGAAGTCCCAGCTGTTATTGTCGTTGGGCGGCGGCGCCAGCGCCGGATCAGGGGCGGCGGCGAACGACTTCGACCGTCGCCAGCCGAGGATGAACGCGCCGGTCGGCGTCACCGCCACCTGCGCGCGCGGGCTCGCCGCCACCCGGTCGATCACCAGCCGCGCGGGACGCAAGCCTTCCGCACTCGCCGCGATCGCCACCTTGCCGCGCCCCTCACCCGCCTGCACCAGCATCTGCGCCAGCCCGTTGAACAGCGAGCGTTGCGGCGCCTTCTCGCTTTCATGGCTGTTGGGGTCGCCATTGCCAACGCCGATCAGCGTCGCGCCGTCGACAGTAAAGCGGGTCAGGCGGTTCTCCGTCGGGACATGCCGCCCCTGCGCATCGACCGCATCGATCGTGACCGGCACGACGTCCTCGTTATCCCCCAGCATTGCCGTACGCGCCGGGGTCAGCCGCAGCGCGACCGCCGGTCCCGCCGTCTCATGCGTCGCCCGCGCGACCTCGCGTCCGCCCTTCAGCGCGATCGCCTCCAGCTTCCCCGGTGCATAGGGGACGGTGAAGGCATTGCCCATGATCCGGTCGACCGCCTGCTCGCCGACCATCCGTCCGTTCAGCACGACGCGGACCCGTTCGGCGTTGCTCGTCACCAGCAGCGCGATCGGCTGGCCTTCGCGTCCCGGCCACGTCCAATGCGGCGCGACGCCGATCACCGGCTCGCTATCGATCCAGTGCGCGCGGTGAATGTCGTAGGCGGTCTTGGGGAAACCGCACAGGTCGAGGATGCCGAAGAAGCTGGCGATCGTCGGCCAGGTGAACGGCGTCGGCTCGCCATGATAATCGAACCCGGTCCACACGAACCCGCCGGCGATGAAGCGCCGTTTCGCGATCTCCGCCCATGCGTTCCGGTGCGTCGCGCCCCATGGCGCGGCTTCGGTATCCATCGACGACATCACATGCGCGGCCTTGTCGGTGGCATAGGCGCCGCGCGTCATGAACGCGCTGGTATCCTCCGACGAACTGCTGGGCTTGGCCGGGTTCAGCGCGTGGAACTTGTCGTAATCGCCCTGATAGTAATTGAACCCCATCACATCGACGACGCTCGACACGTTCTGGGGGTCGTAGAAGCTGCCGTTCATCGCCGCGGTGACCGGGCGGCTGTCGTCGAGCGCGTGGACGCGGGCGGCCATCCGTCGCACCATCTCGACCCCGGCTTCGGTGCCCTGCATCGGTTCCTCGTTGAAAACCGACCACAGGATGATGCTGGGATGGTTGCGATGCGCGCGGACAAGCCATTCCAGCTGCGCCATATTCTCCGGCGCCGGGTTGAATATCCGGTTCTCGTCCATGACGACGAACCCCATCCGATCACACAGCTGATAGAACTCTGGCGCCTGCGCGTTGTGCGAACAGCGGATGGCGTTGACGCCGGTGTCCTTCATCCGCTGCAGCCGCCACGCCAGCAGCGCGTCGGGCACCGCGACGCCGACCCCGGCATGGTCCTGATGCAGGCACACGCCCTTCAGCTTCACGGCCTTGTCGTTCAGGAAGAAGCCTTCGTTCGCGTCGAAGCGGATCGTGCGGAAACCGATGGCGACGCGCCGCTCATCCCCGCCACCCGGCGCATCGGTGGTGACGCGCACGGTGTAGAGCGTCGGTGCCTCGATCGACCAAAGCTGCGGATCGGCGACCGCCAGCGAGATCGCAACCTGCGCTTCGGCCAGCGGTTGCAGTTCGGCGGTTGCCCGTGCGCTGCCGACGACCTTGCCAGCGGGGTCGAGCAGGTCGACCATGACCGTCGCGGTCGCCGCCGTCCGCGCGATGCTCTCCAGCGTCACCGACACCGGCACCTGCCAACGCCCGTCGCTGCCCAGGCGCGGGTCGCAATGCACGCCGTCGGTCGCGATCGACACCGGCGACCGCTTCGCCAGCCAGACATGGCGGTAGAGCCCGGCGCCCTCGTACCACCAGCCCTCCATCGCGGTTGCATCCACCCGGATCGCGATGACGTTCAGTTCGTCGCCGAACCGCGCGAACGGGGTCAGGTCGATGGCGATCGCGTTGTAGCCGGAGAAGTTGCGCGCCACGACGCTGCCGTTGATCCAGATCGTCGCGGCGGTGGCGATCGCGCTGAAATGCAGCTCCAGCTTCTTCCCCCGGTCTTCGGACGCGAGCCGCAGCGTGCGGCGGTACCAGCCGATCCCGCGCGGGCGATAGCCCTGCGACACGTTCGCCGTCTCGACGAAGCCCTGCGCCGACGCCCAGTCGTGCGGCACGGTAACCGTTGCCCAGTCGCTGTCGTCATATTCCATCGCCGCCGCGCCGCGGGCGTTGCCCGCCTTCGCATTGGTATAGGTTTCGTCGTGCGTCACCGGCAGTGGGAAGACGATGTCGCCTTCGTGGAACAGCCAGCCATTGGATAGCAGGATACGCGACGGGTCCTCGACCGGCAGGCGTTCGGGCAGGCCGGGACGCGGTGACAGGCCGTGGAGCAGTCCGCTCGGAACCGCACGCTTCGGAGCAGACAGCGCGGGCAGCGCGGTGACGGCCAGCGTGCCGGCGGTGCCGGTCAGCAGGGCGCGGCGGCCCATCGGCGGGAAGGTCATCGGTTCGTCCCCTCGGTATCGATCGCGTTGCGCAGCGCGCGCACGGTGGCGGCATCGGTTCGGGCCGGTCCCGGCCCGGCAAAGCCCAGCGCGGTCACGCGGGGATCGTCCTGCACCAGCGGCGTGCCCGCCGATGCATGGACTTCGCGGGCACCGGTCATCGCCAGCAGCCCCGCGACATTCCCGGGGCGCACGCCCGACCCCGGCATCACCACGATCCGCTCGCCCGCGCACGCCTGCATCGCGGCGATCGTCCCGG
This sequence comes from Sphingomonas hankookensis, assembly GCF_022664465.1. Classification (GTDB taxonomy): domain Bacteria; phylum Pseudomonadota; class Alphaproteobacteria; order Sphingomonadales; family Sphingomonadaceae; genus Sphingomonas; species Sphingomonas hankookensis. Next base: position 271,235 of record NZ_JAKREV010000006.1, on the reverse strand, counting down.
CACCATCGATCGCGCGCACCGCCCCGCCCGAGGTCAGGATGCGGTGAAAACCGAGCGCCACGGCGGGATCGACCGCAGCGACGGGATCGGGTAGCAGGTCGACCGCACGGTGCAGCGTCAGGTCGATATCGGCGCGGTCGCCGCGCACCGCATCGAGCCACGCCGTCGTCACCGGCAGATCGATCACGCCGCCGCGCACCGCGCCGAACACCAGCCCGTCGACCCCGGCGGCGATCAGGGCGCGCGCGTCGGCGATGGCGGTCGCCAAATCGGCATCGTCATAGGCGAAGTCGCCCGCCCGCGGCCGCACCATCGCATGGACCCGCACGCCCGCTGCCTTCGCCCGCTCTACCACCAGCGCCACCAGCCCGGCAGGCGGCGTCAATCCGCCGACCGCCAGCGCGCCGCACAGTTCGATCCGGTCGGCGCCGCCAGCGATCGCTGCTTCGCACCCGTTTACGCTGTCGATACAGATTTCCAGCGTCACCGCGCCCATGCCTGCTTCCTGCCTATTTTATATGACTAATGAAGCGTCATCGCGGCAGGTCAAGCCGCTTCGCATGCTTGACTCCGCGGACCCGTAACCGTAAGCGCCGCCCCAGCCGTCACGCGGGGGATTCGTCCTGCGCGCGACGTCCGTCCGAGACAGCAGGTGCGGGTTTCCCGCTTAATGTCCTGCCGAGACGGGGAATGTGTATTCCGCCCGATCGTGCCGAGGCACGTCGGGCCGGCCATGAAGCGACCCTGCGCATCGGTGCAGGGCTCCGCATGGCGACCATGCCCCTCACGGACTTTCGCCCCGGTCGTCGCAACCTGCGACGGGCGGATTGTTCGCGGGCGTTTCCGGTTCTGCCGGGACACGCCCCAGTAAAGGAGAACGGCATGGATCGCACTCAGAAGAGTGAAGCCGTCGCCGAGCTGAACCGCACCTTCAACGAGGTCGGCGTGGTGGTCGTCACCCGCAACCTCGGCATGACCGTCGCCCAGTCGACGGCCCTGCGCAACAAGATGCGGGAAGCCGGCGCGAGCTACAAGGTCTCGAAGAACCGTCTTGCCCGGATCGCAGCCGAAGGCACGCCGTACGCGGTGCTGTCGGACCTGCTGACCGGCCCGACGGCGCTGGCGACGTCGACCGATCCCGTCGCTGCGGCGCGGGTCATCAACGACTTCGCCAAGACGAACGACAAGCTCGAGATCGTCGGCGGCGCCATGGGCGGCCAGATCCTCGACGCGAACGGCGTGAAGGCTCTGGCCTCGCTGCCCTCGCTCGACGAACTGCGCGCCAAGCTGGTCGGCCTCATCGTTGCCCCGGCAACGAAGATCGCCACCATCACACAGGCACCCGCGGCCCAGATCGCGCGCGTGCTGTCGGCATATGCGGAGAAGGAAGCCGCCTGATTTGGCGCTTCCCACCTACACAACCCTATCTGATTTACGGAGAATATCATGGCTGACCTGAACGCGATCGTCGAACAGCTGAGCGCGCTGACCGTCCTCGAAGCGGCTGAACTGTCGAAGCTGCTCGAAGAAAAGTGGGGCGTTTCGGCCGCTGCTGCCGTTGCTGCCGCTCCGGCCGCTGGCGGTGGCGCCGCTGCCCCGGCTGCTGAAGAGCAGACCGAGTTCGACGTGATCCTCACCGGCGACGGTGGCAAGAAGATCAACGTCATCAAGGAAGTCCGCGCCATCACCGGCCTGGGCCTGACCGAAGCCAAGGCGCTCGTCGAAGGCGCACCGAAGGCCGTCAAGGAAGGCGTCAACAAGGACGAGGCCGCCAAGATCAAGGCGCAGCTCGAAGGCGCCGGCGCGACCGTCGAAGTCAAGTAAGCCGCAGATGGGACAGCGGACCCCATGGGTCCGCTATCTCCATCAAGGCCGGCCGGCGGGCCAACGGCCCGACCGACGGGATGGGACTTGCTCCCATCCCGGCTCGACCGAAAAAAGAAGGGGGCAGTCCACACCGGACCGCCCCCTTTTTTTTCATGCGCCGATCATCGTGCGCCGCCGGGTCAGTCCTCGTCCTCTTCGACCTCGCCCGGCCCGTGGACGAGGATATCGCCCGGCTGGCATTCCAGCACGCGGCAGATCGCGTCGAGCGTCGTGAAGCGGATCGCGCGCGCCTTGCCGGTCTTCAGGATCGACAAATTGGCCAGCGTGATGTCGACCGCCTGCGCCAGTTCGGTCAGCGTCATGCGCCGCGCCTGCAGCACTTCGTCTAGGCGGACGAGCACCGCCATCAGACCGTTCCCTCGAGGTCCTCGCGCAGCGCCGCGCCCTCGGCGAACACGCGTGCCAGGACGAAGGCGACCAGCACCGACAGCCATCCGCCGATCGAGATCGACGATCCGTCGACCCGCACGCCCATGCCGGCAAAATTTGGGATGATGAGCAGCAACGGCACGTCGAGCAGTTGAATGGCAAGCAGCGCCCAGCCGATCGCCCGCACCCGCCGCGCATTGGGCGAGGCGAAGGTCTCGCCGGCCAGCACGGTACCGATCACCGCGATCAGCCGCGAGAAGATGATGTGCGCCGGCACCGCCGCGGCGACCCCCAGCAGCAGCAGCGCGCGGATGCCGGTGACGACGCGCTCGACATCGACCGCCGGATATTTGCCGACGATCCGCGCCGCCAGCATGTCGTGCAGCGGGAAGCTCACCAGCGCCGCGATGACGAACGCCGCGGCGAAGGCGATGTTGAGGACCAGCAGGACGCGCAGAACGACGACGGTGAATCGCAATATCCGGTCTCGCCGTCCCATGCCGCTCCCCTCCTCGCTTGTCCGAACGCTAGGCCGTATATCGATAATCGACAATAGCCTCTGCCACCCCCCTTATGTTCGGCGGACCTGGCCGTGCAATCGTACGTCCAGACGATCGACCATGCGGTCGCCGCGATCGATGAAGATCGGGGCGAGCTTGCCCTGCGGTGCGGCCGGGCCGACCATGAAGGCGGCGGTGGTGCGCGATTCGCGGCCGTCGGCCCAGCGATAGCGCGCATCGATCGCGATCATCGGCACGAAGAACGAACGGTCGTTGGCGGTGACGACATTCACCGCCGGGCGCGGCAAGGTCATCGTCGCTTCCAGATGCCGCCGCTCGCCCGCGCCCAGCGCGAACGGGTCGAGCCCGCGTTTTTCGCTGTCCGAGAAGAAGGCGGCGATCTGTTCGTCCTGCCGGGCGTTGGCGGTGATCAGCAGGGTCGCGATGCGGACCTCGTCGACCGGCGTCGATGCCGGGTTGCCGACGGTCAGGTCGAAATCCAGCAGCGCGCGGTCGCCCTCGGTCCCGACACGCAGCGGGGCGAGCTGGAATTCGAGGAACGGGCCGGCGGTGGGCGCGATGGCCGCCGGCGGTGCGGGCGGCGTCGGCGCGACCGGTGCGGGGGGCGGCGCGACGACCGGCGGCGGCTCGGGCGCCACCACGACCGGCGCCATCGGTTCGGGCGCGACCGCTTCGGTCATGATCGGTTCGGCGGTCCGGCGGCGGCGGCCGAGCAGGAAGGCGACGACGCTCGCCACCGCGATACCGCCGAGGAACCACACCCACCAGGGCAGCGCATCGCTTTGTGCGACCGGCGCAACCTCGGCCGGGGTCGCCGAGACGACGGGCGTCGGCGAAGCGATCGGCGACGGCGTGGCGTCGGGCACCGGCAGGACCGGCGGCCCGACATAGGTCGGCTCGGCCGCGGGTGGCGCGGCCTCCACCACCGGGGCGGGCGTCGGCGACGGAGCCGGGCGCGGCGCAGGGGTCGCGCGCGGAGTCGGCGTGGCCGTCGGGCGCGGGGCCGGCGTGACGCGCGGGGTCGGGGCTGCTGTCGGAGTCGCACGCGGCGTTGCGCTGGGCGTCGGTGCCGGGGTCGGCAGCGCCTGCGGCGTAATGTCGTAGATCGGGATCGAACCGTCGGGCGTGGTCTGCTGCTGGGCGGCGGCGGGCACGGCGAGGGTCGCGACGATCGCCGCGAGCGGAAGCTGAAACTGCATGATTGTCCTCAACCGGGCTTTTGTGGCCGACGTTAGTCTGCCGAACACGCTATCACGACCAAGCGTGGTACAATCAAGATGGATCGAACGCGCCCTACCGCTGCGTTGACAGGCCCTGCTGCGGCTTCTATATGACCGGCCTGCTTCAGGACCGGGAAAGAATGCGTCGTCGCGCAACGCATTGCATGCATAGGCCTGTCGCCATTCCAGGACGCTCGATCAGCTGCGGCCCATCATGGGTGACGCGGCTTTCGTCGTCCCGATCGCACGCCAGCCCGGTGGCAACCGGGCAAGAGATTTGACTGCAAGCGAGGCCCACGACTCCATGGCGACCAAGGCAACCGCAACCGGCACGCACAAGCGCCGCATCCGCAAGGTGTTCGGCGACATCCACGAAGTGGTGCAGATGCCGAACCTGATCGAGGTTCAGCGCGAGAGCTACGAACAGTTCCTGCGGTCCGATCCGTCGATCGGTTACGTGTCGGGCCTCGAAAAGACGCTGCGGTCGGTGTTCCCGATCCGCGACTTCGCCGGCACCGCCGAGCTCGACTTCGTCACCTACGAACTGGAAGACCCCAAGTTCGACGTGGAAGAATGCCGTCAGCGCGGCATCACCTATGCGGCGCCGATGCGCGTCACGCTGCGTCTGATCGTGTTCGAGGTGGACGCCGATACCGAGGCCCGCTCGGTCCTCGATATCAAGGAGCAGGACGTGTACATGGGCGACATGCCGCTCATGACCGAGAACGGCACCTTCTTCATCAACGGCACCGAGCGCGTGATCGTGTCGCAGATGCACCGCTCGCCGGGCGTGCTGTTCGATCACGACCGCGGCAAGACCCACGCCAGTGGCAAGTATCTCTTTGCTGCCCGCGTGATCCCGTATCGCGGGTCGTGGCTCGATTTCGAATTCGACGCCAAGGATATCGTGAATGTCCGCATCGACCGCAAGCGCAAGCTGCCGGTCACGTCGCTGCTCTATGCGCTGGGCATGACGGGCGAGGACATTCTCAACCACTTCTACAACCGCGTGACCTTCGTCCGCGGCGAAGGCGGCTGGCGCATTCCGTACGCGCCGGAAAACTGGCGTGGTCAGAAGCCGTCGTTCGACATCGTCGATGCGAACACCGGCGAAGTCGTGTTCCCGGCCGGCACCAAGATTTCGCCGCGCCTCGCCAACAAGGCGGGCAAGGACGGCCTGACGGACCTGCTGATCCCTACGGAAGAAATCTTCGGCCGCTACAGCGCCTATGACCTGATCAACGAGACGACCGGCCAGATCTATATCGAAGCCGGCGACGAAGTGTCGGCTGAGAACCTCGAACTGCTCGACCAGGCAGGCATCGAGCGGATCGAGCTGCTCGATATCGACCATGTCTCGACCGGTCCGTGGATTCGCAACACGCTGAACGTCGACAAGGCCGAGGAGCGCGAACAGGCGCTGTCGGACATCTATCGCGTGATGCGCCCCGGCGAACCGCCGACGCTGGAAACCGCCGAAGCGCTGTTCGCCGGCCTGTTCTTCGATCCGGAGCGCTACGACCTGTCGGCGGTCGGCCGCGTGAAGCTCAACATGCGCCTCGACCTCGACGCGCCGGACACGGTGACCACGCTGCGCAGCGAGGACATCCTGTCGGTCGTCAAGACGCTGGTCGACCTGAAGGACGGCAAGGGCGAAGTCGACGATATCGACAATCTCGGCAACCGTCGCGTGCGTTCGGTCGGCGAGCTGCTGGAGAACCAGTATCGCGTCGGGCTGTTGCGCATGGAGCGTGCGGTCAAGGAGCGCATGTCGTCGGTCGACGTCTCGACCGTCATGCCGAACGACCTGATCAACGCGAAGCCGGCGGTTGCCGCCGTTCGCGAGTTCTTCGGTTCGTCGCAGCTGTCGCAGTTCATGGACCAGACCAACCCGCTGTCCGAAGTGACGCACAAGCGTCGCGTCTCGGCACTTGGGCCGGGCGGTCTGACCCGTGAGCGCGCCGGCTTCGAAGTCCGCGACGTTCACCCGACCCACTATGGCCGTATCTGCCCGATCGAAACGCCGGAAGGCCCGAACATCGGTCTTATCAACAGCCTCGCGACGTTCAGCCGCGTCAACAAGTACGGCTTCATCGAAACGCCCTATCGTCGCATCATCGACGGCAAGGTGTCGAACGACGTCGTGTACCTGTCGGCGATGGAAGAGCAGAAGCACACCGTCGCGCAGGCGTCGGCAGCGCTGAACGAAGACGGCAGCTTCGCCGAGGAACTGGTGTCGGCCCGTCAGGCCGGCGAATTCCTGATGGCGCTGCCCGAAAACGTCACGCTGATGGACGTCAGCCCCAAGCAGCTGGTGTCGGTCGCGGCGTCGCTCATTCCGTTCCTGGAAAACGATGACGCCAACCGCGCGCTGATGGGCTCGAACATGCAGCGTCAGGCGGTGCCGCTGGTGAAGGCGGAAGCGCCGTTCGTCGGCACCGGCATGGAAGAGACCGTGGCGCGCGATTCGGGCGCGGCGATCTCGGCCAAGCGTGCGGGCGTGGTCGATCAGGTCGATGCGGCCCGCATCGTGATCCGTGCGACCGGCGAGGTCGATGCGACCGAGAGCGGCGTCGACATCTATACGCTGATGAAGTTCCAGCGTTCGAACCAGTCGACGTGCATCAACCAGCGTCCGCTGGTGAAGGTGGGCGACGTGATCCGCGCGGGCGAGGTCATTGCCGACGGTCCGTCGACCGAGTTCGGCGAACTGGCGCTGGGCCGCAACGCGCTCGTCGCGTTCATGCCGTGGAACGGGTACAATTATGAGGATTCGATCCTCATCAGCGAGCGGATCGTGAAGGACGACGTGTTCACGTCGATCCATATCGACGAGTTCGAAGTGATGGCCCGCGACACGAAGCTCGGGCCGGAAGACATCACCCGCGACATTCCGAACGTGGGTGAAGAAGCGCTGCGCAACCTCGACGAGGCGGGCATCGTGTATATCGGTGCCGAGGTCGAACCGGGCGACATTCTCGCCGGCAAGATCACGCCGAAGGGCGAATCACCGATGACGCCGGAGGAAAAGCTCCTCCGCGCGATCTTCGGTGAAAAGGCCAGCGACGTGCGCGACACCTCGCTCCGCCTGCCGCCGGGCGTGTCGGGAACGGTCGTCGACGTCCGCGTCTTCAACCGTCACGGCATCGACAAGGACGAGCGCGCGATGGCGATCGAGCGCGAAGAGATCGAGCGCCTCAAGAAGGACTCGGACGACGAGCGCGGGATCCTCAACCGTGCGACCTGGTCGCGCCTGCGCGAGATGCTCGAAGGGCAGACCGCGACGGCCGCGCCCAAGGGCGTGAAGAAGGGCGTGGTCATCGACCGCGACCTGCTCGACAGCGTCGAGAAGCACGAGTGGTGGCGGTTCGCCGTCGCCGACGATGCGGCGCAGTCGAACCTCGAAGCGGTCAAGGCGCAGTATGACGAGGCGGTAAAGCGGATCACCGACAAGTTTCACGATCGCCGTGAGAAGCTGGAGCGCGGTGACGAGCTGCCGCCGGGCGTGCTGAAGATGGTCAAGGTGTTCGTCGCGGTGAAGCGCAAGCTGCAGCCGGGCGACAAGATGGCCGGCCGTCACGGCAACAAGGGCGTCATCTCGCGCATCCTGCCGCAGGAAGACATGCCGTTCCTCGAGGACGGTACCCCAGTCGACCTGGTGCTAAACCCGCTGGGCGTGCCGTCGCGCATGAACGTCGGGCAGATCTTCGAGACGCACCTCGGCTGGGCCGCCCGCAACCTGGGTATGGAAGTCGCACGGTCGCTGCGCGACTGGCGCGAGGCCAATCCGGACGCGGTCGGCGGCGAGATGCCCTCGGCGGTCAAGGACCGGTTGAAGGCGATCTACGGCGATCACTATGCCGAGGATATCGACAGCCGTTCGAACGAGCAGCTGGCCGAACTGGTCCAGAACATCAGCACGGGCGTGCCGATGGGCACCCCGGTGTTCGACGGCGCGCGCGAAAGCGACGTGTCGGACATGCTGGAACTGGCCGGGCTGCACAGCTCGGGTCAGTCGGTGCTGTTCGACGGCCGGACCGGCGATCAGTTCGACCGGATGGTCACCGTGGGCATCATCTACATGCTCAAGCTGCACCACCTGGTCGACGACAAGATCCACGCGCGTTCGATCGGACCGTACTCGCTCGTCACCCAGCAGCCGCTGGGTGGTAAGGCGCAGTTCGGTGGCCAGCGCTTCGGGGAAATGGAAGTGTGGGCGCTCCAGGCATACGGCGCCGCCTACACGCTCCAGGAAATGCTGACGGTGAAGTCCGACGACGTGGTCGGCCGCACCAAGGTCTATGAAGCGATCGTCAAGGGCGACGACACCTTCGAGGCCGGCATCCCCGAGAGCTTCAACGTGCTGGTCAAGGAAATGCGTTCGCTCGGCCTCAACATCGAGTTGAGCAGCATCGAAGAGAACGACGGCCTGGCCGAGGCGGCGGAGTAAGCGGCATTGGCGACCTATTCCTATATCTGTGCCAGCGATTTGAATCGCGACGGATTGGGATTGGAGCTTTGGCGCGGCGGCGAAATGATCGGTGAGGTTTTCCGATGGGACAATTCCTTCGATAAGGTGGAACATCCCATCGGAAAACTGACCATTTCGCTTTGGGGGAAGGATGTTCCCCTGCCCGTCGTCGATGACTGGATCGAACATGCCAAACGTCGCCTGACCGACTACCCGCTCGAATAATTACTCCTCTCAGAGGAATCGCAAAATGAACGAACTGACCAATTTCGCGAACCCGGTGGCCAAGCCGGAGACCTTCGACCAGATCCAGATCGGCATCGCCTCACCGGAGCGTATCCGCTCGTGGTCGTTCGGCGAGATCAAGAAGCCCGAGACGATCAACTATCGCACGTTCAAGCCGGAACGTGACGGCCTGTTCTGCGCGCGCATCTTCGGTCCGATCAAGGATTACGAATGCCTGTGCGGCAAGTACAAGCGCATGAAGTACAAGGGCATCGTCTGCGAAAAGTGCGGTGTCGAAGTCACGGTGTCGAAGGTCCGCCGTGAGCGGATGGGCCATATCGAACTGGCCGCGCCGGTCGCGCACATCTGGTTCCTGAAGTCGCTGCCGTCGCGCATCGGCCTGCTGCTCGACATGCAGTTGAAGCAGCTCGAGCGCGTGCTGTACTTCGAGAGCTACATCGTGATCGAGCCGGGCCTGACCGCGCTCGAAAAGTATCAGCTCCTCACCGAGGACGAACTGCTCGACGCGCAGGACCAGTATGGCGAGGACGCGTTCTCGGCCGGGATCGGCGCCGAAGCGGTCAAGCAGATGCTGATCGACCTCGACCTCGAGGGCGAAAAGCGCGATCTGCTCGAAGAGCTGGCCGTCACGAAGTCGGAACTGAAGCCCAAGAAGATCATCAAGCGGCTCAAGGTCGTCGAGAGCTTCCTGGAGTCGGGCAACCGTCCCGAGTGGATGATCCTCGACGTCGTGCCGGTCATTCCGCCCGAACTGCGTCCGCTGGTGCCACTGGACGGCGGTCGTTTCGCGACGTCGGATCTGAACGACCTGTATCGCCGCGTCATCAACCGCAACAACCGCCTGAAGCGGCTGATGGAACTGCGTGCGCCGGACATCATCGTCCGCAACGAAAAGCGCATGTTGCAGGAAGCGGTCGACGCGCTGTTCGACAATGGCCGTCGCGGCCGCACGATCACCGGCGCCAACAAGCGTCCGCTGAAGTCGCTGTCCGACATGCTCAAGGGCAAGCAGGGCCGCTTCCGTCAGAACCTGCTCGGCAAGCGCGTCGACTATTCGGGTCGTTCGGTCATCGTGACCGGCCCGGAGCTGAAGCTGCACCAGTGCGGCCTGCCGAAGAAGATGGCGCTCGAGCTGTTCAAGCCGTTCATCTACGCCCGCCTCGACGCCAAGGGCCTGAGCATGACGCTCAAGCAGGCGAAGAAGTGGGTCGAGAAGGAACGCAAGGAAGTCTGGGACATCCTCGACGAAGTCATTCGCGAGCACCCGGTCATGCTGAACCGCGCGCCGACGCTCCACCGTCTGGGCATTCAGGCGTTCGAGCCGGTGCTGATCGAAGGCAAGGCGATCCAGCTGCACCCGCTGGTCTGCTCGGCGTTCAACGCCGACTTCGACGGCGACCAGATGGCCGTCCACGTTCCGCTGAGCCTCGAAGCGCAGCTGGAAGCGCGCGTCCTGATGATGTCGACCAACAACATCCTGTCGCCCGCCAACGGCAAGCCGATCATCGTGCCGTCGCAGGACATGGTGCTGGGTCTCTATTACCTCTCGATGGAGAAGACGAACGAGCCGGGCGAAGGCATGCTGCTGGGCGACATGGCGGAGGTGCATCAGGCACTGCACGCCGGTGCCGTCACGCTGCATACCAAGATCGTCAGCCGCGTTCCGCAGACCGACGAGGACGGCAAGCAGTATCTCAAGCGCTATGAGACCACCCCAGGTCGCATGTTGCTGGGCGAAACCCTGCCGAAGAGCCACAAGGTGCCGTTCGAAACGGTCAACCGCCTGCTGACCAAGAAGGATGTCGGCGACGTCATCGACGAGGTGTATCGCCACACCGGTCAGAAGGAGACCGTGCTGTTCGCCGATGCGATCATGGCGCTGGGCTTCCGCCACGCGTTCCGTGCCGGCATCTCGTTCGGCAAGGACGACATGCTGATCGCGCCGGACAAGGATCGTCTGGTCGACGAGACGCGCGACCTCGTGAAGGACTTCGAGCAGCAGTATCAGGACGGCCTGATCACGCAGCAGGAGAAGTACAACAAGGTGATCGACGCCTGGAGCCGTTGCGGCGATCAGGTCGCGACCAGCATGATGGACGAGATCAAGGCGGTTCGCCGCTACGAGGAAGGTCCGGACAAGGGTCGCGAGAAGCCGATCAACTCGATCTACATGATGGCCCACTCGGGCGCCCGTGGTAGCCCCGCCCAGATCAAGCAGCTGGCGGGTATGCGCGGGCTGATGGCCAAGCCGTCGGGTGAGATCATCGAAACGCCGATCATCTCGAACTTCAAGGAAGGTCTGACCGTCCTCGAATACTTTAACTCGACCCACGGCGCCCGCAAGGGTCTGGCGGATACGGCGCTCAAGACGGCGAACTCGGGGTATCTGACCCGCCGTCTGGTCGACGTGTCGCAGGACTGCGTCATTATCATGGAAGACTGCGGTACCCAGCGTGCGCTGGAAATGCGGTCGATCATCGAAGGTGGTGCGACGATCGCGTCGCTCGGCGAACGCATCCTCGGCCGGACCACCGCAGAGGACGTGATCGATCCGAAGACCGGCGAAGTCGTGTTCCCGATCGGCACGCTGCTCGACGAAGCGATGATCACGCGGATCGAGGGTCTGGGGCTTCAGGCGATGAAGATCCGCAGCCCGCTGGTCTGCGAAGCCAAGGTCGGCGTCTGCGGCACCTGCTACGGCCGTGACCTCGCGCGCGGTACGCCGGTGAACATCGGCGAAGCGGTCGGCGTCATCGCGGCGCAGTCGATCGGCGAGCCGGGGACGCAGCTGACTATGCGTACCTTCCACATCGGTGGTGCGGCGCAGTTGAACGAACAGTCGAACCTCGAAGCGCCGGTCGACGGCACGGTCGAGTTCCGCGACCTGCGCCTGATCGAAGATCAGCGTGGCCGGCGCGTGGTGCTCAGCCGTTCGGGCGAAATCGCGATCATCGACATGGACGGCCGCGACCTGTCGGTCCACCGCATCCCCTACGGCGCGTACGTGCTGTTCGACGATGGCCACATCGTCTCGCAGGGCGACCGCATGGCGGAATGGGACCCGTTCACCGCGCCGGTCATCACCGAAACGGCCGGTACGGTGAAGTTCATCGACCTGATCGAGAACAAGACCGTCACCGAGCGTGTCGACGAAGCGACCGGTATCGCCCAGCGCGAGATCATTGAATATCGCGTCACGACCAAGTCGAAGGAGGATCTGCGTCCGCGCATGACCCTGCTCGATGCGAATTCGGGTGAAGCCGCGCGCTACATGCTGGCGCCGGGCGCGGTGCTGTCGGTCGAGGACGGTGCGAGCGTGCAGGCGGGTGACGTTCTCGCCCGTGTCGCCCGTGAATCGGCTAAGACCCGCGACATCACCGGCGGTCTGCCGCGCGTCGCCGAACTGTTCGAAGCGCGTATCCCGAAGGAAGCGGCGATCATCGCCAAGGTGTCGGGCCGCGTGATCTTCGGCAAGGACTACAAGGCGAAGCGCAAGATCGGCATCCAGCCCGAGGATGGCGGCGAGGTCGTCGAGTATCTGATCCCGAAGTCGAAGGTGATCGACGTTCAGGAAGGCGACTACGTCAAGCGCGGCGACAACCTGATCGGTGGTTCGCCGAACCCGCACGACATTCTGGAAACGCTCGGCATCGAGCCGCTGGCCGAATATCTGGTCAGCGAAATCCAGGGCGTCTATCGACTGCAGGGCGTGAAGATCAACGACAAGCACATCGAAACGATCGTTCGTCAGATGCTGCAGAAGGTCGAGATCACCGACGGTGGCGACACCACCCTGCTGGCCGGCGAACAGCTCGACCGTGACGAGATGGACGAAGCCAACGCCAAGCTGGAAGCAGGACAGGCCCCCGCACAGGGCAAGCCGGTGCTGCTCGGCATAACCAAGGCGTCGCTGCAGACCCGCAGCTTCATCTCGGCCGCATCGTTCCAGGAAACGACCCGCGTCCTCACCGAAGCGTCGGTGCAGGGCAAGATCGACAGCCTGAACGGCCTGAAGGAAAACGTCATCGTCGGCCGCCTGATCCCGGCGGGCACCGGTGCCGGCATGAACCGCCTGCGGGTCGCGGCATCGTCGCGCGATGCGGCGCTCCGTGCGCAGCAAAAGGCGCTTCAGGGCTTCATCGCGCCGAATTCGGCCGAGGAAGAACATGCCGCCGAACTGGCCCGTTCGCCCCGCGACGGTCAGGGTGCGAACGATCCGCTGGCCGATGTCGTGCCGTCGGGCACCGGCACCGACGCCGATGCGGGCGAATATCTAAACGACTGATCGTTCGGGTCTTCGCTGAACTGAACGAGCCGCCGTCCGGGCAACCGGGCGGCGGTTTCGTTTTGGGGGATGTGGGCGCGGCAAGCCTCACCCCAGCGAAGGCTTGGGTTTTCCGCGGCAGGCAAAGCGCGTTACGACCGGGAGATGCCAGCCTGCGCCGGGATGACGTGCGTTGAAGCGCGTGTTGGGGAGCGACCGGCGCGATCGGAAGCAGCGACCTCTACCGCCGCCCGCCACCTTTCCTCTCCACCAGATGCACGACGTCCCTATCGTCGATATCGCCCCGATCCTGCGATACGCGGAGCCGCCCGCCGATCGGATCGTTCTGATGCCAGAACAGGAAGGGGATTCGCCGTGGCACAGGACGATGCGACCGCCGACACGCTGGCCGACAGCGTCGATGACGCCATGCTGGCGAAAGCGCGCCCGCCGATCGGCGCGATGATGCTGCTGGGCATCGCGGCGGGCGCGCAGATCGGGTTCGGCGCGATCGGCTATCTGGTGGCGCAGGCGGGCATGGCGCCGGGCGGCGCGACGCAGCTGCTGTCGGGCGTCGCATTCTCGGTCGGGCTGATGCTGGTGATGGTGACGGGCACGCAGCTGTTCACCGGCAATACCATGCTGGTTCTGCCCGCGGCGCAGGACCGGCTGGGCGTGGGTGAGACGCTGCGCGACTGGACGGTCGTGTGGATCGCGAACCTGATCGGCAGCCTCGTCATCGCCGCGCTGTTCGTGGCGTCCGGCGCTCCGCAAGCGATCGACGGCGCGGTCGCCGCGGCCGCGCTCAAGACCGCCGATACCAAACTGGCCAAGGACTGGATCGAACTGCTCGCCTCGGGCGTGCTCGCCAATATGCTGGTGTGTCTGGCGGTCTGGATGGCGACCGGTGCGAAGACCGTCGCGGGCAAGATCGCCAGCGTGATCGGACCGGTCGCGCTGTTCGTCGCCGCCGGGTTCGAGCATTCGGTGGCGAACATGACGTTGCTGCCGATCGCATGGGGACTCGATCCCGCGGCGGTGCCGATGGGGGCGCTGCTCGGCAATCTGTTGCTGGCGACGGCGGGGAATATCGTCGGCGGGTCGCTGGTCGCGATCACGCTGGCGGCGGGGCATCGTACGCTGGCGACGTGACGCCTGCTGCCCTGCCCCCATACTACGCGCGTCATCCCAGCGAAGGCTGGGATCTTCCGGTGACAGCGCGGGACGGGAGCCGCTTGAGACCCCAGCCTTCGCTGGGGTGACGTTTACGATTCACTGGGCCAGCAACCGCCAACCCCAGACATGAAAGAGGCCGCCGGGGTCTCTCGACGCCCGGCGACCTCAAGCATGGTCAGCGGCCGGAAGCTCCAGCTCGGGAGACCATGCGAACCGCATGTGCCAGGATCACGGCGTTGACTGGGGGAGGATACCCCCCGCACGCGACCCTATCGGCGTTTAGCGGTGCGTCTCCCGAACGAACTGAACCGAACCCACTGCTGAACCATGAGACATCGGATCACCTCCTTTCGCTAGTTAAAGCCGTTACGCCCCGAACGGTGCGCACCCTGAATCTGGGGTATCTCGCGACTACCTGCAAGACTTGAAATACACGGTGTTTCCGTCATACTCGACAGTCCGTGCGGCGTTCAGCGCCCCGCCGGGCGACATCCCCGCACCACCGCACCGATCGCCTTGTCGCCGGGCACCCTCAGCACCGGCCCCGTGCCCGTGGCGACGCCGATCGCATCGGCCTTCGCCAGCGCGTCGAGAAACGTCTGTCCGGTCGTCACCGCCGTTTCCAGCGCGCCGTCGACCACCTGCGCCGGGAAGGTCGCGGCGGCATTGTCGGTGAACAGGGCGATCGCATCGCCCTCCGCCACGCCGCGCGACAACAGGATACGCCGCGCCGCGCGGTCGCAGCGGACCGCGAAGGCGATCCGCCCCTCGGCAGTATAGACCGCCGCACCGGGCTTCGCCGACCAACTGCCGGCCAGCGGGACCGCGCCGTCGAGTTCGGGCGTCGGCAACTGTCCGGGCCGAAGCGGTCGCGGCGAAGGCGTCGGTGACGGCGTCGGTTGCGCGCCGGGCTTCGGCGCGGGCGGCGGCGGCGGCTCGCTCGAACACCCGGCCAGCGCCAGCAGCACGACGAGCGCCCGGCGCATCAGCGGCGGCAATCCTCGGTCACGCGCAGCACTTCGGCCCAGGCGGGCAGCACCAGCCGCCCGACCGGCGTACCCTCGACCACGAAGCGCCCGCGGCTGAACCCGATCGCGTCGAGCAACCGGTCGCTGGCGGGCAGCGCGACGCCGACCCCGCCCGCCATCGGCTGCACGGTCAGGCCGCGCTGCGTGCTGGTGGTGCGGACGGTCACCGTGCCGGCGACCGGCCGCGGCGTGGCGAAGGTCATCGTTACTTGGCCGCCGGCACGGTTGCAGGTCAGCGTCGCGACCGGCGCCACACCGCGCGTCCCGTAGGTCGCGGCCGACCCGTTGCTCAAACCCCGATACTGCCAGTCGCCGGGGGTACGCGGCAGGTCGCGCCAGTCGCCGCTGACGGGGGCGACGGGGATCGGCCGGACCGGCACCGGCCGCTGCACCGGCGCCGGCACCTCTTCGGTCGCGGGCGGCGCACCGGGCGGCACGCATCCGGCAAGCAGGACGACGGTGGCGAGGGGGAACAGGATACGCATGCCCGCCCTTATGGGCGATGCGGCCGGTTGCCTCAACCGTGGATGGGGTGGGTCGTGCGTTCGGGGCCTGCCGTCGCGCCATCACCCGTAGATCGTCATTCCCGCGCAGGCGGGAATCCATATATGCCGACGCTTCGGCAGGAGTCGCAACGATAGCGTGTATGGCTCCCGCCTGCGCGAGAGCGACGCAGTGGTTGGGCGAGGCCGCCCGCCCCTACCCCTTGCGCCGCCCGCCGCCACCGGCCATCCGCATCGCCTTCTGCTTGCCGTAGCGCGTCTTGCGCGTGCCGGGCTTGCCCTCGTTCGACCGGCCCATGATCGGCGCCTTGTGCTCGCTCGCCGGCAGGCCGAGTTCCTCGTTCTCGAGACTGCGGATCTCGTCGCGCAGCCGCCCGGCGGTTTCGAACTCCAGGTTCGCCGCCGCTTCACGCATCTGCTTTTCGAGGGCTTCGATATACGACCGCAGGTTGTGGCCGACCATGTGGCGCGGGCCGTCGTCGTCGATCTCCACCGTCACCTGATCGCGTGAGGCGACGTCGGCGATGATGTCGCCGATCTGGCGCTTGATCGTCGTCGGGGTGATGCCGTGCAGTTCGTTATATTCGCGCTGCTTTTCGCGACGGCGGTCGGTTTCGGCGATGGCGCGCTCCATGCTGCCGGTCATGCGGTCGGCATAGAGGATCACCCGCCCGTCGACGTTGCGCGCGGCGCGGCCGATCGTCTGGATCAGCGAGGTTTCGGAGCGCAGAAACCCTTCCTTGTCGGCGTCGAGGATCGCGACCAGCCCGCATTCGGGAATGTCGAGACCTTCGCGCAGCAGGTTGATGCCGACCAGCACGTCATAGACGCCCATGCGCAGGTCGCGGATCAGTTCGATGCGCTCCAGCGTCTCGACGTCGGAGTGCATGTAGCGCACCTTCAGGCCGGCCTCGTGCATGAACTCGGTCAGATCCTCGGCCATCCGCTTGGTCAGCGTCGTGACCAGCGTGCGATAGCCGTTCTTCGCCGTCTCCTTCGCCTCGTGGATCAGGTCGTCAACCTGTTCCTCGACGGGCCGGATCGTGATCGGCGGATCGATCAGACCGGTCGGGCGGATGACCTGTTCGCTGAACACGCCGCCGGTCTGCTCCATCTCCCAGCTGCCCGGCGTCGCCGACACGCACACCGTCTGCGGCCGCATCGCGTCCCATTCGTTGAAGCGTAAGGGGCGGTTGTCGATCGCGCTGGGCAGGCGGAAGCCATATTCGGCCAGCGTGATCTTGCGGCGGTGATCGCCGCGCGACATGCCGTTGATCTGGCCGATCGTCTGGTGGCTTTCATCGACGAACAGCAGCGCGTTTTCCGGCAGATATTCGAACAACGTGGGCGGCGGCTCGCCGGGCAAACGCCCGGTCAGGAAGCGGCTGTAATTCTCGATTCCCGCGCACGAACCGGTGGCGGCGATCATCTCGAGGTCGAAATTGGTGCGCTGTTCCAGCCGCTGCGCCTCCAGCAGCTTGCCCTCCATCACCAGTTCCTTCAACCGCTCGGCCAGCTCATGCTTGATCGCCTCCGCCGCCTGTTTCAGCGTCGGGCCGGGCGTCACATAGTGCGAGTTCGCATAGACGCGGATCGAGTTGAGATTGGCGATCTTCTTGCCGGTCAGCGGGTCGAACTCGGTAATCTCCTCGATATCGTCGCCGAAGAAGGTGATCCGCCACGCACTGTCCTCATAATGCGACGGGAACAGTTCGAGGCTGTCGCCGCGCACCCGGAAATTGCCACGCTGGAACGCGGCGTCGTTGCGCTTGTATTGCAGCGCGACCAGCTTGCGCACGATCTCGCGCTGGTCGACGACATCACCCTTCTTCAAATCGAAGATCATCGCTGAGTAAGTTTCGACCGATCCGATACCGTAGAGACACGACACCGACGCGACGATGATGACGTCGTCGCGCTCCAGCAGCGACCGGGTGGCCGAATGGCGCATCCGGTCGATCGCCTCGTTGGTCGAGCTTTCCTTCTCGATATAGGTGTCGGAGCGCGGCACATAGGCTTCGGGCTGGTAATAGTCGTAATAGCTGACGAAATATTCGACGGCATTGTCGGGGAAGAACGACTTCATTTCCCCGTACAACTGCGCCGCCAGAATCTTGTTGGGCGCGAGGATCAGCGCCGGGCGCTGCAATTCCTCGATCGTCTTGGCCATGGTGAAGGTCTTGCCCGAGCCGGTGACGCCGAGCAGCACCTGATCCTTCTCGCCCGCCCGCGCCGCCGCGACCAGTTCGCGGATCGCGGTCGGCTGGTCACCGGCGGGCTGGTAATCGGACTTGATCACGAACCGCTTGCCCGCATCCACTTTCTCCGGGCGTGCCGGGCGGTGGGGGATGAAGGTCTGCCCGGTTTCCGGTTCGGACAGGTCGGTGCGGATCATGATCGCCATGGGGCAGAATATGGGTGACGCGGAACGGGACGGCAACATCGACCCTCGACAGTTCTGCGAAAGCGGATAGCTTAGGCTGCAAAGGGGAATTTCGATGCGCAAACTGATCGCCACCGCCGCCTGCCTGCTGGCCGCCACGCCCGCCATGGCCGAACCCGACTGGGCGAGCGCCGTCCGCACCGATTACAAGGCGTCGCTGGGAAGCATGTGGGACTGGTTCCACCGCAATCCGGAATTGTCGTTCAAGGAGGTGAAGACCGCCGAACGCATGGCGACCGAGTTGCGCAAGGTGCCCGGCATGCAGGTGACCACCGGGGTCGGCGGCACCGGCGTTGTCGGCGTGTTGAAGAACGGCGCCGGCCCGACCGTACTGGTCCGCGCCGACATGGACGGCCTGCCGGTAGAGGAGAAATCGGGCCTGCCGAATGCCAGCAAGGCGCGGCAGGTCGGCGTCGATGGCGTGGAGGCCCCGGTGATGCACGCCTGCGGCCATGACACCCACATCACCGCGATGGTCGGCACCGCCCGCCGGCTGGCGGCTCTGAAGGAGCGGTGGAAAGGCACGATCGTCTTCATCGTCCAGCCCGCCGAGGAACGCGTCGGCGGGGCGAAGGCGATGCTGGCCGACGGCCTCTACAGCCGCTTCCCCAAGCCCGACTACGCGCTCGCCTTCCACGTCGCCGCCGGGCTTCCCGCCGGCATGGTGTCGGCCTCGGAGGGCATCCAGTATTCGTCGTCGGATTCGGTCGATATCGACGTCCCCGGCATCGGCGCGCACGGGGCCAGCCCGCATGCCGGCAAGGACCCGGTCTATATGGCGTCGCAACTGGTGATCGCCCTGCAGGGCCTGATCAGCCGCGAACGCCAGCCGCTCGACCCCGGCGTCATCACCGTCGGCTCGTTCCATGCCGGCCTCAAGCACAACATCATCAGCGACATGGCCAAACTGCAGGTCACCGTCCGCGCCAATGACGAGGGGACGCGCAAGCAGCTGCTCGACGGCATCCAGCGCGTGACGACCGGCATCGGCACGCTGAACGGCATGCCCGCCGACAGGATGCCGACCGCCAAGGTGATCGAGGGCACGCCGACCACGATCAACGACGCCCCCCTCGCCCGCCGGCTGAACGCGGTGATGGCGGCGACGCTGGGGCCGAAGAACGTCGTGCCGTTCGAACAGACCGGTATGGGGGCGGAAGACTTCGCCTATCTGGTCCAGCCGGACTCCAGGGTGAAGGGCTATTATTTCGCGGTCGGCGGTACGCCGATGGCGGACATCAATGCGGCGAAGAATGGCGGTCCGCCGGTCCCGTCGCACCACTCGCCCCTGTTCAAGGTCGCGCCCGAGCCGTCGATCGTGACGGGGACGATCGCGATGACGGCGGCGGTGCTGGACCTATTGGGGCCGGCACCGGGGAACTAACCCCCGCCCCACCCAATCCCGTTCGGTTCGAGCAGCTTCGAGCTTGTCGAGAAGCGTCCGTCGAGAACTCCGGCGCTTGCGGCACCCCCTTCTCGACTACGGTTCTCGACAAGCTCGAACCTACGCCCGAAGCAAACGGGGGGGGGTGGCGGGGCGGACGGGCGGAAGCGTAAAAGCAGACGTTCATGCTGAGTAGGGGCTGAGCGAATTCGAAGACCCGTATCGAAGCACCGTTAGCGGTCCTTCGATACGCCATTTCGACAGGCTCAATGGCTACTCAGGACGAACGGATGGTGAGTTGAGCAGAACGGGGTTTACCCGAACACCGACCAATCCGCCTTGTCCGCCAGCAACTCCAGCGCCCGCACGCCCAGGATCGAATTCCCCTGCCCATCGAGATTGTTCGACCACACCGCGATCGACGCGACCTGCGGCACGATGGCAAGGATGCCGCCCCCCACGCCGCTCTTGGCCGGCAGCCCGACGCGATAGGCGAAGTCGCCCGACCCGTCATATTGCCCGCTGGTCGTCATCAGCGACAGCAACCGCCGCATCCGCTTGGCGCGCTTATCGTCCTCGGCATCGCCACTACGCGCGGTACGGGTCAGGAACAGCCCGGCCTTCGCCAGCGACTGCGCGCTCAATTCGATCGCGCATTGATGGACATAGGCCTCCATCACCTCGTCGATGTCGCAGTGCAGATTGCCGTGATGCTTGGCGAAGCTCATCATCGCGCGATTGAGGTCGCCGCCCTTGCGCCCGCTTTCCAGCACATCGTCGTTCAGGATGACGTCGCTTAACCCCGCCTGTTCGCGCACGAACTCGACCACCGCCCGCGCGGATGCATCGTCGCCCTTATGCTCGACCAGGATGTCGCACACCACCAGCGCCCCGGCGTTGATGAACGGGTTGCGCGGCACGCCCTTATTGCGTTCGAGGTCGACGATCGAGTTGAACGGATCGCCCGATGGCTCGCGTCCGACGCGCTTGAACACCTTGTCGCCGCACGCCTCCAGCGCCAGTTCCAGCGCGAAGACCTTCGAGATGCTCTGCAGCGGAAAGCGGATATGCGAATAGCCGCCATGGAACAGCCCGCCATCCGCCGACGCCACCGCCATCCCGAACCAGTCGGGCGGATAGTCATGGCCGGCCTCCGCCGCTGCCTCGATTGCGGCAGCGTTGGCGGTGATCTCCTCCGTCACCTCGGCAACGATGCGGGCGAGGTCGGTCATGGCACTTCCTTGTAAAAATACGGACGACAGCAGTAACACGCACCCACCGTCGATGCGAACCGCACCCCCTCGCAGGCGATGATACGGTCTTTAGATCGTCACCAGATTGTTCAGATTGATGATCGGCAACAGGATCGCCAGCACCATCATCAGCACCAGCCCCCCCATCAGCAGCAGCACCATCGGCTCGACCAGCGCCACAAGCGTCGCGACCAGCGCGTCGAGTTCGCGTTCCAGTTCCCCCGACGCGCGGTCGAGCGCGGGAGCCAACCGCCCCGACGTCTCGCCCGAGGCGACGATCGCGACCAGCATCGACGGAAAGATTTCCGCTTCCGCCATCGCCGCGCGCAGCGACAGTCCCTCGCGCACCCGCGCCGCGACGGTCAGCGCCTTGTCGCGCACGAAGCGGTTGGGGGTGACGGCGGCGGCGGCGTGGAGCGCCTCGACCAGCGGCACCGCGCTGCCGACCAGCGTCGCGAGGCTCCCGGCAAAGCGCGCGGCATTATGCTGGCGGCTGAACCGGCGGAACGGCGCCCGCGTCGCCAGCCGCCGGTCAACCGCCAGCCGGTTGCGCGGCACCTTCAACCACCGCGCGCCGACGACGAACACCACCAGCGCCGCCACCGCGACATACAGCCCATAGTTCTGAATGAACGCCGACAGCGCAATCAGCGCGCGCGTGAGGAACGGCAATTCCGCCCCGCGCGACACGAACACGCGGACGATATCGGGCACGACATAGACCATCAGCAGTACCATCATGCCGAAGCTGACGGTGGCCAGCAGCGCCGGATAGAGCAGCGCCAGCTGCATCTTCTGGCCATTGGCCTGTCGCGTCTCGACGAAATTGGCGAGGTGGTTGAGCACGTCGGGCAGCCGCCCCGACTGTTCCCCCGCCGCCACCGACGCGCGGTAGAATTCGGGAAACGCCTTCGGGTGCCGCGCCAACCCCTGCGCGAAACTGCGCCCGTCGAGGATCGCGGCGCGCACGTCGAGCAGCAGCGCGTTGACCGCGGCGTTGTCCGCCTGCTGCGCGACGATGCGCAGCGATTCCTCGATCGAGATGTCGGAGCCGACCAGCGTCGCGATCTGGCGGGTGAGCGTCGCCAGCGCCTTGGCCGATACGCCACGCCGGAACAGCCGGGGAAGCTGGATGCTGCCGAGCTTTGGGCCGCGTTCGGCGGCTTCCTCGACCGACAGCGGCAGTTCGCCGCGTTCGCGAAGGGCTGCGCGGGCGGCGGCGGGGCTGGAGGCTTCAATCACGCCCTTGACGGTCGCGCCGGTGCGGGAGGCTGCGCGGTAGGTGTAGGCGGTCACCTGCCCCCTCCCCTCAACGATACCGTTCGGTTCGAGCAGCTTCGAGCCTGTCGAGAAGCGTCCGTCGAGAACTCCTGCCCAGCGGAACCCCGTTCTCGATACGCGCTCTCGACAAGCTCGATCGCTACTCGAACCGAACGGATATGGATGTTGGAGGATGGGGGAAGAAACCTCACCCCTCGTCCCGCACGACCCGAGCGACCTCCTCGACGGTGGTCACCCCGGCCTTCACCTTCGCCACGCCATCATCCAGCAACGCCGGGTTATCCACCCTTGCCGCCTGCTCCAGCTCCGCCTCGGCAACGCCGTTATGGATCATCGCCTGCAACCGGTCGTCGACCGCGACGACCTCGTACAGCCCCGCCCGCCCGCGATACCCCTCGTGATGGCACGCCTCGCACCCGCCCTTGCGCCACAATTTTTTGCCCGGCTTGATCGCGCCGCCCAGCAGCACGCTATCCGCCTCGGTCGCCCGATCCTGCCACCGGCAGTGCGCGCACAACCGCCGCACCAACCGCTGCGCGACCAGCCCGACCAGCATCGGCGCCAGCAGGTAGCGTTCGACCCCCATGTCGATCAGCCGCGTGACCGATCCGATCGCGGTGTTGGTGTGCAGCGTCGACAGCACGAAATGCCCGGTCATCGACGATCGGACCGCGGTCTGCGCCGTTTCCTGATCGCGGATTTCGCCGACCATGATGACGTCGGGGTCCTGTCGCAGGATCGCCCGCAGCCCGCGCGCGAAGGTCATGTCGGTGCGCGGATTAACCTGCGTCTGGGCGATGCCGGCCAGCTCGTATTCGATCGGGTCCTCGACCGTCATCACGTTGCGGCGGCGATCGTTGAGGCGGGTCAGCGCGGTGTAGAGCGTCGTCGTCTTGCCCGACCCCGTCGGCCCGGTGACGAGCAACAGCCCGTGCGGCCGCTCCAGCAACCGCCCGAACACGGCTTCGTCACGCTCCGACATGCCGAGCCCCGCGAGGTCGAGCATCATGCCCCCGCGCTCGAGCAGGCGCAGCACCACCCGCTCGCCATGCTGGGTCGGCATGGTCGACACACGCGCATCGACGTCGTGCCCGCCGATGCGCAGCGTCACCCGCCCGTCCTGCGGCGTGCGGCGTTCGGCGATGTCGAGCTTGGCCATCACCTTGATCCGGCTGACCAGCAGCGGGGCGAGCGCGCGCGGCGGCTCGACGATGTCGCGCAGTACGCCGTCGATGCGGAAGCGGACGACGAGACGCTTTTCCTGCGTCTCGACATGGACGTCGGACGCGCCTTCCTTGATCGCTTCCAGCAGCAGCGCGTTGATCAGGCGGATGACCGGCGAATCATCGCGCGCGTCGAGCAGGTCGTCGACCGCCGCCGCGCTGTCGGCCAGCGCCGCGAGATCGGTTTCGGCTAGTTCGATATCGGCGGCGGTCGAGGCGCTGCCGCCATAGCTCGCCTGCAACGCCGCATCGAACCCGGCATCGTCGAGCGCGACGAACGGCACGCCGGGCGCTACCCGCTGCACCTCCAACATCGCATCCAGCGTCGCATCGGCGCGGTGGACGCACTCCATGCCGCCCTTGCCGAGGCGAATCAGCACGCCTCCTTTCCGCGCATAGCCATAGGGCAGGCGCACCAGTTCGGCGTGGAGCAGCGTATTGGTCACGGCTGGAACTCCACGGTCGCGTTGACCCGGCCCGATGCGGAGCCGCGCTGCATCGACACCCGCCGCACGCCGATCGTGCTGGTCGACGCGACCGATCCCAGCCACGTCACCACCGCCGGATAGGGCGCGTCGGTCAGAGTCGCGGTAATCGCGCCGTTGGCTTCAGCGATGGTCGGTTGCAACCCTGCCGTCGCCGCGGTCGAGCCGATGACCGATTGCGGTGGACCGGCGGCGATCGTCTGCGGCGCCGACTCCAGCCGGCCCGCAGCACGCACCCGCGCCATCAGCGTCTCGGCCTGGCGGATATCGGCGCGCGCCTGCGCCCGAGCCGCCTGCACCGGCTTGACCACGCCGTACACCAGCACGACCCCGGCCAGCAGCGCGCCAAGCGTCCCAACCAATACCCGCTCGCGCGTCGACAGCCCCTGCCACCACGCATCGAACCGGCCCAGCGCGCCCTCGATCCAGGCGTTGCGTTTCAGCAGCACGATCATGCCCCGCGCGCCACGATGCGCAGGGTCCCGCCCGGTGCGGCCACGACCTGCGCCGCGACGCCAGCGGCGGACAGCGCCGCGCGGACCCGGTCGGCCATGCCGGTCTCGGGCGATTCGCACTCGATCGTCAGCGCATTGCCTTCAAAGGTCATCGTCCGCACCACCAATACCGGCCCGATCGGGCTGAGCGCCCCGGCGACGCGCGACAGCAGCGGGACGAAGCGATTGGTACCGGTCGGGCGCGGCAGCAGGTCGGCGACGCGCACCATGAAGTCGTCGCCCCCGGTCGGCACCGACGGCGCGGTGGTCGCGACCAGCTGTTGCAGCGCATCGTGCCGCCGCTCCGCGATCCGTTGCAGCATCAGCGTATCCGCCACCGCGATCACGCCATGCGCCAGCGCGGCGAGCCCCAAAATCATCGCGACCTTGCGCGTGGTGCTCGGCCACGCGGTATGCCGGCGGGCATAGGCTCCCTGCCGCAGGTCGATCGGCGCAGCGGCAACCCGGTCGGCAAGCGTCCCGAGCGGAAACGCCGCGCCGTCGCCTGCCATCGCTTCGGGCAACGGATCGCCCGACGCCTGTACTTTCGGACGCCCGGCCGCTTCCCATGCCGGCACCAGCATCGCCAGCGGCAGCGCGAATCCGGTACCGTCGGCGGCACGCACCAGCGCACGGCCGCTGCCCATATCGACGCTCCACCCCTCGACGGGGGCGGGCAGCACCAGAGCATCGGGTACGAACGCTGCCGTACCGATCCCGGCGGCGTCGGCGATCGCGATCCATTCCGCCATCACGCTGTGCCGCACGACCGCGACCAGATAGCGCCGCTCGCCCACCGCGTCGCCCAGCGCCAGATGCACCGCATCGATCGGATCGGCGATCCGGTCCTCCACCGCGAACGGCAGCGCCGCCAGCCGTTTCGCCCGCGTCGGCAGCGGCAGATCGACCGCCAACAGCAGGACCGATTCGGACGGCACGAGCAAGGTTGTTGCCGGAACCGCGCCATCGACTAAGATAGCCGTGCCGCCCGCGACAGCCCACACGCCGGCGGCCGGACCGGCGGGGGCGGGTTCGATTGTCACGATGGCTTCATCATGTGGACGCATTGGGGCGTGGATGCGCATCTTATTCCGAAAGTTTCGTGACACCTTGGCCGCGAACCCCGCCGCCCGCAAGGTTTCTGTCCCCGACAATCAGGCCGGCCTGACATTGGTCGAAATGATCGTCGTGCTTGCGATCATCGCGCTGGTCGCGGCGCTGATCGTGCCCAACGTCATCAACCGCCCCGATCAGGCGCGGGTGACGACCGCCGGCACCGACATCAAGTCGATCTCCGCCGCGCTGAAAATGTACCGGCTCGACAATGGTGACTATCCCTCGACCACCCAGGGATTGAAGGCATTGGTGGAAAAGCCGACCCAGCCGCCGGTCCCCGGCGCCTATCCGCCCGACGGCTATCTGTCGCAGATGCCGCAGGACCCGTGGGGCAATCCGTACGTCTACGAATCGACCGGCGGTCGCTTCGCGATCAAATCGCTCGGCAAGGACGGCAAGCCCGGCGGCGAAGGGCTGGACGCCGATATCGACGGGACGGCGCGCTGAGTCAGGCCGATACTCGTCACCCCCGCGCAGGCGGGGGTCCATATACGCCGACGCCGCGAGTCCATCGCGAACATCGGCGGCAACGGATTCCCGCCTGCGCGGGAATGACGAAGGACCATGCCCAATCCGGCATGACCCTGATCGAGATGCTGATCGTCCTCGCCATCATCGGCGTGGCGGCGGGTGCGGTCAGCCTCGGCATCGGCAGCGCCACCCGTGCGCCCAATGTCGAGGCGGAGGCGCGGCGCCTCGCCAACCGGCTACAGGCGGCGGCGGACGACGCGATGCTCGGCGACCAGCTGATTGCGCTGACCACCGACACCCATGGCTATGGCTTCGCCCGCGTCGGCCCGCGCGGCCTCACGCCGATCACCGACGACGCGCTGGCGTTCCACACGCTGCCCGGCGGGATGGTGATGGCGCTCGACACCGCGCCGCCGGTGATCCTCGGCGTCGACGGCACCGGCCAGCCGCTGGGCGCGACGGTTAGCGGCGGCGACCAGACGTGGCGGGTGCAGTATGACGGCGTGACCGCCCGCGCGACAAAGGTGACCTCATGATCCTCCCCGGCGCGGGGAGGGGGACCATGCGCAGCATGGTGGAGGGGGGTATCCCCGTACGCAACCGTTGCGTTGCGAGGCGATCCCCCTCCACCATCCGCTGCGCGGACGGTCCCCCTCCCCGTGCCGGGGAGGAATGTCACGATGCCGGCTTTTCTTTGATCGAGGCGATGGTGGCGCTGGCGGTATTGGCGATCGCCACGGTAGGGCTGATCGGCGCGGTCGAGCAGCACATCGATTCGACCCGTGGCGTCGAGAGGCGCGCGATCGCGATGTGGGTCGCCGAAAACCGGCTGGCCGATCTGGAAGTGGGGACGCCGGAGGCGAATGGGGAGCAGGTGGACATGCTGGGGCGCAGCTGGAGCGTGGCGGTGAGCCGGACCGCGACCAGCGATCCCGTGCTCGACCGGGTGACGATCACCGTCGCTCCGGCCGGCGAAACCGCGCCGCTCGCCAGGCTCGACGGCTTCCTGCGCAAGGACGCGGCATGATCGTCGTCGAACGTTTGCGCGTCCGCGACCGCTGGGTCGACTGGCTCGCCGCCGCCGCGATCGTCTCGGTCGCGGTGGCGCTGGCCGGGCTCGTCTGGCGGCTGGCCGGCCATGCCGATACCGGCGCGATCACCGTGCCCTCCGAAGCGCGCGCCCGCGCGGTCACCGTCGACAGCGGCCCGGCGGTCGCCTGGGCCCCCTTCGGCAGCCCGACCGCCGCCGACGCCACCGCCCCCACCGGCATCCAGGCGGTGTTGAAGGGCGTGGTCTTCGCCCGCCCCGCCGAACTGTCGATCTCGTTCGTCGCGATCGGCAACGAAGCGGCCAAGCCGTACAAGGTCGGCGACGCCATCGCCGGGGCGCAGGTGACGGAAATCCGCCGCGACCGCATCATCCTGAACAATGGCGGGCGGCTCGAATATCTCGCCTTCCCCGATCCGTTCGGACAGGCGACCCCGACCCCCGGACAGTCCGCCCCGCCCCCTGCCCAGCCGATGGCACCTCCCGCCGCCCCGGCCACCCCGCCCCCGCCCAACGCGCAGGCGGTGCTGTCGCGCCTGAACGCCACGCCGGTCGCGGGCGGCTATGCCATCGGCGCCAACGCCCCGCCCGGCATGCGATCGGGCGATGTCGTCCAGTCGGTCAACGGCGCCGCCATGACCGACCAGTCGGCGGTCAACGCCGCCATCGCCAGCGCCGCCGCGTCGGGGCAGGCCCAGGTCACCATCCTTCGCGACGGCAAGCCGATCACCGTCTCCATTCCCATCCGTTAGGGTTTCCTCCCGTGCGCCATCGCTTCGCCTCCGCCTTCCTCGCCCTCAGCCTCGCCGCGACCAGCCTGTCGCCGGTGACCGCGCAGACGCAGCCCGCCGACATCGTCGTCAACATGCGCGGCGTGGAGATCGCCGACGTCGCCGACCAGATCAGCCGCATCACCGGCCGCACGCTGATCCTCGACCCGACGGTC
This sequence comes from Sphingomonas hankookensis, assembly GCF_022664465.1. GTDB lineage: Bacteria > Pseudomonadota > Alphaproteobacteria > Sphingomonadales > Sphingomonadaceae > Sphingomonas > Sphingomonas hankookensis. Next base: position 243,406 of record NZ_JAKREV010000006.1, on the reverse strand, counting down.
AAGGGGCAGGTGACCGTCACCTCCGCCGAACCGCTGTCGCCCGGCGGGGTGTGGGAGCTGTTCCAGTCGGTGCTGCGCGCCAACGGCTTCGCCGCGGTCCGCTCCGGATCGGCATGGCGCATCATTCCGCAGGCGAATGCGGTGCGCGACGGCGGCGTGCGTGGACGCGGCGTCGGCGGGCAGGAACTGACAACGCGCATGGTCCGCCTGTCGAACGTCCCCTCGGCCGATGCCGCGCGGATCGTGCGGCCGCTGGTCGCCAGCTTCGGCAGCGTCGAGCCGCTCACACAACCCAATGCGATCGTCGTCACTGACTATGCCGACAATGTCCGTCGGATCGAGGCGCTGGCCCGCTCGCTGGACGGCGGCGGCGGATCGACCTTCGCCACCATCAACCTGACCAACGGCAACGCCGCCGATATCGCCACCGCGATGCAGGCGGTGCTGGGCGAAGGCGGCGCGCGCGTCGCGGGCGATCCGCGCAGCAACACCATCCTCGTGCGCGGCACGCCCGCCGGCGTCGCGGAAGCACGCCGCATCGCCCAGTCGCTCGACGCGCGCGGCGGCGCCGCGCAAATGTCGACCCGCGTCTTCCGCCTGAACTATGCCGATTCCGAAAGCGTGACCGAGGTGCTGCGCGGCATCCTCGGCCAGCAACAGTCGGCGACCAACCCGGTCGCGCGCAGCCTGTCGACCGTCAGCCAGCGCAACAATGCCGGTCAGGCGCTGTCGGGCCTGATCGCCAATGGCGGCGCGAACGCGGGCGCACTGGCCGGTGCCGCGGGCGGCCTCGGCGGCGCCACCGGCGCCGGCGGCAGCATCAGCACGGTGGGCCAGAACCAGCAGGCGACCCCGGCGCAGGGCTTCACCACCCCCGACATCACCGTCCAGCCCGCCCCCGACATCAACGCCGTCGTCGTGCGCGGCACGCCGACCGCCATCGCCCAGATCGAACGGCTGATCCCCGACCTCGACGTCCGCCGCCCACAGGTGCTGATCGAAGCGGCGATCGCCGAGATCACCGGCGACGATGCGGAGCGGCTGGCGGTGCAGATCGGCACGGCTGGCGTCGCGCTGACGCAGGTCAGCGGGGCGGCGACCTCGTTCGAAACTGCCGGCAGTTCGCTCGGCGGCATCCTGAATCTTTTGGGCGTCCCCGCCGGACGACTCCTCGGCAACGGCCTGACCGCCAATATCGGCATCGGCAACGACTTCTCGATCCTGTTGCAGGCGCTCAGCACCTCGCAAAAGGCGAACCTGCTCTCGACGCCGCAGATCACCGTGCTCGACAACAAGCTCGGCGAATTCGTCGTGGCGCAGGAGGTACCCTTCGTCACCGGATCGATCCTGACCGGCAACGGCACCGCCAATCCCTATACCACCATCGAACGCAAGGACGTCGGCATTACTTTGCGCGTCCTGCCGCGGATCAACGCCGGCGACACGATCCGGTTGGAAGTCAGCCAGGAAGCATCGTCGATCGCCCCGACCCAGGTCAGCGGCGCCGCCGACATCATTACCAACAAGCGTTCGGCCAACACCACCGTCCTTGCCGACAATGGCCAGACGATCGTGCTGGGCGGCCTGACCAGCGACGATTACCAGCGGCTGCGCAGCCAGGTGCCGATCCTCGGCAGCATCCCCATCGTCGGTGAGCTGTTCAAGGGCCGGCAGGAAACCCGCCAGAAGCGCACGCTGTTCGTCTTCCTCAAACCCACCATCCTGCGCGACGGCGCCGACGCGGCGGCGGCGGCGCGCAACCGCTACGACCGGCTGCGGCAGGAGGAAGTTTTGCAGGGCGACAAGCGCAGCCTGCTCCTCAATCCCCCCGCCCCGCGCCTGACGATGGAGATCGATGGGATTTATTGAACAGCCTCACCGTCCCCCCGGGCTTGACCCGGGGTGACGAAAACGGGTCAGCTTTTCCCAACGCCCAACCGCGCCGTTAGCCACCGCTCGACCAGATCGATCGTATCGGGATCGGACAACGGCCACCCGCGATATTCCCGCGCGCCCGTTTCGGTCGTCACCAACGGCTTGAACGCATGTTCCACCTTCGGCATCCGCACGACCGTCGCGTCGGGATTCCCCTCCAATGCGGTCAGCGCAGCAGGCATCGCCAACCGGGTGCTCACCACATGGTCGCCCGCGGCATAGACCGCCAGCACCGGCGCCGCGATCCGCCGCAGCACGTCGCCCGCGCCGACCGTGTAGAGCGACGACGTCGCCGGATCGCTGAGCGTCTTCGCCGCCCCCTCGCCCTGCATCCGCGTCCAGCCCGCTGCGACGAACGCATCGACCACCGCTGCACGGTCGCCCGCGACCAGCCCCGCCGCCGCCCCACCGGTCAGCCCGTCCAGATAGCGCCGCGTAGCGTCGATCACCGGCGACAGCGCCTCGGCCTTCATGCCCGACAGCGCCAATTGCTCGCGCATCGATTCGAGGAACAGCACGCCGCGCTCCCCCGCCGGTGCCGCCATCATCACCACCGCGACGATCGGCGGCGCAGCGACCGGCGGTTTGTCGACCGCCAGCGCCGGACCGATCACCCCGCCCTGACTGATCCCCAGCACCGCGATCCGCGCCGGATCGATCGCGTCGCCTCGCGTACGCAGATACGCCAGCACCGCCGCCGCATCGCGCTGCGCCACGTCCATCGCATCGAGGAACGTGCCGCTCGACGCACCGACGCCGCGCTTGTCGAAGCTCAGCGTCGCGATGCCGCGCGCCAGCAACCGCTTTTCCAGCAGCGGATAGATGCCATGCGGCGACGGCCCGCCCCCGCCCAGCAGCAGCACCACCGGCGCCCGCTTCACCCCCGGCGGCAGCTGCAGTTCCCCCGCCAGCGTGACACCGGGATCGGAAGCGATCTTCACCGCCTCGGTCCGGGTCGGCGGCAGCGTCTGGGCAGACAGCGGGACGAAGGGGCTACCGACCAGCAGGGCGAGCGGCAGCAGGCGTCGTGCATCGATCATCATCGGTCACTCCGTTGGAAAAGGTCGGCAATATCAGGGGTCGGTCACGCCACGCGGCGGCGGACCAATCGCGTCAGGCGCTGGACCAGACGGCAAGATCGTCGTGCCAGCGTACCGCCAGCCACAACAGCACCAGCTCGCCGCCGACGATCCCCAGCTGCGGCAGCGCGCACGGGTCGTAGAGGAACAGGATCGCCGAAAACGCGACCATCGTCGCCAGCATTGCCGCGCCGATCCGCGCCAACATCGCTACCCGGTCCCAGTCGCGCTCCAGCAGCGCCCAGGCGACCGCGACATGGCCGATCCCGACGACCCCGGTCAGCAGCGCCAGCAACGGCACCCCGCTGCGGTTGCCGACGTTGACCGCATGGGGCCAGCCACTGCCCAGCACCTGCGCGCCGACCGCCTCGAACGCCAGATAGGGAAAGCCCAGCGCGGCGCTCATCAGCAACAGCCCCGCCATCGGCACCAGCACGCCGACCGCCAGCACATGGATCGCCAGCGCGAACCGGCCGTCCGCCTCCGCCACCATCGTCCGCGCGGCGCTCCACAGGCATCCGGCGGCAAAGCCCAGCCCCTCGCCCGCATCGGTCGCTTCGGCGAACTCCGCCCGCATCGCCTGCGCCCAGTCGCACCGCGCCGGACCCAGCCAGCGTGTCGCCAGCAGCAGCAGCGCGCGGGCGATGGCGTCCCTCATGCCGGCAGCCCCGCCCGATCGGCATCGGGCGCATCCTGCTCCGCCGCCAGCGCCAGCCCCGCGCCCGTCAGGCGATAGGCATGGCGCGGCGGGCGCCCCGGCTGGGTCGGCTCGCGCCACTCCGCCTCGACCAGCCCCTGATCGCCCATCCGCATCAACAGCGGGTATAGCGTGCCGGACAATAGCCCGGTTTCCTTCATCAGGTCATAACCGTGCCGCCACGCCGCCGGCTGCGCCGACAGCACCGCCAGCAGCGCGCGCATCTGTTTCGAAGGGCGTCGTTCGCGAACCATGCAGCAAATCAAACATATGTAGATTTTATAGTCAACGGGCGTGGATCGATCGCGATCGGTCTGGAGGAACGCTGCCATACCCCCACCGTCACCCCGGGCTTGATCCGGGCAGCGATCGTCCTGTGGTTCTCGCGCTTTCCTACACGCCGCGCCGCCGTCAGAGTACGTCCGTTGCCAGCTCGTCCCTGCCAGACCGACCGACCGTCCGCACGATACCAAACACCGCGAGTGTGAACTTAGTGAACTTTGAACGCGAAACGGGCGGCGGCCTTTCGACCACCGCCCGCCCGAACGCCGTCAAAGCAAAGACTTACAGCGCGACCACGCCGCCGTCGTTCTTGGTGATGACCACCGTGGCCGAACGCGGACGCGCGCCGGTGGTGGCCGCCGGCCAGTTGCTGGTCGGCGCGCTGAAGCTGCCGCCTTCGCCCGGGTGCTGGATGTTCACGAACAGCGACCGGCCGTCCGGGGTCGATTCGATGCCGGTGATCTCGCACTGGACCGGCCCGACCAGGAAGCGGCGCATGGTGGTGCCCGGCGCCTTGCCGATGCGGGTCGTCGCGGTGCTGGTCGCCGACACGCCGGTGTTGGTGATGGTGCGCGTGCCGCCATCGCCGACGCTCCCCGGCATCGCCGCCAGCATCATGCAGTTGGTGACGTCGGTATAGGCGCCGTCGTCGGTCTGGATCCACAGGATCGGCGTCACCTGCCCGCTGGCGTTGGACGGGTTGCCGAACCACAGGCCGTCGGGGCTGGAGAAGTCGTTGGTCGCGTCGAGGCCCGACAGGTTGATGTTGGTCGGGTCGAGGTCGGATCCCGCGCCGAACGCATAGACGTCCCACGTGAACCGCGTCGCTTCGGTCGTGTCGCCGGCTTCGCGCAGGCGGATGATGTGGCCGTTGGCATTGCCGGTCGAGCGCGAGGTGCTGTTGACCTTCGGATCGATATACGAGCGCGGGTTGGCGGCATCGACTTGTGCCGGCGCGCGCGACGAGTTGTTGGTCAGCGTGCAGTACATCTCGCCGGTCGCCGGATTGACCGCGGTCCATTCGGGGCGGTCCATCCGCGTCGCGCCGACCGCGTCGCCCGCGAGGCGGCAATGCGTCAGCACATCGGCCTGATCCGCGAACGGATAGAGCGCGTTGGACGCGTTCAGGCCATTCTGCCCGAACACCAGCGCGATCCAATCGCCCGACCCGTCGGCATTGAACTTGGCGACGTACAGCGTGCCGGCGTCGAGATACTTGTCACCGATCGCAAGGCGGTTGGTCGCGGTGGCATCGGCGGTCGACCACGCCGTATTCGACACGAACTTGTAGATATATTCGTTCTGCGCGTCGTCGCCCATGTAGAAGGCGGGCTTGACCCCCGCGATGGCGCGGCCGGGGCAGCAGCCTTCGTGGTTCATCCGGCCGAGCGCGGTGCGCTTGCGCGGTGTCGAGGTCGGGTCATAGGGATCGATCTCGACGCACCAGCCATACTGGTTCGGTTCGTTGCGGAAATCGCCGGTGCCGCTGACCGGCTTGGTCGGATCGATCGTCGCGTTGAACTTGCCGATCAGCGTCGCGCCGGCGGTCGCTTCGGCCGCCGTCGTCCAGCTATAGTTGCCGGTACGCTGCGACAGGCCGTAGCGGGTGAACGCCTGGGTCGACTTGGCGCCGATCAGCGCGGTGCGCTGCGCATTGTCGCCGCTGTCGCGCCGGAAATAGCCTGCCCAATTCTCTTCGCAGGTCATGTACGTGCTCCACGGCATATGGCCGTTGGCGCAGTTGTTGATCGTGCCGCGACCGGCGGTGCCATCGGTCGAAAAGGCGGTGAACAGCAGCGGGCTGCCCTTCACCGGACCGCTGAACGCCATCGGAGTGTACGGGGTGATGCGGCGGTTGAACGACGATGCCTTGACGTAGCTCCAGCCGGCCGACGCGCGGGTCACCTCGACCACCGACACGCCGTGGCATTCCATTTCCTTGACGACTTCGGACGTCAGGCGCGTGGCACCCGCCGTCACGCCGGCGACGTGCAGATACTGTTCCGAGATATTCTCGTGGTTCATCACCAGCAGGCCGCGCGTCGAATTGTTCGCGTCGGGGGTGTTGGCGCTGGCGGCGAGGCCGAAATAGCTCATGCCGTCATGATGGTCGCCGGCACGCGCGCCGTAATTGGTGTCGGTGCCGTTGTTGGCGAATTCGGGCGTCGACCCGTTCAGCGGATCGCCGAGGCGATACAGCACGCTGGCGGTATAGCCGGTCGGCACGGACACCACGTCGGCCAGGCTCTTGGCGACGGCGGTGAAGCCCAAGGTCGGCGGCGCGACCGCGACGGTGATGTCGCTGCTGCTCGCCGCGCCCTTGGCATCGGTCGCGGTATAGCGGAACACGAGGTTGGTGTTGGCCGACACCGCCGGCGCGATGAAGGTCGCGATGCCCGGCGTCGTGCTCGACAGCGCGACGGTCGGCCCCGACACCTGGGTAAAGGTCTGGCCGACGATCGCATTGTCGTCGGTGGCGGTGCCGGTCAGCGTGACGACGCGGCCCGCGCTGGTCGCGCCGCTCGACGTCGCGCCGACGACCGGCGGGGTGTTGTCGATCCCGGCAACCTTGTCGTCGCAGGCGGCGAGCAGCGCGCCGCCGAACACCGCGACCGCCGCGGTCGACGCACCGCCGCGCAGCGCCTGGCGCCGCGAGTACCGCTGGTCGACCAGGTCCTGCAGGCTGGGTCCGGTGCTCGGATTGGTTTCGATATCGCCATCGTCATAGCCGATGGTCAGGTCGGTTTTCGCCATGATTTTCCCCGCTTATTTCCGGACACCGGCCACGCCGGCACCCTCCCGGATCTTGCGTTGGCGCATCGCTGCGACACGGCGGTTGCGGATCGATGAAGATCGCGTGGCGAAACGACGACAGTTCGATGACGCGCTTGTCCGCGGGGCGATGCCGGGCGTAGGGAATGGCGATGGCCGCCGACCCCCGCCCCGCCAATGACAGCGCGCCGATCCGGCCCAGCCTGTTCGACCGCGCGGTGGATGCGGCCCGGCGCGAACGGCCGCCCGCCCCCCGCCCGCCCCGCGCTCCGATCGATCGCGCCGCTGCCCTGCTGGCGCTGGCGATCCTCGCCACGCCGCTCGTCACGCTGGCCGGCGCGACGCTGCTGACGGCGCGGGTGCGCGACGAAGCGGCGGTCCTCTCCCGCAGCGCCGCGCCGATCGTCGCGGATCGCCGGGCCGGGCAACAGGCGCGAGCGCTGCTTGGCGTGGCCTGGGGACAGCCGACGCTCGGCACCACGGTCGAGGCGATCGCGCGCGCGCTGCCACAGGACGCCGCGCTGCTGCGCGCCGAACGCAGCGCAGCGGGCACGGTGTCGGTCGAACTGCTGGCCCCCGATCCCGATCGCGTGCTGGCCGCGCTACGCCGCGATACCGTACTGGCCAGCCTGCGGGCGACGGCACAGGCACGCGCCGATGGCGATGGCCGGATGCGCATCACGCTGGAGCAACAATGACCCCGCGCCTGCCGCTGATCGCGCTGGGGGTCGCTGCGCTGCTCGCCATTCCGACCCATGCCGCACTCCGCGACCTCGCCGCCGCGCGCGCCGATCGCGACGCCGCGCGGACCGACGCCGCCACCCCCGCTACCGGCATCGCCGCCGCGACCGCAACCTTCCCGGCGGACAGCGCCGCCGACGCCCGCACCCGACTGGCCGCGCGGGTCCGCGCCAATGCGGCGCATGGCGGGGTGCTGGTCGAAACGCTCGACCCCGATGCCGCCGCGCCCGCGTCGCTCGCGGTGCTGACGCTGCGCGCATCGGGCAGCGAAAAGGCGGTGCTGGCCTTTGCCGACGCATTGGAACGCGGCCGGCCGACGGTACGCTTGGCGAACTGGCGCCTGACCGCCGCGCCCGGCGGCGTCCGCCTCGACGCCCGGCTGGTGGCGCCATGGCGGGGCTGAGTTTGCGCGATCACGCGCTGATCGCGGTCGCCGCGCTGGTCGCGCTGGCGGTGCCGCCGTGGCTGCTCCGCGAGCCTCCGCACGGCGACGCTACGACCGTTGCACCGGCAGCGCTCGCCGCGCCGCCGACGCCCGCACCGTTACGCGCCGCCTTCGCCCGCACGCTCTTCGCCGCGCCCGCCACCGACGCGCTACCCGACGACGCGCCGCAACTGCTCGGCGTGGTCGGACGGCTCGGCCGCGACGCCGTGGCGCTCGTCCGCGGCGCGGAGGGCACCCGCACCCTCTCCCCCGGCGACAGCATCGATGGCTGGCAACTGCGCAGCCTCGCCATCGATGCCGCCTATTTCACCCGCGGCGGCCAGAGCGCGCGCGTACCGATGCCCGGCGGCGAATAGCCGTCACTGATAGGTGGTGCGCACTCGCGTCTCATGGCCCAGCTTCCGGTCGGACAGCGGCGGGGAATAGGATGTCCGCCGCGACGACAGCGGCAGCGAGCGTGCAGCGTCGGGCCCGGGACCGATCGCGACGGCGCTGGCCAGCCGTTGCTCGGCCCGGTGATAGAATTGGAAATCGCGGCTCCCACAGCCGCCCTTCGCATCGAACTTCTTGATCAGCGGCATCGACATTTCCGACGCCTGCACCCGCGCCATCGCCACCGCGACCCGGCACTGCATCCGCAGGTCGCCCAGCCGCCGATCCTCGACGCTGGTCCCCGCCGACAGGATCATCGGGCGCAGCGCCATGCTGTGCGGACGGGCCGGCGCGGTCAGGAACCAGCGGCCTTTCGGCACCGCGTCCAGCGCGACCCGCCCGTCGCCATCGACACGCACCGGCAACCGATCGCCCGCCGCGTTGGTCAGTTCGAGCTGCATTCCGTCGGCGCGCACCCGCGACGTCCCGCGCCAGAATTCGAAGCGCAGCACCCCCTGCGGCGACAGGGTGGTCCGGTCCCGCGCAAAGCGTTCCAGCGCCGCGCGCAGGATCTTGCCGTCGATCCGCAGCGGCTTGCGTCCGGTCACGACGATTTCCGATCCGCCTTCATCGACGTCCTGCGCCATGGCCGGTACCGTCGCCACCGTCATCGCCACCGCTGCCCACGCCGTCCGCATCGCCGCCCTTCCCATCGCCACCGGCCCAAAGCCTACATCGCGACGATCCGCGTTGCCAGCCGGTCCGCTTCCGCCGCGTCATGGGTGACGTACAGGATCGGCAGGCGCAGCGCGTCGCGCAGCCGCTCGATCGTCGCCATCACCTCTTCGCGCCGCGCCCGGTCGAGCGAGGCCAGCGGTTCGTCCATCAACAGAAACCGCGCGCCCGACAGCAGCGCTCGTCCGATCGCCACCCGCTTCGCCTCGCCGCCCGACAGCGTCACCGGCCAGCGATCCAGCAGTCCGCGGAGCCCCAGTAGCTCGACGATATCGTCATAGCCGATCGGCGCTTCGCCCCGCCCCATGCCATAGCGCAGATTGGCCGCGACCCGGCGGTGCGGGAACAGCCGGGGCTCCTGAAACACATAGCCGCAGCAGCGCTCGGCGACCGGCATATCGATCCCCGCCGCCGCATCGAACAGTGTCCGCCCGCCGACGCGGACATGGCCGGCCGCAGGACGCAGCAGCCCGGCGACCATGTTAAGCACGCTCGACTTGCCCACGCCCGACGGGCCGAACAGCACGGTCAGCCCCGCATCGCGCCCGTCATTGGGCACCAGCGCGCCGACCACCGCCTCGCCCAGCCGCACCGTGACCGCGATATCAAAGGACATGGACGTTCCGCCCGCCGCGTCGCGCCAGCCATTCGGACACGACCAGCGCCGCCAGCGACAGCGCGACCGACATGCCGGCAAGCCGCACCACGCTCGCCTCGCCGCCCGGCACCTGCAACGCGCTGTAGATGGCGAGCGGCAGCGTCGCCGTCTCGCCCGGCACGTTCGATACGAAGGTGATCGTCGCGCCGAATTCGCCCAGCGCCCGCGCGAACCCCAGCACCATCCCCGCCAGCACGCCGGGCAGGCTGAGCGGCGCGGTCACGCTCCAGAACACGCGCGCCCGGCTGGCGCCGAGTGTCCGCGCCACACTCTCCAGCTTGCGATCGACGCCCTCGATCGACAGGCGGATGGCGCGCACCATCAACGGCAGGGCCATCACCGCCGCCGCGATCGCCGCCCCGCTCCATCGGAACAGCACACTGACCCCGAACCACGCTTCCAGCCAGCGGCCGACCGGTCCGTTGGGCGCGAAGGCGAGCAGCAGCAGCCATCCGGTCACCACCGGCGGCAGCACGAGGGGCAAATGGACGATTCCGTCGAGCAGCACCCGCCCCGGAAAACGCCCGCGCGCCAACGCCCATGCCAGCGCATAGGCCACCGGCAGCGCCGCCAGCATCGCCACGCCGCCGATCTTCAACGACAGCAGGACGATCGCCCATTCGGCGCTATCGGGCATCAGCGCGGCGTGAATCCGTATCTGACGAAGATCGCGCGGCCAGCCGGGCTGACGAGGAACCGGCGGAAGCGTTCGCCATCGACATTCTGCGACGCCTTCAACCGCGCGATCGGATAGACGATCGACGGGTGGCTGGCGGCGGGAAAGACCCCGACGACGCGGACCTTCGCCGACGCCTTCGCATCGGTCGCATAGACGATGCCGAGCGGCGCGGCGCCGCGTTCGACCAGCGCCAGCGCGGCGCGGACATTCTCGGCGCGCACCACCGACGGCGCCACCACATCCCAGCCGCGCAGCCGGGTCAGCGCCGCCTTGCCATAGCGGCCGGCGGGTACCGCATCGGGATCGGCCATCGCCAGCCGCCCACCGTTCAGCGCCGCGCGCAGGTCGACGCCCGGCCGCAACGCCACGCGTGCCGTGCTGTCGGCCGGCGCGATCAGCACCAGCCGGTTGCCGAGCAGGTTCACCCGGCTGCCCTTGGCCAGCAGCCCCCGGCGGTCCAGATCGTCCATCCATTCGACATCGGCCGATACGAACAGGTCGGCGGGCGCTCCCGCCGCCGCCTGCCGCGCCAGTGCCGAACTGGCGGCGAACGATAGCGTCGGGCGCACACGCCCCTGCTTCGCCCACGCATCGGCGGCGGCATTCATCGATTCCTGCAGACTCGCGGCGGCCAGCACGATCGGCGGGCGCGGCTGCGCGGTCGTGGGCGCTGCCAGTAACAGGGTCGCCAACAGCAGCACTATCCGCCGGATCATTCTATTCCCCATCGCTGTACGGCGCAGCCCGCCATCGACCGCGGCATGACGACGCGGTCGATGGCGGTCAATAGGACGGCGTTCAGCCGCGCCCGGTCATCTGTCCGACGGCGTTGCGGCCGAACTGGGCGATCATCTCACCGACTTCGCGCGCCTGCGCCATCGATCGGGTGCCTTGGTCGCGCAGATAGTCGGACTGGATGCGCATCACGTCGTTCAGGTCGCTCGCCTGCGCCGCGGCCCGCATCGCGCGGAATGCTTCCTGCGTGTTCGCTTCCGCCTGCGACAGGATGGTCAGGCCGAGCTGCGATCCGTTCTCGGTCATCGCCGTGCCGGCGGCACGCATCCGTTCGGTGGCTTCGGCGGCGGGGTTCGAATCGGTTTCGGCCATTAACTGCTCCTGTTATGCGCAGATTCTCCCGAATCGCATGACGCTCGGACCGCATGGAAGTTCCTGCTCCCCGACACTCGAATCGCCGCTTCGTCACTCCATGCCGCCGTAACCAATCCAATTGCGGTCGAATCTGTCAGTTTGCTGACTGGGCTGAAAAAATATTTTCGCCTCGTCGCGCCACGCCTACCGTACATCGCAGCTGCGAACGCAAGCCGGTAGTTTCGTCCCATTCCGGAACATCTCCCTCGACATCACCGATTTTGCGACGCAGCAATTCCAGTTCGCCGACCGAACGATCATCTGAAATCGCTACGGTTTTTGCGGCTCCAGACGATTTCACAGATTTGCAATCGTCGTTTTTTTGGGACAGTCTGCCGCAATAGAAGAACAGGAGGGTGAGAGGATGCACATCAAATATTCGGGTCGTACCACCATTGCCACCCTCGTCGGCATGACCGCGCTGGGTTGGGCCGGTGTTGCGCTGACGGTGCAGATGGTGCTGCACGCCATCGCCTGACGTTTGCGGATCACGCGGCACTAAAAAGGGCCGGCGCTGCCACAGCGCCGGCCCTTTCCATGTTTGCTCGGCGCCGCGGGCGCGTCAGTTGTCGTCGCCCATCCTGAGCGCGGCGATGAACGCTTCCTGCGGGATGCTGACCGACCCGTATTCGCGCATCTTCGCCTTGCCCTTCTTCTGCTTGTCGAGCAGCTTGCGCTTGCGGCTGGCGTCGCCGCCATAGCATTTCGCGGTCACGTCCTTGCGCATCGCGCTGATCGTCTCGCGCGCGATCACCTTGCCGCCGATCGCCGCCTGGATCGGGATCTTGAACAGGTGGCGCGGGATCAGTTCCTTCAACCGCTCGACCATGCCGCGCCCGCGCACCTCGGCCGTGCCGCGGTGGACGATCATCGACAGCGCATCGACCGGCTCCTCGTTGACGAGGATGCTCATCTTGACGAGGTCGCCTTCGCGATATCCGATCTGCTCGTAATCGAAGCTGGCATAGCCCTTCGACAGCGACTTCAACCGGTCGTAAAAGTCGAACACGACCTCGTTGAGCGGCAGCTCATAGGTCGCCTGCGCGCGCCCGCTGACATAGGTCAGGTTCATCTGGATACCGCGCCGGTCCTGGCACAGCTTCAATATGCCGCCCAGATATTCGTCGGGGACATAGATCGTCGCCTTGATCCACGGCTCGCTGATCGTCTTGATCTTGTTGACGTCGGGCATGTCGGCCGGGTTGTGCAGGTCGATCTCGGTAATGCCCGCCGGATCGGGATGGGTCAGCTCGATCTGGTACACCACCGACGGCGCGGTGGTGATCAGGTCGAGGTCATACTCGCGCGTCAACCGCTCCTGGATGATCTCCAGGTGCAGCAGTCCCAGGAACCCGCAGCGGAAGCCGAAGCCCAGCGCCGCCGAGCTTTCCATTTCGAAGGTGAAGCTGGCGTCGTTCAGCCGCAGCTTGCTGATCGACTCGCGCAGCTTGTCGAAATCGGCTGCATCGACCGGGAACAGGCCGCAGAACACCACCGACTGCACTTCCTTGAACCCGGGCAGTGCTTCGGCGGTCGGGCGCTTGGCATCGGTGATCGTGTCGCCGACCATCGTCTGCGCCACTTCCTTGATCTGCGCCGTGATGAAGCCGATCTCGCCGGGCCCCAGATCGGGCAGCTGCTCGATCTTCGGCCGGAACGCCCCCACCCGGTCGACCAGATGGGTCGTGTCGGCGTTCATGAATTTGATCTGCTGGCCCTTGCGGATCGATCCGTCGATCACGCGGATCAGGATGACGACGCCCAGATACGGGTCGTACCAGCTGTCGACCAGCATCGCCTTCAACGGCGCACTCGCATCGCCCTTCGGCGCGGGAATCTGCTCGACGATCGCGTCGAGGATTTCGTCGATGCCGATCCCGGCCTTCGCCGACGCCAGCACCGCGCGCGACGTGTCGAGCCCGATCAGGTCTTCGATCTCGGCCTTGACCTTGTCCGGTTCGGCGGCGGGCAGGTCGATCTTGTTGATTACGGGTATGATCTCATGATCATGCTCGATCGATTGATAGACGTTCGCCAGCGTCTGCGCCTCCACGCCCTGCGCCGCGTCGACCACCAGCAGTGCGCCTTCACACGCCGCCAGCGACCGCGACACTTCGTACGCAAAATCGACATGGCCCGGCGTGTCCATCAGGTTCAGGACATGGCCCTTCCATTCGAGGCGCACGGTCTGCGCCTTGATGGTGATGCCGCGTTCCTTCTCGATCTCCATATTGTCGAGCACCTGCGCCGACATCTCGCGCTCGGCGAGGCCGCCGGTGCGCTGGATCAGCCGGTCGGCCAGCGTCGACTTGCCATGGTCGATATGGGCGATGATCGAGAAATTACGCAGTTTGTCGAGCGGAGTGGCCACGGTCACACAATCGAAAAGAGGTGGGGTCGCCCGAGCCCCTAGCAGCTTCCCCGCCAAAGCCAAACAGGGTGCATACGAATCCCGCTTGCGGACCCCGAACCCTCCCGCTATAGGCGCGCCTCCAAGCAACGGCAGGCGCCTTTCGCAGCCCTGCCGATACTCCGTCGGGGAGTAGCTCAGCCTGGTAGAGCACTGCCTTCGGGAGGCAGGGGCCGGAGGTTCGAATCCTCTCTCCCCGACCATATGGACCCGCGCCGCCTATGCCGCGCCGCTCCACGATCGATAGACGTCCAACGTCCCCACACCATCGTCACCCCGGACTCGATACGGGGTACCGCTTCTTGCCTACGGTTCGGCAGAACGAGACGCCTTTACCAGCATTAATACCGTCGTGCAGGCAGGGGAGCCGGTCGCGACGGGTATCGGGAAGACCGCACTAGGGCGTCCCCCAACCAATGGCGTACCCCCGCGCAAGGGGGGGCCAGAGTAACGGCAGGACAACCTGTGCGGCCCTGCCCCCCCCTTCGCGGGGTACCGATCGGACGAAGATAATCTCACTCGCCCAACTACATGCACGCTCCCCTCCACCAATCGACCCTACTTCGCCCCACCCCTATTGTGCAGCGCAGCATCACCGCCATATCCTATTGCAATCGTCCCTCCGGACCCCGCGATTGAAGGCACCCGATTCATGGTTTCGCTCTCCGACACGCTGACCAACCTGTCGCGCATGCGCGCTGCAGGAACGGCCTCCGACGTTCCCGACCGGCTGCACGACCTGACTGGTTTCGCGCCCGATCCGGGCAATCTGCGCGCGCGGGTCCATGTGCCCGCCAACCTGCGTCCCGGCGCCGCGCTGGTCGTGGCGTTGCATGGCTGTACCCAGAATGCCGCGGTGTACGACCATGGTACCGGCTGGTCGACGCTGGCCGACGCGCAAGGCTTCGTCGTGCTGCTTCCTGAACAGCGCCGCGCCAACAACGCCAATCTGTGCTTCAACTGGTTCGAGGATGCCGACATCGCCCGGATCGGTGGCGAGGCGGAATCGATCGTCGCGATGATCGACGCCGTGGTGACGGAGCATGCGATCGATCCGGCGCGGGTCTTCGTCACCGGCCTGTCGGCCGGCGGGGCGATGACCGCGGTGCTGCTGGCGACCTGGCCCGAACGCTTCGCCGCGGGCGCGATCATCGGCGGCCTGCCCTATGGCACCGCGATCGGCGTCCGCGCCGCGCTGGAGCGGATGCGCGGACAGCCCGCCGCCGCGCGGGCGATCGCCCCGGCCACCCGCTTCCCCCGCGTCGCGATCTGGCACGGCACCGCCGACCCGACGGTGGTCGTCGCCAACAGCGATGCGCTGGTCGACCAATGGCGCGCCGTCCACGCGCTGCCCGCCGACCCGACCGAGCGCACCGGCGCCGCCAACTGGTCGCGCCGCGCGTGGCACGACGCCGCGGGCCGCCCGCTGGTCGAGGAATGGCGCATCGCCGGCATGGGCCACGGCGTGCCCGTCGACGGCCATAGCGGGATCGGTGCCGCCGGGCCGTTCATGCTCGACGTCGGCCTGTCGAGCACGCTGGAGATCGCGCGCAGTTGGGGCCTGACCGACGCCACGGCACCGGCGGCCGAAGCGAACCCCCGCCTTGAACGCATCACCCCGATCGCCGGCACCCGTCCGGGCGCGACCAGGCGCGAGCCCACCCCGGCCAGCGGCGTGCAGGCCACGATCGAAAACGCGCTACGCTCCGCCGGCCTGCTGCGCTGATCGCTTGCCGCCGTGCAGGCAGCGCGGCACAGTCGACAAGTGCGCACCCGCCCGCCCCGCCCCCGTTCGCGCGCCTCGCGCGTCGCCGCCGACGATGCCGGCCGCCGGGGCGAACGGATCGCCGGCTGGTGGCTGCGACTGAAAGGTTGGCGCATCCTCGCCCGTCGGGTCCGGACCAAGGCGGGTGAGGTCGACCTGATCGCACGGCGGGGCGATATCGTCGCCTTCGTCGAGGTGAAGACGAGAGCGACCGCCGCCGACCTCGACCACGCCATCGATGAACGCCGCCTCGCGCGGGTAGCGGCAGCGGCGGGACTACTCGCACCAACCTATGCCGAAGGGTGCGACGTCCGCATCGATGTCATCCTCCTCGCCCCGCGTACGCCCCCGCGTCATATCGAGAATGCGTGGATCGGGTATTGAGCCTGCCGGCACCCCGCCATCGGTTGCCGTCATCATAAAGCACGGATGATCCGTTCGAAATGCGGACTGACACGCCGCATGAACTGTGGCAGGCTCTACAACGTTGAAAGGAGTATGCCATGTTGATGCTGCTGCTTGCCGTGACGACCGACCCGCCGGCGCCGACGCCCACGCCTCCGCCCGTCAAATGCGAAACCATAACCTTTCATCTCGCTGCCAACACCGGCACTGCTCGCATCCGATCCTTGGTGGAAGAGCCGCTGGCGCGGCAGGAACGGGCGGTCGCCTATAGCGAGCAGGGATGTCTCAAACCGGTGACGGTGGCTGAAAACGTCGGCAAATAAAGGTCGATCCGCTATATCGGACCGTCACCCCAGCGAAGGCTGGAGTCTCCCGCGGCTCCTGCGGCTTGCTACCACCGGGAGATCCCAGCCTTCGCTGGGATGACGCGCGGCTCAGGCCGATGGGATCGACCCGGCACCCCCTTGCCCAGCCGGTCGTTTCCGCTTTCCTACAACCTCAACGCTAGCCAGACTGCGTGCCGGCCGCTTGCCGACCACGTTCTTTGACACCCCCGCTCAGCCCCAACACAAAGAGCGCGCAAAGCGTGGCGAGTGTGAACTTAGTGAACTTTGGCTACCCGCCTACCCGAACCCCGGCACCTCCGGCGGGATCGCGGCGTTGCGCCACCGCTCGACCGGCACCGCGACCGGTACCGTCACCGCCCCCTCCTTACGCTCGACCCGCTGGATCAGCGTCGCGCCCTGCTGCACCGTGCCGCCGATCGTCGCACGGGTGCGGACCCAATAATGGTCGGACTTGAACCGCGTGCCGCCGGGCGCGGTCACGTCCTCGCGCGCTAGATCGTCCTTCGACAGATAGCCCTGCCGGTTGCGCGTCGCGATCAGCCGCGCCGCCTTTTGCGGGTCGAACAGCACCGCCATCAGCTCGGGCGTCGCCGCGTTCAGGTTGATCGCGGTATCGCCCGGCAACGCAGTCACCATCCGCGCCAGCAGCTGCGCCTGTTCGGGCGGCAGGAACACCGCCAGCGGGCGCAGGTCCTGCACCGGCCCGCGTTCGCGGATCAGGGCGATCGCCGCCACCGCCTTTTCCTCCTCGATCCCCGCCGCGCCGGCGATGCGCAGGAACAGCAGCTGCGGGATCGGGTCCAGCTCGCGCCGCACCGAATTGACGTTGAAGCGCCCCTCGGCATCGGCGATGGCAAGGTCGAAGCGGCCGCCGTCGATCGCGATGCCGTTCTCGCTGATCGCGCCCCATGGCTCGCCGGGATAATCGGCCTCGAGCGCCACCTGCGCATCGCGTTGCAGCGCCGACAGTGCCGACAGCTCGCCGCCGCGCACGATCGCCAGCGCCCGCGACGCCTCGCGCGATCGGATCGAGCGGTCGAGCGCCACTTCCTCGCGGTTGATCATCAACAGGACCAGCCCGCTGGCGATCGCCACGAACATCAGCACGTTGACCAGGATCATGCCCTGTTCGCTTGTCCGTACGTCGCGGCTCATGTCGTCTTCGCCGGAATCGGCAGCGTGACGATCCGGCGCAGATTGCCGCCGCCCGGCCCGCCGACCTGCAATTCGACCACTACCGCGCGCGGCCAGTCGAGCGCGCGGTCGGGCGCGGGGGGCCAGCTGTCCAGCCAGCCGCCGTCAAAGTACCGCCAGCGCGCCCCCGTCACCTGATCCAGCACGAGCTGCGCCCGGCCATCGACCACCCGCTGCAACTGCCCATCGGCGATGCGGTAGCCGACGCCGATCGGCGGCCCGCCCACCCCCGGCGCGCTCCGCCGGAACCGCAGACCAGCAGCATCGCCGCCCATCGACCCCGGCGCGATCTGGTCGAGGTCGCTCGACACCACCACCATCGCGCGCTGCAGATCGGCGACCCGGTCCAGCCGCGCCTCGGTCCGCCCGTCGACCCCGATCACGCTGTCGACCAGCGCCAGCCCCGCGACGGCGATCAGCGCGAACAGCCCCAGCGAAATCATCAGTTCGAGCAGGGTGAACCCGTCCTCGCCGGGCGCGCGCGGCGTCATGCCCCGCGGCTCTCCGCCACCTTGTCGTACACGCCGTTGGTGGGGACGAGGATCGCGAAGTCGCGCGCGCAGCTGCCGTCGGAGCGGAAGCGCACCGGCCCGGTCACCCCGTCGAACCCGGCTTCGCGCAGCACGCCCTCGCGCGTCATCTGGTCGGCCTCGCGCAACGCCTTGGCGATCAGCGCGGCGTCGTTGCCCAGCGCCGCGATCGCCCCCGGTCGCCCGCCATTGCGCGCGGCATAGGCGGTGGCGAAGGTCGCGAACTTGGCCGGATCGGGGCTGGCGATCCACGCCCCCTCCAGCGCGGTCAGTGCCTCGGGCCGATAATCGAGCGTCTGCATCGTCGCCAGCAGCTGCATCCCCCGGTTCTTCAGCACCGGCGCGATCGCCACCGCCGAACCCGGCACGAATGCCGCATCGCCCTCGACGCCCGGCGGCAGCGTGCCCCCCGTCACCGGCACGATCGTCAGCCCCAGATCGGCCTCCGCCGCGCGCGCCGCCGCGACCGATGCCTGCGACCATGGCGTGCCGTCGTCGACCGCCACGATCCGCCGCACCCCGCGCGACCGGGCATAGCCGAGGATCGCCGCGGTCGCCTGTGCCGGGGTGATGCCGAACACGAACGCCCCGCCGCCGCGCGCCGCGGCATCGTTGGTCAGCGCGACGACCGGCACCTGCTGCCCCACCGCCGCCGCGACCGCGCGCGTCTCGGCGGCCGACAGCGGCCCCAGCACCAGCCCCGCACCGCGCTTCACCGCCGCCCGCGCCGCAGTCGCCGCACCCGCCGGGGTGCCGCCGGTGTCGATGACACTCAGCGCCGCCGCATCGGTTTCGGCAAGCATCGCCGCATTGCGTATGCTAAGGCCCAGCGCCGAACGGTCTCCGCTCAGCGGAACCAGCAACGCGGCGGAGCGCTTGCCCCGCTTGGCAGCCATCAGGGGGGACGCGACCGATGCCACCGACGACAGCAGCACCGCATCGCGAAGCAGTCCAAGCGTCGAGCGCCGCGATCGCATTGTCGAGTCCTTCAAGGTTGCTGGCACGTCGGCGTAGTATCCGCTTCGCCGCGCTCGGCATAGCCTCGTTCGCGGTGGCGATCGTCGCGACGCTGCCGGCCAGCCTGATCGCGGGCAATACCGACTGGCGCAGCGGCGTCGGCGGCACGGTGTGGAACGGCGAGGTCGGCATCGCCGGCGGCAGCCGCCTCGAATGGCATTTCGCCCCCTTGCGCAGCCTGACCAGCCTCGGCTTCGCGGTCGACTGGACCGCGACCGGGGCCGATACCGATCTGGGTGGGCAGGCGCTGCTGCGTCCCGGCGGGGTACGGCTCGACCGGGTGAGCGGCTCGGCCGACGCCTCGCTGCTCGCCGCGCTGCAACCCAATCTGCCCTTCGCCTGCGATTCGACGTGGCAGGTCGACCTGCCCGTCCTGTCGACGATCGCCGGGTCGGCGATGGCCGACGGCCGCGTCGCGATCGATCCGGGCAATTGCGTGACCAGGCCCGGCAACGTCGCGACGCCGACTCCCGCGATGCTGCTGACCGCCGAGCATATTGGCACCCAGACCCGCGTGCGGCTGGTGCCCGAAGGGCAACGCCGCCGCACGTTGATGGACGCGACGATCGAGGAGGACGGCGCCCTCCGCTTTGCCATGACCGGCGACGGTGCGGCGATGCTCCCGTTCACCGGCCTCCCCGCCGGCGCGAGCGTCCAGGGCAGCTTCTAGCGTCCTGCTTCCGGCTTGCCCCGGACATGAATTGTCACCGAACTAGGTAGCGTTACCACCATCGTCAGGGCTTGGCGTACGGTGCCGCACACGATAGCCCTCGTCCATGAGCACCAACCCATCCGCCCCCCCCCGATCGCGCCGCCCGCCTGAAGGCGATCATCGGCGGGTCCACCGGCAATCTGGTCGAATGGTTCGACTGGTATGTCTATGCCGCCTTCTCGCTCTATTTCGCGCCGCATTTCTTCCCCAGCGACGATCGCACCGCGCAGCTGCTCGGCACCGCGGCGGTGTTCGCGGTCGGGTTCGTCATGCGGCCGATCGGTGCGTGGGTCATGGGCATCTATGCCGACCGCCACGGACGCAAGGCGGGGCTGTCGATCTCGGTCACGCTGATGTGCGCCGGCTCGCTGATGATCGCGCTGACGCCGGGGTTCGAGACGATCGGCGTCGCCGCGCCGATCCTGCTGGTGATCGCGCGGTTGATGCAGGGGTTGTCGGTCGGCGGCGAATATGGCGCCAGCGCGACCTATCTCTCGGAAATGGCGGGCAAGGACCGGCGCGGTTTCTTCTCGTCGTTTCAGTATGTCACGCTGATCTCGGGACAGCTGCTCGCGATCGTCGTGCTGCTCGTGCTGCAATCGACGATGAGCGAAGCCGCGCTGGATGCATGGGGCTGGCGCATTCCGTTCGCGATCGGCGCGGTACTGGCGGTCGTCGTGTTCTGGATCCGCCGGGGTCTCGCCGAAAGCCATAGCTTCACCAACGCCAAGGCGGCGGGCGCGCCCAAGTCGGGTTTCCTCGAACTCGTGACCAAGCATCCGAAGGAAACCGCGGTCGTCATGCTGCTGACCGCGGGCGGTACGCTCGCCTTCTACGCCTATTCCATCTACATGCAGAAATTCCTCGTCAACACCTCGGGCTTCAGCCGCGAGGTGGCGAGCCAGATCAACGGCGTGACGCTGTTCGTCTTCATGCTGCTGCAACCCGTCGCCGGGGCACTCAGCGACCGGATCGGGCGCAAGCCGCTGATGATCGCGTTCGGCCTGGCCGGCGTATTGTTCACCTACCCGATCTTCTCCACGCTGGAATCGACCCGCGATCCGGTGACCGCCGGGTTGCTGGTGATGGGCGCTTTGATCATCGTCACCGGCTACACGTCGATCAACGCGGTGGTGAAGGCCGAGCTGTTCCCGGCGCACATCCGCGCGCTGGGCGTGGCGCTGCCCTATGCGCTCGCCAACACCATCTTCGGCGGCACGGCAGAATTCGTCGCGCTGAAGTTCAAGGATGCCGGCTTCGAACGCGGCTTTTATTGGTATGTCACCGCGATGATCGGTGTGTCGCTGGTCGTGTATCTGCGCATGCGCGATACGCGCACTAACAGCCAGATTCTGGAGGATTGAGGGAAAGCTCACCCGTTACAAGTGCCGTTTGGTTCGAGTAGCGATCGAGCGAAATCGAGAACGCGGTTCCGCTGGATCGACGTTCTCGACAGACGCTTCTCGACAAGCTCGAAGCTGCTCGAACCAAACGGTTGGCGGGAAGGACGTCAGTCCCACTCCTCCGACGGCAAATCATCCGGCCACCACTCCGGCGCCATATCGTCCTCCTCGGCGACCGGACGCGGCAACACCGGCACCGCGCCATCGAACGCCACCCGGATCGCCGCGCCCATCGGCGTCGCCTGCTGGAACACCGCCGTTACCTCGCGCCCGCCGCGCAGCATGCCCCCGATCCACACCGCCCGGTCGGCGGTCAGGTAACCGATCTGCACGCCGCGCACGCTGACCACCATCACCGCGTTGGGATCGACCGGGTTGCGCGGCTCGGGTAGCAGCGTCACCGCTTCGCCCGGCGAACACAGCAGGATTTCGAATCGCCGATTGCCGCCCCCGCGATTGGGATGATCGGCACCGACGACATGCAGGCTCAATTCACGCAAACCCCACCTCCCGCGCGAACCGCTCGGTCAGACTGCGAAAAGTGATCGACCAGCGCGTTTCCGTCATCGGCGCGATGCCATGTTCCCAGTCCCATCGCGCAGCCCCGGTCATGTGATACGCCGCCCCCGCCACCAGCGGCAGCGCGAACCGCTCGAACCCCTGGGGCCGGCGCCGCCGGAACCGCAACGTCGCCGGCGCGCCGATCGAGACGCCGACGACATGCTCGAACACCGGCCGGTCACGGTGCCAGCCGATTCCGGCGCCCGGATCGTAGCGGGTCAGCAACGCCTGCACGAGCGCCTCGGCCGACACCCCGGCAAACCCCGCCGCCGCCGCGCGTACCGCCAGCAGCCAGTCGGGCATCGGCTCGGCCAGCGCGACCTGCCCGCGTTCGAAATCATAATGCCAGCCATAGGATGCGGTCAGCCGCAGTCCGGTCCATTGCTGAAACCGGAACGGGGTCAGCGGCGCGGCATCGATCGCCGCGGCGATGGCCGACAGCCGGTCGTCGGCCACCACGCCCGTACGGTGCGACAGGCCGGCCAAGCCCGGTTCGGCGGCAAAGAGGTCGAGTTGCGGCATCGATGGAACGCAACATGGGTCGGCGGCGTCTGTCCATCAACAAGGGGCGACGGATACGATCGCCCGGAAACGGGGACACCTTCATGCCACAGCATAGCGCGGGCATCCTGCTCTACCGCCGCACGCCCGAACCGGCGGTGCTGCTCGTCCATCCCGGCGGCCCCTATTGGGCACGGCGGCAAGAGGGCGCGTGGCAGATTCCGAAAGGGCAGGTCGAACCCGACGAAGCGGTCGAGGATGCCGCCCGCCGCGAAGTCGCCGAGGAACTGGGCGTCGCCGTCGTCGCCCCCCTCGCCCCGCTCGGCATGGTGCGACAGGCGGGCGGGAAGTCGGTGTCCGCCTTCGCCGCCGAACAGGATGTCGATACCCAGACGATCACCAGCATGACCTTCGAGCTGGAATGGCCGCCGCGCAGCGGCCGCCGCCGCGCCTTTCCGGAGGTCGACGCCGCCCGCTGGATGCCGGTCGCCGAGGCGCGGACGATGATGCTGAAGAGCCAGTTGCCACTGCTCGACCGGATCGAGCCGCTGCTGGGATAGGCGCCGTCCCCATCCCTGTTCTCCCCGTTCAGTTCGAGCAGGTTCGAGCTTGTCGAGAAGCGTCCGTCGAGAACGCTCCGTTTGGGGCACCCCCTTCTCGACTACGGTTCTCGACAAGCTCGAACCTGCTCGAAGCAAACGGGGGGCATGTAAGGAGAATACGGCGAGAACTAAGGCCGAACCCGAGGTCAGCGCGCGGGCATGCCCAGCCCTCCTCAATCCCCAACCACCAACCCCCAACCGTCATTCCCGCGAAGGCGGGAATCCATACACGCAGAGCCATCGACCCCATCCGCCACCACAGCGTCTATGGACTCCCGCCTTCGCGGGAGTGACGAAGGAAAGGGGAGCACGGCACATCGCCCGCACCGTCATCCCGGCGAAGGCGGGGATCCATTTTGTCAGGCGTCATCGGCGGAAGCGCCACCGTCCCGCTTCCATGAATCCCGGCCTTCGCCGGGATGACGAAAAAAGCTCAGGGCCTGTCCCTCACAACTCCCGAACCGCCACCGGCACCTCAGCCGCCCGCGTCAGCCGATTCTTCAACGGCAGCGTAAACGGCGCAGCCGCGATCTCGAACACATCGCCTTCCTCCGTCCGCACGCCGTCCGAAAACGACAACGTCGCCGTCCCGAAGAAGTGGACGTGGATATCCCCCGGCCGCCGGAACAGCGCATATTTGAAGTGATGATGCTCGAGGTTGGCCAGGCTGTGCGACATGTTCGCTTCCCCCGACAGGAACGGCTTTTCCCATATCGTCGCGCCATCCCGCACGATCCGGCTCGTCCCCTCGATATGCTCGGGCGGGGTGCCGATCAGCAGCTCGGGACCGATCGACGCCTGCCGTAGCTTGCTGTGCGCCAGCCACAGATAGTTGTGCCGCTCGGTCACATGGTCCGAAAATTCGTTGGCAAGGGCCAGGCCGATACGGTGCGGCGTGCCGTCGGGACCGATCAGGTAGATGCCGGCCAGCTCGGGCTCCTCGCCCCCGTCCTGTGCGAAATGCGGCATGGCGAAGTCGCCGCCGGGCGCGACCAGCTGGCTGCCATCACCCTTGTAGAACCATTCGGGCTGCTGCCCGACCGCGCCGGCCGCCGGCTTGCCGCCCTCGACCCCTTCGAGGAACATCCGCATCGAATCGGTCTGCGTCGCCGCTTCCGCCGCCGCGCGGTGCATCTTGTCGCGCCCCTCGGCCGAACCGAGATGGGTGAGCCCGGTACCGGTCATCACCAGATGCGCCGGATCGTCATGGTCGATCGGCGACCCGATCGCGCCGGCATCGAACAGCGCGGGCAGGTCGACCGCCTCGCCTCGCCCTGCGGCGGCGATCGCGTCGGCAATGCCCTGCCCCGCCTCGATCGCGCACAGCGCCAGCGCCCGGACGCTGTCGACGCCGGGGACGAGATACGCGCCGTCGTCGGTCGCGGCGATGACGGCGCGCGACGGGGCGACGCGCTGCAACAGGCGGAGGGACATCGGGGATTCCTTATGCAAAGACGTCGGTGTCGGCGGGCACGTCGGCGATCGGGTTCGTTACCTTCGATCCCCACACGGCATAGAACAGGATGTAGAGCTCGCACGCCGCGGTCAGCAGGAACGAGTTCTGCAGGCCGTAATGATCGGCCAGCCAGCCCTGCACCGCGACCAGCGCACCGCCGGCGATTGCCATGATCAACAGCCCCGACCCTTCTTCGGTCAGCGGCCCCAGCCCCTTGATCCCCAGCGTGAAGACCGTCGGGAACATGATCGAATGGAACAGCCCGACGAGAATCAGCGACCACATGGCAAGCGGACCGGTGGCGAACACCGTTACCAGCATCGTCACGAACGCCCCGACCGCGAACACCGCCAGCACGGTTTCGGCGGGCACTTTCTGCATGATCGCCGACCCGGCGAAGCGCCCGATCATCATCCCGCCCCATAGCAGCGTCAGGTAACGGCCGGCCTGTTCGGTGGTCATGTTGCCGATCTCGGGCAGCGTGACGAAGTTCACGAACAGGTTGCCCACCCCGATCTCGGCGATCAGGTAGATGAAGATCGCGCCCACCCCGAAGACCAGGTTGCGGTGGCTGAGCAGCGAATGGTTCTTGCGCTCGGCCTTGGCGACCCGCGCGGTCGCCGCGCCCATCGCCGGCAGCGGAAAGCGCGCGATGATGATCGCCAGCACCAGCAGCACGACCGCGACCAGCGCATAGGGCAGGATCACCGACTGCGCATCGGCCAGCCGCTCGGCCTCAGTCAGCACCGTGCCGGCCTCCGCCGTCCCGCCCTTCGATCGGCCGAGGATCAGATACGCGCCGAACAGCGGGGCCAGCATCGTACCGGCCGAATTCATCGCCTGCACCAGATTAAGCCGCGACGACGCCGTCTCCGCCGGACCGATCACCGCGACATAGGGGTTGGCCGCGACCTGCAACAGCGTGATGCCGCTGGCGATGACGAACAGCATGAACAGCGTGACGCCATAGGACGGCAGGCTCGCCGCCAGTGTCATGCCCAGCGATCCCGCCGCCATGATGAGCAGTCCGGTCACCAGCGACTTCTGATACCCGATCCGTTCGATCAGCTTGGCCGACGGGATCGAGGCGAAGAAATAGGCGATGAACCATACGCTTTCGATCAGCGCCGCCTGGAAATAGCTCAGTTCGAACACGCTGCGCAGATGCGGCAGCAGCGTGCCGTTGATGACGGTGATGAACCCCCACATGAAGAACAGGCTGGCGAGCAGCGTCAGCGCGGGCGCGTAGCTGGCACCGGCGGGGGCACTCGCCCCGCCCGGGCGCACGGAAATGGGGGCCGGCATCCTGTTCGTCTCCCTGTCGTCGCGGCATCGCGGGACGGTTTGTTCCGTCGCATCGCTTGCCCAATTCTATTTTGTCTGACTATATGCGGCAACGCATGGCGTCAACGGCGCGCGGGAGCGGGCAAACGGGATCAGGCGGGACGACGGTCCGCCGGTTCTTGCCTCCGCTCCGCCCCGGCGGCGTCCTGCGCGCCACCTTGCTGGACCGGAATTCCGATGACCGACATGCCCGCCCTGCGCAGCCGCGCCTGGTTCGACAATCCCGACAATATCGACATGACGGCGCTCTATATCGAGCGTTATCTGAACTTCGGTTTGAGCCAGGAGGAGCTGCAATCGGGCAAGCCGATCATCGGCATCGCCCAGACCGGCAGCGACCTGTCGCCGTGCAACCGCCACCACCTCGTGCTCGCCGAACGGCTGCGCGAGGGGATTCGCGAAGCGGGCGGCATCGTGCTGGAATTTCCGGTCCATCCGATTCAGGAAACCGGCAAGCGCCCGACCGCCGGGCTGGACCGCAACCTCGCCTATCTCGGGCTGGTCGAGGTACTGTACGGCTATCCGCTCGACGGCGTGGTGCTGACGATCGGCTGCGACAAGACGACACCCGCCTGCCTGATGGCCGCCGCGACGGTCAACATCCCGGCGATCGCGCTGTCGGTCGGCCCGATGCTCAACGGCTGGCACAAGGGCGAGCGGACCGGCTCGGGCACGATCGTATGGAAAGCGCGCCAGATGCTGGCCGCCGGAGAGATCGACAACAAGGAATTCATCCGCCTCGTCTCCTCCTCCGCACCCTCGACCGGCTATTGCAACACGATGGGTACGGCGACGACGATGAACTCGCTGGCGGAGGCGCTGGGCATGCAGCTGCCCGGATCGGCCGCGATCCCCGCGCCCTATCGCGACCGGCAGGAAATCGCCTATCGCACGGGCCTGCGCATCGTCGACATGGTCCGCGAGGACCTCAAGCCCTCGCAGATCCTGACGAAAGACGCGTTCCACAACGCGATCAAGGTCAATTCGGCGATCGGCGGATCGACCAACGCGCCGATCCACCTGGCGGCGATCGCCCGCCATATCGGCGTCGACCTGCCGATCGAGGACTGGCAGGAACAGGGGCACAAGGTGCCGTTGCTGGTCAACCTGCAACCCGCCGGCGAATATCTGGGCGAGGATTATTACCGCGCGGGCGGCGTGCCCGCGGTCGTCAACCAGCTGATGGGTCAGGGGCTGATCGCCGAGGACGCGCTGACCGTAAACGGCAAGTCGATCGGCGACAATTGCCGCGACGCCACGATCGAAGACGAAAAGGTCATCCGTCCGTTCGGCCAGCCGCTGAAGGAAGAGGCCGGCTTCATCGTGCTGAAGGGCAATCTGTTCGACGCGGCGGTGATGAAGACCAGCGTCATCGGCCCCGAATTCCGCGACCGCTATCTGTCCAACCCCGCCGACCCGGATGCGTTCGAGGGACCGGCGGTCGTGTTCGACGGGCCGGAGGATTATCACCACCGCATCGACGATCCCGCACTCGGCATCACTCCCGAAACGCTGTTGTTCATGCGCGGCGCGGGGCCGATCGGCTATCCCGGCGCGGCGGAAGTCGTGAACATGCGCCCGCCCGCGTACCTGATCACCGAAGGCGTCCACGCGCTGCCGTGCATCGGCGACGGGCGCCAGTCGGGAACGTCGGGCAGCCCCTCGATCCTCAACGCCAGCCCCGAAGCGGCGGCAGGCGGCGGCCTCGCGCTGCTGCGCACCGGCGACCGCGTCCGCATCGACCTGGGCAAGGGCCGCGCCGACCTGCTGCTGGGCGACGAGGAACTGGCCGCGCGTCGCCGCGAACTGGAGGCAGCAGGCGGGTATCAATACCCGGCGTCGCAGACCCCGTGGCAGGCGATCCAGCGCTCGGTCGTTGGCCAGATGGCCACCGGCGCGATCCTCGAAGGTGCCGAGGCGTTCCAGCAGATCGCCCAGACGCAAGGATTGCCGCGCGATAACCACTAAGGGGTCCGCCCTCTTCACCCTCTCCGAAAAACCCGTTCGGTTCGAGCAGCTTCGAGCGAAGTCGAGAAGCGTCCGTCGAGAACTCCCTGCTTGGGGCACCCCTTCTCGACTTCGGTTCTCGACAGGCTCGAACCTGCGCTCGAAGCAAACGGGGGGGAAGCGGGGGAGTGGGGGTGATGGACACCCCCCGTCTTGCCAATGCAACATCCCCCCGCCACACTCGGCGCAATCAACGGGGGGGATGCGCATGACAACAAAGTGGCTCTTGCTGGCGACGCTGCTCACCCCGCTCCCCGCCGCCGCGCAGGAAATCCTGCGCGACAACCCGCTGCCCGCACCCGCCAGCATGCCGGAAGCGATCGGCGGCAATGCGCAGGGTGACGTGTCGGTCACCATCTATAACGACGACATCGCGCTGGTGCAGGACATCCGTCCGCTCACCCTGCGCACCGGTCAAGTGCGACAGGACTTTCCCGACGTCAGCGCGCAGATCCGGCCCGAAACCGTCTCGCTCGCCGTGCCCGACGCGCGGATCGTCGAACAGAATTTCGACTTCGACCTCCTGTCCCCTTCCAGCCTGATGGAAAAGGCGGTGGGGGAGACGATCACCCTGCTGCGCACCAACCCCGCGACCGGTGCCGAGACGCGCGAACGCGCCCGCGTGCTGGCGGTCAATGGCGGCGTGGTCCTGCAGATCGGCGACCGGATCGAGGTGCTGCGCGACGACGGCCTGCCGGTGCGCGCGATCTTCGACAAGGTGCCCGCGTCGCTGCGCGCCCGCCCGACGCTGTCGGTGACGCTCGACAGTGCCCGCGCCGGCACCCGTCCGGCGACGCTGTCCTATCTCAGCCGCAATCTGGGGTGGAAGGCCGACTATGTCGCGCTGCTCGATCGCAAGAGCGGCACGATCGACGTGCAGGGCTGGATCACGCTTACCAACACCACCGGCACGACCTTCACCAATGCGCGCACGCTGCTGGTCGCCGGCTCGGTCGAATCGGTCGAGGACGATAACGTCTATCGTCCCAACCGTCCGCAGCGGCGCCCGACGATGCAGGCCGGCACCGAGACGAGCAGCCGCGAACAGCTGGGCGATTTCTACCTCTATCCGCTGCCCGAACGCACCACGATCGCCGACAAGCAGACCAAGCAGGTCAGCTTCCTCGACGTGAAGGGCGCGGCGGCGACCAGCGGCTATCGCTTCGTCAACGGCTGGCTCGGCACCGCCGAACAGCCGCGCAGCGCGCAGAGCATCGTGCGCTTCAGCAATGCGGCGAAGGGCGGCCTGGGCGACGCGCTGCCCGCCGGCACCATCCGCGTCTATATGCGCGACGCGCGCGGCCAGTCGCAATTCACCGGCGAAGCGGCGATCGATCACACGCCGCAGGGGTCGAAGATCGCGCTGGCGACCGGCGATGCGTTCGACGTGAAGGTCCGCCCGGTCGTCGAAAGCCGCACCCGCATCAATGCCAACCGCTGGCAGACGAAGATGCGCTACACCCTGACCAACGCCATGGCCGCGCCGGTGACGGTCGAACTGGTGCAGGGCGGGCTCGACTGGAGCGACACCCGCGTCATCGAACAGAGCCGCGCGGGCGAACGCGTCGATGCCGGACAGAATGTCTGGCAGGTGTCGGTCCCCGCCAACGGATCGGCGGTCGTCACCGCGACGTTCGACACCCGCTACTGATGCGCGCGCGTTGTGATTTCTGGTCCCCCGCATCAACGACGTACCCCCGCGTAGGCGGGGGTCCAGGGTTGCCGGGCGCAACGGTTGGTCTGCGTGGCTCTGGCCCCCCGCCTGCGAGGGGGTACGGCCTTAGTATCACACGAACCGCGACCCTTATCCCCATCCTGCTGGCAGTTGCCGTTCCCCTCCCCGCCAAAGAACCCAACTGGACCCCGGCCTTCGCCGGGGTACGGGTAGCAAGCGAAGGGCAGGTTCCGACCGCCATCCCCACCACCGTAACTTCCCCCGCCCCACAAACCGTCGCGGTCACCCTCTACCGCGCCCCCTATCGCGGCGCCCGCGACCCGATGAACCTGCGCAATCTGCAGGGGTACGCGCTGGTCACCGAAACCCGCCGCATCACCCTGCCCCGCGGCCGCGCCGTGCTGCGCTTCGAAGGGGTGGCCGGCGGCATCATCCCCGTCAGCGCGGTGATCGACGGCCTGCCCGGCGGGACGGTCGAAAAGAATCGCGACGCGCGCCTGCTCTCGCCCGCCGCGCTGGTCGACGGCACGCTCGGCAACCGCGTGACGCTCCGCCGGACCGACCGCACCAGCGGGGTGGTGCGCGAGGAAGCGGCGACCATCGTCTCCGGCCCGACCGGCGGCGTGGTCGTGCAGACCGCGAACGGGATCGAGGCGCTGGGCTGTGCCGGCCTCGCCGACAGCCTCAAATACCGCCGCATCCCCGCCGGCCTGTCGGCCAGACCGGTGCTGAGCGTCACCACCGACAGCCCGTCGCGCCGCACCGTCACCGTCCGTTTGTCCTATCTCGCCACCGGGTTCGACTGGTCGGCCAGCTATGTCGGCACGCTCGCCGGCGATCGGCTGAACCTGTTCGCATGGACCACGCTCGCCAACGGCAACGCCGAAGGCTTCGCCGATGCCGAGGTGCAGGTCGTCGCCGGCCGGCTGAACCGCGAACGCGTCGCTGCGCTGGAGGCAGCGGCGACCCGGTTGCAACTGCGCTGCTATCCGCTGGGGACGACGACGTCGGACCTGCGGCTGGAAACCTTCGACGTTGCGGAGGAGATCGTTGTCACAGGATCGCGTCTCCGGGCACCGCCACCGGTGTACGCGCCCTTGCCGGTCGCGGCGCCCCCCGCCCCCCCGGCACCGCCCGCCCCCGAAAATCTCGGCGACGTAAAGCTCTACCGCCTCCCCGGCCGCACCACCGTCGCGGCAAACGGGCAGAAACAGGTCGCACTGCTGCGGCAGGACGGCGTCGCCTATACCCGCGTCTATCGCCGTCGCGTCGGCGTCGGTCAGCCGATCGCGGGCGGCGCGCTCGACATCATGCTGCGCGTGAAGAACGAAAAGGCGGCGGGGCTCGGCATCCCCCTCCCCGCCGGCACTACCGCGCTCTACGCGCCGCGGGGGCAGGCCAATCTGCTGGTCGGCACCGGCACCATGACCGACCGGGCGGAGGGCGAGACGCTACTGATCGGCGCGGGCAGCAGCCGGCAGGTGCTGGTGACGCAGGTCGGGCTCGCGCCCTCTCATGCCCGCCTGACCCTGACCAACGCGCGCGGCGTGCCGGTCGATGTCGAAATCCCGATCGGCTATCCCGGCGCCAAGGTCGAAGGTCCGGGCCTCGAACGGATCGACGGCATCATGACGTGGCGCGTCACGCTCCCCCCCGGCGACACCGCCACGCTAGACTATCGCTATTGAAGCATCCCTCTCCCGCCGGGAGAGGGAGGGAGGCGCGCAGCGCCGGAAGGGTGAGGGCGACCACGCGACCGTCACCCCCCAAAAAACCCCGTTCAGTTCGAGCAGCTTCGAGCTTGTCGAGAAGCGTCCGTCGAGAACCGTCGCCTCGCCCGAAGAGAACCCTTTGCCGGAACACGTCATGCCAGCGAAGGCTGGCATCTCCTGCGGCGAGGCGCGCGCTTCAAAACCGAGAGACCCCAGCCTTCGCTGGGGTGACGTAAAGCCGGTGGGACACTTGAACGACTGTGGCATACGCGCCTTCACTACCCCGCCGCCATCGCCCCCATCGTCACATAATCCAGCTTCCCCGTCCCCAGCACCGGCAGCGCCGCCACCACCCGCACATCCCGCGGCAGCGCCAGTTCGGCGACGCCATTGGCCCGCCCCCACGCCGACAGCGCGCTCGCCTCCGCCCCAGGCTGCGTGGTGAACAGCACCAACTGCTCGCCCTTCCGGGCATCGGGCCGGGTCACCACCGCATGCTCCGCCCCCGGCCAGACCTTCGCCGCATAGCCCTCGACCGCCGGCAGCGAGACCATCTCGCCGCCGATCTTGGCGAAGCGTTTCGCCCGCCCGCGGATCGTCACGAACCCTGCCTCGTCGATCGTCACGATATCGCCGGTATCGTGCCACCCCTCCGCCGGCGGTTGCAGCACGCCCGGCGCGTCGACTTTCAGATACCCCGCCATCACATTCGGTCCGCGGATCGCCAGCCGCGCGCCCTCGGCGATCCCCGGCACCGCCTCCAGCCGCGCCTCGATCCCCGGCAGCAGCCGCCCGACGCTACCCGCGCGAAAATGCATCGGCGTGTTGACCGCAATCACCGGCGCCGCCTCGGTCGCGCCATAGCCTTCCAGGATGCGCAACCCGAACTTCCCGGCATAGACCGCCCGCGTCTCCGCCCGCACCCGCTCGGCCCCGGCAAAGATGTAGCGCAGCGCATAGAAGTCATAGCCATGCGCCATCCGCGCATAGCCCGACAGGAAGGTATCGGTCCCGAACAGGATCGTCGCATTGGCGTCATACGCCAGCGCCGGCACGATCCGGTAGTGCAGCGGGCTCGGATACAGCACCGTCCTCACCCCCGACAGGATCGGCAACAGCGTACCCCCGGTCAGGCCGAAGCTGTGAAACACCGGCAACGCGTTCAGCACCACATCCGCCCGGCTGAAATCGATCCGCGACGACAGCTGCAAACAGTTGCTCAGCAGGTTGCGATGGGTCAGCACCACCCCCTTGGGCACCCCCTCCGACCCGCTGGTGAACAGGATGACGGCGGGCGCATCGGCCGCCACCCGCTGCCGCCGGTGGAGCCGCCCCGCCATCCGCGACCGGACCAGCGCCACGATCTTCGCACCCGCACCGATGGTCTCGCGGATATCCTCCAGATAGCGGACCGCGATCCCTTCGCTCGCCAGCCCGGCGACGACCTCGCCGAGCTTCGCCTGTTCGACGAACGCCCGCGCGGTCACGATCGTCCGAATCTGCGCCGCGGTACATGCCGCCCGCAAATTGGCGAGGCCAGCGGTATAGTTCAGCATCGCCGGCACGCGGCCGGTGGCCTGCAACGCAAAGAAGGTTACCACCACGCCATTGACGTTGGGCAGCAGCACGCCGACCGCCTCCCCCTGCGCCGTCCCCTGCGCCAGTGGAGCGGCAAGCGCCTGCGTCCCCGTCACCAGCCGGTCATAGGTCAGCGGCACGCGCTGCACATCCTCGACCACGGCCATGCCGTGCCCGTGCAGATGCCGCGCGTCGATCAGCGCGTCGTACAGCGTCCGGTCGGTGTCCGACGTCGCGAAGATCATCTCGCTCATCACGTCGTACAGCCGCCGCCCGGCGATCGCCCGCCGCTCGCGCGCGCTCACCCCCTCGGGCAATTCGAAGCGGCGCTGCGGCAGCACGGTCAGTGCGATCTTCGGGAACCAGTGCAGCCGCGCCTTACCCTTCAGGCGCGAGAAACGGGTATATTGCGCGCCATCGATCCTAACCGGCACGATCGGCGCATCGGCGCGGTCGGCGACCATGCCGGGGCCGTCGAACACCTTCATCAGCGCGCCGGTGACGGTGATCCGCCCCTCGGGGAAGATCACCAGCGTGGCGCCATCGCGCACCGCCTTCACCATCGCCTTGGCCGACATCGGGTTGGTCGGATCGACCGGGAACGCGTCGAACAGCTTCAACAGCGGCTGCATCCACCATTTGCGCGCGAAACGGCTGTGGATCGCAAAGGTCGGCTTGCCCGGCAGGAACGCGGCCAGCAGCAGCCCGTCGAGGAACGACACATGGTTGACCACCACCACCGCCCGCTCGCCCGGCGCCGGCATGTTCTCGCTGCCATGGACCTCGACCCGGTAGAACCGGCGCAGCGCCATGCGCACTACGCCCTTGAACACCGTCTCGGGCAGCAGCCAGCACGAGATCAGCGCGATCGACAGCGTGGCGAAGCCCAGCGCGCCGAAAATGCCCGCCACGCTGCTCCCGCCCGCCAGCATTGCCGTCACCACCGCGACCATCGCCACCGTGACGATCGCGTTGATGACGTTGTTCGCGGCGATCACCTGCGACCGTTTCTCCGCCGGGCTCCACGTCTGGAGGATGGCGTAGAGCGGCACGACGAACACGCCGCCGCTGATCGCGATGCCCGCCAGGTCGATCAGCATGTGCCAGCTGCCGGGCGTGGCGAGGAACGCGGCGATGTCCGCGCCCGGCGTCACCACCACGAACCGGCGGCTGGTGATCCACAGATCGATCAGGAACACCGCCAGCCCGATCGCCGCGATCGGCACGTAGCGCGCCGACACCTCGCCCTTCAGCAGCCGGTTGACCAGCAGCGACCCCGCCGCGACCGACAGGCTGAACACCGCGAGGAACAGCGTCACCACCTCCGCCTGCGCATTCAGCGTGCCGGCGACCAGCGGCGCGAACTCCGACAGCACCACCGCACCGACCGAAAAGAACCAGCTGATGCCGAGGATCGCCAGCCACACCCCGCGCCCGCCGTGCGCCGCGCGCAGGATCGCCCAGGTGCTGCGGAGCGGGTTCAGGTCGATCCGCATGTCGGGCGCGGCCGAGGGTGCGGCGGGCACTGCCAGCGCGGCGAGGAACCCCAGCACCGCGACCCCGAACGCCACGATCCCCGCCTCCCATGGCGGGATGATCCCGGCCAGCAATTGCCCGGTCAGGATCGCGACGAACGTCCCCGCCTCGACCAGACCCGTGCCGCCCATCAGTTCATGGGAGCGCAGATGCTGCGGCAGGATCGAATATTTGACCGGCCCGAACACCGTCGAATGCACGCCCATCAGGAACAGGCAGGTCAGCAGCACCGGTACCGATTCGAACCAGAAACCGGCCAGCGCCAGCGCCATGATCGCAATCTCGGCCGCTTTGACGGCACGGATCAGCCACGCCTTGTTCCACGCATCCGCCATCTGCCCGGCAAGGCCCGAGAACAGGAAATAGGGCAGGATGAATAGTCCGGTCGACACCGTCGCCAGCGTCGCCGCCCGCGCCGGATCGGCGCGGTACAGCGTGAAGTTGGCGAGGAACAGCAGTGCGAACTTCAGCAGATTGTCGTTCATCGCGCCCAGGAACTGGACGACGAACAACGGACCGTAGCGACGTTTGGCCAGCAGCGAGAAATCGGGTGCAGACATGTCTTTCCCTCGTCCGGGTGCGATCGTCGTCCCGCCGGTTGGACGGAACCCCCGTCTTCCCGAATCAGACCGTGGGAACAATGCCTAGCATAAATTTATCACTGTTCAATACATCAGTTCGATCGCGTCGGATCGGTCATCGGGTCGGCCATCTCACGCGATCCCGGCAAACGGGTGATCGGCAGCGACCCGGTCTGGCGCTCGATCATGCGGTGGACGCGCGGCGGCTCGGTCCCCTGATGCAGCGCCAGCAACGCCTCGCTGTTGGCGCGATCCGCCTCGGTCCGGCGCTGGTTATGGCGGATATATTCGAGCCAGGTCGACACATGATAGCGCTCGATCCACAGCTCGGGATCGTTCAGGTCGCGCAGCAAGGCCCAGTGATGCGCCCCGTCGCGCCGCCGGATGCGCCGCCGCTCGTTCATCACGCTCAGGAACTGGACGACGTCCGCCGGCGCGATCCGGTAATCGATCGTCACCACCACCGGGCCCGACCGCGGCTCGACCGGCACCTGCGTATCGGGCGCCTCCCACCCGCGCGGCGCGAGGTTGCCGGTCTCGATATCGCGCAACGGCAGCCACAGCCCGGTGACGACGCTCAACAACTGCACCCCCGCCGCCGCCAGCAACGCGACCTGCACGCCCGACCCTTCGGCGATCGACCCGAACAGCCAGCTGCCGATCGTCATGCCGCCGAACGCCGACATCTGGTACAGCGCCAGCGCGCGCGCCACGACCCAGCGCGGTGCGGCCATCTGCACCGATACGTTGAAGGTACTGAGCGCCGACACCCATCCCGCCCCGGCCAGCACCAGCGCGAGCAGCGTCAGCGGCAACCACGGACTGATCGCCACGACGGCGCCCCCGCTCGCCAGCGCGGTCGCCGCGACGCGGACCAGCCGCTCCGGACTCCACCGCCGCCGCAACCGCACGCTGCCCAGCGCCCCGATCACCGCCCCCGCCCCGAACCCGCCGAGCAGCGCGCCATAGGTCAGCGGCCCGCCGGTCACCACGTCGCGCGCGACCAGCGGCATCATCGCCGGCACCGCACTCGCCGCGATCCCGAACAGCGCCGCGCGCAGCAACACCGTGCGCAACGACGGCGACATCCGGACGTACCGGACCCCGGCGGCCATCGCGAGGCCCAGCGTTTCGCGCGGGAGCAGGCGCGGCGCATAGTCCGGTTTCCACCGCGCCAGCAC
The DNA here is from genome assembly GCF_022664465.1 of Sphingomonas hankookensis. Classification (GTDB taxonomy): domain Bacteria; phylum Pseudomonadota; class Alphaproteobacteria; order Sphingomonadales; family Sphingomonadaceae; genus Sphingomonas; species Sphingomonas hankookensis. The sequence continues at coordinate 207,345 of NZ_JAKREV010000006.1, read as the reverse complement.
CGCGATCAGCCCGATATAGCTCAGCGCATTGGTCAGGAACGCCGCCGCCGCGCCCGCGATCGCGACGATCGCCCCGCCCAGCGCCGGCCCGACGCTGCGCGCGATGTTGAACCCCATCGAATTGAGCGCGACCGCACTCGGCAACACGCTACGCGGCACCATGTCCCCGACCGATGCCTGCCATGCCGGTCCGTTGATCGCCGTCCCGCACCCGATCAGGAAGGTGAATGACAGCAACAGCCACGGGCTGAGCCACCCCGCCCATGCACACACCGCCAGCGCGACCGACACCAGCAGCATGAAACTCTGCGCCGCCAGCATCACCCGCCGCCGGTCGAGATTGTCGGCCACCGCCCCGGCCCATAGCGACAGCAACATGATCGGCAGCGTCGTCGACGCCTGCACCAGCGCGATCATCTGGGGCGATGCCGCCAGCGACGTCATCATCCACGACGCACCGACCGACTGGATCAGCCCGCCGAAGTTCGACGCCATCGACGCGATCCAGATGGCGCGGAAGATCGGGATCGACAGCGGCGAACTATGCGTCGCCTGCGCGGTCGTAACGGGGGTCGATGCCATGCAGGGGGAATGCGGCAAGCGCCGCTTTGTGCCAAGGATTCGATGCCGGCTTGTGCGTTCGTCCGATCGGGCGCAGGCGCGGTGACGATGCGGCCCCCCTTCACCCTCGACGCCGACGGTGCGACCCTCACGATTCGCGCGACGCCGAAGGCATCGAAAACGGCGGTGACCGGGGTGGTTGCGCTGGAGGGGGATACGACGGCGCTCGGTCTGCGGATCGCCGCGCCGCCGGTCGACGGGGCGGCGAACGACGAAGTGGTGCGCTTCGTGGCGAAGCAGTTGCGGGTCGGGCGGGGGTCGGTGACGCTGGTCGCGGGGCAGGCGGCGCGGGTGAAAAGGCTGCGGATCAGGGGGGATGCGGTGGCGCTGGAGGCGGCGTTGCGGGCGCTCCTCGTTTAATCGTCATTCCCGCGCAGGCGGGAATCCATACACGCCAACGCTGCGGCACCAGCGCAACCGTCAGCGGCAATGGGTTCCCGCCTGCGCGGGAACGACAAAGGGCACCCCTCCGTCATCCCGGCGAAGGCCGGGATCCATTGTGTCGGGTGCTATCGATGGAAACGCAACGTGGCCGCGTCCATGGATTCCGGCCTATGCCGGAATGACGAGGGGCCTAGACAATCGCATGCGGCACGAACCGCGCGAGGTCGCGCGTGATCGGTCCATCATCCTCGCGCACCGACAGCGCGACCGCTTCGTCGCCGACGATCCACGACCCGACCACCGCATGGTTGCCATCGAACACCGGCAGCGGCGCCAACGCCTGCACGACATGCCCTTCCTCGCCATAGCCGCCCTCCGGCCCCCGCGCCGTCGCGGCGCCGTCGACCAGTTCGATATCCCAGCCCTCGCGCGAAAAGATCGGCTTGCGCACATAGGCGTCGCCAATCTCCGCCAGCGCCGCCGTGTCATCGGCAAAGGCGGCAGGCAACAGGTTCGGATGCCCGCGATGCCGCTGCCACAACAACGGCAGGATGCCCTTGTTCGACAACAACGCCTTCCACGCCGGTTCGAGGAACAGCGTCTTCGTCGCCGCCAGTTGCTTGGCGTACGGCTCGCGCAGCATATCCTCCCACGGATACAGCTTGAACAGCGCGCCGATCAGCACGTCGTCGCCATCCACGAACGCGCCATCGCCATCGACGCCGATCCGGTCGATCGCGACGAACGCCGGGTCCAGCCCCGCCTGGCGCGCGACATCCTCCAGATAGCGCACCGTCTGCCGATCCTCGACATGATCGTCGACCGACGCGAAATGCACCGTGCTGCCCTTGGTGAAGAGTGCGCCAAAGCGTTCGACCAGCGCGTCGTGCAGCCGGTTATACTGGTCGGCCCCCGCCGGCAGCGTGCCGTCGGCGATGCGATCCTCCAGCCACTGCCACTGGAACAGCGCGGTCTCGAAAATGCTGGTCGGCGTATCGGCGTTATATTCCAGCATCTTCGCCGGACCGCTGCCGTCGAATGCAAAATCGAACCGCCCGTAGAGCGACGGCGCATGGCGTCCCCACGACGCCGCCACCACGTCGCGCATGTCCTGCGGAATGGCCAGCCGGTGCATCAACGCATCGCTGCGCACCACCTCGTCCACCAGCTCGCGGCACAGGCTGTGCAGCTCGGCACTGGGGGCCTCGATCCCCTGCTCCACCTCGTCGAGCGAGAAGGCGTAATACGCCCCCTCCTCCCAATATTTCTGGCCGTCCTGATGGTGGAAGGTGAAGCCCATCCGCTCGGCGGTCGCCCGCCAGTCGGGACGGGGGGCGACCGCATGGCGCTGCATCAATCGCGCCCGATCGTTCCGCCGTCGCGCGTCCCGTCGGACAGGCGCGGTGCGGCGTCCTTGGGCTGCGACAGCCGGGCGAGAATGTCGTCGGCGCTCGAATTGCCCGGCAACAGCCCGGCGGCCTTCAGCTTTTCGTCGAGATCGGCGCCGGTGCGCATATCCTCCAGCTCGGCCGATGCCTTGAACTTCTCCTCGCGGATCGCCTGCCGTTCCTTGAGGCGAGCGAGGCTGTCCGCCGCCGACCCCAGCGACGACGCCGCGCCGCCATAGCTGCTGGCGACCGAGGCCTGTGCCTTCTGCACGCTCTCGTTCGCGCGGACGACGTCGACCTCGCGGCGCAGCGCGTCGATCTTGCTATCGCCGGTCTTGATGATGCCGCGAATCTTGTCCTCGGCGGCGCGCATGTCGGCGATCTGCGGCGTCTTGAGCGTCGCCTCGCTCTCGATCGTCGCCAGCCGCTGTGCGACCTCACGCGCCAGGTCCATGTCGCCGCGCGCCATCGCGGCGCGTGCCGAGGACTCGTACTTCTCGCGCTGCGAGGTGAGGCCTTCCAGCTCCTTTTCGATCATCCGCCGCTTGGCGGTCAGCGTCGCCAGGTCGTCGCGCGCCTTGGCCTGCAACGATCCGGCATCGCGAATCTGCTGGTCGAGGATCGTCAGTGCCTTGGCATCGACGATCGACTGTCCGGTTTCGTGCGCCGTACCGCGCACCAGCGCCACGAGGTTCTTCCACATCGACATCAGTCTACCTTCCGTTACGCGGCGAATTCGGTGCGCAGCTCGGACGCCGCCTCGATCGCATTCTGCGCCAGCACGCGCAGTTCGATCAGCACGGTACGCAGCGACGATTCGACCGACAGCTCACCCACCAGTTCATAATATTCGCGTCCGCCGACTTCGGCGATGGCGAAATTCGACAGCGGCACCAGCTTCTGCGTTTTCAGCAGGAAGCGGTTGAACGCATCCGGCTCCTCCTGTTCGTCGACCGGCCACAGCAGCGACGACACGATGATCTGCTCGCCCGCGACCGAGGCGAAGATGGCGAGGTCGCCGAACTGATGCATGGTCAATTTAAGGACGGGTTCGGCCTGCTCGATCCGCTCGACGCTCAGTTCGTCGCCAAACTCGGCCCCGCGCAGGGCGTCGGCAAGGCCAGTGATCGTCCAGCTACGGGGTGCGTCGTCCATCCATCCCTCCGAAACGTGTCTGGCCACGGTGTGTTGGCCGCGCTTGACACCCCAAGCATAAGGCGCGACCAAAAAGCAAGGTGCGGGGGCAGTCGAGGGATGAAGCCATTCAGTCTGGGGTCCTATCTGCGGCGGCTCTACCTCGCGGCCAGCGAACTGCACCGTGGCGTGCTGTTCGCGCTGCTCGTGCTGCACATGACGATATCGTGGGAACTGCTGTCGTTCGCCGGCGAAGCCGACCTGCGGCCGCTGCCCGCCTATCTCTACTGGTACGCCACCACCGCCTCGACGGTCGGCTATGGCGATCTGTCGCCGAAATCGGACATGGGTCGGATCGTCACTGCGCTGTTCGTGATGCCCGGCGCGATCGCGCTGTTCACCGTGTCGATCGCCCGCGCCTTTGCCGGGGTGTCGGCGCGCTGGCGGCGGCGGCGCATGGGTCTGGGAGACTATAGCGCGATGCGGGGCCATATCGTCCTCGTCGGCTACGACCCCGACCGCACGCCGCGGATGATCGCGGAGATCGTCGCCGACGGGCAGGGCCACGAACTGGTGCTGGTCGCGACCGAGGAACTGGCGGGCGACGCCACCACCCACCGCTTCGTCCGCGTCCCCTCGTTGACCGCCCCCGCCGACCTGAAGCGCGCCGGGATCGCCACCGCCGAGCGGGTGATCGTCTATGGCCCGTCCGACCCCGATACGCTGGCGGCGACTTTGGCGGTGACCGCGCTTAACGACACCGGCCATGTCGTCTGCTTCCTGCGCGATCCCGACACCGCGCACCTGCTGACCGCCCATTGCCCGCAGGTCGAGGTGGTGCTGACCCCGACCGTCGAACTGGTGGTCAAGGCGCTGAGCGATCCGGGCTCCAGCCGCCTGATCGCGCAGCTCGCCAGCCATACCGACGATGGCGGCACGCTCTACGCCACCACCGCGCGCACGTCGGGCAGTTTCGACGACGCGGCGCGCGATCTGCGGGCGCGGGGCGGAATATTGGTCGCGACCTGTGGCGCGGACGCCCATTCGCCGGTATTCGACCCCGAAGGCCAGGTCGCGGCCGGCGACCGGCTGTTCTACATCGCGCGGACAAGGATCGCGGCATGATTTTCGGCAGCCTGTTCGGCGGCAACACCCGTGAAGAGACCCCCGCGGTGGCGGTCGTCCGCAACATCACCATCGGGCGACAGGTGCGATTGGACGGGCTCGCATGGCGGCGGCTGACCGGCGCCGCCTTCACCCTCGACCGCGACACGCTGGAAATCACCGCGCAGGGACTGATCCGGCTCGACGACGGCAGCCATGTCCACCGTTTCTACACCGACGACGAACTGATGTTGCAGGCGGTGAGCCAGTCGGCCGACGGGTCGGACGCCGACGACTTCACCCTGTTCCGCCCATGGTCCTCGACCTACCCGGTCGACTGGGCCAATACCGGCGCATTCCGCAACCGCCTGTCGCAGCCGGTGTGGGACGAACCCGGCCTCGCCCGCTTCGATCGCTTCTGGTACCCCGACGACGACCGCGCGCAGCCGCCGGTCGAACTGTGGGAAGCGGTATATGAGGAACGCACCGGCCGCCCGGTCCGCCATATCAAGCAGGCCTGCATGCTCTATGCCCGCGAAGTCCCGCCCGAGGGGCAGGAACTGCTGCTGGCGCTGGCGATGCAGCCCGAGGGTGGCGACCTGACGCACGAAATCATGGTCGGGCTGCCGCTGCTGCCTGCCGAATTCAACGCCTGAGCTTGGGCGACCAACAGGGGATCGGGATGTTCGATATTGCCTATTTCACGAACGGGGCGGTGCATTTCATCGTCGCCTTCGGCCTTGCCTGCCTGTTCCTCACCGTCTTCAAATGGCTGTACCAGGTCTCGACCCCCTATGACGAACGCGCGCTGATCGCCGCCAACAATACCGCCGCAGCGGTGGCGCTGGGCGGGGCGATCCTCGGTTTCGCCCTCCCGCTCGCCTCCGCGCTGGAAGTGACCAGCAGCATCGTCGAATTCGCCGCGTGGGGCCTGCTCGCCGGCGTGATCCAGATCGTCGCCGCGTTCATCATCCGCCGCCTGATCGTCCGCGACATGACGGCACGGATCGAGGGCGGCAACATCGCCAGCGCGATCTACAGCGCGGCGACCTCGATCGGCGTCGGGCTGCTCAACGCCGCGTCGATGACCTATTGAGGGGTTTGCCATGACCACCCTGCCCCCCCGCCGCAAACGCTCGGTCGCCGCCGGCCTCACCGCCGTCGGTGCGGTCGCGATGCTGTCGGGCTGCGACGACAACAACGAACAGGCGCGCTTCGGCCCGCCGACCGAAGTCGCCGCGTTCCAGACGATCCAGCAATGCGTCGACAGCGGCCAGTACGACCGGGCCACCTGCACCGCCGCCCAGCAAAAGGCGTTCAATGAGGACGGCAAGGTCGCGCCGCGCTTCGACAGCCAGCAATTGTGCGAGGAACAGTTCGGCGCGGCGCAATGCCAACGCCGCAGCGAAGGCGGGCAGAGCTTCTTCACGCCCCTGCTCACCGGCTTCCTGATCGGCCAGATCCTCAACAACAATTCGTCGCGCTACACCTATGGCGGCCTCTACCGCGACCGGCGCCAGCAGGGTGGCGGCTGGTACACGCCGGGCGGCGCGTATCTCAGCCCCAGCAACGGCTATCGCTACAATGTCGGGCGCGAGGCGATCACGACCCCGGTCACGACCCAGCGCATCCAGACGCGCAGCTCGGTCGTCTCCCGCGGCGGCTTCGGTGGCCGGGTGAGCGCAAGGTCGAGCGGCGGCTGGGGCGGCGGACGGTCGTTCGGGGGGTAGGCCAACCCACCGCAGGCAAGACCACCCCCACTCTTCCCACCCGGCTGCGCCGGGCGGGCCCCTTCCTCTCCCAATGGGAGAGGGAGGGAGCGGCGAAGCCACGGAAGAGTGAGGGTGAACCGATACTAGCGAGAAACGCGCTCCCCTATCCACAAACGTCACCCCAGCGCAGGCTGGGGTATCCCTGTCACAACAGGGCACAGGCGCCGCACGAACCCCAACCCATCTGCGTCATTCCCGCGCAGGCGGGCATCCATACACGCTGACGTCCCGGCTCTGATCGCAGCCTCGGCGTCTATGGGTTCCCGCCTCCGCGGGAACGACGATCCGGGACCAACCCCGCCACGATCGCCTCAGCCGCCGCCGACACATCCGCCCATGTGACGTCGAACCCGGCAGCGTCCCCATAATAGGGATCGGCCACCGCCGCCCCCTCCCGCCCCGGCAGCACATCCAGCAACAAACCGATCCGCGCGGTCGCATCCGCCGGCGCCCGCCGCCGCAACTCGGCCAGATTGTCGCGATCCAGCGCAAGGATATCGGTAAACCGCCAGAAATCCGCCGCCGCCACCTGCCGCCCGCGATAGCGCGAAATGTCGATGCCGTGCGCCAGCGCCACCGCCTGCGCCCGCCGGTCGGGCGGATCGCCGACATGCCACGCCCCGGTCCCCGCCGAATCGACCTCGATATCGACCCCGGCCCGCGCCGCCGCAGCACGCAGCGCCGCCTCCGCCAGCGGGGAGCGACAGATATTGCCGAGGCAGACGAGCAGGAACGAGCGGGTTTGTATCATCGATTTCTCTATTGACCCCTGCTCCAACCCTCCCCGCTCGGTTCGAGCAGCTTCGAGCTTGTCGAGAAGCGTCCGTCGAGAACGCCGTAGTTTGAGGCACCCCCTTCTCGACTTCGGTTCTCGACAGGCTCGAACCTCCGCTCGAAGCAAACGGCAGGGGTAATCATAACGAGGTTACGAAACCCATGGCATCCCCCGCCACCTTGCGCCAAGTGTATCCCAAAAGGGAGAGGCGCATGGCAACGGCAGCACGAACACCGATCGCACCCACCAGCATCGGCGGCTGGCTCGGCTGGGCGGCGGTAGCGATCGTCGGCGCGGTGGCGCTCGGCTGGATCGCGCTGATGCGGGGCGAGCCGGTCAACGCGCTGTGGATCGTGGTCGCGTCGCTCTGCGTCTACGCCATAGCCTACCGCTTCTACGGCCTGTTCATCGCCAGCCGCGTACTGCGCGTCGATCCCTCCCGCCCCACCCCGGCGGTTCGCCGCGACGACGGCCTCGACTATGTCCCGACGCACAAGGGCGTGTTGTTCGGCCACCATTTCGCCGCCATCGCCGGCGCCGGCCCGCTGGTCGGACCCGTGCTCGCCGCGCAGATGGGCTACCTCCCCGGCACGCTCTGGCTGCTGGCCGGGGTGGTGTTCGCGGGCGCGGTGCAGGATTTCCTGATCCTCTATTTCTCCACCCGCCGCGATGCGCGCTCATTGGGCGACATGATCCGCAGCGAAATGGGGCTGATCCCCGGCACCATTGCCCTCGTCGGCGTGCTGATGATCATGGTCATCCTGCTCGCGGTGCTGGCGCTGGTGGTGGTCAAGGCGCTGGCGGGCAGCCCATGGGGCACCTTCACCGTCTTCGCGACGATCCCGATCGCGATCCTGATGGGGCTGTATGGGCGCTTCCTGCGTCCCGGCAAGATCGCCGAAATGTCGGTGATCGGCTTCGTCCTGCTGATGGCGGCGATCGTCGGCGGCGAACCGGTCGCCCATTCGCCGGTCTTCGCACCGATGTTCACCTATTCGGGCACCGCCCTCGCGCTGATCCTGATGGCCTACGGCTTCGTCGCCTCGGTCGCGCCGGTATGGCTGCTGCTGGCGCCGCGCGATTACCTGTCGACCTTCCTCAAGATCGGGGTGATCGCTGGTTTGGCGCTCGGCATCCTGATCGTCCGCCCCGACCTGCAGATGCCGGCCGTGACGAGCTTCATCGACGGCACCGGCCCGGCCTTTTCGGGCAAGCTGTTCCCGTTCCTGTTCATCACCATCGCCTGTGGCGCCGTCTCCGGCTTCCACGCGCTGATCGCCAGCGGCACCACGCCGAAAATGGTGGCGAGCGAGGGCGACCTGCGCTTCATCGGCTATGGCGCGATGCTGACCGAGAGCTTCGTCGCGATCATGGCGCTGATCGCCGCCTGCGTCCTCGACCCCGCCGTCTATTTCGCCATGAACGCCCCGCCCGCCCTGATCGGCACCACCGCCCAGTCGGCGGCACAGGCGATCGCCGGGTGGGGCTTCGTCGTCACCCCCGACATGCTGACCCAGCTGGCGCGCGACGTCGGCGAAAGCAGCATCCTGTCGCGTGCGGGCGGTGCGCCGACGCTGGCGGTCGGCATGGCGCATATCCTGTCGCAGGTCATCGGCGGACAGGCGATGATGGCGTTCTGGTATCACTTCGCGATCCTGTTCGAGGCGCTGTTCATCCTGACGACGGTCGATGCCGGCACCCGCGTCGCCCGCTTCATGATCCAGGACCTGCTCGGCAGCTTCATTCCCGCGATGAAGGAGACGCAGAAGCTCGGCCCCAACCTGATCGGCACCGCGCTCGCCGTCGCCGCCTGGGGCTATTTCCTCTACAGCGGCGTCACCGATCCGCTGGGCGGCATCAACACGCTGTGGCCGCTGTTCGGCATTTCGAACCAGATGCTCGCCGCCATCGCGTTGATCCTGTCGACCGTGCTGCTCTTCAAGATGAAGCGCGACCGCTATGCGTGGGTCACGATCGTCCCGACCGCGTGGCTGCTGATCTGCACGCTGACCGCGGGCTGGCAGAAGCTGTTCGACGCCAATCCGAAGATCGGCTTCCTTAGCCATGCCCGCGTCTTCTCCGACGCCTTGGCCCGAGGCGAAATCCTCGCCCCCGCCAAATCGGCGGCGGAGATGCAACGGATCATCCTCAACGACCGCATCGACGCGGCACTGTGCGTGCTGTTCATCGTCGTCGTGCTGTCGATCCTCGCCTACGGCATCGGCGCGATCCGCAAGGCCAAGGCATCGCCGACCCCGACCACGCAGGAGGTCGGCGATGCCATTCCTGCATAAGCTCGCCGAAACCGCACGGCTGATGGTCGGCGTCCCCGACTACGACCGCTACGTCGCGCACCGGACCGCGCACCATCCGGGCGAACCGGTGATGACGCTGAAGGAATTCCACCGCGACCGCATCGCAAGGCGCTACGGCACCGGCCCCGGCGCCCCGCCAAAGTGCTGCTGAGAGGCCCAAGCCAAAATCGTCACCCCAGCGCAGGCTGGGGTCTTCCGCGGCTCCTGTCCCGTCCGACAACCGGGAGATCCCAGCCTACGCTGGGATGACGTGGTTGGTGCGCGATCACCGTAACCCAACAAACAACCGTACCCCCGCGCAGGCGGGGGTCCAGAGCCAAGCCAAGCTTCGATAGCGTGTGCCGCCCTGGACCCCCGCCTGCGCGGGGGTACGGTCGTTTCAGTTGCCCCTAATCCCGAATATTCCGCCGGAACGTCTCCGGCAGGAACAGCACCCCCAGCACCAGCGTCACCACCGCCAGCACCACCGGATACCACAGCCCGTAATAGATATCCCCGGTCGCCGCGACCATCGCGAACGCCGTCGTCGGCAGGAACCCGCCGAACCAGCCATTGCCGATATGATAGGGCAGCGACATCGACGTATAGCGGATGCGGCTGGGGAACAGTTCGACCAGCAGCGCGGCGATCGGACCATATACCATGGTCACCAATATCACCATGAACCACAGGATCAGGATCACCAGCGGCTTGTCGATCGTCGCCGGATCGGCCTTCGCCGGATAGCCCGCCGCGCTGAGCGCCGCCGCGACCTCGCCCTGATAGGCCGTGATCGCCGCCGCCCGATCCGCGCCGGTCACCTCCGCCGGGTTCGGCGCCACCAGCACCCGGTCGCCGACCGCGACGCTGGCGATCGTCCCCGCCGGTGCCTCGACATTGGTGTAGCTGATGCCGTTCTTGGCCAGATACGACTTGGCGATGTCGCAGCTTTTCGCGTCGAACTTGTTGCGCCCGATCGGATCGAACTGCACCGAACAGTCCTCGTCATGCGCCGTGACCCGCACCGGCGAGGCGACCTGCGCCGCCGCCAACGCCGGATTGGCCGCATCGGTCAGCGCCCCGAACAGCGGGAAATAGGTCAGCGCCGCCAGCGCACAGCCGGCCATGATGATCCATTTCCGCCCGATCTTGTCCGACAGCCAGCCGAAGAACACGAAGAACGGCGTCCCCAGCGCCAGTGATACGGCAAGCAGCACGTTCACCGTCGCGCCATCGACCTTCATCATCTTTTCGAGGAAGAACAGGACGTAGAACTGCCCGGTGTACCACACGACCGCCTGTCCCATCGCCGCGCCGAACAGCGCGATCAGCACGACCTTCAGGTTCGGCCAGCGCAGGAACGCCTCGGTCAGCGGCGCCTTCGACGTCTTGCCCTCTTCCTTCATCTTCAGGAACACCGGGCTTTCCGACAGCTGCAGCCGGATCCACATCGACACGCCCAGCAGCAGGATCGACACGAGGAACGGCAGCCGCCATCCGAACCCGCCGAACGTTTCCTCGCCCAGCAGCGTGCGGAACCCGATCACCACCAGCAGCGCGGCGAACAGTCCCATCGTCGCCGTCGTCTGGATGAAGCTGGTGTAGAGGCCGCGCTTCCCGTCGGGCGCATGTTCCGCGACATAGGTCGCCGCCCCGCCATATTCGCCGCCCAGCGCCAGCCCCTGCAAAATCCGCAGCAGCACCAGGATGATCGGCGCCGCGACGCCGATACTGGCGTAGGACGGCAGCAACCCGACCGCAAAGGTCGACAGGCCCATGATGCCCATGGTGACGAGGAAGGTGTTCTTGCGCCCGACCAGATCGCCGATCCGCCCGAACACCAGCGCCCCGAACGGCCGCACCGCGAAACCGGCGGCGAATGCGCCGAGCGCAAGGATGAACCCGGTCGTCTCGTTCACGCCCGAGAAGAACTGTTTCGAGATGTACGTCGCCAGCAGCCCGTACAGGTAGAAGTCGTACCATTCGAACACGGTGCCCAGCGACGACGCCGCGATCACCAGCTTCTCGTTCTGGCCCTTGGGGGCTCCGGCAATCGCCTCTGCCATGGCGGCATCCTCTCGTTTTTCCGGTGCAGTCTGTCGCCACACCTCGTGCCGCGCCAGTGTCATGTCCGCGCGCCATGGCGGCCAGTACGACCTTGGTCGTAGCCGCGTGGCGCTTGACGCGCGCGCCTGCGACCGCACATCAGGCGCACAGGAGAGCGATATGACCCAGACGATCCATGCGGCACCGCAGGACGCCGCCGCCCGAGTGGACAAGGCCGAGTACGACGCGCGCTACGCCGCATCGGTTGCCGATCCGGAAGCCTATTGGCGCGAGGGCGGCCGCTGCATCGACTGGTCGCGACCCTATACGCAGGTGAAAGACACCTCGTTCGACGAGGCCGATTTCCGCATCCGCTGGTTCGCCGATGGCCAGACCAACGTGTCGGCCAACTGCCTCGACCGCCACCTCGCCGAACGCGGCGACCAGGTCGCGATTATCTGGGAAGGCGACGAACCCGGCGAAACCAAGCGCGTCACCTACCGCGAACTTCACCAACAGGTCTGCTGCTTCGCCAACGTCCTCAAGGCGAAGGGCGTGAAGAAGGGCGACCGCGTCACCCTCTATCTGCCGATGGTGCCCGAAGCGGCAGCGGCGATGCTCGCCTGCACCCGCATCGGCGCGATCCATTCGATCGTGTTCGGCGGCTTTTCCCCCGACAGCCTCGCCAACCGCATCGTCGATTGCGACAGCCGTCTGGTCATCACCGCCGACGAAGGCTGTCGCGGCGGCAAGCGCATCCCGCTCAAGGCCAATGTCGACAAGGCGCTGGAACACGCCCCCGGCGTCGACACGGTGATCGTCATCCGCCGGAGCGGCAGCGACGTGCCGATGGTCAAGGGCCGCGACTTCTGGCTGCACGACCTCCTCGCCGACGCGTCGCCCGACTGCCCGCCCGAACCGATGGACGCGGAGGACCCGCTGTTCATCCTCTATACCAGCGGGTCGACCGGCAAGCCCAAGGGCGTGCTCCACACCACCGGCGGCTATCTGGTCTGGGCGCACACCACCTTCCGCGACGTGTTCGATTACCGCGACGGCGAAATCTTCTGGTGCACCGCCGATATCGGCTGGGTCACCGGGCACAGCTATGTCGTCTACGGCCCGTTGAGCAACGGCGCGACCACCGTGATGTTCGATGGCGTGCCCAACTACCCGGACCATGGCCGTTTCTGGGAAACGATCGATCGCCTCGGCGTCAACATCTTCTACACCGCCCCCACCGCAATCCGCGCGCTGATGCGCGAGGGCGACAGCTGGGTCACGAAGTCCAGCCGCCAGTCGCTCCGCCTGCTCGGATCGGTCGGCGAACCGATCAATCCGGAGGCATGGGACTGGTATCACCGCGTCGTCGGCGACCGCCGCTGCCCGATCGTCGATACCTGGTGGCAGACCGAAACCGGCGGCATCCTCATCTCGCCCCTCCCCTATGCCACCGACCTGAAACCCGGCAGCGCGACCAAGCCGCTGCCCGGCGTGCCGCCGATGATCGTCGATGCGGAGGGCAAGGAGCTGACCGGCGCGACCGAGGGCAATTTGTGCATCACCGACAGCTGGCCCGGCCAGATGCGGACGGTGTGGGGCGATCACGACCGCTTCTTCCAGACCTATTTCACCACCTATCCCGGCAAATACTTCACCGGCGACGGCGTGCGCCGCGATGCGGACGGCTATTACTGGATCACCGGCCGCGTCGACGACGTCATCAACGTCAGCGGCCACCGCATGGGCACCGCCGAAGTCGAAAGCGCGCTTGTATCGCACCCCAAGGTCGCTGAAGCGGCGGTGGTCGGCATGCCGCACGACATCAAGGGGCAGGGCATCTATGCCTATGTGACCTTGAACGCCGGCGAGGAACCCGGCGACGATCTCCGCGCCGAACTGCGCCAGTGGGTCCGCAAGGAAATCGGCCCCGTCGCCACGCCCGACGCGCTGCAATTCGCCCCCGGCCTGCCCAAAACCCGCTCGGGCAAGATCATGCGCCGCATCCTGCGCAAGATCGCCGAGAACGACACGTCGAATCTGGGCGACACCTCGACGCTCGCCGATCCGTCGGTGGTCGACACGCTGGTGTCGGAACGCATCCGGCCGGCGTGAAAAAAGTCTAGCTGACGGCGAGCAGATCACCCTCACCCTTCCCACCCGGCTGCACCGGGCGGGCCCCTTCCCTCTCCCTCTGGGAGAGGGAAGGAGCGGCGAAGCCGCGGAAGGGTGAGGGCGACCGGAAAGGACGTAATGACCACCATCCTCGTCGCCGACGACCACCCCCTGTTCCGCCAAGCGCTGACGCTGGCGGTAACCCAGGTCCGCCCCGACGTGCACATCGTCGAGGCCGGCTCGCTCGACCGCGCGGTAACGGCCGTCCGCGAAGCCAGCGACCTCGCCCTCATCCTGCTCGACCTGAACATGCCCGGCGCGGTCGGCTATAGCGGCGTGGCGCTGCTCCATGCCGAGGCGCCCGACGTCCCCATCCTCGTCGTCTCCGGCGCCGACCGCGCGGCGGCGTTCGGACAGGTCGCCCGCTTCGGCGCGGTCGGTTTCGTCGGCAAGGACGCCCCGCTCGAACAGATCGAATCCGCCATCGCCGCCGCCCTGAACGGCGACCGCATGCCCGCCGACGCCGACCACCAAGACGACATCGCTGCCCGCGTCGCCGCGCTCACCCCGATGCAGCTCCGCGTCCTGATCGGCGTCCTCGCCGGGCGTCTCAACAAACAGATCGCCCACGACCTCGGCATCGCCGAAGCAACGGTCAAGGTCCATATGACCGCACTGCTGCGCAAGCTCGACGTCGGCAACCGCACCCAGGCCGCCGTCGCCGCCGGCGCGCTGGGGCTGGAAGTGACGGGCTGAGGCCCGGCCGCACATTGCGCGCATCGCGCCGTTCGCGGTACCCATGGTGCAAAGGGAGCCACCGCACCATGCAACGACGAGACATGATCGTGGGAATGGCAGCTACCCTGGCCGCCGGGACGATCCCCGTCGCGCGCGCCGCCGCAGCCGCCGGCGGATCACTGCTGCCGGTCCGCGGAACCCGGCTGTGGGTCGACGACAGCGGACCGCGCGACGCCCCGGTCCTGCTCTACGTCCATGGCGGTCCGGGCATCGGCGCGCTCGATTTCGAACGCTATATGAAACCGGTGCTGGCGGGAAAGCTGCGGCTGGTCAGCGTCGACCAGCGCGGCGTGCTACGCTCCGATCCGATCGCTGCCGGAACCCGCGTCACCGTCGACGACCTCATCGCCGATTTCGAAGCGGTCCGTTCGGCGCTGGCGATCCCGCGCTGGCAGCTGCTCGGGCACAGCTTCGGCGGCATGGTCGCACTGCGCTATGCCCTGGCGCATCCCGACCGGGTCACGCGGCTTATCCTCGAATGTCCTTCGATCGATCTCGCCAGTTCGTTCCGCTGGCTATGCGCCGCGGCGGCACAGGCCCTCAACGGACGCGACGTTGCCGCCGCACTCGAAGCGAACCGCCTCGCAAACCCGGCGACACCGTTCGACGACCGCTTCATCGCCGCCATGGACCGAACGCTCGCCGCGCTGGGGCCGCGCCGTCAGGACCTCTATGTCAGCGCGCCGCAGAACCGCGATATCTTCACACGCCTCGCCGCCACCGCCGGCCTGCCCGACGCCCGCTGGGCACAGGGCGCGGTGCCGGGCAAGGCGCTGCTGGCTCAGCCTTCGACGCGGCAACCGATGCTGTCGTCGATCGCCGCGTGGAAGGGGCCGCTGCTGCTGGTCCGCGGCGACGGCGATCACGTCACCAGCCCGCAGGAACTGCACGCCGTCGAACAGGCCGGCGGCAAGGTCGTGACCATCCCCGCGGCGGGGCATTTCGTCCATGTCGAACAACCGGCGGCGCTGGCGGACCTGATTACCCGTGCCCCGGCGGAACGACGGTAGCGTTCGCGGCAAACGCCTTTCCTACACGCGCATTCCCTGCAACGCTGCGGGTCCGCTCTTTCCTACCGTCGATACCTGCCGGTCGTGCCCGACTCTCCGGTCCTGACGTCATCCCAGCGAAGGCTGGGATCTCCCCGTGAGGACACGCAACCGCCGCCGCACAGCCGACCACCGACCTGCTGCGAAGTACGCCGCAAACCGCGGCGAGTGTGAACTTCGTGAACTTTGACCACATCGTGGACATTCCCGGCCCCGCCACGGGCAAAGCCCGCGTCGTCGGGCGGCGCTGCCAGCGCCGCCGGCCGGCCGCGCCTTCTGGCTCGGCCTAGCTTCGCTACGCCTTGCCCGGCGCGGCGCGAGTGTGAACTTCGTGAACTTTGACCACATGGTGGACATTCCAGCCCCGCCACGGGCAGAGCCCGCGTCGTCGGACGGCGCTTCCCGCGCCGCCGGCCGGCCGCGCCTTCTGGCTCGGCCTAGCTGCGCTACGCCTTGCCCGGCGCGGCGCGAGTGTGAACTTCGTGAACTTTGACCACATGGTGGACATTCCAGCCCCGCCACGGGCAAAGCCCGCGTCGTCGGACGGCGCTTTCCGCGCCGCCGGCCGGCCGCGCCTTTCTGGCTTGCCGTAGCTTCGCTACGCCTTACCCGGCGCGGCGACCCACGCATCGAACGCCTCCCCCGACAACGGCTTCAGCAACACCGCCACCCCCGCACCTTCCGCCGCCTCGGCCAGCGTCCGGCTGGCATCCGCCGTCACCAGCGCCGCGCGCAACCCCGGCCGCGCCGCCCGCAACCGCGCGATCAGCGCCAGCCCGTCGACCTCCCCACCCAGGTCGTGGTCGACGAACGCCACCTCCTCCGCCACCCCGGCCAGCGCCTCTTCGACCGTTGCGGCGACGCGCACCGCATGCCCCCGGCTCCCGGCCAGCGCCGCCATCGCCCGCCGCACCCCGGCATCGTCGTCGACGATCAGGCACGACAACGGCCCGACCTCACGCGCCGCCGCCCGTACCGGCACGGCCGCCACCGCCCCCTCGGCCAGCGGCAGCGTCACCGCAAAGCGACTGCCCCGCCCGACCCGGCTGTCGAGGTCGACGCCCGCCCCCAGCAACGCCGCGGTCCGCGCAACGATGGCGAGGCCGAGGCCCAGCCCGGCATCCTCGGCATTGGCCAGCCGCTCGAACTCGCGAAACACCCGCGCCCGGTCGCTTTCCACAATGCCCGGCCCGCTGTCGACCACCTCGATCCGCGCGACGCCGCCCCGCCGCCGCACCCCGATCACCACCCCGCCCCGCGCGGTATAGCGCACGGCATTGCCCAGCAGGTTCTGCACGATCGATCGCAGCAGCACCCGGTCGGTCGCGACCACCGCATCCCCCGGCGCCAGCCGCAGCGTCAGCCCCTTGGCCCGCGCCTGATCGGCAAAGCTGTCGACCAGCTCGACCAGCAGGTCGCGCACCCCGAACCGCGTCGCCACCGGCACGATCCCCCCGGCGTCGAGCTTCGAGATATCGAGCAGCGCCCGCAGCAGCTGGTCGGCCGCCGCGATCGACTGGTCGATCCGCTCGGCCAGCGGCTTGGCCCTATCGTCCGCCCCGCGCGCCAGCGCCGCGGTGAACAGTCGCGCGGCGTGCAGCGGCTGCAACAGGTCATGGCTCGCGGCGGCGAGGAACCGGGTCTTGTCCGCCGTCGCCCGCGCCAGCGCGGCGTTCGCATCCGACAGCGCCCGCGTCCGCTCCTCGACCCGCCGCTCCAGATCGGCGCGCGCCGTCTCCACCGCGCGCAGCGCCTGCGCCTCGGCGGTTATGTCCGAAAAGCACATGACGTAGCCGCCGCCCGGCATCGGCCCGCCGACAGTCTTCAACACCCGCCCGTCGTTCCGCACCCGCTCGAACCCGTGCCGCGTGCCCCGCCGCATATGCGCCAGCCGCCGGGCGACATGGTCGTCGACCTCGCCCGGCCCGCAATCGCCGCGCAGCGCATTGAACGCGATCGCATCGGCCACCGGGGCGCCGACCCGGATCATGCCCGGCGGAAAGCCGAACAGGTCGAGGTATCGCTGGTTCCACGCGACGAGGTTCAGCTCGGCATCGACCACGCTGACCCCCGGATCGATATGCTCCAGCGTCGCGGCCAGCAGCCCCTTGGAAAATTGCAGGCTCTGTCCGCTGGCATCCAGCATCCGCGCGACGTCGTCCGCGCCCAGCCCCTCGCCCGACAGCGCCGACGCCACCAGCCGCCGCGCCGACGACACGCCGACCACCTGCGCCACCAGCCGTTCGGCCCGCCTGGCGGCGCGGGAATCGACATGGGTACCCGTGCCCAGCTCGGCCTGCGCCCGCTCCTCGCCCACGAAGCGCGCGACCAGCTGCGTCAGCTCGGGCAGGTCGCGCACCGGCGGCACCCGGTCGTCGCGCACGAACGGCAGGCGCGGCGCACGCGAGGTGGCGACGATCGCATGGACGATCAGGTTCGCGGCCAGCGTTACCACCGCCCCCGTGGCGACCGCCCCCATCCCCGCCAGCGCCGGGATCGGCAACGTCGCACCGCTCAGCGTCGGCACGAACAGCAGCAGCGTCCACCCCGCAAGGCCCGTCGCCAGCCCCGCCTTCGCCGCCAGCGGATCGCGCCCCCCGCCCGCCACCGCCAGCAGCAGCGCCGGCGCAAACTGCGCCATCGCGGCAAAGGCGACGAGGCCGATCGACGCCAGCCCGCGCGTTGCCGGGATCAACAGCGCGGTCAGCAGCGCGACGCCGATGATCCCGCCGATCACTCCGCGGCGCACCCACAGCAATGTCCGCCCGACATGCGCCGCGCGGGCCATGCGCGGACTGCGCAGCAGCAGCGGCGCGATCAGGTCGTTCGACACCATCGTCGCCAGCGCGACCGTCTCCACGACCACCATCGCCGTTGCCGCCGAAAACCCGCCGACGAACCCCAGCAGCGCGACGACCGGCGCGCCCGCTGCCAACGGCATGGCGATGACCAGCAAATCGGGCCGCGCGATCCCGCCCTGCACCAGCGCCGCCAGCGTGATCGGCACGACCAGCAGCGCGGTAGCAGCCAGATAGGCGACGAACGGCCAGCGCGCCTGCGCCGGGTCGTCGGGGCTGGCGGCGGCGATCACCGTCACATGGAATTGCCGCGGCAGGCACAGCATCGCCGCCGCCGCCAGCGCGGTCGCGACGCAGAAATCGGCGATCGCCGGCGCCCGCGCGAACCCGCCCGCCAGCCGCGCGACGCCCGCACTGCGATCGGCCGGCGCCGCCTGCATCACCAGCCACACCGCGAACCCCGCCACCGCGACGAACGCCGCCAGCTTGACCAGCGACTCGACCGCCACCGCCGCCAGCAGCCCGCTATCCGCCTTCGCCTGTCCCCGCGTCCCGAACGCGACGGCGAACCCGGCAAGCAGCAGCGCGGTCGCGATCATCGGCCCCGTCGCATCGCCCATCCCCG
Source organism: Sphingomonas hankookensis (assembly GCF_022664465.1). Lineage (GTDB taxonomy): Bacteria > Pseudomonadota > Alphaproteobacteria > Sphingomonadales > Sphingomonadaceae > Sphingomonas > Sphingomonas hankookensis. The sequence continues at coordinate 188,442 of NZ_JAKREV010000006.1, read as the reverse complement.
ACAGCGCGGCATAGCTGGTCGCGACCGACCGCAGCTGCAACGCGACATAGGGTATCGTACCGATCAGCGCGATCAGCGTGACCAGCGCCGCGACGCCGCGGCTGCGCGAGAACCGCCCGCCGATGAAATCGGCGATCGATGTCGCCCCATCGGCCTGCACCGCGCCCACCAACCGCACCAGCAACCGCCTGCCGCCCGCGAACAACAGGATCGGCCCCAGATAGATCGGCAGATACGCCCAGCCATCGGCCACCGCGCTGCCGACCGCGCCGTTGAACGTCCAGCTGCTGCAATAGACCGCCAGCCCCAGCGTATAGACGACCCGCCGGTCGCGGGCGCGCATGCCCCGCCGCCGCACGCCCCAAGCGACCGCAAACAGCAGCGCGGCATAGCCGATCGCGACGACGAACAGCAGCAACCCGTTCATGCATCCCCCCTGCGTCACCCCGGGCTTGACCCGGGGTCCCGCTTCTTCTCTACGGCCGGGAAAGGAAGCGGGACCCCGGATCAAGTCCGGGGTGATGATGAACCTGTCCGATCCGCCCCGTCCTACCCGCGGCGGGCATGGGCTGTCAGTGGAAATCGCGCGACTTGGGCACCAGCCGCACGTCGCGCGGGTGGCGCGACGCGATCGGGCGGACCGCCTCGCTCCCCGCCGGCGCCGCCTCGCCCAGCGTGTCGAGCAGGTCGCTGCGATCGCGCACCTGCGCGCCCATCAGGTGGACGATACCCTCGCGGCTGCGCTGCACCTCGCCCTCGACCAGCATCAGCCGCGCGCCCATCACCTCGCGCCGATACGCCTCGAACAGCCGCGCCCACAGCACGACGTTGGTGATGCCGGTATCGTCCTCCAGCGTGACGAAGATCGCATTGCCCTTGCCCGGTCGCTGCCGGACGAGGACGAGGCCGGCGGCGATCACCTTGCTCCCCGCCTTAGCCCCCATGATCCCGGCGCAACTCGTCACCCCCATCCGCGTCAGCCGATCGCGCAGGAATTGCAGCGGATGGCCTTTCAGCGACAGGCGCAGCGTCTGGTAATCGGTCACGACATGCTCGACATCGGGCATCGCGGGCAGCGTCATCTCCGGTTCCGCGCCCAGTTCGGCGGCGCGGGCGTGGGCGAACAGCGGCAGCTCGGCATCGGGCGTGCGCCGCACCTCCCACAACGCCTCGCGCCGGTCGTACCCGATCGACCGGAACGCATCGGCATCGGCCAGCAGTCGCAGCGCCCGCTGCGGCAACCGCGCCCGCCGCGCCAGTTCCTCGACACTGGCAAAGGGCCGCGCGGCGGCGATCGCGTCTGCCCAGCGCTCGCGAAACCCATCCATCTGCCGAAAGCCGAGCCTGAGCGCGAGGGGTGTCCCTTCCAGCGCATTGTCCCACCCGCTGACATTCACATCGATGCCGCGCACCTCGACACCATGGTCGCGCGCATCGCGCACGATCTGCGCCGGCGCATAAAACCCCATCGGCTGCGAATTGAGCAGCGCACAGGCGAACACCGCCGGGTGATGGCACTTGATCCACGACGACACATAGACCAGCCGCGCGAACGACAGCGCATGGCTCTCGGGAAAGCCATAGCTGCCGAACCCCTCGATCTGGCGAAAGCAGCGTTCGGCGAAGTCGGGTTCGTACCCCCGCCGCGTCATGCCATCGATCAGCTTCCTCCGCAGCTTCTGGATCGTGCCGGGATTGCGGAACGTCGCCATCGCCCGACGCAGTTCGTTCGCCTCGCCGGGTTTGAAATCGGCGGCGACGATGGCGAGCTTCATCACCTGTTCCTGGAACAGCGGCACGCCATAGGTCTTGTCCAGCAGCGTCTTCAATTCGTTGGGATCATGCGGCGGTTTGGGCGAGGGATAGGTCACCACCTCCTTCGCGGCACGCCGCCGCAGATAGGGATGGACCATGTCCCCCTCGATCGGCCCCGGCCGCACGATCGCGACCTGCACCGACAGGTCGTACAGGCTGATCGGCTTCAGGCGGGGCAGCATGTTCATCTGCGCACGGCTCTCGACCTGGAACACGCCGATGCTGTCGCCCTTGTGCAGCATCTCATAGACCTCCTGGTCGTCGGCCTTCAGATCGACGGTCAGGTCATGCTCGCCCAGATCATGCCGCCGCAGCAGGTCGAACGCCTTGCGGATGCAGGTCAGCATGCCCAGCGCCAGCACGTCGACCTTCATCAGCCCCAGCGCGTCGATATCGTCCTTGTCCCATTCGATGAAGGTCCGCCCCGCCATCGCGCCGTTATGGATCGGCACCATCTCGTCCAGCCGCCCCTGCGTCAGCACGAATCCGCCGACATGCTGCGACAGATGCCGGGGGAATTTCAGGATCTGGTCGACCAGCCAGCGCAGCTGCGCGATTTCCGGATTGTCGATGTCGAACCCCGCGCTGGTATAGCGCCGCGCCTCCATCTCGCCCGCAAAGCTGCCCCACACGGTACTGCCCAGCCGCTGCGTCACGTCGCGGGTCAGGCCCAGCACCTTGCCGACCTCGCCCACCGCGCTCCTCGGCCGGTAATGGATCACGGTCGCCGCGATGCCGGCTCGCTCGCGGCCATAGCGGGCGTAGATATACTGGATCACCTCCTCGCGCCGTTCATGCTCGAAATCGACGTCGATATCGGGCGGCTCGCCACGCTGTTCGGACACGAAGCGCGAGAACAACAGGTCATGCTCGCTCGGATCGACCGAGGTGACGCCCAGCAGGAAACACACGATCGAATTCGCCGCCGACCCGCGCCCCTGGCACAATATCGGCGGTTCGCAGGTCCGCGCGAACCGGACAAGGTCGTGCACTGTCAGGAAATAATGCGCGTATTTTTCCTTGCGGATCAGCGCGAACTCCTCATCCAGCCGCCGCTGCACACCGGCTGGCAACTCGGAACCATAGAATTTGTGTGCGGCAGTCATCGTCAGATGCTCCAGCCAGTCCTGCGCCTCCCACCCTTCCGGCACCGGCTCGTGCGGATATTCGTACTTCAGGTCGGTCAGACGAAACTCGATCCGCTTCAGCAACGCGACGCTCTCTGCCACCGCTTCGGGACAGTCACGGAACAGCCGCACCATCTCCTCCGGCGATTTGAGATGGCGTTCGGCATTGGCCGCCAGACGCCGTCCGGCGGCGGCGATCGTCGTGCCCTCGCGGATACAGGTCAGCACGTCATGTAAGGGGCGCTGCTCGTGCGTCGCATAGAGCGCATCGTTGGTCGCGAGCAGCGGCACGCCGATGCTGTCGGCCAACGCGATCAGTGCCGCCAGCCGCCGCCGATCACGCCCGCCACGCGGCATCGCCGCCGCCAGCCACACCCGCCCCGGACAGGCATCACGCAGCCGCGCCAGCAACGGCGCATCGGGCGCGGTGACGATCAGCAGCAACCCCTCCTGCCATGCGAGCAGGTCGGCCAGTTCAAGGTGGCAATCGCCCTTCTTCGCCCGCCGGTTGCCGGTACTGAGCAACCGCGTCAGCCGCCCCCATGCCGCCCGGTCGACCGGATAGGCGACGATGTCCGGCGTCCCGTCGACGAACACCAGCCGCGTGCCGACAACGAGGTCGAAGGCATAGTCGGGCAGCCCCGCCTCGCACCGCTTTTCATTCGCCTTCTTGAGCGCGAGAAACGCCTGCACCACCCCTGCCACGGTGTTTCGGTCGGCAATCCCGATCCCGGCCATTTTCAGCTCGTTCGCGTGTCCCACCATGTCACACGGCGGCGACGCCCCCCGCAAGAACGAGAAATGCGTCGCAGCGATCAGTTCGGCAAAGGCCATCTCACGAACACGCCGCGCCCGCCACGCCGCCCTTCGTCATCCGGGCGCAGGCCGGGATCCGCCGGCCCGCATATCCGATGGTTTCGGCGTTTGCGGAACCTTGGATCCCGGCCTTCGCCGGGATGACGAAGAAAGAAAGAACCCGCATTACCGCGTCATCCTTCGTCATTCCCGCGCAGGCGGGAATCCATTCACGCCGACGCTGCGGATGGAATCGAGACGTCAGAGCATATGGATTCCCACCTCCGCGGGAATGACGAGGTTGAGGCGTCGTCACGCAAACACCCCGTGCACATACCACAGCGGATCGGGCGTCTCGCGCTCATACAGCCCATGCCGGAAAATCCAGTACCGCCGCCCACGCACATCTTCGACCCGGTAATAGTCCCTCGTCCGCACCTTCGCCTGCCCCCTGCGCCACCACTCCGCCGCGATCCGTTCCGGCCCTTCGAAGCGGATCACGTCGTGCAGCACCCGGCGCCAGCGGAAGCGATGCGGCGGGCCGTCGGGCACCTCCGCCATCACCTCGATCCGCTGCGGCGGGTCGAACAGGTGGATCGGGCGCAGCGGCGGCTCGCCCGCCTCGGGTGTGTCCCAGCCGGTCGGCACCGGCGTGTCGATCGCGTCGATGGTCAGCACCCCCTGTTCGGGCATGTGGCTGTCGCCCGGAGCGACCCGCGCGATCCGCCCGCGCCCCAGCCGTGTGGTCAGCCGATCGACCAACGCCGCCATCGCCTCCTCGCTGACCGCCCCCCCCTCCAGCTGCAACTGCGTGGCGGCAAGCGGTTCGAGCGCAGGGACGCTCATGCGGATCATGTCGAAGCCGAAGCCCGGATCGATCGGATCGGCCAGCGCATCGATCCGTTCGCGGAACAGCCGCAGGATCGACGGCGGATCGCGCAAGGGAAGCCCGCTTTCGACCGCCAGATCGCGCAGCGCGCCATCGGCCCGGTACAGCCGCACCGCAAAGCGCCGCCCGCCGCGATCGCGCGCGGTCAGCTCCGCCTCCGCCTCGACCGCCAGTTCGCCGATCGTCGCCAGCACATCTCCGTCACGCGCGATCGGTTCGGCGAAGCGCCGTTCGAAGAACAACGCCGGCAGAGCCCGGCGCGGTCGCAGCCTTTGGTCGGCATCGCCCAGCAACCGCGCGAGCGCCGCCACCGTCTCCTCGCCGAACCGCGCCGCGATCGGCGCGGTTGGACGGCTCGCCAGATCGCCGATGGTGCGCAGACCCGCACGGCGCAGCGCCACCGCGATCTCGTCGTCGAGCCGCAGCGCCGCCACCCCCAGCCGCCGGACCGCCGCCGCCTCGCTCGCCGCAGGGGCACTCTGGAACCGCGCCAGCGCCTGCGCCGCATCGGGCGTGTCGGCCAGCGCGTGGCGCAGCGTCCCGAACCGGGCAAGTCGCGCCTCCACCTCGGCGACCAGCGCCGCCTCCCCGCCGAACAGATGCGCGCAGCCGGTGATGTCCATCGTCACCCCGTCACCGCCATCGAGCGCGACCAGCGGCGTGAACCGGTCGCAGGCATCGGCGATCCGCTCCAGCCAGCCATGATCGGCGAACGGGTCGGCATCGACCACCGCCAGTTCGGGCAGCTGCGCCCGCGCATCGGCCAACGCCATGCCGGGGGCAAGGCCCTTGTCCAGCGCCTGTGGGTCGACGGCGGCGATGCGCAGGGCGCCGCGCACCGTCTCGACACAGACGAACGGTGCGTCATCCGGCACGCCGCAGGGGGATTGGCGCAGCAACCGGTCGCTGGGCAGGAACGGCCACCACAGCGCCAGATGGCGTCGGGCTGGTGAAGACGGCTTGCTCACGGTTCCACTCCACTTGCCAGCGGCCATCGGCACCCCGGCCGCGCTGACGCAATAATTCGAGGTCGAAGGTCGGATGGCCTGGCGCATTGGCGGGCAAGGGCTGCGAGGCGCACGACCGCACTGCCCAGCGGGTATCGGCCGCGCTCGCCACCGGCGTCGCGGCGATGCGCAGCAACAGCGCGGTCACCCCGCTCTCCTCCGCCGCAAGTGCCAGGCGGCGGCTGGCGGTCAGGTCGAGCGCCTTGGGATCGCGGTGCAGCTCGATCACCGCCACCCCGACGCCGGCACAGCGCACGACATCGGCGGCGGCGCGCAGCACCGACAGCGGGTCGGGCAGCAGTCCCAGCAGCAGCCGTGCGGGATCGACGCCGATCTCGACCAGCCCCGGCGCGTGCAGATGCCCGCCGCTTGGCACCACCGCCGCCTCGCGCAGCCACACGATGCCGCCGCCCAGCCGGACCGCCAGCATCCCCGCAAAGCCGGTTGCGCTGCCGGCATCGCCCACATCCAGCGCGAAAATCTCGTGCACCCGCCCGCGCGCGATGCCACCGGACAGCGCGGCATCGATATCGCCATGCCCGGTCGCCACCCGCACCGCCTTGCCTGTCGGGGCACGCCGCTCCATGGCGGCGACGCGACGCTTCAGCGCGACAAGGGTAGACGACTCTAAGTTCATGATTTGTTCTTATCGCGCGTCCGTTGCGGATTCGTCAATCCGGTTGGATTGGAATGATTTTTACGCGAAGGCGCGAAGGTCGCGAAGAAGGGAAGTTAGATTTCGCGCAGAGACGCGGAGGCGCAGAGAGGGCTTGCGGCTTGGCAATCGGGTGCGTTCGGCAGACCATTCGCGCGCGGATGCCATGGAATAAGGCCGCTGACGCGGGGGACGCTGCGGCAGGCGCAACCCCTCTGCGCCTCCGCGCCTCTGCGCGAAATCTACCTTCTTCTTTCTCTTCGCGTCTCCGCGCCTTCGCGTGAAAACCCCTCAACCGACCGGCAAAGGCTCCACATCGACCGACACCTGCATCGTCTGCGCCCCCGACCCCAGCACCACGCCGTCGATCGGCGCGATGTCGGCATAGTCGCGGCCGATCGCCATCACGACATGGTCCTCGGCCATCCAGATGCCGTTGGTCGGATCGACGCCGACCCATCCCAATACGGGACCGGCCCACACCAACACCCACGCATGGGTCGCATCGGCGCCGACGAGTCGTTCCTGCCCCGGCGGCGGCAGCGTGCGCAGATAGCCCGAGCAATAGGCCGCGGACAGCCCCGCCCCGCGCAAGCCCGACAGCATGATCTGCGCAAAATCCTGACACACCCCGCCACGCTTCGCAAAAGCCTCGGCAATCGGGGTATCGACCAGCGTCGCGGTCGGATCGAAGGCGAAGTCGCGCTGGATGCGCCGGGCCAGCGCGATCGCCACGTCGAGGATACCGCGATCGTCGGCCAGATCTTCGGCACACCATGCCGCGATCTCGGGCACGATAGGCACATGGGCGGAAGGAAAGAGATAGCTGACCGGGCTGGCCGGGCCGGCATCGGCGACCTCCGCCATCATCGCACGAATCTCGGCCAGCGTCGGGTCGGTCGGCGACGGCAGCGGGATCGGGCGTTCGACGCGCACCGTCGCCCGGCTCTCAATCGTCAGCATCCGCTCAGGCCGTTCGACTACCAGCCGGGTGACGTTGGCTAGGCCGGCCTGCGCCCGTGCGGGTTCGGTATGGCCACCCGGTTCGACCAGCAGCGCATAATCCTCCAGTGCCTGCCCCGACCACAGGATCGGCCGCAGCCGCAGGTTGCAGCGGGCGAACCCGGCCGCCTCGGCATAGTCGAAGCGGGTGATGTGGCGGATGGCATAGCGCATCATGCGAGGGTCAGTCCGGCTTCGCGCAGCGGTTGCGCACCTTGCAGGAAATAGCGGGTGGCGATCGCGTCGGACAGTTTCTGCAGCTGCTGGTTGATTTCCAGCACCCAGCCACGGTCGAGCCGTTCGGCGGAGGTCATCGCGATGCTGGCGGTCAGCCGCGCGGCGATGCGTTGCTGCGGTTCGGCGATCCCTGCGTCGTTCAGCACCGGCAGCTTCGCCAGATGGCCGACGATCGTTTCCACCTGGAACGCGATGCCGCGCGGATTGCCGGGGTCGAGCGCGATCAGGTCGATCACCGGCACCCGTGCGAACCCCATCAGGTAGCGCTGACGATAGCTGATCTGGCTGTCGGCAAGGTCGAGCAGCGTCGACAAGTCCTCGGCACTCGCCCGGCGCAGATCGACCCCCAGCAGCGTGCGCGTCGCCGCCATCGCCCGCTCGATCCGCCGCCCCAGGTCGTGGAACCGCCACGCATCGGTCCGCCCCATATGTTCGGCCGACAGCCCGGCGAGCGCGGCATAGCGCCGCTGCAACGTGCCCGCGCGGTCGAGCAACGTGCCGGTGACCGGGTACGGCGCATCGAGCAGCCGCACCATGTCCAGCGACAACCGGTCGCGCGACACCCCACCGATGCCGGTCGCCAGGCGGTTGATCGCGCGCACGCTGCCCCAGCCGTCGACCGATTCCATCGCCTCGCGCGCGAAATCGACGAGGTCGCGGCGGCGATGGCTGGGCGGGCGCCCCGCCGCGCCGGTATCGGCGATGATCGTCACCAGCCGCTCGACCGTCGCCGGGGCCAGCGCCGCGCCGGTATCGGCCGAGATCGAATGGCCGAACAACACGCGGATGACGCCCAGCAACGCCTCGCCCCGCTCCAGATAGCGGCCCAGCCAGAACATGTTGTCGGCGACCCGGCTGGGTAGCGTGCCCGGATTGCGGCGCAGCTCGACGCTGTCGGTCGGTTGGAGGAGCGATACCGGCGCGACCGGATCGGGGCCGTGGACGATGACGTCGGCCGACCACGACCCCTCACCCATCACCGCGGCGCGCGCGTCGGGCTGATCGCCGATCCGCACGAACCCGCCGGGCAGCACGACCCAGCGCCCGTCGCCGCCGCGCGCCGCGAATACCCTGAGCGAAAAGGGCCGCGGCAGCAGCCCGCCGTCGCACACGGTCGGCATGGTCGACAGTTCGGCGACCTCCTGCCCGACATAATCCTGCGGCCGGAGCGCCATCGCTGTCGCCAGCCGCCCGCGCGCCGCTGCGTCCAGCGATGCGCCCAGCACCGGCCCGGCCAGTTCCGCCACCGGCCCGGCAAAGGCAGGGCCGACCACCAGCTGGTCGAGCGACGCCAGCACCCGCGCCCGGTCTTCTGCGCGCCCGCACCACCACGTCCCGATCGACGACAGCGACGGTGCGCGACCCAGCAACCGCTCGCCCAGTGCCGGCAGGAACGCGGCGAAGGCCGGTGATTCGAGCACGCCGACCCCCGGCGCATTGGCGATCACGACATTGCCCGCCGCCATCGCATCGACGAGGCCGGGCACGCCGATCGTCGAATTGGCGTCGAACGCCAGCGGGTCGATCAACCGCGGGTCGATCCGCCGCCACAGCGCATCGATCCGCTTCAGACCCGCAATGGTGCGGACATACAGCTGGTCGTCGCGCACCGCGAGGTCGGCACCCTCGACCAGCAGGAACCCCAGATAGCGTGCCAGATGCGCCTGTTCGGGATAGCTGGGGTTGAGCTTGCCCGAGGTCAGCAGCCCGATGCGCGGCTCGGCCCGCCGGCATGCGGCGGCGATCCCCGCGCGCATCGCAGCGAAGAACGGCGCATGGCGTTCGATATTCATCCGCGAGGGTAGTCCGCCGAGCGTCCGGCCGATCGCCAGCCGGTTCTCCAGCGCATAGCCCGCCCCCACCGGCACGCGGACATGGTCGGCCAGCACCCGCCAGCGCCCGTCGGGCCCGCGACACAGATCGGCGGCCATGAAATGCAGCTGATGCCCGCCCGGCGGGACCAGCCCGACCATCGGCCGCAGGAACAGCGGCGAACCGGTGACCAGCATCGCCGGCAGCACGCCATCGGCCACCAGCCGCTGTCCGCCATGAATGTCGGCGATGACGCTTTCGAACAGGTCGGCGCGTTCGGCCATGCCATCGGCGATGCCGCGCCATTCGTCGGCGCCGATCAGCAGCGGGACCGGCGACAACGGCCAGCGGCGCTCCTCATTCTCGCCCGCCGCACGATAGGCGGTGCCGATATCGTCGGAATGGCGCTGCGCCCGTTCGCGCGCGGCGGCCAGCGTGTTGCCGGGCACCCCGGCCAGTTCCTCGAACGCCGCCTCCCATGCTGCGCGATCCTGCGCGGTCGCATGGCACAGCATGTCGCCCGTCGGTGCGGCGGCACAATATGCGTCGAGCCAGCGCCCACCGGTCGCGCCAGCATCGAACCGTCCGTTGATTGCGCGGCTGGCCATAGAGTTTCCCGATCCCCGCGCATTCCCAAGCACGCGCGCCGCCGGGGTGCAACCGCTTTGCGCTGTGGGTACGGATGTGGGGGAGGCGCTCAGGAGCAAACCCGCCACACCCGTCATCCCAGCGAAGGCTGGGATTTCCCCGTGGCCGAAACGCGCGCCTGGCCGCAGGAGGCCCCAGCCTGCGCTGGGGCGACGTATGGTCTCTTACGACAATATCCCTTCGTCATTCCCGCAAAGGCAGGAATCCGTAGCTGCTGACGATCGTAAGGAGCCGCACCCTAGCGTGTACGGATTCCCGCCTTCGCGGGAATGACGGTCACTATTTCATCATTCGCTCACGCCGCCGCCAGCCGCTGCTGCATCCGGTGTACCTCGTTGCCACTGTCGCCGCCCTCCAGCCGGAACCGGGCGACCTCTGCCGCCAGCACTTCGGCCTCCTGCGCCAGTATCCGCGCGGCGGCGGTCGCTTCTTCGACCATCGCGGCGTTGCGCTGCGTCACGCTATCCATTTCCGACACGGCGGTATTGACCTGTTGCAGCCCGATCGACTGTTGCGCCGCAGAGGTGGCGATGCCCGATACCAGTTCGCTGATCTCGCCGATCCGGCCGATGATACGCTGCAACGCCTGTCCGGTCGCGTTGACCAGGTCGACCCCGGCCTCGACCTGTTCGGACGACGACAGGATGCGGGTCTTCACGTCCTTGGCCGCTTCGGCCGAGCGCTGCGCAAGGGCCCGGACTTCCGACGCGACGACGGCAAAGCCCTTGCCCGCATCGCCTGCGCGCGCCGCCTCGACCCCGGCGTTCAGCGCCAGCAGGTTCGTCTGGAACGAAATGCCGTCGATGACCGAGATGATCTCGCTGATCTCGTTCGACGACCGCTGGATGCCGTCCATCGCCTCGACCGCGCGGCGGACGATCTTGCCCGAATCCTCGGCCTCGGTGCGCGCTTCGCCGACGATCCGGTCGGCACGCGACGCCCCGTCGGCGGTCTGGCGGACGGTGCCGGTGATCTGCTCCATCGCCGCGGCGGTTTCTTCGAGGCTCGCCGCCTGCTGCTCGGTCCGCTGCGACAAGTCGTCGGAGGCATGGCGGATATTGCCCGAACCGATGCGGATCTGCTCGCCCGAACGGGTGACCATGCCCAGCGTCTCGCACATCTGCTGGCGCATCGCTTCGAAACTGTCGGCCAGCGCCTGATATTCGCGCGGCAGCCCGTCGAGCGACACGGTCAGGTCGCCCTGCGCCATCCGTTCGAACGCCGCCCCACAGCGTTCGATGACGGCGCGACGCCCGGCCTGTTCCGCCTCGAAATAGGCGGCGAGCGCGATGTCCATGTCGATCAGCGACGCCTTGACCAGCGCGGTCGCGGCCCGCGCGCGGCGGCGGGCGCCGAACGGCCAGCCGATCCGGCCGAGCACGAGGCGCGGCAGGACATGCTCCAGCATCCGCGCATAGCCGCTGATATACCATGTCGGCGCGAGGCCGATCCGGGCATGGACCTGCCCGATGTTCGACGCGGCGGCGGCATAGTCGCGGTCGATCGGACCGGAGAACAGCTTGCGCCAATGTTCCAGCTGCTTGTCGCGGGCATGGTCCATCCGCGCGGGCGAAGTGAACATGTCGCGAATCGACGGCGTATTGGCGATGTGCCGGTACAATGCGGTCAGCGCAGCGGGCGCGTGGCGCTCGATCGCGCGCTTGATCATCGGAAACGTGCCATAGCTGCGCGCGTCGTAATCGAACGCCGCCAGCCTCTTCTCGAAATCGATCTCTTCCGGTCCGCTCATAAACGCCCTTCCACGGTACGAAACGTATCTAACGGCGAAGGAGTTAACGACGCGTAGCCGGACGAATTCGATACTTGGGCGAATGTCAGCCCGGCACCGCCGCGCGCCGCAACCGGTCGTTGATCGCCGCGCCCAGGCCATGGTTGGGCACCGGCGCGACAGCGATTCGGGCGCAAGGCGCTACATCGGCGACATGCAGCGCATCGAACAGCCGCGCCGCCGCCTCGACCAGATCGCCCGCGGCCGAGAGCGTCGCATCGCCCGCGACCGGACCGAAGCCGATCAGCCATTCGTCGCCTTCGCGCTCGGCGGCGTTCAACCGGACCGGCTTGGACGGCGCGTAATGGCTGGCGAGCTGCCCCGGCGCCTCGATCCCGGCCCCGCCGCCGCCGACCATGGTGCCCAACAGGTCGGCGACCGTCTCACGCGCGATCGGGCCGGGGCGCAACTGGCGCACCGCGCCGTCGACACAGGCGATGATCGTCGATTCGATCCCGCTCGTGGTCGGGCCGGCATCGATCACCATCGGGATTCGCCCGTCCAGGCTGCGCAGCACATGCCCGGCGCGGGTCGGGCTGATCGATCCGCTGGCATTGGCCGACGGGGCGGCGAGCGGGCGGCCGGTCGCGTGTAGCAACGCCTGCATCGCGTCGTGCGCCGGCACCCGGATCGCGATCGTCGCCAGCCCCGCCGTCACCAGCGACGCGATACCCGAGCGCTCGCGGATCGGCAGCACCAGCGTCAGCGGCCCCGGCCAGAACGCATCGGCCAGACGCCCTGCCGCATCGTCGAATACCGCCAAGGCCTCTGCCGCCGCGCGGGTCGGCACATGGACGATCAACGGATTGAAATCGGGGCGTCCCTTGGCGGCATAGATGCCCGCAACCGCGCGCGAATCGGTGGCGTCGGCGGCAAGGCCATAGACCGTCTCGGTCGCTACCGCGACGCAGCCGCCCTCGGCAATCACCGCCGCCGCCGCCGCGATCGCCGCCGTGCCGTAGGGTAAGAGAACGGTCGGAATCGAAGCGTTTGAAGCGGTCATGATTGCGTGGCTATACCGGGAAAAACCGCCGATCGAGAGAGGGCAAATGGACCTGACCCCCGCCACCGCCGAACAGCGTTTCGCGCTGACCCACGCCGCCGGGATCGATGCGATCGCCGCGACACCCCGGTTCGCGGATGCGACCCCCGACCTGCTCGATGCGATCCTGACCGGGATCGGCGATTTCGCCGCGGGCGAATGGCGACCGCTGGCGCGCAAGGGCGACACGGTCGGCGCGCGCTGGACCCCCGATGGCGTGGTGATGCCCGATGGCTATCGCGCCGCCTATCAGGCCTATGTCGCGGGCGGTTGGGGCACGATCGGGTCGCCGGCCGATTTCGGTGGACAGGCACTGCCCTTTGCGGTGGCGACCGCAGTGCTGGAGACGCTCGGCACCGCCGATCTCGGCTTCGCACTGGCCCCGACGCTGACCGTGGGCGCAATCGAGGCGCTGACCCATCACGGCACGCCGGAGCAGCAGGCACGGTACCTGCCCAAGCTCGCGACCGGCGAATGGACCGGCACGATGAACCTGACCGAGCCGCAGGCCGGATCGGATGTGGGGGCGCTGACGACGCGCGCCGAACCGGTCGGCGACGGCAACTGGCGGATTCGCGGCACGAAAATCTACATCTCGTTCGGCGATCACGACATGGCCGACAATATCGTCCACCTCGTCCTCGCCCGCACGCCGGGGGCTCCTGCGGGGACCAAGGGGATTTCGCTGTTCCTCGTGCCCAAGTTCCGCCTCGATGCCGATGGCAATCCGGGCGAGGCGAACGACGTCCGCGTCGTGTCGATCGAACACAAGATGGGGCTGCATGCCTCCCCCACCTGCGTCCTGTCGTTCGGCGACAATGGCGACTGTATCGGCGAGCTGATCGGCGCCGAGGGTGGCGGCATGCGCGCGATGTTCACGATGATGAACAACGCCCGCCTGAACGTCGGCCTGCAAGGCGTGCAGGTCGCGGAGGCGGCAACGCAGCGCGCGGTCGCCTATGCCCGCGAGCGTGTCCAGTCGGCGCGCGCGTCGACCGGCGGCGCGCCGGTCGCGATCGTCGAGCATCCCGATGTCCGGCGCATGCTGTTGCGCATGACCGCGCAGACCATGGCGGCACGCGCTTTGGTCTATTACGTCGCCGGGCAGGTCGACCGTGCGACGCTGGGGATCGACGGGGCGAAGGCGCGGCTCGATCTCGTCACGCCGCTGGCCAAGGCGCATGGCACCGACATCGGCTGCGAGGTGGCGAGCCTCGGAGTGCAGGTGCATGGCGGCATGGGCTATGTCGAGGAAACCGGCGCCGCGCAGCATTATCGCGACGCGCGCATCACCCCGATCTACGAAGGCACCAACGGCATCCAGGCCGCCGATCTGGTCGGCCGCAAGCTGTCGGGCGATGGCGGCACCGGTATGGACGCGCTGTTCGCCGAGATGCGCGGCGAGGTGGTCCATGCGGCCCTGAACGACCTGCTCGGCGATACGCAGGCGGTCGCGCGCTGGATGCTGGAGGCGAGCGTCGACGACCGGCTGGCGGGCAGCTATCCGTTCCTGACGATGCTGTCGACCTGCGTCTGCGGCTGGCTGCTGGAGCGGCAGGCGCGCGCGCTGGACACGGTCGAAGATCGCGATTTCGTTGCCCGCAAGCGCGCGGCGGTCGGCTTCTATCTCGACCGGATCGTGCCCGAAGCACGCGGGCTGGGCATGGCAGCGATGGCCGGCGCCGGTGGGTTGTACGCACTGAGTGCGGAGCAGTTCGCGGCGGGGTGAGCGCGGCGGGACTGTTGCCATCACCGGCACCGGTCAGCAGAAAAGCCGTATCCCCGCGCAGGCGGGGGTACAGAGCCACATGCGGCGTCCTGCCGTTACCCTAGCCCCCCGCCTGCGCGAGGGTACGCGCCGAATGTCGATCCGTTCTCCTTCGCTGAGGCGACGTTGGTGCGGATCGGATAGCCTCACCCTTTGATCGTCACCCCAGCGAAGGCTGGGGTCTCCCGCGGCAGGCAGACCTTGCCATCCCCGAGAGATCCCAGCCTTCGCTGGAATGACGCTCGCGGGGAAGCGCCCAGTCCGCTAGCCACCCCAAACGAACGGGGCCGGCATCGCGCGTTGCGATACCGGCCCCGATTTCGTGTCGGCAACGCCCGGATCAGGCGGCGGGTGGCACGGCCTCTTCGTCGTCCGCGCGGACGCGGCGGCGACGGCGCGGACGCTCCGCACCATCGTCGTTCGCCGACAGCGCAGGCGGCAGGCGATCGGCGTCGATCGACGGCGCGACCTCCGCCTCGACCGGCGCCGCTTCGACGCGGGCACGCGGGGTGCGGCGACGGACCGGCTTGGCTTCGGGTGCCGCTTCGGCTTCCGCCGCTACGACCTCGTTCTGCTGCGTGCCGACTTCGCCTTCGATGCCGCGCAGTTCGGCGCCGTCATTGGCCGGCGCGCTGCGCCCGCCGTCCCGACGGATGCGTTCGCGGGGCTGGCGGTCCTCGCGCGGGCCGCGATCGTCGCGCGCCTGGCGTTCTTCACGCGGCTGGCGCTCCTCGCGGGGCTGACGCTCCTCGCGGGGCTGACGCTCTTCGCGGTTGCCCCGGTCGTCGCGCTGGGCGCGCGGCTGGCGATCGTCGCGATTGCCACGATCGTCGCGATTCCCGCGATCGTCCCGGTTGCCCCGATCGTCGCGCTGGCCACGATCCTGACCGCCAACGTCGGCGCCCATGTCGCCGTCGCCGTCGAAATCCTCGTCGTCGTTACCATCGAATTCGTCGCGGGTGCGACGCTGTTCCTCGACGCGCGAACGCCCCGCTTCCAGCACGCGGAAATAGTGATCGGCGAACTGAAGGTAGTATTCGGTGTTCACCCGGTCGCCGGCGCGTTGTGCATCGGCAGCGAGGTTCTTGTATTTTTCCAGCAATTGCGCGGCGTTACCACGCGCGCGGTTGTCTATGCGATTGCCGTTATCACGCGGATTGCCGCCGCCGCTTCCCGGCTGACGCTGGCCACCGCGACCGCGACGGCGGCCGGCCTGACGATTGTTCATCAAGGGTTGGTTGTCCTGTCCTTACCTGTCCGTCGATCTCGCGATCCCGGGTGCGAGCCACTTCGCGAAACGATGCACGGGCACCGTCCGCCTGCCATGACCACCGGACGACAGTGGTTCACATGACGATGGAAAGAGCCACGCCCCGCAATCAACGCCTAGGTCGATGGTGCCTGCCCCGCTGCCGGTCTTAGCGGCTGCGTCGGGCTTCTCCAAGCGGAAAGATGGGGTCGGTGCACGAGAGGATCAACCTGCGACCACACAGCGTGGCCGGCCGCCGAGATCGCGGACCAGTCGCGCAGGCAATCCTGCCGCCTCAACCAGCGCCAGCACGGCGTCGCCCTGTTCGTGCCCGATCTCGATCGCGGCGATGCCGTCGGGGTTGAGCAGGCGCGGCAAGTCGGGGATGATCCGGCGATAGTCGTCGAGCCCGTCTGCGCCAGCGAACAGCGCGCCGGCCGGTTCGTGGCCGGTGACCTCCTGCGGCAATACCTCGCCGGTGCCGATATAGGGCGGGTTGGCAAGGATCAGGTCGAAGCGGCCGTCGATCCCGGCGGTCCAGTTGCCCAGCGCCCATGTCACGCGCCCGGCCATGCCCAGCGCCTCACCGTTGCGCCGGGCATAGTCGAGCGCCTGCGCCGACGCATCGACGCCCAGCCCGGTCGCCGCCGGCCATTCCGCCAGCGCCGCCAGCAGCAACGTGCCCGGACCGGTGCCGAGATCGAGGATGCAGGCAGGCGCACGTCCGCCAAAATCGTCGACCGCCGCCTCGATCAGCGTCTCGCTGTCGGCGCGTGGCACCAGCACGCCGGGACCGACCAGCAGGTCGATCGTCCAGAAGGCGCGACTGCCGATGATGTACGCGACCGGTTCGTGGGTCAGGCGGCGTTCGACCAGCATTTCGAAACCGGCGGGGGCCAAATCGTCGAGGCGGGCGAGCAGCATGGTTTCACGGCTGCAGCCAAGCGCGTAGGCGGCGAGAAGTTCGGCGTCGAGGCGGGGAGTATCCGACACCGTCGCGATTCGCTGCGTCGCCTGCGTCAGCGCACGCCGCAGCGTGGTCGCCTCACCCATCCAGCGTCGCCAGCCGCTCCGCTTCGTCCTGCGCGATCAGCGCGCCGAGCAGTTCCTCCATTTCGCCTTCGAGGATTTCGGGCAGTCGATGGAGCGTCAGGTTGATGCGGTGGTCGGTCACCCGCCCCTGCGGAAAGTTATAGGTGCGGATACGCTCGGAGCGGTCGCCCGAGCCTACCATAGAGCGACGCGTGCCGGCGCGTTCGTCGGCCAGCCGCTGGCGTTCGGCCTCGTACAGGCGGGTGCGCAGGACCTTCAGCGCCTTCGCCTTGTTCTTGTGCTGCGACTTTTCGTCCTGCTGGATCACGACCAGCCCGGTCGGCAAGTGGGTGATGCGCACCGCCGAGTCGGTCGTGTTGACCGACTGGCCGCCCGGCCCTGACGACCGGTAGACGTCGATGCGCAGGTCCTTGTCGTCGATCTGCACGTCGACGTCCTCGGCCTCGGGCAGGACGGCGACGGTCGCGGCGCTGGTATGGATGCGCCCGCCGCTTTCGGTGGCGGGCACGCGCTGCACGCGGTGGACGCCGCTTTCGAACTTCAACCGTGCGAACACGCCCGCGCCGGTGACGCTGGCGACGACTTCCTTGTAGCCGCCCGCGTCCGATACCGATGCCGAGATCAGCTCGACCCGCCAGCCGCGATTGTCGGCATAGCGCTGGTACATGCGGAACAGGTCGCCCGCGAACAGCGCCGCCTCGTCGCCGCCGGTGCCGGCGCGGATTTCGAGCATCGCCGCGCGTTCGTCGGCCGCATCGCGCGGCAGCAGCGCCAGCGCGAGGGCACGTTCGGCCGACTCCAGCTGGGCGCGGTTGGCATGGAGTTCCTCCACCGCCATCGCCCGCAGGTCGTCATCGGCGTCCTGCGTCATGAACGACAGGCTTTCGCTTTCGGCGCGCAGCCGCCGGACTTCGCCCGCCGCCGCCGCGACGGGTTCGAGT
The DNA here is from genome assembly GCF_022664465.1 of Sphingomonas hankookensis. Classification (GTDB taxonomy): domain Bacteria; phylum Pseudomonadota; class Alphaproteobacteria; order Sphingomonadales; family Sphingomonadaceae; genus Sphingomonas; species Sphingomonas hankookensis. Next base: position 170,613 of record NZ_JAKREV010000006.1, on the reverse strand, counting down.
TCGGCATATTCCTTCGACACCGCGACGAAGCGATCGCCGGGCAGGTCGCCCGTCGCCATCTGCGCGGCCAGCTCGTCGCGCCGCGCCTCGATCTGGGCGATGCGTTCGGGGGCGATGGTCATGCCGCGCCCCTGTAGTCATTCTTGCGAAGGCGGGAATCCATTGCCGCAACGGCCACGGATTCATCGAAAGGCTGCCGTGTATGGGTCCCCGCCTGCGCGGGGATGACGAAGCAGATCATCGAGCCGACAGCCTCTCCGCAAGTGCGGGAAGCGCCGCGTCATTATCCTCGGCCAGTTCATCCTCGAACAGCAGGTCGAACATCCCCTGCGGTAGCCAGTTCAACGGCATCTTTGCCTGTTCACCCGACCGCAGCGCTTTCACGACGATCTCCTGCTGCGCAAGTTCGTCGTCGCCCAGGATCAGGGCGTAGCGCGCCCTGGCGGTATCCGCCTTGGCAAGTCGCCGCTTCATATTGCCCTTGTACGCCATGTCGGCGGCGATGCCCGCACGGCGAAGGTCGGCAAGGATCGCGGTCGCGTGGGTTTCCGCCGTGCTCCCCATCGGGATCACCACCGCGTCGATCGCCTGTGCCTCCGGCTCCTCCAGCAGCATCGCCAGCCGCTCGATCCCGGCCGCCCAGCCAACGCCGGGCGTCGCCGGCCCGCCCAGGCTTTCGATCAGCCCGTCATAGCGCCCGCCGGCCAGCACGGTGCCCTGTGCGCCCAGCCGGTCGGTGACGAACTCGAACGCAGTGTGGCGGTAATAGTCGAGCCCGCGCACGAGGCGGTCGTTGCGCGTCCATTGGACCCCCGCCGCGTCCAACCCTGACGTGACCGCCGCAAAGAACTCCGCCGCTTCCGCCGTCAGGAACGAATCGATCCCCGGTGCCGAATCGGCGATCGGGCGGTCGCGGGGGTCTTTTGAGTCGAGGATACGCAACGGATTCTTGTCGAGGCGCTTGAGGCTGTCCTCCGACAGGTCGCCGCGATGCGCCTCGAAATGCTCGACCAAGGCCGCGCGCCACGCGTCGCGCGTCTCGGCATCGCCCAGCGTGTTGAGCTGCAGCGTCACGCCATCGGCGATGCCCAGCTCCTTCAACAGCTGGTCGGCCATCGCCAGCAGTTCGACGTCAGCCATCGGCTCGGCCGCGCCGATCACTTCGGCGTCGATCTGGTGGAACTGGCGGTAGCGGCCCTTTTGCGGGCGTTCGTAGCGGAACACGGCCCCATGCGTCGCGAGCTTGAGCGGCGCGAACTGCTGCCACCCTTCGGTCAGGTAGGCGCGGGCGATGCCGGCGGTGAATTCGGGGCGCAGCGTCAGCGTATCGCCGCCGCGATCCTCGAACGAATACATCTCCTTCGACACGACGTCGGTCGTCTCGCCCAACGACCGGGCGAAGACGGCGGTCGATTCGAACACCGGCACTTCGACGCGGTTGAAGCAATAGAGCCGGCGAACCCGCTCGAACGTCTCCGCCACATGGGTGAAGCGCCGTTCGAAGTCGCCGAAAATATCCTGGGTGCCGCGAACCGGGCGCGGGGTCGTGATCTTTGCCATTATGCGCGCGATTTATGGCGTCCGGGGGACGAACGCCAGCGTTTACGCAGGCACCCCGCCCAGTTCGCCGCTGGCGCGGGCCTGCCTGCCATAGACCGCTTCGAACAATGGGGTCGCCATGACGGTCGTAATGATCGCCATCAGCACCAGCATCGCGAACAGCGTGGGACCGATAATCCCCTTTTGCAGGCCGATATTGATGATGATCAGCTCCATCAGCCCGCGCGAGTTCATCAGCGCGCCGATGCCGAGCGCGGTGCGGTTATCCTCACCGGCAAGGCGCGCTGCCGCCCAGCAGGCACCGAACTTGGCGAGGATCGACACCGCCAATACGCCCAAGGCAATCAGCAGCAGCGGCAGCGAGCTGACCGTGTCCATCCGCGTGTTCAGCCCCGAATAGGTGAAGAACATCGGCAGCAGCAGCACGACCGCCAGCGGTTCGACCTTGCGCTTCAGCTCCTCGACGAACAGCCCGCGCGGCATGAACACGCCGAGGATGAAGCCGCCGAAGATCGCATGGATGCCGATCGCGTCCATGAAGAACGCCGACAGGCAGAACAGCATCAGCGTGATCGACAGTATGGTCATGCTCATCTCGCCCTTCGCCTCGACGGCGCGGCCGAGAGGCGCAAGCAAGCGCTTGCCGAACAGCAGCAGGAACGCGGCGTAGACCACCGCGCCGCCGATCGCCAGCACCGCGACGCCCGGCCCCGCGCCGAAGGTCGCCAGCACGATCGCCAGCACGCACCACGACACGGCATCGTCGAACGCCCCGGCGGTCAGCGACAGCGTGCCGAGCGCAGTGTCGGCAAGGCCACGTTCGTGGATGATCCGTGCCAGCATCGGAAAGGCGGTAAGCGCGATGCAGGCGCCCATGAACAACGTCGCGCTGCCGGTGGAGATGCCTTCGGCGAACAGGCCGGGGACGCGAAGCAGGAGCGGAGTAACGAGGAAGGCGAGCGCGAACGGTACGGCGATGCCCGCCGCCGACACCAGCGCCGCGCTCTTCGCCTTGGTCTGGAAATGGTCGAGCCTGAGCGTCAGACCGACGAGGAACATGTAGAGGCCGACGCCGAGCTGTGCCCCGGCATAGAGGACACCGCGCGTTTCCTTGGGGAAGATCGCAGCCTGCAGGTCGGGAAAGAACAGACCGAGCAGCGAGGGGCCGAGGACGACGCCGGCGATCATCTCCCCTACCACCTGCGGCTGGTTCAGGAAGCGCTTGCCCACCCAGCCGACGACGCGGCAGGCGAGCAGGATCACCGCCAGTTGCAGGAAGAAATGGATCGAATAGTCGGATGGCGCGAAGCTTTCGGCAGCCTGTACCGCAGGGCCATGCGGGTTCAGCACATCGCCGACCGTCGCGATCATTTCGTTCAGCAAACCACCCTCCCCAGGACCGATTCGAACCCGCCATAGGACTTTTGGATGCCATGGCAAAGGCTTGCACGCGGCAGTTGACCGCCCCCGCCCGGCTGTGGCAGTGGCGATGCCTTCGCGCGGCAAGCGTGCGGGCGGGTATAGCACAATGGTAGTGCAGCAGCCTTCCAAGCTGAATACACGGGTTCGATTCCCGTTACCCGCTCCAGCCGCGCTCCTTTTCCCCCGACAGTGCGGCGGCGATCGACGCCATGGCACCGGGGCTGCTCCGCAGCGTGATCTGCACCAGTTCCTCCGGTCGCAACGCGGCGAGATTGAGATAGTCATCGGGCTCGTGCAGGCCGGGGGTGACGTTCATCGCCTGCAACCGCATCGGTAGCACAGCCAGCGACAGGGCGGGCACGGCCCCCGCTTCATCGCGGAACGCGACCAGCCGGGTCTGGTCGGCGTTATTCATCGGATACATCAGCCCCAGAAAGAAGGTGCCGCCGTCGTGATACACCGGCCAGCTCGGCCCGGCGACATGCCCTGCCAGTATCGGCCGCACGCCATGGCGTTCCGCTTCGGTGTCGCCGAACTGACCGGTATCGGGGGCGGGGGTGGCAGCGCGCAATACCGCGATCATGCCCGGCATCGATCCGGTGCGCGGACGGTTCCACGGGGAAGGCGGGAACACCTGATTGCCGCAGCGATGCCGCAGGCCTCCGCCTGAGCCCAGCAACAGATCGCCGAACCGGGGATCGTTCGACCGGACGGTGTTGCCATAGCCCTGATAGACGAACGGCCCGACCCGCAGCACCGCGTTATTTTCCGGATCAGGAACCGCGCCGATCGCCGCCGGAGACAGGGTGGTGACGATCACCGGAATATTCTGCGACGCGATCGGACAGGTCGCAGCGGCAAGCACGGTCGGCAACAGCAACGTCCACGGCATTCGCTATCTCCGGTTCAACGCGGCCCGAACAATATCACCCCGCATCCGACGATGCACAGCGCCGCCCCCGCTGCATCGAACCGGTCGGGCACCAGCCCCTCGACCGCCCAGCCCCACAGCACCGCGCCCAAGACATAGACGCCGCCATAGGCCGCATAGGCGCGCCCCGCCCCGCCGGTGTCGCTATGTGCCAATATCCATGCAAAGCCGATCAGCGCGGCGATGCCGGGCACCAGCCACCAGGGCGACCGGTCGAGCCGCCACCATGCCCAGAAGGCGAAGCAGCCGCCGATTTCGAACAGTGCCGCGAACATGAAGAGGATGGGGGTCGGGATGTCGTGGTTTCCCGGGAAAAACACCGCCGCGCATTCCCGCGCGGGCGGTGGTGGACAGGGCTGGATTCGAACCAGCGTACGGGAAACCCGGGCAGATTTACAGTCTGCTGCCTTTAACCACTCGGCCACCTGTCCAGCCGCCACTTGCGGGGCCAGCCCCGAAGCGAGCGCGCCCATTGCCGTCCCCGAGCGGCGCTGTCAACGCCTTGCGCCACTTTGTTGGGCAACTTAGCGTCGTCGTCATCGCATTTCCGACCCGAGGATTTTCATTTTGCGCGCAATTTTGCTGGCTACCACCCTGATCGCCACGCCCGTCATGGCGCAGAGCGTCGACCGCGACGCCGTCAACCGCATCGTCGACGAGGGCACGTCGCAGACGCAGGTCATGCCGATCGCCCAGCACCTGACCGACCGCATCGGCCCGCGCCTGCCCAATTCGCCGCAGATGCGCGAGGCGGAACGCTGGACGCAGGCCAAGTTCCGCGAATGGGGGCTGACCACCAGTGCCGAGGGGTTCGAGTTCGGCCGCGGCTGGACGATCGAGCGTTCCAGCGTGCGCATGGTCACGCCCCGCCCGGTGCAGCTGACCGCGATCCCGATCGCATGGACGCCGGGCACCAACGGCCGCATCACCGCGCCGGTGATCGTCGCGCCGATCGCCGAGGAGGCGGACTTTGCCGAGTGGCGCGGCAAGCTGTCGGGCAAGGTCGTGATGGTGACGCGGCCGGGCGACGGGTCGGAGCCGGGCGAGGCGCCGTTCCGCCGCCTGACCGGCGAGGACCTCGCCAAGGCCGATAGCTGGAAGGAACCGGTGTTCGATCCGGCCGATACCGATCGCCGCGCCAAGCGGCTGGACTTCGCGCGGAAGCTCGATGCGTTCCTGAAGGCCGAGGGCGCGGTGGCGATGGCGACGATGTCGTCGCGTGACGGCAAGCTGCTGCACGGATCGGGCTATCTGTTCACCCGCGAGGTCGCGCCCGCGGTGCCGGCGATCGAGATCGCGGCGGAGGATTATCGCCGCCTCGCCCGGCTGTCGGTCGGCGGCACCGCCCCGACGATCGAAATCGATACGCAGGTCCGCTTCGACGACAGCGACCCGACCGCCTACAACATCATCGCCGACCTGCCCGGCACCGATCCCAAGGCCGGATATGTCATGGCCGGCGCGCATTTCGACAGCTGGGTCGCGGGCGACGGCGCCGCCGACAATGCTGCGGGCACCGCGGTGGTGATGGAGGCGGCGCGCATCCTGTCGACGCTGAAGGTCCGGCCGAAGCGCACCATCCGCTTCGCGCTGTGGAATGCCGAGGAACAGGGGCTGCTCGGCAGCCTCGCCTATGTCGAGCGGCATATCGCCTCGCGGCCCGAACCGACGGGCGGCAAGGACGGCGGTCTGGCGCGCTTCTATGGGTGGACCAACCGCTTCCCGATCACCAAGAAGCCCGGCTACGACGCGATGACCGCGTATTTCAACATCGACAACGGGTCGGGCAAGATCCGCGGGATCAATGCCGAGAACAATGTCGCGGCCGTCCCGATCCTGCGCGACTGGCTGAGCCCGTTCGCGTCGATGGGCGCGACGACCGTCGCCAACCGGCGGACCGGGTCGACCGATCACTATTTCTTCCAGTCGGTCGGATTGCAGGGCTACCAGTTCATTCAGGACCCGCTCGACTATGGCAGCCGCTTGCACCATACGAGCATCGACACCTACGACCACCTCAAAGGCCCCGACATGCGGCAGAACGCGATCATCCTCGCGTCGATCCTGCTGAGCGCGGCCAATGCCGAACGGCCGCTGCCGCGTCCGCCCCTGCCCACCCAGCCGGTCGCCACCGACCCTTACGCTATCCCCGAGAAAGACTGACATGGCCCGCAAAGGACACCGCCCCAGCAAGGCATCGCCGCAGCGTCCGCGCTTCTGGGGCCGGCACGCCGCCTTCGCTGCGCTGGACAATCCCGAGCGCAAGATCCGCAAGATCTGGTGCACGCACGAGATGGGCGCGCAGCTGGTGCTGCCCGAGGGGGTGCCGGTGGTCTATGCCGAGGTCGCCGACCTCGCCCGGCTGGTGCCGGCCGACGCACCGCATCAGGGGATCGTGATCGAGGCCGATCCGCTGGAGGATATCTGGCTGGCCGACCTGATCGAACAGGGGCGCGACGACGACCGGCCGATCCTGTTGCTCGACCAGGTGACCGACCCACATAATGTCGGTGCGATCCTGCGGTCGGCGGCGGCGTTCGACGCGCTGGGTATCGTCACGCAGGACCGGCACGCCCCGCCCGAATCGGGCACGGTGGCGCGCTCGGCTTCGGGCGCGCTGGAGAGCGTGCCGTGGGTGCGGGTGGTGAACCTGTCGCGCGCTTTGGTCGAGCTGGGCGAGGCCGGATATTGGCGCGTCGGGTTGACCGGCAAGACCGACACGACGCTGGCGCAGGCGCTGGGGCCGAAGCGGGTCGCGCTGGTGCTGGGTGCCGAGGGTGAAGGCATGCGGCAAAATACCGAGGCGCATTGCGACATCCTCGCCAAGCTGCCGATTTCGGACCGGGTGGAGAGTTTGAACGTGTCGAATGCCGCGGCGATCGCGCTATATGCGGTGGCAATGGCGGGCTGACGAATTAGCGACGCTAATTCGCAACCCGCCATTGCCCGGCCGGCGGGGCAACGCCCTGTCCGACGCCATGGGCTTTGCCCATGGCGGGTGCGTTCGCGGAACCCCGTTCTCGATACGGGCTCTCGACTTCGCTCGATCCCTACTCGAACCAAACGGGTGGGTGGGGAGAGGGGTCGCGCCAAACGCTACTCCGGTCCTGCCGCAAGATATCCCGTTCAGTTCGAGCAGCTTCGAGCCTGTCGAGAAGCGTCCGTCGAGAACCGGGCTGTCCCGAACACCGGCCCGACATGGGCGAAGCCCATGTCGTCGGTCGGGCTGAAGCCCGCCGGCCGGGCGGGGCATGTTGCGTCCGAGGCTAGCGCTACCGCGTCTCTAGTCCTCGTCTGCAATGGTGATTTTGAGTCCATCCAGCCCCGCCGTCACCGGCAACTGACACGACAGCCGCGACGTCGCATCCCGGTCCTCCGCCACGTCGAGCAGATCGTCCTCGTCCGCGCTGATCGGCGGCAGGCGGTCGAGCCAGGCCGGGTCGACATGGACGTGGCACGTCGCGCACGAACAGCAGCCGCCGCACAGCGCGAGCAGTTCGTCGAAGCCGTTGATCTTCAGCACCTCCATGACCGACAGCCCGATCTCCGCGTCCACGGTTCGTTCTTCCCCGGCACGGTCGACGACGGTAAGCATGGGCATCGTTCATTCTCCTGTCGCCGTCCCATGCCGGGGGCCGCGGCGCATTTCAAGGACCGCCCATGGGCCTTTCCGCCGATCAGTTGCGCGCCTCGCTCGACGCGCTTGCCCGCATCGAACCGGGCTTCGCGACCGCGCTGGCCTATGCCGGTTATCCCGAACCGCGCATCCGCGAGCGGGGGTACGTCACGCTGCTGCGCACGATCGTCGGGCAGCAGGTGAGCTACAAGGCGGCGGACGCGGTGTGGAAGAAGCTGGAGGCGACGCTGGGCGATGCCGCCGACCCGACGCGCATCGCGACCAAGACCGACGAGGAACTGCGCGCCGCCGGGCTGTCGCGGCAGAAGAGCGGCTATGCCCGCAGTCTGGCCGAGGAAGTGCTGAGCGGGCGGCTCGATTTGGCCAACCTGCCCGACGATGACGAGGAAGCGATCGCGCCGCTGGTGCGGGTGAAGGGGATCGGGCGGTGGTCGGCCGAAATCTACCTGCTGTTCGCCGAGGGGCGGCTGGACGTCTGGCCGGCGGGCGACCTGGCGGTGCAGGTCGAGATCGGGCGTATTTTGGGCCTGCCCGAGCGGCCGAGCGAAAAGACGATCCGCGAACTGGCCGAGAAATGGCGCCCCCATCGCAGCGCGGCGACGGTGTTCGCATGGCATCACTATATGTTCGATCCGGCGACGAAAGCGGCGAAGAACAGCGCGATCTGACGCGGCGGCCGAGGTCCGGCAAAGCCGGACCAAGCGCGCAAGCCGCGCCCGGCCGGCGGCGCCTGAAGCGCCGTCCGACGGCACGGGCTTTGCCCGTGGCGCGCCCCGATTTGTCCACCATGTGGTCAAAGTTCACTAAGTTCACACTCGCCACGTTTTCGTGCGGCGTTCGGGCCGGGTCACGGCGGGGGTGCGGTTGTCAAAGAGCGTCGGTGACTTTGACAGGCGGCTGGGCTGTAGGACAGGGGTTTCGCGCTTTACCTGTATCGCACCCTCACCCTTCCGCGGCTCCGCCGCTCCCTCCCTCTCCCCTCGGGAGAGGGAAAAGACGCCGGAGGCGGCGACGGGTAAGGGCGATCGGTAGGGCGGCCAAGGGGAGTCGCCTACCGCCCGGCCCACCACGCGGCATAGGGTGTATTCTCGACCTTGCGCCGGTTGAAGTCCGGGGCGCCGTCGTCCCACCACACCGGGCCGCGTTCGCCCAGCCCGACCTTTGCGGCATCGACCGATCGCCGCGCCTTCGCCACCGCGGCATCGTCCCCGGCACGCTTGCCCGCCCCCACCGCGCGTCTCGCGTCCATCAGGTCGTGGACCAGCCGGTCGCGGTCCTTGTCCGACAGGTCGGGACGGGTCGCACGCCACAGCACGCCGTCGACCACGATATAGCGGCCGTCGGGCGTGGTGGGCGGGGTCATGCCGGTTCGATCAGGCGGCGGGCCTGGGCGCGGGCTTCGTCGGTGATCTCGGCGCCCGAGAGCATCCGCGCGATTTCTTCGCGGCGTTCGTCGCTCGACAGGGGCCGCACGCCGGTGCGGGTGACGGTGCCGTCATGGGCTTTGGCGATCAGCAGGTGGCGGTCGCCGCGCGCCGCGACCTGCGGGCTATGGGTGACGACCAGCAGCTGGGTGGCGCGCGACAGGCGGTGGAGGCGGTCGCCGATCGCCGAGGCGACCGCGCCGCCGACGCCGCGGTCGATTTCGTCGAAGATCATCGTCGCCGCCCCGCCCTCTTCGGCCAGCGCGACCTTCAGCGCGAGGATGAAGCGCGAGAGTTCGCCGCCCGAGGCGATCTTGGCCAGCGGTGCGAACGGCGCGCCGGGGTTGGTGGAGATTTCGAATTCCACCCGGTCGCGGCCCGCCGAGGACCATTGTCCGTCGTCCAGCTCGGCGACGACGGTGCGGAAACGTGCGGCGTCGAGCTTCAGCGGCGCCAGTTCGCCCGCGACCGCCGCGTCGAGCCGGGCGGCGGCGTCGAGGCGCGCGGCGTGGACGCGGTCGGCCTCTTTCGCATAGGCGGCGCGGGCGGCGGTGACCTTCGCCTCCAGCGCGCCGATCCCGGCCTCACCCGATTCGAGCAGGGCCAAGCGCGCGGCGAGGTCGTCGGCGAGGGTGGCGAGGTCGTCGGGCTGGACGCGGTGCTTGCGCGCCATGGCGCGCAGCGCGAACAGCCGCTGTTCGTCGTCCTCCAGCGCGCCGGCGTCGAACGCCAGCGCGTCGGTCGCTTCGCGTAGCGCGACCTCGGCCGCTTCCGCCTCGATCAACGCGCGGTCGACCGCAGCGAGCGATTCGGTAAGTGCGGGATGCGCCTCGGCGATGCGTTCGAGCGCGCGGCCCGCCTGTCGCAGCGCCGACAGCGCGCCGTTCGGGCCGTCGAGACGTTCGTCGACCTGGGTCAGGTCGTCGGCGACCTTTTCGGCGCGCTGCATCGATCGGCGGCGCTCGTCGAGGATTTCCTCTTCGCCCGGTTCGGGGGCCAGCGCGGTCAGTTCGCCGACGGCGTGTTCGAGCCAATCGCGGTCGCGCTGCGCGACCTCGATCTCGGCCAGTGCCGCGCCCCGTGCCGCCTCGGCATCGCGCCAGTCGCGATAGGTGCTGCGCAGCGGCGCGGTGTCGATGCGGCCGAAACCGTCGAGCAACGCGCGGTGGCCGCGCGGGTTGAGCAGGCCGCGATCGTCGTGCTGTCCATGGATTTCGACCAGATGCGGGGCGAGGTCGCGGAGCAGTCCGGCCGAGGCCGGCTGGTCGTTGACGAAGCCGCGGCTGCCGCCATCGGCCTTGACGAGGCGGCGGATGATCAGCGGTTCGCCGGGTTCGAGGTCGAGGCCGTTATCGTCGAACAGCTGCGCGACGGGGCCGTCGGGGATCGGCGCGGCGAAGATCGCGGTGACCGCCGCCTGTTTCGCACCGTGGCGGACGAGCGCGGTGTCGCCGCGTGCGCCGAGCGCCAGGCCCAGCGCGTCGAGCAGGATCGACTTGCCCGCGCCGGTTTCCCCGGTCAGCACGCCAAGCCCGGCCGCGAAATCGAGGTCGAGCGCCTCGATCAGCACCACGTCACGAATGGAAAGCGCCGTCAGCATCGCGCCCTCCATACCCGCGGAACAGCCGGAGAACAAATGGCTTCGTACGGGTTGGGCGGGTTTTGGGGGTCTAGGGGACCAATTCTGTCGTACCTCCGCGCAGGCGGGGGTCCAGAGCCAAGCGAAACGATGGTTGCGTGTGCCGCCCTGGACCCCCGCCTTCGCGGGGGGACGGCAAATGTTGGGGGAGCGCTGCGAACGTCCTTGGTCCGTACCCCGGGTGAAGGCCGGCCCAGTTTTGGGCAATTGGAAGCGTCACCCCAGCGTAGGCTGGGGTCTCCAGCGGCTCCTGCTGCGTGCTGTCACCGGGAGATCCCAGCCTTCGCTGGGATGACGTTTGGGGCGTTGAGGGTGGAGAGCGGCAGAGGTAATCGCTGCCGTCGCGGCCGCTTTCGTCATTCCCGCACAGGCGGGAATCCATAGCCGCCGACGGTTCGGCTGGAGTTGCCAGGTCCGCGTGTATGGACTCCCGCATTCGCGGGAGTGACGATGGACGTGGGTCGTCCTGGTCAAACCCGAGCGATCGTCACGCCGGACTTGATCCGACGCTCCGCTTTCGCTCGACCGCTAAAGAAGAAGCGGGACCCCGGATCAAGTCCGGGGTGACGTAGGACGCAAGGCCCCCCCACCCGTCAGTTCGGAACGCCGCCCGGTGCGCCGGGACTGCCGCCGGTGGCGCCGGTGGTCGGGCCGACCGGCGACGGGGTGACCGGCGGCGGGGTGGTGGTCGGCTGCGCGGGCGGTTCGTCGGTGTCTTCGAGCTTCACTTCGCCGGTCAGCGGCTTGGGCTTGGCATAGGTGACCGGGATCGGCTTGGGCGGCGGCGGGGTCTTGTCGTTGATCAGGTCGTAGGCGCGCTTGTACCAGTCGGTGCCGGGATAGTTGGCGCCGAGCACCGCGGCCGACTTCTTCGCCTCACCCGGCACGCCCAGCGCCAGATAGGTTTCGGTCAGGCGCATCAGCGCTTCGGGGGCGTGGGTCGTCGTCTGATACTGGTCGACGACCGAGCGGAAGCGCATCGAGGCGGCGAGCCACTGGCCGCGCTGCTGATAGAAGCGGCCGATCTCCATTTCCTTGCCGGCCAGGTGGTCGCGCACCAGGTCGAGCTTCAGCCGCGCATCGGCGGCATAGGAGGTGTTGGGATAGCGGCGCGACAGTTCGCCCAGCGCGTCCATCGCCTGCATCGTGATCTTCTGGTCACGGGTCACGTCGCTGATCTGTTCGTAATAGCTCAGCGCGATCAGATAATAGGCATAGGGCGCGTCGCGGTTGCCGGGGTGAACCGACAGGAAGCGCTGCGCGCCGGCGATCGCCTTCGTATAGTCGGCGTCGAGATAATAGCTGAACGCGCCCATCAGCTGCGCGCGGCGGGCCCAGACCGAATAGGGGTGCTGACGCTCCACCTCGTCGAACAGCGCGGCGGCCACCTTGTACTGGTGACGGTCGAGCCGGCTCTTGGCGGCGGAGTAGAGCGTGCCCACGTCGCGCGCGACATAGGGCAGGTCGCGGCCCGCGCCGGCACCGCCCCGGGCACAGGCGGAAAGGCCGACACCGGCCAAGGCGACGAGGATGAGCGCAGAGGCGCGGGTCGATAGGGTACGCATATGGGCGATGCTTCTACTGCGGCAGGGGTAGCGCGAACAGTCCCTTTCGCGCATGAGCACGCGGACCCGTTCAACGATGTTCCGGAGCGTATCCATGCCCGTCACCAAGCTCGAAATGCACCGCGTGGAAAAGCCGTGGGGGCGCCATTCCCTCGGCTTCGGTTTCGCCGATCAGCCCGCCGATGCCGATCCGGTCGGCGAAATCTGGTACAAGACGCCGGGCGACGACACCCCCGACCTGCTGGTCAAATATCTGTTCACGTCGGAAAAACTGTCGGTGCAGGTCCATCCCGACGACCAGCAGGCGCAGGCGCGTGGGCTGCCGCGCGGCAAGGACGAGTGCTGGACGCTGCTGGCGGCCGAGGCCGATTCGACGATCGCGCTGGGCACGCTGGCGCCGATGACCGCCGAACAGCTGCGCGATGCGGCGCTCGACGGGTCGATCGAGGCGAAGCTGGACTGGAAGCCGGTGAAGGCCGGCGATTTCTTCTATGCGAAGTCGGGCACGGTCCATGCGATCGGCGCGGGCATCACGCTGATCGAAATCCAGCAGAATTCGGAAACGACCTACCGGCTGTACGATTATGGCCGCCCGCGCGAGCTGCATCTGGAAGACGGGGTCGCGGTGTCGGACGCGCGGCCGTTCGTCGCGCCGCCAGCGCCCGGCAAGATCGCCGAGGACCGGTCGATCCTGGTCGACGGGCCGAAATTCGTGCTGGAGCGCTGGACCGGCGGCACCCGCAGCGTGACGGTGCCGGCGGGGGTCAAGGGCTGGTTCGTGCCGGTCACCGGCAGCGGCAGCGCCGACGGGACGGCATGGGCGGCGGGCGACTGCCTGACCTTCGAAGGCGAAGTCCAGTTGGAGTCGAGCGAAGATGCCGACCTGTTGTTCGCCTATCCGGGCAGTCAATACGCCTGACCTGAAAATGAACGGGAAGTAGTTTTCCGTTCACGCAACTTGGGACCACACGCGTCGTTCTACTGCCAGTCCTCTGGATAGGAGTAGAACGATGCGTACCCCGATGCTTGCCGCGCTGGTCGCGGCCGTGACCTTGCCGACGATCGCCGCCGCGCCGGCGATGGCGCAGACCCCGCGCCAGGAATATCGCGACGAAGTGCGCGACGCACGCCGCGACTATCGCCGCGATGTCCGCAACGCCGACAGCCGCCGCGACCTGCGCCGCGCCGATCGGGAATACCGCCGCGACGTAAACGACGCGCGCCGTGACCTGCGTCGCGACCAGCGCGACTGGCGCGGCTATCGCAACTATAACTACAACCGGTTCGAGCCGGGCCAGAACCGCTACTTCGCCGACCGCTATTATCGCGACGGTCAGTTCTATCGCCAGCGTGCGCTGACCCGCAACGACCGCATCTATCGCGGGCAGAACGGGCGCTATTACTGCCGCCGCAGCGACGGGACGACCGGCCTGATCATCGGCGGCCTGGGTGGCGGTGTCCTGGGTAACGTGATCGCAGGTGGCGATTCGCGGCTGCTCGGTACGCTGATCGGTGGTGGCGCGGGTGCGCTGCTCGGTCGGTCGGTCGATCGTGGGCAGGTCGTCTGCCGCTAAAACCCCGCTACGCTCTGGTCGGGGCGGCCCCGCGCCGCCCCGGCTTGCGTCCGCCGAGGATGTAGACGGCCAGGCCAGCCCAGATCAGCGCGAAGCAGCCCAACCGCGCGGGCGTCAGATGTTCGCCGAATACGGCGATCGCCAGCAGGAACTGTAGCGAGGGCGCAAGGAACTGCAGCATCCCCATCGTCGCCAGTCGCAACCGGCGCGCGGCGGCGGAGAACAGCAACAGCGGCGCGGTGGTCACTGCGCCTGCCAGCACCAGCAGCCCGGCCATGTCCGGCCCCTGTTCGAACGCCATCGGCTGTTTCGCGCCCAGCCACAGCAGATAGCCTAGCGCGATCGGAGCGAGCAGCGTGGTTTCGACCATCAACCCTTCGAGCGTGCCGACCGACACCGTCTTGCGGATCAGGCCGTAGAGCGCGAAGCTGATCGCGAGGCTGAGGCTGATGCCCAGCGCCACCCAGGACGATCCGAACGCGAACAGCGCGACGCCCGCCCCGGCCAGCGCTACTGCCACCGCTTGCGTCCGGTTCATCCGTTCGCCCAGCAGCACGACGCCGAGCAGGACGTTCAATAGCGGGTTGAGGAAATAGGCCAGGCTGGCGGCGAGCACCTGTCCGTGCAGCACCGCCCACACATAGACCAGCCAGTTGATCGCGATGCACGCGGCGCTGGCAATAAGGTTCAGCAGCGCTCGGGCGTCGGCGAAGGCGGCACGCAGCGCCCTCCCCCGCCGTGCGGCCACGACGATGCCGGCGACCAGCAGCGCCGACCACAGCACGCGCTGTGCCACGATCTCACCCGCGTCGATCGGCCCCAACAGCCGGAAATAAAGGGGCAGCAGCCCCCACAGCACATAGGCGCCGACGCCGAACGCCAGCCCCCGCCGGTCCGCCGCTTCGTTCACGGGTTTAGATCAGGCCGCCGGTCAGGAAGAGGCGCAGGCCGGCGATGATCAGGATCACGAGGTTCAGGTTGCGGCCGGTATTCTTCGACGACAGCAACCCGACCACGAACCCGACCAGCGCGATCGGGAAGGCGATCCAGTTCATCAGCGAGACGACGGGGATCAGCGCGGGGATGGCGATCACCAGCGCGACGAGACCGATCACGATCGAGACGATGTTCAACATGGGACACGACATGGCCCCGCGGCGCGTCCACGGCAATGGCGGATGCGCGATTCTACGATACGATGGTTTCTTAACCGCGAGGCCCTAGCCTTGCGGCGCTTACTTCCGCGGAGTGCGTCGCCGATGATTCGTGCCGTTTCGATCCTGGTGCCGCTGGCGCTGCTCGGTGCCTGCAACCAGCAGGGCACGCCGCCTGCCAACAATGTCGATACGCTGGATGCCGAGCTGTTGCGCGGCAATGCCGGCGATCCGGCGGTGACCGCGGCGTTGCAGGACCAGATCATGGTCGACCCCAGCCTGGCCGGGCAATCGGGCAACGGCGCGGTTCGCCCGCCCGACCGGCCGTACAGCGCCGCCGGCCCGGCAGCGAACGTCGCATCGGGCAGCGCCGGGCAGAGCGAATCGCTGCAATCCGCGCCCAAGCCCGGTGCATGCCCGTCGTGCAAGGGCGGGCGCGAGGCGCTGACGCTGGGCGAACTGGCCGCAGTGCAACAGGCCGGCAACCGCCAGTGCGCGAACAAGGTCGGCTATAGCGCCGCATGGGCCAACCGCCTGCCCGCCGCGTTCGCGCTCCACCCCGATGCCAGACTTTCCGAAGCGGCGGGCACCGATGCCAATGGCTGCCGGATGCGGGTGGTCAGCTTTACCATCGCCCAGCCGGTCGATCGCATGGTCGACTGGTATTACACGCGGGCACGCAAGGGCGGCTATTCGGCGGAGCATCAGGCGGACGGGCAGCAGCACGTGCTGGGCGGCACGCGCGGCAATGCCGCCTATGCGGTATATCTGTCGCCCGAGGGGCGCGGCACGTCGGTCGACCTGATCGTCGACGGCGGCTGATCTTTACGGCCGACGATCGGCTCCCCATGTCGTTGCTGAGGGGGAATATATGCTGATCGTCGCCGCTACCTTGGTCGCCTGTATTGTCGTCCTGTGGCTATGGCCGGACCTGCCGGTGGCGCGGGTGTTGGCCGGGCTGCTGGTTGTGCCGGTCGCGCGGCGGTTCGCTGCGCTGACGCCGGGGCATTGGTTGCTGTTCGCGATGCTGTCGGCGGCGGCGGGTGCCGTCGTCTGGATGGGCGGCGACATGTTGGTCGTGTCGGCGATGGGATCGCCCGAACTGGCCGGGGTGCTGATGGCGATCGATATCGCCGCCTATCTCGATGCGATGCTGGCGGCGCTGGCTGTGGCGGGCGCGGTGCGGGGCACCTCGCTGAAGCTGTGGGTGGCGCGGATGTTGCCGCGGTCGCGTAGCCGCCGGGCGCGGCGGGTGCGCGTCGCGCGGAAGGCGGCGAATGATGACGACCCGGCGGGGGTTTGGCTGGCGGTGGCCTGAGCCAGTTTCGTCACCCCAGCGCAGGCTGGGGTCTCCCGCGGCGGGGCGCGCGTTTCCTTACCGGGAGATCCCAGCCTTCGCTGGGATGACGTTTGTGGCTGGCGTGCCTGCCGTCGCGGGCGTCACCGGCACCGGGCCGTTCGACCCCGCCTCCAGCAGCGAATCGCCGCCCAGCGTCCGGTACAGCGTCACGCGGTTGGTCGCCGCGACCAGCTGCGTCGCGACCAGCCGGCGTTGCGCGCTATAATAGGAACGCTGCGCGTCGAGGCTGGTGAGGAAGGTGTCGATACCGCCGCGATAGCGCGCCTCGGTCAGGCGGAACGTGTCCTGTGCCGCGACCAGATTGGCCTGTTCGGCGCGGGTTTGTTCGGTGATCGTCCCCTGGCGGGCGAGCGCGTCGGAGACTTCGCGGAACGCCGACTGGATGGTGCGTTCGTAGGTGCCGAGCAGGGCGTCACGCTGGGCGCGGCTGAATTCGACCCCCGCCCGCCCGGCGCCGGCGCGGAAGATCGGGTAGCTGAGCGAGGGCGCGACCGAATAGTTGAACGCGCCGCCGGTGAAGAGCGTGCGCAGCGCGTCGCTGGCGAAGCCGACCAGCCCGGTCAGAGACAGTCGCGGGAACAGTGCCGCGCGCGCCGCGCCGATATCGGCATTGGCCGCCAGCAGTTCGTACTCAGCCTGGACCACGTCGGGGCGGCGCAGCAGGATGCCCGAATCGATTCCCGCCGGCAGGTTGGCGATGGTCGGCAACGCGACGTCGATCGAGGCGGGCAGCGTCGCGGGATCGATCGGTGCCCCGACCAGCAGTTGCAGCGCGTTGATGTCCTGCGCCAGCTGCGTGCGCTGTTCGGCGAGGTCGCTTTCCGCGGTGGCGAGGATCTGTTCGGCCTGGCGCAGGTCGGTGCGCGGGGCGATGCCGCCCTGCAACCGGGCGCGGGTCAGCGTCACGCTGCGCCGCGCGCTGGCGGCGGTGGCCTCGGCCACGGCCATCAGGCTGCGGTCGGCGCCATAGGTGACCCATGCCTCGGCAATGTCGCCGACCAGCGTCAGGCGGGTGGCGCGGGCGCCGGCCTCGGTCGCGAAATAGCGGTTCTGTTCGGCTTCGGTCAGCGAACGGATGCGGCCGAACAGGTCGAGTTCGAACGCGGTCGCGCCCAGGTCGAGCGAGAAGCTGCTGGGCGAGCGGCTGCTGGTGACAACCGTGCCGCCGGTCCCGCCCGTGCCGGTGCCGGTGCCGCCGTTTCCGGTGCCGGTGCCCGTGCCCGGAATCGTCGTCGTGGTCGCGCCGTCACCGGTACCGCGATAGCTGTAGCGGGCCGAGGCATCGAGCTGCGGGAACAGGTCGGCGCGCTGGATGCGATATTGCGCGCGGGCCGCGCGGATGTTGGCGGCGGCGATACGCAGGTCGCGGTTGTTGACCAGCGCCTGCCCGACCAGCGTGCGCAGGCCGGGCGCGGTGAACACCTGTTCGAAGGTCAGCGCGGGCAGGCTCGCCTCGCTCTGCCGCAGATAGGCGTCGCCGACCGGCCATGATGGCGGCACCACGGCGGTCGGGCGTTCATAGGCCGGGGTCATCGAACAGCCGGCGAGCAACACCGCCGCCAGCGGACCAGCGAACCGCCTCATGCCTCGGCCTCCTTCGGCTCGTGATGGCGGAGTTTCGCGAGGCCGTCGCGCACGCCGCGGCGGACCAGCACGAAGAACAGCGGGATGTAGAAGATCGCCAGCACGGTCGCGGTGAACATGCCGCCGATCACCGCCGTGCCGATCGCGATGCGGCTGTTGGCACCCGCCCCGGTCGAGATGGCGAGCGGCAGCACGCCGAAGATGAAGGCGAGCGACGTCATCAGGATCGGGCGGAGGCGGATACGCGCCGCCTCCAGCGCAGCGTCGATGACGCGCGCGCCCTTCTTCTCCGCCTGTTCGGCGAATTCGATCATCAGGATCGCGTTCTTGGCGGCGAGGCCCATGGTGGTGAGCAGGCCGATCTGGAGATAGACGTCGTTCTCCAGCCCCCGCAATGTCACGAAGGCGATCGCGCCGATGAGCCCCAGCGGAATGACCAGCAGCACCGCGATCGGGATCGACCAGCTTTCGTAGAGCGCGGCGAGGCACAGAAACACGACGAGGATCGACAGACCGTAGAGCAGCGGCGCCTGTCCCGACGACAGCCGTTCCTGGAACGACAGCCCGGCCCAGGCGACGCTGGTCCCCGGAATCTGTCCGGCGAGTTCGGCGATGCGGTCCATCGCCTCGCCCGAGCTGACGCCCGACGCCGCCTGCCCCTGAAATTCGAACGAGGGCAGGCCCTGGAAGCGCGACAGGGTGGTCGGGGCGACGGTCCAGTTGGTGCGCGAGAAGGAGGAGAAGGGCACCATCTGCCCGTTGCTCCCCCGCACGAACCATTGCGACAGGTCGGTCGGTTCGGAGCGATAGGGCGCGTCGCCCTGCACGAACACGCGCTTCACCCGGCCGCGATCGATGAAGTCGTTGACGTAGCGCCCGCCCCAGGCGGTCGAGATCGTGTTGTTAACGTCGCCCTGGCTCAACCCCAACGTCGACAAGCGTTGCTGGTCGATATCCACGTTGAGCGTCGCGATGTCCGGCAGCTCGGACAATCGGACGCCGGTCAGCATCGGATCGGCGCTGGCGGCGGTGAGCAGCTTATCGCGCGCCTCGGCAAAGTCGGCCGCGCTCATCCCGCTGGCGTTCTGCAGCTCCATGGTGAAGCCGTTGGCCTGTCCGAGGCCACGGACCGCCGGGGGCAGGATCGCAAAGACCTGCGCATCGCGGAACCCCCGGAACGCGGCGGAGGCGCGCTCGACGATCGCGTCGGCGCCGTTGTCCTTGCCGGGGCGCTGCGACCAGTCGGTGAAGTTGATGAACCCCTGCCCCGTATTCTGTCCCGACGCGCCACCCCCGCCACCGCCGGCGACGACGAGCAGGGTCCGGACATTGTCCTTTTCATAGGTCAGGAAATATTTCTCGACCTCGCGCTGCACCGCTTCGGTGCGGCCACGCGTCGATCCGGCAGGCAGCTGGAACCGGATCGATGCCGCGCCCTGATCCTCGGTCGGCAGGAAGCTGGTCGGCAGGCGGAAGAACAGCAGCGCCAGGATCGCCAGCACCGCGGCATAGAGCAGCAGGTACAGCCATTTGCGGTCGATGACGTGGATGACGCCGCGTTCGTACTTGTCGACACCCTTGTCGAAATTGCGGTTGAAGCCGTTCCGCAGCCGTTCGCCGACATGGGCCACGCGCGGCAATTTTCGCTCCAGCCAGCCACCCTCAAGGCTGCCGTCGTCACCGCGCTTCTTCTGCTTGAGCAGCGTCGCGGTGAGCGCGGGCGACAGGATCAGCGCGACCAGCACCGACAGCACCATCGCCGCGACGATCGTCACCGAGAACTGGCGATAGATGACGCCGGTCGACCCGCCGAAGAACGCCATCGGCAGGAACACCGCCGACAGCACGATCCCGATCGCGATCAGCGCGACCTGGATTTCCTTCATCGATTCGATCGTCGCTTCGCGCGGCGTCATGTCGGGATTTTCGTCGAGCAGGCGCTCGACATTCTCCACGACGACGATCGCGTCGTCGACCAGCAGGCCGATGGCGAGCACCAGCCCGAACAGCGTCAGCGTGTTGATCGAGAAGCCGAAGAGATAGAAGATGCCGAAGGTGCCGAGCAGCACGACCGGCACCGCGATCGTCGGGATCAGCGTCGCGCGCCAGCTTTGCAGGAACACGAACATGACGATGACGACGAGGATGACCGCCTCGACCAGCGTCTTGACGACTTCCTCGATCGACAGCTTGATGAAGGCCGTCGTGTCGTTGGCATAGGCATAGGTGAGGCCGGCAGGGAAGTTCTTCGACTGGCGTTCCACCTCCGCCTTCACCAGCTCGGCGGTCTCCAGCGCGTCGGCGCCCGGCGCGAGGCTGATGGCGAGGCCGGCGCCGGGATGCGCGTTGACCCGGCTGAGCGCCGCATAGCTTTCCAGCCCCAGTTCGATCCGTCCGACATCGGACAGGCGGACGGTCGAGCCGTCGGGCAGCGTCTTGAGGATGATCGCCTTGAACTGCGCCGGGGTCTGGAGCCGCGACTGGGCGGTGACGGTGGCGTTCAATTGCTGTTCGGGACCGGTCGGCTGCCCACCCAGTTCGCCCGCCGCGACTTCGGTATTCTGGTTCTGGATCGCGGTGACGACGTCGCCGGGCATCAGCGAGAAGGAGGCGAGCTTGGCCGGATCGAGCCAGATGCGCATTGCATATTGCGACCCGAACACGTTGGTTTCGCCGACGCCGTTGATCCGCGCCAGCGGTTCGACGAGGTTCGCCTCCATGAAATCCGACACGTCACCATTGGTACGCTGGTCGGTTTCGTCGTAGATGCCGACGATCATCAGGAAGTCGGGGTTCGACTTGGTGACGCGGATGCCCTGTTGCTGGACCTGCTGCGGCAGGCGGCTGAGCGCCTGCTGCACCTGGTTCTGGACCTGCACCTGCGCGATGTCGGGGTCGACGCCCTTGTCGAAGGTCGCGCTGATCGTCACCTGCCCGCGCGACGAGCTTTGCGAGCTGAAATAGAGCAGGCCGTCGATGCCGGTCAGCTGTTGCTCGATGATCTGCGTGACGGAGTTCTGGATCGTGTCCGCATTCGCACCCGGATAGGTCGCGCGGATATTGACCTGCGGCGGGGCGACGTCCGGATATTGCGCGATCGGGAGCGACAGGATCGCGCCCAGCCCGCCGAGCATCACGATGATCGCGATGACCCACGCGAAGATCGGGCGGTCGATGAAGATGCGTGACATGGCTTATCCCGCTTTCGCGGGCGCCGACGGCTGGTCACCGGCGGGCTTGGGCTGGATCCGTTGCGCCACGTTGGCGGGCACGGGCTTGATCTTCGCCTTGGGACGCAGGTTCGCAGTCCCCTGCGTAATCACCTTGTCGCCGGGGTTCAGCCCGCCGGTCACGACCCAGAATTCACCCTGCGTACGGTCGGCCTGGATCACCTTTTGCAGCGCGGTGTCGTTCGGACCGACGACGAAGACCGTCGCCTGCCCCTTCGGATCGCGCTTCACCGCCTGTTGCGGCACGAGGATCGCGCGCTGGTTGATCGCCTGCGCGAACTGCGCCCGCACGAACATGCCGGGCAGCAATATGCCCTGCGGATTCGGGAAGCGCGCGCGGAGCGTCACCGTGCCGGTCTGTGCATTCACCATCACCTCGGCGAACTGGACGCTGCCGGTCTGACCGAAATCGCTGCCGTCCTCGAGGCGGAGGCGTACCGCAGCGGAGGCCGGAACCACCCCGCCGCTGGCCAGCTCGCGGCGCAGCGTCAGCAGGTCGGCCGCCGATTGCTGGATATCGACGAAGATCGGGTCGAGCCGCTGGATCACCGCCAGCGGATCGGCCTGGTTGGTCGTGACCAGCGCGCCTTCGGTAAAATAGCTGCGCCCGATCCGCCCGGTGATCGGCGCGGGGACGCGGGTGAAGGACAGGTTCACGCGCGCCGTTTCCAGCTGCGCGCGGCTCTGTTCGACCGCCGCGGCGGCCTGGCGCGCCTGTGCGGCGGCGTCGGTATAGTCCTGGCGGCTGACCGCCTCGATCTCGGCCAGCGGGCGGAAGCGTTCGGCGCGCACCCGCGTCGCTTCGGCATTGGCACGCGCGCTGTTGAGGTTGGCGGTCGCTTCGTTGGCCTGTGCGCGATAGAGGCGCGGGTCGATTTCGTAGAGCGTCTGGCCGGCGCGGACCAGCGCGCCTTCGGTAAAGAAGCGGCGGCGGATGAGCCCCGCGACCTGCGGACGGACTTCGGATTGCTGGAACGCGACGACGCGCGCGGCGAGGTCGGCGGTCTGCGCCACGCTGGTCTGCTGGACCACGACGAAGCCGACCTGGGTCGGGCCCTGATTGCCGCGGCCGCCCTTGGTCGCCTTCTCACTCCCGCCCCCGCCACAGGCCGAAAGCGCGATCAGGGCGGAGACGAACACGAACGGGCGGACGCGCGACGACGCGGATCGGATCAAGGCTGCAACCTTTGCGACGGAAAAGCGGCGCGGACGCGCCGACGCGTAACCGCCGGCCCATCCGAAAGTTTCATTGACCGTTTTCATACGCCCGACGTCGGTCGACGCAATGCGCGAGTTGTCGCAATTTGTCGCGGACGGGCAAAGAATCGTTACGCCAAGTGCCGATCAGCTTCCATCGCCTCGGGAAACGGTCGACCACACGTCATTCCAGCGAAGGCGGGGATCTCCCTGTGACAGCACCGGGCAGGAGCCGCCGGAGACCCCAGCCTTCGCTGGGGTGACGCTTCAGTCGGTCAGGCCTTTACGCCGCCCGTCCAGCGATGGGCGTCCATCGAGTCGCGCTTCATCTCGATCGAATAGCCCGGCCGGGTCGGCGCGACATACGCCCCGTTCCGCACGATGCACGGGTCGACGAAATGTTCGTGCAGGTGATCGACAAACTCGGCCGCGCGGTCGTGCTTCACGCCCGAGAAGCACAGATAGTCGATCATCGAGAGATGCTGGACATATTCGCACAGCCCCACGCCACCGGCATGCGGCCAGACGGCGAGGTTGAACTTGGCCGCCATCAGCAGCACCGCCAGCACCTCGTTCACCCCGCCCAGTCGGCAGGCGTCGATCTGCACCACGTCGAGCGCGTGGCGCATGATGAATTGTTTGAAGACGATCCGGTTCTGGCACATCTCGCCGGTGGCGACCTGCACCGGCTTCACGCCTTCGCGGATCGCCCGGTGCCCCTCGACATCGTCGGGCGAGGTCGGTTCCTCGATGAAGCGGGGCTTGGCGAAGGCGAGGTCGTTGACCCGGGCGATCGCCTGATCGACTTCCCATACCTGGTTCGCGTCGATCATCAGGTCGATGTCGGGCCCGATCGTTTCACGCGCCAGTGCGACGCGGCGGCGGTCGTTTTCGGGATCGCCGCCGACCTTCAGCTTGATATGGGTAAAGCCGTCGGCCACCGCCGCCTTGCACAGCCGCACCAGCTTTTCGTCCGAATAGCCGAGCCAGCCGGGCGAGGTGGTGTAGGCCGGATAGCCGTCCGCCAGCAACGTCGCGCGCCGCTCCGCCTTGCCGATCGCGCGTTCCTCGAGCAGCGCGACGGCTTCCTCAGGCGTGATGCAGTCGGTCATGTAGCGGAAATCGATCAGGCCGACGATCTCGGCGGCGCTCATCGACCCGATATAGTCCCATAGCGGCAGGCCCGCGGCCTTGGCCAGCAAGTCCCACACCGCGTTGACGACGGCGCCGGTGGCAAGGTGGATGATCCCCTTTTCCGGGCCGACCCAGCGCAACTGGCTGTCGCCGGTCATCCGCCGCCAGAAGCCCGCGCCGTCGCTGCGGATCGCATCGAGCGACAGTCCCTCGACCAGCGGCGCCAGCGTCGCGATCGCCGCGCAACACAGGTCGTTGCCGCGCCCGATGGTGAAGGTCAGGCCGTGCCCTTCCAGCCCCGGCATGTCGGTTTCGAGGATGCAATAGGCGGCCGAATAGTCCGGCTCCGGATTCATCGCGTCCGACCCGTCGAGAAAGGCCGAAGTCGGAAACCGGATGTCGTGGACCGATAGCCGGGTGATGATCGTCATGCACAGCCCCCATGGGGCGCCGCCCATGATGATCGATCCGCCCCGTTCCGGTCATCGACACCGATGCCGAACGGTTTTCATATGTGAACGGATTTTTGCTTGCAACTGGAAAGCGTCGGCTGGGTGTATGGAAAGTCCCCGCTGCATGCCAGCGGTCCATCAATTTTCGTCATCCCCGCGAAGGCGGGGATCCATACACGCCGATGTTCGGGCAAGGGCGCTGCCGCTGCGTCTATGGATCCCGCCTGCGCGGGGCTGGCGAACAGGGATGGGAAGGCGGTTCGCTTCAGACCATTACCCCTCACGGATGGTGATCGTCGTCCACCAGCTGTTCCGAAATGCGCGCCGCCGCCGCCTGCACCGCAGCTGCCGCCGCATCGATCGCATCGACCTCCGCCAGTTTCGACAGATAGGGCATGGTCAGTGCCGCCGCCGCAGCACCGCCGCGCAGGATCGGGGCGGACAGGTCGGTCACGCCGCTGACGAAGCGGCTGGGGGTACGTTCGATGCCGCTGACCGCCACTTCCTCGGCATGGCTGCGAAAGGCGGCGAGCGCGTCGGCGCTCGGCACCGGATCGAGCAACGCTTCCCAGCGGGCGCGAACGTCGGCCGGCTGGAAGGCGTAGAGGACCACGCCCGACGCCGCCTGCAACATCGGCCGACGATAACCGACGCGAACCGAGAAGCCCAACTGGTCCGCCGATTCCATCCGCGCGATCACCGCCATGTCGCCCATGGTGTGGACCGCGACATGGCATGACTGGCCGGTTTCCTGCGCCAGCCGTCGCATTTCGGGCAGCGCGACCTCGATCAGATAGCGGGTGCGCGGCTGGTTCATGCCGAGCGAGAACAGGCGGTCGCTGAGCGTATAGCCCTCGCCCCCCGCCTCGGTCGTCAGATAGCCGCGATATTCCAGCACCTGTACCATGCGGAACAACTCGCCATGCGACCGCCCCAGCCGCTGCACGATCTGCGTCAGCGTCAGCGGCGTCGCGACGCCGGCGAGCAGTTCGAGGATGTCGAGCCCCTTTTCCAGCGCGGGCGCGCGATAGCGGCGGTCGTCGGTAGCATCGGTGTCGGCGGGGTCGGGTTCCTGGCTCGTCATGATCGCGACATTCGCCGGAAAAAAGCGGACGCGCAAGGCGACGCCGCGTGCAAGGCGCTGCGACGCACAAAGGATGTGGTATGTTGTATCATCTTGCGCTAGGCGCGGCAGGTTCGTGTAACTTGGAGTCGCCCCGCAATGTTCCGTCCCGCCCTGTGGCTGTCGAGCACCGCCCTGATCCTGCCCGCCACCGCCCATGCCCAGAGCACGCCGGCCCCGGCAGGCGACAGCTATCACCGCGAGGCGCCGGCGGAGATCATCGTCACCGCCCCCTATCAGCGCAACCAGGCCGATGTGCTGTCGGGCACCAGCGTGCTGAGCGGCGAGGAACTGACCCGCGAACTGCGCCCGACGATCGGCGAGACGCTGGCGCGCCAGCCGGGCGTGTCGGCCACCAGCTTCGGTCCCAACGCGTCGCGCCCGGTGCTGCGCGGGTTGCAGGGGGAGCGGGTGCGCGTGCTGACCGACGGTATCGGCAGCTTCGACGTGTCGAACACTTCGGTCGACCATGCCGTCGCGATCAACCCGTTGACCGCCGACCGGATCGAGGTCCTGCGCGGGCCGGCGGCGCTGCTGTTCGGGTCGTCGGCGATCGGCGGCGTGGTCAACGTCATCGACAGCCGCATCCCGCGCCGGGTGCCGGACGAGCCGGTCCATGTCGACGCGCTCGCCACCTATGGTTCGGCCGCGAACGAGCGTAGCGCATCGGCGGCGGTCGACGTGCCGGTGACCGACAAGGTCGTGTTCCACCTCGACGGCACGTACGGCAAGACCGACGACCTGAACACCGGCGGCTATATCCTCTCGCGGCCACTGCGGGCGCAGGCGGCGGCGAGCGCCGATGCCGACATTCGCCAGCTGGCCGACCTGCGCGGCAAGCTGCCCAATTCGCAGTCGGAAATGTGGGAGGTCGCGGGCGGTGCGGCGATCGTGACCGAAACCGGCAATCTCGGCTTTTCGGTCAACCATCTCGACAATCGCTACGGCGTACCGGTGCGCTATTCGCTCGACGGCGGCGAGGCGGAGGAAGTGACGCTGCATGTCCAGCAGACCCGCGCCGACGTGCGGGCCGAGGTGAATACCGGCGACGGGCTGCTCGAAAAGATCCGCCTGCGCGCCGGCTTCGCCGATTATCGCCATGACGAGATCGAGGATACCGGCGAGATCGGTACCAGCTTCTTCAACAAGAGCGTCGAAGCGCGCCTCGAGCTGGTGCAGGCGGCGCGCGGCGGCTGGCGCGGCGCGGTGGGTGGACAGATGTTCATCCGCGACTTCAATGTGCAGGGCGACGAGAAGTTCGTGCCGCGCAACGAGACGCAGCAATATGGCCTGTTCACGCTGCAGTCGTTCGACATGGGCGCGTTCCGGGCCGAGGCCGGTGGGCGCTACGAATACACCGTCGTGCGCGCCGCGGCCGACGCGCTGCTGGGCAACGACAATATCCGGCGCGGCTTCGACAGCTTCTCCGGGTCGCTGGGCGGTAGCGTCGGGCTGGCCGACAATGTCCGTTTCGGCATCAACGCCAGCCATACCGAGCGCGCGCCGTCGGCCGAGGAACTGTTCGCCAACGGCCCGCATGCCGGCACGCAGGCGTTCGAGATCGGCAACCCGGCCTTCGCCAAGGAGATCAGCGACGGGCTGGAGGCGACGCTGAAGGGGTCGGGCGACGGCTACAGCTTCGGGCTGTCGGCCTATCACAACTGGTTCCGCAACTTCATCTATGAGAACCCGACCGGCGCGGTCGAGGACGACCTGCCGGTGTTCCAGTACAGCCAGGCCGATGCGCGGCTGTGGGGGTTCGAGGCAGAGGCGTCGGCGCGCGTCGCCAAGTTCGGTGAGACCGCGATCAACCTAGACGGCCTCGCCGACTATACCCGCGCGACGATCGTCGATCGCGGCCCCGCTCCGCGCATCCCGCCGCTGCGCGTGCTGGGCGGCATCGAGGCACAGGGCCGGATGGTGCAGGTGCGCGGCGAAGTCGAGCATGTGACCCGCCAGGACCGCGTCGCCGATCTGGAGACGACGACGCCGGCCTATACGATGGTCAACGCATCGGTATCGCTGCGGCCGTTCGGGCGCGACAGCCGGACGACGTTGATGGTGTCGGCCAACAACATCTTCGACGTCGAGGCGCGGCGGCATGCCAGCTTCCTGAAGGACTTCGCGCCGCTGGCCGGGCGGGACGTGCGGGTGACGGCGCGACTGGCGTTGTAACGCACACCATCGTCGTCCCCGCGCAGGCGGGAATGACGAAGGGGGTGGGAGAGCGACGCGCAGCTCGGCGATGCCCCGCCGGGACGACGAAGGTGGGCGGCGGATTCCATTCCGCCCC
Organism: Sphingomonas hankookensis; assembly: GCF_022664465.1. Lineage (GTDB taxonomy): Bacteria > Pseudomonadota > Alphaproteobacteria > Sphingomonadales > Sphingomonadaceae > Sphingomonas > Sphingomonas hankookensis. Next base: position 143,334 of record NZ_JAKREV010000006.1, on the reverse strand, counting down.
CACACACCCTATCTACCGCTCCATGTCCCGCGCCCGCGTCCTCCTGCTCAACGCCGCACTCGGGCCGCTCGACTATCGCGTGCCGCATGGGCTGACGGTCGAGCCCGGCTCGATCGTCACCGCCCCGCTCGGCCCCCGCCAGCTGGTCGGCGTGGTATGGGATGCCGAGCGGCTGGCGACCGAAGAGGTCGGCGACAACCGGCTGCGCCCGCTGCTCGCCGTTGCCGACGTGCCGCCGATCGCCGCGCCGCTCCGGCGATTGGTCGAGTGGACGGCGGGCTATTATCTCGCCGCGCCGGCGTCGGTGCTGCGCATGTGCCTCGCATCCAACTCGGCGCTGGAGGGAGCGAAGCTCGCCATCGAGTATCGCGCGACCGGCGTGGTGCCGGAGCGGATGACGCCGCAGCGTGAACAGGCGCTGGAGCGGATCGGCGAGCGGCGCGGACTGGTGCGCGAGCTGGCGACACTCGCCGACGTGTCTGACGCGGTGGTCCGCGGGCTGGTGAAGCTCGGCGCGATCGAGGCGGTGTCGGTCGATATCGACCAGCCCTATCCGGTGCCCGATCCCGACCATCATCAACCGACATTGTCGGGCGACCAGCAGGCGGCGGCCGACCAGCTGACGACGGCGGTCGATGCGCACAGCTTCCACCCGTTCCTGCTCGACGGCGTCACCGGATCGGGCAAGACCGAGGTGTATTTCGAGGCGGTGGCGGCGGCGATGAGGCAGGGGCGGCAGGTGCTGGTGCTGCTGCCCGAGATTGCGCTGACCGAACCGTTCCTGAAGCGCTTCACCGCACGCTTCGGCTGCGAGCCGGTGCCGTGGCACAGCGACCTGCGCTCCACCCAGCGCCGCCGTGCGTGGCGCGCGATCGCCAGCGGCCAGGCGAAGGTCGTCGTTGGCGCACGATCGGCGCTGTTCCTGCCCTATGCCGATCTGGGGCTGATCGTCGTCGACGAGGCGCACGAGACGAGCTTCAAGCAGGAAGAGGGCGTGCATTATCACGCCCGCGACGTCGCGGTGATGCGCGGGCTGTTCGAGAAATGCGCCGTCATCCTCGCCAGCGCGACCCCGGCGATCGAGACCCGGCAACAGGTGGCGCAAGGCCGCTATACCGAGGTCAAGCTGCCCGGCCGCTATGGCAAGGCGCAGTTGCCGTCGATCGAACCGATCGACCTGATCGAGCAACCGCCCGAACGCGGCCGCTGGATCGCGGCGCCGCTGGTCAAGGCGATCGACGAGACGCTCGCCCGCAAGGAACAGGCTTTGCTGTTCCTCAACCGGCGCGGCTATGCGCCGCTGACGCTGTGCCGGTCGTGCGGGCACCGCTTCCAATGCCCCAATTGCACCGCATGGATGGTCGAGCACCGGCTGATCCACCGGCTGTCGTGCCACCATTGCGGCCATGTCATCCCGACGCCACGCGCCTGCCCCGAATGCCAGGCGGAGGATGCGCTGGTCGCCTGCGGTCCCGGCGTCGAGCGGATCGCCGACGAGGCGGCGGCGCTGTGGCCGACCGCGAAGATCGCCATCGTCACGTCGGACACCATCTGGTCCCCGGCGAAGGCGGCGGAGTTCGTCGGGCGGATGGAGGCGGGCGATATCGACATCGTCGTCGGCACGCAGCTGGTGACCAAGGGCTATCACTTTCCGAACCTGACCTGTGTCGGGGTGATCGACGCCGATCTGGGGCTGCAGGGCGGCGATTTGCGCGCGTCCGAACGCACCTTTCAGCAGATCGCCCAGGTGGCGGGCCGGGCGGGACGCGGGACCAAGCCCGGCCATGTCTATATCCAGACGACGCAGCCGAATGCGCCGGTAATGCAGGCGCTGATCTCGGGCGATGCCGACAGCTTCTATGCCGCCGAGACCGAGGCACGGCGCGAGGCGGAGGTGCCGCCGTTCGGGCGCTACGCGGCGATCATCGTGTCGTCGGAGGACAAGGCCGCGGCGGAGGCGACCGCGCGGGCGATCGGGCGTGCGGCACCGCAGGTCGACGGGTGTCATGTCTATGGCCCCGCCCCCGCCCCGCTCGCCATGCTGCGCGGGCGGCACCGGTTCCGCCTGCTGGTCCACGCCACCCGTGCGCTCGACGTGCAGGACGTCATCCGCGAATGGCTCGACGGGGTCGAATGGGGGACGAAGGTGCGGGTGGCGGTCGACGTCGATCCGTATAGTTTCGTGTAGGCGGGACGGCTTAGGGGCTCTAATCGATGCCATTACGCCCTATCCGGCATCCGTACCACGCCATAGAACCCGCCGGAACGATCGGGAGTCGCGCATGATTCGCAAGCTGTTGGCGGCGTTAACCGTGCTCTGGCCGGTGGCGGCGCAGGCCGAATGGCATGAGGCGCGGTCGGATCACTTCATCGTCTATTCCGACGACCGGGCCGACGATGTCGCGCGCTTTGCCGAGCGGCTCGAACGGTTCGATGCCACGCTGCGGTTGCTGACCAAGATGCCGACGACGCCGATCGCGGCGCCCAACCGCGTCGTCGTCTATCGCACCGGCGATATCAGCAGCATCAACCGGCTGGCGCGGTCGAGCAACGTCGCGGGCTTCTATATCCCCCGTGCCGGCGGATCGGTGGCATTCGTGCCGAGGACCGCACCGGGCAACGGCATCGACCCCGAAGAGGTGCTGTTCCACGAATATACCCATCATTTCATGCTGTCGAACTGGGCCGAAGCCGCGTTCCCGGCATGGTATGTCGAAGGGTTCGCGGAGTTCTTTGCCCCCACCCGCTTCCGCGACGACGGATCGATCGAGATCGCCCGCCCGCCGATGTACCGCGCGCGACAGTTCGCAAACGGCCTGCCGGTATCGGCCAGCGCGCTGCTGACCGGCGATCCCGACAAGGTGGATCGCCCCGCGCTCTATGCCGGCGGCTGGCTGCTGACGCATATGCTGCTGCTCGACCCGGCGCGGCGCGGGCAGCTCGACACGTTCATGCAGGCGGTCGCCAAGGGCGAACCGGCGACGAAGGCGGCGGCCGCGTTCGGCGACCTGCGCGCGCTTGATCGCGACATGGCGCGCTATGCCCGCACGGGCCTGCGCTATTCGACGCTGCCCAAGGCGATGGTGCCGGCAGCGAAGGTGACGGTGCGGGCGCTGACCCCGGGCGAAGCGGCGACGATGCCCGCGCGCATCCGGTCGGACCGCGGCGTCAACCGCAAGCAGGCGATCGAGCTGCTGCCGATGGCGCAGCGGGCTGCCGCGCCCTATCCCAATGATCCGGCGGCGCAGGTCGCGCTGGCCGAAGCCGAATATGACGCGGGCAACTATGCCGCGGCCGAAGCGGCCGCACGCCGCGCGATCGCCGCCGATGCAAAGCGCGGCGATGCCCATGTCTATCTCGGCATGGCGCAGATGGCGCAGGCACGCGCGGCCCGCGACGCCGATCCGAATCGGTGGAAGGATATTCGCAAGTCGTTCCTGGCCGCCAACCGGATCGAGCATGACGATCCCCAGCCGCTGCGGCTGTTCTATCGCACCTTCCAGGTGCCGGGACAGGCGCCTAACCAGAATGCGCGCGACGCGCTGCTGCGCGCCCATGCGCTGGGACCGCAGGACCGGGGGTTGCGGATGGAGGCGGCGCGGGTGCTGCTGGAAACCGATCGCGCGGCCGAGGCGAAACGCGTGCTGGGGCCGGTCGCCTATGCGCCGCATGGCGGGGCCACCGCCGCCTTCGCCGCCGAACTGATCGCGATCATCGACCGCGACGGCGGGGCGGCGGCGCTGACCCGCTGGCGGGGCGGGTCGAAGGTGCAGCAGGGCGAGGACGAGGCCGGATAGGCCGTTTGGAAACAGGCGGCTGCGCGGGTTGCGGTTCGGGCCCGCGCCCCCTTGCCCCGCGCGTCGCTTTGCCCGAAACGGCGGCGTCATGGGGAAAGACGTTATGCCGATCATGCGATTGCTGACCTGCTGGCTGGCCACGCTCGCCGCGCTGCTGGTGTTCACCGCGCCGGCACGGGCCGACGACGTGTCGGCGGCGGCGCGCGGCGTCGTCCGTGTCGTGGTGATCGCGACGGTCGATGGCGAGATGGTCGATGTCGAGCACGGCACCGGCTTCGCGGTCGCGCCCGGCCGGATCGTCACCAACGCGCATGTCGTCGAGCTGCTGGAGCGCTATCCGGGCGAGGCCGTGGTCGGCGTGGTCCCTTCGGAGGGCGACAAGTCGTTCGAGGGTCGCGTGCTGCGCCTCGACAAGTCGCGCGACCTCGCGCTGATCGAGGTGAGCGGCGTGCGCCTGCCGCCGCTGACCCTCTATACCGGGTCGTTGGGGGAGAGCGACCCGCTGATCGCGCTGGGCTATCCCGGCAATGTCGACCTTGCCACCGCGCGGTCGGCCGATGATTTCGTGACGCCGACCGCGCCGGTGCGATCGCAGGGGGTAATGTCGGGCAACCGCACGCTCGAAGGCACGTCGGTGCTGGTCCATACCGCCAGCATCGCGCGCGGCAATTCGGGCGGGCCGCTGCTCGACCGCTGCGGCCGGGTGCTGGGCGTCAATTCGGCGCTGACTCGCGGCGAAGAGGGCGATGCGAGCTTCGCCTTCGCCATCGCCGATTCCGAACTGATCGCGTTCCTGCGCGAGGCGAGCCAGCCGGTGTCGACCATCGCCACTCCCTGCCTGACGCTGGCCGATGCCGATGCGCGCGACCGCGCCGATGCCGAACGGCAGAGCGTCGAAGATCGCGAACGCGCCCGCGCCGCCGCCGAACGCGCGCGCGACGAACGCGAGACGGCATTGGAAAAGGCGAAGGCCGACAATGCCGAAACCCGCGAGAACATGATCGCGCTGGCCGCGCTGTTGCTGGCGCTGTCGGTGCTGGCGGCGGGCGGGGCCGGGTTGCTGGCGACGCGTGGGCAGAAGCGGCAGGCGATCTATGCCGGGATCGGCGGCGGGGTGCTGTTGCTCGGCGCGATCGTCACCTTTGTCCTGCGGCCCGATTTCGATCCGGACTCGGTCGCTGCTGCCGACGAATCGGGCCGCACCGCCGCGACCCGCGTGGCGCCGCTGAACGGGGCGCTGTCGTGCACGCTGGTGCCCGAACGCAGCCGCATCATCCTGTCGCCGGTGGAAACCGTCCGCTTCGACTGGCGCGCCGATGGCTGCATGAACGGCCGCACCCAATATGCCGAGGCGCCGGGCGGTGGCTGGGAACGCATCCTCGTGCCGAGCGAGGACGCGACCGTATCGGTGCTGCGCTTCGATCCGGTCAGCGGCAGCTATACCAACACCCGCTATCTGCTGTCGGCCGAGGCGATGACCCGTGCGCGATCGTTGCGCGGGCAGGTGCAGCAAAAGGCCTGCGCCGCAGACACCGGCGGCCGCGCGGCGCTGGCGACGCAGCAATCGGCGATTCGCACCGCGCTGCCGGCACAGGCGAACGAGCGGCTGGTGTATCGCTGTACCGCGGCGAAGTAGGGTTTTCACGCGAAGGCGCGAGGACGCGGAGGAGTTGCGTCCGGCGTTTGATATTTGCCTCGAGCGTCACCCCAGCGAAGGCTGGGGTCTCCCGCGGCTCCTGCTGCGCGCTGTCATTGGGAAATCCCAGCCTGCGCTGGGATGACGTTTGTTTCCAAGGCGAATGGATCAGGCCTGGGCGCAACCCCTCCGCGCCTTCGCGTGACCAAACTTCCTTCTACCCCTCCAATAATCCCCCGTTCAGCTTCGGTACGAATCACAACCCGCCATCCGCCGTCCCACAAAGCTTGCGAAATCGTGACACCGATGCTAGCGGCCCCACGACCCATCGGGGGCGCATGGGCCGGTCAGCGGCGCGACATCGGTTCGCGACGGCGGTTGGGAATGCAAGCGCCCCTACCCGCATGGGACGTATGAAGTTGACCCCTGACAAGGACGCGCGCGTGGAGACATCCAGCGGAACTACTGGCGGTACGATCCAGGCGAGCCTGGGCGGGCGCTATGCGACCGCGCTGTTCGGCCTCGCCGAGCAGCAGGGACAGCTGACCGCGGTCGAATCGAGCCTGAAGACGCTGTCGGCGGCGATCGCCGAATCGGACGACCTTGCGGCGCTGGTGAAGAGCCCGCTGATCGGCCGCGACGAAGCCGGCCGGGCGCTGACCGCGCTGGTCCCGGTACTGGGCCTCGATCCGCTGACCGCCAATTTCCTCGGCGTGCTGGCGCAGAACCGCCGGCTGGGCGACCTGCCCGCGATCATCCGCGCGTTCCGCGAGCTTGCCGCGCGCAGCCGGGGTGAAACCAATGCGGAGGTCGTCTCGGCGCACCCGCTCAACGATTCGCAGGTGGACGCGCTCAAGCAGCAGCTGCGCCACCGTGTCGGCCGCGAGGTCGCCATCGACCTGAAGGTCGACCCTACTCTCCTTGGCGGACTGGTCGTGAAGATCGGCAGCCAGATGATCGATAGCTCGATCAAGACCCGACTGAACACGCTCGCGCACGCGATGAAAGGCTGAACATGGATATCCGCGCCGCAGAAATCTCGAAGGTCATCCGCGACCAGATCGCCAATTTCGGCACCGAAGCGCAGGTTTCGGAAGTCGGCCAGGTGCTGTCGGTCGGTGACGGCATCGCCCGCATCCACGGGCTCGACAACGTCCAGGCGGGCGAAATGGTCGAGTTCGGCGGCGGCATCCAGGGCATGGCGCTGAACCTCGAAGCCGATAACGTCGGCGTCGTGATCTTCGGATCGGATTCGTCGATCAAGGAAGGCGACACCGTCAAGCGCACCGGCACCATCGTCGACGTTCCCGTCGGCAAGGGGCTGCTGGGTCGCGTGGTCGATGGCCTCGGCAACCCGATCGACGGCAAGGGCCCCATCGTCAGCGAAAAGCGCGCCCGCGTCGACGTGAAGGCACCGGGCATCATCCCGCGCCAGTCGGTTTCGGAACCGATGCAGTCGGGCCTGAAGGCGATCGACGCCCTCGTCCCCGTCGGCCGTGGCCAGCGCGAGTTGATCATCGGCGATCGCCAGACCGGCAAGTCGGCGGTCGCGATCGACACCTTCATCAACCAGAAGACCGCGAATGCGGGCGATGACGAAAGCAAGAAGCTCTATTGCGTCTATGTCGCCGTCGGCCAGAAGCGCTCGACCGTCGCCCAGCTGGTGCGCACGCTCGAAGAAAACGGCGCGATGGAATATTCGATCGTCGTCGCTGCGACCGCGTCGGACCCCGCCCCGCTCCAGTATCTGGCGCCGTACACCGGCACCGCGATGGGCGAATATTTCCGCGACAACGCGATGCATGCGCTGATCGTGTTCGACGATCTGTCGAAGCAGGCCGTCGCGTATCGTCAGATGTCGCTGCTGCTGCGCCGTCCGCCGGGCCGCGAAGCCTATCCGGGCGACGTGTTCTATCTGCACAGCCGCCTGCTGGAGCGCGCCGCCAAGATGTCGGACGCCAATGGCGGCGGCTCGCTGACCGCGCTGCCGATCATCGAGACGCAGGCGGGCGACGTATCGGCGTACATCCCGACCAACGTGATCTCGATCACCGATGGTCAGATCTTCCTCGAAACCGACCTGTTCTTCGCCGGCATCCGCCCCGCGATCAACGTCGGCCTCTCGGTCAGCCGCGTCGGTTCCGCCGCGCAGACCAAGGCGATGAAGAAGGTCGCAGGCTCGATCAAGCTGGAGCTGGCGCAGTACCGCGAAATGGCGGCGTTCGCGCAGTTCGGATCGGACCTCGACGCTTCGACGCAGAAGCTGCTGAACCGCGGTGCGCGCCTGACCGAGCTGCTCAAGCAGGCACAGTTCTCGCCGATGCCGTTCGAGGAACAGGTCGCATCGATCTTCGCCGGCACGCAGGGCTATCTCGACACCGTCGCGGTGAACGACGTCACCCGCTATGAGCAGGCGATGCTGTCGGACCTCAAGGCGAACCACCCGCAGGTGCTGGCCAAGATCCGCGACACCAAGGATCTGGGCGACGAGGCGAAGTCGGGGCTGAAGGCCGCGCTCGACCACTTCGCGAAGACCTTCGCGTAAGATCCACTAGCCCTCTCTCCGCTTGCGGGGAGAGGGTTGGGAGAGGGGAAGTGCGGGCCACTCGGTAACGAAGCCCCCTCTCCCCGACCCTCTCCCCGCACAGCGGAGAGAGGGAGCAGGAAGAAGAACATGGCGTCACTCAAGGCCCTGAAACTGCGCATCGGCTCGGTGAAGTCGACGCAGAAGATCACCAAGGCGATGAAGATGGTCGCCGCCGCCAAGCTGCGCCGCGCGCAGGAGGCGGCCGAGGCCGGTCGTCCCTATGCCCAGCGCGTCGAGCAGGTCGTCGCCAGCCTGGCGCGTACCGCGCAGATCACCGAGGGCAGCTCGCCGCTGCTCGCCGGCCATGGCCGCGATCAGGTCCATCTGTTCGTCGTCGCGACGTCGGACAAGGGTCTGGCCGGCGCGTTCAATTCGAACATCGCCCGCCTCGCCCGTCGCCGTGCATTGGAGCTGCAGGAACAGGGCAAGACCGTCAAGTTCCTGACGATCGGCCGCAAGGGTCGAGCGGTGCTGGCGCGCCAGTTCCGTGACGGCTTCGTTCACGCGGTCGAGCCGGGCGATCTCGGCAAGCTGACCTTCGCCGATGCGAAGGGCTATGCCGACGACCTGATCCGCCGCTTCACCGCGGGCGAGTTCGACGTCGCGCACCTGTTCTATGCCACGTTCAAGACGGTGCTGACGCAGGAGCCGACCGAGCAGCAGCTGATCCCGGTCAAGATCCCTGCGCAGTCGGCCCAGCCCGCCGCCGACGCGGTGGTCGAATATGAGCCGAGCGAGGAAGCGATCCTCGACAGCCTGTTGCCGACCAACATCGCGGTGCAGATTTATCGCGCGATGAAGGAAAACGCCGCGTCCGAACAAGGTTCGAAGATGACGGCGATGGACAACGCCACGCGCAATGCGGGCGACCTGATCAACCGCCTGACCATCGAATATAACCGCACGCGTCAGGCCGCGATCACGACCGAACTGGTCGAGATCATCTCGGGCGCCGAAGCGCTGTGATGCGGCGTGCCGTCCTGCTGGCGCTCGCCGCCACGCTGGCCGGCTGTGGCCAGCCAGCTGCCGACAAGGCGGCGGAAAAGCCGCGCGCGACGCCGACGCCGTTCGTCACCGGCGGCTGGGCGACCGTATTGGGCGATGCGCCCAGGACGATCGAGCTGCTGAACGGCATGGGGTTTCGCCTGTCGGCCTATGCGCCGGACGGTGGTGCCTTCGTCGCCAAGGCGCAGCCGACGCCGATGGCAGATCCGTCGATCACCCCGGTCAACACCGCCAATCTGACGGTGACCGGCGATGCGCTCCGGATCGGCGAGCTTCGCTTCGCGCTGGATATCGTCAACCTCGATTCCAGCCCGTTCGCCAAGGAGCAGTTCGCGCGCTGGGTCGATCGTCCGCTGGCGTCGATGAACCTGCCCGGTCGCGACGACGTCAAGCGCGGCATCATGACCGAGAGCCCGGCCAAGGGCACCCTGCCCGGCGCCGATTACCAGATTACCCGTGAACCGATCGACGGCGGTCGCCGTCTGGTCGTGACCTTTACCCGTCCCGCGCCCCAGGCCGGGGACAGCCACCCGAGGAACCCGTAATGGCAACCGCCGCAGACACCTACGCCCCGCAGGGCAGCACCAACAATACCGGCCGCATCAGCCAGGTGATCGGCGCGGTCGTCGACGTGACGTTCGACGGCGAGCTGCCCTCGATCCTGTCGGCGCTCGAAACCGACAATAACGGCAACCGGCTGGTCCTCGAAGTCGCACAGCATCTGGGCGAGAGCACCGTCCGCACGATCGCGATGGACGCGACCGAGGGTCTGACCCGCGGTCAGGCGGTGCGCGACACCGGATCGCAGATCCGCGTGCCGGTCGGCCCCAAGACGCTCGGCCGCATCCTGAACGTCGTCGGCGAGCCGATCGACGAGCGTGGCCCGGTCGGCGCCGAAACCACCGCCCCGATCCACGCATCGGCGCCGCTGTTCGTCGACCAGTCGACCGAGAGCGCGATCCTCGTCACCGGCATCAAGGTCATCGACCTGCTCGCCCCGTACGCGAAGGGCGGCAAGATCGGCCTGTTCGGCGGCGCGGGTGTCGGCAAGACCGTGCTCATTCAGGAACTGATCAACAACATCGCCAAGGGCCATGGCGGCACGTCGGTGTTCGCCGGCGTGGGTGAGCGGACCCGCGAAGGCAACGACCTGTACCACGAATTCCTCGACGCGGGCGTCATCGCCAAGGATGCCGAAGGCAATCCGACCAGCGAGGGATCGAAGGTCGCGCTGGTTTACGGCCAGATGAACGAGCCGCCGGGCGCGCGCGCCCGCGTCGCGCTGTCGGGCCTGACGATCGCCGAATATTTCCGCGACGTCGAAGGGCAGGACGTGCTGTTCTTCGTCGACAACATCTTCCGCTTTACCCAGGCGGGTTCGGAAGTGTCGGCGCTGCTCGGCCGCATCCCGTCGGCGGTGGGCTATCAGCCGACGCTGTCGACCGACATGGGTGCGCTGCAGGAGCGCATCACCTCGACCAACAAGGGATCGATCACCTCGGTGCAGGCGATCTACGTCCCCGCCGACGATTTGACCGATCCGGCGCCGGCCACCTCGTTCGCCCACCTGGACGCGACGACCGTGCTCAACCGTGCGATCTCGGAACTCGGCATCTATCCGGCGGTCGATCCGCTCGATTCGACCAGCCGCGTCCTCGAACCGCGCACGGTGGGTCAGGAGCATTACGACACGGCGCGCGCCGTGCAGTCGCTGCTCCAGCGCTACAAGTCGCTGCAGGACATCATCGCCATCCTCGGCATGGACGAGCTGAGCGAAGAGGATAAGGTCACGGTCGCCCGCGCCCGCAAGATCCAGAAGTTCCTTAGCCAGCCGTTCCACGTCGCCGAGGTCTTCACCGGCATCAGCGGCAAGTTCGTTGCGCTGGAAGACACGGTGAAGTCGTTCAAGGCGGTCGTCGAGGGCGAGTACGACCACCTGCCGGAATCGGCCTTCTACATGGTCGGCGGCATCGACGAAGTCGTCGCCAAGGCGCAGAAGATGGCGCAGGACGCTTAAAGCGCTGTTCCCTCTCCCCTTCAGGGGAGAGGGTTAGGGAGAGGGGCAGCGCGACGCCTCTCCCGAAAGCCCCTCTCCCCGGCCCTCTCCCCTGAAGGGGAGAGGGAGTAAGGTGTTAGAAATGCTACACTTCGAACTCGTGACCCCCGAAAAGCTGGTGCGGTCGGAATCGGTCTATATGGTCACCGTGCCGGGCACCGAAGGCGACTTCGGCGTCCTGGAGGGCCATGCGCCGTTCATGTCGACGATCCGCGACGGCGATGTGCTGGTCCAGCGCACCGAAAAAGGCGAGGCCGAACGTATCGCGATCCGCGGTGGCTTTGCGGAGGTCACCGCCAAGGGGCTGACGATCCTTGCCGAACAGGCGGGGTAAGGTCCTTTCGATAATTTCAGGCGAACGCCGCGTCGGACCGAGGGTCTGGCGCGGCGTTCGTGTTTTGGGTTGGCGACAATTGCGAGGAGACCCCAGCCTGCGCTGGGGTGACGTTTGGGACAAGTCCTGCCCGACCACGAGCGTCACCCCAGCGCAGGCTGGGGTCTCCCCGTCATGGCCACAACCTCACCCATGCGGATGCGCGTTGCGATACACATCGAGCAGATGCGCCGCATCGACCGCGGTGTAGATTTGCGTCGACGACAGGCTGGCATGACCGAGCAGCGCCTGTAGCGAGCGCAGATCCGCCCCCCGCCCCAGCAGATGCGTCGCGAAGCTGTGGCGCAGCGCATGCGGCGTTGTCCGCTCGCCCAGCCCCAGCGCCACCCGCGCCGCGCGCACCGCCTTGCGCACCACCCCGGCGTCGAGCACCCCGCCCTTCGCCCCGCGGAACAATGGGGCGTCGCGGGCAGTGCCCCATGGCTGCTGCGCGACATAGGCCTCGACAGCGGCGCGTACCGGCGGCAGCAGCGGCACGACGCGGGTCTTGTCGCGCTTGCCGGTGACGGTCAGCGTCGCCCCCAGCGGCAGCGCCCGCCCGGTCAGCGACAGCGCCTCACCGATGCGCAGCCCGGCACCGTAGAGCAGCAACAGGACCGCCCAGTCGCGCGCACCGATCCATGGTTCGGCAGCGGCATCGGTGACCTCCTGCGCCAGCGCGATGGCTTCGTCGGGCGAGATCGGGCGCGGCACGGTTTTCGCGACGCGGGGGCCGCGTAGCGGCGGTGCCTCGCCCCCGACAAAGGCGATGAAGCCGCGCACCGCCGACAATTCGCGCGCGGCGCCGGCATTGCCCAGCCCCTCGCCGCGGCGATGCGCGAGGAAGGCGCGCAGGTCGGCGGCGGATATCCGGCCGATCGCCGCGGCATCGACCGCCCCGCCCCAATGGCCTTGCAGGAACGCGATCAGCCGCTCGGCGGTGGCGGCATAGGCCCGCACGGTATGCGCCGACCGGCGCCGGTCACGGGCGAGATGGGTGGCGAATAGAAGGGGGAGCGGCTGCGTCACGGCCTTTCGATAGCGACACCCGACGGGCGCTGTCGATTAGAACGCGGCGAGCCGTGCGCAACCGTTCGTCCTGAGTAGCCCCTGAGCCTGTCGAAGGGGCATATCGAAGGACCGCTTACCAAATGCTTCGATACGGGTCTTCGACAAGCTCGGCCCCCACTCCGCACGAACGGTTGGGCTACAATTCCATGCCTCCGATCAGCCGATCTGCTGGCCCGACTTGGCCCAGTCGGCCATGAAGCCTTCGATGCCCTTGTCGGTCAGCGGATGCTTGACCAGCGCGCGGATGACCGATGGCGGCGCGGTCATCACGTCGGCGCCCATCTTCGCCGATTCGAGGACGTGGATCGGGTGACGGACGCTGGCGACGAGGATTTCGGTGCCGAAATCGTAATTGTCGTAGATCATGCGGATATCGGCGATCAGGCCCATGCCATCGAAGCCGATATCGTCGTGCCGCCCGACGAACGGCGAGACGAAGCTCGCGCCGGCCTTCGCCGCCAGCAGCGCCTGGTTGGCCGAGAAGCACAGGGTGACGTTGACCATCGTGCCGTCATCGGTCAGCGCCTTGCAGGTCTTCAGGCCATCGATGGTCAGCGGCACCTTGACCGCGACATTGTCGGCGATCTTGCGCAGGATTTCGGCCTCGCGCATCATGCCTGCGTGATCGAGCGCGACCACTTCGGCCGACACCGGTCCCGGCGTGATCGAACAGATTTCGCGGACGACCTCTAGGAAATCGCGGCCCGACTTGTGGATCAGCGACGGGTTGGTGGTGACGCCGTCGAGCAGACCGGTATCGGCCAGTTCGCGGATGTCGTTGGTATCGGCGGTATCGACGAAGAATTTCATGGGACTCGGGCTCCGGGCGGATGGAAGCGATGGCGGCCCCATCGCCCATCGCCGCTTCTGGAGCAAGGTTTGCCGGGGTGACAGGAATACACCCTTCGTCACCCCGAACTTGATCCGGGGTCCCGCTTCTTGTCCGACGGCAGAAAAAGCGGGACCCCGGATCAAGCCCGGGGTGACGCAATGGCGGCATGGATCGTCGATCGGCGCCCCTTTTCCTCGGCTCCACGATCCACTATTTCCGCGCGCATGACCGCGCCGAAACCCGAATGGGCCCGCCACGCCGCCGTATGGATCGGCTATCCCAGCCACGCCGAACTGTGGCAGGAGGACCTCGACCCCGCCCGTGACGAGGTGGTCGCCTTTGCCCGCGCGGTCCATGCCGATGGCCGTGGCGAGACGGTGATCCTGGTCGCCGCCGATCTGGAGGCCGCCGACGATGCCCGCGGCCGTGCGCCGTTCGCACAGGTGGTGGTCGAGCCGTTCGGCGATATCTGGCTGCGCGATACCGGGCCGATCGTCGGTGGCGACGGCACCGCGCACCGCTTCCGCTTCAATGGCTGGGGCGGGAAATACGACCTGCCGGGCGACGACGATATCGGGCTGCGGCTGGCACGCGAGCGCGGGATGGCGATCGCCGATCACGACTGGGTGGTCGAGGGCGGCGCGCTGGACGGCGATGGCACGGGCCTCGTCGTGACGACCGAGCAATGCCTGCTCAACCCCAATCGCAACACCGGCTTCTACAAGAACGCGGCCGAACGGCGGCTGCACGACGATCTCGGTTATGACCGGGTGCTGTGGCTGGGCGACGGGCTGCTCAACGACCATACCGATGGCCATGTCGACAATCTGGCGCGCTTCGTCGGGCCGAACCGGCTGGCGATTCCGGAGGCCGCAGAGAATGATCCGAACTGGCGCATCTATCAGGATGCGGCCGCGCGGGCGAAGGCGTTCGGTGTCGAGGTGGTGCTGGTCCCCTCGCCCGGCCGCGTGCTGTCGCCCGAGGAAGAGATCATCCCGGGCAGCCACATGAACTTCTATATCGGCAATGCGACGGTGGTCGTGCCGCTCTATGGCACCGGCACCGACGATGCGGCGGTCGCCGCCTTCGCCGAACTCTTCCCTGACCACGAGGTCGTAGGGCTGCGCGCCGACCATATCCTGACCGGGGGCGGCAGCTTCCACTGCATCAGCCAGCAGATTCCGGCGTAACCAAGGACCGTCATGACCCAGATTACCGTCGCCGCGCTGCAGCTCGGCTTCACCGCCGATATCGATCGCAACATCGCCAACGTCTCGCGTCTGGTGCGCGAAGCGGCGGCGCGCGGGGCGCAGGTCGTGCTGCCGCCCGAATTGTTCGAGGGCGAATATTTCTGCCGCGTCGAGGATGAAGGCCTGTTCGCCAATGCCAGGCCTACGCAAGAGCACAAGGCGGTGCTGGCGATGCAGGAACTGGCGCGCGAGTTGAACATCTCGATTCCAACCAGCTTTTTCGAAGCCGACGGCCCGCACCATTATAACAGCCTGGCGATGATCGATCCCGACGGTCGCATCCAGGGCGTGTATCGCAAAAGCCATATCCCCGACGGGCCGGGATATGAGGAGAAATTCTATTTCCGGCCTGGCAATACCGGGTTCAAGGTATGGGACGGTCCGGCCAAGCTGGGCGTCGGCATCTGTTGGGACCAATGGTATCCCGAAACCGCCCGTGCGCTGATGCTGATGGGGGCGCAGGTGCTGTTCTATCCGACCGCGATCGGTAGCGAACCGCACGACACCAGCCTCGACACCGCGCGGCTGTGGCGTCGTGCGATGGTCGGCCATGCGGTGTCGAACGTCGTGCCGGTGGTTGCCGCGAACCGCGTCGGCGTCGAACATGGCCAGACCTTCTACGGCACGTCGTTCATCACCGACGAGCGCGGCGACATCCTCGCCGAGCTGGACCGCGAGGAAGAGGGCGTGATCATCGCGACGCTCGACCTTGACCGGGTAAAGCGCCACCGCGCCGCGTTCGGCTTCTTCCGCGATCGCCGGCCGGAACTGTACGGGCGGCTGGTGCAGGATATCTGACGCCGGTCAGTCGGTGGAGCCAGGCGCGCGTCGTTCCATTCCGGCGCGCACCGCCTCGACCTGGTTCGGGCGGCCGAGCAATGCTTGTTGCTCCGCACTTTCGGCCGCGAGGATCGCCCTGGCATCGGCATCGTCGGCAAGGTTGGCGAGCCGCTTGGCCGCGCGGACCGCGTCAGGGCTGCGTCCGGCGATGGTACGGGCGAGGTCCAGCGCCGCGGCGTAGGGATCGTCCGCCAGTCGCGTGACGAACCCCGTCGCCTGCGCCTCGGCCCCGTCAAACTCGCGCGCGGTGTAGGCCAGTTCGCGCAACGCGTCGCTGCGCACGCCCCGCCACAGCGCGAAGCCCGCCATATCGGCGACCAGCCCCCATTTCGCCTCCATGATCGCGAAGCGGGTGTCGGGCGCGGCGATGCGGATATCGGCGCCGGCCATGATCTGCATGCCCCCGCCGAACGCCAGCCCGTGGACCGCCGCGATCACCGGCATCGGCAACGTGCGCCAGCCCCACGCAACCTGCTGCACCCGGTTCGCCGGACCGTGGCTGCGCGTGGCGAGGTCGATGCCGGCGGCACCGGCCGCCATGCTGGCCATGTCGAGCCCGGCACAGAACGCCCGCCCCTCACCCGACAGCACGACGCAACGCGCGGACGAGGTTTGCAGCGTGTCGATCGCGTCGATCAGCGCATCGAACATCGCCGGGTCGGTCGCGTTCATCTTGTCCCCGCGGGTCAGCCGGACCTCGGCAATCCCGTCGGTCACGCTCATCGTCACCCGTGTCATCGGCGAACCCTCTCCATCGCTTGGCCCGCGACGCTATCGGGGGTCGGGCGGAAAGGATAGGCGCTATGCGTCACCCAACCGATAGCCGCGCCCGCGATCGGTATGCAGTATCGGCGGCCCGGCGGCATCGAGCTTCGCACGCAGCCGCGACATCTGCACCTGCACGACGTTGGTTTCCGGATCGAAATCGCGCGCCCAGACTGCCCGCAGCAGGTCCGCGCGCGGCACCGCGCTACCGGCATGGTCGGCAAGGTGGAGCAGGACGGCATATTCGCGGGGAAGCAGGTTCAGCTGGACGCCGCCGCGTCGCACCGTCCGGGTCGCGCGGTCGATCGCGAGGTCGCCGATCGTCAGCAACCGGTCGTGCCGCGTCGCGCGCAACAGGGCGAGCAGCCGCGCGACGATCTCGACCGGATGTGCGCGTTCGAGCGCGGCATCGTCGGCCCCGGCGTCGAGGCCGGCGGCAAGCGCCGCCTCATCCTCGACGAGCAGCATTGCGCGCACCGCATCGGCGCTCGCGCGGATGCGGCGCAAGCGGGCCGGCGCCCCTTCCTCGCCCCGTCGCCAGCGGGCCAGCCGCACCGGGGCTTGCGGCACCTCCGCGAGCGGACGCAGCGCGATGCCGCGACGCCGGGCCGGGGCGATCAACGCCGGCATGGGATCGAGGATCGCGACGAACTGCATCGACGCCATCCTTAGCCACCCACATCCGTCCGATCAGGACAACTGCGTCCGATCCGGATCGAACTGTTCGACCATCCGCCGGGCATGGTCCGCCACCCCCCGCGACGGATCGGCGGTCGCGCGGTACAGTGCCGCCAGCGGATCGGGGCCGCTGCGCACCAGCGCGTCGAGCGCGGTGATCCGCATCCGCTCACAGGGATGGTGCGTGGCGAACTGTTCGGCCAGATCGATTCCGCCGGGCAGGTCGGCACCGACCGCCAGCGTCACCAGCGCCTCGGCCGGGGTCGAGGTCAGCACCTGCGCGATGGTGTTGCCGCGAATGTCGAAGCGATACTGATCGAGCCAGGGCTGCGCCGCGTCATAGCCGAGGATGTTGAGCGACACCGAAAAGGCGTCGGGCGGCAACTGCACATGCACGTCGTCGCGCATGCGATAGAGCAGCACCTTGCCCGGATCGAGCCGGGAGCGCCCGACATGGCGCAACCCCGCCGGCTCGCCGACGCGGCCGTCGATGCGCGTGACGTCGTAACGGTAATCGTCGCTCCAATAGCCCGGCCCATGATAGCCGACCGTCAGGAACGGGAAATTATGGTCGTGCGGCAGGTCGTAGAAGAACGCCGCCCGCCCGCCGGCGCGCAGCGCGCGGTCCTGCGCCGCCGGCCAGAAATTGGCGCGCAGCACGAACCGGCCGTCCGGCGGGCGCAGCAGCAGGACCTGCGCGCCATAGGCATTGCCATCAACCTGCCCGCGACAACGCTGCTTCAATTCGGCAAGCGCAAGGTCGGCGAGAAAGTGGCGGTTGCGCCCCAGCCGGGCGAGCGCGGACCCGAGCGAGGCGAACGCATCCTCGTCGCGCACGTCGATCGGTTCGGCGGCCAGCAGGTCGACCAGATCGTCGAGGTCGATCGCATCGCCGCTGCCCGGATCGATCAGCCGGGCCATGCCGCCCCCATCCGCGCCTCGACCACCGGCAACATCGCCTGCGCCGCCGTCCGTACCTCCGGGTGCGGATCGCCGGTCATGGTGCGAAGCCGGGGCAAGGCGCTGCGGGCGTCGGCCGCCAGCCATTCGCGCATCGCGTCCCAGCGGACGAAGAAGGCGGGATCGCGCGACAGGGCGTCGAACACGGCTGCATCGCCCTGCCCTAGTTCGCGCAGCAACGTCAGCAGCATCGTGCTGCGCGCGGCCGCGTCGTCGAGCGTCGCCACGCGGACCAGCGCGCCGCCGAGGCGGTCATATTCGCGCAGGAACGGCGCCGCGCCCACGCGCAACGTCACCGTGACCGACACGATCGGCGCCGACGGATCGACCAGCAGCATCGCCTCCTGCCGCCCGTCGATCCGCACCACCGCCCCGTCGGTCAGCGGACGCACCGCTAGCGGGCGCGCGGGTGCCGCCACCCCGCCATGCCAGTTCGCGTCGACGGCATCGGCGCGCCAGCGCCATAGCCGCGCCTCGCCGCCGCGCATGTAGCGCGTCCACGACACCCGCCCACCGACCACCACCGTATCGGGCAGTACCCGCGCCGCCGGGGCGAACGAATCGATCGCCGCCATCGTCACGCTCGCGGCCGGCGTCTCGGCCAGCACCATGCCGGTACGCAACGCGTCGCGCTGGCTCTTGAACGGCGGTTCGAACAGCGGATCGCCCCGTAGCCGGGCGATCCACGGGCCCAGCAACGCGGCAACCCAGCCGGCATCCTCCACCAACGCCCGTGCCGCGGCCTCTCCCTCGGCCAGCGTCGGAATATCGGTGAAGCGCGCCGTTACCGCGCGGAGCGCCGCGTCGTCGATCCACGCACGACCCGCCGCCAACGAACGCTCCCGCGCCGCGGCGATCGCATCGCGCAACCCCGCTTCGATCGGCGCAGGCATGTCAGTTGGGATACATCTCGTACACCAGCATCGCGACGGCGATGATATATTCGAAGACCTGATCGCCCGACGCCTCCGCCGCGCGGATCGCGCCGGTTGTCGCGACCTGTGTCCCCAATTCGACGATATCGGCCATGGCGATGGTGACGAGCGGCATCGTGTTTCCCCCTTGCGCGACACCGATGCGCCGCCGCCCCGACCCTATGGCCGCGCCCCGCCGCGCCCTAGTTACAAAGCTGTTATGGTTCGCCGCTTCAACCCGGCCGCGATCCGATCTAAGGAAACGGGGATGACCGCTTTCAGCCTGCCCCCCGGGTTCGATCCCGCCCGCTTCTTCGCCGCCCGCATCGGCGGCCATGGGTCGCGGCTGGGCATCGGCTATCAGGCGCATGGGGCCGACTGGTGCGAACTGCTGCTGCCGTTTCGCGACGACCTGGTCGGCGATCCGGCGCGCGGCGTGCTGGCGTCGGGGCCGATCGTCACGCTGATGGACATGGCGACCAGCGTCGGCGTGTGGCTGAAGCGCGGCGCGTTCCTGCCGCATGCGACGCTCGACCTCCGGCTCGACTATCTGCGGCCGGCGACGGCGGGGCGGACGGTCGTCGGGCGCGGCGAATGCTACCGCGTCGCACGGCAGGTCGCGTTCGTGCGCGGCATCGCGCATGACGGCGATCCCGACGATCCGGTCGCGCATGTCGCGGGCACCTTCATGCTGCTGGACGCTGCGGCATGACGCTGTCCCCCTATGCCGAACTGCTCGGCCTGACGTTCGACACCGACGACCGCGGCCATCCGATCGTGACGATGCCGTTTGCCGGCGACCTGCTCGGCCGCCCCGGTTTCCTGCACGGCGGCGCGATCGGCGGGATGCTGGAGATGGCGGCATGGGCTGCGCTGCGCGCCGCGCTGGGCGACGACCATGCGACGATCAAGCCGATCAACGTCACCATCGACTATATGCGCGGCGGGCGCGAGCGGACGACCTTTGCCGGCGGGACCGTCACCCGGCTGGGCGCGCGGATCGCCAATGTCACCGCGACCGCGTGGCAGGACGATCGCGACCGTCCGATCGCGGCGGCGCATCTGAACTATCTGCTCAAGCGATAGGCCTTCGCCCGGATATTTTCATCCCGCGCGATAGTTGTGCGACATTTGGACCGTAACGCCCCTGATACCGCCTCGACGCGGACAGGGTTTGGAAGGAATGCGCATGGCGCGATGGACGTTGGTGGTACTGGCTTTGGGAACGGCGCCGGCGGCGTGGGCCGCGCAGACGGCGTCGGTCGCGCCACCGACCACGACCGCGCAGACGCCACCGGTCACCCCGCTCACCCCGACCACACAGACCCCGGCGCAGACGCCCGACCCGGTCGGAACCGGTGCTGCCGGCACCGACGCCGAAGGCGAGGTCGATGAAATCGTCGTCACCGGTCGCCGGCTACCGGGCGCCGTGCCGGGTGACATCAAACCCGAATTGCAGCTGACCCCGGCCGACATCCGCAGCTACGGCACCAATTCGATCACCGACCTGTTGAGCGAACTCGCCCCGCAGACGCAGTCGGTGCGCGGCGGCGACCCGGTGATTCTGATCAACGGACGGCGATCGGCGGGCGTGCGCGAGATTGCCGACTTCCCGCCAGAGGCACTGTTGCGCGTCGATATCCTGCCCGAGGAAGTGGCGCTGAAATTCGGCTATCGCGCCGATCAGAAGGTCATCAACTTCGTGCTGCGCCCGCGCTTCCGCAGCTATACCGGCGAACTGGAGGGCAGCGCGCCGACCGACGGGGGATCGAGCAACTTCGAGGCGGAAGGCGGCCTCGTCCGCATCGACCGCGACAAGCGCTTCAACCTGAACCTTCAGGCGGAGACGACCTCCAACCTGCTGGAGAGCGAGCGTGGCATCGCGCTCAATCCAACGGGCACGCCGTTCGACCTGACCGGTAACGTCACCTCGACGGTCAGCGGCGCGGCGATCGATCCGGCGCTCGGCACCGCCACGATCGCGGGCGTTCCGGCGGGGTCGCCGACGCTGGCCGGGTTCGCCGCCGCGGCGGGCAATCCCAATATCACCGATACCACGCCGTTCCGTACGTTGCAGGCGCAGAGCGACCGGTTTTCGGCCAACGCGGTCTATAGCCGCAACGTATTCGGCAACGTGGCGGCGACGGTGAACGGGCGCGTCGAGCATAATCGCAGCGAATCGCTGCTGGGCCTGCCCAGCCTCTCGCTGACCCTGCCCGGTACTTCGCCCTTCTCGCCGTTCGACAACGACGTGCGCGTGTTGCGCTATGCCGACACCGATCCGCTGCGTCGCAATGCCGAGACGACGACCGCCAATCTGGGCGTGGTGTTGAACGGCGACATCGGGCGGTGGCGCTGGACGCTGAACGGCAGCTACGACCGCACCGAGAGCGAGACGCGGACCGAACGCGGCGTCGATGCCACCGCATTGCAGGCCGGTATATTGGCCGGGACCGCCAGCCCGTTCGGCGATCTGGGCAGCTTCCTGCGCATTGCCGATCGCGCGCGATCGGTGTCGAGCGCGGGCGCGATCGAGGGGTTGGCGTCGGGATCGCCATTCTCCCTGCCCGCCGGCGAAGCGAATGCCAGCATCCGGTTGGCCGCGCGTACCACCGATTTCAGCAGCCAGTCACAGCGTTCGGGGATCGACAGCAGCGTCGAACTCGGTCGCGATTCGGGATCGGTACGTGCCAATATCGACCTGCCGATCGCCAATGCCCAGAACGGGGTGCTGAGCTTCCTTGGGCGGCTGTCGCTGAACGGCAATGTCGAGCTGGAGCAGCTGTCGGACTTCGGCACGCTCACCACCTATGGCTATGGCGTCAACTGGCAGCCGGTCACGCCGGTCCGGATCATCGCCAACTTCACCACCGAAGAGAATGCGCCGACCCAGCAGCAGCTCGGCAATCCGACGGTCGTCACCCCGTTCGTGCGGGTGTTCGATTACGTCCTGGGCCAAAGCGTCGACGTGACCACGGTGACCGGCGGCAATGCCGCGCTGGTCGCCGAAACCAACAAGAGCTTCAAGCTGGGGCTGAACATCAAGCCGTGGAGCGCGCGCAACCTGACGTTCCAGGCGGATTATCTGTCGGAGCGGACCGACAATCCGATCCAGGGTTTCCCGGCGATCACCGCCGAGATTCAGAACGCCTTTCCCGACCGGTTCGTGCGCGATGCCGACGGGACGCTGATCCGGCTCGACACGCGTTCGATCAATTTCGCGCGGGCGGAGAACAGCCAGCTTCGCTACGGGCTGAACTTCTTCCAACGGATCACCACCGCGCGTTCGCGTGCCGCCGATGCCCAGCGGCAGGCGCGCATGGAGGCACGGCGTGCGGCGCGCGACGCGGCCGAGGCCGGACGCCCGACCAGCGATGCCCCGCCCCCCCCGCCACCGGGTGACGGCCCGCGCGAGGGCCGCGGCTTTGGCGGGCCGGGCGGACAGGGTGGCGGCGGAGGTCGCGGCTTCGGCGGCCCCGGCCGCGGGTTCGGCGGGCCGGGCGGTGGTGGTGGCGGCGGCGGACTGCGGGTCAGCCTCTACCACACGATCGTCTTCACCGACCGGATCCTGATCCGACCCGGCCTTCCCGAGCTGGACCTGCTCAACGGATCGGCGACCGGCGACACCGGCGGCACGTCGCGCCATCAGGTTCAGCTCCGTGGCGGCTATACCCGGGACGGCTATGGCGCCAATTTCGGCATCGACTGGCGTGAGGGCACGCAGGTGAACGGTGGCACCACGGGCGCGCAGGCGCTGGATTTCGGCAGCCTCGCGCGGGTCAACCTGCGGCTGTTCGTCAATCCGGGCGAGCAACCGTCGTGGGTGCGCAGCAATGGCTGGCTACGTGGAAGCCGGATCAGCCTCAGCGTCGACAATCTGTTCAATGCCCGCCAGCGCGTGACCGGTCCCGACGGCGAAGTACCGTTCCGTTTCCAGCCGGGCTTCATCGACCCGCTCGGCCGGGTGGTGCGCGTCACCTTTCGGAAGCTGTTCTTCTAGGCGTAGGGCGAATCGCCACGACGCGCTGCGTCATTCCCGCGCAGGCGGGGATGACGAAGCTACAGCAGATACGACCGCCGCACCGATCAATGCGTTGCGCCATGCTCCACGCCCGGCCGCGGTACTTCGGCACGGGCGGCGGGTTCGCTGTCGATGCTGGCCATACGCTGCCGACCGCCAAAGCCAGCCGTTTCCTGATACAACAGGGTGATCGCGACGCGACGGTTGCGCGGGTCGTAGGGGTCTTTCGCGATCATCGGTTCGCGATCGGCCACGCCCTCGATCCGTTCGAAGCGGCGCTCGCCGACCCCGCCCAGCGCGAGGCGGCGGCGGGTCGCTTCGGCCCGGCCCGACGACAGCATCCAGTTGTTCATGTCCTGCGGCCGGCCATAGGCGACGGCGTCGGTATGGCCGCGGATCATGATCGTGTTGGGCAGGTCGCGCACCGTCTGCGCGATCATCGTCATCAGCTTGGACGCTTCGGGGGCGAGGGCGGTCGTGCCGAGCGCGAACATCGAGTAATCGGCATTGTCGACCAGGTCGATGCGCACCCCGTCATGGGTCGGCACGAAGCGGACGTTGCGCGCCAGCTTGCGCAGTTCGGCGTTGCTCGCCATCCGCTGTGCCAGCGTCCGCTTGACGCGTTCGAAGGCCTTTTTGTCGGATTCGGTCATTTCGGATTTCTTCTTCAACCGGCCCTTTTCGCCGGCGCCTTCCTTCGCGCCGCCATTGGCGTCGACGGGAATGGTCAGCGAGCGGGTGCCGGTCTGTGCGGCGCGGTGGGGATAGCTGTCCTGGTCGACGATCGATTCGCCGCCGAACAGCCCGTTCGACCCCGCCGATCCCGCCTTCACGGTGACCAGCGTCGGCGCGAAATAATCGGCCAGCCCCTTGCGCTGCTTCTCGGTCGTGGCACCCAGCAGCCACATCAGCAGGAAGAACGCCATCATCGCCGTCACGAAATCGGCATAGGCGACCTTCCACGCGCCGCCGTGATGGCCGCCATGGCCGGCTTCGATGATCTTCTTGACGATGATGATGGGTGGCGGCTGGTTATTGCCGTGCGGAGCGCGGGCCATGGATCAGCGCCCGCGCAGGCCGTCGAAGACTTCGGCGAAGCCGGGCTGGTTGTGATGCGCGATGCCCGAACGCGCCGCTTCGATCACCAGCGGCTGCGGATGGCCGTGGAGCGAGGCGATGATGATCTGCTTTACGACGTGATAGATGGCGGCATCGGCATCGATCACCTGTTGCAGCCGCGTCGCAAGCGGACCGACCAGACCGTAGGCGAGCAGAATGCCGAGGAACGTGCCGACCAGCGCCGACCCGATCATGCCGCCAAGGATCGAGGGCGGCTTGTCGATCGATCCCATCGTCTTCACCACGCCCAGCACGGCGGCGACGATGCCGAGCGCCGGCAACGCGTCGGCGAGGCCCTGCAGCGTGGTTTGCGGCCCCTGTTCCTCGTGGTGGTGCGTCTTGATGGCGTTGTCCATGACCTCTTCGACCGCATGTACGTCGAGCGTGCCCGACGACACGACGACGAGGCGCAGCGTGTCGGCGATCAGGTTGACCAGCGTATGGTCCTTCATCAGGCGGGGATATTCGCCGAACACCGACGACGATTTCGGGTCCTCGACATGCGGTTCGAGCGCGATCGGCCCTTCGGCGCGCAGCATCTTCATCAGCTTCGACACGAGGAAGATCGCGTCGAGATAGTCCTGCTTCTTGTACTTGGGGCCCTTCATGACCTTCATGAAGCCGCCGCCCATCCCCTTCAGCTCGCGGCCGGAATTGCCGATGATCAGCGCGCCGACGGCGGCACCGCCGATGATCAGCATCTCGTGCGGCAGGGCATGCATCACGGGGCCGAGGTCACCGCCGGTGAACGCGAACCCGCCGAACACCATGGCGAGTAGGACGACTAAGCCGATAGCCGGAAACATGTGGCGCTTGCCCCCTGGGGTTACGAACTGCCGCGTCGCAGGGTGCGGCGCGTCATGCGATCCCCCTTTTCCACGATAGAGGTCGAGAAATCGTTACCGGCCGCAAATCAGGTAAAAAGGCCGGTCAGCATTCACTTGAGGTAGTTGAACAGCGACAGGCCGGCGAGCTTGGCGATGCTCGCCTGCGTCGCGCTGAGGATGGTGACCGTCTTCTGAAATTCGACCATCGTCGTGGACAGATCGGTATCTTCCAGCGCGCTGCGCGCCTCCTCGCGGTCGAGGCCGATGGTATCGAGCTGCGTCGATTCGATCTCCAGCCGGGCCGCGCGCGCGCCGGACGAGGCGCGGGCCGAGGTCACCTGTGCCTCCGCCCGGTCGAGCTGGCCCAGCACGGTGCGGATCTTGGTGGCGAATTCGGCACGCGGCACGGCAGGGTCGAACACCGGCGGGTTGGCCGGATCGACCGGCGGCGCGTCGGGATCGACCGGCGCTTCGGTGAACGAAATACCCATCGCCTTCACCAGATCGTCGATCATTGCAAAGACATCGACGGTGCCGGGGGTGTCGGGATCGCCGCCGAACACCCGGCGGCCGTCCAGCCCGACCTGCACGTTGCTCGATTCGCCGATGCGGACGTTCGCGACCGATGCGTTGCCGGTATAGGTGATCGCGCCGGTCGTCGCGTCCTGGGCAAAGGCGGTTTCGCCGGTGCCGCCGAACACGGGATGGCCGCGCACGTCGCGGCTGTTGGCGATCGCCAGCAACCCGTCGCGAATCTCGGTCAGTTCGGTCGCGATCGCGGCCTTGTCCTTGTCGTTCAGCGTCTCGCTGCTCGCGCGCGTCGCCAGTTCGCGGACGCGCACCAGCCGTTCATCGGCATTGGCCAGCGCCGTATCGGATTGCGCCAGCAGCCCGCGCGACAAGGTGATGTTGGCGCGGAACGCGGCGGAATCGGCGTCGTCCTTCTTGATGCCGCCCAGCAGCATCCACGACGTCGAATCCTGCGACGCGACGTTCAGCCGCTTTTGGGTCGACAATTCGGTGTTCAACCGGTTCAGGTCGTTGTTGAGCAACGACATCTGCTTGGTCGACCGGTTGTAGAAGCTGGCGGTGGAAATCTGCATCGTTCGTCCTATCGGATCGCAAGCAGGGTATCGATCGTCTCGCGCGCGACCTGGATCACGCGGCTGGACGCCTGATACGCCTGTTGGAAGCGCATCAGGTCGACGGCCTCTTGGTCGAGGTTGACGCCCGCAGCGGAATCGCGGGCGTCGACCGCCGAATCGCGGATCGCGCCCTGCGCCTCGGCAATGGTCTGGCGCGCCTTCAGCGCCGATCCGTTGCTCGATTGCAGCGACACGATGGACTGTTCGAAGGCGCCGGTACGGCGGATGGTCGCTAGCGTCTGGAGATTGCCGCTGTCGCGCGGGCCGGCATCGGTGGTGGCGGCACCGATCAGCTTGGGGTCGTTCAGCACCCGCGTGACCCGCCCGGCATCGTCGATCAGGAACATGTCGGCCCCCGGATCGCCGTTCAGGTCGTCGCCGGTATTGAGCGCACCATTGACGCCGTCGACGAACGCCTTGGTGACGGCGACCACTTCGCCGCGCATCTCGCTGATCCGCTGTGCGCCATCGATCATGCCCGCCATCCCGCCGCCCTTGGGGGTAAGGCCGTATTCGGTCCCGCCGCGCATCACGGTGAAGATCGGCTGACCCGATTCGCTGCGGCCGAACTGCACCGTCGATGCCACGATCCCGTGGACCATCACCGGGCCTTCGGTCCCGCCGGCGCGAACGGTCACCCGTCCGACGGGATCGAACTGGACGTCGATATCGGTCAGCTCGCTCATGGCGTCGAGCATCCGGTCGCGCTGGTCGAGCAGTTGCGCCTGTCCGGTCGATCCGCTGGCGACCCGCGCCAGCCCGTCGTTGATGCGGGCGAGCGCCGCGGCGGCGTTGGTGACCTTTTCCGCTGCGTCGCC
The DNA here is from genome assembly GCF_022664465.1 of Sphingomonas hankookensis. Taxonomy (GTDB): domain Bacteria; phylum Pseudomonadota; class Alphaproteobacteria; order Sphingomonadales; family Sphingomonadaceae; genus Sphingomonas; species Sphingomonas hankookensis. The sequence continues at coordinate 116,640 of NZ_JAKREV010000006.1, read as the reverse complement.
GGCCGTCAGGTCGAGCGTTTTGGACGCGGCATCGAGCGTGGAGACGGTGCCCAAAAATGCCTGGGCAACGCCCTCGGCCGCCTCGAGCATCGACCGGCGCGGCGCATCGGCCGACGGATCGGCCGACAGCGCGGTGCCGGCGTTGAAGAACGCGGTCATGCGGTCGGTCAGCGCCTGGCTGTTCAGTGCCGCTTCGATCCGTTCGAGCCACATGACGCCGCCGTCGCTGCGCGTCACGTCTGACGTGGTCTGCCGTACCTGTGCCGATCGGAACACATCGGCCGAACGGGTGATGCCGGCGATCGCCACGCCGCTGCCGTTCGTCTGTCGCGACGATCCGACGCCCACCTCGGCAAGCGTGGCGGTACGGCGGACATAGCCGGTCGTCCCGGCGTTCGCGATGTTATCCGACGTCGTGGTCAGCGCCGATTGATAGGCCCTGACCCCGCTCGCGCCGATCGACAGCAGGTCGCTCATCCGCTCTTCCCTTCGGAGGGATTAACGGCCGGTTGCGGCTCAGCTTGCGTCGAATTGGCGGTTTCCGCCATGTTAACCTTCTGCGACCGGGCCAGAAACTCGGTCATCGCCTTGCCGATGCCCAGCGGCGTGGTGACCGCCATGTTCTCGGCGACCTTCTGGTCCCACATGTCGCGGAACTGGCCCGATGCCTTGTTCTCGAACAGGCCGTCGGCGAGCTTCGCCTGGCGCATCGATTTCAGCATCATGCCGGTGAACACCGATTCGAAGCGTTCGCCCGCGGCCTTCAGGTTCTTGTTCGAACCGATGCGGCTGGTGTCGACCCCGATGCCGGTCGTCGCGCCGATCACGCTCACAGGACGACCAGCTCGGCCTTGAGGGCCCCCGATTCCTTCAGCGCCTCGAGGATGGCGACCAGATCGGCGGGCGATGCGCCGATCGCGTTGATCGCCTTCACCACGTCGGCCAGCTTCGGACCCGGCGCCAGCAGGAACATCGGCTTGACCTCCTGCTCGACCGTCACGCCGCTCTTCTGCTCGACGGCGGTCTGGCCCTGGCTCAAGGGTGCCGGCTGGCTGATGCGCTGGTCCTCGTCGATCTTCACGGTCAGCTTGCCGTGGGTGACGGCCGAGGGCGAGACGCGGACGGCGGAGTTGATGACGACGGTGCCGGTGCGGGCGTTGACGATGACACGCGCGGCGGTTTCCGCCGACTCGACGGGCAGGTTCTCGACCTCGCTCATCAGCATCGAGCGGGTATCGGCGCCGGGCGCGGCGCGCATCGCCACCGACACCGCGTCGATCGCGGTCGCGGTGCCGGCGCCGAAGCGACGGTTGATCGCACCCGCGACGTTCTGCGCGGTGGTGAAGTCGGCCTGCGCGAGGTTGAAGGTAAGCGTCGGCGCGGTAGCGAAGCCGGTGTCGACGGTGCGCTCGACAGTCGCTCCGTCGGGAATGCGCCCGGCCGAGGGGATGTTGACGACGATCTTCGACCCGTCGGCACCCTCGGCCCCCAGGCCACCGACCGCGAGGTTGCCCTGCGCCATCGCATAGATCTGCCCATCGGCACCCATCAGCGGTGTCATGACCAGCGCGCCGCCGCGCAAGCTCTTGGCCTTGCCCATCGACGCGACGGTCACGTCGATCCGCTGGCCGGGTTTGGCGAAGGCGGGCAGTTCGGCGGTGATCATGACGACCGCCGCGTTCTTCAACCCCGGGTTCATCCCCTGCGGCAGCTGCAGCCCCATGCGCGACGTGATCGCCTTCACCGACTGCACGGTATATTCGAGATTGTCGTCGCCGGTGCCGGGCAGGCCGACGACGATGCCGTAGCCGGTCAGCTGGTTCGAGCGGATACCCTGGAAGCGGCCGAGGTCCTTGACCCGTTCCGCCGCGGCGGGCTGAACGATCAGGAGGGCGGCGGCGAGGATGGCGAGCAGGAAGCGCATCGGGCGGTCCTAGAACGGGCTAACGACCTGGAAGAAGCGGCTGAGCCACCCCTGCCGGCTGGCGCGGGCGACATCGCCCTTGCCGGTGTACGAGATGCGGGCATCGGCGACGCGGGTCGACGGCACGCGGTTGTTGATGTCGACATCGGCGGAGCGCACGACGCCCTTGATCGCGACGAATTCGTCGCCGCGGTTCAGCGTCACCCGCTTCTGCCCCTGCACCAGCATGGTGCCGTTGGGATAGACTTCGGCGACGGTCACCGACAGTTCGCCCGACAGTGCGTTGGTCTGGTCGGCGGAACCGGTGCCGCCGAAATTGCGGCCGCCCGATGCCTTGGCGATGTTCGGGTCGAACGACAGCGGCCCGACCGACGGCGGGGTGACCGAGAAGCCACCCGAGCTGTCGAGCTTCGAGCCCGCCGATTTCGACGCGCTGGTGCGTTCGACCAGCACGATGGTCAGCGGGTCGCCGACCTTCTTGGCGCGCCAGCCTTCGTACAGTGCGGCATAGCCCTGATCCGCCTGAAAGATCGCGCCGGTCGCGACGACCGGGACCACCGGTGCCGCGGGACGCGAGGCGGTGTAATCCTCGGGCGGCAATTTCTTGCCGAACAGCGGGCGGGCGGTTGCCGGCATTGCCGCCAGCACGACCGCGGCAAGCGCGAACACGCGCGCGATCGTTGCGAGCGCGCGGGCGCGCGCGGGGTCAGATGTTCTGGTTGACATATTTCAGCATTTCATCGGTGGCCGAGATCATCTTGGAATTGACCTCATAGGCGCGTTGCGTCTCGATCATGTCGACGAGTTCCTCGACGACGTTGACGTTCGATCCTTCCAGCATCCCCTGCCGGATGCGGGCGCGGCCATCCAAACCGGCGACGCCGGTTTGCGCTGCGCCCGATGCGCCGGTTTCGATCAGGAAATTGTCGCCGACCGGCTGGAGGCCCGCCGAATTGGCGAAGGTCGTGACCTGGATCTGGCCGATTGGGGTCGCTTCGGTCTGGTTGGGGATCGTCGCGCTGACCGTGCCGTCGCCGCCGATGGTGATCGAGGTCGCCCCTTCGGGCAGGGTGATGCCGGGCATCACCTGATAGCCTTCGGTCGTGACCAGCATGCCCTCTGGCGAGCGGCTGAAATTGCCGGCGCGGGTATAGCCCAGCTGCCCGCCGGGCAGCTGCACCTGGAAATAGCCGTCGCCTTCCAGCGCCACGTCGAGCGTGTTGCCGGTCGAGGCGAGCGAGCCCTGCGTCTGAATGCTGGCCGTCCCCTGCACCTTTACGCCGGTGCCGAGGTTGAGGCCGGTGGCATAGCGCGATTCCTGGGTCGATGCGGCACCCTGTGCGGTGACGATCTGGTAGCTCAGCGTTTCGAACGACGCGCGGTCGCGCTTGAACCCGGTCGTGTTGACGTTCGCCAGGTTGTTCGAGATGACGCGCATCCGCGTGTCCTGGGCGTCCAGCCCGGTGCGGGCGATATGCAGTGCGGCGTTGGCCATGTCCTGTTTCCCTTAACTCTGGACGCGCATCAGGTTGGCGGAGGATTCATCCATCTCCTTCGCCTGCTTCAACATGCCCGCCTGTACTTCGTACGAGCGCTGGTTCTCGATCATGTCGACCAGCGCCTGGGTCATGTTGACGTTCGACTGTTCCAGCGCGCCCGAGCGCACCTTGGCGGTCATGTCGCCGGGCAGGACCCCGCCGCCGCGAACGTGCAGCAGGTTGTCGATGCCCTTGACGGTATTGCTGCCCTGGGGGCTCGCAAGCTTGATCTGGCCGATCTCCTGATCGGGGGTGCCCGGCGCCGCGCCCTGCGGCACGATCATCACCCGGCCATCCGCGGTGATCGAGATCGCCTGGTACGGCGGCACGGTGATCGGGCCGCCGGTTCCCATGACCGGCAAGCGATCGCCGGTCTCCAGCGTGCCGGCGGCAGAAACCTGCAGGTCGCCGCGGCGGGTATAGGCTTCGGTGCCGTCGGGACCCTGCACCGCCATCCAGCTGTCGCCTTCCAGCGCGATGTCGAGCGGGCGGCCGGTCGCGAGGATCGCGCCGGCCCGGCGGTCCATGTCGCGCACTTCCTCCGAAGAGGGCGAACGGGTTTCGAGCTCGCCGTTCTTGCCCTTCAGCAACAACTGCTCGAAATCGATCTTGTCCGCGCGATACCCGATCGTCGAGCCGTTCGCGATATTGTTCGCGATCGTCGCCTGCGCGGCCATATGGCCACGCATCCCCGACATTGCGGTGTAGACCAGCCGGTCCATCGAAACCTCCCAACTATGACCCTCGCTACACAGCAAGGGTCATGCCAGTTTCAGCAGTTAAGCACGCAGATCGAGGATCGACCGCGTGATCTGGTTCGAGGTGTCGAGCGCCTTCGAGTTCGCCTGGAAGTTGCGCTGCGCGGCGATCAGGCCGACCAGTTCCTCGGTGATGTCGACGTTCGACCCTTCGATCATGCCCGACATCAGCGAGCCGGCGCCGTTCTCGCCCGAGCTGGCGAAGGTCGGTTCGCCCGACAGGCCGGTCGCCTGCCAGTTGCTGTTGCCCATCTGGCGCAGGCCGGGCGAGTTCGAGAAGGTGACCATCGCCACCTGGCCCAGCGCCTTGGTATCGCCGTTCGAATAGCTGGCGGTGACGATGCCCTTTTCGTTGATCGTCACGCCCTGCAGCCGGCCGACGGCGATGCCGTCCTGCGTCTGGGTACCGACCTTGAACGGCTTGGTAGTCGCAGCCGAAGTGGTCGGGATGGTCAGCGTGATCTGCTGCTGCGCCACGCCGCTGGCCGGCATGAACGAGTCGAAGGTCGTGGCAACCGGCGTCGTCAGCTTTCCGGTCGCGTCGAAGGTGACCGGTACGGCCTGGGTCGCGCCGACCTTCATCTCCTGATCGCCGACGAAGCTGTACGCTTCCCACGTGCTCGACAGATCCTCAGCCGCAGGCGGCGTGGTGACGACCGGCGGGGTGGTGCGCTTCAGATAGGTGGTCATCGTCATCGGATTGCCGGCACCGTCATAGACGGTGGTGGCGATCGATTCGTTGTAGCTCGACGAATCGAACCGGCTGAACGCCGCGGTTTCCGGCACGACCGACCGCGCGTTGAGATTCACGCCCAGCGCGACGTTGTTGGTGCCCGAGGCCTTGCCCGAGGTGCTGGCGAGCACGAGGTCGCTCAGCGACGCGCGGGTCGTCGCGACGACGTTGCCCGAACCGTCGACCGGATAGACCTGCAACCGCGCGCCCTGCGCATCGGTGACGAACTGGTTGGCATCGACGCGCAGCGAACCGTTGCGGGTGAAGGTCAGCCCTTCCTTGGTCGGGTCCTGCTTGAGCGCCAGGAAGCCGTCGCCGGCGATCGCGATGTCGAGGGACGACGACGACTGGACGAGGTTGCCTTCGCCGAACTGCTGGCGATTTCCCTTCACCACCGTACCCGAACCGACCATCTGCGTCGGCGCCACGGCAAGGTTCGACGCGATCACGTCGGCGAATTCGGCACGGCTCTTCTTGAAACCGGTGGTGCCGACGTTGGCAAGGTTGTGCGAGATCGACGCCATGTCGACCTGCGAGGCCTTCAGACCGGAGAGCGAAGTGTAGAAGGACATGGGTTAGGCTCCTGCGATAATTCGAATGAAAAGATTGAAATCAGGCAATCTTGCGAACGGTTTCGGCTTGCACCTGCTCGCCGCTCGACAGCGTCAGCAGCGGCTTGCCGTTGTTCGGAACGACGGACGACACCCCGGCCCAGGCAAGGTTGCGGGCCTTGACGACCTGTCCGTTCTGGTCGGTGGCGGCGACGCTGATGGTATAGGGACCGGCCCCGGCGGCGCTGCCGTCGTCGGTCTTTCCGTCCCACTGGTAATCGACCATGCCGGCCGGCTGGGCCCCCAGCGAGACGGAACGGGCAAGGTTGCCCGACGCGTCGCGGATCTCGACCTTCACCTGCTGCGCTTCGCCGTCCAGTTCGACCGCACCGGTCACATTGCCCTTGGCATCGGCCACCGCGGTCGCGGTGGGGGTCAGGACCGCCTTGCCGATCCACGACACCGCGTCGCTGGTCCCGCCCATCCGGGCGGCCAGCGACTTCAGCGTCGAGCTCATCTCGGTAATGCCCGACAGCGACGACATCTGCGCCATCTGCGCCACCATCTGGGTGTTGTCGGTCGGGTTGAACGGGTCCTGATATTGCAGCTGCGCGGTCATCAGGCGCAGGAAATCGTCCTGCCCCAGCGACCGCTGGCCGAGCTTCGCCTTGGCAGCGGCGTCGTTCGCACCCTTTACCGTCGGAATATTCTGGATCGAAGTAGTGGCCATGATCAGCGTCCCAGGCGGAGCGTTTCGGTGATGAGCGACTTGGCGGTCGACATCACTTCGACATTGTTCTGATAGGTGCGGGCGGCATCGAGCATGTCGACCAGCTCGCGCGGTTCGTCGACGGCGGCTTCCCACACATTGCCCTCGGCATCGGCCAGCGGGTTGCCGGGGTCGTGGCGCTTCGACGGCGCTTCGCCGGCGGTCACCACCTGTGCCGCATCGACCGTCGCCAGGCCGCTGGCGGCATCGAAGCTGGTGCGGAACACCGGCTTCATCGTGCGATAGGCGCCGGCCTCGGTCGTCGACACCGCGCCGGCATTGGCAAGGTTCGACGCGGTGGTGTTCATCCGGATCAGCTGCGCCGACATGGCGCGGCCCGATACCTCGAAGATGCTCATGGGTGCGGGCATGGGCTTATTCCCCCTTCAGCGCGCGGGTGATGGTGGAGATACGCCCGTTGAGGAACGCGAGCGTCGTCTGATACGCGACCGCATTCTCGGCAAAGGCGGTCTGTTCGGTGACCAGTTCGACGGTGTTGCCGTCGAGCGAGGGTTGCAGCGGCCGGCGATAGAGCGTGTTGCCGTCGATCGAGCGGTCGACGTTGCCGCCCTGCTCGGCCCCTGCCAGCGCCGCGCGGAAGTCGACGTCCTTCGCCTTGAATCCGGGGGTGGACGCGTTGGCGATGTTCGACGCCAGCATCCCCATGCGCTGCGCACGCACCTGCAGCGCGGCACCATGTATCCCGAAGAGAGCGTTGTCGGCCATCGGACGAACCCCAAGTCGACGCGCCGGATGCGCATCACACGGGATCACAGCAAAGGGCGTGCCAGTTTCGCCGAAACCGGCCAGAAATCGGAAAATCGCGCCGATTGCCGCCATCGACCGGCAAGCGGCAACCGCGACCGGCAAGCGCTTGCCGGCACGAAAACTGGCATCGCCCTTGCAGAGAAGCGGGCATGATGCCGCCCGTGCTCGCCCCCTATGCCGATCCGGTCGCCGCCGCCTTCGTGGTCGGCGGCACCGCGCTCGCGCTGTTGATCCGTACCCCGCCCGCCGACCTCGGCCGCGCGCTGCGCGCGCTCGCCACGCTTGGGCGCCGGCCGTTTTCCGCCGAGGATGCGCTGGACCAGATCGGCAAGCTCGACCGGATCGCCAAGCGGCACGGCGTGATGACGCTCGACCGGTCGCGGATCGCCGATCCCGATATCGCCGACGCGATCGCCGGCATCGTCGACGGCGCCGGACCCGATGCGGTCGGCACGCGGCTGCGCCACCGCAACGAGGCGCGGGCCGAACGGCACCTTGCCGCCGCCGACATGTGGGGGGCGATCGCCGAACTGGCGCCGCTGCTGGGCATGATCGGCACGCTGGTCGGGCTGGTGCGGATGTTCATGGCGATGACCGACCCCGCCGCGATCGGACAGGCGATGGCGATCGCGCTGCTGTCCACGCTGTACGGCGCGCTGCTGGCCGCACTGGTCGGCATGCCCATCGCCGGGCGGTTGCGCCGGCTGGCGCGCGCCGAAGCATTCGAACGTGCCCGTCTGGAGGCACCCCTCGTCGCGCTCGCCAAACGCGAGCGCCCGCATCTTCGCGAGGCCGCAGAATGATGAGAATGACCCGTTTCGACACCGCGCCCGGCAGGCCGCTCTGGCTCACCACGCTGGCTGATATCTCGCTGCTGCTGGTCGGGTTCTTCGTATTCCTGCAGGCCGCGCAGGCGGTCGATCGCCGTGCGTTGACCGCCGGCATTCGCGCCGGGTTCGATGCCGAACCGATCCCGATGACGCTGGAGCGCGCGGTGGTGGACGGGTTCGCGCCCGGTTCGGCCGCCCTGCCCCGCGGTACCGCCAATACCGTCGACTTCGTGCGCGAGGCGGCGGCCGATCGCCGCATCGCCGTCACGCTGACCGGCGGGACCGATGGTGACGTCGATCCCGCCACCGGCAGCGCCGCGATCCTCGCCACCGACCGGGCGCGCGCCGTCGCCGCGCTGCTGGTGCGCGAAGGTGCGGTGACGCCGGCGCAGGTCGCCTTCGCGCCGCCGGGGATCGGCGGGCGCGGCGTCCATATCGACCTGGGCTTTGCCGGCGACCGGCAAGCCGTTGCCGACCGGCAAGCGCCGGTTGCCGCTTCCAACGGAGCCGACCAATGATCCGCCACAGCCTGTTCGCCGCCTTGCTGATCGCCAGCCCCGCCACCGCGCAGACCTTTCAGTCCACCACCCAGCTCGACGAGGCGGTGGTACAGTTCACCGGGGCCAGCATCGGCATGGACGGCGGCGCGCAGATGCCGGTCGACCCGCGCCTCAAGCTGGCGCGCTGTGCGATGCCGCAGTTCGGCTGGCTGTCCGACCGGCAGGATGCGGTCGTCATCAGCTGCATGGGGCCGGCATGGAAAGTCTATGTGCCGGTCCGCCGCATGACCCGCACGGTGCCCGAACGGGCGGTGCCGACCCCGATTGCGGCGGCGCCGGTCAAGGCGGAACCGGTCATCCGCCGCGGCGATCCTATCATGGTCGAGGCGGGCGCGCCGGGCTTTTCGATCACCCGCGACGGGGTGGCGATGGGCGATGCCCCGGTCGGCGGGCGGTTGATGGTGAAGGTCGACCCGGCCAAGCCGCCGATCCAGGCGGTGGCGCTGGAATCGGGACGTGCCGCGCTGCCCGGCTTCGGGCGTTAAGGTGGTTTTTGATCCGCTCGCGCGGATGGGCGGGACCTGCCCGCTCCCCAACCCGGCCACCCACACGGTATCCTCAATGGGTGACTGGGTGGGGGAGCGGGCAAGTGCCGCCCCGAACAAAAAATAATGGCCCGTAACTTTTTGCTAAAGAAATCCGCCCGGCCACCGTTTCTCCTCATGTCAGCAGTTCGCGAAGGACGGGGACATGGTGGATTCAGTCGGATCAAGGCTAGTTTCGTCGATCGGTGGGCGCGGTGTCGCGCGGACCGAGGGACAGGCACGCACGGGCACGACGCAGGCCCCACAGGACACCGGCGCGCCCAAGAGCGGCGTCGAACTCCTGTCGGGCGGCACCACCGCCAAGACGCTGTCGGCGTCGCCCCCGGTCGATACCGACCGCGTCGCGACGATCCGCAAGGCGATTTCCGAAGGACGCTTCCCCCTGTCCCCCGCTACCATCGCCGACCGGCTGATCGCCCTGAAACTCGATTGGAACAGCAATGAACCGGCGTGATGCGCTGATCCGGGTGATCGACAGCCTCCATGCCGAGATCGCGGCGTTGCAGGCGAACGACATCGCCGCGCTGGAAACCGCGACGGCGATGAAGCTGCAGGGGATCGAGGCGGTCGCCGCCAACGACGACCTGCCGCTCGATGCCGAGCTGGAGGTGCTGGCGCGCGAGGCGCAGCGGCTGAACGAGACGGCACGCATCTACGTCAACCTGATGGCGGCGAATGTCCGCCGACGGATCGACCAGCTGGCGGGCGGCGGCGGATTGCCGGCCTACCGGCCAGGCCTTGCCGCCACGCCGCAGCGTATGGCCGCGGCGGCATATCGGTAAGCAGCCGGATACCAAACTGGCACGCGCCTTGCTGTGATGCTTCCTGAACAGGGGAAGCGAAGTACAGCCCGATGAGCGTCGTTCCGGTAGAAGCCCGATCCTATGTCCACAGCGCGATCGCGAAGGCGAGCGCGAGGACCGGCGTCGATTTCAATTATCTGCTGGGACAGGCACAGGTCGAAAGCGGCCTGCAGACCAACGCGCGTGCGGGCACCTCCTCCGCGACCGGCCTCTACCAGTTCGTCGAACAGAGCTGGCTGGGCGTGGTGAAGGCGCACGGCGCCGAACACGGCATGCAATGGGCTGCCGACAGCATCCGACAGGGCAGCAACGGCCGCTATTACGTCGCCGACGGCGCGACCCGCCATGCGATCCTGCAGCTGCGCAACGACCCGCAGGCATCGTCGCTGATGGCCGCCGAACATGCCGCCGACAACAAGGCGGCGCTGGAAGGCGCACTCGGCCGCAGCGCGACCGGTACCGACCTGTATATGGCGCATTTCCTGGGGCTGGGCGGTGCGCGCCAGTTCCTGACGACGATGCAGAGCAATCCCGACCGTTCGGCCGCAAGCATGTTCCCCGCCGCCGCCCGCGCGAACCGGTCGATCTTCTACGGCGCCGGCGGCCAGCCGCGCTCGCTCGCCGAAATCTACGACAGGATGGCGACCAAGCTGGACCGCGGGGCGAAGGCCGGCGGCGGCAGCGGCGCCGACATGGGCGATGCGTTGGGCGGCTTTCCGGTCAACCGGATGCAGCAGCCCGCCGTGATGCTCAACGGCTTTGGCGGCGACGTCATCATGGGCACCGAGGCGCAGGGCGGCGACGAGGCGTGGCTGACCACGACGCTCGCCAACCTCAACGTCGTGCGCAGCCGCGGTGGCGATGCGACCGCCAATCCGGCGCAGATGGCCTCGCTCTATCGCCCGACGCCCGAGTCCGCACGGCTCGCCTATTCCATCCTCGCCAATCTGGGTAACGCGTGATGCAGGCGATCCTGAGCAATCCCAAGAGCGTCCTGCCCGCGCTGCGCCAGTCGGCGCTGCCGGGCGCGATCCTGCTGCTCGTCCTGCTGATGGTCGTGCCGATCCCGGCGTTCATGCTCGACATCTTCTTCGTCATGAACATCATGATCTCGATCGCGGTGTTGATGGTCGCGCTCAATGCGCAGAAGCCACTCGACTTTTCCGCGTTCCCGACCGTGCTGCTGTTCGCGACGCTGTTCCGTCTGGGGCTCAACGTCGCGTCGACCCGCGTCGTGCTGGTCCACGGGCATGAGGGCGAAGCGGCGGCGGGCCATGTCATCGAGGCGTTCGGCACCTTCCTGATCGGCGGCGACTATGTCGTCGGTCTCTTCGTGTTCTCGATCCTGATCATTATCAACATGATCGTGGTGACCAAGGGCGCGGGCCGCGTGTCCGAAGTGTCGGCGCGCTTCACCCTCGACGCGTTGCCCGGCAAGCAGATGGCGATCGACGCCGACCTGAACGCCGGCCTGATCACCCCCGACGAAGCCCGCAACAAGCGGATCGAGACCGGCGCCGAAGCCGATTTCTACGGCGCGATGGACGGTTCGTCGAAGTTCGTGAAGGGCGACGCGGTCGCCGGCCTGCTGATCCTGGCGATCAATATCGTCGGCGGCCTGATCCTCGGCGTCGTCAGTCACCAGATGGCGGTGGGCGAAGCGGCGCAGACCTATGTCCTGCTCGCGATCGGCGACGCGCTGGTCGCGCAGGTGCCCTCGCTGCTGCTCTCGATCGCCGCCGCCGCCATCGTGACCCGCGTCACCTCCACCTCGTCGCAGGACCTGGCCGGGCAGATCGGGACGCAGTTCGCGTCGCACCGTACCTGGGCACCGGTCGCCGGTATCCTCGGGCTGCTGGCGATGCTGCCGGGGATGCCGTTCCTCGTGCTGGCGCCCGCCGCGGGCATCGCCGGCTTCGCCTCGTGGAAGCTCGCCAAGCAGAAGAACGCGCCCCCGCCCGCCCCGCCGGTCGAGGCGCTGGCCGAACCGACCGACCTGTCGAAGATCGGCTGGGACGAGGTCAGCGACACCTGCCACATCATGCTCGACATCGGTTACGGCCTCGTGCCGCTGGTCGACGAGCGCAAGGGCGCGCCGCTGATGAGCCGGATCACCGGGGTCCGCCGCCAGCTGTCCAAGGAACTGGGCTTCGTCGTGCCGCAGGTGAAGGTGCGCGACGACATCAACCTCGCCCCCTACACCTATCGCATCTCGATCGGCGGCGTCGTCGTCGGCGAGGACATGGCGTCGGCGACCGAGATGCTGGCGCTCGACACCGGCCAGGCGGTTGGCGGTTTCCTTGAAGGCAAGGCGGCGAAGGACCCGACCTTCGGCCTCGACGCGGTGTGGATCCATCCGGGCGATTCGGATGCAGCCACGGGCGCCGGCTATCTGGTGGTCGATGCCGGGACGGTGATCGCCACCCACCTGAACCATGTGCTGACGGTCAACGCGACCGAGCTGCTGGGTCCGGACGAGGTGCAGTCGCTGCTCGACGGCCTGAAGGATCGCGCCGCCAATCTGGTCGCCGCGTTGTGCCCGAACCCGCTGTCGCTCACCACGCTGACGCAGGTGCTGCGCGCGCTGCTGGCCGAGAATATCACGCTCAAGGAATTCCGCCGCATCGCCGCCGCGATCGTCGTCGTCGCCCAACGGACGCAGGATGCCGACGAGATCGTCGAGCTGATCCGGCCGGAGCTGGGGGCGCTGATCATCCAGAAGCTGTGCGGGGTGCGCGAGCCGCTGCGCGTCATGACGCTGGAGGGGCAGCTGGAGGCCATATTGGGTCAGGCGATGCGCAACGACCCGACCGGGCGCCACGCGATCGAACCCGATCTCGGCCGCCGCATCGTCGACGCCCTGACCCACGCCGCGCAGCCGCTGATGGCCGAAGCCAAGCCGTTCGCGCTGGTCGTGCAGCCGTCGATCCGCGTCGCGATCCGCAAGCTCGTCAAGACCTGCCTGCCCGACACCCCCGTCATGAGCTTCTTCGAAGTTCCCGAGGACAAGGCAGTCGAAGTCGTCGCCGTCATCGGCGCCCCGGAGGCCATTCCCGCATGAACGCCCCCTTCTTTCCCCAGCCCGAGCTGAGCACGCCGGTCTATACCCGGCATGCCAGGCCCAATGACGGCGACGCGATCGTCCGCCGCCACCTGCCGCTGGTCCGCCGCATCGCGTGGCACGTCCATGGCCATATGAGCACGATGGTCGATGTCGAGGACCTGGTGCAGGTCGGGCTGGTCGCGCTGGTAGAGGCGGTGCCGGGCTTCGAGGATCGGGGCACGGTGACGTTCGAACAATATCTGGCGACCCGGCTGCGCGGGGCGATGATCGACGAGCTGCGGCGCCAGGCGACGATCAGCCGCGGCGCGATGAAGCGGCGGCGCGACTATGCCAAGGCGGTGTCGAGCCTGACGGTCGAGTTGGGGCGGACGCCGGTGCCGGCGGAGATCGCCGACCGGCTGGGCGTGCCGCTGGGACGGCTGCGGGTCGATTATGCCGATGTCCAGTCGGTGCAGTTCGATTCGATCGACGACGTCTATACCGACGAGGCGCCGTGGTTCATGGACGACGGCCCCGACGCGTTCGAGGCGCTGGCCGAGGGCGAGCTGCGCGAGGCACTGATCGCCGCGATCGCCGCGCTGCCCGAGCGCGAGGCGCAGGTGATCCAGCTTTATTATGTCGAGGAACTCAACCTCGAGGAGATCGGGCAGGTGCTGGGCGTCGGCGCGGCGCGGATCTGCCAGATCAAGAAGGCGGCGCATGAGAAGCTGAAACGGGGGCTGGCGCGAGCTACCGGGTAGTTTCGGTTATCTTTTCAGTGACTTGGTTGGGGTCGGACGGGGAGTCCGGCCCCGTCTGTGCGTCCAAAGTTCACAAAGTTCACACTAGTGGCGTTGTTTTGCGCGGGTGGACCGGGTGGCGTGGGGTCGGCGATGGGACCGGGCGGGATGCGGATGCTAGCGTAGGGCGTGGGGTGTAGGAAAGCGGGCTTTCCGGCCGGTGCGACTGCGCATTCCAGCCCCGCGCCTCGCCACAGTAGGCCCTAGCCTGCGCTGGGGCGACGGGCCGTGGTGTGGGTGTTGTCGATTACCCCCGCCCACAGCCGTACCCCGGCGGAGGCCGGGGTCCAGTTGGGAGGCGCCGGCGATGGAGGCGAAACGTCCCCCGACTGGGCCCCGGCCTTCGCCGGGGTAGGGGCTGTTGGGGCACGGACAACCTTATAACCCGACTGACGTACCCCCGCGCAGGCGGGGGTCCAGGGACCAGCAAGCTGCCGTTGCGATCGGTACTCGGGAACCACCGCCTGCGCGGGGGGTGCGCGTCGTCAGGCGTTTGGTCACGCGCGACATCCAGGTCTGTCCCCGCCTGCGCGAGGATGCGACCGATAGGCGGCCGTTTCGTTCCCCTGCCCTCGCTGCCGGCGCATCTGCGGCGATGCCCCTCCACCGTCCTTCGGACGGTCCCCCTCCCCGCGGGGCGGGGAGGATCTTGGCGCACACACATCTCGGCCGCAGCGCGCCCCTATATATCCTATATATAGAGTCTGCCCGCACCCCTGTCCGGACGCCGAAACCCCCGGCGACCTTGCGGTCGCCGGGGGCTGGTCCCGTTGCCGGGAGGTCCGCCGTCGCCGCCTTCTTCAAGGGGGAACGGCGACGGCGGGGCCGGATTAGCCGAGGAGCTTCAGCACGCCCTGCTGCGACTGGTTGGCCTGCGCCAGCATCGCGGTCGAAGCCTGGCCGAGGATCTGCGCCTTGGCGAGCGCCGTCGATTCCGACGAGAAGTCGGTATCTTCGATGCGGCTGCGGGCTTCCTGCAGGTTCGACGAGGTCGTGGTCAGGTTGTTGACGGTGACCTGCAGACGGTTCTGGACCGCACCAAGGTCGCCGCGGATCGACGAGACCTTGTCGAGCGCCTTGTCGATGGCGTTCATCGCCACCGAGGCATTCGCCTGGGTCGAGACGTTCAGCGCGCCGCCGACCATGCTCTCCGCACCGCCCTGGGCAGCCAGGCCGACCTTGGCGAGCGAGGCCGTCGAACCTTCGACGCGGATTTCCGCACCCGAGTCCGACTTCAGCTCGACACGACCGCGCAGTGTCAGGCCGGTGGCGATCGCACCGGTCGAGGCGCCGCCGTCATCGCCCTTCATGCCGATGACGAGGCCCGCCGAGGTGCCGGCCGCGCCGTCCTTCAGCGTGATGTCGTTGCCGGTCGACGAGGTCAGGATCAGGTTGCCGTCCTTGTCGCTCGAGGCGACCAGGCCGCTGATGCCGGCGTCGTTGATGTTCTTGACCACGTCCGACATCGACATGCCGGTCGTGCCGTCGGCATCGCTCAGCGTAACGGTCGCGCCGTTGATGGTCAGTTCGTTGGCGGCGACGATCTTCGACGCATCGAGGGCGACGGTGGCCGTCGTCGTCGCGGTCGCGGTCACGCCGCTGCTCTTCGACGTGGCGTTGATCGCGGCAGCTTTCGACGCGGCCGATGCATCGTTCGACGCACCGACGGCGACACCGTTGATCTTCACGTCGTCGGTGACGGCGAGCGCGGTGGCGCCGACGGCCGAACCCTTGACCGCGTCGGTCGTCGAGGTTTCGTTCAGGCCCAGCGCCGTCAGGTCGGTCGCATCGCCCGCGGTGCCGCGCTTGATGTCGATCGGCTGGCCGTCCGAGCTGTTGAGAGCGACGAAGCCGCCATAGGTGCCGGCGGTGAAGCCTGCCTTGCCCGCATCGGCGCCGGCGATGACGATGGTCTTGCCGGTGTCGTTCGACAGGACGATCTTGCCTTCGCTGTCGAGCTGCGCGCTGATGCCGCCCACGTCACGGTTGATCTTGTCGACCAGTTCCTGGCCGTTGGCGCCGGTCACGTTGACGGCGGTGCCGCCGCCGACCGCGATCGAGAAGCCGGTCGCGCTGGTCACGCCGCCCGAAGCGATCGGGCCGCCCGACAGGGTGTTGTATGCGGTCGCCGACACGCCGGTCTGGCCGGTGTTGGTGTTGATCGCGGCGGCCGTGGTTTCGGCGGTGCCGGCGGTCAGGTTGGCGCTGAACGCGTTCTTGCCGTTGATCTGGATGTCGCCGGCGTTGACCGTCGCGGCGCTGATGCGGCCGGTGGTCGCCTGACCTTCGACGCGATAGCCGTTCAGGCCGAGCGCGGTGGCCGAGGTGTTGGCGAGGCTGACCGAGGTGGTCTGGCCGGCCTGCGCACCGGTCTGGAGCGAGACGCTCTTCACCGAACCGTCGAGCAGGTTGATGCCGTTGAAGTTGGTCTTGTTCGAGATGTCGTTGATCTGCGCGGTCAGCTGCGAGACTTCCGACTGGAGCGACTTGCGTTCCGACGAACCCAGCGTGCCGTTCGCGGCCTGGCCGGCGAGTTCCTTCATGCGCTGCAGCATGTTGGTGACTTCGCCCAGCGCGCCTTCGGCGGTCTGCGCCATCGAGATGCCGTCGTTGGCGTTGCGCGCGGCGACGGCCATCGTCTTGATCTGGCTGGTCATGCGGCTGGCGATGGCGAGGCCGGCGGCGTCGTCCTTGGCCGAATTGATGCGCTTGCCGGTCGACAGGCGCTCCATCGACGCCTTGAGCGAATCATTGGCGGCGGTCGAGGCGTTGGCGGCGCGGAGCGATCCGATGTTGGATCCGATGACGGTCATTGGGTGTGTCCTCCAGTGTGACTTCCAGCGCCCCGCGTCCCCCCTTGAAGCGATCGGGATCGAAGCTGCTGCCCGGAGAAACGGCACGCGTCGGACCGAGTTAAGGAAAAAAGTTCCGGATTTTCGCCGGCCTCGCGCGCGCGAGGGTGCGTACGCGGCATACAGAGCCGAATCGGGGGTCGTTTTACCGGACGTTAACCAATTTGCCGGCAAAGAGGTGCCGTTCAGGGGGAATCTTCAAACCGATGCGCTCGATCTATCCATCCGCTGCCGTGCTCGCGTCCAAGTTCACGCTGGTTTCGTCGCTGCGTGCACAGGGGTTCGCCCTCGCCAATGCCGGGCAGAAGCCGGGTGCCGGCGACGTGTTCCTGGTCATGGAAGGCGAAGTGCCGCCGATCGCCGCGCGCACGCTGGTGCTGGCCGACGGTCCGGCAAGCGCCACGCCGTTCGCCGACGGCCGCCCGGCCCGCCTGTCCTATTCGCACGCCGACACCGAACTGGCCCATGCCTTTGCCGCAGCGCTGCTGTGCGGCCGGCACGAAGCGGTGGCCGCGGATCCCGAGAGCCTCGCGCTCCAGGCGCTGGCCCGCCGCGTCGCCGCCGCCGACATCACCGTGCTGGTGAACGGTCCGACCGGCACCGGCAAGGAAGTGCTGGCCCGCACCATCCATGCCGAAAGTGCCCGTGCCGACGGCCCGTTCATCGCGATCAACTGCGCGGCACTCCCCGAAACCATGCTCGAAGCGATGCTGTTCGGCCATGTGAAGGGCGCGTTCACCGGTGCCGGCGCGGCGGGCGAAGGCTTTTTCCGCGCGGCGCATGGCGGCACGCTGCTGCTCGACGAAATCGCCGAGATGCCGCTGCCGCTGCAGGCCAAGCTGCTGCGCGTGTTGCAGGAGCGCGAAGTCGTGCCGATCGGCGCGACGCAGGCCGAAGCGGTCGACGTCCGCGTCGTCGCCTGCGCCAATCGCGACCTGCAGGACGAAGTGGCGGCGGGCCGGTTCCGCGCCGACCTCTATTACCGGCTGAGCGTCTTCCCGCTCGCCACCCGTGCGCTCAACGAGCGGACCGGCGACGTCGCCGCACTCGCCGCCGCGATGGTGGTGCGCCATGCCGGGATGCGCGCCACGCTGCCGTGGATTTCGGACGAGGCGCTGGCGATGCTGGTGCGCCACGACTGGCCGGGCAATGCCCGCGAGCTGGAGAATGTGATCCAGCGCGCGCTGCTGCTGGGCATGGGCGACCGCATCGAGGCGCACGACATCGTGTTCGACCGGGCGAGCGCCAACAGCAACGCCGCCCCGGCGCTGCGCAGCGTCGAGCCGGTGGCGGGGACGCTCACCAACATCGTCCAGATCCACGAGTTCGCGGCGATCCGCCGCACGCTGGAGGAATGCGGCGGTAACCGGATCGAGACCGCCCGGCGGCTGGGGATTTCGGAGCGTACGCTCCGCTACCGCCTCGCCAAGGCGCGTGAGGCCGGCGAAGTGCTCGGGCAGGCTCCGGCGGCCCAGTCGATGGCGGCGTCGGCATGAGCGGCGTCGGCGGTGTCGGCGGCGCGATGGGCGTCGACCGGGTGATGCAGCTCCGTGCGCAGATCCTCGAGCGCAACCAGGCGCTGTCCAAGGCGAATGCGCAGGTCGCGGCCGCCCCGGTGCCGGCCGAGCCGGCGAAGCCGACCAGCTTCGCCGATGCGATGGGCGACGCGCTGAAGGGCGTGAACCAGCAGCAGAACAAGGCGAGCGAACTCTCGGCAATGTACGAACGCGGCGAGACCGTGGACATCGCCAAGGTGATGATGGCGCGCCAGCAGGCATCGGTCGGCTTCGAAGCCACGATGCAGGTCAGGAACAAACTCTTGTCCGCCTACAAGGACATCATGAGCATGCCGGTCTGATATGGAAAACGCACTCGCCACCACCGGTGCAGGCGGCGTTCCCGCCGCTGCGGCCCCCGCCAAATTCGCCAACCCGCTGACGCAGATCGGCGGGATCATGAAGAATCCTGCGGTCAAGCGCAGCCTGCCGATGATCTTCATCGTCGGGCTGGTGCTGTCGGCGGCGCTGGCGTGGATGGCACTGGCCACCCCGCCGCAGCGCACGCTGTTCCCGCAACTGCCCGACAGCGACAAGCAGGCGGTGGTCGACGCGCTGGGCGCGGCGAAGATCAGCAGCAGCGTCGACGACTCCGGCGGGATCACCGTTGCCGAGGACGATTATCACCGCGCACGCATCCTGCTGGCCGGCCAAGGCCTGCCCAAGGCGGCACCGGGCGGCTATGCGATCCTCGACCAGCTGCCGATGGGCGTGTCCCGCGCGGTCGAGGGCGAGCGGCTGCGCCAGGCGCGCGAGACCGAACTGGCCAAGTCGATTGGCGAGATCGAATCGGTGGCGGACGCCCGCGTCCACCTCGCGATGCCCGAAAGCTCGGTGTTCGTGCGCGACAATGCGCAGCCGTCCGCTTCGGTCATCGTCCGCCTCGAACCCGGCCGGAGTCTCACGCAGGCGCAGGTCCGTTCGATCGTGAACCTCGTCGCCAGCTCGGTGCCGGGGATGAAGGCCGATCAGGTGACGATCATCGACCAGATGGGCGCGCTGCTGAGCAAGCCGACCGATGGCAGCGAAGGTTCGACCCTGTCGGGCGAGCGGATCGATTATCAGCGCCGCATCGAGGACAAGTATCGTGCGCAGCTCAACACGCTGCTGACCCCGCTGCTGGGTGCCGGCAACTTCTCCGCCGAGATTCAGGCGGACGTCGATCTCGACGAGAGCCAGGCGACGCGCGAAAGCTATGACAAGCAGGGCGTGGTCCGCGCCGAACAGGGCACGTGGGCCGGCAACACCCCCGGCGAGACGACGCCTGGCGGCATCCCCGGCGCGCTGAGCAACACGCCGCCCGCCGCATCGACGCTGGCGACCGCCACGCCGGGTCCGGCCGGTGCCACGGTACAGCCCGGCACCGCCGCAGGTGCCCCGGCACCGGTCAAGACCAGCGAGAATTTCAACCGCGCCTACGACCTGGGCAAGGAAGTGTCGGTGACCCGCGCCGCGCCGGGATCGATCCGTCGTCTGTCGGTCGCCGTGCTGCTGCGCGAACCCGAAGGTGCGAAGCCCCGCACCCCGGCCGAAATCCAGCAGATCAACGATCTGGTGAAGGCGGCGGTCGGCTATAACCAGCAGCGCCAGGATACCGTGACGGTCATCAGCCGCAAATTCTCGCCCGAAGCGGTGGCTGGCGACGTCGTCCGCCCGTGGTACGATGCCGACTGGGTGCCGATGGCGGCACGGAACGGCACCGCGCTGATCATCGCGCTGCTGGTCCTCTTCATGGGCGTCCGCCCGATGGTGAAGGCGATCAACAAGCGGCGCGAGGCCGATGCCGCCGCGTCCAGCGCCGCTGCCGCCGCCGCGCTTGCCGCACCGGCCGGCCCGATCCCCGGCGCCGCCGAACAGGTGAGCATGGAGATGCTGGAGAGCGCGCGCAGCTATGACGACCGCGTCGGGCTGGTCCGCGGCTTCACCCGCGACAATCCGGCACGCGCCGCACTCGCGATCCGCGACATGATCCAGTCGGACGCCAAGCAGTGAACGCCCCCGCCCGTATCCACAACGGCGTCGAACGCGCCGCCGTCCTGATGATGCTGGTCGGCGAGGACGAAGCCGCCGCGATCCTGCAGAAGCTGGACCCCGAAGAGGTGCAGCAACTGGGCAAGGCGATGTTCAGCGTCGCCGATGTCAGCGAGGACGAGGTGACCGTGGTACTCGACGATTTCGTCGAGAAGGCGCGCGAGCGCACCACCGTCGGGTTCGACCCCCGTCCGCATATCGAACAGGTGATGAACCGCGCACTGGGCGCGGACAAGGCGGAGAGCGTGCTGGCCCGTATCACGCCGGTCGAAACCGCCTGCGCGATCGAGCTTCTCGACTGGATGGACGCGGCCGAGATCATCAGCCTGATCAAGGACGAACATCCGCAGATCGCCGCGGTGCTGCTCGCCAATCTCGAACCCGGCATCGCCGCGCAGGTCCTCGAAGGGCTGCCCGAAGCCGTGCAGCCGCAGATCCTGCACCGCATCGCCAAGCTGGGCCCGATCCAGCCCGAGGCGATCGAGACGCTGAAGTCGATGCTGTCGCGGCGGATGACCGGGCGGACCAGCGGCACCGGCGTGCAGCTGGGCGGGGCCAAGGATGCCGCCAAAATCCTGTCGTCGGGCCGCAAGGCGACCGAGACGCGGGTCATGCCGAAACTGGCCAAGATCGACCGCGACATCGCGCGCCAGATCGAGGACCAGCTGTTCGTCTTCGACAACCTGCTGGAGATGGACGACAAGAATCTGGGCGTGCTGATCCGCAACGTTGACAGCGACATGCTGGTCCGCGCGCTGAAGGGCGTGGACGAGACGGCACGTGGTCGCTTCCTCGGTTGCATGTCGGCACGCGCCGCCGACGGCATCCGCGACGAGATGGAAGCGCGTGGTCCCATGAAGCTGGCCGAGGTGCTCGACGCGCAGAAGGGCGTCATCACCGTGGCGCGCCAGCTGGCCAAGGACGGGACGATCATGATGGGCGGCGGCGACGACGATTATGTTTGAGAGCGCCGCCTCCTCCCCCGCCAACGGCTTCGTCGCGGGCTTTGCCAGCCGCCATGTCGCCGCCGCCGACATCCTGGCGCGCGCGTTCGGCACGCCCGATCCGTTCGCGGCGACCGGCGTGATGCCGGTGCGCCCGGTCGATTTCGGCGCGACCGCGACGACCGGTGGACCCAAGCATTTCCGCCCGGCCGATCCGGATGCCAACCCGACCGAGGGCTGGGACCCGTTTTCGACCGTGGTCGACGAGGTCGCATCGACGCTGGACCCGGTGGCCGAGGCGCATGCCGCGGGCTATGCCGAGGGTCTTGCCGCCGCGGCCGCCGCCAGCCAGTCGGACGCCGCGCGCGACCATGCGCTGCTCGCCAGGCTGGCCGAGGCGCTGGGCACCGCGACCCATGTCGACCGCGAAGCGATGGCGACCAAGCTGCGCCAGACGGTGCTGACCTTGGTCCGCCAGATCGTCGGCGAAGTCGGCGTCTCGGCCAATCACCTGATCGAGCGAATCGACGCCGCCGCCGACCTGTTGGCCGACGGTACCGAATCGGCGATCCTGCGGATGCACGAGGCCGATATCGCGCTGGTCGAGGGCAAGCTGCCCAAGGCGGTGTTCCCGGTCGCCGACGCCCATGTCGAGCGTGGCGGCTTCATCCTAGAATCCGCCTCGACCGTGGTCGAAGACGGGCCGTCGCTCTGGCTGGAGCAGCTGGGCGCGGCGATCGAAACCGTACCGGTGCCCCGCTGATGCTGAACCGTTTCGCAGGCGATTATATCGACGCCCTCGCCCCCACCGATTTCCGTCCGCGCGCACGCGTCGCCGGCCGCCTCGCCAGCTATGACGGGCTGTTGATGGAAGCGGTCGGGTTGTCGCTGCCGGTCGGCACGGTGTGTCAGGTCGGCACCGGCGATGGCAGTTTCGTCGAAGCCGAGGCGATCGGGTTTCGTAACGGCCGTACGCTGATGATGAATCTGGGCGGCCCGGCGCCGCTGCTGCCCGGTGCGCTGGTGCGGCCGGGCGACAAGCCGGGCGAGGCCCAGGTCGGCGAGGCGCTGCTCGGCCGGGTGGTCGATGGTGCCGGCAAGCCGATCGACGGCAAGGGTCCGATCCGCGGCGCCGGCCGCTGGCCGCTGGCCGGACGTATCCAGTCGCCGCTCGACCGCGGCCGCGTGCTCGAACCGATGGATGTCGGCGTCCGCGCGATCAACGGGTTGCTGACGATCGGTCAGGGCCAGCGCGTCGGGATCATGGCCGGGTCGGGCGTCGGCAAGTCGGTGCTGCTGGGCATGATGGTCCGCGCCGCCAAGGCCGATGTGATCGTCGTCGGCCTGATCGGCGAGCGCAGCCGCGAAGTCTCCGACTTCCTCGAAACGAAATTGAAGGGCGATGCCCGCGCGCGATCGGTCGTGGTCGCGGTGCCGGCAAACCATTCGCCGGTGCTGCGCATTCGTGGCGCGCTGCGGGCGACCGCGATTGCCGAAGCATTCCGCGAACAGGGCAAGAAGGTCCTGCTCATCATCGATTCGCTGACCCGCGTCGCCCATGCCGGGCGTGAGATCGGGCTGGCGCTGGGCGAGCCGGCATCGGCACGCGGCTATCCGCCGAGCGCCATCGCGATGCTGCCGGGGTTGATCGAGCGGGCGGGCACCTGTGTCCGCACCGGCGGGTCGATCACCGCGATCTATACCGTGCTGGCCGATGGCGACGACAATAGTGATCCCGTCGTTGATTCGGCGCGCTCGATCCTCGACGGCCATATCGTACTGAGCCGGCAACTGGCCGAGCGCGGCGTGTATCCGGCGATCGATCTGGGTCCGTCGGTCAGCCGCGTGATGACCGATATCGCCGACAAGCCGCATCTGGCCGCCGCGCGGGTGCTGCGCCGGCATCTGGCGACGTACGAGGAAAATCGCGACCTCGTGTTGATGGGCGCCTATCGCCCCGGCACCGATGCCGCGATCGACGGCGCGCTGGCCGCGCATCCCGCGGTCATGG
Source organism: Sphingomonas hankookensis (assembly GCF_022664465.1). Taxonomy (GTDB): domain Bacteria; phylum Pseudomonadota; class Alphaproteobacteria; order Sphingomonadales; family Sphingomonadaceae; genus Sphingomonas; species Sphingomonas hankookensis. Next base: position 93,624 of record NZ_JAKREV010000006.1, on the reverse strand, counting down.
AATATGTGAAGCAGGATTCGGACGAGATCGTCTCGCTCGACGATGCCGTCGCCGAACTGGTGGGGGTGTTCGGTGGCTGACAAGGCGAAGCGCCTGTCGCGCGTGCTGCGCGTCCGCACGATGCAGCTGAACCTGACCCAGGCCGAGGAAGTGCGCGCCGCCGCCCGCGTCGCCGATGAGATCGCACTGCGCGAACGCATCCTCAACCTGGCGCACGCCGTGTCGCCGGTACCGACGCCGAGCGCCAGCGCGCAGACGCTGGGCGCCGCCGCGCACTATCGCGAGAAACTGCACGCCACCGCGCAGGTGGTCGAACGCCGTGTGGCGCAGGCCGATGATGGGCTGATTCGCGCAAGGTCGGCGACGATGGCGGCCAAGCGCGACCAGAGCGCGGTCGAAAAGCTGCTGGGGCGCGCGCATGCCGCGCGTGCGCTACGCGAACTCCGCGCGCTGGAGAACGCACCGCCAGTGCGCCGTCCAAATCGGCACGATCCTTGCTGATCGACCGGTCGAACGCTTGACGGATCGACCTATGCAGCTGCTCTCCGCCCTTACCAGCACCACTTCCCCGCTCGCGATGCAGGCGATGCCGGTCGTCGCCCCGCAGACGGCCGACTTCGCGGCATTGCTGGCCGGCATGGCGCCGGGCGAGGCGATGGCGGCAGCGGCGGCGCCGGACGTACGGCAGTTCGCTGCCCTGCCCGGCAAGGGTTTGCCGCCGGTTGCCTTGGGCGAAGTGGCGGACGCGACGCCGGTGCTGCCGGTCACGGCGACCGAGGCGGTGTCGATGCTGCCCGCCGCGCTGGCCGATCCGAAGGTCGCCGTGCCGGTGATTGCCGCCGCGGTCGGCGCGCCGGCAAAGCTGCTGCCCGAGCAAGACGCCCCGCCGCCCGAACCCGAAAAACCGGCCGTGATCGTGCTGTCGACCCCGCCGCGCTTCGCCCTGCCGCTGCCGCGCGGGCGCAAGCTGGAGGCGGAGGTGCCGCGCGAACAGCCCCCCGAGCCGGCGGACGAGGGCGATGCGGAGACGGTCGCTTCCGACCCGGTGCCGGTGCCGGTGCCGGTGCCCGAGGTTGTGGTTGCCGCCGATCCGGTCGTGCGTGCGGATATCGTGCTGCCCGCGCCGCCGCGCGTTGCCCATGCGGCGGACGCATCGCCACCGGCGCAAACGATCCTCGAAGACGGATCGGTGGTCGCTGCCGATCCGACGACGCCGATGCGTCCGGCGAAGCGCACTGGAAAGGCTCCCATCGCATCGCCTGCCATGCCGGTAGCGTCGGCAGTACCGCAGGCGGTCGATGCCCGGGCCGTCGGTCGCTCCGCACCTCCAGCGGTCGCTGGCTCCCCGGCGAGCGGGACCGCACCGCTGCCCGGCGAGCCGGTTCCCGCATCGACAGCAACAGCGGCGCTCGCGCCGATGGCGACCCCGACTTCGACGGAGCAGGTGCCGCCCGCCATCGGACGGACCACGCCGCTACAAGCGGATGGCGTCGTTCCGGTCCACATCGTCGTGCCGCCGCAGGGCGATGCTGCGATCGCGGCCGACCCGCTGTCGCCGCTTGCCACTCCTGCGCGGACGGCGCCGTTCGATGCGGAGGCGATCGTCCGTCCGGCCGCACCCCGCGTGCAGGCGGCGGCGAATGGGCTCCGCGCTGGCGCCGAGTCAGGACTTGCGCCGCGCGATGCCAGGTCGCCGGTTCAGCGGCAGGCCCCGATCTGGGATATCGCGGAGCCCGTTCGACCGGTCCGCGATGCCGTGGCACCGACACCGCAAGCGGCCTCTGCCTTCGAGATAGCCGAGTCCGGTCCGCCGGCGCGAGACACCGCGGTGCCGGTACCGCAACAGGCTTCGATCAGCGACATGCCCGCCCCCGTCATTACCATTGCCGATCCCATTGCCGCGCAACCCGCGATTATCGGCGCAGCACGCTCCGCGCGCCCTACACCGGCATCGGTACGGCAGCAGCCAGCAATCACGGAACGCCTAGCGGCCGCGCCGGCACTGCCGCTGGCCGAAGCGCCCGCCATCCAGGCGTTGGCAGGTGCGGCGGTTCGGACGTTGCCGAGCGACAATGCCGTCGGCCGGTCGGTGCTTGGCGGCACGCTACGCCAGCCGGAGGCGGACGCCATGCCCAGCGAAGCGCAGCCGGCGATTGCTGCCGACGCAGGTACGCCCGTGCCTTCGCTCGTTACCGCCCAGCCCATCGCGATACCGACACCGGCCGCCACGGCGCCTGCCTCCGCGAACGATCCGATCGCATCGACCGTCACCCGTTTCGATCCGATCGCAATAGCCGCCCGCAGGGCACCGACTGCGATCCCGCGTCAGCCCGGCGTCGACGTGCCGCATAGCGATGCCGCGCCGGCAGCGGTCGCTCCAATTTCGGTTTCGGTGGCCAACACTGCACCGGTCGCCGCCGAAGCACCGACGCAGCCCGTTCCGCAGGCGATCGCCTCGCCGCTGCCCGGCGTGACGACACAGCCGCTCGCCGACGCCGCCCAGGTTCGCCAGCCGATTGCGGGCGAAGCCGCCGCGCCGGTCGTGTCCGTGGCGCCGCATGCCGACCCGGTCGCCAAAGCCGCACCGGTGACCCGCATCGCCATGCCGACGCCGAGCGCCGAATCGGTCGCCGCGCCGGCGATCGTCGATGCCGCCGCGCCGGCATCCCGCGCGCGGCGGGACGAGGATGCACCGGCGCTGCCGACCGCCACGGCCGGTACACTCGACCCGGTCGTGCTGCGCCCGGTCGCCGCACCGGTGCAGGCCGGCCAGCCGACGCTCGACACCCGCCAGCCGCAATGGATGGAGGGGATGATCGACCGGATCGAGACGCTGCGCGAGTCGGCCGGCACGAACGGCGAGACGCGCATCCGCCTGTCGCCCGATGCGCTCGGCGATGTCGAGATCGCGATCCGCACGTCCGACGACGGCAAGGTCCATATCCATTTCAACAGCGAGAACGCCGATGCCGGCCGCCTGCTGGCCGACGCCCAGCCGCGGCTGGTGCAGCTGGCCGAAGCGCGCGGGCTGAAGCTTGGTGGCATGCAGGTCGATGTCGGCACGCAGCAACAGCCATCGCAGCGGCAGGCGCAGGAGCAGGGCAACGCCCCGCCCCGCGCCCCGCGATCGGCGACGACCACCGCCGCACCGCCATCCACGAACGATAATCAACGAATCGCCTGAGGAACCACGACATGAGCGACAAGGACGCGCCGGACGAAAAGCCGGCCAAGAAGAAGGGTCAGCTGGGCAAGATCGTCGTGATGGCGGTCGGGGTGCTCGTGCTGCTGGGCGGGGGCGTCGGGGCGGGGCTGTATGCCAGCTCGTCCGGCCTGATCGGCGGCGGCCATGCCAAGGAAGGCGAGCATGCGGAAAAGAAGGACCTGCCCAAGCTGGTCCCCAAGTCCGAGGAAGTGAAGGCCAGCGGCGGCGAGGGCGGCGAAGGCGGCGGCGGCCACGGCGGCGGCGGTGAGGGCGAAGGCGGCGGCGACGCGGCGGCCAACAACGGCGAAGGCGGCAAGCCGACGCCCGAGATGGAAGGCGGCGATCGCTATGCATCGAGCTATTACGCGATGGACAAGGAGTTCACCTCCAACCTGACCGACAGCGTGCATTTCATCCAGGTCGGCGTCGCCATTTCGACGTCCTATGACCACAAGGTGCTCGACAACCTCAAGACGCATGAGATCGCGGTCCGATCGGCGATCCTGCTGGCGCTGGGCGAGACGACCGAGGATCAGGTGTTCACCGCCGACGGCAAGAAACAGCTGTCGTTGCGCATCAAGAAGGCGATCAACGACACGCTGGAGCAAAAAGAGGGCTTTGGCGGCATCGGTAACGTTTATTTTACCCAATTTGTCGTTCAGTAAACGGGCATGGTTAACAGCCCGTCCACCACTGCGCCCGAGCGCCGCGAACGAGCCCGCCGGACTCCGCCGGCGTCGCACGTGCCCAGCCTAGGCGCGGCGAACCTCAACCCGTTCGGCGACCTCCACGCGCTGGAGCATCTGTCGGCACGCATGGCGCGGTCGATGCGGCAGGTGTTCGAGCCGTTGCTCCGGCGCGGGGTGCGCAGCTGGTCCGAACCGGTCGAGGTCGATCGATTCGCGGGCTATGTCGCCGCACGGCGCGCCGACAAGCTGACCGGATGGGTGCCGATGACGCTGTCGACCGGGGGCAGCCCGGCGATCATCGTGTTCGACGGCGCGTTCCTGCTCGAAGTGCTCGACATCTTCTTCGGCGGGTTCGGCGAAGCCCCCTCCCCGCTGCCGGTCGAATTTTCGCCGGCGGCCGAAGCGATGCTGCGTCGGCTGGCGGGCGCGATCGCCACCCCGCTGGGCGAGGCATGGGGGCCGCTGGCCGGCATCGGCTTCGAACCCGGCAATCCCGAATCGAACCCGGCGATGATGGGCGCGATCGATGGCGAGGACGCGGTGATCGCGACCCGATTCGGTATCGCATCGGGTGAGGGCGAGCCGACCTTCATCGATATCCTCTATCCGGTCGCGGCGCTGAAACCGCATGCGCCGCAGCTGTCGACCAAGGTGCATGGCAAGAGCGCGCCCGATCCCAAATGGCTGTCGGGCCTGACGCGTGCGGTGATGGGCGTGAAGCTGCCGGTCCGTTCGGTGCTGGCCGAACCGGTCGTGTCGCTGGCGATGTTGCTCGAACTGAAGGAAGGCGACATCATACCGATCAGTTTCGGGCCGCAGGTACCGGTATGGGTCGCCAACCGGCGGCTGGGCACCGGCACGGTCGGCACCGCCAACGGACAGGCCGCGATCAAGCTGAACACCATCGACCCCGGTTTCGAAGAGGAATTCCAATGAACGAGATGACCGGTGGCTTCCCCGCCGAAGCGTCGCTCGCCACCAATTTCAAGCTGTTGCAGGATGTCGACGTCCGGCTGACGGTAGAGATCGGATCGACCCAGCTGACGCTGCGCGAATTGCTGGCGCTGAGCGAATCGAGCGTGATCGAGCTGGACCGCGCCGCCAACGAACTTCTCGACGTGTTCGTCAACGGCACGCTGATCGGACGCGGCGAGGTGGTGACCGTCGGCGACCGCTTCGGCGTGCGGATGACCGAACTGGTCAGCCCGGACAAGCGGGTCAGCCGCTGATGATGTGGTCGTACATCCTGAAGCTGGTCATCCTGCTGCCGCTGGTCTGCGGGCTGATGATCGGCTGCCTGTATCTGTGGCGTCGCCTCGAAGCGCGGATGCCGGGCAATCAGGGCGAACGGCTGGTCAAGGTGCGCGAGACGATGATGGTGTCGACCGGCACCAAGATCGCGGTGCTGGAGTTCGACGACCGGCTGTTGCTGGTATCGGTCAGCCGTAACGGGGTCACGCTGCTGGACCGGGGCGACAAGTGAGCGTTCTGGGGGGGAAGCTGAAGCCGGTGCTGGCACGGATGCGCTATCGGCCGTCGCCGGTTGCCGCCGCACGCCGCAGGACGATGGCGACCGTGCCGACGCCGGTCGTAAAGGTGCGCCGCCCGTCGCGCACGCTGCCGCACTGGCGGTTCGAGATCGTGCTGGCGGTGCTCGGCATCGCGCTGATGCTGTTCCTTGCGGTGCCGGCGATGGCGCAAGGCGTGCCCGCCGCGCCTGCCCCGACCCCCGGGGCCGCTGATGCGCTCGACCGGGCGCTGGGGCAGCTGGGTGGGGGCAATGACGCGCCGATGGCGCTGTCGCTGCAGATCCTCATCATCATGGGGCTGTTGTCGATCCTGCCCAGCATCCTGCTGATGATGACCAGTTTCACCCGGATCATCATCGTGCTGGCGGTACTGCGCCAGGCGCTGGGGCTGCAACAGACGCCGCCCAACCAGGTGCTGATCGGGCTGTCGCTGTTCCTGTCGCTGTTCGTGATGTCGCCGGTGATCGGGCGGATCAACGAAACCGCGATCAAGCCCTATGCGGCCGGGCAGATCAATTCGACGCAGATGATCGAGGCGGCAAGCCTGCCGCTCCATTCGTTCATGCTGAAGCAGACCCGGACCAAGGACGTGACGATGTTCGCGCAGATGGCCAAGACCGGCCCGATCGCGACGCCGGCCGACACGCCGTTTTCGATCCTGTTGCCCGCCTTCGTCACCAGCGAACTCAAGACCGCGTTCCAGATCGCGTTCCTGATCTTCCTGCCGTTCATCGTCATCGACCTGGTGGTCGCGACGGTCCTGATGTCATTGGGCATGATGATGTTGTCGCCGACGATCATCTCGCTGCCGTTCAAATTGCTGCTGTTCGTGCTGGTCGATGGCTGGGCATTGACCATGGGCAGCCTTGCCGCCTCTTTCGGGACGTAACGCCATGGACGCAGGCTATTTCATGACCGTCGCGCGTGAGGCGATGTGGGTGCTGGCGCTGGTCGCGGCACCCATTCTCATTCCGGCGCTGCTGTCCGGGCTGATCCTCGGCATGATCCAGGCGGCGACGTCGATCAACGAACAGACGCTGTCGTTCGTGCCGAAACTGGCGGTGGTCGGCATCAGCCTTGCGGTATTCGGGGGGATGATCCTCGGGCTGCTGAGCGATTTCACGACGAGTATCTTCGAGCGGATTCCGGATCTGGTGCGGTGACGTTCGCTCGCTCTCCCTCCGTTATTCCGGCGGAGGCCGGAATCCATGGATGGGGGGACGGTTGCGCGCCTTCGATGACACCCGACACAATGGATTCCGGCCTTCGCCGGAATGACGGGGTTGGTGAGGCGACCGGTTCTCCCGCCTCCTGCCGTACCCCCGCGCAAGCGGGGGTCCAGAGCCCCGGGCGTTGGCGTTCGTGGCTCTGGGCCCCCGCCTGCGCAGGGGCACGGATGCGCGCGGTTGGAGCGCGACCGCCATGCTAGGCTTCGGCCTCGCGGTCGAGCCGCAGCTTTGGGCGCTGCTCTTCACCATGGTCCGCATCGGCGCTGCGTTCATCGTCGCGCCGGTGTTCGGCGCGGTGGCGATGCCGGTGCAGGTGCGCGTGCTGTTGTCCGCCGCGATCTCGATACTGGTGCTCAAGGCGCAGCCGTTCGCGATCCCGACCGAGATTTTTTCGCTCACCACCTTCCTCAGCATCGCCGCCGAGGGTCTGGTCGGGCTTGCCATCGGTTTCGTGCTGCAGATCGCATTCGCCGCGCCGCTGATCGCCGCGGAGGTCATCGGCATTTCGATGGGCATCGGTTTCGCGGCGATGGTCGATCCGCAGAACGGGGCGCAGAGCCCGGCGCTGGGCACTTTCCTATCGGTGCTGCTGACGCTGTTGTTCCTCTCGCTCGACGGGCATCTGCTGCTGATCGACCTGATCGTGCGGTCCTATGAACTGCTGCCGCCGGGCGCGGCGTGGCTCACCCCGGCGAAGCTGGAGAATATCGCGATCTTCGGCGGATACGCGTTCATGTCTGGACTGCTGCTGGCGCTGCCGGTCGGGTTCCTGCTGCTGTGCCTCAACCTCGTGATGGGGATGTTGTCGCGCTCGGCCCCCGCGCTCAACCTGTTCGCGGTCGGGCTTCCGGCCAGCCTGTTCGTCGGGGTGGTCGCGTTGTTCGTCGGCTTGCCGGCGATGACCGATTACATGCTGGTCATCGTGCAGGAGGCGCTGGATGCCGCCAATACGCTGGTACTGGGGGGCGTGCGTTGAGCGAGGATAAAACCGAAAGTCCAACCCAGAAGCGCCTCGACAAGGCGCGCGAAGACGGCGACGTCCTCAAGTCCAAAGAGCTGGGCGCGGCGCTGGTGATCCTTGCGGGTTGTGCGTGGCTGGCGCTGCTCGGGCCGTCGCTGGTCGGGGCGTGCAAGGCGATCATGACCGCCAGCTTCAGTTTCGGCCGCGCGGACGTCGAGGACTTCCAGCCATGGCGCCCGCTGATCGAGGCGGGATGGAAGCTGCTGCCGTCGCTGGGCGGTATCCTCGCGCTCGCGGTATCGGCCAGCATCCTCGCGCAGGCGGGACTGACCGGCATCCGCTTCAACGGCGGTGCGCTGGCGCCAAAGGGGTCGCGGATCAACCCGGCGTCGGGGATGAAACGCATCTTCGGTACGCAGGGCTGGATCGAACTGGGCAAGTCGCTGCTAAAGGTCGTCCTGCTCGGCGCGATCGGCTATATCATGCTGAAAAAGGCGGCGGTCAGCTCGGTCGGGCTGGTGTCGTCGAACGTCGATCAGGCGGTCGGCGACCTGGGCGGCACGTTCCTGACGCTGTTGTTCGTGATGGCCGGCGGGCTGGTGCTGATCGCCGGGCTGGACGTGCCGCTGGCGATCTTCCAGCGGATGCAGCGCCTGCAGATGACCAAGCAGGAAGTCCGCGACGAGCACAAGGAAAGCGACGGCGATCCGCATGTGAAGGCGCAGATCCGTCAGCGCCGGCATGAGATTTTGAAGGGCGGTTTCCGGCAGGCGGTGGGCGAGGCGCAGGTCGTGCTGACCAACCCGACGCACTTCGCGGTCGCGCTCCGCTACGACCATGGCCGCGATCAGGTGCCGGTGGTGGTGGCCAAGGGCCGCGGCGCGACCGCGCTCGCCATCCGCGAACTGGCAGCGGAGGCCAAGGTGCCGATGCTCGAATATCCGCAGCTGGCGCGTGCCGTCTATTATACCAGCCGGCAAGGGCAGGAGATACGCGACGACCTGTACCTCGCCATCGCGACCGTCCTCGCCTTCGTCATGGGCGTCAATCGACAGGCGGGCGGCATCCAGCCGCCGGTGACCGTGCCCCAGGAAGCCCGCTACGACGAGAACGGCAATCTTTCGGTGAAATCTTCCTAAAGATTCGGGCTCCCGTGCCGTTGGATGGGGGAGAGCGACCGGGGATGAACGATGGCGATCACGACGACCAGTGCGACGGCCACCGCCACCACGGCCAAGACCGCCACGACGACCAAGGCGACCACCCCCAACCTTGCCAACGCATTGGGTGCGGGGTCGGGCGTCGACACGACCGCGCTGGTAAAGAGCCTGGTCGAGGCGCAGTTCGCCAACAAGAACGCGCTGCTGGCAAAGAAATCCGACACGCTGACCGCACAGATTTCGTCGGTCGCCGAATTGAAGTCGGGCATCACCGGCTTTTCCGCGGCACTCACTACGCTGGCCGAAACCGGTGGGCTGTCGACCCAGCTGAGCAGCAGCGGCGCGGCGGTCAAGGTATCGGTCGCCGCCGGATCGAAGGTCGCCAGCCTGAACGCCAGCGTGACCGTCGCCCGGCTGGCCACGTCGCAGGTCGCGGTGACCAAGGACACGTTCAGCACCACCGAATCGGTCGGCACCGGTACGCTGCAGCTGCAGCTCGGCAGCGTGCAGACCGACGGTACGTTCAAGGGCAATGGCACGACCATTCCGCCGATCACGATCACCGCGGGCGATGCGACCTCGCTGCAGAAGGTCGCCGACAAGATCACCGCCGCCAAGGCCGGCGTCACCGCCAGCGTCGTGACCGACGCCAATGGCCAGCGGCTCGTGCTGCGCAGCACCGACGGTGCGAACCAGGCGTTCACGATGACCGCGACGCCCGACAGCGGCAGCGCGACGCCGGGGCTGGAGCGGCTGAACGTCGATTTCGATGCCGATAACGGCGGTGCCGAGGTCGTGACTCGCGCGGGGAACGCGGTGTTCAGCATCGACGGCGTGCCGATGGTCAGCGCGTCGAACACCGTAACCGGAGCGCCCGGCGTCAAGCTGGAGCTGAAGGCGGTCACGACCGATACCGGTCCGGTGACGCTCAGTTCGTCCAAGCCGACCGAGGCGCTGACTGAGGCAGTGAACAACGTCGTCGCCGCCTATAACGAGATGCTGGCGTCGGTGAACAAGGCGACCGACCCGATCACCGGCGACCTGCGCGCCGATCCCGCGGCGGTGGCGATGAAGCGGGCGTTGCAGCGCCTGACGAGCGCCGACCTGACCGGCGCGACGGACGGCAGCCCGAAGACGCTGTCGTCGATCGGCGTCGCGACCAACAACGACGGCACGCTGCGCGTCGACAAGGACATGCTGACCCGCGCGCTGGCAAACAATCCCGATGCGGTCGAGGCGATGTTCGCCGCCGCCACCGGCACCGACGGCACGACCGGCACCAGCCTGCCCGCCGCGCTCAACCGGATCGCGGCGACCGCCAAGAGCACGACGCTGGGCCTGGGCGCCAGCGACAAGCGCTATGCCGAGGCACAGACCACGCTTGCCAAGGAACAGGCGAAGGTCGCCGAGCAGACCGACGCCACCTCGACCCGCATGACGCAGCAGTTCGCGGCGTCCGAAGCGCGCGTCGCCGCGTACAAGGCGCAGCAGACGTTCATGGAAAATCAGATCAAGATGTGGACGAGAAGCGAATAATGGCCCGCTATGCCACCGCCCTCGCCGGCGATCCCGCACAGACCTATCGCTCGGTCGACCTGGCCGCGCGCACCGGCGGCGCCGATCCGCACGCGCTGGTCGCGCTGTTGTACGAGGAAGCGATCCGCGCGCTGCGCTCCGCCGCCTGGGCGACGACCAACCGCCAATATGCGATGAAGGGCGAACGCGTGACCCGCGTGACCGCGATCCTGTTCGCGCTGGAAGCGGGGCTCGATTTCGACAAGGGCGGCGATTTGTCGCAGACGCTGTCGCGGCTCTATACGGGCCTGCGCGACCAGATCGTCAACGCCAGCATCGGGCAGGATCCGCAACCGTTCCTGAATGCCGCCACGTCGCTGACCGATATCGCCGAGGCGTGGGAAGCGGTAAGGCCGCGATAGGACGGACGACGGGGCGCCACTGGCGATAGCGACCTTTTCGTCACCCCGGACTTGATCCGAAGTCCCGTTTTCTACCGCACGTAGAAGAAGGGGCGGGACCCCGGGTCGAGCCCGGGGTGAGTATGTGGCAGGTGGCGGCGTTCGCCGACGACCCCTGCCCCGTTCTCAGCGGTGGCATGTCCGCCCATGATCCGCTAGCGCATGCGCCCATGAAGCAACCGCATATCGTCGCGCTGGGGGGCACGCTGCGCCCGACGTCCGGCACCGCCGCCGCGTTGGAACGGGCGCTGGCCCATGCCGCGACGCTGGGCGCCCGGACCACGCTGCTGACCGGGCCGGCGATCGATTTCCCGAACTACGAACCCGAAACGGCCAAGGGCAATACCCGGATACAGTCGTTCCTGCGTGCGCTGCGCGATGCCGACGGCGTCATCATCGGGTCGCCGGGCTATCACGGCACGCTGTCGGGGCTGGTCAAGAACGCGCTCGACCATGTCGAATTGCTGCGCCGGGACGACCGCGTCTATTTCGACGGAATGCCGATCGGGATCGTCGCGACGGCGGCCGGATGGCAGGCGGCGGTCGCGACGATGACCACGCTGCGCACCGTCGCCCACGCCTTGCGCGGTTGGCCCACGCCGATCGGCGTCGCCATCAACACGGCGGAAGACGGCGCGATCGATCAGGCCGACGGACAGCTGCGGCTGATGGTCGAACAGATGATCGGCTTTGCCACGCGCTAACGTCGCCTGCGTACGATCGAATATAGTTTCATACGATATTAAATATCTGCACCTGGCTGTCGGTCCCAATCGGGGGATCGTTCATGGCATCGAACGGCAGGTTTCGCTCGATCGGAACGCGTATCCTCGGCATCCAGCTGATCGCGAGCGCCGCGATCGCGGTCGTGTAGGCGGGACAGGCTATTACGGCATGCAGGCGCTGACCGGATCGATGACCGCGATCTATGACGACCGGATCGTGCCGCTCAAGCAGCTGAAGCAGGTGTCCGACGCCTATGGGCTGAACGTCGTCGATACGACGCACCAGCTGCGCGCGCACAAGCTGGACTGGCAGCAGGCCAGCGCGCGGATCGACAGCGCGATCCGCCGCAACCTGCGCGACGCGACCGACCTCGTCGCATCGGTCGCGCGGGGCGACGTGTCGACCACGGTCGAGGCGCGCAGCAATGACGAGGTCGGCACGCTGATCGATGCACTGAACGCGATGGTCGTGCGCCTGCGCGGGGTGATCGGCGAAGCCAATGCCGCCGCCGAAAATGTCGCGGCGGGCAGCCAGCAACTCTCCGCTTCGTCGGAACAAGTGTCGCAGGGCGCGACCGAACAGGCGGCATCGACCTAGGAAGCCTCGGCATCGATGGAGCAGATGGCAGCCAACATCAAACAGAATGCCGACAATGCCGCGCAGACCGAAAAGATCGCGCGCCAGTCGTCGCAGGATGCCGAGGCGAGCGGCGCCGCGGTCGACGGGGCGGTCGGCGCGATGCGGACTATCGCCGAAAAGATTTCGATCGTGCAGGAATCGCGCGGCAGACCGACCTGCTGGCGCTGAACGCCGCGGTCGAGGCGGGACGCGCCGGCGAACATGGCCGCGGCTTCGCGGTCGTCGCCTCCGAAGTGCGCAAGCTCGCCGAACGCAGTCAGATCGGCACGGTATCGGGACAGCCGGTGCAGGCGGCGGCGCAGGCAGGCGAGATGCTGACCAGCATCGACACCGCCGCCGCCTCCGCCGCCCCGCGCAAGCCCGCGCCGAAACCCGCCAAGCGCCAGCCCGGATCGATCGTCGATCAGCAGGCGCGTGCCCGCGGCTTCGCAATCGACCTGTCGCAGGGCGGGCTGGACGAGGACGACGCAGCGTTCGGGCGCGCCGCCTGATCGGCCGTTACCGTCCGATCCAGTGTTTGCGCACGAACCACGCAACGATCCCGACGCTCATCGCCACGCACAGCGCGACCACCGCCCCGAACGCCCAGGGTTCTTCGGCATAGGGGATGCCTTTCACGTTCATGCCGAGCAGCCCGGTGAGGAAGGTCAGCGGCAGGAACACCATCGCGACGATCGCGATCTGGAGCGAGCGTTGGTCGAGCTGTTCGGCGCGCAGGTCGGTCAGCGTTTCGTGGACCAGCGCGGCGCGTTCACGGATCGAATCGACCTCCTCCGCCATGCGCGCGGCGCGATCGGCAGCGGCGGCGAGGTGGAGGCGGTCGTCCTGTTGCAACCAGTCGCCGGGGAGCTGGCCGAGCTTCTCCAGCGCGGAACGCTGCGGCACGAGGAAGCGGCGATAGCCGATCGCGCGGACGCGGGTATGGGTCACCGCGCGGCGCTGTTCGAAAATACGGGCCGGGTCGAGCGCCTCTTCGCATTCGTCGAGCGTATCGCCCAGATCGGCGATCAGCGGGTCGAGCTGTTCGGTGATCGCGCTGGCGAAGGCGACGATCAGGTCGCCGGGATCGGCGACGTCGCCGCCCTCGACCCGGTCGATCACCGTCCTGAACGCGGTCAGCTTGCGCCGGGTCACCGAATGAACCCGCCCGGCGCTGGCATAGAGCCGCACCGATGCCAGCGGGTCGGAACTGGTCAGGGGATCGTTGGACAGGCCGCGCAGATTGACGAACGCCCCCTTGCCGATCGCGTCGCAGCGCGGGCGCGTTTCGATGGCCGTCAGCGGGTCGATGACATATTCGGGCAGATGGGCGTGATCGCGCAGCCATGCTGCGACCACATCGCCGTCGCCGTGCAGATGAATCCAGACGAAACCGCCGGTCGTGTCCACCGCCGCCAGCGGATCGATCGGCGTCGCCTGCCCCCCCTCGATATGCCATGCGCGACACTTCATGCCCGGTACCTCACGCCAGGTCGATCGTCAGGCCGGGAAGCGGATCGGCAGGTACGGGGCCGGCGATCCGCACCGCATCGGCGCGGGCGCGGTCGAGGATCGCTGCCGGCACGTCCACCGTGTGGTGAATGCGGTCGGCCTGTCCCAGCCAGCGGGCTTCGCGTAAGGTCAGGTCGTCGGGATCGGGCGAGCGGAGGCGGATCGTTTCCACCCGGCCGGCGACCGGCGCGGCGCCGGCGAGCCATTGCGCGACCGCATCGTCGGCATGGGGGACCATCGGGTCGAGCGGGCCGCCCGCTGCGATAGCTGCGCCGATCGCGCGGCGGCGGTCGCCGCCATCGGGGAAACGCCTGCGTAGTTCGGCGCGGGCGGCGCCAAGTCCTTCGGCCAGTCGTCCTACGCCCGCCGGCAGGATCGCCTCCAGCCGCTGACGGATCGCCGCCGCCAGCCCTGCCGAGACGCCGCCGGTCGAGATCGCGATCAGGATCGGCGAGCGGTCGACGATCGCCGGCAGGGTGAAGTCGCAGTCGGCCGGACGGTCGACCGCGTTGATCAGGATGCCGCGTGCCTTAAGCGCGTCGATCGTGCTGCGGGCCTTCGCATCGTCCTCGACCGCGACCACCGCGATGCGGGCGTCGTCCGTATCGGTGACGACGGTGAGGCCACTGCGTTCAAGCAGGCGGCGCTTGGCGTCGGCGGCCTCGCCTTCACCGATCAGGATGACGCTACGCCCGGCAGTGCGCAGCAGGATCGGCAGGCCGTTCACAGCCAGGGCGGCAGACGATCGGCCTGCGCCAGTGCCTCGATCGGCGGACGTTCGCGGACGACCGCGAATTGATCTCCCGACACCAGCACCTCGGGCACCAGCGCGCGCGAGTTGTAGGTGGAGGCCATGGTCGCGCCATACGCTCCGGCGGTCATGAACGCGACCAGATCGTCGGCGGCGACCACGTCCATCTCACGGCCGAGCGCAAAGGTGTCGCCGGTCTCGCAGACCGGACCGACGATGTTGGTCACGGCGCGCTCGCCGGTCGGCACGACGGCGCGGATGTCGTGATAGGCGTCGTAGAGGCTGGGACGGAGCAGGTCGTTCATCGCCGCATCGACGACGACGAACGGCGCGGTCGCGCCCTGCTTCACGCGGATCACCCGCGACACCAGCACGCCGGCATTGGCGACGATCAGCCGGCCGGGCTCGAACATCAGCCGCGTGTTCCAGCCTGCCGTCGCGCGGGCGACCATTTCGCCATAGGCGGCGGGTGACGGCGGCAGCGGCTTGGCGGGGTCGTAGGGGACACCCAGCCCGCCGCCGAGATCGGCATGGGTGATGTCATGGCCAGCGGCACGTAGCTCGGTGATCAGCGCGCCGACCCGGCCGAACGCGGCCTCCAGCGGCAAAAGGTCGGTCAGCTGGCTGCCGATATGCACCGCGACGCCGCGCACCTTGATCCCCGGCAATGAGGCTGCATGGGCATAGGCGGCGGGGGCGGCGTGGTAATCGATGCCGAACTTGTTTTCCTTGCCCCCGGTCGAAATCTTCGCATGGGTACCGGCGACCACGTCGGGGTTCACCCGGATCGCGATGTGCGCGACCTTGCCGAGCGAGCAAGCCACAGCGGAGAGCATGTCGAGTTCGGGTTCGGATTCGATGTTGAACTGGCCGATGCCGGCGTTCAGCCCCTGCGCCATTTCGTCGGCGGTCTTGCCGACGCCCGAAAAGACGATCTTGTCCGGGTCCATGCCGGCGTCGAGCGCGCGGTAGAGTTCGCCGCCCGACACGACGTCGGCACCCATGCCGGCGCGGGCCAGCGTCGCTAGCACCGCCTTGTTCGGATTGGCCTTTACCGCAAAGGCGACCAGCGGCTCGCCCTTGCCCAGCCCGGCGACGGCGTCGCGGAACACCTGCACATGCCGTTCGAGCGTCGCGGTCGAATAGACATAGACCGGCGTGCCGACGGCTTGCGCAATCGCTGGCAGGCTGACGTCCTCGGCATGGAGCGTGCCGTCGCGGAGGGTGAAGTTGTCCATGAGCGAGCCTCTAGAACGACACGGGCGGGTTGAGAATGGGTCCCGGCCCGTCATTCCCGCGAAGGCGGGAATCCATAGACGCAGGCTTTGGCGACTCTATCGCGACATCGGCGTTTATGGACCCCCGCCTCCGCGGGGGGTGACGAGCACCCAGGCAATCAGCGCGGCGGCAGGGCGAACGGGTCGTCGCCGCGCGCCTTCGATTCGGTCAGCAGTTCGTCGCTGCGTGACGGGCGTTGCTGCGTCGTCGGATCGAGCAATTCGGCGGGCGTCGGCGTCGCGGTCGCGCCATAGGGCGCAGGGGGCAGCGACGCATTCTCGCGCGGGTGCAGGTCGCGGCGCTGGCCGCAGCCGGCAAGCACCAGCGCGATCGCCATCAAGGCGACGCCGCGCATCATGCCTGCCCCCGCGCGGCGGCGATCGCTTCGCGCACGCGTTCGGGCGCGGTGCCGCCGAAGCTCCGGCGGCTTGCGACCGAGGCGTCGACGCTCAGCACGTCGAAGATGCCGCCATGGATGCGGTCGTCGATGCCGGTCAGGTCGTCGAGGGTCAGCCCGTCCAACCGGCAGCCCTTCTCCTCGGCCAGCTTGACCGCGCGGCCGGTGATGTGGTGCGCTTCACGGAACGGTACGCCCGCTTCGCGAACCAGCCAGTCGGCAAGGTCGGTCGCGGTCGAAAAGCCGGTTTCGGCCGCAGCGCGCATGCGTTTGGGGCGGAAGGTCGCGCTTTCGATCATGCCGGTCATCGCCGCGATCGAAAGCGCCAGCAGGTCGGTCGCCTCGAACACCGGCGGCTTGTCGTCCTGCATATCCTTCGAATAGGCGAGCGGCAGGCCCTTCATCGTCACCATCAGCGACGTCATGCAGCCCATGATCCGCCCGCTATGCCCGCGCACCAGTTCGGCCGCGTCGGGGTTGCGCTTCTGCGGCATGATCGAGCTGCCGGTCGACCATTGGTCGCTCAAGCTGACGAAGCCGAACATCTGCGACGCCCAGATCACGAACTCCTCGGCGAGGCGCGACAGGTGCAGCGAGCATTGCACGGCGGCGGTCAGATATTCGATCGCGAAGTCGCGGTCGGACACCGAATCGAGCGAATTGACCGTCGGCCCGTCGAACCCCAACGCCGCTGCCGTCGCATGGCGATCGAGCGGGAAGCCGGTGCCGGCCAGTGCCGCCGAGCCGAGCGGATTGTAGTTCAGCCGTGCGCGGGCATCGGCGAACCGCCCGCGATCGCGCGCGACCATGGTGTGGTACGCCATCAGGTGATGGCCGAGCGTCACCGGCTGCGCGACCTGCAGGTGCGTAAAGCCGGGCATGACCGTCGCGGCATGTTCCTCGGCACGCACCAGCAACGCCGCCTGCAACTGGCCGAGCGCGGCGTCGACCGCGTCGATCGCGTCGCGGGTCCACAGCCGGAAATCGGTCGCGACCTGATCGTTGCGCGAGCGGGCGGTGTGCAGCCGCCCGGCGACGGGACCGATCTTATCGGCCAGCCGCGCCTCGGTCAGCATATGGATGTCCTCGAGCGTCAGGTCGTCGGGGACGCCCTGTTCGGCATAGTCCGCCGCGACCGCATCGAGTCCCTCAAGGATCTTCGCCACGTCCGCCTCGTCGACGATTCCCTGCGCGCCCAGCATCGTTGCGTGCGCTTTGGACCCGGCGATATCCTGTCGCCACATCCGCTTGTCGAAGGGGATCGAGGCGTTTATCTCACGCATCACCGCCGACGGGCCTTCGGCGAAGCGCCCGCCCCACATGCTGTTGGAGCTTTCCATGCGCCCGGTAATCGCGCTTCTCCTTGGACTGAGCCTGTTCGTCGGCGCTTGCGATAAGCGAGCCGCCGCGCCGGAGCAAGCGGCTGCGGAAGGGGACGGCACCGTTCCCGATGTCGCCGCACCCGACAACGCCGCCACCCCCGAAGCCGCAGCGAAGGTCGATCGCAGCCACAAGGGCGAGGCGATGCCGACCTATCGGTTTCAGGACGGCGCGGGCAAGCCGGTGACGCTGGCCGATTTCCGGGGCAAGCCGGTGTTGGTCAATCTGTGGGCGACATGGTGCGCCCCGTGCGTGCGCGAAATGCCGACGCTCGATGCGCTCGCCGCCCGCGAAGGGGCGGCGCTGCACCTGCTGACCGTGTCGCAGGACATGGAACCGGCCAAGGTGCAGCCGTTCCTGACCGAGCGAAAGCTCGCGAACCTTAAAGGCTATCGCGATCCCGAGCTGCAATTCTCGACCGGGCTGGGGGTCAGCCTGCCGACGACGATCCTCTACGATGCCGGCGGCAAGGAAGTGTGGCGGGTGACCGGCGGCATGGACTGGGCCGGTGCGGAAGCGGCGAAGCTGATCGCCGAGGCGAAGGCGTAGGCCTCCCCTTCGTCATTCCCGCGCAGGCGGGAATCCATAGACGTGTCGTAGCGTCTCTTGCTGGAACGTCAGCGTTCATGGATCGCCGCCTGCGCGGGATGACGATTCCGGCAAGGGCGGCTGCCCCCGCCCTCCTACCGCGTCAGGCGCGACGTCTGGATCGTCTTCTGGAACAGCGTGTTCAGCGCCTGCGAGATGTTGCCGTCGGTCGACACTTCGAAGAACAGATCGTCCGACGCGCAGCGGCGTAGTGCCGGGGCGATTTCGGGCAGGCGCGGCACGACATTGTTGACCGACCACGGATCGTAGTTGACCGATTCGGGGGTATAGGTGGTGTAGAGTACCGCGATCCGCACCCCGCGGCCCTTGATCGCGTCGCATTGGTCGGCGGTCATCGGGCCGAGCTGGCGGCCGTTGATTTCTTCGTCGCGCATGCCGTCGGTGATCAGGAACAGCACCGCCTTCGGCCGGTCGCCTGCCACGCGGCGGCCATTGCCCGGATTGTCGGTGATCGCGCTGTTCAGCTTTGCGAGCGATCCGGCATGCTCGGTCTGGCGATCGTAGAGCTTGGCGTGCATCTCGACCGCGATGGTTTCGGCGGTCGCCGCCTTTGCCGCCACGAAATTCAGGTCGCTCGACGGCGTGGAACCGGTCAGTTCGCGATAGTTCACCGCCCGGTCGAACGTGGCGAGGTAGAAGCGATAGGCGGCGCCGTTCGCCGACGATTCCCGCCCCGCATTCGCCACCATGTCGCGGATCGCATGCTTGCCGGCGTCGATGCGCAGTTCGATCCCATTGTTATGGGCGAAGGCGTAATAGTCGATGATCTTGCCGCTACCGTCGCGGATGTTGGGGTTGTCCGGGTTCGTCTGATGACAGGCGAAGGCACAGCCGCTGGGGTTGCCGCTGCGCACCGTCTTGGCCTTCAGGAAATCGATGCCGGCGGTGGTCGTGGGCAACGCCATCGACGACGACGCGTCGAGCATCACATAGAAATCGGTGTCGGGCGCGATGCTGGCCTGCGCAGTGGCGGTGCCTCTTATGGTCAGCGTGCGCGTACCCAGGATGCCGGCGAAGCTGTTAATCGATTCGCCTCGATAGGTGACGGTCGCGGTCCGGACGAAGCCATCGGCCGCCGTGGTCGTTTCGGTCACCGTCGCCTGAAACTGTGCCGGGTCGGCGAAGTTCATCGGGACGATCCCGGGCAGGCTTCTCGCCTGCGCCTCGAACATGATCCGCGCCTGCGTCTTTGCCGCCTCCAGCGGCTTGTCCATCATGGTAGCGCTGGTCGCGGCCAGCGCCGCCGCATCGGCCGCCGCGTTCAATTCGGTCTGCAGCCGCATCGCGGTGCCGTAATCGATCGCCATCCCGGTCGCGAAGGTGATCGGCATCAGCGACAAGCCGAAGATCATCATGACATTGCCGCGCCGATCCCGGCGGAACGCGGATGACCGGGCCGACATAGGCATGATCACAACTCAGGTCAGGGTGATGGTGGACGACTTGCGCGGCAGCAGCCAGATGTCGTCGGCGAAGGTGATCGAGTCGAAATATTGCGTCAGCATCGAATCGTACGGATATGCCGACTGCGCGAAGATGAAGACCATGTTGGGCTGGCGATAGGCAGCGGGCAGCGCCGACGCATAGTAGCGCCCGACCGGCAACGCCGTCGCGTTATGACCCCTGCTCCAGTTCACCTGGAACACCGCTCCGCTGCTTTCGACCGTGATCTGCGTCACGCGCAATCGCGCCTTGTCGGGGGCATAGGGGGCGATGATGCTGGTCGACGCCCGGAGCAGCGCATCAACGTCGTCGGTACTGACCGTCCGGTTCTGCGACGTGATGTCGCCGACCGCGCGGGTCATGATCGTCACCTTGCGCTTGCACGCGATCGCATCGCTCAACTGATAACCGCCGACGAACAGGATGAGCAGCACCGGCAGCACGATGGCGAATTCGATGAGCGCGGTGCCGCGCGTCTCGCGCAGCAGGTCGAGCAACCGGCGCGGCATCATGCATAGGGCTCCGACTTGAACACCATCGTCCCGACGATCGTGCGCGAACTATCCCCCTGATTGCGCAGGTCGAGACCCAGCGGCAGCATGCCCATCGGCCAGCGATACAGGAGCCGAAGGACGACGAGGTCGCCCGACCCCGCCGGTTCGAACCGGGTCGTATTTTCCAGCCTGCCCGACGAATCGAACCGTATGCCGCCGCTGACCGTGCCGGCGTCGCCCAGATCGGTGACTTTGCGCATGTCGACATACAGGTTGCTGCACTTCAGGAACGCCGGCAGGTAGCCGCACGACTGGGTCCGGAACTGTTCCTGGGTCGTACCTGCGGGGATCTGTCCGGTCAGGACCTTGCGCGCCACCGTTTCAGCGGCCGTCTGTACGCTTTCCTGTACGAAGAAGACGATCGCGATCTGCAGGATGCCGATCAGCAGTGCGAAGAACGCCGCGGCACAGATAGCGAACTCGATCGTCGCTGCGCCTCTGCGATGGATTGCGATTACGCCATCGCGACGCGTGGGCAGGGAGGATCGATGCCATTGCATATGATATGCACTGGAGAGGTTGCTTTAACGATGTGTTAATCCGGAAGGTACCGAACGATTAACGATCCGTTTGAATGACCCTTGATACCGGTTACATCGCCAGCAGCAACATCCACGGTCGAAAGATTCGCATAGCAAAAGATCAATGCAGCTCATTATTCTGAAGAGATACACAGCAACATTGATCGATATCTGCCTTTCGGCCATCAAACTGCAACAATATCGTTAATTTATTTCGGCATCGTCATGATATTCATCGTTCCGCTGTCCGGATGGCGCTACGAAACGCAGCGTTTCTCCGATCAGCGCTGTCGGTCGGGTGCGGCACCGGCCTGTGCCGTCTCCGGACCGGCACCGGGGGTTCCTTCGTCGAAATCCTCGCCCGGCGCACCGCCGCCATTGCCGGCACCGCTGCCATGCACCTCCCCATTGGCAGCAATGAAGGCGCGCCGACCGGTTTCGGGCGGGATGTCACGACCATCGTCGGGCGGGGTCGGGCTGGTCGGGCGCGCATCCGCTGCCGCCTGTTCGGCGGCGCGATCGCGGTCGAATTCCTGCCCTGAATAACCGCTGGACCGGTCGAAGGCGTTCGACGGCGCGCCGCGCTCGGGATCGACCTTTGGATGCGAAGGGGTGTCGGCCATGGAAATTCTCCTCGACCGTCATAACCCCTTGCGATCAGGCGGCGTTCCCATCGACCGGCGGTTTGGCGCGCGGTTCGAACCGGTCGCGCAGGCGCAGGCCGATGAACAGCATCGTCGGCCAGAACATCGTATTGACGATGTCTAGCGAAGTGTCGTCCCAGCGCCACGATCCGTAATGCATCCGGTCGAGGACTTCGTTGGCCAGTTCGGCCAGTGCCACCACCGCCAGCGGGACCGGTGTCGACAGACGATATCCCGTCAGCACGCGCGTCGCCAGCAGCACCGCCATACCGGCATGGACGTGCAACAGGCTGTCGGCCATGCCGGTACCGTCGCCGATCTCCTGGATCAGCTGGGCGTATAAAGCGGGAATATCCATATCATCTGCGATGGACCAGCCGCCGCCGCCACTCAAGGGGGACTAATCCTTGTTGAGCCAGACGGTGATCTCGGGATCGAGCACCGACATGACGAAATAGGCACCGGCCTGCTTCACCCGCGCCCACCAGCCCGAGCGTTCGCGGTGCAGGTCGCGCGTCACCCGCCGCCCTTGCGCGATCTCGCCGTCCATATAGGCGCGCATATGCGCTGCGAACGCAGGGTCCTCGATCCGCAGCATCAGCTCCATGTTGAGGAACATCGAACGCACGTCGAAATTCGCCGACCCGATATGGACTGCATCGTCGGTGACGAACAATTTGGTATGCAGCTTGGTCGGGCGATATTCGTACAGCTCGATACGGTGGCGCAGCAGGTTGCGATAGGTGAAGCGCGCCGCGAGCAGAGCGATGGCATGGTCGGTCTTGGCGGGCAGGACGATGCGCAGGCGGGTGCGCTTCGCCGCCTGGTCCAGCCGCCGCATCATCAGCGGGCCGGGCGCGAAATAGGCGGCGATCATGTCGATCCGCTCGCTGTGGCGGATTTCGTGCTTGAGCGTCCGCGCCCATGGCGACAGCCGCCGCGACGGACCACCCAGCAGCCAGCGGATCGGCCCGCTCTCTTCGCTCCATTCGCGCAGCAGCCGCGACAATTTGCGTAAAGGCGCGCCGGGCAGCGCGGTCCATGCCTTCAACGCATCGAAATAGCCCGCCAGCCGCCCCGCCGCCGGCCCGTCGACCAACAGCCCCAGATCGCGCCACGCCTGATCGGCGACGGTGCCGAAATAGGCATCCTCGATATTGAAGCCGCCGACGATCACCCGGGCTTCGTCGGCCAGTGCCAGCTTCTGGTGGTTGCGCAGCAAATAGCGCCGACCGATCCGCGGCACGAACACGCATACCTCACCGCCCGCCTCGCGCAGCGGGCCGAAGAACCCGCGGCTGGCCGCCGCCTCCGCGCCCAGCCCGTCGACGATCAGCGACACGCGCACGCCCCGCCGGGCCGCCGCAACCAGCGCGTCGCGCACCTGCGTGCCCGCCCGATCCTCTCCCCAGATATAGAACAGGAACCGCAGCGAACGCCGCGCGCCTGCGATCAATGCCAGCAGCGCGTCGAGGCGCGCCGGCCCCTCGGTCAACAGCGTCAACTGGTTGCCGGCGACGGCAAAGGTCGGTTCCATCTGGTCGGCCATGCCCTCTCCTGATCCGTTGCCTGAGCGTAACGGCCGTGGGTGGACCGAGTTTCATTGACTTTGCGCGCATCGCCCGGTAGGCACCCGGCTTTCCGATACCCTCCGTTTTTGCAAGGAAGGCGTTTCATGGCGCGCGTCACCGTCGAGGATTGCGTCGACAAGATCCCCAACCGTTTCGACCTGGTGTTGATGGCCGCCCAGCGCGCCCGCCAGATTTCGGGCGGTGCCGAACTGACCCTCGATCGCGACCGCGACAAGAACCCGGTCGTGGCGCTGCGCGAAATCGCCGAGGAGAACATCACGCCCGAGCATCTGCGCGAGGCGGTGATCGGTTCGATGCAGAAGGTGCAGATCGACGACGAGGAAGCTCCGGACGAGCTGGGCTCGCTGGCCGCATCGGCAGAGGCGCTGCGCCTCACCGCCGCCGCGCCGCCGCGCAACCAGAATGTTGGCGGCGACTACGACGGCTGACGCCGTCGGTCATTGCGACGCGAAACGGGGCGGTCCTGCGGGGCCGCCCTTTTTCGTTTGGGCAATGGGTGAGCGTAGCGACAGTCCCAATTAGGGTCGTCACTCCCGCCGCGCCCCCGCCCGGCTCCCCAGCGCGTCGAGCGCATCGGCGTTCGCCCGGCCCCAGTCGTAGAGCATCGTCACCGGCTCGACGAACCGGCACCCCAGCGGTGTCAGACGATAGTCGACCGCCGGCGGCATCGCCGCCAGCACCCGCCGCTCGATCAGCCCGACCTCCTCCATCTCGCGTAGCGTCTGGGTCAGCATCTTCTTGGAAATGCCCGGCAGGCTGCGCAGCAGCACGCCGGTGCGCGCCTGTCCGCCGTGGCGGGCATGGAGCGTGTGCAGCACCATGCTGGTCCATTTGGTCGCGAACAGCGAAAGCACGCGGCGCGGCGCGCAATCCTCGCGCCATTCGGCTTCGTCGGTTCCGGGATGCATGGGTACTTTCTGGTGCCTGGGGGCCTGTCCGGTGCCGTCTTCAACCCCGGTCGCTTCGTCCCTAACTGCCCGGTCCGACAATGAAAAGGAACGGATGCGATGGCACGAACGGCATTGGTGGTGGGCGCGAGCGGGATCGTCGGCAGCGCGACGGCGGCGTTGCTCACGCAGCAGGGTTGGACGGTCCATGGGCTCGCCCGCCGTCCGGTGGCACAGGACGGGGTGCATCCCGTCGCCGCCGACCTGACCGATGCGGCGGCGACGCAGGCGGCGCTGGCCGACCTTCGCCCCGATGCGGTGTTCGTCACGACATGGTTGCGGCAGGATAGCGAGGCGGAGAATATCCGCGTCAACGGCGCGATGGTACGCAACCTGCTCGACGCCCTGCCCCGCCCCGATGCGCCGCGCCATGTCGCGCTGGTCACCGGTCTCAAACATTATCTGGGGCCGTTCGAGGCCTATGGCCAAGGCACGCTGCCGCAGACGCCCTTCCGTGAGGAACAGGGGCGGCTGGACGTCGCCAATTTCTATTATGCGCAGGAGGACGAACTGTTCGCCGCCGCCAAGCGCGACGGTTTCACCTGGAGCGTACACCGGCCGCATACCGTGATTGGCAAAGCGGTCGGCAATGCGATGAACATGGGCACGACGCTGGCGGTCTATGCCACGCTGTGCCGCGCTGAGGGGCGTCCGTTCGTCTTTCCCGGATCGGCGGCGCAGTGGGAGGGCCTGACCGACATGACCGATGCCGGGCAACTGGCCGAGCACCTGCTATGGGCCACCGAGACCGACAGAGCGCACGATCAGGCGTTCAACATCGTCAACGGTGATGTCTTTCGCTGGCAATGGATGTGGCAGCGGATCGCCGACTGGTTCGGTGTCGAGGCCGCGCCGTTCGACGGCACGATCCGCCCGCTGGCCGATCAGATGGCGGACGACGCGCCGCGCTGGGCCGCGATCGCGGCCGACCATGGACTGGTCGAACCCGATCTGCGCCGGCTGGCATCGCCTTGGCATACCGATGCCGATCTCGGCCGCCCGATCGAAGTCGTCGCCGACATGTCGAAAAGCCGGCGGTTGGGCTTCACCGGCTATCGCGCTACCGACGACAGTTTCTTCGACCTGTTCGAACGACTACGCGCCGACCGCATCATTCCATGACGTCGTGCGGGGACGGTTCGTCCGTCCCCGCCCCGGCATCTGCCGGCACGTCGCGCCGCCCCTTGAAGTTCGTCGCGATGACATACCATTCGGACGAGTCCTTGCGGCTCGCCGGCGGCTTGGCGTGCTTCACCACCTGAAAATTGCGCTTCAGTTCGGCGACCAGTTCGTTGTCGGCGCCGCCGGCCAGCACCTTCGCCACGAAGTCGCCGCCGGGCCGCAGGAT
This sequence comes from Sphingomonas hankookensis, assembly GCF_022664465.1. Taxonomy (GTDB): domain Bacteria; phylum Pseudomonadota; class Alphaproteobacteria; order Sphingomonadales; family Sphingomonadaceae; genus Sphingomonas; species Sphingomonas hankookensis. The sequence continues at coordinate 68,555 of NZ_JAKREV010000006.1, read as the reverse complement.
TTCGCAGGCGAACATCACCGCAGCCTCGACCAGCGCCATGGTGCGCAGATGATCGGTCTGCGGATGGCCCACCGTATTGGCCGCCATGTCGGACAGGACGAGGTCCGCCTCCCCGCCCAGTTCCTCGCGCAGCCGGTCGGGCGCGTGGTCCGCGAGGAAGTCCATCTGCAAAATCGTCACGCCATCGATCGGATCGACCGGCAACAGATCAATGCCGACCACGGTGCATTCGGGCCGCACCTTGCGTACGACCTGCGTCCAGCCGCCGGGCGCAATGCCGAGGTCAACGACACGCTTCACGCCGCGCAACAGCTTGAAGCGTTCGTCGAGCTCGATCAGCTTGTACGCCGCACGGCTGCGATAGCCTTCGGCGCGCGCCTTCTTGACGTACGGGTCGTTCAGCTGCCGCTCCAGCCAGCGCGTCGACTGGGCCGAGCGCGAGCGGGCGGTGCGTACGCGTTGTCGTCCGGGGGGGCTGCCGCGGGTCATCGGGTTCCTGCCATCAATCGGCGCAGGATTCCTTCACGAATCCCACGGTCGGCGACCCCTAGCCGCTCGGCGGGCCAGAGCGCCAGAATCGTTTCGAGGATCGCACAGCCCGCGACCACCAGATCGGCACGCTCGCTGCCGATGCACGGCACCGTGCCGCGTTCGACCAGGCTCATGCCCGCCAGCCGCTGGCTGACCGCCAGCATCGATTCGGCGGGCACGATCAGCCCGTCGATCTGCGAACGGTCATAGGAAGCGAGGCCGAGATGCACGCTGGCGAGCGTCGTCACCGTCCCGCTGGTGCCGAGCAACCGGCGCGGCTCGTCGGTCTGCGGCAGGCGCTTGGCGAACGGTGCGAAACTCTCGGTCACGCAGGCGCGCATTCGGGCATAGGCACCCGAGGTCGTCGGCGCCTCCTTGCCCGCGCCGAGGCTCTCGGTCAGCGACACCACGCCCCACGGCGCCGAATGCCAGTCGAGCACGCGCGGCACCGGCCCCGACGCGTCGAGCAGCACCAGTTCGGTCGACCCGCCGCCGATATCGAACACCAGAGCCGGCCCGGTACCGGGTTCGAGCAGCGCGTGGCAGCCGAGCACGGCCAGCCGCGCCTCTTCCTCGGCCGTGATGATGTCGAGGTGGATGCCGGTTTCGTCCAGCACACGTTCGACGAAGGCCGGGCCGTTGCTGGCACGGCGACACGCCTCGGTAGCGACCGAGCGCGCCAGCGTCACGTCGCGGCGCTTGAGCTTTTCGGCGCAAATCTTCAGCGCGGCGACGGTGCGGTCCATCGCCGCGTCGGACAGCCGCCCGGTTGCCGCCAGCCCCTCACCCAGCCGGACGATCCGTGAGAACGCGTCGACCACTGCAAAGCCGTCGCCCTGTGGTCGGGCGATCAGCAGCCGGCAATTGTTGGTACCCAGATCGAGCGCGGCATAATGGCGCGCGCCCGGCCAGCGCGGACGCGCGGGCGAAGAGGATGCCTTACGGGGCGCAGCACGTGCCCCCCGGTGCGGCAACCGGGCGGAGAGATCCCCCATGCCGTCACTCACTTATGTTCTATCCGTCACGGCGGAACGCCGCTCGGTGCTTAGGGATCAACCTAGCGAAACCGGCGGTTCGCCACAAGGCGTTGCGACGAAACGAGCGATTCGGCGTTGACACGATCGGCAGGCCGGCCTATCGGACCGCCCTCGCTGCGACGCTGCCCTGTCGTCTAAAGGTAAGTTTTCGTACTACCCAGCGTTTTCAATGACTTAGCTGGCATTTTCTGTGCGACATGGGGTTTATTCATGCCATTTGACGCACGGCCTAACTCATGTCGCTGCGCGCCACTGCGATGCAGGAAAAGCGGACGCCCGCTGCCGGCACTTGGGTCGGGGCGTTGCTGGCAAGCAACGTCACGTTCAGAACCGTAGCGGTCGTCGTCGTCATCTGGAGCTTCCTCCAGCCAATCACCACGCCGGCGAATTTGTCGGCATCGGCTCCGGTCCCCATTACCCATTCGGCCACATATGGCGGAAGAAGAATGTCGCTGGCGCTGGGCTTGATCGGCATGATGTCGACCCCCGGTTCGCTGGTGAATAGCCGCGTGAAGATGATCGGCGGACTGAGCCCGTCGCTCTTGATCGTGTGGCTACCCGGAACCGCCGCCGTCCCGGCGGTGACGCTGGTCAGACGCGGATGCTGGTGATCACCCCAAGCGTACTGGTTCGGTTCTTCGCCGATCGCGGCCCCCGTCCGCTCCGGGCGCGGTACCGCCGAGGCGGGACGGGGCATTTCCTTCCGCACCGCCGCTAGGACGGCGGCGGTGATTTCTTCGACCGCCGCCACCGCTGCCGGATTGAGGACCTGCATTACAGCCCTGTGCCACATCCGATCGCGCGGACGCGGATCGTAGCGTTCACGACTGCCCCGTTGATCGGCAGGACGTTGAGGTTCAAGCGATTTTGCGTGCCGGTGAAGGTGAACAGCGGCGTTCGCAACACGCCGCGCAACCCGCCGGCCGGCAGCGGCGTCGACTGATTCGGTCCTGGGGAAGCAAAGGCACGCGCCTGCGACGCGGCGACGTCGCCCTGCCATGCGTAGAGATTGACGACGTTAACGCCAGCATAGCCCGGATCGATCTCGATTTCCGCCATCGCACGGTGCGGCGCGGCCATCGCAGCGACGTAGTTCTGCCGAAGCAGGATCACCTCGGCTGCCTGCGTCGCCGTGCCGCTGACCACGATTTCGAGCCAGTCCTTCGTAAGCGGTCCGCTTTCGTCGTCGCGATAGGCTTGCCCATTAAAGCCTGTTGTCGTCTTCTTCGCGAATGCCGCCGACAGCCCGGCGGACAGCTGCGACGTCCACCCGGTCGGCATGGTGCCGCTGCCACCCGCACCATGCGATCCACCCGTACCGTTCAGGTAAGGATTGAGCGTGTCGAGTCCAGCAATCGTGCGGGCGGTGGTGCCATCATGATTGCTCGACGGAAAGCCGAAGAACGGCGTGAAGAGCCGGCGCCAGAGCGGCAGCATCGCCCGGCCGATCAGGTACGCCGCTTGCTGTTGCAGATGAAGGCCGTCGTTCAGCAGTCCCGCCGCTGCTTGCCCGTTGACCGCCGCAGGATCGCGCATGATCGCCGCGGTATCGATCACATATACGTTCCGCCCCTGTTGCTGGAGCGTCCACGCGTTGACCGCTTCCCAATTGGTCTGCTGCGCCGCCGGCAGGATCAGCCCCGGAAACGCTGCGGACCCGTGCGGATAGTCGGGGAGAACGACGACTACCAGCCCGGCCGCCGCCAAACGCTCGATCATGATGCGGCTGTTATCGATCGATTGCTGCGCCGTCATAGTGTTGCGGTCATTGGCCGTCGGAGCCACCAACACGACCGTACCCGCCCCGCTCGCAATGACCGCGTCGACGCGCGAAAGTTCGCCGGGATAGCCGGCGTCGGCGCTCGATCGATCGCCGTTCCATCCGAAGCTGTCGGCCGTCTCCAGCACCGCACGACCACCGCTTAGAAAATTGGCCCAGTTCACCGGCCCCATCGCCGATCCATTCGGAGAGGATGGAAAGCCGCTCGCGCTGGACGTATTGAAATGATTGGCCGCGTGGCTCGGTCCAAGGATCGCGACCCTGTTGTTCGCCGGCAACGCGAACATCGCTCCGCCGGATGGAGGTGACACGCGCATCGATCAGGTCTCCGTAGCCGTCCATGCCTGTCCGGTGGTGGCACCCCACACCGAAACGGCACGATTGGTATCAACGTCGAAGCCACCGCCGCTCGGCCCGATCGGATAGCTGTCGGCGTCAGCCGGCGACGCCGTGCCGCCGACCTCATTGATGTACAGAATGCCGGTCGACCGGTTCACACCGCGCAGGGATCGCCGTGCTGGGTTAGCCGGGGCCAGCGGCTGCGCCTGCCCGCCTGTCGCAATCGAACCGCTTCGCGAGAAGCCATCCGCCTTGGTAGCAGTCGGCTTCCCATCCGCATCGGCCAACGCGACAACGGGAATTTTTCCCCGCTGCCCGTCGGCCGTAGTGACCTTGTGTGCGACGGGACTGCCGTCCAGCGCATCGCTCGGCGCGAAGGCCATCAGCTGCGCCCCGCCGGCGATTTACTGTCACGCAGCACCGCCTTTACCTCCCGCACAGTCGACTTCACCACCGGTACGGCGGCGATCGCGATCGGCGCGAGCTTCACGGCGACGCGTACGATATTCGCGAAATTGATCTTCATCTTACTTCCTCCGTTGCGATGGGATCGGTCTTGGTGCCGGCGGGCTCGACACCGTTTTTAGGGCGGAAGGTGCCGAGCACGCCCACCAGCCCCGTGGTCAGCCCGCCGAACCCGAGTGCCTCGGCATACTTGCCGTCCCGCGCCAGCCATGCGGCGATCGTGGCGAGGTAGCAGATGGCGAACAAGAGCGCGCCGAAGGCGATCAGGCTATGTCGCTGGCTCATGCCTCACTGGCCCCGATCGTGCCGGGCTTCATCACTGGCAGCGCGCCGGCCGTCATCGACACGCCGGCGGGCCAGCGGATCGCGTCGGTATCTGCCTTCAGGATGTCGATGATCGACACCCGGTTGCCCTGGTTGCCGCCCAACGCCTTGTAGTAGCGCGTGTCGGCCGTCTCGCCGACGATCAGGAAGACGTGGTTGCCGCCGGCCCGCGCCTTCACGCCGACCGCGCCGACCACCGCCTTGCACGCGACGCCCCAGTCGCGCCACGATGCAGCACGTGCCGCGATCTTCGGCGGATCGATCCCGGCCGCGACAAAGCACGCGGCGAGGAAGCCACCGCACCACGGCATTTCGTCATCGTTCCACCGGACGCCGTTCCAGCGCTGGGCGGTATTGAGCAACGCCAGCAGCCTGTTGTTGTGCGTCGGCCCCGGAATTTCGGCGAGGCCGAGATGCGACCGCGCGATCGCCGTCCACGTCGGTTCGGCCGCCGCACCGTCCGGCGGGATGCCGAGCTGAGACAATAGCTGGTCGACCATCGCGACCTCCGCCTGCGCGAACCCCTTGCCGCGCACGCCCTTGATGACGTCGAACACTTCACGACGGCTCATTCGCCTGCTCCCTTGCTGTGGCCGGTCCGCTCAACCGCGGACAGCCGCTCCTCGATCTTGTCCAGTCGCCCGCCGATCGCCGGTCCGTTGATCTGCTGGCGCTCGTCAATCCGCGTCACCGTCTGCTGGAGCTGCGACAGCGTGGACACGACCCATAGACACAGCGCGACAATACCGGCCGTCGCGACCGCGACCGCGAGCGCACCCGCCCATTTGAGGGGAGCGGGTATCTCTGCCTTCATCGGTGCCTGCTGCTGGTGAAATCGGGTGATCGCGGCATCGGCCACCTGCTCGGCAACCATACGGACCTGCGCGCTGTTGCCGCTGTCACTCATCTGCGGCCGCCCCGTTCACGACGGGCTGCGCCACGGCTTCCGTCACATCGTCCAGACCGACAAAATCCGCGCAATGCTGCGCCCACGCCGCCTCGATCGCAGGCCGATCGGCCGGGGTCGCCTCGTCCAGCGCGCGCTTCAGGACGGTACAGATGAGACTCATCGATCAGACCTTCGTCACGCGGACATGCAGCGTCGACGGAGCATCGTCGTTCGCGGCACCCGAGAAATTCTGGAGGCGTACCGTGGCGACATTCGCGGCGGTGACGCGACACGACACCACTTCCAGCGCACCGGGCCATATGGCGGTCGCGTGATCGCCGACGTCGGCACCGGGAACGGACACGGTCGTCACCGTCGTCTGGCCTGCGCCGACCGATGGCGGATCGAATGGCGCCGATCCCATCAACGGATCGGTGATGAAGACTGTCGTCGACGAGCGTCCCTGCACCGTCGTCGCACCGGAGAAACAGACGTTGTTTTCCCACCGGTTGAAGCTGGTGTCGCTTTCGGACATGCCGGCGACCGACGACGACAGACGGTTCCGTGCGATCGTGGTATACGCGACATACGACAGCACGATGCCGAGCCGCCCGTTGCTCGTCGTGTTGTCGCTGATGCTACTCTCGATCAGCGCATCCGGCCCCGCACCGCCGCCGATGACCTTGATGTCCGCCTGCCCGCCTTCGAATGGTACGGCCACCCACACATTGGCACCGTCCGCGACGCTCGCCCCCGGTGTCGACGGCCATAGCGGCTCCACCGTGCCGCTGGGGCCGCCCGCGCCGGCCTGCACATAGAACCGGCTGTTGCCGATCGCCGGCCTCACCAGCGCGACCTTGGGATACACCATGCCCGCGGTCCACGGTTCGATATTGACCAGCGGATCGGCGACGGAAAACCCGCTTACATCGTTCGCCGAAACGTCGACCCGCCTTGAGCCCGCGTTCGCGGCAAGGCGGATACCGTCACCGGCGACGAAGCCCGCCAGATTACCTGACGTACAGGTATTGCCACGCACCTTTGTACCGGTAAGTACCCCCTGATACACGCTGATCGCGCCCTGCCCGCAATGCAGGAATTTGTTGTTCAGGACGCTGTTGCCTCGTCCAGTGTCGGCGACGCCACGACCCATGACCTGTGCGCCACCGGCGCAGAACTCGGTCGTGTTGCCTTCGATCGTATTATCGTTGCCGTGCGTACGGATGACGAGCGTGATCGTACCCTGGATACGCGTGCCGGGCATGAACCCTGCGTTGCCCTGAATGCTGTTCTTCGATACGATGTGTCGGTCGCCGAAGATATAGGCGAATTTCTCGTAGGGGTTCTTTGCCGTATTACCTGTGATAACGCAGTCATTGACGCCGCTGAAGAAGATGCATTGCACCATCATCCCGCCGTCTGCGTTCGGATAGAACGCGCACCCGGAAATAATGTGCTGCCCACCGCCCGTCGCGCGAATGCCGAAATGCGCCGTCGATGTATCGCCACCATACACGGTCGGACCACCGGTGAACCGGCACGCCACCGAAGCCCGCACGCACGCGTACAAATGCAGCCCGATCTTGGGCGGATCCACGAAGCTGATGCCCTGGCATCGGAAATCGCTGGCGGTGACATCGACGAACACGAGACAGGGCATCGTCTCGTCGGTTCCCGCATTGGCGTCGTCGATCACGCCACTGCCGACGAACGCGCCGATCCCGGTGATGGTGACACCCGGCGCACGTACGACGATCAACGCGCTGGGATTCGGACCCAGCGGGCTGGTGGTCGACGCCTTTACCCGCCCGTCGAGACGAAGGCGGATCGGCCGGTCGATGACCAGCATCGAACTGCGGCCTCCACTGGTGTCGACGATCCCGTCGCCGGCACCGCGCGGTATCTTCAGCGTCGCACCGGTCGGGGTCGCGGCATAGGCCCGCTTGAGCGCGACGAGATTATCGACCGGCGACGCTGCCGACGAAAAGCCATAGTCGGCGGCCGACACTTCGATCTCGGCGATCCGGTCGCGTAATCCCCGGCCGATCGCACCGACGCCGGCGGCACGGTGCGCAATCCCGGCCGTACCCTGCCGCACCCAGGCACCGACGGTCAGCGGTGCGAAATCGGACTCAATGTAATCCTGCGGCCGGGCCGCGGCGAGAGCGGTGAAATCGCCCTCCGTCCACACCATCGACGTACCGCTGCCGTCATACGCCGCCGTCATCGCCGCACCGCTGATCAGCGACGCGCGCAGCTGCCCGATCGACTTGACGACATTGCCCGCACCACCCGGCGGCCCCGGCGGGAAGCTGCCAACGGGCAGATACCGTTCCTTGCCCGTAATCGGGTCGAAGCCCATCACGGTATCGCGCCGCATTGCCGGTGGCAGCAAGGTCCACCCGAACTCGCCCTCGGGCACGACGATCGCCCGTGCGCCGAAGTCCGCTACGTCATCGGCCGCCTCCTGCGCGGCCATCGTCTGCCGATCCAGCGACCGTTCGGCGGAAATGGCGGGGAACGGCTGCAACGGCCTGATCTGCGTATCCTGGACGATCGCGGTGCGTCGCAGGACTTCGATCACCTGTCCGGCTGCGAACGGGCGCAGGGGCTGGATAACGCCAGATTGCGTGGCACCGTCGCCGGATAACGCATAATCGACGTCGCGGACGAGCAAGACTACGACGCCGGCTGACCGCAGCGTAACGGTCAGGCTTTCCGGCTCAAGATAGGGATACGGGATCGCCTCGGCCGCCATCGCGCTGCCGGGTTCGAACCGATGCCGCCGTTTCGCCGTCCGTACCGTCACCCAAACCTCCAAACGCTCCCGGAATGGGAACGGTGAGGCCGGGTCGGAGTGGGGCGCTGGGACCGGCGGTTACCGACGATATAACCGGAACGAATCGCGCGCGATAGTGGCTATTGCGGTCGCGGTTCCCCAGCGCCGATCGCGTTCGCGAAGTCCGGCGCACGCAGCCCGCCGGCACCCGGCGGCGCATAGAAACCGCCGCCTTCCTTCGCGGCCCGCTGCTCCAGCTTCTTCGCGTGTTCCACCGGGTCCTCGCCCGCCCACGCCGCCACCTGATCGACCAGCAGCCGTTCGTACGCGGTGCGCAGATACCATAGCGACGATCCCGGCACTTCGCGGGTCAGCAGGTTACGCACCGCCCGCCCGCGCAGCTTGACCGCCTTCTCGACCGCATCAGGATCGTCCATGTCGACCGTCGCATTGACGATGCCGGCGCGGCCCAGATCGGCCAGCGTTTGCGCGGTGCCGAGGCTCGGCCCCTTCACGATATCGCCGACGTCCTGCCCATACTGGTTGCGGCTGAACTCGATCGCATCGCCGAACACGCCAAGGCCGCCACCCTTCAGCGCCGCCCGCCACCAGAAATCGCCGCCGGTCATGTCGCGCGGGTCTTTGCCCTTCGCCAACTCCGACAGCTGATATGCCATCCCGCCGGCGACCGTCGTCGCGCCCATGAATGCCGCCGCATAGCCCGCGCGCTTTGCCAGATTCGCCTGCATCATCATCCGCGTGCCGTGCATCGCCATGACGGTAATCGGGAACATCTTGAACTGGAACGCGGTGCGGATGAACTCGCCGCCCCACGTCCCCGGCGCCTGCGCGTTGACCCGCGACCGGATATACAGCCCGCCGGTTGGCACCGCGAAATCGATCTCGATGTTCATGCCCTGCACGAACTTGTCGCGGATGCCTTTATCGGCGATGTCGTCGGGCCTGATCCATTGCGCGCCCTTGTAATCGGTCATCGGCGTAGCGCGCAGCCGCTCCCAGCCATCCGCGCCAATGCCATGGCGATCGAGGAACCCGCGCCACGGTGGCGGCAGCTGGCCCCACGCGTCGGGCGCGTAGTGGGCCAGCGCCGCCATGAACTCCATCCCCATCGCCTCACGGCCGGCGACGGTATGCGCGTTCAATCCCGACGTGCGCATGACGCCATCGGCCAACCGCCGGCTGACCTCGTTCGCGGTTTCCAGACGTTCGCCCAGCGCGCCGCGCCCGGCCGCCAGTCGACCGCCGAACGCATCCTCCATGTGCATCCGCCCCTGCGCCGCCATGCGCCCGGTGAACTCGTCGCCGATGATCCCGGCACGCCGCGCGAACTCCCGATCGCGCCCGTCGAGCGGGTTAAGCTGTTTGAGATACTGGCCCATCGCCTTCGCGGCGGGCAGGCCGTTGTAATGCCGCGTCAGCTGGCGCGTGGCGTGATCGCTGATCGACGCGATCGCCGCGCTGCCCAGCTTCGTCGCAGCTTGCCAGTTGCGCATGGTAGATCCGAACAGCGCGAGGTTGCGGCTCTCCACCCGCCGGTTCTGCCCTTGGATTTCATTCCACACGCCGTCGATGCGCGTCCGCCACTTCGACGCCGCCTCGCGATCCTTCATCGTCCCCTTCAGCGCCGCGTCGCGCTCGATCATGTCGCCCATCCACTGGATGGTCTGCGCCGGGTTCGGTCCCAGCACCTGCATCGCGGCGATGTCGCGGCTCATGATTTCGACGTGATGCATCATCGCCTCGAACGGCGTGCCGCCGCCGAAATCGGCATTGTACGCCAGCCAGTCGTCGGCCGACCGGAAATGCAGCACGCGATGCTCGGCATGGCGGTTGCCCACCGCCTTGCCCGCCATGCCGCCCGGCACGCGCTTGTTCCAGCCTTCGGAGACGATCGTCTCGTACATGTCGCCCAGTACCAGGTACAATTTACCATCCGACAACGGCTCGCCGGTGGACAGGTCGAGCATCTTGGCGCGGTCGAGACGCGGCAGGATCGTATCGACCCATTGGTCCCGGCCGATCGCGCCGACTTTCAGGCTGTCATGGCTGTGCGGCAGCGCCCAGCCTTCCAGCTGACCGATCCGCCCGCCGGCGGCGTTGAACGACGATCGTAGATATTCGGCCGTCCGCGTCCACGCATCGGCCATCTCGCGCGCGTTGACGTCTGCCTCGCCCGGTTTCCACAGCGCCCGCACGACATCGTCCAGCTCGGCCTTGTTGCGCACCTCGCCCAACAGGTTGGCGCGATGCTTCGCCAGCACGTCGTACATGATCGCCAGCGCCGATTGCTTGACGTCGCGCCAGCGATACTCGACGTTCGCCATGCCGCCGGCCTTTTCGTCACGGACCAACTTGGCGAGCATTCCCCGGCCATCCAGCGGACGTTCGGGGCGGCGGTCGCGCCTTTTCGTCAGCAAGACATCTACGGGCGTCGTGAGAACGGAGCGGTCCTGCCCAGCCCTTATCCTGTCGCGAAATCGCGGCTCCATGCTCCGCGCCTCGGCGGCGATCGACAGCTGCGCCTGCGCCTGCAACAGCTTGGCACGCTTGCGATGCAGGAAATCGTCATCGATCGCCTTCATCGCCTTCTGCGTCGCCATACTCTCGGCGGCGGCGCGGCCGAACTTGGGTTCGTATTGCTGGACCAGCTCGTCATAGACCGCGCGCATCGCCGCCGCCCGTTCCTCACTGATCGCCTTGCGCGTGACCAGATCGGTCAGACAGGCACCCATGCTCATGCGTCGTCGCTCCCTGCCTTCGCCGGCGGCAGGCACGACCGCAACAGATCGATGTCGCCGCCCTCCCCGTCGAGGTCCTCGAACATCTCACCCAGCGACCGTTCGCTGCCGTCTTCGAATTTCAGCTTCGTCTGATCGCTGGCGACGAACAGGCCCAGCCCGATCGTGCTTTCCTGATCGACGTTCGACTGCATCGGCGATGCCGCCTTAAGCGCCGCTTCCTGTCGCTGCCGTTCGACGATCGCCGGATCGACCGCCGCAGCCATCCGCAGATCATGCTCGACGCTCTCGACCTGGGCGCGCGGCGCTTCGCCTTCGGGATCGCCGAACGCGCGAACCTGCGCCTCGATCAGCTCGGCCGCTTCGTCTCCAGATAACGGCCCATACGCAGCAGGTCCGCCGCTTCGCTCCGCAGCGCGTCCGACAGGCGCGGATCCGTCGACGCCTTCTCCAGCATCGCCAAATCGACCGTCGGGCGCGTCGAGGTCGGGTTCGGTTGGTCGGTATTCGACATAATCGCCTTCCTCGAACGCCCGCTGGCGCCAGTTGTTGACCCGTTGCTCGACGACACGTGCCAGCGCATCGAACGCATCGGCACCGCTGTCCTCGATTTCCGATAGCACATCCATCACCGCTTCGCGATCCTTGACCGGATCGAGGGGAAAATCGTCGGGCAGGCGCGATACCGCCGCCTCGAACTGCATTTCCTGTTCGTCGGTCAGCGCGCGGGCGGCCATGACGTCGGCATCGGGCAGCGCATAGATCTTCTCGCCGCCGTTGACCGCCCGTTCCAGCATGTCGAGGACCTCGGTTTCGGTCGGCCGCTCGCGGAAATATCCCGCTTCCCACAGCAGCTCGCCGGCGGCGTCGATGCCCATGCCCTTCTTGCGGATTAGCGGCCCGGCACGCGGCACGAGCTTCTTCCCCATGCCACGCATCGCGGCCAGCGAATGGCCTTCGTCATCGCGCAACCCGCCGCGATCGGCGATGAACTCTACGATATCGCTCGGCCGACGCCGTACCGGCAGCGTGCGAGGCTTGACCGCGCGCACGATCGGCTCCGCGTCGACCAGCGCATCGATCCGCACCGGCGCGTCGCCCGCGCTGTCGATGATCGGCGCAGCCTGCGCCACATCCCCGCCACGCGTGACCGGCGCGACGTCGACCGGATCGGCAACCCGCTCCACCGGTGCGACGTCGATCGGTTCGATCGCACGCACCGGGGCCGGGGCGGGTTCCAGCAGATCGGACACGTCGCGCAACGCCGGCGGCTCCGCAGCGCGCGCAACCGCGCCCGCCTGCAACGCATCGATCTCCGATTGCAGTCGCGCGCGCACGTCGACCTCGCTGGCCGCAATGCCTCCCGCCAGCTCGGCACGCGCGCCGGCACGGGCCGGTGCCGGTCCGCCCATGCGCTGATGCGCCCATGCGATTGTATCCCCGGCGGTCTTTCCGCGCAGGAACGGGTTCGCTCGAACCACATCCTCACCCAGCACGCGGGCGATCGGCGTCGACGGGTCGGCGGCGAACAGTTTCTTCGCTCCGCCCTGCCCGACGAAATGCACGACATACAGGTTACCGGCGCTCTCCGCCTCGCCCACGCGCTTCAGGAACGCGGCATTGTCCGCCAGCATGGCGTCCATCAATCGTTCCTGCACGTTCCCGTCGGTCGCCTGCGCCCAGCGCGCGGCATCGGACATGTCGCCGCCAAAGACCTGCTTGTGATAATTCAGGAACGTCCCGCGCGTGAACTGGTAGCGCCCGGTCGCACTGGACAGCGGATTGCGCGCGGTATCGCTCGGGCTCTCCGCCCGCCCGATCCGTGCCTTCACCGCCTCGCGCCCCATCGGCACCGTGCCGCTGCCGATCGCCGTCGAATCGGACAGTGCGCGCCGGGACGCTGCACGCGGCAGCGACATCGGCGGGGCGGCGGCAGGAACGTCGGCAAGGATCGTCGCAACCGCATCGCCCAGACGCCGACGATGCATCGCTGTACCGGCGCCATTCGCGACAAACGGGTTGGTTTGCTCGATATCGGTGTCGCGTCGCAGCGCGCCTATCGCCGCCGCTTCTTCCTGCGACAGACTGTCGCGGCCGATGGCCGCCTCAACCACATCGGGCAAATCGGCATCATCAAGTGTGGTTCGCCGGGCGATCCTTTCGCGAATCGGCGCTGGCAGCGCTGGCAATACGCGGCCCAAGACACCTTCTTGCACACGGCTGATCGCGTCGCCGCCGCGCAGTTCGAGTGCCTTGCCCGCCCCACCCAATGCGCCGCCGGCGATGCCGCCGATCGCGATGTTCGTGGCGACCTCACCAAGGCCCGTACTCTCGCCCATTGCATAGCGCGCTCCAACCAACTGTGGCGAAAGCACCGCTTCTAATCCGGCATTCAGCGCGGTTTCCCGTAGCACGGTCTGCGCGATCGTTTTCCCGCCGCCACCGATCGTCATCAGCGTGAGATTGAGCGGATCGGTCGGATAGGCAGCCACGCCGCCGATCAACCCGGCGGCGACGCCCTTCGCCCCCGACATGCGCCCGAGCGTCTGCTGATCGGCCGTACGCTCACCGCCCCGGCGCAACAGCCCTTTCCGAAATTCATCTTCGGTCTTCGGCAGCCCGGCGAATAACCGGGGGTTGCGCTGCCGTTGCGCCTCCATCTCGCGCCATACCGCGCGCAGATTGATCGTATCGATCTGTCCCCGCCGAAACTCATCGTCGATCGGAACGTACAGCGCGCTGCGCGGAACCCCCAACTGGTACAATGTCTCTTCGATCGGCCGATACCCTTCGGACAGCCGCACGTCCTCGACGTAATCCGATTCGTCGCGCGTGGTTCGGAACGCCGCACCGATGCCGTCAAGGAACGTGGGGTCCGGCCCGGTCCGCGTGCTTTCGGGCCGAGCGGTGCCGAGCATACGGCTTTGCAGGATGCCACCACGCTGCGCCATCAGCGGCCGGCCTCCACCCGCATCGTCAACGACCCGCCGTTGCGGTTGCGCAGCACGCCGCCGACGTCGTCGACGAACCGGTACACCGGCCGACCCTGCGGATCGTCACCCGCCCATTCGGGGCGATAGTTCGCCAGCACATCGGCCTTCGACGCCGGCTTGCCATTGGCATAGACCGCATCCCCGAAATTGCGCCGCGACACATACTGGTCGAACTCGCCGGCCGCCATGGCTTCCGGCAGCATCACCGGACGCCCCCGCACCGACTGGACACCACCCTGCACCACGCCGTTCGGGCGCTGCTTGCCGCCGGTCGCCATGATGACAGCGGTCCGAAACACGCCTTCGTCGAACCCGGCCTGCCCGCGGCGCGCCTTGCCGGCGGTCATGATATCCCACGACGCCTCCAGCAACCCGGCATATTGCCCGCCCAGCGACGCGGCGATCGGGCCGAGCTGGCGGTTCAGCGCCGCGCGCACGTCCTTTTCTTCGCCGAAATCCTTCGGCCGCGCCTTGCGCGTCTCACGACCTTCCAGCGCATAGGACTGGGCGTTGCCCGACAGGTTGGCGACGAAGCCCAGCCCGCTTTCCAGATCCTCCGCCTTCTTGTACCGCGCCTCGGGCGATCCGGTCAGCCGCGACAGCGCCTGCTGACGTCCCGCCGGGCCGTTGCCCAGCAGCCCGCGCAATTCGTCGGTTTCCTTCTTGTCGGCGACGTCGATCAGCTTGCCCAGCTGCACCGCCATCACCTGTTCGGTTTCGCTCGCCTTGCCGGTGCGCACCCGCGCCTCGATGCCGTCGCGATCGCGCCGCATCCGATCGGCATCGACGCCGGCATAGCGGCGGTTCACATCGACCCGCACCGTGTCGACGTCGAACGCGATCAACTCATGTTTGTCGACGCCGGCGGCCACCATCGCCGCCCGCGCCGCGCGCATCTCCTGCGGATTGGGGATGATACCGGCGTCGATCTTCGCCCCGACCGCCTTGGCCGCATCGCGCGCCGCATCGCGCTGCTCGCTGGCCGCAATCTCGACCTGTCGTTCCGCGACGCGCTGTGCCGTATCGGCCTGCCCCAGAAACCGCTGTTTCTCTTCAGGCTTCAGATACGCATCGAACGCCTCACCGGCCAACAGCTGTCGCGCACCCTGCCAGTTCCCCTGCTGGAATAGACCGTCGAAGAAGTTGGTGACGAAGCCACGCTTCAGCTCCTTGACGACCTGCGGCTTGGCACCTTCCGGCACGTCCATCCCGCCGACGAACAGATCGGCTTCGTCGAACGACTGTTGCAGCGTGGCACTGGTTGGTGTGCTGAACAGCTTGTTGCTCGCCCCCATCCGCCATTCGTCGACGCGCTGCCCCTCATGCTTCGTCCGCGCATCGACCGCCCATCGCTGATTCGACAGCCGCGTGTTCGCTCCATAGCTTGCGATGATCGGTTCGAACCGCTGTCGAACCTCCGGATCGTCGCCCAGCGTCGACAGGAACCCCTGCAACTGATCGGTGACGATCTTGCCCGCCGCTTCCTCGAACCCCGGCGCGCCCGACGGCGCATCGATCTTCAGCTTGTCGAGCCCGGCCTCGATCGCGACCTGTGTCTCTGCCCAGCCTCCCGCGCGATCGGCGATCGCGGCCGATCGGGCGCGGCGCTGCTGATCCTGCGCGATCCGCGCCTCGCTCGCCTCGACGAAATCCGCGGTCTGCTGGCTATCCTGCGCGATCTGGGCAGCGGCACGACCGGCGGACTGCAAACCCTCCGCCAGCCCCGATCGGAACGACGCGGGGTCGGGCGTACGAACCGGCACGACATTCGTCGTGCGGCGTGCGGTGAACCCGTCCATCAGCCGCCCACCCGCATCGGCGGAACGCCGCCCAGTACCGCCGCCCGTTCGGTCCGCAGCTGGAACCGCTGCTGACTGGCCGACCGGATCGAGCTTGCGCCCTGAAGCGCGTTCGACACCGCGCCGAACATGCCTCCAACCAACGCGGCCCGGCCCGACTTGCGTCGCTCGGCCGCCTGCGCCAGCAACCCGTCCGCCTCCTGCGCCCGCATCGTACGGATGTTCAGGATTTCCAGCTCCTGCTGATACGCATTTTCGCGCAACAGGTCGCCGAAGCTGCCGTTCCCCATCTCGAACCCGCTACCGGCCATCGCCGCCAGCATGTCGCCGGCATTGCGCCGCTGATCGAGACTGGTTTGCAACGCCTCCTGTTCGCCCAGCAGGATGGTGCGCCGGGCATTCTCGGTATCGGCACGCGCCCCGGCACGCGCCGCCCGGTTCTGCTCGATACCCCCGACGATCGATCCGACCGCCGCCATTGCCAGTGCTACAGGTGCCGCCGCCGCCATCAGTCCCGCTTCCTTCGATAGATCACCGCATCCCGCCCGTCGGGAAAATATTCGGCCAGCACCGCTTCCTGTGCGAAGCCCATCCGCCGCACCCATCGCCGCCCCGGAATGAAATCCGCCGCGACGATCGTATCGACGCGTCGATAGGGCAGCGTGTCGAGGAACCGCGTCGTCGCACGCGTCAGCGCCAGCATCGCCGGCCCGGCCGCAACCGACACCGCCGACCAGATCGTCGCATAATCGCCATGCGTCTCGATCGCGCCGCCACACACCAGCAGCCGGCCATCGGCCGCGCGCGCCGTCAGGCATCGCCCTTGCGCCGCATAGGCCCGCCCCAGCGCCAGGCGGTCGGCCGCCAACAATTCGGGCTGGCCCGGCTGCACCGCGATCGCGGCGAGGTCTTCCGGTCGGAACCGATCGACGCGGATCATCGCTGTTGCGTCTCCACCGTGGGCTGAATCGCGCGCAGCGTCGCCGGCAGCGGCATGACCCGCTCGACCGTCACCACCACCTCACGCGCCCAGCCACCGGCATCCTCGACGATCAGCAGGCCGGTCGCGGGCTCGAACCCCGCGTCGGTCACGCTCGACCCGGTCAGCTGCTCGATGTCGCGCGGCCGGCCACCTGTCGCGTGGATGCGCAGCCCCTTGGCTTCCAGCACGTCGACCGCGATCCGGCTTACCCGCTTCATCTTGTCGAGCGCCGGGCCACTATCGCCGCCGCTCGACAGTCGCAGCGTCTTGAAGCGGCCCGGAAACCGCAAGCCGGCCGACACCCGCTGCGCCGGGTTGGGCAACGTGAACATGCCCGCCTGATCGACGACGATATCGGCATACGCCGCACCGTCCGCGGCGACGTCGATCGTCGCACCCTTCAGCCAGTCGACCGGGCCGAAACTTGTCGCCGGCGGCCCTTCATATTCGGCCGCCATGTCGACCATCGCCGGTTCGCTGTCGTCGCTTTCCTGCCGCACCTGCGCCAGCAACAGGATGTGCCACTGCCCCCGCCACGTCGCCGCGACCCATAGCTGTTGCAGTTCGCCGGTCGGATCGCTGATGACCGCGATCGATTTCGCCAGCACGCCGGGCGCCAGCGGCCGACGTGCCCACCCCAGCACCTGTTCCTCGGGGACATAGGTCGCACACGCCAGCGTCCCGTCGCGCATCGCCGCCCAGACGAGGCGCGCGGGGTCTTTCTGGCTGGCAAGGTCGATGAACCCCGGCTTGCCGATGTGCCGCGCATAGCGCGTCAGGTCGATGGGGGCCTGCCGGTTGCGCGCGCTCTCGTAATCCGCCTCGATGATGCGACGTCGCGACTTGCCGATATAGATCGTGCGCCCGTCGATTTCCGCGATGCGCGCATTCGCCGCCCCCTCGCTGTTCTGTCGATCGGCGCGGATGTTGCCCGGCCCGACGCCACTGGCCGCGTTCGACGGGCCGACCGCGTACATCCCGCCCTTGCGATTGTTGCCGCCGCGCGTCAGCACGACCAGCTTTTCCTGCGCCGCCAGCGCGACGATGCCGTTCGGGTCCTCGATCGCATGGACGAACGCCATGTCCGTGCTTATTTCGTTCAGCTCGTTATAGACCGCATGGTTGGTCAGATCGCCGGCGACCGACCCGTACAGCGTCGAATCCTTCGCCAGCACATGCCGCTCGTTCCAGATGACACCGACGCCCGGCCATCCCCGCCGCGCGCTGAACGCCCCGAACCGCCAGCGCCACGTACCGTACTGGTACGACACCCCGCCTTCGCCCGGCTGATATCCCCAGTCCGGATCGTAATACCCGCCCTCGTCCTCGTACGCGCTGGCCGCGGTCAACGGCAGCTGGCGCAGCACGGTCGCGGTGACCGTCGACGCATCGGTGAACCCGGTGATGCGCATCAACCCGAACCGGTCGTTGCGATATTCCAGCTGGACGCCCCCGGCATCCTTGCTGTTGATATCCTTGCCGGTGCCGATCCCGTCCCATTCGACGCCCTTGCCGTGGCGCGGTGCCAGCGTGCCGGTGCGCAGCGAGGCGTCCGGCGTCCCGTTGCCGCCGCCGATGACGCGGTACACTCGCTCGTTCCACGTCAGCAGCTGCCCGCGCGACACGGTAATCCCCGGTTCCCATGTGCGGACGTCGCCGAAATCGTCGGCCTCGACTTGGAACAACCCGCCGACGTCGCCAATCTCGAACAGCGGCACGGCGTCCGCCCCGCGCTTCGCGGTCAACGTCACGTCGCCGGTGACGTTATCGGCGACGACGCGGAGCCCCTCATCCTTGTTGCGCGGCTCGAACGGCCCCGCCTCCGTCACGTGCAGCGCCAGCTCGAACGTATCGGCATCGACCCGCGTCAGCGTGCGGGTCTGGTAGCGTGGGTGATAGATATACAGCACGTCGTTCGACTGCTCGAACGCCAGCGCCTCGATCGTCGCGATGTCGGGATACGGCAGCGCCACTTCGACCGGCGCGCCGTTCGCCTCGATCCGCGCGTCGTTGGTGAAAAACCGCGCCTTACCGGCGCTCATTTCGATGACATAGCCCTGCGTCGCCGAAAACTCGAACGGCACGATCCGGCACGGCCCCGCCGCGCCTTCGATCCGGATCAGGCCGGGACACGCTTCCAGCCCGCCTTCGGTCAGCGGCAACCATCCCGTACATTCGCCCAGGGCGATGTCGTACAGGTTCAATTCGTGCCGCGCGTGCAGCCGGCGGCTGATTTCGCCGCCGTTGAAATTCACCTGTGCCGGCGTGACGCGACCCATGTCAGCGCCCCCGCCATGCATAGCCGCGCGATCGCGCGTTCAGCCAGTCGGAACGGACCGTCACGCCCTCGCGACGTCGCGCGCCTGTTTCCAGCCCGTCGACCCGC
The DNA here is from genome assembly GCF_022664465.1 of Sphingomonas hankookensis. Lineage (GTDB taxonomy): Bacteria > Pseudomonadota > Alphaproteobacteria > Sphingomonadales > Sphingomonadaceae > Sphingomonas > Sphingomonas hankookensis. The sequence goes on along the minus strand of NZ_JAKREV010000006.1, from coordinate 49,492 downwards.
CGCGCCGCGCGCAATTCCATCGCGCTGCGTTCCAGCAGCGAATTCTTGATGCCTTCGGACTGGGTGACGCCCTCAGCCATCGCCGCGGCGAGTTCCAGCGTCATCACCCGCACGAACCCCGGCGACCATAACGCCGGATCGTCGACATAGGCGATGTAGCGGATGTGGACCGCGTCGCGATCGCGGCCGACCAGCGTGTCGCCCTCGCGTTCCATGCTGGCAAGGCGATCGTCAGGCAACCAGCGCACGCAATCCTGCGGCAACTGCCAGCTGCGAATGCCGTCGACCAGCGCGCCGGGGTTCAGCTGCGCACGGCGAAGCGCGAAATTCCATGGGTGCCGCGCCAGCAGCGCCAGAAGAATGCCCTTCCACAACGCGCGCGCGCGAAACGCGCTGCTGCTTTCGTCGAGGTCGAAGCTGGTCAGGTTTTCGGTGGAACCCAGCTCGGCAAGCGCGGCATTGGCGACGCTGGTGTGGCTGGCCGCATCGTTGCGCAATCATGCCTCCTGTGCTGGAAAGGGGATCGGCGCGCCGGGAAGAAGTCCCCACTCCGAATTATCCAGCCCTGGATAATCCCGGCGCGCCTAAGGACACGGGCGGGGCGATGCCCCGCCAGCGCCTATCGCTTGCTCGCGAACACGCTGCCCACGAGGACCCCGGCGCCCGGCAGGTTCGCGCTCGGCGTCAGGATGATTTCTTCGGGCAACGCCAGCGAATCCGCTGCCAGCGCTTCCGGCTTGATCGGCGCGCGAACCGTGCCACCGGCGACGGGGCCGGCAAACGCGGCACAATATTTCGCCGGTTCGGTAACGGTGCCGAGCGTGAAGTTGATGCCCGACAGATTGGCGCTGGACGACAGTTCGAACGCGTGAACGGCGCTGCCCTCGCGCACACGCGCGACGATCGGCGTGTTCGTCGTACCGCCGACGCCGGCATCGCCCAGCTGGAACGTATTGCGGAACCGCCGGCTGCCGGCGTCATGCACCGTGCCGGGGGCCAGCTTCTTCGCATCGGTCGCACTGAACGCACTCCCATAAATCTTCGCCATGTCGATCTTCCTTTAGGAACGATGGGGGTATGCCGACCCGTCAGCGCGACGGATCGGCGCGCTGGATCAGGCGACCGGCTTGGCTTCCAGATACCAGCACAGCTCTTCCTTCACGCGGACGACGGCGGACTCGGCCTCGGCATAGAACTGCCAGCTGAACTGCTTGTCATCGCGCTCGGTCACGCGGCCGAAGAACTCGGTCCACACGCCGCGATGGAGGCCTTCCGGCAGGAACACCGGCAGGCGGTTGATGCCGCCCTGATTGAACAGCTGCCAGCTACGCGGGTAGGCCTTTTTGTTGCCGAGGCTCGCTTTCATGAACCGGAAGCCCAGCCATGGCTTGATTTCGCCGCGCGACAGCGGCGCACCATCACCGTAATCGAGCTTGATATATTCTTCGATGCTGAACAGATCGGATTCGGCGTCCGGGTCCAGCAGGATGATCGGGCTGCTTTCCTCGAAGTCGATGCTGGAATTTTCCATCACGCGGCGAAGCTCGACCAGCTTCTTTTTGGTGACGCCCGTGCCGCTGCCCAGTGAGCCGAAATCGATCGGCACACGGTTGCCGGCACGGAAAGGCACGCGGGTCATGCCGTTCTCGCCGGTATAGCCGTCGCCCCAGAATCCGAGCATGAACTTGTCGTCGTGATATCGCGTGACGCCCTTGCCGGTCTGCGTCACGACTGGCGATGCCAGATCGACCGAAGTTTCCTTCTGCGCATCGCGATCGATCAGCGGCGCGATGTTGGCACTGCCCGGCTTGTGAATGAAGCGGGCACGCATGTTCGGGTCGATATTGTTGGTATCGCCGTTCTTCGTCGTCTTGTCCTGCAGATCGATGTCGTCGAACTCGTTATCGATCTTGGCGCTGATCGCGCCGGCATAATTCTTCGTCGTGCCGGCCAGCGGGTACAGCTTGCCCGGCTTTTCGCCGATCACGAAACTGACGTTGTTCTGATAATCGACGGTCGCTGCTTCGACCGTAGTGCCATCGGCCATGGATGTTCTCCAGGTGAAACTAAATCCAAAGGGTTCGGTTTCGACTGGAGAAGCGGGCTTGGTTCAGGCCATCCCGGTCCGTCTTGGCGATGTCGCTCGCCATCGGCGCGGCTGCTTTCGCCGCTTGCAGGTCGGGGCCGTGGGTACGGAGAGGCCGACCGCCAATCCATACTCACGGCCCCGCAGGATCGTCAATCCTTCCCTTTGAGGCGGTTCATCAACGCCTCACGTTTTTTCGCTTCCGGGCCGGTCGTATTGGCCAGCACCGCCTTGCGGACCTCCGGATCGGCATTCATCCGATCCAGTTCCGCCTGCGCATCCGCCTTGGACATCGACCCGAGGTTCAGTCGCACCGTTGCCCCGTCGACCTTCGCCAGCTCGCCGGTTTTCTCCGCCAGCGCGAACAGCGCCCGCATCGCCTTGCCCGGTCCGCCCAGCTGCTCCATCGCCAGCGCCAGATCGGCGACATCGATGCCCGCGCCGCGCAGCATGTTGGCGACCGCCGTCGTACGCTGGGTATAGGCCGCCTGCCCCATCTCCACTTCGATCGCCGTAAGTTCGTCCTTGCCCTGCTGCTGCACGCGACTGGCTTGATCGGTAAAGAACTGGTTCCACTTACCCGACAATCGCTCGGCCTGAAACGGATGCAGTCCGACTTCGAAGAACTCCTGACGGAACGCCTCCCCGATCTCCGTAGCCTCGCCATCGCTGCCGAAAATCTTGTAATCCTCAGCCTTCGCCGGGCGGACCTTGCTCGCGAACTCGGTGAAGCTGTTGGGATCGTCGGCGTTGGGCAACGCGATCCGTCCCCGCGCCCACCGCTTCGTCTCGATCAGCCCCTTGTATGCGTCCTCTGGCGATTTGTACGCGCCCAGCGTTTCGTCGTTGCGCAGATCGTCGGGCAACGTGTCCTGCCACCGCGCACCGTCGCCCGACGGACTGGGGGTAGGCGTCGGCGTGGGGGTCGGCGAACCGCCACCCTGCCCACCATCGCCGTTGCCGCCTTCGAGTGCCCCCGCCAATACGTTCATCGATTCAACTCCCGTTCCTTTTGCGCCAACTCGCGCATCTGCTCTCCACTCAGGTCGATCCGCGCGAGGATGTGCAGGCCCAGCATCCGCCGGCCTTCCCGCTCGCGCAGCTGCGCGCCGCTTTGGTTCGGGACGATCGTCCCGATCCCGGCGACGCGGACGATATCGCCGATCACCAGCAGGGCGTCGGGGCGCAGCTGGCCGTCCTCACCGACGAACAGCCGGTGATACGCACTGTGGACGTTCATCGCGCGACGCAGACGGCGCAGCGTCTGCGCCCCCCGCGTCGCGTTCGCCGCCTCCACCCCCATGAACGCGAACTCACTGGACATTTGCGCCACCCCCCATTTCCGCGATGTTCTTTCCCGCCGCCGACAGCGCCGGCAGCGCCTCCAGCAGCTGCTGCTGTGCCTGCGCCTGCGCCGCGGCTTCGTCGGCCGCCGCCTTCTCTTCGTCGCTCGCGCGCCACGACGGCGGCACACCGTTGACCCGGCCCAGCGCCGGAACGACCTTGGTCAACGGATATTCCCGCGTGAACATCTGGATCGCGCCGGGCTCGAACTGCGCGATCGCGCCGATCTGCTCGGCCATGCGGAAATATCCGGCGGCGTCGTTCGCCATCATCATCTGGGTCAGGCGATTGTCGTACGTCGCCTGCACCCCCCCGCCGGCGCGGAACCATGGGAACAGGATCGCCGGCATGTCATCCAGCAACCCTTCGTCCCACAGGATATCCAGCTCGGCGTTGAGCATCGGCGCGAACAACTCGCCCTCCTGCCGCGCCAGCGGGGACAGCAGCACGCCCTTCTCGGCGATTTCCTCGATCGTCCGCGCGGCGCTGATATGCGTCTTCTGCTCGCGATTGATCTGCATCAAATGGCGCTGGAACGCATAGTCGATGACCATGCGGACCTCGCCGTGCAGGTCCTTCGCCTGGCTAAGGTCGATAGACGGGAACAGCGGCGCGATTGTCGGCCGGCCCTGCGACATCCCGCCATAGGTGATGCCGTACGGCCCTAGGTCGATGATCTGCCGATCGAGCTCGTCGTCTTCCGCCACCATTGGCGGCTTGACCGTCTGCTCGACGCCCAGCACCCGGTCCTGCTGGATGACCTGCGCGGCGCGGATCGCGCCCAGCACCAGGCGCGACGGCCCGGTGCCATATTGCTGTTCGCTCGACTTGTTCCACCGACTGACGATCCGCCGCAGCACGCGGTATCCGCCGGGCAGGAAATGCCCCTTATCGGCAACGCTGTAATAACACGCGCGCCACGGCATCGCCGCGAAATCGATCCGGTCGCCGTTGACCGCGGGGTTGCGTTCGATGACGTGCAGGAACTCGAACGACGTCGCTTGCGTCGTCTGGCTCTCCGCCGCCTCGCGGACCTTCTTGGGCGTATCGCCCTTGAACTTGCGGCGCGCTGCCTCCGCCGACAGCCGGAACCGGCGATGGATACGCATCGGCCGACCTTCGGCATCGTTCTCGACGAACACGCCGTCGATGCTCTCGGCCTGATACGATATGCCCTTGAACCGACCGCGATCGTCGAACCGCTTGTCGATCCACAGCGACTGTTCGCCCATGGCGTACAGGTTCTCGACGCCCTCATGAACGGCGCTGGTAAAGCCGCTCTCCGGGTCGTTGCGCATCCGGAAAATGCGGATCGCGACCCGTTCGAACCATTGCTGGACCGACAGGTCATCCATCAACGCTTCGTCGCCGATCTGCACGCCCTGCCATTTCTGGCCGCGCGGCATGGTCAGCCCTTCGAACGCCGCGACGCCATCGGCCATCGCCAGCGCCGCATATTCATCGAACGGCGTTTCCGTGCGGGGCTGATCCTGCCCGATGCTCCGGACGCTGTATTCGGCCCGATGGGGAAGCAGCATCGACGCCAGCTCACCGCGCATCCCATCGAACCCGCTCCGCGCGGTTTCCATGCGCGTCTGCGCCGCCTCGATCGCCTTGTCGTCGAACATGCTGCCTCCCCCGGTTCAGTCGATCAGCGGAACGTCAGCGTGCCGGCCGGCAGCTTCGCATTGCGCCCACCCCCGACGCCGAACGGCTGCACCAGCGTCGAGCGCGCGAAGCCGTCGGACACGTCGTCGCCCTCGAACTCGACCAGCACCGCGCCGGCGATCTCGACCTCGCCCAGCGTCGGCGCGAACTCGATATCCGCGTCGAGCGTGGTCGACCGTCCCGATCGCCGGAACTGGCTCGACCCGAACCGCGGCGCCGGGATCGCCACGATCCGCTTGCCATCGGCATCGAACAGCACGACCGCCGCGCCGGTCAGTGGAATGAACCCGTCGAAACTTTCCGTGCGCAGCGTATCATCGCCGACGAGCTCATCCGTCTTGCCGCCGCCCGACTGTCCGCCGAACGCCGCCTGGATACGGTCATCATCGGTAGCGGCGTTCGCTTGACGGTTCGAAGCCGATTGAAGCGCACCGTTCTCGATCGCCAGCTTCGCCACCTTCTCCCGCAGGTTCGCGATCGTCGCCTGATCTTCGTTACCCTGCTTCTGCGACAGCTTCAGAGCATCACCGGTCGAGACCAGTTCCGACCGCAGCTGTTCCGTCGCCGACGCCACGACAGCATCAGCTTCGGCCTGCGAATAGATTTTCGCGTTGGCCGTCTCGTTGGTGCGGCGCTCGGCCTCGGCACGTTCCGCCTGCTCGCCCTTGATCCAGCTGATAAGGGTGGACCGCTTCTCACCCCCCTCTTCCGCCGCCAGCAGCGCCGCCAGCGACACCGTGTCCATCAACTGCGCCTTTTCGATCACCTTCGACACCGACAACTTGAGCGTGTCGGTAACGTTCGTTTCGTCCGTCATGATGTTCTCCATGTTGAGGGGGTCAGGCGCGACGATACGCGCGCTCGAACACGTCGGCCGGCGACCACGAAACGTAGCCATCGAACCCGTCGACGTTCGGTCGCGCACCATCGGCGTATTCGACGAGGAACCCGGCATCGTTGCCATCTTCGTCTGCCGGCAGCGTCCATCCCCGCAGGATGTTGTAATCGCCACGCGACATCGGCTTGGCGTTGATCGCCTTCGTTCCGATGTACCGCTGCATCCCTGCGCCGGGCAGGATCGTGGCGACGGCATCGTGGATTACCTGACGCAGCGCATAACCCATCAGCGGCCAAACCTGCCGAACGGCGTCCTCGTAGGCGAGCTTCTCGCCCAGCGCTGCGTCGAAGTTATCGGCGCTGGCCGGGGCCGACTTGCCGATGATCGTGAAACCGTTCTGCAAGACGAGAATGCAGATCGTCAGCACGCCCAGCGACGAATGCGCTGGCACGCCCGCGCCGATCGCCGCCGTACCGGTCATCACATACTGTGCGGCGATGTTCGCCTTGATGTCATCCAGCGACACGCGAGGCGCGGTGCGACCGGCTGCGCATTCTGCTTCGGTAGTTTCGAGACTTCCCATGACCTTCTCCTCACTGCCCCAACAGGGACTTTTTCCCCGTGGTGGTGGATTCCGCGCCGCCCGCGCCGGTGCGGCGATTGTCGGCAGAGCCGCGCCGCATCGTCAGCGCATCGGCCAGCACCGAACTGTTCGCGCGCGGCGTCGCCGTCGGCAGCGGCATCGCCGCGCGCGGCTTGGGTTTGTCGAAAGCGCCCAGCGCCGCCGCGATCGGCGAAACTGCAATCTTCGTGATGGTGCCAACCAAACCGCTCACCGCTTCCCCCTCATGCCCGGTGCGAAAAGAAACCGCCGCCGAACTTCACGTTCTTGCGACGCTGCTGTTGCTGTTGCTGCTGACCCCGCCGCTGCGCGTCTTCCCAGCCCTCGAACTTGAGCAGGCCAAGCGCGAGGTATTGGTTGGCGTCGTGGACGTGGCTGAAATCGTTCTTCAGCGGTTCGTCTTTCCACCGGCCACCGCCGGTCGAATGCTCGACGCGCGTGACGACGTATCCGCGGTTGAACCCTTCGCGCAGCACCTTGCACCGGCTCGAAATCACATAGGCAGGCTGGCTATCGATCGACGCCTTCAGCACACCGCGCACCGTGTCGAGGCGCGGGCCGAGCAGGTTGCGCTTCACCGGCGCCGGCTTCATTCGCACCTTCACGCCGATCGCGGTTTCGTTGAAGCCCGACACCCAGCGGTCGATCCACGCCTTGTCCTCGGCGTGCTTGTCGCTGCCACCGAACCACGCCGATGGATCGGCCCAATTGACCGCGCCCAGCGTGAACCCGCCGAAATTCTCGTTCCAGTATTTGCCGCAAATCTCGCCGAACTCTTTCGCGCCCAGCGATTGCAGCGTGCGTTCCTTGCCCGGCGCGAACACGACGCATTCGTCGACGACGCGCAGCTGCCCAATTTCGGTTTTCTGCCCGAACAACGCCGCCGGCGTGTTACCGCCGTCCAGCGCGATATGCACCGGCAGGCGCGGATCGGGAGCCATGTCCGCGATGCAGTGCCGATCGTCCGCATATTGCGAATAGACCGGGTTGCCGTCACGGACCGCGCCGAACTTGTTGTGGATGAACCGGCGTTGATCCGGTTCGGACATGCCGATCTGGATACGCTGGTAATAGCCCTTCGGCAGGTTCTTCAGATTTTCGGCACCGGCCGACAGGCCGCCGGGCTGGACGTGGAAGTTGACGCGGAAATTGTCGCCGAACTCGGCGCGCATCGCCTCCATCTGCTTTTCCGTCATACCGATGTTGCGGTTGACGTTGAAATCGTAGGTCCAGTTATCCTCGGCCGGCGCGTTCATGTCGCCGATACAGCCCGACCAGCCACCGCCCGGCGTACCGGGATGCCGATAACGGCCGACTCGCGGGAAGCCGAACTTGAACACGTCGTTGTGCAACGTGTCCATTTCGTTGAGCCACAGCCCGGTCAGCTGCATGCCCTTGAACAGCTCTTCGGCCGACTGGTTATCGACCGCCCGGAACAGCATTTCCAGTTCGAGCTTCATCACCTCGCCGCCGGCGGCGGGGATGTCGAACCTCAAACGATGGGTGTTGGTGCTCTGGTTGTAGTTTTCCTTGGTCTTGGGAAACCACATGAACCAGTCGGCCATGACGTTGGCCTGAAGGTGGCCGTAGGTATCGCGCACCACGCACCACCGCGCGCGCCGCACCCCATCCGGCCCCTTGGGCTGCCACAACAAACTGTTGATGATCTTCTGGAAACAGGTCGTGGTCTTTGCCGACCCGTACGGCCCCATGATCGTGCTGACCGCCGCGCGATCGGTCCGGAACGCGTGCGCGACCGGGCCGACGAACTTCATCGTCAGGCCCTTGCTGGCCGCCAGCAGATCGCCCCAGCGCCCGATCGCGTCCGGCTCGACCAAGCTGCTGTCGAGATCGGCGAGCCGGGCGGCGATTCGGTTCGCCTCCTGCACCTGCCGGGCCTGCTCGACCGACAACGTGCCGACGCCCATATCGCGATACGGCCGGGCCTCGACCAATGCCTCCGCACAGGCGTCGAGGATTGGCACCGACACCGTCGTCGCCGCCAGCAGCATCGCCAGCGCGTTGGTCAGGACCGGCTTAATCCGCATCGGGCCCGACGTCTTCGAACTGGGCGAAGTCAATGTTCGCCAGCGCGTCTTCGCTAAGCTCGCCGTTCTCGACATATTCGGCGAGGTGCGCCGAATCGGTCAGGCCGGGGATGTTCAGGATCACGTCGGCGCGATGGCTGTGATCCACCTGGATCGGCATCTTGCCATGGACGTACGGACCGACCTCGCGCCGCGCGAGCAACTGCGTATTCAGCGCCTTGAGCGCCAGCTCGCCCGGCTTGGATTTCAGCTGCCTCGCGACATCCGCGACGCGATCCAACACCGTCGACAGCTTTTCCAGCGTATCATCGCTCGCGCTTGCGCTCATGCGATCGAATAATTCGTCCGTGCGAGCCAGCAGCGTATCGAGGTGATCCTGCCGTTCCCGACTGCCGTCCGCGACGAGTAGCATTTCGACCAGTTGATCGAGCGGCATCGCGTACAGCGCCGCCATGCCCTCGACCGGATCGCCGTATTTCTGGACGATGATCTTCGCCAGCTGATCGGACTTGCGATTGCGCGCACCCGCCGGACGACCGCGACCCCGCTTGGCCTCCTGCTCGCGGACGAGCTGGAACACGTTGGCGGGCAAGCGCCCGCTTTCCGGATCGCGCAGCAGGTCCAGCTGCTCGGCCGTCGTCTCGACGCCGGCGACCGCGGCGGCGCCCGCCTCGTCCTGAACGGCGCGCATCAGGCTCGACGGTTCAGTTGACACGGATTCCGCGCCCCCCATACGACCGTGGTCCCCACTTCGTCGGAACCTTGGTGCCAGCCTACACCCCGACCCGCTTTGTCATCGCCAGCGTAGGGCCACACCACCCCGAATAGCCGCGCTTCACGGCCCGCACCCCCGACCCCATTGGTCGTTGTGGATGTTGCGTCCGACCCAAAGCCGTCGATCGACTGCCAAGAGGACAACCGAAGAATTTCGGTAATCCGACCCCGGCGAACGCCAGGGGCATGGATACCGCGCGCGCATCGCGAAAGGGGGAAGCCCCCCCGGCCGATCGCGGCGCTGGCGGCGAGGCCGGGGGGGGTGCCGATCGCCCGACGGGGCCGCGTCGTCAGATTGGCAGTCTGACGACGACACCCCGAAACTGACGCATTTCTGCGGCCTCGCGTGCCCGGTGCGTCAACGACCGGTGCGTCATCGCCTCGCGAGCGCCCCGAAAACGGCAGAAATCCGTCGATCGACCGACCCGCGCCGATCGGCCCCAGCTGGCCCGCGCCGCCGCCGAAAAATTCCCCGGCGACCCGGCACCCGCGCGACCGAAACACCCCTGCGGGCGACGTCGTGACGCGATGCAGTGAATATCCACCCCATAAACAATTCGTCGATGCGGCGGGACCACGGCTCATAGTCGGCGGGCTTACCAGATTGGGACAATGATCGGCAAGCCAACGAATGTCGTTCCAGATGTTCTAACGGCAGAACACATAGAACGGCTGAAATCTGCGCTGCCCTCCCCCGTTCCGGATGTTCCAACGTCGCGCGTGCCACACGCACCCGCATGCATCGCGCGCCGGTGAGGCTACCCAGCTGTCAGAACGCCAGAACGACAACAAATATCGTTCTGTATCAGCTACTTATCGCGTTCCATCGATAGGACGCGCGGAACGCCTCCCCCCCGACCCATCGCCGCGTCCAAATTTGTTTGCATAATATGGGTCGGGGTCCGGGTCCGGAATAAGCGAGGCGGGGAGAGAGGATCAGATGGAGGATGTGCGCACCGCATCGCTGCGCGATGCTGCACATCCACTTTTTTGATTTTGTCAGTTGACAACATCAAATGTTCCCAATTAGGGACAATTCATCGCTGGCCAACGCCATCGACCGGCAAAAGGAGGCCGACCCCATGACCCGCTATCTACTGTCCGACGGCAAAAGGACCCGTGACACCCTCGTCGACGACGCGGCCGACCTGCGCGGCGTTTTCCTCGCGATCGATATCGACACCAGCGAAGAGCTGCGCGTGCGCGGATGGCTGCTCGTCGACGTGGTGGAGGTCCGCTGATGACCACGCCCCATCCGGGTTGGATCGTCGTCGACACCGACCGCGATCTCCCCTTGGCCCATTACCGCGACGACGCGGACGCCGCGCGCCATTGCGACCGCGCCGAACAGCGCCGCGGCATCACCTGCGCTACCCAGCGCCGCTATCGCTTCGTCTCGGCGATCGGCGAGGACGCCGCCCGCTACATGCAGCTGATCCGCCTGCAGGGCCTGCCCAGCCAGGTCGAAGACCTGCAATCGCGCCCGGTATGGCAGCGACTGGGCCAGCCCGCCGGCCGCCGCATCGGCGCCGATGGCCAGCGCTTCGATTTCAGTGTGCGCTGGGACATGGACACGTCGGCCCCCGGCATGGCGGGCTACACCCATGCCGTTCGCCGGTTCGCCACCGAAGCCGAAGCACGCGAAGCCGTCGCCACCGGCATGGGCCGCGCCTATCGCGCCACCGCATTCGACGGGGCCAATCGCGAGATCGCATCCCGCCGGAATCCGCTGCACCGGCGCAACCGCCCCTGTCCGGCGCGCGCTACCAGCGCCACCGACGAACGCGCGCGCCAGCTGATCGCCCTGCGCCTCGCCAGTCCCAAGCAGGCCGAGCCGGGCCAGACTATCGAACGGCAAGACAATACCGACGCCCTACCCCTGTTCGGCACCGCGGGTCAGGGGCAGCTGCTGTGAGCCGCTATGGCCGCCTTCCCGGCTCCAAAAACTCTTCCGGAGTGTACGAGCCGACGCACAGCCTAGAGCATCCCAAGAAGCACGGCGGATGCATGCCGCTTGCAGAAATTCATATGCTTGAACGCCCGGAGGGCTGGCGCGTCGTCGTAGCGTACAGCTTTACGACGGGAAGTTGGGCGGGCTCCAGTTCACCATTGATGGATTGCGATCCAGTTTTCGCAACATATGACCTAGCGCTTGATGTCGCGATAAACACCTTGCGCAAATGCGCTAAACGCTACCTCGACGACCCCAAAATGGTGGCCGAGGTCCGTAAAATTGAAGCATGGTGCGATACACTTCGCCCCGTGCAACCGGACCTTTTCTCGTGAGGTTCAAGCGCGCACCCCGCGTCGAGGGCTACAAGGAAACGTCGCGGAAACGTGCGGGCGTGCTGGTCAGCCAGCGCCACCAGCGCGAGAAGCTGCCCCTTTTCGCCGAACTGATCGCCGAGACGCAGCCGACCGTGGAAGAGGTGATAGCCCACCGCCACCGCGTCTGGCCGATCGCGGAGCAAAACCGCCGCGACGAACTGGCACGCAAATGGCGCGAGGCACGGCGGCGGCTGAACGAGCTGCCGGCACCCGCGCGATCGGCCATGCTGCGCTACTGGAACAACCACCGCTGGCTTCCGGCGGACCCGACGTACCTCAGCAGCGAAATCCACAGCTACCTTACCGGTCGCCTCGTACTGCACGACGACAAGATCGTTTCGCGCCACCAGTTGGAATGGGAAACCAAGACGAAGACCCGGTTCGCCGCGATGACCGACGCCGAACTGGATCACATGATCCAGACCCATATCTCCCCACTGTTCGCCGAATGGGGCCGCGAGGAACGCCAGCGCCGGTTTACCGCTCGCGCCGCGATCCAACCGGCACAACCCGCGCGATCGCGCAGCCGGAGGCGGTAATGTCCCGCACGGTCGATGAAATCAAAGCCGCCATGCGGCCCGACGGCACGATCCCGGCGGACTTCTGGCATTCCACGCCGGAGGAAATCGCGGAGATGATCGCGCTACAGGCCGAGCTGGCGCGCGAACGCCCCCTCTCGCCCGACGCCCAATGGCGACGGGATTACAAGGAACGACAGCGACAGGCGCGGATGGTCGGCATCCAGCACGACCTGTTCGGCGCGGCCCCGGTGACGCACTACAAACGCAACCCGGGCCGCGCGCAGGCCGTCGACCAGCGCCCGCGCGAGGAGGTCGCTTCGATCATCGCGCGCGCGAAGCGCGACCCGTCCGTCGCATTCGGCATCGAGCGCGAGGATCGGCCGACCTTCCCGACCGACGAACAGAAGGCCCGCACGATCGCCGCCGCCGCCAACTGGCTGCGCATCGGCCAGCGCGTGATGATCATCGACGCGCCGGGTTCGATCGATCCGCATTTCGGCTTGGGCAAGCACATCGGCCGGAAAGGTGTCGTGTGGCGGCTGTGCAGCAGCGTGTTCGCCGATCGCTGCTATGTCTTCCTCGATCCGGTCGGGGCGGAAAGAACGGAAAAGATCGAGTTCATCGAATTGCGCGATCTGGAGCCGATCGAATGACCTTCGACCTGTTCTCTCCACCCCCGCCGGTTTTCAAGCCATGGAAGCCGCCCAGCTGCCACGACTGCGGCGCTCCGCATCCAACCCGCAATCGCGACGGCGGACGCCCCGGCACGCCGTGGCGTTGCGCACCCTGCGACAAGCGCTTTGCATCTACCGCTTGACCGAAACGCCGGACCGTCCAGTGTGGCCTGCCAACCGGAGCAGCCCCATGTCCGACCTGACCGAAACCATCGACCTGAACACGTCCATTGCGCGGCTACAGGATTTTATCGACACCTATCCGGACGGCGAGCAGATCGACGGTGACATGCCGCTGACGGTCGACGACGTGCGCCGCGTGATCGAGGCGGCGAGACGCGGCGCGAGCGTCGTGCCGATCCGCAAGCTCGATCTGTCCAAGCCGCTACCCGACGATCTTACCCCGTAGCGTGCAGCGCACGGTGATAGGCGATCGACGCCGCCAGCGCGGCGGGCGGTTGCTACCACAGCGCCGCTAACCGTTCGATTTCTTCAGGCGTCGGCTCCGCCCCCGTCCGAAACGCGTCCAGACGATCGCGCGGAATGCGCGCCTTGCGCTCGATAACATGCAGCGGCGTGGTGCGCTGGGCGAGCCACGCGTACAGCCAGTGGTCCCCTTCCCGCATCGTCCGCGCGACGACATGCGTCTCGGACCATGCCTCCGGCGGCGTGACGATCGGCCGTTCGCCCTTACGTCGCACGCGTCATCACCCGCGCCGCTACCGGGTCCACCAGCGTCCGCGCGATCTTGTACGCGCCGATCGACGCGGTCAGCACGATGATGAACCCGCGTACCGTTTGCGCCTCGCTGGCGGCAAGCGCGACCGCGACGACCAGGTACAGCAACCGCTGATGCATGTCGGCCGACACATGCGGCCGCCGGCGATGCTCGATCGACACGAACGCGCCCAGCAGCGCCGCGATCACCATGCAGCCGTACAATCCGATTCGCGCGCCTTCGTCCATCGCGCGAAGCTGCCACCAACTATGCCCAACGACAACGGGGCAGGGCCTTGGACATGATCCAAGGCCCTGCTTTCGTTTGATACCTAAGCTCTAGAATTTTGCGCTCTTACGGCGCAGGAACAGCTTCCACCGCATCGCACCTCACGTCAATAGCGACCGCTGCGGTACGATGGGCCCATCGCGATCGAGCAGCCCGATCGCCGGCGTCGGATCGATCCGGTCCCAGATATACCAGCTGCAATCCATCACCGGCCGACCGCCGCCGGTGAAGTCGAGCCGCCACGACAGGTCCCAGCGCCGGGTGTTGCCCAGCCCGTCGCGCCACAGCTTCGCGGCCTCGCCGCAATGCATGAAGCTCGCCTTGTGCAGCACCGCCAGATAATCGATCGCCAGCGTCTCCCACAGATGGACGATCATCGCGCGCGATATCGCGAACGGCAAATTCGTCACCACCCGGCGGGCCGGGGCGGACTGGACGGCGAACAGGTCGACGCCGGCGACGTCGTGCGCCGGGTCCGCCACGATATCGGTCGCGATCGTCGTCACGCCATGGCCCTGCAAAACGCGCGCGATCGCGCCACCCCGCCCGCACGGCTCCCACACCGGCCCCGCGCCGATCGCCGCGCCCTCCGCCGCCCACAGCGCTTGCGTAGCGTCGTCGGGCGTCGGGTAATAGTCCAGCGCCCGGCGCGGCGTCGTGCCGGCGCGCTTGAACCCCTGCATCGCCTGCCCCAGCCCCGTGGGGGCATCGGGCGCGAGGCGGGGACCGTCGAACAGGTCGATCAATCTTCGCCCCGGAACGCCCGCAGCGGCACGCACAGCGCGTTGTCCGCGTTCATTCCGGCGATGAAGCGCACCTTGGCGCGCCGCGTCCCCTCGATCTTGCCCAGCGACTGGAGCCACCCGCCCTGCGACCATTCTGACGGCTTGAAGATTTCCGCCAGCGGCTCGCACGTGCCGTACGCCACGGCCAGATACCCATGCTCCCACGACGCGGTCGACGGCGGCGGTTCGCCGTCCAGCTTGTCGGCGTCGCGCTGCATGTTGACGAGGCGCAGTCCATAGCTTTGCAGCCGCCGCCGCGCTTTCACGTGTAGCAGGCCGTCGTCGGTCGGCGTCATCGCCTGCATGATCCAGTGCGCGATCGGCTCGGGTGCCTTGCCGCCTTCGCCCGGCATCAACCGCGACATGAGATAGGCGATGCACCGCTCGACGTCGGTCCGTGCTTCCGACTTGCCCCGGATCATCAGGGGCAGGATCGATCGCACCCACAGGTCGCGGCGGTTGCTGCGCAGATCCGTTTCGTCCGGAAAACCCTGCGCAGTCATCGCCACTTCTTCCTGCGACGGCGCGACGTCGAACAGCATCAGGTCGGCACACGCCAACAGAGTGCCGAACGTGTCCTGCCAACGGCCCTCGAACCCCTGTCGCCAGATTGCGCGCTTGTATTCCGACAGCGTGCGCGCGAAGCGCGGCCATTGCTCGATCATCCTCCTGTGCATCCGCCGGCCGATGACGCGCCAGTGCGCCAGATCGGGCGGGTTGTATTCGACGTTCTCCGGCACCGTCATCATTTCGAGGATCGCCATGCGGTTCCGCTCCTCGCCCTTGACCAGGCCGTGCAGCACCGACGCGAACAGGAAGCACGACTGGGCGGTAAATTCCTGCCCCTTATGGTCCGCGCCACCGCGAATGATTTTGGCCCCCGACGACGCCTTTTTCGCGAGGTTCATCACCGCGCGCTGCCGTTCCGGGTTATCGTCCTTCTCGGCTTCGTCGATGATGACCGGCAGCGTGTCCGGACCCAGTACCTGTCGGATCGCCGCCTCGCTGGCGTCCTCGACGTGCAGGCACCAGTCGCCATGCAGCGCGCGAATAACCTTCAGCAGCGAGGATTTGCCCGATGCCGTCGGCGCGGCCAGCCACGCGTGCGACCGCCACGACAGCGCGCCGCAGATATGCATCTGCGCCGTCATGCCCAGCATCAGCAGCGGCGCGGCGATCTTCTCCTTCCAGTACCATTGCCCGAACACCTGCATCAGCTGCTCGGCGTCCTTTGCGGTACTGGCCTGCTCGGCCGGCGGCGGTAGCGAGGCATAGGCGGGGAAGAACGCGCCATCCACCTCGCCTGCCGGGCGCTCCAGCAACCCCATCGGCTTCGATTTCTTGTCCGACTGCCCGGCCACCAGCACCCGCCGCCCCATGTGCAGGACGATGCGATCCTCTTCCGCATTGGGCAGGTGCGAACTGTGCGCGCCGCGCCCGAACACGCGCCCGGCCGGGCTGAAGATGCCCCGGCGCTGGCACGCGGTGGTCAACCGCGACGACGACGATTTCTGATCGAATCCGATGACCTCGAAAAGCGGCTTGTCGCCCTTCTCGGTATCGATCTTGCGGTACTGTGGAAAATGCTCGCGCAACCAGTCCTCGCCGCCGAACATCAGCACCATGTCGTTCTTGCCGAGCCGCGTGTCACAGTCGATCAGCTGCTTGCTGGCATCCAGCAACCACAACCGCAGCCCCGATATGCCCAGCGGCACGATCGGCCCATCCGGCGGCCAGATGATATGCTCTGGCTCGCGATCGTCGTGCCCGTCGTCGCGCAGATCGGGAGCCTCAACGACCCGCGCCGCCGATCGCCGTACACTTTCCAGATTACCCCCGGCCATGACCTACTCGTGATCCTTTCGCCACGCCTGTGCGCGCAATTCCATCGCGGACGGGACCGTCCGCAGGTCGATCGGCGCCATGACCGGGCGCCGGCGGGGAGTGGGGGTTGGGGCAGACTGCACCGGGCTTTTAGCGTGCGTTACATCCTCGGGCCGGTCTGCCAGCGGCTCCACCGGCCGGACGGGTCCGGATGGGGGAAAGAAGGGCGCGCAATACTGCGCATGCCGTCGGGCGATGCAGCGCTGTCGCAGCGACAGGCCTCGCATGGCGCGATGGAACAGCAGGCGGCGGCTCACTGGCGCCAGTCCTCGATGGCGACGAGGACCGCGATCGGCAACCATGCGACTGCGACGCTGGTCGACCGCAGCACGAACCGCACCGGGCGCTGGCGCGCCGCATCCGGCCGCCGCCGGGCGAGGTCGCACATGATGCGATCGGCAATCGCGCAGCCGATGAACAGATAGGCGGCGATAAGCCAGTCGACCCACGTCATGCCGTCACCATCCGCGCGCCGCGCAGCTGGTCGTTGAAATCCTTGAACGCCGGGTCGGGCCACAGGCACGACACCGCCCGCCCCGCCGCCTGTTGGTGCGCGATCTGCTTTTCCATGCTTTCGTCCGCCTTCGATCCCGGCTTGTCATGCTGGCCGACCAGCTCGATCGCGCGGACCCGATCGGGGAAGCGCATCGCGCCGACATTGCCCAGCGTCCCGGCGGCAACGACGCGCCGGGACGGGTCGACCATCGCGATCGTCAACGCGTCCTCGATCCCCTCCGATACGCGCGGCACCGTGCCCTCCGGCACGTCACGCAACGGCATCGCGCCACACGCGCCCTTCCAGATCGGGATATGCGCGCCCCAGTACAGCGGCGACCGGATGATCTTCGCGTTCTCAAGCCGGGCCTTGCCCCACCCGCCACGCTCGAACGCCAGATAGGTGATGTGGACACCCTTGGCCTGGCCGTCGACGCCGACGAACAGCGAGACGCCGGCGGGCAGCTTCTGCTGCGCCTCGGTACACCACACGTCGCCCCGGAACCGCAGCGCCGACGGATATTTGCCCAGCGCCGCAAAATCGATCCCGCGCGCGTCCGCCAGATATCGCTCGAACGGACTGCCCTTCAACGGGCCGCTATGTCCCCACAAATGCCACGCCGACAGCCGCTTTTTCTCCGCGTTGGCCGCGGCATCGCGTTCCGCCCGTTCCGCCGCCAGTCGCGCCCGATCGCGCAGCCGCTGCATGTCGGTCGGTTGCATCGTGTCGAGGTTCAGCCAGCCCTTGGCCCAGCGGATCGCGCGCGCGATGTCCTTCAGGTCATCGCCGCTGGCGGGCCACGGCTTCACCAGCTGGATCAGCCGCAACATGTCGCCCTTGCCTTCCGGGTCGCTCGGGTCGCACGAATAATCGGCCCATGTACCGGCACGGTCGCCGCCGATGCGGACCTTCATGCTGTCGCCGGCCTCGCCGCGCACCGATCCGATGTTGAAGAACCCGCCGAACACTTTTCCTAGCGGAAACAGCGTCCTGCACAGCGCCTCGGCATCTGCGTTCAGCATTTGCGCGATTTCCCGAACGGATGGCCCCGTATCCATGGCTATTGCCTTTTCCTACGTTTGAGAACAGAACAGGAACGGCCAACGTAGGAAATTCGTAGGATGACGCTAGACATTACGCTTCGACCGGTGCCGGCGCGGGTGCGTACCAATCCTCGGCTCGTGCGATCTCCAGATCGGCGATCCGCGTCACGATCGACGGGTCGCGGGGCCGCTTGCCGGCGTCTTCCCACCCTTCGACTGTCGATGCGCTACGCCCACCGACCATCGTAGCGAACGCCGCCCTGCTCATCTTGGGACGACGGCCCGACCGGAACTGTCTGATCTTGTGACCCGCTAACGTCTGCATGCGGCGCATATTCCCAATCTGGGATAAATATGCAATAGGGTACGCATCGTCAGCGTACCAGCTTAGGAGATTTCGTTGCTACGGCGGATCATCGATATTTCGGACATGGTACCGAAACTGGAAAACGCGCCGAACCGCATCCGCGAACTGCGCCGCAAGCATGGCCTGACGCTCCAGGACGTCGCCGATCGCGTCGGTTGCAAGGCGAACGAGGTGTCGCGCTTCGAAACCGGGGCACGGGAATTGTCGATCGGATGGGCGCGCCGGATCGCCCGTGCATTCGGCACCGATATCGCCAGCCTGTTGAATGATGAGGATAATTTCGACCGACTGGACGAACAGGAGCGCGCCGTCATCGATGCGATGCGCACCGCCAGCTCGCGCGATCGCATCGCCGTACAGCGCGTCGCGGAAAGCCTGACCTCATATACGGCGGAGAACGACGACGAGCCCCGCCGCTCGGCCTAACCTCCGGCAAACTCCGGATACAATCTGGATTAATATTCCCAGATTGGGATAAATACCTATTGCGGAAACTTCCCAGATTGGGATAAGACGCATCATCGACCACTTCCCACGGAGGTATCGCGATGATGAACGTCGTTCCCTTTCTGCCCAAGGCCCCGCCCCCCAAACCGCGCACCCTTCGCCAGCCCAGCCTGCCAACCACCGGCGGGCGGCGCGGCGAATACGCACTGTCCGATGTCGCGCGCTCGCTGCACATCCTGCACTTCCAAACCCGCACGATCATCGCCAAGCTGCGCCAGATGGCGAAGGACCAGCGGATGCCGCTGCCCCGCACGCCGCGCATGGTGAAGGGACAGGAACAGCGCGGCCCGGATTCGATCTACCGGCATAGCCGCTGGGACGCCGGCGAGTTCGACGCGTGGCTCGATACGCGCAACACCGGCGGCTCGGCCCCGGCCAATGCCGGACCGCGTCCGGTGCCGACCCCGATCCGCATGGAGATGGCGGAGCGCGCCCGCGCCGCCGCCGGTGGCCGATGATCGCGTTCGGCCGTCGCCTCGGCGACTGGAACGACCGGTTCCTGATCCCCGCTATTATCGGCCTCGCGCTGGGCATGGTCACGACCGGGCTGTTCGCATGACCCGCCCCGATCGCCCCCGCGCGCGATCGGTTCGCGCGAACGTCGCCCTTGCCGGCCTGTGCCTCGTCGCATGGGTCTGCATCTTTTCCGCCCTTCTCCGCTGAAGGAACGCCACGATGGTCTTCGCCACCTTCACCACCGCTGTCGAGGCGGAGCGCGTCAACGCCGACACCGCCGCCAGCGCCCGTGTCCTGACCGGAAAGGCGCTGGCCGACATCGTCGCCGAACGCGTCGCGCAGGTCGACGTGCACGGCTACGACCTCGACCACGATCGGCAGCACGACGTCGCCGTGTTCGCGACCGCCGCGATCGGCTACGCCGCCACCGCCACCGATGCGCTCGACGATCGCCACCACCCGGCGAACGAGCCGCCGCCCGAATGGCCGTGGGAGCAAGCGGCATGGAAGCCCGGCCCGCCGCGCGCGATGCTGGTAAAGGCCGCTGCCCTGCTCTGGGCCGCGATCGATCGTCACGACGCCGGCGTCGCGGATGCGATCGCCGATGGCGAGCGTCCCGATTACGACATCAGCGACGCCGGCGTGATGACCGCCTTGCCGACATGGCAGCGCAACAACCGCAGCACGTTCCTGCGCCTTCAGCTGGTAGCCGTCGGCCCGCTCGACGAAGCCACCGTCGCGGGCTGGACCGACGAACAGGTGCAGCAGGCCGATATCTGGGCGTGGACCACGCACCTGTCCGCCGGCGATCATGACGATATCGTCGTGCCGGCCAAGCCCGCGCATGTCCCGGACTTCACCAGCTTCCCGGCCGACCGCAACCCGATCACCGGGGAGAAGATCGCATGACCCCCTTGGCCGCGATCGTCATCGCACTTCCCATCGCACTGTTGCTGCTCTGCATCGTCCTCGGCATGGCGCTGCTCGATCTCCAGCACCGCCATCGCGATGCGAAACTGACGCTTTCCCGCCTCGCGCGCGAGCGCAACGAGGCGCGCTGGGCGCTGCGGGACGTCAAACAGGACGTCAAGCAGTGACCGACACCGCGCCCCTGCACTTCGACACCCGCGTCGAATGGCGCGAGGCGCGCCGCCCGGTGATGGATCGGATCGAGGCGAACGCCCGCGCCGCTCTCAAGCCCGGCGACCGCCTCCGCGTCGGCCGCTGTGGCGGAACGAAGATCAACGTGCGAATGACCGGGTGGGACGGCCACTGGATCACGTCCGCGACGTACAGCGACCTCGCGCCATGCAGCATCGACCGAGTGAACGGCAAACCCGTGTCGTTCGTCGACGAAGCCGATCGCGCCTTGTTCGAAACACCGCCCCCGCCGATCGAGGATCGCCGGCCGCGCGTGCGCTTCAGCCCATGGGATGGCTTCATCCATATCACCGCCCATAGAACCGGCGAGACAGCGTGCGCGATCATGCCCGAAGACGTCGGAACCCTGTTGCGCCAGCTGATCGCGGCGGAGGCCGATGCCGGCGCGCTTGGAACGTACACAGGCATCGCGATCGACGACGAGGACCTCCCGTTCTGATGGGCGGCCAGCGCATCCTATCCGACGAGCAGATCGACGAAATGGCGACGCTCCGCGAACGCGGGCGCAGCCTGCAAGCGATCGCGAACCACTTCACCGCGAAGGGCACGCCGATCAGCGCCAGCGCCGTCGGGTGGCAATGCCTCCGCGTCGGCGCCGACGCCCCGATCGCCAAGCGCAACCCGCTGTCGACGCGCAGCGACGTCTATCGCCGCGGCGGTCACGTCATCCGCCCCTTCACCCCGGACGAGGACGCCCGCCTCCGCGACCTCGAAGCGCAGGGTCTGAAGACGCGCCAAATGGCTGACCAGCTCGGCCGCCGCGAGAACAGCATTCGCGGTCGCCTCATGACCTTGGCTCGCCACGACGCGCGCGCGGAGGACGAATCTCTACCCGAAAGCACGAACGGAGAGCTTTGAATGACCGACAACGTATCCGCCGAGCAGTTGCGCCTGCTGATCGAACGCATCGAGCGCTTGGAAGAAGAGAAGAAGGGCCTGAGCGACGACATCAAGGACGTCTATGGCGAAGCCAAGTCGACCGGGTTCGACGTCAAGACGATGCGCACCATCATCCGCCTGCGCCGTTTGGAAAAGCATCACCGCGACGAAGCGGACATGCTGTTGGAAACCTACAAGACCGCACTGGGAATCTGACGTGCCGGCGGGGCGTGAGGATCGGGCTCGACGGCTCGCCATCTTCCGCCTCGCCCTGGCCGAGAACTGCACCATGCAACAGGCCGTCGAGCGCCACGACGCACGCGGCCAGTCACAGGCGATCGACGCCGCCCGTTCCGCCCATGGCGAAGCGATGCGCCGGCTCTTTGCCAAGGGATACGGAAAGCGCTGAAATGTCCTCGGTACTAGGACGCACAGGGAAGCCCGTCAGCGCCGATTGCGGTGAAGTCGCACCGTTCGGCCGTGGCGAGTGCCCCGAATGCCGTCCCGAGGTCCGCGCGTTCGTTCGTCGCCATCCCGGCCAACTGTTCTGCACGCCGGCACACCGCGTCGCATGGACCGACCGCACTGCCGCACGCGGAAAGGTACTGACCCCGCTGGCGATCGTCGCCCGCCTTACCCGCAACGGCACGCGCCTCGATCGCGAAACCGGCGCGCGCGCCGCCAGCGACCAGCACAGCCTGATTACCCGCTGGCGCGACGAGGACGCCGCCGCCGGACGGATGTCCCACACCGAATATCTGGCCCGCCGCTACCGCGCGGGCTTCGACCCTTTGTGAAGGAGAAGACCATGACGAAGCTTTATCAGTGGAACGCCACCCGCTCGGGCGCGACGATGACGATCGAAGGAATCGACAATACCAACCACCAGCCTTGCAAGCTGACCCGCATCGACCGGATCGGCTTCTCGGCCGAGCTGGACGCCGTGGTGGCGCTGGACGCCGCCGGCGAACCCGTCGCGGAGCTGCTGGCGGCATGACCCCGATCCACATCCAATGGGCCGACGACGGCCAGCACATCCGCAAATGGGCGCGCGATCCATTTGCCGGATCGACCGAATACGCGGCGATCGCCACGCCGATCGCCGACGACGCGGTCGTGACGATCAGCGGCAAGACGTTGCACGACTATGTCGATCGCGCCTATGTCCGCCAGCGCATCGGCGAGCTGATGGAGGAAGGCGACGGCTTTTGGCGCGCGTGCTGCGGCTGTCAGGAAAGCACCGACGGCTGCGTCTCCGCGACCGACTATCCCTACAATGAAACTTTCCGTTGCCATCCCGGCAGCGGATGCAGCGAGTGCGGCGGCATTGGCGTCTTGTGGGATGATGGGCGCGGGTACGGTGACATTACCGGCGACGAAGAACCCGCCTCCGCGCCTGCCGGGGATGGGGTGGAGGCCGAACGCTGGCGCGAACGCTGGTACGGGTCTGACCCACAGAAGGGATCGGCGATCGTCACCGAGGGAGGCAGTCTGGTGTGCCACCTCGGAGGCGACGAGGATACGCATCGGCTAACGACCGCTATCGTCGCCGCTCATAACGCAGCCCTCGCCCGCCCGCACTCCGCTGTAGCGCCTGCCGAGGATGCCTTTGCCGACGCCGGCAAACCGATCCCGCCTGCCGGGGATGGGGTGCCGGACGGCATGAAGCCGTGGCATGGCGGTGACGCCGCGCCCGACGATTGGGATGGCGACGGGGTATTGCTTCGGAACGGATGCACGATGTTCCCTAGCCGAGTGTCCCTCGCGTATCACGCGGACGGCACTAATCGCTGGAACCACGCCCGCGAGAACCGCAATCCCGACTGGGATATCGTTGCCTACACCCCTACCGCAGCCCTCGCCCGCCCGCGCGCAGCGGTGGGGGAGCGGGAGGCATGATGGCGCTCGACGACGAATGCCGCGCTGCCGGGCTTGACCCTGTGGAGGTAGATCGCATCGCGCGCCGGATCGCTCGCGCGGCTCGGGATGCGCAACGGCTCGGCCTGACTGTTTTCGGCGGGAGCGGCCATGGCAGCTTGCGGCTGTGCGGAAATACCGATGATCGCGGACGACCGCTAATCGTCGCCGGTATCGACGCTGGCAGTTGGGATGGCGGAGACGGTGGGTATGGTCCCGCCAACGACGGCCTTAATCGAGGGGAAGGCATATGATCCTCGCCCTGCAATCCCCGCCCGCGAAGGTGGAGCCGACGACGCTGGCGCTGGTGATCGCTGCCCGCGAGTTCTGGGACGCCCACAACGACCTCTCGCCCGAAAGCAAAGCGCTCGACACCGCGCTCGAACCCTTCGCTGCGACCGTACCCTACGCCAACGATCCGACGGTTGACGCCGCCAGCACCGACTAGCACCCTTGGCGGCCCGGCCGTCACCCACTCCCCTACGGTGAAAGGAGACCGACCTTGACCACATCGAAAGACCGACAGCGCGTCGACGCCTTCCGCGCTTGGATCGTCCTGATCGGCGGTCTCGACGCCGCCCACCGCCACACTGCCATCGCCCTGCGCTCGCTCGAACGGATGCGCGCCGGCCACAAGCCGCCCCCGGTCCGCCTGCTCGATCGCGCGGCCGACGACATCGAGCGCGCCGACTGGGGCGTTCGACAGCCCCTTGCGAACAGCGTCGCGTTCCAGCTGCGCACCGCCGCCAAGCCCATGGAGGCGACCGATGCCTAAGAAGCGCCAGATACCGTTCCTGCTGCCACGGCCCTGCGCCGACGGCTCGACCATGTGGCACTGGAAGCCCAGCAAGCGACTGCGCGAGGCCGGCTTCGTCAACGTCCGGCTCGGCGCCGACCAGGGCGAAGCTGCCAAGCGCGCGATCGACCTCAACAGGGAAGTCGCCGCATGGGAAGCAGGATCGGCCGCGACCGGCGCCGCGGTCCGCACGCCACCGCGCATCGTTCGCTTCGCCGAGCTGGTGACGCGCTATTCGGAATCGCGCGCCTTCACCGACCTGCGCCCGGCGACGCAGGCCGAATACCGATCGCGCATGCGCCAGCTGACCTATTGGGCGCTCGACGGCCAGCTGCCGGTGCGTGACATCGACGAGGCGATGGTGCGCGACCTGCGCAACGCCCGGATCGAGGCGTTCGGCCGCCAGTCCGCCGCCCCGGTCCTCCGCGTCCTGCGCCTGCTGCTGTCATGGGCAGTGGGCGAAAACATCATCGCCAAGAACCCGGCCACCGGTTGCAAGATACCCGAACCGGTCAGCCGCAAGGTGGTGATGGGCGAACCGGTGCGCGACGCATTGAAGGCCGCGGCTCTCGCGGCCGACCCGCCGATGCCCGACGTCGCACTGGCGATCGACGTCGCGTTCTGGACGCTCCAGCGCCAGGGCGACGTGCTGGGGATGCAGCGCTTCGCATGGCGGCGCATGGAGCGGGTCGACCCGCGTCATGCGAAATGGCTGGTAGATCCGAAGGGCCGCGTGATGGCGTTCTACGTTCAGCAGAACAAGACGTCCGCGCAGATCGTCGCGCCGGTCCCGCCCGAGCTGCACAAGCGCATCGAGGACGCGATGACCGCCAACGCCGGCGGCCACGTCTTCGCGCATCCCAACGGCAAGGATGCCCTGCCCGACTGGATGTTCCAGCGCCGCTTCCGCGCCGCCCGCGACCTCGCACTGGCGACAGCCAAGGAAGCAGGACAGACCGACTTGGCCGAGCAACTTGCGATCACCCAGTTCCGCGACCTGCGCCGCACCGGCATGACCTTCTACGGCCTCGCCGGCGCGAAGGTCGACTGGATCACCGCGCTTAGCGGCCACGCCGTGCTGGGCCGCAAGACGATCCTCGACACCTACATGCCCGGCAACCCCGACGGCGCGATCGCGTGCGTCGCCACCGGCCTCGAAGCCCTCGCCGCGCGCGCCGCCCGCGAGGAACAGGCGTAAACGCCCGCCCGATTCGCGAATCGGGCGGTCAGTTTTTGACGCACGGGAATTATAATTTTGACGCACCGTTTGGCGCACGACAGGGTTGACCCGCGCAAATCAGCCGTTTAGAGGCCCTCTCCACGCTGCGACGCTGCCCTGTCGTCTAAAGGTAAGACTACGGACTCTGACTCCGTTAATTGAGGTTCGAATCCTCACGGGGCATCCAGCGACCTATCCTTTGACACCGAAATCGGACCTCCGTGACAGGAGTACGCCTTGGGCTCGCTTCCCCTTGGCGGCGGGAGATCGCCGCGTTTCTCTGGGATGTGGGGCTGAGATGGCTGGTAAGAGGTAAAGTCGCGGGGATGAAATGCGCGCTTCGCCCCGACAGAGATGCCTACAAGACCATATGCGTCGGATTAGGGAGCTGTGCGCCTAAGACCCAATCGCGGACGTTAGCCGCCTCCTTTTATCTCGCCATCTTCTGCCATTCATTCATGTTGGCAGCCGAGGAGCCGCTGAGCCTTGGCCTGCCCGCTGCGCCGCCAACTTTCCCAAAAAGGATGGTGAAACGGGAAGAGCCGACCGGCGGCTTTCGAACGCGCAGATGCCGTGACGTTTGCGGCCGTCGCGCTGACCGCTAAGACTGCCTATAAGACAGACGAGGTAAGCGAGAACATCATCATGGATCAAAAGCGACTCCGTGGCTCCTGCCTCTGCGGCTTGGTAACGTATGAGGTGCCGGATGCATTCGAGTACTCTCTGATATGTCATTGCTCGCAATGCAGAAGGGCAACTGGCGCCTCCTCCAAGCCCTTCGCGGGCATTTCAATGACCGAGCTGACAATCCACAATCGAAACGCCATAAGACCTTATGGTGATGAGAACGGTTTCGATGCACGATGTGAGCGGTGCGGTTCTCTTCTGTTTTCAAGCGTGCGCGATGGAGCCTACGCACACGTAACTTTGGGCACCTTGCTGGATACCCCGTCGATCCGTCCAAGCGCACACATATTTGCTGATTCGAAAGCTTCATGGGAAACGCTCTGTGACAAGCTTCCTCAATTCTCTGAATTGCCCGATTGAAGGCAGGCCAGCTCGTCGAAATTACGCCCGGGTCGAAGCTGAACAATTGACCGATTTCATGCATAGGCGCGCCGCTACCGAGCGGCGGGCTTTGGGGCGTTAGCGGACATTCCAGAAAACGATGGTAAAACGGGAATATGCACGGCTTCCCGAAAGTCGCGATTGGCGTTCAGATGAGAAGCCTCAGCTTGACGGGATCGGACATCGCAACCGTACATTGATGCTGCCGATGCCCTGCGACGGAGCGATGCGATGCACCCCACGATCACTGCTTTCGAGGATTCACCAGACGAAGGCCAAGGGCTGGCGCGGGACATGCGGGTTCGATGGGCACTGGAGGAAGTAGGGCAGCCATACGACGTTCGACTGGTTTCGTTCAGCGATATGAAGCAACCGCGTCACCTCGCTTTGAATCCTTTTGGCCAGATCCCTACCTTCGAGGACGGCGATCTGACGCTTTTCGAGTCCGGCGCGATCATTCTTCATATCGCATCTACCACGACCGGTCTGTTGCCGGACGATCCAATCGCTCGGGCGCGAGCCAGCATGTGGATGCTCGCCGCGCTCAACACTGTCGAACCGCCGATCGTTGAGCGCGAACAAGCCACCTACTTGGAAGGCGACAAGCCTTGGTTCGCTGAGCGGCTTCCCCTTTTGGACGGCCGCATCCGCGCACGGCTAGACCCTCTCGCACGCTGGCTGGGCGATGCGGAGTGGCTTGAAGTCGAGTTTACCGCCGGCGACCTGATGATGGTGCTTGTCCTGCGCCGCTTGAGCGGAATGGACCTTCTGGAGGAATATCCAAACCTCTCCTCGTATGTAGCTCGCGCCGAAGCGCGTCCCGCCTATCAACGTGCGTTTCAGGATCAGCTAGCCGTCTTTACCCACCGCAATTGATTGATTGGCGCGAGATCAGCACCATCGCGACTGCTTCCCCGAAATGGAACCTGTGACGGAGTTCCGTAGCGCCGATCGGCCTGACGGCCGCCTGCGGAGCACGCCTTCCCCAAATTTTGTCCCCGAATGCATTGTCCCGAACCTGTCCCGTGAGGACGGGAAACGGAAAAGCCGCAACCGCCTACGCGGCGCGTTTCGGAAGCGCGATCGGCACGGTGAGCGGGCCAAAATCCGCCACGCCGCAATCGTTGGCTCAGCCGCTACGAAGACCCACATCCGGACATTCGCGACGTATCTACCCTACCCCAATTTCGGCCATTCGTTCATTTTGATTGAGCGCCCAATCTTACCGGTCGGGGCAGGTCGGCGAAATTTGAGTGGTTTCAAGCTATATATACGGTCCCCCGGGGGGCGAACGTCAGCAAATTCAATTTGATTAGAGGCTTAGTAGGCGTCGGTATTCCGCCTCGGCAAACCCGTAGGTGTCCCCAGCGAGCCGCAGCAGCCGCTCGCGATCGCGCACGATCACGCGCCCGCGTACGGAGCGGACAGCCTCGTCCTCTTCGAGCTTGTGCAGGGCGTCGGTGACGCTGCTGCGACGGACACCGAGCATGAGCCTGAACTCCTCGTGTGTCATGCAGATGTCGTCCTCGCGCACGCGGTCGTGGTAGAGCAGGATCCATCGCGCCATCCGTCGTTCGATCGAGTGGGCGAGCGACGAGACGATCGTCCTGGACATCTGGGTCATGACCACGTCGACGAAGCGGAGCAGGACGGTTCGGATCTCTGGACGTTCGGCCAGTATCCCGTGCAATGCTGCGGCCGACAGCCTCATAGCCGTGCCGTGTTCGGCCCTCATCACCACGTCATGCGACCAGCGCTCGTTGCCAAGTAGCAACTGCCAACCGATGAACCCCTCGCTGCCGACCAGCGCGACCGCGTAGCGGCGGTCGCCCTCGAGCGAGTCGAGTATCGCAGCGATCCCGGTCAACGGGAAGCAGATGCTGTCTGCCGCATCGCCGGCGCGCGCGATCATGTCACCGTTGCGGAACGGCACCAGCTCCAAATGCGGCGCAAGGGCAGCGCGGTCAGCGTCGTCCAAAAGGCGTAGCAGCGCATTCGCCTCGCACGGCAACGCGTTGGAACTGGGGGTCAAATCCACCTTCAAAGCCTGATCATCCATGCCGCCGTCCATACTTCCGAACCTCGCTGCTCAAACGCTTGGGTCTACTTTCGTACCGAAACGCTGAGGCTCGCCCAATGGTTGGGAAGCAGACAGTTACAGGAGGGACCATTGCGCAAAACCATTCTAACGCTGATCGCCGCGTCGACCGCGATCGCAGGCATTCCAGCTCTGGCCCAGTCACCTCGCTCGATTGCCGCTCCTCCTCCGCCACCGCCGCCCGCGACATCCGTGCAGCCCCCGAAAGCCGCACCCGACATGCAGTCAGTCTTGGACGCGCTCGCGTCGCTCGGCGGCAAGCCGATCGAGACGCTCACGCCTGCGGAAGCCCGCATGCAGCCCTCGGCCGCGGACGGAGCCAAGGCGGCGATGCAGAAGAAGGGAATGTCGATCGCGCCTGATCCGTCGGTGACGACGCAGGACCTGCCGTACGGCAGCGACCCCAAGCAATTCGCGCGCATCTACAAGCCGGCCGGTGCACCTGCGGGTGGCAAGCCGATGCCGGTCATCGTCTACTACCACGGCGGTGGTTGGGTCATTGCCGACGTAGACACCTACGATGCCGCGCCGAGAGCCATGTCGAAGGCGCTGAACGCTATCGTCGTCTCGGTCGAGTACCGCCACGCACCCGAGTTCAAGTTTCCGGCGCAGCATGATGATGCGGCTGCTGCCTATCGCTGGACGCTGCAGAATGCGGCGAGCTGGGGTGGCGACCCCGCACGGATCGCGACGGTCGGCGAGAGCGCCGGCGGCAACCTTGCGGTCGCGACCGCGATCTACGCGCGTGACAACGGCCTGACGGTGCCGCGGCACATCGTCTCGGTCTATCCGATCGCGAACAGCAGTATGACGCTGCCTTCGCGGCGGGATTCGGCGAACGCCAAGCCGCTGAACACTGCCATGCTGCCGTGGTTCGGCTACTACTATCAGACGAGCAAGGCGGATGCGCAGGATCCGCGTCTTAACCTGGTCGCCGCCAACCTGCGTGGTCTGCCGCCGACGACGATCATCAACGCGCAGATCGATCCGCTACGCTCAGATGGAGAGACGCTGGCGGCCGCGATGCGGGCGGCCGGTAACAAGGTCGAGCAGAAGACCTTCCCGGGCGTGACCCATGAGTTCTTCGGCATGGCCAAGGTGGTGAACGGCGCCAAGCAGGCGAATGATCTCGCAGTCGCACGGCTGAAGACGGCGTTCGAAGCGCCAGCAACCCGCCGCTGAGCGTGACGGCGGCGGCGTCGAGCCGCCGCCCCCTTGCCGAAGAGGACCAATGACCATGACCCAGACCCCCGTCCGCTATTCTGCCGACGTTGAGGATGTGAAACCCGACGAAGCCGAGACGATCACGAAGCTCAACGAGACGTTCGACAAGATCCTTGAGACGACAGCGGAGGACTATGGTCACGCTGTACGTTCGGTCCACGCCAAGGCGCACGGCTTCCTCGATGGGGTGCTAATTGTCCATGACGGACCTTCCCCCGAGCTGGCCCAAGGCCTGTTTGCCACCCCGGGCGAGCACAAGGTCGTCATGCGCTTCTCGACCAACGCGGGCGACATCCTGCCGGATACCATCAGCCTGCCGCGTGGTCTGGCCCTGAAGGTGATGGACGTCGACGGTGAACGCCTGCCCGGTGCCGATGGACAGACGCAGGACTTCGTCATGGTCAACGGCCCGGTGTTCCAGAACAAGACCGCCGACCAGTTCCTGGGTAACCTCAAGCTCCTAGCAGGCACCACCGACACGCTCGAGGGCACCAAGGAAGCGATGTCCAAGGTGTTGCGCGGTGTGAACGCCGTGCTCAGCGCGGTCGGGATTGAAAGCCCGAAAGTGCAGACGCTCGGCGGGGCGCCCAACTCGGATCCGCTCGGTGAGACCTACTTCAGCGTCACGCCGTTCCGTTACGGCGACTACATCGCCAAATTCGCAATCTTCCCCGTGTCCAAGGACCTGACCGATCAGACCGACACCACGATCGACGCGACTGGCCGGCCGGACGCCTTGCGGGACGTGATCCGGTCGGAAACCCAGGTGCTTGAGATGGAGTGGGAGGTGCGGGTGCAACTGTGTCGCGACCTGGAGGAGCAACCGGTCGAGGACCCGACCGTCGAGTGGAAGCAAGACGATGCGCCCTTCCAGACCGTTGCAACCATTCTGGCGGCCAAGCAGGACAGCCTGACCGAGGACAAGTTTCAGAAGATCAACGAGGAGATGCGCTTCTCGATCTGGACTGGGCTTGCCGCACATCAGCCGCTCGGAAACATCAACCGTGCGCGTAACGAGACCTACCGCCACTCCGCCGATTTCCGCGCCCGCGTAAACGGCTGCCCCTACTACGAGCCAGTTGGCGGTCGCGTCTGAACGGCGAAGGTGGCGTTCGGTCCCTTGACGGTGACCGCGGACAGATCGGCTTTGAGGCGAATTGGGCGCTTGGTCGTTCTGAAAACCGTCGCGTCGATGTTTTCACACCAGCGGTGCAGCGGCGGAGCCGACGAAACGTCCACAGAGGTTTGAGCCGCCAGGAGGCTGACGAATGCCGATGATTACCGCTGGCGACCTCAACATGGAGGTGTCGCTTCACGGTGCGGAGCAGGGACAACCGTTGCTCCTCATCCACGGCTGGCCGGATGACGCGTCGACATGGGATCAGGTGGCACCTGCGCTGGCTGCGGAAGGGTTCCGCGTCATCGTACCAACGTTGCGTGGGTTCGGCGCCACGCGCTTCCTCGACGATGATAATCCGCGGACCGGCAACAGCGCGATGCTCGCGATCGACATGATCGCGCTGCTCGACGCGCTTGGCATCGACCGCTTCATGGTCGCCGGGCACGACTGGGGGTCCAACACCGCCGAGGCGCTCGCGGTCGGCTGGCCGGAGCGGGTCGAGCGGCTGGCGATGCTATCCACCCCGCCGCGGCTGGGCGGCATGCCGACGCCGCCGTTCGAGCAGACCCAGCGGCAATGGTATCACTGGTTCATGGCAACTGCGCGCGGGGCGGAGGCGGTGCGTTCGGACCGGCGCGGGTTCACCCATCTGCATTGGGTCAACTGGTCGCCACCGGGATGGTTCGACGAGCCCACGTTCGACCATGTCTCGCAGTCGTTCGACAATCCCGACTGGGTCGACGTGACGCTCCACAGCTATCGCGCGCGTTGGGGCGAAGCGGAACCTGATACAGGAAGCACTTGGTTGGAGGACAAGGTCAAGGCGACCAAGACGTTGTCGCTGCCGACGCTCTACATCCACGGCGATGCCGATGGCGTGAACCCACCCTCGACCGCAGAGGACGTGCGAGCAAAATTTGCTGGGCCGTTCGCGCGCATCACCATGACCGGGGTCGGTCACTTTCCGCAGCGTGAGAACCCGCAAGCGGTGGTGCGCCACCTCCTTACCCTATTCGCTGGCGACCCCGCCGCGCTCACAGATACGATCGACAGGAGCCTGCCCATGAAGAAAGCCGCCCCTTATGCCGCCGGGATCGCCGCGATCGGCTTGGTCGCCGCTGCTGCAGCCGGTGTCGCCCACGCCCAGGGACGCAGCGCACAGCTGACCCAGGTGGCGCAGTTCGACCATCAGGCGACCGGCGTCGCCGTGACCGAGGATGGCCGGCGCTTCGTCAACTTCCCCCGCTGGACCGACGACGCACCCATCTCGGTTGCCGAGGTGATGAAGGACGGATCCTTACGCCCCTATCCCGACGCCAAGTGGAACAGCTGGCGCAACGCCCGCGCCAACGAACTGCCGGTCGGTGAATATTTCGTCTGCGTGCAGTCGATCGTGCCCGATGGTCACGGCAATCTCTGGGTGCTCGATCCCGGCGCGCCGGGGAACGAGAAGATCCTCGAAGGCGCGCCCAAGCTCGTCCGCATCGATCTGGCGTCGAACACGGTGACGAAGACGATCCTGGTTCCCGGCGACGTCGCGCTGCAGGGCACGTATCTCAATGACATCCGCTTCTCGCCCGACGGCAAGACCGGCTACATCACCGACAGCGGCACGCGCGGCGCGATCATCGTCGTCGACCTGGAAAGCGGCAAGAGCCACCGCGCGCTCGATGGGCACGCCTCGACGCAGATCGACAAGACGGTGAAGGTTACGCTCGACGGCAAGCCGTTGGTCCGCCCCGATGGCCGGCAGCCCGCCTTCGCCGCCGATGGCATCGCCATCTCCAAGGACGGCAAGACGCTCTTCTATCAGGCGCTGACCGGAAAGACGCTCTATTCGATCGACACCGCGAAGCTGCGATCAGACGTCAGCGAGGCCGATAGGGCGGCAGCGGTGAAGACGGTTGCGCAGACGCATGTCGCTGATGGCCTGTGGATGAGCAAGGCGGGCGTGCTCTACCTGACCTCGCCGACTGACTCTGCGATCAAGCGGCTGAACGGCGCGACCGTCGAGACGGTGCTGACCGATCGCCGGCTGCGCTGGCCCGACACCTTCTCCGAAGGGCGCGACGGGACGATGTACGTCACCGCCAGCCATATCCAGGACACCAACTGGTTCACGCCCGGCGCACCGCCGTCGATCAAGACGCAGCTGTTCTCCTTCCCGCCCGCTAAGTGATCGGACATCCCATGACCTATTTGCGATACTCGCCCGACATCGAAACACGTGAGCCGGGCGAATCGGAAAGCATCGACGGCATTATCCAGGGCATGACCCAGGAGAGCCAGACGGTCGAGAAACGCGATGGGCACGCGGTGCGGGCGAGCCATGCCAAGAGCACGGCGTGCGTGATCGGCAAGCTCATCGTCGCGCCCGGATTGCCGCCCGAGCTCGCACAGGGCCTGTTCGCGGAACCCGGCACGTTCGATGTCGCCGTCCGCTTCGCGCAAGGACCCGGTGAGAAGCTCGGCGATCGCGTCTCGACTCATCGCGGCATGTCGATCAAGGTGTTCGGCGTCGAGGGCGCGAAGCTGCCCAGCCATGACGCGCCGACGCAGGACTTCGTCCTGGCCAGCGGCACGACCTTTCCGGCGGGGACCGCCGCCGGCTTCCTCTCCCAGGCCAAGAAGATCGGCCTGACGGTTCCCATGCCCGAGGGAGTGAAGAGCGCAGCCGCCTCCGTCGCTCGCAACATCAACAAGGTCCTGAACGCCGTCGGCGTCGGTCCAAGTCCGACGCTCGACTTCTATGGTCACCCCTTCAGCCACCCGCTGGTCGAGGAATATTACAGCCAATGCCCGGTGCGCCTCGGTGACCATGTCGCCAAGATCGGGGCGTTTCCCGTTGCAGCCGAGCAAAAGGCACTCGCCGATTGGCAGCTCGACCCTCATCAGGACGAGGATGGCTTCCGCCATGCCGCGGTGGATTACTTCGAGGGCAACGATGCGGTGTTCGAGCTTCGGGCGCAGCTGTGGACCGATGCCGAGACGCAGCCCATCGAGGACACCTCCGTCGACTGGCCGACGAGCGAAAGCCCGTATCGCACCGTCGCCACGATCCGACTGCCGCGGCAGTCAGCCTATGGTCCCGACCGCGTCCGCTACTTCGACGAGGTGATGACGTTCCGCCCGGCCCACAGTCTGGAAGTGCATCGCCCGCTGGGCGGCGTGATGCGCGCGCGCATGCAGGTCTACCAGGCGCTCAGCGACTTCCGCCACCGAGAGAACGGCATTGCCGCCGCGAACACCGCCGACATCCGGGACATTCCAGCCTGAGCTGAACGCCAGTGCTGACGATAGTGAAAGGACAATCATGAAGTTCGAAGGCAAGCACGACGTTCAGGCGGAGAATGCGTAATGGCGCGCTTTTCCAACAAGGTCATCGTCATCACCGGTGCCGCCTCGGGGATCGGTGAAGGCGCCGCGCGCCGCTTCGCTGAGGAAGGCGCAACGCTGGTGTTAGGCGACATCGACAAGGCCGCGCTCGACAAGCTGGCGGGCGAGCTGCACGGCACAGTCGAAACCCGCGAGATCGACGTGTCGGACCGCGCGGCATGTGAAGCTCTCGTCCAGGCTGCGATCGATCGCTTCAGTCGGATCGACGTGCTGGTCAACGACGCCGGCGTCGATCATCTGGGCAAAGTCGACGAGGGCGACTTCTCTGAATTCACCAAGGTGATCGAAACCGATCT
This sequence comes from Sphingomonas hankookensis, assembly GCF_022664465.1. Lineage (GTDB taxonomy): Bacteria > Pseudomonadota > Alphaproteobacteria > Sphingomonadales > Sphingomonadaceae > Sphingomonas > Sphingomonas hankookensis. The sequence continues at coordinate 14,871 of NZ_JAKREV010000006.1, read as the reverse complement.
CTATGGTGTCGTCCACATGAGCCGCGCGGCGATCGCGCACCTGCGGCAATCCAAGGGCTGCATCGTCAACGTGTCGTCAGTGTCGGGCCTGGGTGGCGACTGGAACCACAGCTTCTACTGCGCCGCGAAAGGGGCGGTCAGCAACTTTACCCGCGCGCTGGCAATGGACGAGGCGAAGCACGGCGTCCGCGTCAACGCGGTCAATCCGTCGCTCACCTACACCGCGCTGACCGCGGGCATGAAGAAACAGCCTGAGCTGATTGCCAAGTTCGAAGAGCGTATTCCGATGGGCCGCGGTGCCCAGCCCGCCGATATCTCGGGGGCGATCGCGTTCTTGGCGAGCGACGATGCGCATTACGTGACGGGCGTGAATCTGCCGGTCGATGGCGGGCTGACCGCGTCAAACGGGCAACCGCCGCTGTCTTAATGAATGTGAGGCGGGCCCTTGCGCCCGCCCACTATTCAGGATTGGACCGTGCCGCTGGTGCCAGATTCATCACGGGCAAATTGCTCATGCCAATGGAGTCACGTCGCAGCAATTTTGACCCAGTTGCGGCCGCGCTGCGACTACGAGGCCTCGCCCGAAACCGGCCGCTCATTCAGCATCTCTGACGGCCGATCAACTACATTTCCAAACCGTTGGTTTACCGCGCCTGCGTAAGCTCGGTTGGCCTATCCGTCCCAATGGAGATGATCGATGGGGCACTCGTCGTTGGACCCCGCCTTTCACGAACTTCGACCTTGGAACGAGGGCCGGCTTATCGGTGCGAAGCGGGCGCTGAAACAGCAACAGGTCTGGGCCATTCGCTTCTGGCTCGACCAGCATAGACGACTGCGCGACCGAGCGTTGTTCGACTTCGCCATCGATAGCAAGCTGCGCGGCTGTGATGTGGTCAAGGTGAGGATCGGCGATGTAGTTTCCGGCGGACGCGTCCGCGACCGCGCCGTTGTGGTTCAGCAGAAGACCAAACGTCCGGTCCAGTTCGAGCTGATGGATACGGCACGAAAGACGATGCGAGCGTGGTTGGAGCGACGCGGCGGGACGCTGAACGACTTCGTCTTTCCGAGCCGAAACGACTACATGGCCCACATGAGCACGCGGCAGTATGCCCGTCTCGTTCACGAGTGGGTGGTCGGCATCGGCCTTCCGGCTCAGGATTACGGGACGCACTCGCTCCGGCGCACGAAAGCATCGATTATCTACAAGGCTACGGGCAATCTCCGCGCCGTTCAGATCCTTCTGGGCCATGCCAAGATCGACAGCACGGTCCGCTACTTGGGCGTCGACGTGGAGGACGCTTTAGAACTGGCCGAACGCACTGAGGTCTGAGCCGACCCAGATGCGGTCATTCGAAGCGCTATATCCCCTTCCCGATATCAGCCATTCATTCATGTTCATCCCGCCTTGTGTAGAGGCCGAGACTGACACGCGCGGTTGAAGGGCCGCCAGCCAGTCCCGTGCCAACTGGCGGCCGCGTCAGATTTGCGCCAAGCCACCGTCAGTGAATAGCTCGCTGCCTGTCATGAAGCTGCTGTCCGACGATGCCAGGAAGGCCGCCGCAGCCGCCACATCCGATGGGTCGCCGACATGTCCGATCGGTGTCGTCGCGCCCATCTCGATCATGGCATCGCGCCCGACGACTTCGGCAGCCAGTTCCGTGAGCGTTGGGCCCGGCGACAACACATTGACGCGAATCCCCGTGCCCCGCAGATCCTGAGCCCAGCTACGCGCAAGGTTGCGGACGGCCGCTTTCGAGGCGCTGTAGACGCTGAACGCCGGCGTTCCCATGACGCCAGTGGTCGAGCCGGTCAGGATGACCGAACCGCCCTGCTCCATCAGCCTGATACCCTTCTGCACCGTGAAGATCGTACCCTTCACATTGACGTCGAGCGTGGCGTCGACATGGTCGGGCGTGATTTCGGACAACGGCGACAGCGCACCGGTACCCGCATTGGCGAACAAGATGTCGAGCTTGCCGTGCGCCTGCTTCACCGTGTCGTATAGCCGGTCCAGATCGTCGGCATCGGTAACCGATCCGGCGACCGCTCGCGCATTGGCGCCCAGCGTCCCCAACGCAGCGTCCAGCTTCTCCGCTCTGCGTCCGAACAGATAGACGAGCGCGCCCTCCGCGATGAACCGCTTCGCCGAAGCCATGCCGATCCCCGTGCCACCCCCGGTAATGACCGCGATTTTGCCTTCTAGTCTGTTCATACGTGCCTCCATCCATTGGTTGCACGAAACTGGCTACCTACCTACCTACCTAAGGACAAGTATGCACCTTTTGGTAAGTATTGAGAATGTCTGACACGGTTCCAGCCAACCATCTCGTCGAGCGCTCCATCGCGCCTGCCTTTACCTGCGGCCTCGACGCAACGCTCAAGGTGATCTCGGGCAAGTGGAAACCGCTGATCCTGTATTTCCTGCTGCGCGGACCGACCCGCTATGGGGAACTGAAGCGTGCCATACGTGACGTCAGTGACAAGGTGTTGATTCAGCAACTAAAGGAGCTCGAGGCGGACGGTATTCTATGCCGGAACGATTACAAGGAAGTTCCACCGCGGGTCGACTACGCCCTGACCCAGCTAGGTCAGAACCTTGCCCAGGCACTAGAGCCGCTATGCCAGTGGGGCACCGACAACATGGCGGAAATGCAGAAACTCTTCGCTGATCGCGATGGCTGGAGACGTGGGCGTAGCTGAATGCCTAGCGATCGGTTCAGTATTGCGTACGTCTGGCACGATGTCGCCAGGTAAGCTGACCCACGTGCCATGCAACAGACCTTCTCGACGCCTTAGACCTGCGCTTCGATGATGTTTATATAAAAGATTGGCCAGCGCTTGAAAGTCGGACAGAATCAAATCATGAAAGACGCTATTCAGAGGTTCGCAGTCCTGCAATAGTTCCGAGGCGATGTTCCGAAGCTGCGCCGGAACATGGCACTGAAGCCGCTGGCACTTTCATAGCCGACATCGAAGGCAACCGTCGTAATCGGCTTGCCGATTGCGATCAGCGACAATGCCTCCATCAATCGCGCCTGTTGGCGCCAAGTACCCAGTCCCGAACCAGTCTCCCGTCGAAAACTTCGGGTAAAGGTTCGGCGTCCCATGCCGGCGACCGCGGCCCAGTCGTCGACGTCCCGGATGTCCGACGGATTTTCGAGGATCGCGGTGCAGACGCGGAGGAGGCGGGGGTCGTTTGGCATGCGGATGTTCAACTGCGCATCGGGCATTCGGGCTATTTCTTCCAGCAACAGCATGACGATACGCCCTTCGCGACCACCGGGATCATATTCGGGGGGGAAGCGGCCCACCTCCAGGATCAGGGCGCGCAGGAAGTCGGAGACATCGAACACGCGGCATTCGCCGTGGCCCGGGCAGATATCGGGGCGAAGATACAGCGTCCGCAGCGACACCGCACCCCGGCAATTCACCTCGTGATCGGTGTCGACGGGCAGCCATACCGCGCGCTGCGGCGGAACGACGAAACTCCGTTCCGGCGTACGGACCGACATCACCCCTGCCGACGCATAGAGCAGCTGGACATGCCCATGGCGGTGCATCGTGTCGACGAAGCCAGCGGGATATTCATCCTGCAACGCCACGACAGGTCGGTCGACGGTGAGAACGTCCTGGCTGTGTTTCATGGCCCGTTCCCCACGAAAGACGATGATAGCCACATAAAGGGCCATGCGCCGCCCCGATGCAACGCCGGGGATGGGCCGCGGCCCATTTCGCATGGTCATCGGCCCGTTCGCCAAAGCGTTCCGCCCCCCATGTTTCTATGCCAGATCGGCAAACGGGCGCAGCCGGCAGCCGGCGCGCGGCAGGAGATGGACGCGTGCGTGACGAGGCGATGGTCGACACCAGGATCGACCCCAATATCCGCACCTTCATCGACCGGCTGAACGCCGGCTATGCAAGTCATGACGTGGCGACCGCGCGCACCGTTGCCGACCGCCGCCGCATCGCCGAGCTGGTCCGCGCCGAATGGCGGAGCGGCGGCCCGCAGATGGCGAGCACCCGCACGTTCGAACACAATGGCATCCGGATGCGGCTGCACCGTCCCACCGAGGCCGACGACCTGCCGGTGATGCTGTACGTCCATGGCGGCGGGTGGATGTTGTTCAGCATCGACACCCATGACCGGCTGATGCGCGAATATGCCGCGCGCGCCGGCATTGCCGTGCTGGGCATCGATTACAGCCTGTCCCCCGAAGCGAGATTCCCGACAGCGTTGCACGAAGTCGTCGCCGCTACCCGGTGGCTGGAACGCGAGGGCGCGGCGTGGGGACTGGACCCCACCACCATCCTGATCGGCGGCGATTCCGCCGGTGCGAACCTCTCAGTCGCCGCCTGCCTGATGCGACGCGATGCCGGGTTGCCGCCGCTGGCGGGAATGGTGTTGAATTATGGGGCGTTCGACCCCCTGCCCTGCCCCAGCTATGCGCGCTTCGACGGCCCCACCTATAATCTGGAAGTGCCGGAGATGGAGGCGTTCTGGCAGAATTACGTCGCCGATCCGGCGGAGCTGGCCGATCCGCTGGTAGCGCCGATCCGCGCGGCGCTGCACGACCTGCCGCCGGTCATGTTGGCGATCGCCGAATGCGACATCTTAGCCGATAGCAACCGCGCCTTTGCCGATCGCTTGGCCGATGCCGACGTCGCGGTGACGGCAACCGTCTACGCATCCGTCACCCACAGTTTCCTCGAAGCGGTGTCGATCGCCCCGGTTGCGGCGCAGGCGCTGGACGATCAGGCGCGCTGGATCACCGCAACGTTGCAGGCACGGCGGCCATGAGCTTCGTTCCGGCCGATCCCCATCACGCTGCGGCAATGCTCATCGACCACTATCCGCTGGCATGGGTCGTTTCGCCCCGGTTCAACGCCAGCCCTTTGCCGCTGCTGGCGGAATGCAGCGATAACGGCGCACTGGTGTCGCTATTGGGCCATTGCGGCCGCACCAATCCGCTGGTCGCCGACCTTACCGAGGACCCCAAGGGGGTGATCCTGTGCAACGGACCGTCAGGCTATATCGCACCGGCATTGGTCGCGACCGACGACTGGGCGCCGACATGGAACTTCGCGACGCTGCGGATTGAAGTCGATATCACGTTCGTGCCGGACGAGACCGAAAGCTCGGTCGAACGGCTGCTCGACCACATGGAGCGCGCCGCGCCCGAACGCTGGACGACCAGCGCATTGGGTGCGCGCCGGGACGCGCTGCTGTCGCGCATTGTCGCATTCCGCGCCAAGGTTCGTCATCTCGACGTCCGGTTCAAGCTGGGCCAGGACGAGCGACCCGCCATCCTCGACCAGATCGTCTCCGGCCATGCCGACCGGACGCTGGCCGCATGGATGGACCAATTCGGAAGGGAAGCGTGATGAAACTGTTCTTCGATTCCCGGCAGGCAGCCCACGCCCCGGCGCGCGAATTCCACAATGGCGGATGGACCCCTTACGCCGAAACGCCCGATCGCACGGCGCAGATCGTGGCTGCGATCGGCAACGTCACTGCGGCGCAAGACCATGGCCTTGCACCGATCGCAGCGGTTCACGACGGCCAGTATCTGACGTTCCTGCAGGAGGCATGGGCGGCGTGGGAGGCGGCCGGACGCGAGGGCGATGCGATCGGTTACACGTTCCCGGTGGTGCATCGCCGACGGCTGGACCTGACGCGTATCGACGCGCGTCTGGGTGCGTTCAGCATGGATGCGTCGACGCCGATCACGGCAGATAGCTGGGATGCCGCCTATTGGGGTGCGCAGAGTGCATTGAGTGCGGTCGATGCGGTGGCAGATGGCGCCCGCACCAGCTTCGCGCTGTGCCGGCCGCCGGGCCATCATGCCGGGGCCGATTATCTAGGGGGATATTGTTTCCTGAACAATGCCGCGATCGCCGCGCGCCATGCCGCCGCACGGGGGCTGGGGCCGGTTGCGGTGCTCGATGTCGATTATCACCATGGCAATGGGACGCAGGACATCTTCCTGCGCGACGACAGCGTGTTCTTCGCATCAATCCATGCCGATCCGCGAACCGACTATCCGTTCTACTGGGGGCATGCCGACGAACGGGGCGAAGGTGCCGGAGCGGGCACGACGCTGAACCTGCCGCTGCCGCGCGGCACCGACTGGGCGGCGTATCGCCCGGCGCTCGATACGGCGCTGGCGGCGATCGCAGAGTGGGGCGCAAAGATGCTGGTCGTGTCGTTCGGAGCCGACACCTATATCGACGACCCGATTTCGGGGTTCGCGTTGCAGACCGCCGATTTCACGACGATGGGACGACGGATCGCCGATGCCGGCCTGCCCTGCGCCATCGTCATGGAGGGCGGCTATGCAGTCGATGCGCTGGGCGTCAACGTCGCCGCGTTCCTTGCCGGGTTCACCGATTAGCGTCGCAACCGCGCCGGCCATCGCCGGCGCGGTGCCTGGTTACCGAGTCAGGTTGAAGCGCAGATTCGCCCCGATGGTGCGCGGACGCGTTACCGATCCGGCGAACGAGAATGGCGCGTTCAGGATGCCATACTCGTCGAACAAGTTCTTGACGAACACGCCCAGTTCGACGCCGTGTACGACATCGACGGCGGCGTTCAGGTCGACGAGGTTGTAATCGCCCTTTTCCAGTGCGGCGTTGAACGCGACCGGGGCGGCCGAGAGATAGCGGTGGGCGATGCCGAAGCGCGGATGCAGTCCAGTCTCGCGCAGATCGAACTGCAACTGGTTGGCAATCGTCCAGTCCGACGCGCCGGGCAACTGCGTGCCGCGCGCATAGCCGCCGCCAGGGGCGAAGCTGTCGGGCAACAGCGCCGACAACCGCGCATCGTTGTAGCCGACATTGCTGGTAAAGGTCAGCCATGGCGCCGGACGGAAATTCAGGCTGACCTCGACCCCGTCGATATCGGCACCCCCGCCATTGGTGGTGTAGGCCTGAAACGTGACGGGCACGAACAGCCGCGCCTGAATGTTGTTCCAGTCGATGTGATAGGCGGTGATGTCGATCGACATCTGTCCGGGCACCAGATCGAGCCGGGTGCCGATTTCGTAATTCTTCGTCTTATCGCTGGCGAAGGTCAGCGGCGTGTTCGGAACCGCGACCGAATAGACGTTGACGCCGCCGATGCGGAACCCTTCGGAATATAGTCCATAGACCATGAAACGGTTGGACGGCCGATATTTGACCGACAATTTCGGGATGAAACCCGACTCTTTCTGCTCGCCGGGCTGATAGTCGAACGGCGGGGTCAGCGCCGCGTTGGGCAGGAATTGCAGGCGCGGTTGCGACGTATATTGGAACACGCGGCCCCCGGCGGTCAGGGTCAGTTGGTCGGCGATGGTGTAGGACGCTTCGCCGAACAGCGCGATTTCCCGGACCGTGGCGTTGTTGATGGTGCGCTGGATCTCGTCGTCGGGGGCGATCACGCTGCTCGACTGACCGCCGAACTCGCCGGGATTGGCGTCGATATAGCTACCGATCCCCGCGAGCGAGACGAGGTCGGTGCTGTCGGAGCGCAACCGGGTATAGTTCGCCCCCAACAGCCAGTTGAACGGGCCGGCCGAGGGCGACGCGATCCGCAATTCGCCATAGGTCGTTTTCGACGTGCCGTCCGAACCCGACAGCTGCGCGGTCCCGGTACGCGGATCGATGCCGAGGAACACCGAATCGTCGAACACGGTCGTGTTCTTCTTTTGAACGTAGCTGCCGATCGCGGTCACGGTCGCGAAGTCCAGCGCCTGTTCCAGCTTCAGGCTGTGGAGCTGGAATTCGGTGTCCTGATTCTCGGGTACGTTGGTGTTGCGTTCGAACGTACGCGGATCGCTGCCGAACAGGACATAGGTCTGATCGGCCAGACGGTAGCGTTGGAGCATGCTCAGCGCCGACACCGTCGTCGTATCGGTCGGCGTCCATACCAGCGATCCCCGGACGCCGCGCACGCGCAGGTCGTTCGACCCGTCGACGCCGGTGCCGGTATTGTCGAGATAGCCCGCGTCATAGCGTTCGAACGCGACGACCCGCGCCGCCAACCGGTCACGGACGATCGGGATGTTGACCATCCCCTTGATCGCATAGCTGGCTTCGCCGGCGCGGCGCGTGCTGGACACCAAGCCCTCGCCGGCAGCGGCGTAAGCGGATGCGTCCGCCTCCTTGACGACATAGTTGATCGCACCGCCCAGCGAGGACGACCCGAACAGCGTCCCCTGCGGTCCACGCAATACTTCCACCTGCGCAAGATCGAACGCGTCGACGTCCGGGATGGCTAGCGGAAAGCCGGGTTCGACCAGCGGAATCTGGTTGAGGTAGTAGCCGGTCGTTGCCTGATTGGCCTCGTGATAGGTCGTCGAGGCGATGCCGCGGATGACGACTTCGGAAATGCCCGGTTGATAATCGTTGAACACGACGCCGGGGACGCGGGTGATATAGTCGGACAGGCTCTGGGCGTTCAGGTCCTGCAGCGACTTTTCGGTCAAGGCCGATACCGATCCGGCCAGTTCGCGCAGCGGTTCGGCGCGCTTGGTCGCGGTGACGACGATCTCTTCGGACGGATCGTCCGTCGTTGCCGTCTGTGCGGCGGACGGCAGGGCCATGGTCAGCGCGAACGCGCCTGCCCCACTTGCCAGCGTCGCCCGAAGTCCCCGTCCGATCATGGTCGCCTCCCACAAAGCCCCGATATCGTTACGCTATCAGGTTCGCAGCGGCCCACGCCGCACGCCGGGTCATTATCTTTTCCGATCGGGCCATCCTGCGATGGATCGGATGGCAGGGACGCCAGCGCGCGATAGGATATGTCGATCGCTACGGGAGACCACCATGACGCCGACCCCTTCGCCCAACCGGCGTACGTTCCTGAGCGGCGTCGCCGCGATTGCGACGGCCGTGGCGACGGGCGGCGCGGGCGCGACGGACCGCGCGGGACAGTGGCCCCGGATCGCGCCGCCGGTGCTGCCACGGATTCCCCACGCTATCCGGCAACTGGGGCGGGTGCGCGATGATCCCTATGCCTGGATTAGATATATTCCGAAGACCGGTAGCCGGACGCGCGAGACGCTGCCGCCGATGATCGCACGGGCAATCGCGGCCGAGGCGGATTATGCGGCAAAGGTCCTTGCGCCGCTTGCGGCGGACCGGGCCGATCTGCTGGCGGCGATGCGCGCGCGCAGCGGCGACGGGATCGCCGCGCCGCCGCTGCCATCGGGGCCATGGCTGTATGCGAGCCGGGTGCCGGCGGGGCAAAGTCATGTCGTCCATTACCGTATCGGCGCCGATGGCCGCGAACAGGTGCTGCTCGACGAAGGAGCACGGGCGAAGGGCCATTCCTATTACCGCACGACCGGGCATCAACCGAGCCCGGACCATCGCTATTTCGCATGGGCCGAAGATATCGTCGGTAACGATCGTCACCGGCTGTGCATCCTCGATACCCGGACCGGCCAGGTGACCATTCCGGTCGCCACTGATGCCTATGGCTATGGCGGGCTGACCTTCGCGCCGTCTTCGACATGGCTGTTCTGGATCTGGCGCGATGCCCGAAACCGGCCGACGCGGCTGTATCGCACGCCAGTGGAGGGGGGTGCGGCGGTGCTGGTATATGAGGAGAGCGATCCCGCGATCTTCATGGCGGTGGCACGGACGGCGGCCGACGGGTTCGTGCGGTTGACGCTGTCCGGACCGTCGACCGGCGAAGTGCGGTTGATCGGCGGCGGCAGCGGCGAAACGGCACCCGCCCGTCTGGTCCGGGCACGGCGCGATGGCGTCAGCTACGACATCGACGAATGGGCCGGCGGGTTGGTAATGCTGACCAACGAGGGCGGCGCGTTCGACCGCAAGGTGCTGAAACTGGACCGCACGACGATGGCCGACGGGGCAACGCTCGTGCCGCATCGGCCGGGGACGCCGATCGTGGCGCTGTTGCCGTTCGCGGGGGGGCTGGTCCGTCTGGAGCGCATCGACGGGCTGCACCGACTGGTCGTCCAGACAACCGACGGCCGCGAACGACCGGTCGTGTTCGACGGCGTGGCCTATGCGATCGAACTGGTGGGCGGACAGGATTACCGGGCCGGGAGCGTGCGGATCGTGCAGGAATCCCCTGTACAACCCCGCCGCTGGATCGATGTGACGCTTAGCACCGGAGCGATGCGGGAAGTTGCCGCCGAACGGCTGCGCGATTTCGATCCCGATCGATACGCGGTCGAACGGCTGACGGCGACGACGGCGGACGGCACTGCGGTTCCGATCACGTTGGTTTCGCGCAAGGATATGCCGCGTGACGGCAGCACGCCGCTGCTGCTCTATGGATATGGCGCATATGGTATCGCCAGCGACCCGGTCTTCTCGCTGCCCGTCACGGTCCTGATCGATCGCGGATGGCGCTATGCTATCGCGCATGTCCGTGGCGGGTCCGAACGGGGGCAGCGGTGGTTCGAAGGCGGACGACGCTTCACCAAGCGTAATTCGATGACCGATTTCGTTACCTGTGGAGAAGCACTCTGCAACCTAGGCTACAGCACGGCGGGGCGTGTCGTCGCCTATGGCCTGTCTGCTGGCGGGTTGCTGGTCGGTGGTGCGATGAACCTCGCACCGACCCTTTGGGCCGGGGTAATCGCCAAGGTTCCCTTCGTCGACATGCTCAACACGATGAGCGATGCCGACCATCCGCTCGTGCCGTTGTTCCGCCCAGACTGGGGCGATCCGCTGTCGGACCCCCGAGCCTATGACAATATCGCGTCGATCTCGCCGTATGAGAATGTTCACTCTGCACCCTATCCTCCCCTGTTATGTACCGCCGGGTTGAAGGACGACCGTGTCGCCTATTGGGAACCGGCAAAGCTGGTGGCAGAAGTGCGCCATCGTTCGACCAGCGGCAATCCGGCAGTGCTGGTTCTCGACGAGAATGCCGGACATCAATCGAGTGGGAACCGGGACGCCGAGTTCTCAGAATCGGCCCTGTTTTGGGCATTTGCGATACGCTACTCCCAGTCATAACGGCAGGTATCAGTACCGGCAGATCACCGATGTTGTAGTACTATACAAATCAACGATCGAGGAGGTGAAGGCGCTGGTATACCAACATAGGGATATTAAGCGCACTGGCTTCGGCGTACGAAACATCGATTTTCTACAAAGCGACAGCCATTTTCCGCACCGTTCGAATCTTTCTTAGCAGTGCGGAGACTGACAGAACAGTTCGTTACTCGGACGTCGATGTATTGGATGATTTGAAGCTTGCCGAGCGAAGGAGGCTTAGAAAAAGAAGACTCAGTTTTAGTCGTTCAGCGCCACTCCAGTGCTATCCCCGAAACGAACGTTGGTTCAGGTTAGCAGGTTCAGTCGCGGCCGTTTAGGACGTCCTACCTATCCTGTCTTGCGCTCGCGTGCGGATCCAGTCCGCTACCTCCGACATCGCTGCCAGCGATGCGTTTTCTTCGGCTGTCGCGTCGCCGTGGTTTATGATGGAGACCAGGCGCGAGAAGGGGAAGTCAGGCTGCGGCCGCTCAACCAGCCTGACCTCGTCGCCTGCGGCCAGTTTTCCGGTCTGCAGCACTCGGTAGTACCACCCCGCGCGACCGGATCTGACCATGGCTTTCGGCAGCCGGTTGTCGTTGAAGCGAAGCGCCAGCTTGAAGCATGGTTGCCGCGGCTGACAGACCTGCAACAGCGCGCTCCCAATCCTATGCACGTCTCCGACTCGGATTTGCTCCTCATTCAAGCCGTCGATGGTCAGGTTTTCACCAAAGGCGCCTGGGACGAGGCGATCGGCGTGTTCCGGGTACTCTGACCGCCAGGCAGCGTAATGCTCACTGGCGTAACCATAGACGGCCTTCTCTGGTCCGCCGTGAACCGTAAGGTCAGCTTGCGCATCGCCCAACAGCCCAAGAGCATCCAGCCCTACGCGGTGGTCGATTTGAAGCTTGATGAAGCCGCTGGGAACACCGTTGGGACCGAGCGGAGCTACCCGGCCGACTTGCACTGAGCGAAGGGAGATCGTCATTGCTGATCTGTAGAGCTTGCCAGCCCCCGCCACCAGACCGGCCGCGATCTGATGGCCTTCTGCTCGGGACGACTGTAACATGCTCGACCCAGATGCGGTCATTCAGCGGCCCAATCGCATTGCCCGAAACCCACCTTTCGTTCATTTCACCAGCGAACAGCCAAATGATCACATTTGGGACAAACCCGTCATCCCCACCCGTCTCTCCAAATGTCGGCTTCCGACAAGAGCCGACATTCGCGCGCTCGGCCACCTTGCCCATTTAACGAGCAAGGCTAGGCCGTTTGCGGCTTGACAGCCTTCAGGTGCCACTCCGCAGAAATGCTGCAAAACCCGCTGATTCAACGGCTTCAGGTCGCCGTCAGCTGTCAGGCCGATCTGCGTTGCCCGCTTTCCTTAACGCAATTTCGACGGTGGTTTGAGACGCCCAGGAACTTTGAAGACAATCAAGTGGCGGGTGAGGTCACCGCCGTCCGGAACGTAAGCGCTGTGCCAGAAACATTCCTCAAGACTTGGCACCGGTCCCGTCCGATCGACGACTTCGAGCACGCCCAAAAACCCCAGGCGTACGTTGGACGCCTGATAGCTTGTCGCCTGCGCGCGGTAACGGTTCGCCACCTCTCGGGAGAGGTGGCCGTCATGCTTCTTGAGTTCGATGATGAATGTCGGTCCGCCGAAACTGACGCGTAAGTCGGTGCGGCCAGTCGCAACCCCGCGCACTTCGGACAGGACATCCGAGCCGGTCATATTGCCGACCAAAAATTCGCGCAGATCGAGTTGGAGATCGCTCTCGCTGGGATGTTCGGCACGCAAATATTCGCCTCGCGTGCCGAGGTCTCGAATCTCTGCGTTCTGCCGATCGCTGCAAAATACCAGTAGTTGCAGCAGCACAGCGTCGAACGCCTCACGCACGGCACCCTCGTACTCGGTGCTCGCCGATAGGGCCGCACGGAGGGTCGCCAGCGTCCGCTGCATCACCGGATTGGCAACCGCCTGCGGACGCATCGCATAGTCGACTAGCGCCTGCTCAACCGACCGCACCATCGTTTCGGGAAGCTGCTCGAGAGCGGAGCCGGCGGGGAGAATGCGCGCGAGCAGCGGATATTTTTCATTCTCCCCGGCTTTTCCCGGCCCGGCACCCGATTGATGGTTTACATCGAGCCTAGCGCGCAGTTCTTCAGCAATCGCACGCTGCGGATCGGGCCACGCGGCTTCGGCCAGGAGATCGTCGAGATGGGCGGCAAGCCCACGCTCGCGCACGAACGACGCTTCGATCCGCGGCCGCAGAAGCGATCGCAGCCCGTCGCCATGGGCGATCGTGCAGCGCGCGTTGTAGATGGCGAGAATTTGATCCAGCGTTGCCGCCGCATGGACCCAGCTCGGACGCGCGAGGTTGCCAGCCGCATAACGCAGCCTGCGAGCAAGCTCGAACCATTCAAGATCCTCATCGAGGCGAGGCGCGAGCCATGCTGCCACGCCGCCGCCGTGCAGCACGGCTGCCCGCTCGCGCCCCGCTGTCATGAGGTCGCAGAGAGCATCCTCCATCTCACCGGCGTCTAAGTTGGCCGCAAAGCCTGTGACAAGGTCAATAGCCGATCGGTAAGCCCGCGCATCCGCCCGCTCGTCATCGACCTGGGCGGCGCGCTCGAAGTATAGGCGCGCGGTTTCCAGGCCGGCGAGGATCGTCGCCATGTCAGCACCGTCGAGCGCGCGCGCAAGGTGAGCGAGGCCGAGCTCGAAAGCTGCCTCGCCCTCGGCTTCCTCATTGTCGAGCAGGCGGCGCAGCATCGAGAGCAGATCGTCGCCGCCCCAGAGGTGAAAGGCCGCGCCGCCAATCTTGGCGACATGCCGGGCATAAGTGCCCGGCGCATCGCTCGCGACATCGGCGAGCTCGAGCAGGGGCCGGTGTCGGCTGACTTCGCCTTCGAGCGCTAGGCGGAACAGGCCTTCCAGCGCATAGGCGGCGATCAGCGCCTCGCGGTCGGTTGTGCGCTCCTGAACCCGGCGCGTTAGGATCGTCACGAGCGCCCGCGCCATGGCCGCGCGCAATGAGGCGCTACGGAGCAGCCGGTCGATAGCATCGCGAAAAGATTGCGGATCGCGGGCGCTTTCGAAGCCACCGATGAGGAAATCGTGGAGTCTCCCACGCTCGGCGTCAGACCCCGCGGCCACCATATCGGCGAGGATGTCGAGGATCGGCGCGGCGTGGAGTCGGTCGGCGTCGGCGAGGATGTCGTCCACGCCGCCGAGGTCCGCGATCCTGACCGTCTGGCTCTCGGCGAGCCGCGCCTCGAGGAGCGCGAGCGGGCTCATGCCGGGCAGCGCGATGGCGCAGGCGTCACCATAAATAATCGTCGCCCATTGCCGACCGGCACCATTGTTCGCCGAGTTGCGCTACGATCGCTCTCGCATTGGCGCTGCCGATGATGATTTGCAGGCCCTCGGTTTCCTGCGCGATCGTCTGAAGCTCGCAGAGGACCGCGGTCAGGTCGTTGGGACTCACCTCTTCGGCCGCCGGGGAATCGACGATCAGAAGACCGGGATGACGGCCCAGCCCCCTTTCCTGCCCGACGCGAAGCAGGGCGACGGCAGTGGCGATGCGCAGCCGCAGCCGCTCGCCGGCTGTAACAGCGCTGAAGGTTGTCGGTTCGCCACCCTTGGTCAGCCGCAACGACGCATTGGTGTTGAGGTTGACCTCTTCGAGCATCGGCACACCTAGCTGCCGCGCCAGCGCGAGAATCTCGGTATTCAGCCGATCGAGTGAGCTGCCCCCTTCTGAGTGGTCCATCGACTATGATAGTCTGGATCAAGGAAGGGACGACGAATGTCTTCGAAGAAGCACAAGCCCTGGGAGATCATCGGGAAGCTACGTGAAGTGGAGATCATGC
>NZ_JAKREV010000036.1 GCF_022664465.1 Sphingomonas hankookensis | reverse complement strand
CTTAGGTGTTCAGTCCCGGCATCTGGTGGATCGGGTTGACGATGAACCGATCCGGCTCTGACGTCCAGATCTTGGCAATGTATTCGTAGGGTGTAAGGCCGCTGAGGGTCTTGAGCCTTCGCGCGAAGTTGTAGGCGGCCATGAAGTCGGCGAGGTGCGTCCGGAGCTGTTCGTGGGTGTCGTAGTGGAAGCGCTTGACGGTGGCTTCCTTGATGGTCCGGTTCATCCGCTCGACTTGGCCGTTCGTCCAGGGATGGTTCGGTTTGGTGAGCCGGTGCTCGATGTCGTTGGCCTCGCAGATCATGTCAAAGCGCATTTGGCGCGACCAGGCGGTGTTGCGGTTGCGGGGCTGCTCGGCAAACTGGATGCCATTGTCCGTGAGGATGGTGTGGATGCGATAAGGCACAGCCTTCAGCAGGTGTTCCAGGAACTCCCATGCCGTCCGACGATCGGCCTTGTCGACCAGCTGCGTGACCGCGAATTTGCTGGTGCGGTCGATGCCGACGAACAGGTACAGTTTGCCTTCGGCGGTCTGCACCTCGGCGATATCGATATGAAAGAAGCCGATCGGGTAGCGCTTGAAGCGCTGACGCTTTGGCTTGCTCCCCTCAATATCCGGCAGGCGGGAGATGCCGTGCCGTTGCAGGCAGCGGTGCAGCGCTGACCGGGTCAGGTGCGGGATCGACGGCTGCAAGGTGTAGAGGCAATCGTCGA
>NZ_JAKREV010000035.1 GCF_022664465.1 Sphingomonas hankookensis | reverse complement strand
TTGTCGCTGACGATCATCTTGGGCGCGCCACGCTCGGCGATCAGGTCGCCCAGCTCGCGCACCACCCGCTTGCCCGAGATCGACGTGTCGAGCACCGCCCGCAAACACTCGCGTGTCACGTCGTCGACGATGTTGAGGATACGGAACCGCCGCCCCGTGGCCATCTGATCATGAACAAAGTCCAGGCTCCAGCGCTGGTTGGGTAGCGCCAGCACCGGCGCAGGTGCCCGCGCGCCGACGGCGCGCTTTCGTACCTTCCGGCGACGGACTGTCAGGCCTTCCTCGCGGTAAAGCCGCTGGGTCTTCTTGCGGTTGATCGTGATGCCCTCCCGCCGAAGCAGGATGTGCAACCGCCGATAACCGAACCGTCGGCGCTGCTGCGCCAGCTCGCGCAGACGCGACCGAAGGTCGCCATCATCTGCCCGGCTCGAGCGATACCGCATGCTCGTGCGATCCGCCCCGACGACAGCACACGCCCGCCGCTCGCTCATCCCCAGCGTCGTCTGGAGATGCGCGACCGCTTCCCGCTTCGCAGCAGGCGTCACCATTTTTTTGACAGCAGGTCCTTCAGACCTGCGTTGTCGAGCATCGTGTCCGCCAACAGCCGCTTGAGCCGGCCGTTCTCCTCCTCAAGCGCCCGCAGCCGCTTCGCATCGGACACCTCCAGGCCGCCAAACTTAGCCTTCCAGGCGTAGTAGGTCGCGCTCGACATCCCGTGCCGTCGGCACAGATCCGCCACAACCGCGCCCGCTTCGGCCTCCTTCAGGATGCCGATGATCTGCTCTTCCGAAAACTGCTTCCGCTTCATCTGTCCGTCCCTTTCCGAGGTCGGACTCTAGCTTCAACTGGAGGAAAAAAAGGGGGTCACGT
>NZ_JAKREV010000034.1 GCF_022664465.1 Sphingomonas hankookensis | reverse complement strand
TGAGCTGCCCCCTTCTGAGTGGTCCATCGACTATGATAGTCTGGATCAAGGAAGGGACGACGAATGTCTTCGAAGAAGCACAAGCCCTGGGAGATCATCGGGAAGCTACGTGAAGTGGAGATCATGCTGGGTCAGGGCGGGACGACCGCGGAGGCGTGTCGGCGGATCGCGGTCAGCGAGCAGACCTACTACCGGTGGCGCAAGGAGTATGGCGGCCTGAAGACGGATCAGGCACGGCGGATGAAAGACCTGGAGAAAGAGAACCTGCGGCTGCGTCGCGCGATCTCTGACCTGACGCTGGACAAGCTGATCCTGCAGGAGGCGGCACGGGGAAACTTCTGAGCCCCGCGCGGCGCCGGCGCTGCATCGATCAGGTGAAAGAGGTGCTGGACGTATCCGAGCGAAGGGTGTGCCGTGTGCTTGGGCAGCACCGGTCGACGCAGCGCAAGGTCCCGTGCGGGGCAGATGATGAGCAGGCGCTCACCGACGACGTCGTCGCGCTGGCGAAGCAGTACGGGCGCTACGGCTACCGTAGGGTGACCGCGCTGCTGCATGCGGCGGGCTGGTCGGTGAACCACAAACGGGTCGAGCGGATCTGGCGGCGCGAGGGGCTGAAGGTGCCGCAGCGCCAACCGAAACGCGGCCGGCTGTGGCTCAATGACGGCTCCTGCATCCGGCTTCGCCCAGAGTATCCGGGGCATGTCTGGGCCTATGACTTCGTCGAGGAGCGTACCCACGATGGGCGCAAGTTCCGCATCCTGACCATCATCGACGAGGCCAGTCGCGAGTGCCTGGCACTGGTCGTGTCACGTCAGCTCCGCCACGAGGACGTGCTGGCCGCGTTGGCCGACCTGTTCATCGAACGGGGTCCGCCAGCGCACATCAGGTCGGACAACGGCAGTGAGTTCATCGCCACCGCCGTCCAGACCTGGCTCGGCCAGATCGGCGTGAAGACGCTCTACATCGCCCCGGGCTCGCCATGGGAGAACGGCTATAACGAGAGCTTCAACGGGTCGCTTCGCGACGAACTGCTCAATG
>NZ_JAKREV010000033.1 GCF_022664465.1 Sphingomonas hankookensis | reverse complement strand
TGAGGGTCCCCCGGTTTCTCATCCAACCTGAAGGTGAGTTTCCGGCGTTCATTCGGTCGCTTTGGCGGCCGCGGCAGCAGCATATTCGACCGGCGTCATCCAGCCAAGCGATGTGTGAGGACGGCTCTCGTTATAGTCCTGCCGCCAAGCCTCGATCTTGGCTCGGGCGTCGGTCATGGACAGGAACCAATGTGCGTTCAGGCACTCGTCGCGAAGACGACCGTTGAACGACTCTACGAAGGCATTGTCGGTGGGTTTGCCCGGTCGACTGAAGTCCAAGGTCACGCCGTTCTCGTACGCCCAACGGTCGAGTGCTTTCGAGATGAATTCCGGACCATTGTCCACGCGAATGGTCTTGGGCGCGCCGCGGATCGACGAGATCCGTGCCATCGCCTCGACCACCTGTTCGCCCTTGATGCCCTGATCGACGTCAATCGCCAAAGCTTCGCGCGTGAAGGCGTCGACCACGGTCAGCGCTCGTAACCGTCGACCGTCGAACAGGGCGTCTGAGACGAAATCCATCGACCACATCTCGTTCGCCGCCAACGCCGCGGGTTGCCGTTCGCGGTTCGCAGCACTGACGTTGCGCCTTGGCTTCTTGAGCCGAAGGCTCAGTCCATCATTCCGATATAGCCGATAGACGCGTTTGTGGTTCACGATCCATCCTTCCCGGCGCAGCAGGATGTAGATCCGGAAATAGCCATAGCGCGTCCGCGTTGCCGCCAGATCACGGATGCGCATCACCAGCGGTGTCTGATCCGGCTTGTGCGAGATGTAGCGCACCGACGACCGTTCGACGCCCAAAGCCGAGCAACTGCGCCGTTCGCTTACAGCGTGGGACGCCTGGACGTACGCGACGAGTTCGCGTCGTCGTCCAGGCGTCAGAGCTTTTTTGCGAGAACGTCCTGCAGGATGTGCTTGTCCAGACTCAGGTCGGCAACGAGCTGTTTCAGCTGTCGATTCTCGTCCTCAAGCTGCTTCAGGCGTCTCAGCTCGCCAACGCCGAGACCGCCGTACACCTTCTTCCAGCGGTAAAACGTCTGCTCCGAAATCCCCATTCGCCGGATGACTTCGGCCACCGGCGTGCCAGTTTCCGCCTGCTTCAGCGCGAACGCAATCTGCTCGTCCGTGTACCTAGATTTTCTCATTTCCAGCTCCTTGCCCGAAGGCTTCTCAAGGCCGGAAAACTCTCGCTCAAAATGGACTAAAAAACAGGGGGGACGTCA
>NZ_JAKREV010000032.1 GCF_022664465.1 Sphingomonas hankookensis | reverse complement strand
CAGATCGTCGGGCTGCTCTATCCCGGAAATTTCGTCGGCACGCTCTTTGCCGAACATTGCGGCGACACGATCGCAGCGCTGAGCGATGCCGATCTGTGCGTCTATCCACGTGTGGCGCTGGAGGCGTTGCTCATCCGCCATCCTGCCGCTGGACGATTGCTGCTGCGCCGGACGATGGCGACGCTGGCCGAGGTGAGACGCTGGATGCCAATGCTGGCCCGTGCAAGAGCCGAGGCGCGGGTCGCCGCATTGCTGCTCGACATGGCGCGTAGGGGTGAGGCGGAAGAGGACGAAGCATTCCGCCTGCCGCTGTCACGGGCTGCGATGGCGGAGGCGCTGGGCCTTGGCGGTCGAGACGGTCAGCCGTCACATGACCGCGTTCCAGCAGGGCGGACTGATCGCACTATCCGGGCTGAGGGGCGTGCGCCTGCTCGACCGGGTCCGACTAGCCGGGATCGCGGGTTAGGCGGCGGATCGGCGGCTTGCCGCGTCGGCCACCCATTGCCGATCACAAAGGGCCGACAGCGCCGGGCGATGGCTGACCATGATCATGCCCTGCCCGGTCGGCTTCAGCCGCGCGTCCAGGCGCCGCGCGACCTGCGCCGCCACCACCGCATCCAGCCCCTCGCCCGGTTCGTCGAGCAGCAACCAGGACGCTTCCGCCAGATAGGCCCGCGCCAGCAACAGCCGCCGCCGCTCACCGCCCGACAGCCGCGCGCCATCCTCGCCCAGCCAGGTATCCAGCCTCTCGGGCAAGGCGCGCACCACGTCGTCGAGCGCAGCGTCGTGCAACGCCTGCCACAGCTGGTCGTCGCTTGCCTGGTCGTCGGCCAGCCGCAGATTGTCGCGAACCGTGCCCGCCATCAGCGCCGCGTCCTGCGGCGCCCAGGCAAAGGTAGCGCGCAGGGTTTCAGGCGCGATGGAGGCGGCATCGCGTCCCCCGATCATGATCCGGCCGGGTGACAGCGGACGAAGGCCCAGCAATCCCTCGACCAGACTCGTCTTGCCACAGCCCGATGGCCCCGTCAGGGCGATCCGGCTGCCGGGCGCGAAGTGGGTGCCGTCGATCAAGAGGTCCGCGTCCCCCGCCCCGTCCGCAACCGGATGCTCCCTCGCCGCATCAAACAGCGTTTCCAGCCGCGCCTCCGCCTCGCGCAACCGTCCGCGTTCGGTCATCGCGCGGAGGATCGGCGCGGTTGCGTCGGCCGTCATCGCCGCCGCCAGCGCTGCCAGCGCCGCGAT
>NZ_JAKREV010000031.1 GCF_022664465.1 Sphingomonas hankookensis | reverse complement strand
CCAATGTTCTATGCGCATTCAGGCAGTGTCGCCTCTCGCAACGGACATAGCGGAATGATCCGGCCTACGCCCCGGCAGGGGCATCCTCAGGCTGGCATTTCGGTCAAGCTGTTGTCAGCTGACGGCAGCGCCAGCGGTCCGGTCGAAAAGCTCTCCGGTATGCAGCATACGGTGCATGATGACGGCAAGTTTGCGAGCGACCGCCACGGCTGCTCTCTTGAAGCCGAGACGTTCCCTCAATCCGACACCCCACTGTTTCAAAGTGCTTTCGCCCGTCGAACGCGTCAGGATCACGACAGCGGCCTCGTAAAGCAGGCCGCGGAGGCGCGGATCTCCCCGACGGGATATGTGGCCGCCGTAATCGACTTCGCCGGACTGGTAGCGCCTAGTCGTCAAACCAAGCCAAGCGCCTACCGCACGAGATGATTTGAAATTGCCAGGTTCTTCCACGGCTGCGACGAACGAAGACGCCGTGACCGGACCGATGCCAGGAATGGACATGAGTAGAGCGCATCGTTGATCCAACCGCGAGGCGGCACGAAGTTGCCCATCAAGTTTAGCAGCCTGCATACGCAACCCTCGCCAGGCATCGAGCATCGGCAAGACGATCCGTTCAAGCTGGGTATTATCCGCCAGTAATCGACGGACATGGCCCTGAAAAGCACCACCAGCACTTTTCGGCACGACTAGGCCAAAGGTCTTCATCAGTCCGCGAATTTGATTCGACATCTGGACGATCACTTTGAGAATCTGATCTCGCGCCGCGACCAGCGTACGCATCAGCATGCTCTCGAACCCCTTTACCCGAACTTCCCGGTAGAAGCCGACTTCTGCAATATGCGCCAGACCATCCGCGTCGTTCGCGTCTGTCTTGTTCGCGGCCATATCCAGCGCAGCTTTCGCGTGCCGCGCATCAATGCAGATGGCAGGAACACCATCGGCCTTGAGCGCATGGTAGAACCACGTCGACAATTGACCGGTTTCGAATACGACCCGCTCGGCGTCCGGCGCGCGTGCGCGGATCAAATCAGCTAAAACCTTCGGATCTGACGCACATTTTCCACGCCAGATGCGTTTGCCGCCCCGTCGCACCGATACCGCTGTCTCTTTCAACGAAACGTCCAAACCGACATACGCGCTCATGGTCGTCCTCCGTCATAGGCAGGATCAGGGCTACTTCCCCAACCAGCGCTTCATCTTAGCGCCGAACTTTGATGGCACCGATATCGCCCGTCCAAGTCGTAAAAGGGTTCAGTACGATCCGCGATTACCCCATGTTCT
>NZ_JAKREV010000005.1 GCF_022664465.1 Sphingomonas hankookensis | reverse complement strand
ACCCATTCACAATGCTCAACCCCTACGTCCAATTAGGACGTCCCAGGTGGCGCGGGGTGGAGCAGCCCGGTAGCTCGTCAGGCTCATAACCTGAAGGTCACAGGTTCAAATCCTGTCCCCGCAACCAACTCTGTAGAACTCGATACGCCGCCCTTCGGGGCGGCGCTGTCGTTTGTAACAGATGCCCCACGCCGTACAGGCCAGCAGATGGGGGAGAGCGCGCGGCTCGACGCTTACATAATCCCTGCAGACACGGGGAAGCCCGTAGGACATCGCAAAGCTGATCGGTGACATCGGTCGATCCTCGTCTATACAGGGGAGGGCATCCTCCGACCGCGCGACTGCGCATCCGTCCGGCATATCCCCGCACGCGCAGGGGAACCGATCGCATCAAGTCTGCCGCACCAGGCATCGAACACTGCCGTGGAAGCCTGTGCCAACCTCGCATACCGTACCGGCTTCATCGGCGCGACCCCCTGATCAAACGTTCCCGATCGCGAGCATCCGGGGCAGCCAAGCACGTCGAGCCCGATAAGCGGCTTCCTTTCGAAGCATCTCCAAGGTGTTCGCATCAAACTGCGGCTGAAGGCGCACAGTGCCCGATCTTCTGCCCGTGTGCGCAAGCCATACCCGGCCCCGCGAACCGGCAAGCATCCTGCCACCGCTTGCCACGTCGCTACGAACCCGCATAGTCGCGCTCCAGACCGATCGGAGCATTCCTTGTCCCACGACCCATCTCAGACCGACATCCTCATCATCGGGTCGGGTGCCGCGGGTTTGACCGCCGCGCTGCATCTCGCCGAGCAGTTTCGTGTTACCGTGCTGGCCAAGGGCGCATTGAACGAGGGATCGACCGCATGGGCGCAGGGCGGGATCGCCGCCGTCCTCGAACCCGGCGACACGTTCGAGAACCATGTCGAGGACACGATGGTCGCCGGCGCCGGGCTGAACGATCGCGCCACGGTCGAGTTCGTCGTCGAGGGTGCGCCGGCCGCGATCGAGCGGCTCGCGGCGCTGGGGGTGCCGTTCAACATGGAAGGCGAAGCGCTGCACCTGACCCGCGAGGGCGGCCATTCACATCGCCGTATCGTCCATGTCGACGATGCGACCGGATGGGCGGTGCAGGAAGCGTTGATCCGTGCCGCACGCGCGCATCCCAACATCACGTTGCGGCCCGCTATGGTCGCAGTCGACCTGGCGACCAGCCGCCACGAGCAACGCTATTCGGGTGCAGGCAATGTCTGGGGCGTCTATGCCTTTAACCGCGCGACCGACCGCGTCGAGTTGTTCACGGCGCGCGCGACGATACTGGCGACCGGCGGGGCGGGGCGCACTTATCTGTTCAGCACCGCACCGCGGGGGGCGACCGGCGACGGCATCGCGATGGCGTGGCGCGCAGGCTGCCGCGTGTCGAACATGGAGTTCATGCAGTTCCACCCGACCTGCCTCTATAATCTGGAGGTCAAGAACTTCCTGATTACCGAAGCGGTGCGCGGCGAGGGGGGCAAGCTGATCAACCCCACGACGGGCAAGAACTTCATGCCCTATTACGACCGCCGCGCCGAACTGGCGCCGCGCGATATCGTCGCGCGGGCGATCGATGCCGAAATCAAGCGCTTCGGGCTCGATTACGTCCATCTCGACATCAGCCATATGGACCCGGCTTTCGTCCGCGGTCATTTCCCCAACATCTACGAAAAGCTGCTGGGTCTGGGCATCGACATGACGCGCCAGCCGATCCCGGTGGTACCGGCGCAGCATTACACCTGTGGCGGGGTGGTGATCGACCGCGACGGGCGCACCGACCTGCCCGGCCTCTATGCCGTGGGCGAGGTATCGCAATCGGGGCTGCACGGCGCGAATCGGCTCGCGTCCAACTCGCTGCTCGAATGCTTCGTGTTCGGCGAGGCTGCGGCACGCGATATCGCCGCGCGCTGGACCGACCTGCCGCCGCCACCCGCGATCCGGCCGTGGGACGAAAGCCGCGTGACCGATTCCGACGAGGAAGTGGTCATCAAGCAGAACTGGACCGAAATCCGCCGCTTCATGTGGAATTATGTCGGCATCGTCCGATCGACCAAGCGGCTCGAACGCGCCCGCCACCGCATCGCGATGCTGACCGAGGAGGTCGCCGATTATTACGGCCATTTCCGCGTGACCGCCGACCTGATCGAGCTGCGCAACCTGCTGCAATCGGCCGACCTGATCGTCCGGTCGGCGCTGCGGCGCAAGGAGAGCCGCGGGCTGCACTATACCCTCGACTACCCCGAAACCGACGCGGAGGCGGTCGACACCATTCTCGTTCCGTGATCTGCCCGGATGGTTGCCGCGTTTCGTCGTCCCGAAAGGGGATTTCGTCGCAACCATTGGTGCGCGGCCTGTTATGTTAACACGCGGACAAGCATGGTTGCCTCACGTTCCGGGGTGAGATGGTCGCACAAATGTTGAATCGAATCGGGTCGCGCAACGCGGCACTGGTGGTGGCGGTGGTTGCGTTCGGCGGTGCCGGATTGGCTACTCGGACGCTGCCGCCGACCGCGCAGGCCGCGGCGCCGCGCTATGCGGTACCCGTACCGCTGCCGGCACAGACCCAGCCGGCGCCGCCCGCGCTGGTCGCCGCGATCAACGCGCTGGGCGGCGGGTTCCAGGGCAAGGTCAGCATCGCGGTGCGCAGCATCGACGAGGGCTGGGTCGTCGGCCACGCGATGGATCAGCGCATGCCGCAGCAGTCGGTCAGCAAGCTGTGGGTCGCGCTGACGATGATGAATGCGATCGACGAGGGGCGCTATGCGCTGACCACCCCGGTCACGATCACGCGCAGCGACCTGACGCTGTTTCACCAGCCGATCGCCTATCTGATGAAGGACGGCGCATTCAACACGACGGTCGGCGATCTGCTGCGCCGCGCGCTGACCATGAGCGACAATACCGCCAACGACAAGCTGCTGAACCTGGCCGGCGGGCCGGTCGCGGTGCGCGATTTCATCGCCAGCCGGGGGCTGGGCAATATCCGCTTCGGTCCCGGCGAACGGCTGTTGCAGGCGCGGACCGCGGGGCTGCCGTGGAAACAGGAATATTCGCAGGGCAATGCCTTTGCCCAGGCGCGCTCGCGGCTCGACCCCAATGTCCGCCGTGCCGCCTATCAGGCCTATGTCGCCGATCCGCCCGATGGCGCGGGGGCCGGGGCGATCGCCGATGCGCTGGCGCGCCTCCACCACGGCATGCTGCTGACGCCGCAATCGACCCGGTGGCTGCTCGACACGATGAGCCACACCCGCACCGGCCGCGCGCGCATCCGCGCTGCGCTGCCGACCGGGTGGAGCGTCGCGCACAAGACCGGGACCGGACAGGATCTGGGCGGCCGCACCGCGGGTTTCAACGATGTCGGCATCCTGACCGCACCCGACGGCAAGGCCTATGCGGTGGCGGTGATGATCGGCGACACCGCGCGGCCCGTGCCCGAACGCCAGCAATTGATCCAGACGGTCGTGTCGTCGATCGTCGCGGTGCACGGCTGAGGCGATCCCGACGCTGCGCTATACCGTCGATGGGGCGGAGCGGTTCGCGGGCGCGGTAGCGGCGGACCTGCCGGCGATCGTCGCCACGGTCGCCGCCCTGCCGATCGATCGGGCGGGTATCCGCATTGCCGGCAATGCAGCGGTGCGCTCACTGCTGCAGCCCGACGGGACGATCGGAACGATCGCCAGCGCGGCGCTGGGTGCTGCGGCGCGACCGGTGCGGGCGGTGCTGTTCGACAAGAGCGCAGCGACCAACTGGGCGCTGGGCTGGCATCAGGATCGAACCGTTTGCGTCCGCGAACGCATCGATGTTGCCGGGTTTGGGCCATGGACGATCAAATCCGGGTTGAAGCATGTCGAGCCGCCAATCGACCTGTTCGGCGGCATGGTCACGCTACGGATTCATCTCGACCCGGTCGATGCGGAGAATGCGCCGCTGCTGATTGCGCCAGGATCGCACCGTACCGGACGCGTTCCGGTGGAAGCGATCGCCGCGACCGTCCGGCATCACGGCGTATCGGCCTGTCTGGCCGAAGCGGGCGATGTGTGGCTCTACGCCACGCCGATCCTGCACGCTTCTGATGCTGCGGTTCGTCCGCGGCGGCGGCGGGCTCTGCAGGTCGACTTCACGGCGCGGTCGTTACCCGGCGGGCTCGAATGGCTAAGCGTGTAGCGCCGATCTCGATCAGTTCACCCGCACCCTTCCGGCGCTGCGCGCCTCCCTCCCTCTCCCATCGGGAGGAGGAAAAGACGCCGAAGGCAGCGAAGGGTGAGGGCGATCGACCTCGCCAACCTACCGCTTCGGCAACGGCCGTGGCTGTACGCCCTCGTTCGTGATCACCACCGGCGCGATGCTGCCATCGGCGCGGAACACCATACGGTCGATCGCGACCTCGCGGTGGTTGCCGTCGGTTTCGTTCAGCGGGCGGCGGTGATAGACGATGTACCACTCGTCGGTGCCCGGAATCTGCACCAGCGAATGATGCCCCGCCCCGCGGGCGATGCGGGCATCCTGTTGCAGCACCACCCCGCGCGGGGTGAACGGTCCGAGCGCGCTCGGACCGGTGGCATAGGCGACGCGGTAGTCGGGACCGGTCCAGCCGCCCTCCGACCACATCAGGTAATATACGCCCTTGCGCTTCACCATATACGGCCCCTCGACATAGTCGGGGGAGGGGGTGATCGACTTGAACCGGGTGCCGTCGGCGAAGGGCACGATGTCGGTCAGCGTGTCCGACAGCCGCACCACGTTGCAGTGCTTCCACCCGCCATAATAGAGATAGACCTGCCCATCGTCGTCGCGAAACGCCATCTGGTCGATCGGCTGCGCGCCGTTCACGATCTTGTCGATCAGCGGCTTGCCGATCGCGTCGTGGAACGGCCCTTCCGGCCTGTCCGCCACCGCGACGCCGATGCCACCCTTCTGCGCATCGTTCTTGATGTCGTTCGCGCCGAAGAACAGATAATAGCGCCCGCGATGCTCGATCGCCGAGGGCGCCCACATCGAATAGGCCGCCCAGCCGACGCGTTCGACGTCCAGAACGCGCGGATGCCGGGTCCAGTGGACGAGGTCGGGTGAGGAAAAGGCGTCGAGGAACGTCTGGCGCAGGAACGGGTGCCAGATATGCGGCGCCTTGCGCTCGTTCACCTGCCATGGCGTCAACCGGCTCTGCGGTGCGGGCGTGCCCTGATCGGCGGAATAGGTCGGATAGACCCAGTAACGGTCGCCGAAAATATGGATTTCGGGATCGGCATACCAGCCGGGAAACGCCGGATTGGCTGCCAGCGCCGCGCGTGGTAGCGCCAGCGATACGCCCAGCCCCGCCAGCAGCGTCCGCCGCCCGACGGTCAGGTCAGCGATAGTCGGTGATCGCATAGGTCCCCTCCTCAGCCGCGACGCGCGGACCGACGATCGCGACCGCCGCCCCCGCCGCCTTGCCCGCTGCGACCCCGGCGGGCGAATCCTCGAATACCAGGCAATCCTCGACCGCGACGCCCAGCCGTTCGGCGGCGAGGCGGAAGCCCTGCGGATCGGGCTTGCCCTCGGTCACGTCCTCAGCGGTGACGAACACATGGGGGATCGGCAGGTCGATCGCGCGCAGCCGGATTTCGGCGAGGTTGCGCGGCGCGGAGGTGACGATCGCCCAGTCGCTCGGCGCAAGGCCGGCGATCAGCGCGTGAATGCCGTCGATCGCGACGACACCATCCACATCCTCCAGCTCGGCGGCGTTCAGCCACGCGGCCTCGGCGGCGATGTCCATGCCGGGCTTCGCGAAGCGCCGTACCGTATCCTCGCCCCGCACGCCGTGACACACCGCGATCAGCGCCTCGGCGTCGATATCATGCAGCGCACACCACCGCCGCCAGACGCGCTCGACCGCTTGGCTGGAATCGAGCAGCGTCCCGTCCATGTCGAACAGGAAGGCGGCGTAGCGGGTATTGCGGAACGACGGCATGGGTGCGGTCGTACCGAGCGAGAGCGGGTGTGGCAAACGAACCATGCTACCCTTCCCACCGACGTACCCCCGCGCAGGCGGGGGTACAGAGCCAAGCAGAACGACGCCTTGCGTTCGTGACCCTGGACCCCCGCCTGCGCGGGGGTACGCCGTGGTTGGGAAGAGGGGCTTAACCCCCGATCAATGCCGGAAGTGGCGCATGCCCGTGAATACCATCGCCAGCCCGGCCTCGTCGGCCGCCGCGATGACCTCGTCGTCGCGGATCGAGCCGCCGGGCTGGATCACCGCCGTCGCGCCCGCCTCGACCGCCGCCAGCAGCCCGTCGGCGAACGGGAAGAACGCGTCCGACGCGACCGCCGACCCGATCGTCCGCGCCTCGGCCCAGCCGGCCTTGTCCGCTGCATCCTTCGCCTTCCATGCGGCGATGCGGGCCGATTCTAGCCGGTTCATCTGCCCCGCGCCGATCCCGGCCGTGCTGCCGCCCTTGGCATAGACGATCGCGTTCGACTTCACGTGCTTGGCGACGGTCCACGCGAAGCGGCAATCGGCCAGTTCCTGTTCGGTCGGCTGGCGCTGCGTCACGACCTTCAGCTCGACCTGATCGAGATTGCCGGCATCGCGCGACTGGACCAGCAACCCGCCGGCGATGGTCTTGACGCTCAAGCCGCCACGCGCCGGATCGGGCAGGTCGCCGGTCAGCAGCAGGCGCAGGTTCTTCTTGGCGGCGAACACCGCCTTCGCCTCGTCATCCGCCGACGGCGCGGCGACGACTTCGGTGAAGATGCCGCTGATCGCGCGCGCGGTGGCACCGTCGAGCGGGCGGTTGACGGCGATGATCCCGCCGAACGCCGACACGCTGTCGCACGCCAGGGCCGCCTGATACGCCTCGATCAGCGTGTCGCCGGTCGCGACGCCGCACGGATTGGCGTGCTTGACGATGACCACGGTCGGCGGCCCATCGCGAAACTCGCTGACCAGTTCGAGCGCGGCATCGGCATCGTTGTAATTATTGTAGCTCAGCGCCTTGCCCTGCACCTGCTCGGCCTGCGCGATGCCACGCGCCGCCGGCCCGCGCGGGATATAGAGCGACGCCGACTGGTGCGGGTTCTCGCCATAGCGCAGTTCCGCACCACGGGTGAAGGCGAGCGGAAGCGTATCGGGGAACATCTGCCCCTGATCGGCAAAGGCGAACCACTGCGCGATCGCCGAGTCATAGGCGGCGGTCGCGGCATAGGCCTTGGCAGCGAAGCGGCGGCGGGTGGCGAGCGTCGTGGCGCCGCCGGTATCGGCCAACTCGGCGATCAGCGCGGCATAGTCGGCGGGGTCGGTGACGATCGCGACCGCATCATGGTTCTTGGCAGCCGATCGCACCATCGACGGGCCGCCGATATCGATATTCTCGATGATCGTGTCGCGGTCCGCGCCCTTGGCCACGGTCGCTTCGAACGGATAGAGGTTCACCACGACGATATCGATCGCGCCGATGCCATGTTCCTGCATCGATGCGACATGTTCGGGATTGTCGCGCACCGCCAGCAACCCGCCATGCACGATCGGGTGTAGCGTCTTGACCCGGCCGTCCATCATCTCGGGGAAGCCGGTCAGGTCGGAAATATCGCGAACGGCGAGCCCCGCCTCGCGGAGCGCCGCGGCGGTCCCGCCGGTGGACACCAGCTCGACACCATGGCGGCTGAGCGCGGTGGCGAGGTCGACGATGCCGCTCTTGTCGGAGACCGAGAGGAGCGCGCGCTTTGCGATGACAGGTTCCATGGGCGCGCCCTTTCGCGCGAATGGCGCGGCGGGGCAAGGGGGCGCGGGTTGCGACCTTCGGGTGGGCGGGGTACGATTACGCCCGTCCAATCCGGAGTAGGGAAGATGGTCCAGCAGTTCCGCTGAGCGCGGCACCCACGGCGGTACCATCCGCCGAACGACCCTTATTTTCCGGAGTTTTCCTATGCAACGCCTGTTGGGCAAGACCTGCGTCGTCACCGGCGCGGCGCGTGGCATCGGCCACGCCATCGCCACGCGCTTTCATGAAGAGGGCGGCATCGTTGTCCTGACCGATATCGACACCGCCGCCGGCCAGGCGGCAGCGGATGCGATCGGCTGTCGCTTCCTGCCCCTCGACGTCCGCGAAGAGGGCGACTGGGCGCGGCTGGCGGCAGAGGTGCCGGTCGCCGATGTCGTGGTCAACAATGCCGGCGTGACTGGGTTCGAAACCGGCATGGTGCCGCACGATCCCGAACATGCCTCGCTGGCCGACTGGCGCGCGGTCCATGCCGTCAATCTCGACGGGACGTTCCTCGGCTGTCGCTATGCGATCGGCGCGATGAAGGCGGCGGGGAGCGGATCGATTATCAACATCTCGTCGCGCTCCGGGCTGGTCGGCATCCCCGGCGCGGCGGCCTATGCGTCGTCCAAGGCGGCGATCCGCAACCACAGCAAGACGGTGGCGCTCTATTGTGCGCAGAATGGCTGGCGCATCCGCTGCAATTCGATCCACCCGGCGGCGATCCTGACGCCGATCTGGGAACCGATGCTGGGCGATGGCCCGGACCGCGAGGCGCGAATGACGGCGCTGGTCGCCGACACCCCGCTCAAGCGCTTCGGCATGCCGGAGGAAGTCGCGGCGGTCGCGGCGATGCTGGCGTCGGACGAAGCGGCGTATATGACCGGGACAGAGGTCAATATCGACGGCGGGCTGCTCGCCGGTTCGGCGGCATCGCCGGGATGAGGCACCCCCAACGTTATCCCAGCGCAGGCTGGAATCTCCCGGTAAGGACACGCGCGCCTAGCCGCACGAGACCCCAGCCTGCGCTGGGGTGAGGTTCAGTGGATTCCTACCGCGCCCGGTGAAACCGCCACGAAAAGTCATGCCCGCCCGCCGGGGTCGTTCCCGACAGCACCAGCTGGAACGTCGCCACCGGCATGCCGCCCTCGTCGATCCACAGGCTTTCCTCGACACCCAGCGTCGCGCCCTTGCAGCGGAACTGCCACACCGGGCCGTCGGGGATGCGCAGGAACGCCGCCTGCCCGTCGGGGGTCGGCGCGATCTCGATCCCCGGCGCCAGATGGAAGCGTGCGACGAAGCTCGTATCGCCCTTGCGCCCGCGCCGGCCGGTCGGGATCAGCATGTCCTCGCCCTGCACGTCGCGGCCATCGGCGCTGAGCGTCAGGACACGGCGATGCTGGAACCCCAGCCGCCTGGCATAGCCGTCATGTGCGACCTCGATCCGGCTGATCGCGTCGCTTTCCTGCCGGTGCATGTCGACCACGCTGACGCCCTTGCCCAGCGATCCGTCGGCATGGATCGCGGTCGAATTGGCATCGGCCAGTACCAACGTCGAATGCGCCGCCGTCGTGCGCAGCGCGCGGCGCAGTTCGGGCGACAGCGTCAGCGACGACGCTCCGGCACCGCCGCAATTCACCACGATCCGCTGTCCGCCATCCGACAGCTCGAACGCCAGCGTCGATGCGCACCCCTCGCGCGCCGCCCGCGCGATCGGCGGCGGCGCGGAATCGACGATCAGCACGGTGCGCCCCGCCGCCAGCCGCTGATAGCCCCAGTCGCCCGCATGCCGCAGCGGGCGGGTCCGCACGCCGGTCGCCGCGACGACATCGGCGATCCGCTCGCCCGACACCGGCCCCGACCCCTGCCAGCACGCCAGGCCGCCCTCACCATGGCACACGCCCAGCAGCGCCGCGACCATCCGCGTCAGCGCCAGCCCCTGCGCCTCGGGCACGTCCAGCCGCCGCGCGGCGTAGATTTCGCGCAACGCGGTCAGCGTCATCACCGCGTCGAGCTGTTCGGCGGGCGATCGGCCGACGATGCCGCCATCCTCGAACATGCCCATCGCCAGTGCGCGCGCCAGCCCATGTTCGCCGAAGCCGCGCCGCGGATCGCCACCGGGTACGACCAGCCCCGCCGCGACCACCCCGGCCCAGGCGGTGATCGCGCGGATGCCGGCCGGGGCCTTGCCCGCTTCGCCATCCAGATGCCGGGCGGCGCGCGCGATGGTGTTCAGCACGCGCGAGCGATAGACCAGATCGGTCGACGACAGGATCAACGGCGCATGCGCGATCCAGAACAGCATCCGCCGCCCGGTCAGGTGCGCCGCCCATGCCGGCTCCGACACCCGATCGCCATGCGCCGCCAGCCATTGCAGCATCAGCGTCTCGGCGATCGGCACTGCCGTCACCCGTGGCGCGACGCTCGACAGGTCGCGCAGCCATGCGAAGCTGTGGAGGTGTTCGGCGAACGCGGCGGAAAATTTGGGGCGGTCGAGCCCCAGCCGCTCGATCGGCACCGCCTCGCCACGGAACATCAGCTCGCCGCGCAGCATCGCCTGCCCCCGCGCAACGTCCCCGAAGAACGGATCGTCGGCGACCGCGATCAGCTTGAGCGGATGTCGCCCCTTCAGCCGCAACCCGTGCAGCGGCGTGCGCCATGCCAGCCGCTGCAGCTTTTCGGCGATGCGTTCGGACAGTGACAGCCCGGTGCCGCCGCCCTGTCGCACCAGCCGTTTGCCGACGTCGATTCCGTCGCGCGGTTCGTCGATCGGCTGGGGCGGGATCATGCGCCGCGCAGTGCGACGATATTCGCGGCATAGGCGGCCGGACCGCCGGTAAAGGTCGCGGTCCCGGCGACGAGGCAGTCGGCGCCGGCGGCAATCGCCTTCGGTGCGGTCACGCGGTCGATGCCGCCATCGACCTGCAAGTCGATCTGGCGACCCGTCGCGTCGATTTTCGCGCGTAGCGCCTCGATCTTGCGCAACTGGCTGTCGATGAACTTCTGCCCGCCGAACCCGGGGTTGACGCTCATCACCAGCAGCAGGTCGGTCAAATCGATGACCTGATCGACCACCTCGACCGGCGTGCCCGGATTGAGCACGACGCCTGCGCGCTTGCCCAGCGCCTTGATCCGCTGGAGCGTGCGGTGGAGGTGCGGGCCCGATTCCGGATGGACCGACAGGATGTCCGCTCCGGCCTCGGCGAACGCCTCGACCAGCGGGTCTACCGGCGACACCATCAGGTGGACGTCGAACGGCTTGGCCGAATGCGGGCGCAGCGCCTTCACCACTGCCGGGCCGATCGTCAGATTGGGGACGAAATGCCCGTCCATGACGTCGATATGAATCCAGTCCGCTCCGCCCGCGTCGATGGCGCGGACTTCCTCGCCCAGCTTGGCGAAATCGGCGGACAGGATAGAGGGCGCGATACGGACGGCTTGCATGGGATTTGTCCTAGCACGGTCTGCCGACTCGGCAAGCGGAGGGTAAAGGAAGACGAAAGAATTGGTTCGGGTGGGGACGTGAAGAAGAAGGAAATTGGTTCGCGCGCAGGCGCAAAGGACGCGAAGGGGTTGCGCCCGGATCAAGTCCGGGGTGACGGTAGGGCGATCGGCGGATGAAAGCCGCTGCCGCCGCAAGGCTCGCAACCCCTTCGCGTTCTCAGCGCCTTCGCGCGATCAACCCCTTCTACTTCTCCGCGCCTCGGCGTGAACCAACGCTGCTTCAGCTACGCCGCAACCGAACGATGAAGAACCCGTCCAGCCCACCCTTGTCCGCCAGCATCCCCGGCAACGTCCGCACATACCCGCGATCATGCGCCGCAACGCCCACCGGCAGTTCGTCCGCCGTTGCCGGCTCCACCGCATAATCCGGCCGCGCCGCCAGGAACCGCTCCAGCTGCGCCTCCCCCTCGGCCGGCTCCAGCGAGCAGGTAGCATAGACCAACCGCCCGCCCGGCTTCACCCAGTCCGCCGCGCGCGACAGCAGCCGTGCCTGCAACGCCGCCGTCTCGGCGATCACGCTCGGCCGCACGCGGTGCAGCACGTCGGGATGGCGGCGGAAGATGCCGGTGGCGCTGCACGGCGCGTCGAGCAGCACCGCATCGGCGGGTTCGGCAGGCTTCCACACCAGCGCATCGCCGGTCACGACCTTGGCCGACAGTCCGGTCCGTTCCAGATTCTCGGTCAGCCGCATCAACCGCGCGTCGGAATTGTCGAGCGCGGTCACGTCCCACCCGGCAGCGGCCAGCTGCAGCGTCTTGCCACCCGGCGCCGCGCACAGATCGATTGCGCTGCCCCGCCCCGCACCCAGCAACCGCGCCGGGATCGACGCCGCCAGATCCTGCACCCACCAGTCGCCTGTCGCATAGCCCGGCAGCTCGGCGATCGCCCCATGTTCGACCAGCCGCCGATGGCGCGGTGCAAGCGCCTCGCCGTCGGGTCCGTCCTCACCCTTCAGCGACAGGTCGACCGGCGGCTGCTGCGCGATCGCCTGTGCCGCCGCGATCACCATGTCCTCGCCCCATGCCGTGACCCAGCGCGCATCGGTGTCGGCGGGCAGCGTCGCCGCCTCGGGCAGCCGCGCGTTGGCGCGCGACAGCGTCCCGAACACGCCGTGCACCAGCTTGCGCGGGCCGCCATCGACCAGCGGCAGCGCGGTGGCGATCGCGGCATGCGGCGGCGTGTTCAGCACCAGCGCCTGCGCCAGCGCGATGCGCAGCACGAACCGCGCCTTCGCATCGTCGGGCAGCGGGCGCTGCGTCGCGCTGTCGATCAGCGCGTCGAGATCGGGCAGCCGCCGCAGCACCGCCGCGGCGATGGCATGCGCCAACCCACGATCCTCGCGCCGGTCGAGCTCGCCGGTCGCACTCGCCAGCGCCGCCTCCAGCGGCAACCCACGACGCAACACGGCATCGAGCAGTTTCAACGCCGCGCGCCGCGCGGGCACGCCGGGCGCTTCGGGGGCAAGGCGGGGACGCGCCATCATCGGGCTCCGATAGACAAAGGGGGGTGGCTCACTTGAATCCTGTCGCTGGTCCGCCAAGTGGATTGGCGTGAACCGGAAAGGAACCCCTATGGGCAAGCGTCCCCCGCATGTGAAGCCACCAGCGCATCTCTCCAAGTCGCCGCCGGTGCCGACCCCCGAGCCGTTGCCGGCGAAAGCGGACGCCGACGACCCGCTGGGCCTGAGCCCCACGCGCTATGGCGACTGGACGTCGAAGGGGATCGCCGTCGATTTTTGACGGGGCGTATCCGTCCGTTCTCGCTTTCCCTGTCGGACGTGGAGTTTCGGAAAATGAGGCTCCACAGGGACCCGTTACCGTTCTAGGTTTGGCCGATTTCCCGCTGGGGTTCCCAATCGTGGAGAAACCTCAGCGGTAGAGCGCCACCATGAAGGTCATCTTCATTATGCGGCTGACGTCGGTTGCAGCCGGGGCGTAGGCTCTGACGCCTCGAATACGGCCCAGGAGAGTGCAGCAATGAACGACGCCGCAAACGTCATCGCGGTGGACCACACCGGCTTCGCGGTATCGTCATTGGACGAAGCCGTTCGGTTTTGGACAGGAGCACTCGGCTTCAAGCTTGAGCGGCAGTCGGAGATGGGGGGCGATTTCCTGCATCAGGTGACCGGTGTCGATGATCCCAATGTCAGAACGGCGATCGTCAGGGCACCGGACGGCTACGTGGTCGAACTGTTGCAATATTCGAAAGGGCGGGAAAACGGGGCGGTGCCCGACAGCGCGGGGGCGATCGGTGCGGCCCATCTGGCTCTGACCGTGAACGATATTCATGCCGCTATTGCCCGTATCGAGGCCGCAGGATGGAAGGCGAAGGGTAGTCCGCTGCCGATCGCAGGTGGGCCAAGAAAGGGAACGTTGGTGGCCTACGTTTCAGGCCCCGATCATATTACGATAGAGCTTATGCAGCCGCCGGCCCATTGATGGGCCCGCAGAAGTCTTCCCACTTCACCATCGGGAAAGCTGTACGTCCGTCCGCTCCCATCTGCCGCACGTCGCCCCACAACCTACACCCCTGTCAGTAATTCCATTGCGCCCATGGAACGAACGGCGCCTTTCCGACTTGTCGCCCTATGGCTTGGCTTTCGCGTACATGGCGGTTCATCCTCGGCGGCATCGTCGGCCTCGCGCTCGTGATCCTGCTGATCCTCGCCGCCTTCCCGTGGGGGGTGCTGCGCGAGCGGGTGAGCATGAAGCTGGCCGAACGCTTCAAGTCCGACGTGTCGATCGGTACGATCGAGCGGGTCGAGCCGCTGTCGTTTTCGCCCACGCTGATCGTCCGCGACCTGACGATCGCGCAGCCGGCATGGGCGGGGAAGGGCGACCTCGTCCACCTCAAGCGCATCGATTTCCGCTTCCGCGTCCTGCCGCTGCTGCGTGGGCATTTCGACCTGACCGCCCTCGCCATCGATGGCGGGCGAGTGGCGATGGTGCGCAGCAAGGACGGCCGCAAGAACTGGGCGCCCGACCAGCGCGGGACCAAGGGGTCGGCCTCGGCGATCACCAGCCTGACGATCCGTAACCTCGTGATCGACTATCGCGACGCGGTGCAGAACCGCCGCTTCGCCGTCACCGTCGCTTCCGACGAACGGGGGTTCCGCGCGGGTGGTAACGGCGCGATCGACGACCGCCCGGTGACGGTCGCCCTTGCCGGTCCGGCGATCCGGGGTGACGGCGCGTGGCCATTCACCGCACGCGTCGCCGGCCCGACGATCACCGTCGATGCGAAGGGCATCATGACCTCGCCGCTCGACACCAAACAGATGACCGTCGACCTGACGGCGCGCGCCAACGACCTCAAGACGCTCGACGCCCTGATCGAGGCGGGGCTGTTCGGGACCCAGCCGGTCAATCTGACCGCGCGGGTGCGGCATGACGACCCGACCTGGGTGGTCGAGAAGCTGTCGGGCACGATCGGCCGTTCGCGGCTGGCCGCGGCCAACGCGACCGTGACCGAGGACGACGGCCGCACCGGCATCGACGGGCGGCTGCACTTCGCTTCGCTGTCGTTCGCCGACCTCGAAACCGACGAAGGCCGCGCCCGCGCCGCCGCGATCGAGCGCCGCATCGGCCCGCGCGTCGTGCCCGGCACGCGCATCAACCTCGCCAAGATGGCCGATCTGGACGGCAAGCTCGCCATCCGCGTCGACCGGCTGCTCGACATGCCCGGCCTGCGCAGCCTCGATACCGTGCTGGCGATCGACCATAGCCGCCTGACCGTCGCGCCGATCACCGTCCGGCTGGCACAGGGGCGGATCACCGGACAGGTGGTGGTCGACCAGCGCGACCGGACGACGCCGAAGGCGACCTTCGACCTGACGCTCACCGATTCGCGCATTTCGACCTTTGCCGGCGGCGCGCCGGTCGACGCACCGCTGCGCGCCCGGGTGAAGCTGACCGGCAGCGGCGACACGATCCGCGCGGCGGTCGGCCGGTCGAACGGTACGATCGGCTTTGCGGCGACGGGGGGCACGCTGCCGGCGAAGATGGCGTCGTTCCTTGGCGCCGACGTCGCGCGCGGCATCCTGACCGACGACGATGCGCAGGCGCGGCTGCGCTGCCTCGGCCTCCGGCTGAACGTAATCAACGGACTGGGGCGGATCGATCCGCTGCTGATCGACACGTCGCGCGCGCAGACGCGGGGGCAGGGGGTGGTGCGCCTGTCCGACGAGACGCTGTCGATCGCGCTGACCGGCACGCCCAAGCAGCGCACGCTGTTCCACCTCGACCGCCCGGTGCGGATCACCGGCCGCGTGCAGGCGCCCGATATTCAGGTCCCGCCGGGCATCAGGAGCGCGGGCGGCATCCTGCGCATGCTCGGCCGCGCGATCAACGGCGACGACGGTCCGCGCGCCGGCAATGCCGATTGCGGCGCGCTGGTCGGGCGCGTGCTGCGATAGCGCTTTCCTACAAGGGTCGAAGCAGCGAGGGTGGACATGCTCTCCTCCCTGACAAGGATATTTCTGCGAGAGTGCAACGTTCGCCCGATCTTGCCGTACCCCCGCGCAGGCGGGGGGCCAGAGCCAAATAGAACAACGGTTTGCGCCTTTGGCCCCTGGCCCCCCGCCTACGCGGGGGTACGAGAAAGGGACTTTCGCAGAGGAATGCTTGTCAGGGAGGGGAGAAGCACATCACGAACTGCGCCACGAGTGTGAACTTAGTGAACTTTGACGCTCACGGCCGCTCGGGAGCGCCCCGTTCGGCGACCATCCGCTCGCCGTCGATCACGATCGGCCCTGCCAGTCCGGGCAGGCCATCGGGGCGGATCGCCATGCCGCGCGCTACCACTTGGCGGTCGGCGAACACCTCGTCCAGCGCGTTGATCGGTCCGGCGGGAATGCCCGCCGCTTCCAGCGCCTCATACAGATCGGCCTTGCGCCACCCGGCCACCGCCGCCTGCACCGCCGAGATCAGCTCGCGGCGATGGACCACCCGCGCCGGATTGGTCGCGAAGCGTGCATCAAGGTGCAGTTCGAGCCCCAGCACCCTGCACAGCCGCGCGAACTGTCCGTCATTACCGACCGCGATGATCAGCGCGCCGTCGGCGGTCTCGAACGCCTGATAGGGGGTCAGATTGGCGTGGCCGTTGCCCATCCGCGTCGGCACGCTCTCCCCCGCCAGCCAGTTCAACGCCTGGTTGCCGAGCACTGCGACCTGCGTGTCGAGCAGCGCCATGTCGATCTGCGCCCCCTCGCCGGTCAGGTCGCGTCGGCGCAGCGCGGCAAGGATCGCGACCGCCGAATAGACCCCGGTGAACAGGTCGGCATAGGCGACCCCGGCCTTTTGCGGCGGCCCGTCGGGCTCGCCGGTCAGCGACATGGCGCCGCCCATCCCCTGGATGATGAAGTCGTATCCCGCCCGGTGGGCATACGGCCCGGTCTGGCCGAAACCGGTGATCGAACAGGTGATCAGCCCCGGCCGCACTGCCGACAGCGCGGCATGATCGAGCCCGTATTTGGCGAGGCCACCGACCTTGTAATTCTCGATCACGACATCGGCATCCGCCACCAGCGCGCGGACCTCCGCCTGCCCTCCGGGGGTGGCGATATCGATCGCCACCGACCGCTTGCCGCGATTGGTAGCGTGGAAATAGGCGGCGTCGCGGTTCGACCCGTCCGGCGCGGTGACGAACGGCGGCCCCCAGTGGCGCGTATCGTCGCCGGCACCCGGCCGTTCGACCTTCACCACCTCCGCCCCCAGATCGGCGAGCAGCTGCCCGCACCACGGGCCCGCAAGGATGCGTGCCAGTTCGACCACGCGGATGCCGGCGAGCGGCTTCACGGCCGGCGCAGTTCGTAGAGGACGCGCGGCACCATCTCTCCCCCGCGCTCGACCATCGCCGCGGGCAGCGGCGTCGCGCCCAGCGCCTCGATCGCCCGCCGCGACCGGTGATTGTCGACCCCGGCGCTGAACCGCACCGCGCCGACCTGCGCCAGCGCATGGTCGATCATCAGCCGCTTCAACTCGCGATTATACCCCCGCCGCCAATGGCTGCGCGCGAGGAAGGTCCAACCGATCTCGACCGCATCGTCGCCCGCCGGCGCATAGCGGGTCGCGCCGATGACCGCGTCGTCCGCCGTATCGCGAATGGTCAGCATGCCGCCGGTCGCCACGCCTTCGTCGAAGAACGCGCGAAAGACGCTCTCCTGCCAGCGGTCGTGCGCAGGATGCTGGTCCCAGATCGCCGGGTCCGATGCGACCGTGTACAGCGCGCCGAACTCGTCCGCCACGGTCGGACGGACCGTGACCAGCGCACCGACCAGCACCGGCTGGCGGTCCATCAGAACGCGGCGATCCCGGTGATCGCCCGGCCCTGGATCAGCCCATGGACGTCGTGCGTCCCCTCATAGGTATTGACCGTTTCGAGGTTGATCGCATGGCGCATCACATGGAACTCGGCGGCGATGCCGTTGCCGCCATGCATGTCGCGCGCGACGCGCGCGATGGCCAGCGCCTTGCCGCAATTGTTGCGCTTGATGATGCTGATCGCTTCCGGCGCCAGCAGCCCCTCGTCGAACATCCGCCCGGCACGCAACGCCGCCTGCAACCCCAATGCGATCTCGGTCTGCATGTCGGCCAGCTTCAGCTGCACCAGCTGCTTCGACGCCAGCGGCACGCCGAACTGCTGGCGGTCGAGCGTATATTGCCGCGCGGCGTGCATACAGAACTCGGCGGCGCCCATCGTGCCCCATGCGATGCCGTAGCGCGCACGGTTGAGACAGCCGAACGGACCTTTGAGCCCCTCGACGTTCGGTAGGAGGGCATCCTCGCCGACCTCGACCGCGTCCATCACGATCTCGCCGGTGATCGATGCACGCAGGCTCAGCTTGCCCTCGATCTTCGGCGCCGACAGTCCCTTCATGCCCTTTTCCAGCACGAAGCCACGGATCTTGCCGTCATGCGCGTCGGACTTCGCCCACACCACGAACACGTCGGCGATCGGCGAATTGGTGATCCACATCTTGGCGCCGCTGATGCGATAGCCGCCATCGATCTTCTCGGCGCGCGTCCGCATGCCTGCCGGATCGGACCCGGCATCGGGCTCGGTCAGCCCGAAGCACCCGACCCATTCGCCGCTCGCCAGCCTGGGCAAATATTTGCGCCGCTGTTCGTCCGAACCATAGGCGTTGATCGGGTGCATCACGAGGCTCGACTGCACGCTCATCGCGCTGCGATAGCCCGAATCGACCGCCTCGACCTCGCGCGCGACCAGCCCGTACGCGACATAGCCCATGCCCGCGCCGCCGAACTCCGGATCGATCGTCACGCCCAGCAGGCCCAACGCACCCATTTCGACCATGATCTCCCGCGCGAAATCCTCGTCGAGGAACGCGCGGGTCACCCGCGGCAACAGCTTTTCGCGGGCATAGCCATGCGCCACGTCGCGGACCATACGTTCCTCGTCGGTCAGCTGCGCGTCGAGGGCGAAGGGGTCTTGCCAGTCGAACCGGCCCATATCGGCCATGATGATGTCCTTACAGCGTCTGGCCGACCGGATCGGTCTCGGCCGGGGGAATGGGGTCTGCGGGGGCGGGCTGGAGGATCACCGGCGGGGCGACCGGCGCCGGGCGCGGCGTGGTGAGCGCCACCGCTTCGAGGTCGACCAGCGCCTTGCGCGCATCAACATAGCGCTTGGCGGCGGCGGTCCAGCTGGCGGCGCTGGCGGCTCCGGGCATCCGCTCGATCTCCGCCATCGCCATCTCGACCTGTCCGGTATCCAGCCGGCGGCGCGCGCGGTCTAGCCGGTCGACCGGGCGGCTGCTCGGCGTCGGCCCCTGACGCAGCACGATCAGTTGACCGAACTCGCGGCGCAGCGACCGCCACCAGCCCTCGTTCGACGTACCCGCGACCAGCGGCGTCGCCACCGCGTCGAGCGCGCTGCGCAGGTCGTCGAGCGTCACCGGCGATTGCGCGGTGGCGACCAGCGTGCGCACCGCATCGGGACGGCTGGCACCGAACCGGTCGCGCAGCTGCTGTTCGAGATAGTCGAGCGGCCGTCCGCGATCGAGCGCGCGGCGCGTCGCGACGATCACCATCATATCCTCCGCGCGGGTGGCATAGCCTGCGGCGTTGCGCGCGCTACTGTCCAGCCCGACGATCCGCGTTTCCAGATCGGCGATGCGCGCGGCGAGCGCCGCCTCGCGCGCCGACAGGATGGGGAGTGCGGCGACCTGTGCCGGGGGCGGCGCTGCGGTGGCGACCGGGGTCGGCTGCGCGCTCGGCACGGCCGCGACCTGTTGCGTGGTCCAGCCCAGCTGCGGCGCGACATAGCGCAGCACCAGCAGCGTCGCGCCGATCCCGATGGCGAACGCGATGATCGCGATCACCAGCCAGCCTCCACTGCCCCGCCGCCGCGGGCGGTGGGTCGTCGGGAAGGGCGGATCGTCGCTAATCATGCCGCCTTATCCCCGCGCCCGTCCGCCGGGTCAATCGCGGGAGAGCCGGTCGGCCAGCGCCGCCGCCGCCGTGACCACCATGGCATCGTCCGGGCGCCCGGCGATGGCGACGGCACGCCACCCGTCGCCCAGCACCGCCGCGACCGCCGGTGCGATCGCCACGACGGCGATGGTGCCGCGATCGGCGACCAGTTCGACCAGCCGCCGCGCCGCGCGCCGCGAGTGAACCAGCGCGACCGATCCGGCCAGCACCGCAGCATCGACCCCCTCGATCGCCTCGCTGGCATAGACCGCGCGCACCGCCGTCAGCACCGGATGCCGCTCGACCGCCCGGTCGCGCGCGGTCAGCAGCAGCGCGCGGCGCACGCCTGTGCGTTCCGCTGCGTCGAGCAGGGCCTGCCCATCGGCCTCGCCGGTCACCACGACCCGCAGCCCCGCCGCCCGCGCCGCCGTTGCCGTCGCGCCACCCACCGCATGCACCGGCAGTGCCGCATAGGTGGCGAGTGCCGCGCCCGCCTGCCGCACGGCATTGGCGCTGGTCAGGATCAGCGCATCGTGCGCCGCTGCCGCCGGTGGCTCCCACATCATCGGCACGATCCGGAACAGCGGCAGGCGGATCGCCCGCCGCCCGAGTGCTTCGATCGCCTGCGCCGTGGCGGTGTTGCCCGGTTCGGGGCGCAGCACCGCCAGCGGCAGGCTCACCGGGCGAACAGCCGCGCCACGCTATCGGGGGCGCGCGCCAGCATCGCCTCGGCCAGCGCGCGCGGCAGGTCGATATCGTCGATCGCGCCGCTGCCGCTATCCGAAATTTGCGCGCTGCCATCCTGCGCCAGCAATTGCGCGCGCAGTGTCAGAACGTCACCCTCGATCGTCGCCAGCGCCCCGACCGGCGAATGGCAATCGGCCCCCAGCGCCGCGAGGAAGCCGCGTTCGGCGCGCACCGCCTGATGCGTCGGCGCATGGTCGACCACCCGGACGAAGGCGAGGGCGGCATCGTCGTCGGCGCGCACCTCGATCCCGACCGCACCCTGCGACGGGGCGGGCAGCATCGTGTCGATCGGCACGGCGGTCCCGACCTCGTGCCGGCCCAGCCGGATCAGCCCGGCGGCGGCCAGCAGCGTCGCATCGACCTCCCCCGCCGCCAACTTCGACAGCCGCGTGTCAACATTGCCGCGGAACAGCACGATCCGCGCGTCGCTCCGGTGGCGCAATACCTGCGCCGCCCGCCTTGGGCTGCTGGTCCCGACCACCCCGTTCGCCGGCAGATCGGCCAGCGACGCGATCCCGACCAGCCGGTCGCGCACGTCCG
The DNA here is from genome assembly GCF_022664465.1 of Sphingomonas hankookensis. Taxonomy (GTDB): domain Bacteria; phylum Pseudomonadota; class Alphaproteobacteria; order Sphingomonadales; family Sphingomonadaceae; genus Sphingomonas; species Sphingomonas hankookensis. The sequence goes on along the minus strand of NZ_JAKREV010000005.1, from coordinate 281,837 downwards.
CGCGCGGCAACATCGCTGCGATCCGGATCTCGGTCGGACGGATCGTCTCGACATCCTTCATCGAATGGACCGCCGCATCGATCTCGTGCGCGCACAGGGCGCGGTCCAGCTCCTTGGTCCACAGCGCCTTGCCGCCGATCTCCGCCAGCGCGCGGTCCTGCACGCGGTCGCCGGTGGTGCGGATCGCCACGATCTCGATTTCCGCCGGGTCGATCTGGTGGGCCAGCGCCAGCGCATCGCGCGTGGCATGCGCCTGCACCAGCGCCAGCGGCGATCCGCGCGTGCCTAGTTTGAACGTCATGGTTGCTCGCTACGCATCGCGTTCGTCCGGGGCAAGATGAACCAACCTTTCTCCCGCCCCTCAATCCGCGCTACAGCCGGACCAATGGCCAACCCCCTCATCCTCGGTATCGAATCCAGCTGCGACGAGACCGCCGTCGCGCTCGTCCGTGGCGACCGCACCATCCTGTCGCACCGCCTCGCCGGACAGGAAGCCGCCCATGCCCCCTATGGCGGGGTCGTCCCCGAAATCGCCGCGCGGGCACATGTCGAGATACTGCCTTCGTTGGTCGAAGGGGCGCTGGCCGACGCCGGTGTCGCCCTGAGCGACGTCGACGCGATCGCCGCCACCGCCGGTCCCGGGCTGATCGGCGGCGTCATGGTCGGGCTGGTCACCGCCAAGGCTTTGGCACTGGCGGCGGGCAAGCCGCTGGTCGCGGTCAATCATCTGGAGGGGCATGCACTTTCCCCGCGACTGACCGATCCCGACCTCGCCTATCCGTATCTGTTGCTGCTGGTGTCGGGCGGCCATTGTCAGCTGCTGCGCGTCGATGGCGTCGGCCAGTATTGCCGACTGGGCACCACCATCGACGATGCGGCGGGCGAGGCGTTCGACAAGACTGCGAAGGTACTCGGCCTCGGCTATCCCGGCGGCCCGCGGGTGGAGGCGGCGGCGCTGGACGGTGATCCGACCGCGGTACCGCTGCCGCGCCCGTTGCTCGGCACGCCCGATCCGCATTTCTCCTTCGCCGGGCTCAAGAGTGCGGTGCTGCGCGCGCACGATGCCGGCATCCATTCGACCGCGGACATCGCCGCGTCGTTCCAGCAGGCGGTGGTCGACTGCCTGCTCGACCGTACCCGCCTTGCGCTGACGCTGGCCGGGCCGGTGACGGCGCTGGTGGTCGCAGGCGGGGTCGCCGCCAACCGGGCGGTGCGTGGCGCGCTGGAGGGACTGGCGGCTGCCAACGACCTGCGTTTCGTCGCGCCGCCGCTCTGGCTGTGTACCGACAATGCGGCGATGATCGCCTGGGCCGGGGCGGAACGGTTCATGGCCGGGCATAGCGATCCGCTGGACGTGGCGGCGCGCCCGCGCTGGCCGCTCGATCCGTCGGCAGAGAAGGTGCGCGGGGCAGGAGTGAAGGCATGAAGATCGGGGTCATCGGCGGCGGGGCATGGGGCACCGCGCTGGCACAGGTCGCGGCGCGCGGCGGCGACGTCACTCTGTGGGTGCGCGAGGATGAGGTGGCGCAGGCGATCAACGCCACGCGGACCAACCCGCTCTTCCTGCCCGGCGTCACCCTGTCGAGCGCGATCCACGCGACGACCGATGTCGCTGCACTGGACGACGTCGCCGCGCTGCTGGTCGTCGCCCCGGCGCAGCATGTCCGCAGCGTATTGTCGGCGACCGACGTCGGCACCCGCGCGCTCGTGCTGTGCGCCAAGGGGATCGAGGCCGGCACGCGGCTGCTGGTGGGCGAGGTCGCGCGCGCCGTCCACCCGCAGGCGCCGGTCGCCGTCCTGTCCGGCCCGACCTTCGCGCACGAGGTCGCGGCGGGCAAGCCGACTGCCGTCACTCTCGCCTGCGCCGATGCGGCCTTGCGCGACCGGCTGGCCGAGCGGCTCGCGGCACCGGCGTTCCGGCCCTATGCCAGCGACGATGTGATCGGCGCGGAGATTGGCGGGGCGGTGAAGAACGTCCTCGCCATCGCCTGCGGCGTGGTGGAGGGCGCGGGGCTGGGGCAGAATGCGCGCGCCTCGGTGATCGCGCGCGGCTTCGCCGAAATGACCCGGTTCGGGCTGGCGCGCGGTGCCCGGGCGGAGACACTGGCCGGGCTATCGGGGCTGGGCGACCTTGTCCTGACGTGTTCCTCGACCGCGTCGCGCAACTATTCGCTGGGCGTCGGGCTGGGGCAGGGGCGGGCGGCCAGCGACTTGCTGTCCGATCGCCGCACGGTGGCGGAAGGGGCGTTCACCGCACCGGTGCTGTGCGAGGCGGCGACGGAGGCCGGGGTCGACATGCCGGTGACGGCGGCGGTCGGTGCGCTGCTCGCCGGAACGCCGGTGGGTCAGGTGATCGATACGCTGCTCAGCCGACCGCTGCGGCACGAAGGGCTGTGATCCTGTTGCTGGCGATGGCCGGGGCGGTCCGCTGCGCCATGCCGGTACTGTGTCCGACCGATGCCCAGGTCCTCAGCGCGTTGCGCATCCGCGATTCGGCGGTTGCCGATAGCCTGACCGCACAGGCCGTAGCTGGCGATGGCTTCGCGACCTATGCCGCACAACCGGTCGAACGGGTAACCGACGTCTTCTGCGGCAATGCGTTTGCGGACGATCCGATCAAGATCGCCTGCAAATTCACCGCCTATTATCGTTCGGGTCGTGCCTATACCGTCGCACATCTGGTCCAGCGGGGCGAACTCTGGACGATAGCCGACGCGCTGGTAGCGATGCGGCCTAGCGCGACACGCGCTCGACCAGCGCCATCGCCCCATGCGGTGCCCGCACCTTCGCGCCGTTGATGAAGAAAACAAAGGTCTCGCGCGGCCGCTTCGCCGGTGCCGTAGTCTCGACATGGGGCAGCCCCTTCGGCGCCCCGCCGCTTGCCCAGATTCGTGCCGCCGCCGCCCAGCGATCGAGCGCGGCGTCGTCATAGCCGGTGGCGACTGCTTCCTGCGCATTCTCCAGCCGGGCATAGGCAAAATCGCCGGTCACGTCGGCGATCGCCGGATAGTCCGCCGAATCGGCATAGACGATCGCCACCCCGGCCTTGCGCGCCATCGCCACGAATTCCGGCACGGCGAAGCTGTCGTGGCGCACCTGCACCGCATGGCGCAGCTTCACCCCGGCATGGGCATCGGGGAGCAGCGCGAGGAACGCGGCGAAATCGTCGGCATCGAACTTCTTCGTCGCCATGAACTGCCACAGGATCGGGCCGAGCTTGTCGCCCAGCTCGGTAATGCCCGAGCCGACGAACCGTTCGATCGATTCGCCGGCCTCGGCGAGTACCTTGCGGTTGGTGCAATATTTCGACGCCTTGACCGCGAAGACGAAGTCGTCGGGCGCGGTGGCCGCCCAGTTGGCGAAGCTCGCCGGTTTTTGCGTGCCGTGATAGGTCGCGTTGATCTCGATCGCGGTTACCGCGCGCGATGCGAATTCCAGCTCGCGCTTCTGCGCCAGCTTGTCGGGATAGAAGGTGCCGCGCCACGGCGGAAAGCTCCAGCCGCCGATGCCGATGCGAATGGGAGCCTGGGTCATGCCACCGATCGTGCCCCGGCGCGACCGCCCGGGCAAGCGATTCAGCGCGCCGCCATCCGGTATCCGCCGCCGGTCACGTCGGTCGACGCCACCAGTATCTGCGGATCGACGGCCAGCTTCGGCACCTGACCCGCGTGCCACGCCGCCAGTTCGACGCGATACTGGTCATAGGCAAGGTAGAAATCGACGAACGGCTGGTCGAGCGAGGCGATGCCGGGCGCGGCGAAGCCGTCGATCCCGCCTGCCGGCATGTCCGCCACCTGCGCCAGCATCGGTAGTGCGGTGGCACAGAACTGGTCGCGCACCGGCGGCTGGGCGAAGTAGTTGTAGACGCGGGTCATCGAGTCGTCGAACCGGTCCTGCCAGTCGCCCCCGCCGCGGCGATATTCGGCCTCCAGCGCCTTGTGCGCGGCGGCAAAGCGGGCGGCATGGACCTTGAGCAACCGGTTATATTGCGCGACCCCGGTCGGGTCGGCGACGTTGCACTGGAGTGCGGCGACGTTCAGCGCCGACCGCAAATGCCATACCGCGGCATCGGCCGACAGCGCATGGTTCGGCGTCGCGTAATTGCCGTCGGACAGGACGGCGGGAATGGTGAGGCCGGCGGCTGCCCCTAGCGGCGGCCTGGGCTTCGGCGCGGGAGCCGTGGCGACCGGTACCGGCGGCGGCGTCACCACCGCGACCTCGGGCGTCTTGCGCGCGCAGCCATGGAGCAGCGCGGCGCTGCAGGCAGCGAGCAGGAGCAGGCGTGTACGCATCGAACCGATTCCCGTCTTGTCCCCCGACCAACGGAAATATCGGCGCCAAAGCCTTCGTAATGGTTAACGCGACGTCAGCGTTTGAGCAGGAACACCGCATGTTCGGCGCGAAAATTCGCCGCCGCCGCGGTGGTCCGCTTGCCGCCCGACAGGAACCATGCGTCGACGACGGTGATGCCCTGCTTGCCGACATAGGCGCGGAAATCATCGATCGTCAGGTGGTGAATGTTGGGCGTCTCATACCATTCGAGCGGCAACAGCTTCGTCACCGGCATCCGCCCGCCCCACAGTAGCGACGCGCGCACGCGCCAATGGGCGAAGTTCGGGAACGACACGAACGCCTGCGCGCCGATGCGCAGCAGATGGTCGAGCACGACGTGCGGGTGCATCGCGGTCTGCAACGTCTGGCTGAGGATCGCATAGTCGAAGCTGGCATCGGGATAGTCGGCAAGGTCGCGATCGGCATCGCCCTGCATCACCGACAGCCCGCGCGCCATCGCGTCGGCGACATTGCCCGGATCGATCTCCAACCCGCGCGCATCGACGCCGCGTTCGTCGCGTAGCGCCGCCATCAGCTGCCCGTCGCCGCAACCGACATCGAGCACGCGGCTGCCCCGCGCGACATGCGCGGCGATGATCGCGAGGTCGGGACGCAGGCTCATGTCCGTGCCTCCAGAAAGCCGCGCATGATCCGGTCGAGTTCGGGCGAATCGAGCAGGAACGCGTCATGCCCGAACGGCGACGACAGTTCGACGAAGCTGGCCGGTGCCCCGGCGGCGTTCAGCGCATGAACGATGTTGCGCGACTCGGAAGTAGGATACAGCCAGTCGGTGTCGAAGCTGACTACGCAGAACCGCGCCTTCGTCGCGCGGAACGCATTGGCGAGCACGCCGCCATGCTCCTCCGCCAGATCGAAATAATCGAGCGCGCGGGTGATGTAGAGGTACGAGTTGGCGTCGAACCGGTCGGTGAAGGTCAGCCCCTGATGCCGCAGATAGCTTTCAACCTGGAAATCGGCGTCGAAGCCGAAGGTCTTGGCGCCCGCCTGTCCATCGGCGCGCGCCTGCAGCTTGCGGCCGAACTTGGCGGTCAGGCCCGCTTCGGACAGATAGGTGATGTGCGCCGCCATCCGCGCGACCGACAGCCCGGCGGCGGGCGGCGATCCGTCGGCATAATAGTCGCCACCGCGCCAGTTGGGATCGGCCATGATCGCCTGCCGTCCGACTTCGTGGAACGCGATGTTCTGCGCCGAATGCCGCGCGGTCGACGCAATCACCACCACCGCCTCCACCCGGTCGGGCAGCGTCGCCACCCACGACAGCGCCTGCATGCCGCCCATCGATCCGCCGACCACCGCACGCAGCCGCTCAATGCCAAGATGGTCGAGCAGCATCCCCTGCGCCCGAACCATGTCGCGGATGGTCAGCACCGGAAAGCGCATCGCATAGGGGGTGCCAATCGCAGGATCTATGCTGGCCGGACCGGACGATCCCATGCAGCTGCCCAGAACGTTCGAACAGATGACGAAGTGCTTGGTCAGGTCGATCGGCTTGCCGGGCCCCACCATCCGCGACCACCAGCCGGGCTTGCCGGTACGCGGATGGGTGGACGCCACATGCTGGTCGCCGGTCAGCGCGTGGCAGATCAGGATCGCGTTGTCGCGCGCGGGCGACAACGTGCCATAGGTTTCATAGGCGATGTCGATCGATGGCAGCATCGCCCCGCCGTCCAGCGCAAGGCCGGTGGCAAGGGTAGCGCGACGATCGGGGCCGAAACGGGAATCCATGGGGCTTGCGGTTAGGCGGGCGGCGCGGCGGGTTCAAGGGTTGGGGCGTGCGACACCACCCCATCGTCATTCCCGCGCAGGCGGGGATTCATATGCGCTGACGATTGTGCTGGAGCCGCAACCGCTGCGTTTATGGATCCCCGCCTGCGCGGGAATGACGATGGAGGGCATGCCCCAAACCTTGCGTTCACGCCCGGCATTTGCCAGTGCCGACGGCATGAACGCCCCCGCTCCCAAGCCCTGGATTCTCGACATCGCCCCCTATGTCCCCGGCCGGTCGAAGACCGACGATGGGCGTCAGGTGGCGAAGCTGTCCTCGAACGAGAACCCGCTCGGCACCTCGCCGCATGCCCGTGCCGCTTTCGCGACCGCGGACCGCAGCCTCGAGCGCTATCCCGACCCCGCCGCTGCCGACCTGCGCGTCGCGATCGGGCAGGCGCATGGGCTGGACCCGGCGCGCATCATCTATGGCACCGGATCGGACGAAGTGCTGCACCTCGCCGCCGGTGCCTATGCCGGGCCGGGCGACGAGGTGATCTTCGTCCGCTACGGCTTTGCGGTGTATGAGATCGCGGTGCGGCGGGTCGGCGCGACTCCGGTGATCGCACCGGACAAGGATCATGCGACCGATGTCGATGCGATCCTCGCTTGCGTGAACGAGCGGACCCGCGTCGTGTTCGTCGCCAATCCGAACAACCCGACCGGTACCTTCGCCGCGCGCAGCGAGATTGCGCGCCTGCACGCCGGGTTGCCGTCGGACGTCCTGCTGGTGCTCGATCAGGCCTATGCCGAATATCTGGAGCCGGTCGAGGACGATCACGGTCTCGAACTGGCCAAGACCCAGCCCAATGTGCTGGTCACGCGGACCTTTTCGAAGATCCACGGGCTGGCCGCCGAGCGGATCGGCTGGGGCTATGGTTCGGCGGAGGCGATCGACGCGATGCACCGCATCCGCGCGCCGTTCAACGTGACCACCGCCGGGCAGCAGGCGGCGATCGCCGCAATCCGCGACAAGGCGTTCGTCGAGGCGAGCCGGGCGCACAACCGCCAGTGGCGGACGTGGTTCGAGGGCGAGATCGCGGCGATGGGCAATGCCGGCCTGCGCGCCGTCCCGTCCAAGGCCAATTTCGTGCTGGTGCTGTTCGAAGGACCGGTCAGCGCGGGCGATGCCTATCAGGCGTTGATGGACAAGGGCTTCATCGTCCGCTGGCTGCCCGGACAGGGGCTGGCCAACGGCCTGCGCATCTCGATCGGGACCGAGGCGGAGGTGCGCGGGGTCGCCGCCGCGCTGCGCGAGATCGTGGGCGGCTGATGCTGCCCTTCTCCCGCGTCGCCATCATCGGGCTGGGGCTGATCGGATCGTCGATCGCGCGGGCGGTGCGTGCGGAGATGCCGACCGTGCGGCTGACCGGACATGACGCGTCGGCGGAAGCGCGCGAGCAGGTCCGCGCGCTGGGGATCGTCGACGACTGCACCGATCATGCCGGCGCGGCGGTGGTCGATGCCGACCTCGTCATTCTGTGCGTGCCGGTCGGCGCGATCGGTGCGGTCGCCGCCGAGATTGCCGCCGACCTGCCCGAGGGCGTGATCGTCAGCGATGTGGGATCGAGCAAGGCGGGCATCGCCGCCGCGCTGGCGGAGGCATTGCCGGGCGTCGCGATCGTGCCGGCGCATCCGGTGGCGGGCACCGAACGCAGCGGGCCGGATGCGGGCTTCGCCACGCTGTTCAAGGGGCGCTGGTGCATCCTCACCCCCGCCGCCGATGCCGATGCGACAGCGGTCGAGCGGGTTGCCGAATTCTGGCGTCGAATGGGTGCCGAGATCGACACGATGGACGCGCAGCATCACGACCTGGTGCTGGCGGTGACCAGCCATTTGCCGCACCTGATCGCTTATACCATCGTCGGTACCGCGTCCGACCTGGAGGCGGTGACGCAGAGCGAGGTCATCAAATATTCGGCGGGCGGCTTCCGCGACTTCACCCGCATCGCCGCGTCCGACCCGACGATGTGGCGCGACGTGTTCCTCGCGAACAAGGACGCGGTGCTGGCGATGCTCCAGCGTTTTTCCGAGGACCTGTCGGCGCTGCAGCGCGCGATCCGCTGGGACAAGGGCGACGAGTTGTTCGACCTGTTCACCCGCACGCGGGCGATCCGGCGGTCGATCGTTGAGCAGGGGCAGGATGACGCGCGCGAGGATTTCGGGCGGGATCACGGGTAGGGACTTTCCCTCCACCCGTTTCCACAAACGTCACCCTAGCGCAGGCTGGGGTCTCCCGGTTGGATAGCGGATCGCCCACCACGGAGAGGCCCCAGCCTGCGCTGGGGTGACGTTTGTGGCTCGGTCTAGGGGTGCCGGTTATTGCCCCGCCACCACCGGCAACCACACCGCACTCGGGCTGGCACCGCCGCGTTCGATCGTCACCGTCGCCTTCTTGTACGCGTCCTTGGGCGCGGTGAAGATGTTCGGGACGTACGTCTGCGGGTTGCGGTCGTAGAGCGGGAACAGCGACGACTGGACCTGCACCATGATCCGGTGGCCCGGCTGGAACACATGGTTCACCGTTGGCAGGCGGAAGCGGTAGCGCTGCGTCTTGTTCGCCGGGATCGGCGAGGGCTTGGCGAAGTCGTTGCGATAGCGCCCGCGGAAGATGTCGAGGCTGATGGGGAGCTGATAGCCGCCCATTGCCGGCTGGCCCGGTACTACGTCGGGATAGACGTCGATCACCTTCACCACGAAATCGCCATCGGTGCCGGTCGTCTTGGCAAAGATGTCGGCGATCGGCGCGCCGGCGACCTTGACCGATTGGGTCAGCACCGGCGTCTGGTAGGTCATGACGTCACCGCGACCGTCGACATGGCGCTGGTCGCTAACCAGCCATGCCTTCCACCGGCCATCGTCGAAATTGACCGGGCGGGAGAGGTGCGGAACCGGCTTGGCGGGGTCGGAGACATAGCTGTCGCCACCAGCCTTCGCCGGGGCGAAACCGAGGTCGCCGTCCGCACCCAGATAGATGGGTTTGAGCGGGGTGGCGCAGCCCTTCTCGCACGACAGCGGCCATTGGGGCAATTCGTCCCAATGGTTCTCGCCGGTGTTGTAGATCAGCGCCTGCGGCGGGGTGAAGGCGGGGCGGCCATCGCGCAGATACTGGTCGAAGAACGGGAACAGATACCTCTCGCGCCATTGCAGCGCGGTGTCGCCGTTGAACTTGATGTCGCCCAGCGTCGAGCCGTCGTAATTCGCGCCGCTGTGCCGCCAGGGACCCATGACGAGGAAGTTGTTGCCGCCCTTGCCCTTGGCCTTCAGCGCTTCCCATGCGGTGATCGCGCCGTACATGTCCTCCTGATCCCACAGGCCCTGTTCCCACATGGTGGGCACGTTGGAGGGATTGGCGGCAATCAGCTTGTCGAGCGCCTGTCCCTGCCAATAGGCGTCGTAGGATGGGTGCGCGACGAAGCGTTGCCAGAAGGGCAGCTGGGCATAGCCCGACGCCTTGGCCCAGTCGTTGGCGGAGCCGACGTTCCGGAACTGGTCGTAATCGTCATAGGTGGTCGAGGGCGGGGAACTGCCCGAGCCCTTGTAGCCGGTCTGGCTGCCGATCCAGCCGATATTGGCCAGCCGGAAGGCGCCGTAATGGAACCAGTCGTCGCCCATCCAGCCGTCGATCATCGGGCTTTCGGGCGCGGCTACCTTGAGCGCGGGATGCGGGTTCAGCAGCGCCATGACGACGGTGAAGCCCTCGTACGACGACCCGAGCATGCCGACGCGGCCGTTGCTTTCGGGCAGGTTCGCCTTGTTCACCAGCCAGTCGATCGTGTCGTACGCGTCGGTGACGTGGTCAGTATTGGTCGGGTTGAGCGGCCCGCGGACCGGGCGGGTTACGACGTATTCGCCCTCCGACCCATATTTGCCGCGAATGTCCTGGAACACGCGGATATAGCCGGCGCGGGTGAACACCTCATCACCTTGTGGCAGGGCCGCGACATAGCTGGTGCTGTCGGCCCGGGCGACGCGGCCCGAGGCGTTGTACGGGGTGCGGGTCAGCAGGATCGGGGCGTTGGCCGCACCCTTCGGGATCATGATGACCGTATGCAGCTTCACCCCGTCGCGCATCGGGATCATCACTTCGCGCTTCACATAGTCGTATTTGTCGGTCGGGGCTAAGAAGTTCGCCGGGATGTCGCCCTTCGGCGGCCAGATATCGGGGCCGGGCTGGGCGGTCTGTGCGGCGAGGGTCGAGGCACCGAGCGCGAGGGTGCAGGCGAGGAGAAGCGGACGGATACGCATCGGGGGCGGGCTCCACGGATGGGACGATGTTACATCGTTCGACCGCGCGGGCGGGAAGTCAATACGGACGGCTTCGAAGGTTACGAAGTTGGCGCACAGGAACCATTAACGACCAGCGGCGCCCCCCTCTATCCGAAGGGGACGCCGCCGTCGAAGTTGGCATGAATGACGCGGTCAGGCGCCCTGCGGTGTCGGCGATCCGAAGGGACCGCGCGGGCGGCGGGTCTTCGGGATCGAAGTGCCGCCGGCCGCGAGCGGGGTCGACGGGGTCCCCTCGTCACGGCCGATATCCTCGCCCGCGATCAACCGCTTGATCTCGTCGCCCGACAGCGTTTCGAATTCGAGCAGCGCCCCGGCCAGCGTATGCAACTGGTCGACATGGTCGGTCAGCACCTGCCGCGCGCGATCGAGGCCGCCTTCGACGATGCGCTTGATCTCGCTGTCGATCAGTTCGGCAGTCTTGTTCGACATGCGCGCCGGGGCCGACGACGAATAGCCGAGGAAGCTTTCCCCCTGCGGTTCGCCATATTCGACCGGGCCGACCGCATCGGACATGCCCCAGCGGGTGACCATGTCGCGGGCGAGGCTGGTCGCCTGCTGAATGTCGCCCGAGGCGCCCGACGACACCTTGTCATAGCCGAAGATGATCTCCTCAGCGATGCGGCCGCCCATCGCGACCGACAGGTTGGCGTACATCTTGTCACGGTGATAGCTGTATGAATCCCGTTCCGGCAGACGCATCACCATGCCCAGCGCACGGCCGCGCGGGATGATCGTCGCCTTGTGGATCGGGTCCGATGCCGGTTCGTGCAGCGAGACGATGGCGTGGCCGGCCTCGTGATAGGCGGTCATCCGCTTTTCGTCGTCGGTCATCACCATCGAGCGCCGTTCGGCACCCATCATGACCTTGTCCTTCGCCTCTTCGAACTCCTGGTTCGCGACGAGGCGCTTGCCCTTGCGCGCCGCCGTCAGCGCCGCTTCGTTGACGAGGTTCGCGAGGTCGGCACCCGAGAAACCCGGCGTGCCGCGGGCGATGACGCGGGCGTCAACATCGGGCGCCAACGGCACCTTCTTCATATGGACCTGCAGGATCTTGATCCGGCCCTCGATATCGGGGCGCGGCACCACGACCTGACGATCGAAACGGCCCGGACGCAGCAGCGCGGGGTCGAGCACGTCGGGGCGGTTGGTCGCCGCAACGATGATGATGCCCTCGTTCGCTTCGAACCCGTCCATTTCGACCAGCAGCTGGTTCAGCGTCTGCTCGCGTTCGTCATTGCCGTTGCCGAGGCCCGCACCGCGATGGCGGCCGACCGCGTCGATTTCGTCGATGAAGACGATACAGGGGGCCGACTTCTTGGCCTGTTCGAACATGTCGCGGACGCGGCTGGCGCCGACGCCGACGAACATTTCGACGAAATCCGACCCCGAAATCGTGAAGAACGGCACGCCGGCCTCACCCGCGATCGCGCGGGCGAGCAGCGTCTTGCCGGTACCGGGCGAACCGACCAGCAGCGCGCCCTTCGGAATCTTGCCGCCGAGGCGCGCGAACTTCGTCGGGTCCTTCAGGAAGTCGACGATCTCGGTCAGTTCGGCACGCGCTTCGTCAATGCCGGCGACATCGTCGAAGGTGACCTTGCCTTCCTTCTGCGTCAACATCCGCGCGCGCGACTTGCCGAAGCCCATCGCGCCGCCACCGCCGCCGCCCTTCTGCATCTGGCGCAGGACGAAGAAGGCGATGCCGAGGAACAGCAGGAACGGCAGCGACTGGACGAGGATCGCCATCCAGATGTTCGGCCCTTCCTCCGGACGTGCGTTCATGACGACGTTCTTGGCGCGCAGCCGTTCGATCAGGTTGGGATCGTTCAGCGCGTTGGTGCGGAACTTGTCGTCATTGGTGTAGGTGCCGGTGATCGTGCTGGTCGCGATGTTCACGTCGCGCACCGATCCTTCGTCGACCTTGTTCAGGAAGGTCGAATAGGGAATCACCTGCCCCTGACTCTGCGTCGACGGGCCGTTGAACAGCTGGACGAAGATCGCGAGCGACACCAGGATGCCGACCCAGATCAACAGGCTCTTCATCCACGGATTGCCGCCGTTGTTTTCGGGGCCGTTCTGCTTGTCGTTATCGTTCATGCGGACGTGCTACCTCTCAGTGCACCCAAGATAGGCTTGCCCGGGTTAATGGCAATGGAACAACGTCGATCAGTATGATCGGCGCGGCGGGGCGGGGCGGAAATGCCAGATTCCGCGGGTTGCGGAGGCGAGGACGCCGGCGTGGGTCGCCTTTTGGCCCGATTCGAGCGCGTTGAGCAGCGATTCGATGTTGGCGGCGTCGGACCATTGGCCTTCGGTGATGGCATGGTCGCGGCGGACGGCGCCGATCGCGCGGCGGGCGAGTCGGCGGCGCAGTTCGCGGGGCAGGTCGGTCATGTCGATGCGGTGTTCGCCAACTTCGGCGTCGCGGCGGCGGGTGCGCCACAGCCAGTCGACGGTGTCGGTCAGTGCGGCGTCGACCTCCCGGCAATGCGCGGCGGCGGCGGCGAGGGCCACGGGATCGAGGTTGCTGTCGGCCAGCAGTGCGCGGGCGTGGGTGCGATCGTGGCGGGGGTCGGTGTTCGAGGGGTCATCGACGAAGGGCAGGTCGGCGGCGAGGGTGCGCAGTTCGGTGCGGCGCCAGGTGAGGAGGGGGCGGAGGATGGGGATGCGTTTCGTCGCAGTCCCTCGTTCGCCCGGATCGTCACTGCAGCGCAGGTTGTGGTCTCGCGGCTGGCTGGTGTTTCGATCTAGCGAGGGAGATCCCAGCCCTCGCTGGGGTGACGTGTGGAGGTGGGTTGCGTGCCAGCTGGCGGCGTCGAACGCCCAACGCGGGCGGATGCCGGCCAGCCCCGCCGGTCCCGATCCGCGGGCGGCGCGCATCAGGAAGGTTTCGGCCTGGTCGTCGGCGTGGTGCGCGGTGGCGATGGCACAGGCGTTCGCCGCTAGTGCCCAGTCGGCGAGCAGCGCGTAGCGGGCGTGGCGCGCCTGTGCCTGAATGCTGGCGCCAGCGGGGGGGCGGTCGGGGGCGAGCGTGGCGTGGGGGATGTGGTTCGCGTGGCACCAATTTGCGACCATTGCGGCTTCGTGCGTCGAGGCGGCGCGCAGGCGGTGGTCGACGGTGGCGGCGATGATCGCGCCCCGGAAGGCGGTGGTGGCGAGGGCGAGGAGTGCCATCGAGTCGGGGCCGCCGGAAACCGCGATGGCGAGGGGGCGGTCGGTGGTCGGGGCGGGGGTCAGCGCCGTCAGGTCAGTTGTGAAACGGGTGGCGGCCTCGGCGGAGATCATAGGCGTTCTAGTAGTCGTGAGGCAGGGCGGCGGGGCATTAGTTCAGTTCGGCCAGCTACGCCTTCTTCCATGTCTCTAACCCTCCGTTTGCTTCGAGCGCAGGTTCGAGCTTGTCGAGAACCGAAGTCGCGAAGGGGTTGCCCCGAGCAGGGAGTTCTCGACGGACGCTTCTCGACAAGCTCGAAGCTGCTCGAACCGAACGGGGTGGGTGAGGGCGGTCCGTCCACTCCGCTTCACTCCACCCGTTTGTCCTGCATATCTGCCGGGCTTGTCGAAGCAGCGTATCGAAGGAGCCCCAAACGTGCTTCGATACAGGCTTTCGACAAGCTCAGCCCTTACTCAGCACGAACGGAGAGGCACGCGACTGCCTCTACGCCGCACATTTCGCAGCGCTACGACCCCTGGCGACATCGGCCTTCATCGTGGCCGATATCTTCTCGCCATAGACGTCGGTCAGCTCGCCATAGACGTCGCAGGCTTCCTTGGTCTTCTTCAACTTCACCAGCGCATCGGCCAGATAGAACAGGCTGTCGGGGGCGCGTTCGCCTTCGGGCATGTTTTTGTAGTTGTCGTAGAATTCGCGGCTGGCGAGGCTGGGCTTGCCGTCGTCGAGATAGGACCGGCCGATCAGGTTCTGGGCGTAGCTGGCGCGGCGGTGTTTAGGGTATTTCGCGACGACCGGACGCAGCGCGGCGATCGCTTCGGGGTAGAGCTTCGCGCTCCACAGGCGGAAGCCGTAGAGATAGCCGTCCTCCGCTGCATCACCCGAATTGGCCTTTTCGATCGCGGCGATGCGGCTGGCGCGGGCGGGATCGGCGGTTGCGGCGGGGGCGGTGACGACTGGCGGGCGGACCGTGCCGCCGCCCAGCGTCCCGCCGCCATTGCCCGGACCGCGCGGGGGCGGCGCGTCGGTCGAGGTGTCGCCCGCGGCGGCGACCGCGCCGGGGGTGGCGGGGGCGATCGGCGGGGCGCCGGCGCTCTCGATCGCCTTGATCCGCGTGTCGGTCGCGCTCTTGTACGCCTCGAACGACGATTCGAGCTGGCGCAGCTTATACTGCGCCTGTTCGAGCTGGCCGGTCAGCGCCTGTTGCTGCGATTCGAGCGCATCGACGCGCGAGGTCAGCGTGGCGAGCGGGCCGCTCGACGGGCTGCCGGGGATTTCGGTCGGCTGGGTCGGGGCAGTGATCTGCGGTTCGACCTGATTGGGCGCGCCGCCGGGAAAGACCTTCCGCTGCACCGCGCGCATCTCGCGCTCCAGCTTGTTCACGCGCGGTTCGATCTGGGTCGTGGTCTGGGCCGTGGCGGGCAGGGCGGCGAGAAGACCTAGCGCGAGGAGCGGCAGGGCTTTGAGATAACGCATGAAAACTCCCCCCGGAGCATGACGGTGAACAGGCAGTATGACCCTAGGCGACCGACCTGTCGCCATGCTTAACCGACGGGTGCCGGGGTCGGCGATGCTTCGCCGCGGGCGCGTAGCGCCTCGGCGCTGATGCCGACGGTGACCGCGCGTTCGGCGGTGCCGAGCGGCGGCACGTTCGATCCGTTGACGGTGACGGTGATCAGGTCGGGGCGGCCGGTGCGAATCTGCGGGTTCTTCGCGGCCATCGGCACGTCGTAGCGCTCCCCCGCCGCCATTTCCTTGTTCACCAGCGTGCCGGTGTCGTCGAAGATGCGGACCCACGCCGGGCCGGTCGCGGTCAGCGTCACCTGTCCGCCGCCGGCGGGTACGGGGGCCGATGCCGGGGCGGCACCGCCTGTCGTACCGGGGGCCGGGGTCGGCGAGGGCAGCATGCCGAGATCGCCGGCGACGGTCGCGGCGGGGGCGGTCACCGCCTCGTCCCGGCGGAACAGCGACGTGCCGAAATACAGGCCGACACCGAGCAGCAGCACGATCGCGACCGCTGCGGCGATCGCCACCAGCCCGCCCGAGGGGCCACGGCGCATGTCGATCGGTTCGAGGTCCTGCAGCGGTTCGGGCCGCTGATAGTTCGCGGCGAGTTCGGCGCGCAGCGCACGCGCGACCTCGGTCTCATCGATGTTGACGGCGCGGGCATAGGCGCGGCCGAAGCCCATCGCGTAGGTGATCGACGGGAGCGCCTGGAACTTGCCGTCCTCGACCGCTTCGAGGTGGCGCAGCGGAATGCGGGTGCGCTGTGCGACGTCGGACAGGGTCAGGCCCTGCGCCTCGCGTGCCGAACGCAGCATCATGCCCGCCGTCCGCGGCGTGCCCGTGGTGCTGTCGCCGTCCATCATTCGTACCCTTCCAAACCCGCTGTCCGCCCCCGGTCGTCTCGCGGTTTCGGCCAGCGGGCTGCGGCTGTCAACGCCGGAGCGGGCAAGTGGCGAGGAATTGCGGCGAGGACTCGCCTATCCTTCCCGGCACGGGGAGGGGGACCAGCGCAGCTGGTGGAGGGGGTGTCGGCATACACTGCGGTTGCTTTGCGAGGCGATCCCCCTCCACCACCGCTTCGCGGCGGTCCCCCTCCCCGCGGAGCGGGGAGGATTTAGGAGAGTTCCACGTTGTTGGCCCTGGCCCAGTCTTCCAGCGCGGGGCGCAGGGTGCGGCTGGGGGTGGCCAGCAGACGGTCGATCTCGGCCATCGCCGCCTGCCGGTCGAGCGAGCGGATCATCGCCTTGACCGGGCCGACGGCGGCGGGCGTGATCGACAGGCGGTCGATGCCGAGCGCGATCAGCGCCATCGCTTCGAGGGGACGCCCGCCCATCTCGCCGCAGACCGCGACCGGCTTGCCCGCCTCGTGCGCGGCGCGGGTGACGCGGCGGAGGAAGCGCAGGATCGCCGGGCTGAGCCAATCATAACGCACCGCGAGCCGCGGGTCGGCGCGGTCGGCGGCGAACAGGAACTGGGTCAGGTCGTTGGTGCCGATCGACAGGAAGTCGAGTTGCGGCCACAGGAAATCGAGCACGTCGGCGAGCGCCGGCACTTCCAGCATCGCGCCGTAACGGATGTCGGTCGGCAGCGCCTTGCCCCGCCCGCGCAACCATTCGCGCTGCGCCTCGAACAGGGTGCGGGCTTCCTCGAACTCCCAGGGTTCGGACACCATGGGGAACATGACGTTCAGCGTGCGGCCTTCCGCGGCTTCGATCAGGGCGCGGGCCTGTGCCTTCATCAACCCTTCGCGTCCCAGAGCGAGGCGCAGCGCGCGCCAGCCCATGGCGGGGTTCTCTTCGTCATGCCCCTCGGCATGGTCGAGATAGGGCAGCGCCTTGTCGCCGCCGATATCGACGGTGCGGAACACGACCGGGCGGTCGCCGGCCACGTCCAATACGTCGCGATAGAGGCGCTGCTGGCGCTCGCGCTGCGGCAGGGTGGCCGATACGAGGAACTGAAATTCGGTGCGGAACAGGCCGATGCCGTCGGCGCCGGTCAGGTCGAGTGCCGCCACGTCGTCGCGCAGGCCGGCATTGACCATCATCGTGACGCGGTGGCCGTCCTTCGTCACCGGCGGTTCGCCCTTCATCGCGGCGAAGGCGGCGCGGCGCTTCTGCGTGAGCGCCAGCTTGGCTTCGAACGCCTCCTCCATCGCCGGGGTCGGGCGGATGACCAGCAGGTCCTCGACCGAGTTGAGCAGCAGGCGGTCGCCCTCCGCGATCAGGCGGCGGACGTCGCGGACGCGGCCCAGCACCGGCACGCCCATCGCGCGGGCGACGATGACGACGTGCGCGGTCAGCGACCCTTCCTCCAGCACCACCCCTTTCAGGCGGCGGCGGTCATATTCGAGCAGTTCGGCCGGACCCAGATTGCGGGCGATCAGGATCGTGTCCTGCCGCAGGCCCATCTGCGCGGCGGTGCCGAGCTGGCCCGACACGATGCGCAGCAACCGGTTGGACAGGTCCTCGAGGTCGTGCATCCGGTCGGCGAGCAGCGGGTCCTTGATCTCGCGCATCCGCATCCGGGTGCGCTGCTGCACGCGCTCGATCGCGGCTTCGGCGGTCAGGCCGCTGTCGATCGCCTCGTTGATGCGGCGCGACCATCCCTCGTCATAGGCGAACATCTTGTAGGTCGCGAGAACCTCGTCATGTTCGCCGCCGACGCCGAATTCGGCCTGGTTCGACATGCGTTCGATCTGGTCGCGCATCTTGTCGAACGCGGCATAGACGCGGTGGCGCTCCGCCTCGGTATCGTCGGCCACGGTATGTTCGATGACGATGCGCGGCTGGTGGAAGACGGCGACGCCCGCGCCCATCCCCTCGACCAGCTTGAAGCCGGGCACGCGCACCGCGCCGGTCGCCTGCGGCCGGATCGACGCGCCGCCGGTCGCGTCGATCAGGTCGGCATTGGCGATCAGTTCGGACAGCACCATCGCAACGGTCTGCAGCGCCTCGATCTCGACATCGGCATAGCGGCGCGGATCGGCATGCTGCACCGCCAGCACGCCCACCGCGCGTTCGCGGCGGATGACGGGCACGCCGGCGAAGCTGTGATACATTTCCTCGCCGGTTTCGGGGCGATAGGCGAAGTCGGGATGGGTCGCCGCTTCGGCCAGGTTGAGCGTTTCGACATTGGCGACGATGGTGCCGACAAGGCCCTCGCCCGGCGCCAGCTTGGTAACGTGCACCGCCTCCTGCGACAGGCCGACCGTGGCGAAGAGTTCGAGCAGCCCTTCGCGCAGCAGGTAGATCGAGCAGACCTCGCTATCCAGCGCCTCGGCGATGATGCGGACGACCGAGTTGAGCTTAGCCTGCGCCGGACTTCGCGACGCCATCACGTCGTGAAGGTTGGTCAGGATTTCGCGGGCGGAGGCGGTGGCCGAGACGGGCATGGACGAGGGCTAACACGGGAAGGCGGGGGCGTCACGACGCTTTAGGGCGACGTCGGGGAAAGTTGGGGTTGGGGGGCGTCAGCTGCATCGTCATTCCTGCCTGCCGCCGCTTGCGTCACCCCAGCGAAGGCTGGGGTCTCTGCGTGGTGAAGGCTGCGTTCTCCAACCGGGAGACCCCAGACTTCGCTGGGGTGACGTTTGGAGCTTTAGAGATTCCGCACCAGCCGCTCCGCCACCGCGATCCATGGGGCGACCAGCGCCACCGGGCCGGTGCCCAGCGTCGTGGGCAGCAGCGACACCATGTCGCCGTCGAACGCCAGCAGCCGGCCGAAGGCGAAGCGACCGGCGGGGCCGGGGGCCAGCACGTCGCGGTGGAGCGCGGCGATATAGTCGGCGGGGGCGAGGCGGCGGCACCACACCATGTCGCCCGCGCGATAGTCGCCGGTGGCCGCCTGCACGATCATCGCCACCAGTTCGGGTTCGGCGCGCGGCGGGGTGACGCTCATCGCGCGGCGCGGGGCGGCGGCGCCCGACCCGTCGAGAATCGCCGCGACGGGGATGTCGGGACGATCGGGCAGGCGGACGAGGTCGGCGGTGTCGACGGCCAGCGCAGCGGCAATGCGGTTGAGCCAGCCGACGGAGACGGTGCGCGTGCCGGTTTCGAGGCGGCCGATGGTCTGCGCGGTGGTGGGCGGCACGCAGCGGATTGCGACTTCTTCGAGGGTCAGGCCCTGCGCACGGCGGACTTCGCGGATGGCGGTGATCATGGGACGTCCTCTCGAGCGGCAAACCGATTTGGTACAAACGCTTTCCTACAACTATACGTTCGTGACAACCCCGTCGGCGAATCGAACAAGGGAGCGGCGGGTGCGCGAACTGGTGGAACGGCGGCTGGTCGACGGACGGGTGCGGAACGAGGATGGCGGGCGACGGGTGCAGGTCAATCTGCGCGAATCGCCGCTTGACTGGCTGCGGTCGCGCGCGCTGGTCGATGCGCGGCAATATGAGGCGGGCGAGCGTCTGCGCGGCGATTACGAGCGCGCGGCGCTGGGGCTGCGGGTGACGATGCGGTGGGACGCTGCGCCGCGCGGGAGTGCCGGCGTGCCGGCCGATCCGTCGGGTGGGCAGCTGGCGGCGAAGGCGCGGTTCGATGCGGCGATCGCGGCGGTGGGGCCGGGGCTGGCGGATATCCTGTGGCGAACGGTGTGTGCGAACGAGGGGCTGCCGGCGGCGGAGAAGGCGCTGGGCTGGCCGGCAAGGGCCGGGCGGCTGGTGCTTACGCTGGCGCTCGATCGGCTGGCGGGGCATTATCGGTTGAGGTGAAGCCGGCACCGGCCCGCTCCCCGACCCCGCCACCCAATCAGGATACTGTCGTCGGTGGCGGGGTCGGGGAGGGTGCCGGTGCCGCATCGGCTGGCGTGACGAACCGCCGATAGGCCCAGCCGATGCCGATCAGCGCGCCGCCCAGCCCCATGAACGACAGGATGCGCAGCACGCCTTCGAGGGCCGACGCGTCGATCAGGAACACTTTCAGCGTGGTGAGGGTGAGGAGCGCGAGGCCGAAGCGGCGCAGGTCGGCGCTGCGCACGGCCAGCCCGCGCCACAGCCACAGGATGGCGAGCGCGAGCATCGCGGCGGAATAGCCCCAATTCTCCGCGATGCCGACGGGACCGGTAAGCAATGTGCCATGCGCGATCTGGCGGATGGTGGCGAGCGTCGCAGCGAGGGTCAGCAGCGCCGCGATCAGGCTGCGGCGCGGCAGGCCGGTGCAGCGCCACACGACGAGCGCGGCGAAGGCGAGGTGGAGCGTGGCGGCGTTGAGCAGCGGCAGGGATCCGACCTGTTGCGGGACCAGCGCGGGGTTGAGGCCGAGCAGGTCGAACCACAGGATGCGCGCGAGGGCGAGGGTGACCAGCGCGTTCGGCAGCGGGCGGTGGCGGGTCCACAGGAGCCCGCCGGCAAGGAGGGCGAGGTCGCTCAGCAGCGCGCGTTCGATAAAGCCGTGGACGGCGAAGGCTTCGGGAGTCGCGATCGCCAGCGGTTGTTTGAGCAGGACGTAGAGGCCGAGGATGGCGACGGCGGACGCTGCGGGCAGGATCAGGCGGCGGGCGGGGCCGAACAGCGGGCGCTGCCAAGTCGCGGCAGCGAGCAGCGCCAGTGCCGGGAGCAGCAGCAGGCGGGCGGCGTCGCTGGCCGACGGCAGGTGGAGATACGGCAGTTCCTCCCAGATCAGCGATACGCCCAAGGCGAGCGCGACGTCCGACAGCGGGCGGATCGCGAGCGTCAGCAGGACGATGACGGGCAGCAGCGCCAGCCGGTTGGGCACGAGCGGGTCAAATTTGGCGGCTGCGAGCAGCACGCCGAGCGCGGCCAGTGGCGCGAAGACGGCGAACGCCGGCGGGACGATCGCCGCGACCGCGAGGCCGACGCCGAGCGCGGCCACCGCGATGCCGCCGACGAGGCCGATATCGCCGGTGCCGCTGCGGTCGCGCTGGCGCCGGGCGAGGGCTGCGGCGGCGAACGTCAGGATAAGGTTGGCGGCCAGCCAGCCGATCGGCGGCAGCAGGGCCGGCGCGACGATCTGTGCCGCGAGCAGCGGGCCGGCGGTGCCGATCAGCGCGATCGCTGCCCAGCCGGGCGCGCGGCGTCCTCCGGCCGCGGCGAAGAGCAGCAGCGCGATCGGGAGGGCAGCGGGGGTGGCACCCGCGCCTTGCACCAGCCCGATGGCGACCAGCAGCGTCACGAGGATCGCGGCGGCGATGCCGGCGGGGAGCAGCGTCGCGTCGCGCCATGCGAGGAACAGCGCGGCGGCCGACAGCGTCAGGTAGAAGCCCCATGCCAGCGCGGAGAAATCGAGCATCGGTGCGAGTGCGAGCAGCTGGACCAGCGCCGCCAGCAGCGGGGCGCCGCGCAGCCATGGCCGGGCAATGGTGGCGCGCGGTGCGGCCAGCGTGCCGCCGATCGCCAGTGCGATGACGAACGCGCCGATCGCGGCCAGATCGGCGCCGGGCACCAGCGCGATCAGCAGCCCGGCCCAGCCGAACGCCGCGACCAGCGCCGACAGCGCCAGCCATGCCCAGCCGCGCGCGATCGCCAGCGCCAGCAATGCGGCGACGAACAGGCCGAGATAGACGAGCAGCGGCCCGATCCCCGCCGCGTCATAGCCCGCGACCAGCGGCGCGGCGAACCCGCCGAGCAGCGCCATGACCGCGGTCGGCGGCCCGTGGCGCAGCGCCAGGAACAGCCCGAACGCGGTGACGCCCAGCATGAGCGCGAACCCGGCGAGCGGCCCGACCAGATGGTAGAGCGCGGCGGCGAGGTAGAGCGTGGCATAGGCCGAGGCGATGCCCGCCCCGGCCAGCACCTGTCCGATGCGGACATCGTCGCGGGTGGCGGGCAGGCGGCGGGCGACTTCGCTGCCGGCCAGCAGCGCCAGCGCGAACAGCGCGGCGAACAAGGTGCGCAGGCCCGGGGTCAGCCACCCCGCCTCGATCGACAGGCGGACGAGGAAGATGCCGCCGACGACCAGCGCCAGCCCGCCGATCCACACCGGCAGGCGGCTGCCGACCAGCGTTTCGAAATCGATGCGTGGCATGGCCGGGCGCTGGTGGGCCGGGCGGCGTGCTTTCGACGGGATCGGGACCGGGATCGGCGTCGGCACCGCTTCGGCTACGGGGGCTGCCGGGCGATAGTCGCGGGCCTCCAGTGCCGCGACCCGCCGCTGCAGGCGGAACAGCGCAATGCCAAGCGCGATCACGACGATGAGGAGTACTTCCGTCACTGGCGCAGGTTGTGGCACAGGCGGACCATCGGTGTCGCCCCTTTCCGGGCCAACGGAGACCTGCACGATGCAGTTATACGGTTCGACCATCTCGCCGTTCGTCCGCAAGGTCGCGGTCTTTGCCGAGGAAAAGGGCGTCGCGTTCGACCTGATCCCGACCGCGCCCGGCGACGCATCGCCCGCATTCCGCGCGATCAGCCCGTTCGGCCATATCCCGGCGATGGTCGATGGCGACTTCGCGCTGGCCGATTCGAGCGCGATCGTGACGTATCTGGAGGCGAAGCATCCCGAACCGGCGCTGCTTCCCGCCGACTGCCAGGCGCGCGGCCGCACGATCTGGTTCGACGAGGTGGCGGATACGGTGGTGTTTGCGGCAGGGCGGACGATGTTGTTCAACCGGGTGGTCGGGCCGTTGTTTCGCGGCGTAACGGGCGATGCGGCGGCGGCGGATAGGGTGGAGCGCGAGCAGTGGCCGGCGATCCTCGGGTATCTGGACGGGCAGATCGGCGATCGGGTGTATCTGGTCGGCGACGTGCTGACGCTGGCCGATATCGCGGTCACCAGTGCGTTCGCCAGCGCGCTGCACGCCTGTGCGCCGATCGATACGGCGGTCTATCCGAACCTGGCGCGTTATCTCGATACGATGCTGGCGCGACCGGCCTTTGCGACGCGCGTCGCGGGTGAGCGGGCGTTCATCGCGAAGGCGCGGGCAAGGGTAGTGGCATGAGGTTTACGTTCGTGAAGTGCCATGGGTCGGGCAACGACTTTCCGCTGATCGATGCGCGGGCAATCGTGCTGGGCGATGCGGAGTGGGCACAGGTGGCGCGGGCGCTTTCCGATCGGAAGGGCGATGTCGGCGGCGACGGCATTTTGCTGTTGACGGCGTCGGATGACCGTCATGTTTTCGGGATGCGGATGTTTAATCCCGACGGGTCGGAGGCGGAGACGTGTCTGAACGGGCTGCGCTGTACCGCGCGGCTGGGGTTCGAGGTGACGGGGACCGAGGCCGGGCAGGTCCGGTTGAAGCAGAGCGCGGCGCAGGCGCGGGTCGTCGCGCCGATCGCACCGGGCGTGGCGACGATCGAGACGAAGGTCGGGCCGGTGTCGCTCACTCCGCACGATGTCGGGCTGACCGTGGGCGAGGGGCCGTTCGTCGAGGCGGCGATCCCCGGCCTGCCGAGCGACCGTGCCTTCACCGCGGTGGCGATGCCCAACCCGCATCTGGTCGCGTTCGTCGATGCGGTCGACGACGGCGAGCTGGTTCGCCTGGGCGACTGGTGCGAGGGGGCGCCGGCACTGATCCCGACGCGGGCCAATGTGAGCTTCGTCGAGCTGCGCGAGGAGGGGCATGCGCCCGCGCTGTTCGTACGGACCTATGAACGCGGCGTCGGGCTGACCAACAGCTGCGGCAGCGCGATGGCGGCGTCGACGCTGGCGGCGGCGCGGACCGGGCGGATCGGCTGGGGGGTCGAGACCCGCGTCTTCAACCGCGGCGGCATGGTGCGGGCGAAGGCCGAGGTCGGCGACGTGGTGACGATCGCCGGCAATGCGACGTTCGAATGGGACGGCGAGGTCGAGGTCGATCCGGTCAGCGGCGCGCTGGGGCCGCTGCGGATTTTGGGGCGGCGCGAGGACGAGGTTGCGGCGTGGGAGGCGATGCTGGCGGGATTGTGAAGGGGGGCGGTGCCGCCTGTTTAATAGCGCGCCGTTCAGGACCTCGCTGTTCAGGACCAACCCGTTCAAGCACACCCCGTTCAAGGCCTCCCCGTTTGCTTCGAGCGCAGGTTCGAGCCTGTCGAGCACCGAAGTCGAGAAGGGGTGCCTCAAGCGACTAAGTTCTCGACGGACGCTTCTCGACAAGCTCGAAGCTGCTCGAACCAAACGGTGTGGGTGAGACAAACGGTGTGGGTGGAACCGAACCGTGGGGTAGTTCGGTCGGTTTGTCGGCAAAGGCCTCCCTAGGCCGTCCGCTCCGCCATCGCGGCCTCGACCTGCGCCAGCCCTTCCGCACTCGCGATCGCGAGGTCGAGGGGGCGGCCGCCAAGGGCTTCGTCATGGGCGTTGAGGAACGCCACCGCTGCATCGCGCTCGCCGAAGCGGCGGAACGCGCTGGTCGCGACCTGGCCCTGGCGACTGGCCTGTTCGGGGGTCAGGCGGACCGTCGTGTATTTGCGGCGAAACTTCATCGCACCGGGGCGCGGTGCGGGTTCGGCCGGCGTCGCGTCGGCGGGTGCAGCATCGACCGGAGCGGCCGGTGCGGCATCGACCGGTGCGTCCAGCATCTCCGGCAGCATCTCCGGCGCGGTTTGTTCGGCGAGCGCGCTCATGCGGTCACCATCCGGCCCGAGGCGCCGAGCAGGTCACGCAGCGAGGCGATCTGGCGTTCGTAGCCGCGCGCCATGCCGCCATGGGCACAGGCGGCTTCGCGCGTCGTGGCGGAGGCGGCGCGCATCAGCGCGACTTGATGGCGATGCAGCAAATAGTTGAGGTCCATGTTCGACGCTCCAACAGCGTAAGCGGAAGCGCGTGCGTCTCCCGGTCGCTGGCGCCTACGGACCATCTGCCAACGATGGATACGATATGGGGATGCGGTAAGCGTTTCGCCATGGCTGCGAGAAAACGAACCATATGGGAACATCGCGCTTGACATCGTCACGCTGATATGGCACAAAACAGGAACATCGGGAATTGTGGGGATCGGGGCCGGGCGGAAACGCTGTCGGCCCCGCATTGCGTCTGGGGGGCGGGATATGGACAGGGAAGAGGTGCTGACGAGCGGCGGCAACCGTCCGGTGCAGAAACAGCGCATCGCGCAGGGATGGACGCCGAGCCGGCGTGAACGGTTTCTCGATCACGTCGCAGCGACCTGCAACGTGCGGGCCGCGACCGAGGCGGTCGGGTTGTCGCAGGCCAGCGTCTATGCGCTGCGGCGGCGTGATCCGGCCTTTGCCGAGCAATGGCGCATGGCGCTGCTGACCGGGTACGACCGGCTGGAAGCGATATTGGTATCCAAGGCGATCGCTGCGCTGGAGGGAGTGCAGGTCGGCGATCCCGATACGGTCGTGACGGGGACGATCAGTGTCGAACAGGCGATCAAGCTGCTCGACCGGCATCGCGCCGTGGTGAAACCGGGTAGCGGTCGTCGCGAGGCGCAGTTGCGGGCCACCCAAGCCGAAACCGACGCGATGCTGATCGCCCGGATCAAGGCGATGCGCGGCAAGCAGGAGCGGCGGGTATGAGCGGCGTCAACCCGTTGGTCGCGGCGATGGCCGAACTGGATGATACGCAACTCGAACGGTTTCTGTTGAAGGTCACGCCGCACCGCCGGCGCGAGTTGCTGACGCGCTTCACGCTGTGGGCGCATGACGGGCAAACGATCGCCGACAATGACTGGACGGTGTGGCTGATCCAGGCGGGGCGCGGGTTCGGCAAGACGCGCGCCGGATCGGAGTGGGTGTGCGCGCGGGCGGCGGCGCAGCGCGATCTGCGCATCGCGCTGGTCGGGGCGACGCGGCGCGATGTGGAGAGCGTGATGGTGCGTGGCCCCGCCGGCCTGCTGGCGGTCGGGCGGCATTACGGGCCGGTCGTGTACCGGCCGTCGCGCGGCGTGATCGAGTTCGGATCGGGGGCGGAGGCGCATGTCTATGCCGCCGAAAGCCCGGAAGGGTTGCGCGGGCCGGAGCATCATATCGCGTGGTGCGACGAACTGGCGAAATGGCGCAACGCCGATGCGGCGTGGGACAACCTGATGATGGGGATGCGGATGGGGGAGCGGCCGCAGACACTGGTGACGACGACGCCGCGGGTCGTGCCCCTGCTGCGCCGTATCCGCGGGATGCCGGGGGTGCGGATCAGCGGCGGGCGGTCGCGCGACAATGTCCATCTGTCCGAAAGCTATTTCGCGCAGATCGAGGGGGCGTATGCGGGCACGCGGCTGGGGCGGCAGGAGCTGGACGGCGAACTGATCGAGGACGTGGCGGGCGCGCTGTGGTCGCGCGAACTGATCGAGCGGTGCCGGGCGGCGGCGGTGCCGGCGCTGGTGCGGGTGGTGATCGGGGTCGATCCGCCTGCCGGCGTGGACGGCGATGCATGCGGCATCGTCGCGGTCGGGCGCGGGAGCGACGGGCTGGCCTATGTGATCGAGGATGCGACCGTCGCCGGGCTGTCGCCCGAGGGCTGGGCGGGGGCGGTCGCGGCGTGCGCGGCGCGACACGGCGCCGACCGGGTGGTGGCCGAATCGAACCAGGGCGGGGCGATGGTGGCGAGCGTGCTGCGCGCCGCCGATGCCGGACTGCCGGTGACGCTGGTCCATGCGTCGCGCGGCAAGGCGGCGCGGGCCGAGCCGGTGGTGCTGCTGTACGAGGGCGGGCGGGCGTTCCATGCCGGCAGCTTCCCGGCGCTGGAAGACGAGCTGTGCGGGCTGGTCGCCGGCGGCGGGTATGCGGGGCCGGGGCGGTCGCCGGACCGGGCCGATGCGCTGGTGTGGGCGATGCATGAGCTGATGCTGAGCGCGCGGGGCGTGGCGATGATTCGGGTGTTGTGAGGGGGGGCTTTGCAACGGGAGGTCCCGGCCTTCGCTGGGATGACGTTTGGGGGTTGGGGTCGGGATTGGTTCGTCCCGGGCGTATCCCCGCGGAGGCGGGGCTCCAGGGTTGCGGGCGGTGGTGGTTGGGGCTCTGGACCCCCGCCTGCGCGGGGGTTTACGGCTGGGCCGTTCGCCTGCTTTCCTCCTCCCTCCTCTCCCCGCCCGCCCCCGTTTGCTTCGAGCGGAGGTTCGAGCCTGTCGAGAACCGTAGTCGAGAAGGGGTTGCTCCAAACTACCCGTTCTCGACGGACGCTTCTCGACAAGCTCGAAGCTGCTCGAACCGAACGGAGTGGGTGGGTGGGTGTGAGGTGAGGTAGGCGAAATCACAGGCTTCGCGGCGACGCGGGGCCTTTTTTCATTCGGGAGAACAGCCATGAAATGGTTCGGACGCAAGGCTGTGCGCGAGGGCGCGCGGCCGGTGTTGGCGCATGGGGGCGCTACGTTGTGGCGCGAGGGGAGCGGGCCGGCGGCGGGGGGATGGGCGCAGGGGTATGAGGCGCAGGTGCGCGCCGCGTATCTGACCAATCCGATCGCGCAGCGTGCCGTCAGGATCGTGGCGGAGGGAATGGCGGCGATGCCGGTCAGCGGCGATCCCCGCGCGGTGGCGCTGGTGATGGCGCGGTCGGCGGGGCAGGAACTGCTCGAAAGCGTGGCGGCGCAGCTGCTGCTGCACGGCAATGCCTATATCCAGTTGATCGACGACGGCGCGGGCGGGATCGGCGAGCTGTATGCGCTGCGGCCCGAGCGGGTGACGGTCGAGGCGGATGCGACCGGGTGGCCGGCGGCGTATCGGTATCGGGTCGGGGAACGCGTGATGCGGATCGCCGCCGACGATGCTGCGGGGCGACCGGGGCTGGTGCACATCCGCGGCTTCCATCCGGTCGACGATCATTATGGGCTGGGGTGCCTCGGCGCGGCGGCCGGGGCGGTGGCGATCCATAACGAGGCGGCGCGGTGGAACAAGGCGCTGCTCGACAATGCCGCGCGCCCGTCCGGCGCGCTGGTCCATGATCCGGGCGATGGCGGGGTGCTGTCGGGCGAGCAGTTCGACCGGCTGCGCGCGCAGATGGACGATGCCTTTGCCGGCGCGGCCAATGCCGGGCGGCCGATGCTGCTCGACGGCGGCCTCAAATGGCAGGCGATGAGTTTGACGCCGGCCGACATGGATTTCGTCGGGTTGAAGGCGCAGGCGGCGCGCGAGATCGCGCTGGCGTTCGGGGTGCCGCCGATGCTGCTGGGGCTGCCGGGCGACAATACCTTCGCCAATTACCGCGAGGCGAACCGGGCGCTGTGGCGGCAGACGATCGTGCCGCTGGGCAACCGGGTGCTGGGCGCGCTGGGGCAGGGGATCGATGGCTGGTCGGGGACGGGGGCGCTGTCGGTCGATCTCGACCGGGTGCCGGCGCTGTCCGATGAGCGCGACCAGTTATGGGCGCGGGTCGGGGCGGCGGATTTCCTGAGCGCGGAGGAGAAGCGGGGGTTGGTGGGGATGTGACGGCGCTTGTTTGATCCGCTCACGCGGATGGGCGGTGCCGGCCCGCAATCAACGCGGCATGCTGCACGCCAGCGTCGTGCGGTCGAACTGGCCGCCGGCGTCGAGGCAGCGTTTCCCCTTCAGGAACGGCAGCGCGAAGGTGAAGGCGAGGAGGGCGGCGCCGAAGGCGGCGGCGATGATGCGGAGGCGGGGTCTCACCGGGTGGGGCTAGCGTCAGGACAAGCGGGAGGCAAGCGATGGGCGATACGGGGCTGCTGGCGCAATTGATGGGGCAGGCGGCCGACGACGGCGCCGACCTGCAGACACTGCGGGCGATCGCGGAAGAGGCGGGCGAACTGGGCGCGGCACGGGCGATGGCGCGGATCGGGCTGTCGGATGCGGCGGCGGCGGGCGACGTGCAGGAGCTGCGCGAGCTGTTGAAGGCGTGGCGCGATGCGAAGCGGTCGGCGGTGCGGGCGGCGTTCGCGTGGGTGATGCGGATGGTGTTCGCGCTGCTGCTGGTCGGAATCGCGGTCAAGACCGGGTGGCCCGAATGGGCGCGGTGAGGTTCGCAGGGTACGCGGCGATCTTCGGGCGGGCGGACCGGGGCGGCGATGTCGTGCTGCCCGGCGCGCTGGTGGCGGACGGTGCGGTGCCGCTGCTGTGGCAGCACCGGGGCGATCCGATCGGGACGGTCGAGTGGCTGGGCGAGGATGCGCGCGGGCTGGGCGTGATCGGGCGGATCGAGGCGGAAGCGGTGGCGCGGCTGGTGCGGGTCGGGGCGCTGGGCGGGCTGTCGTTCGGCTACCGCGCGACCCGCGTTCGGCAGGGCGCGTGGCGGACGATTGCTGCGGCCGAGCTGATCGAGGTCAGCGTGGTCGCGCGGCCGATGCAGCCGCTGGCCAGAATCCATGCGGTCGAGGACGGGTGATCCGTCGCACGACCGCACAACTTTTCCAAACCGGGGTGTCGCGAGCGTGCGGCGCCCCTTTTTTATGGGGATGACGGGTATGACGATCGAGACGCTGGCGGGCAGCTTTTCGGGTGTGGCGGCAGGCGGGGGTCGGCCGATGCTGAGCGCGGCGGGGCCGGCGCAGGGCTTCGGCGCGTTCGTGCGCAGCGGGACGACGGTGGAGACCAAGGCGGTCGCGGGGACCAGCGATGCGGGCGGCGGCTATGCCGTGCCGCGCGAGATCGACGCGATGATCGGCGCGACGCTGAAGAGCGCCAGCCCGATCCGCGCGATCGCCCAGGTGGTGAGCGTGGGATCGGCGGGGTATCGCAAGCTGGTGACGAGCGGTGCGACGCCGTCGGGCTGGGCGAGCGAGGCGGGCGCGCGGCCGGAGACGGCGACGCCGAGCTTCAACGAGATCGCACCGCCGATGGGCGAGCTGTACGCCAATCCCGCGGCGAGCCAGGCGATGCTCGACGATGCCGCGTTCGATGTCGAGGCGTGGCTGGCGGATGAAATCGCCAGCGAGTTCGCGCGGGCCGAGGGGCAGGCGTTCGTGAACGGCAACGGCACGGGGCGGCCGCGCGGGTTCCTGAACTATCCCAGCAACGCGACCGGCGATGCGGCGCGGGCGTTCGGTACGCTGCAATATGTGCCGAGCGGGGCGGCGGCGGATTTCGGTAGCGATCCCGAGAACCGGCTGATCGACCTGGTGCACGCGCTACGCGGCGCGTACCGGCAGGGCGCGTGCTGGGTGATGAATGCGCAGACCGCCGCGCGCATCCGCAAGTTCAAGACGGCGGACGGCGCGTTCCTGTGGATGCCGGGGCTGTCCGGCGGGCAGCCCGACACGCTGCTGGGCTATCCGGTGGTCGAGGCGGAGGACATGCCCGATATCGCCGCGGGCAACGCGCCGATCGCGTTCGGCAACTTCAAGGCGGGGTATCTGATCGCCGAGCGCGCGGAGACGCAGATTTTGCGCGATCCGTATTCGAACAAGCCGTTCGTCCATTTCTACGCCACCAAGCGCGTCGGCGGAGCGGTGATGAATTCGGAGGCGATCAAGCTGCTGAAGATCGCGGCGGCGTGATCGGTCGGGGCGGGCGTCGCCCGCCCCGAGACGGTTCCGGCCCATCCGCGAGAGCGGAGCAAACAGGAGAATCTTATGAGCGCAGCGCCCTTTCCGGCGGCGGCGATCGCGGGGGTGTGTGCGGCGGCGCGCGATCACCTGCGGATCACGGGACATGCCGAGGATGCGGTGATCGAGCGGCTGGCGGCAAGCGCGCTGGCGCTGGCCGAGGCCTATACCGGCACCGCGCTGATCGCGCGGCCGCATCAGGCGATGATGGCGGCGTCGAACGAATGGCGCGCGTTGCCGGTGGTGCCGGTCACCTCGATCACCGCCGCCCTGCCGGTCGATGCGATCGATATCGATGGCGACGGCACCGGATGGGTGCGGATGACGTCCGCCGCGCCGGTGCATTTCGTCGCCGGGCTGGCGACGGGGTGGGAGGCGATGCCGGCGCCGGTCGCGCAAGGGATCGTGCTGCTGGTCGCGCACCTGTTCGACGCGCGCACGGCGAGCGCCGCACCGCCGGCAGCGGTGGGGGCGCTGTGGCGGCCGTGGCGGCGGATGCGGTTGGCGGGAGCGCAGCGATGATCGGCGCGCTGGAACGGGGCGAGGCGGTTGCCGGGGGACGGGCGGCAGTGGTGCGCGCGCGGGTCGCGGCGGCGGCGGACGCCGTGCCGGGAGTGGCGGTCGAGATGGTCGATGACAGCGTGGTGCTGTCGGGACGGGGGCTGACGCGCCGGACGATCACCGATCCGCGGCTGCACGACATTGCGGGGTGGGGGCGATGATCGCGGGGACGCTGTTGCAGGCGATGCTGGTCGCGCGGCTGCGGGACGTGCTGACGAACGCGAGCGTGTTCGATGCGCCGCCGGTGCGCTCGGCGCGGCCCTATGTGGTGGTCGATACACCGGTGCTGACCGACTGGGGCACCAAGGATGCGGCCGGGCGCGAAGGGCGGGTGGTCGTGCAGCTGTTCGATGGCGGCGAGGTGCCGGAACGGCTGCGCGCGCTGGCGGCGGTGGCGGAGGGGGCGGTGCTGTCGGCGCCGGCCGGGTTGGCCGGATGGCAGGTGGTCAGCGTCGTGTTCGTGCGCGGCCGGGTGCTGCGCGAGGGGGACGGGTGGGTTGGCTCGGTCGAGTTTCGGGTGCGGATGTTGGCGGGGTGAGGGGCTCACCCTCACCATCACCCTCACCCTTCCGCGGCTGCGCCGCTCCCTCCCTCTCCCAGAGGGAGAGGGATTTGGCGATGGGGGCGTGGGACGCGCTGCATCCGATCGGTCACCCCGGCGGAGGCCGGGGTCCAGTTGGTGGCGGTTTCGATCCTTTAGCGGTGGCGCCCAACTGGGCCCCGGCCTTCGGCGGGGTACGGGAGGGTTTGGCAGGTGGTGCGTGATGCGGGGGGAGACCCCAGCCTTCGCTGGGGTGACGGTTTTTGGCGGATGGTAACGACGGAGAAGCGAGATGGCGGCGGAGAAGGGTAGTGCGTTCCTGTTGAAGATCGGGAACGGAGCGGTGCCGGTGGCCTATGCGACGGTCGCGGGGCTCCGGACCACGCAGCTGAGCGTCAATGGCGAGGCGGTGGCGATCACCAGCAAGGATTCGGGCGGGTGGCGCGAATTGCTGTCGGGGGCGGGCGTGCGGTCGGTGAGCGTCAGCGGGGCGGGCGTGTTCACCGGGTCGGCGGCGGAGGTGCGGTTGCGCGGCAATGCGCTGTCGGGCGTGATCGACGACTATCGGCTGAGCTTCGAGAGCGGCGAGACGATGACCGGGCGGTTCCTCGTCACGCGGCTGGACTATGCCGGCGATTATAATGGCGAGCGCAATTATACGCTGGCGCTGGAATCGTCCGGTCCGGTGGTGTCGGCATGAGTCCGGCCGCCAACCCCGTGCGGGGCGAGGCGAGCATTCGTGTGAACGGCGAGGCGCTGGTGCTGCGGCCGAGTTTTGCCGCGCTGGTCGCGGCGGAGGGCGAAGTCGGATCGCTGTTCGCGCTGGTCGATCGGGCGGCGGCGGGCGGGCTGCTGCTGTCCGAACTGGTCGCGCTGCTGTGGCATTGCCTGCGCGATGCGGCGCCGATGTCGCGCGACGATTTCGCCGAGGCGGTGACGGCGGGCGGGATCGCCGCGGCCACCCCGGCGCTCAAAATCCTGATCGCGCAGATATTGGCGGGGCGGTGAGCTTTGCCGAGGCCGCCGCCCGGATGGGTGGACAAGCGGGGGTGGCGTTCGGCTGGGCGCCGGACGTGTTCTGGGCGGCGACGCCCACCGAACTGGCGGCGCTGGTGCAGGCGGTGCGCGGCGATGCGCCCGACCCGTGCGACCGCGCCACGATCGCGACATTGAAGGAGCGTTTTCCCGATGGATGAGGAAATCGAACGGCTGATCGTGCGCGTGCGCGCCGACACCGCCGGGTTCGCACAGGATGTGGCGACGATGCAGGCGAGCCTCGACGGGCCGTTCGCCGGTGGGGTCGATCGCGCCGGGCGCGCGGTGGAAACGACGCTGGCGCGGGCGATTCGCAGCGGCAAGCTGGGGTTCGACGATCTGCGCGACACCGCGCTGAAGGTGCTGGGCGAGATCGCGGCGGCGGCGGTGATCGGCGCGGTGCGACCGGGCGGAGGCGCGGGTGGGCTGCTGGGGTTGTTGGGGCAGGTGATCGGCGGTGCGCCGGGGCGGGCCACTGGGGGGCCGGTCAGTCCGGCGCGGCCGTACTGGGTCGGGGAGCGGGGGCCGGAGCTGTTCGTGCCGACGAGCAGCGGACAGGTGGTGGCGGCGCAGGCGGGAGGCGCGCGCGAGGTGCGGGTGGCGATCACGGTCAACGCATCCGGCGGCGATGGTCCGCGCGCGCTGCAACAGTCGAGCCGGCAGGTCGCGCGCGCGGTGCGCGCCGCGCTGATGGAGGCGTAGACCATGGGACATTGGCTGGCCGAGCGCCGCATGGTGCAGGAGGAGGGCGTGCTGTCGCGCTTCGATCCGGTCTATTGGACAGTCGATTTTCCACGCCCGATGATGGCGTCGGTGGTGACGACCGCGGCGGATGCGCTGCGGGTGGATTGCGTCTTCTATCGGCGCGACGATCTGGCGGGGCTGATCTGGGCGTCGGAAGACCGGCACGACCATGCCTTGCTGCGGTATGAGACTTCGCGCGACTATCGCGATTGCAGCTTGCGGTTCCGGTGGCGATCGCAGGGCATCCGGCCGCTGGATGCGACGCATGGCCCGGTGCTGACGATCGAGGGGCGCGACGCGGACGGGGTGGCGCGGGCGTGGTATGTGCGGCTGTGGAATTACGCCACCGGCAGTCCCGAGGATGCCGCAATCGCGATCGACTTCGCGACCTTGGTGGGCGGATACCGGCTGCCCGACGAGGCGGTGCCGGTGTGGGCGGGCGATGTCGACCGGATGTTCGTGTCGCTGGTGCCGCCGGGCTATGATGCGGGCGACGGGTTTCTGGATGCGCCGGTCGAGGGCTGGGCCGAGATGGCGGGCATCGTGTGCGACGGGCCGGGATCGGTGCTGGCAATCGGCGACGTGGTCGTGCCCGAACATGGGCTGCGGATCGCGAGCGGCTATGACGACAGCTATCACCTGACGCCGGCGCGGTTGCTGCACAATGCGTTGCGGCTGGGGTATCGCGGCGCCCTGGTCCATTATGTCGGGATGAGCCATTATTTCCGGCTCGAACGGTCGGGCGACGGGCTGTACGTGTCGCTGGCCGGGGGCGTGCTGAACGCGGCGTGCGTGGCGTGGCATCGCGATTTTGCGGTGCGCGCCGGGGCGCTGGGGTTCGATCCGATCTGGTCGCTCAGTTACGAATTGTTCGATGCGCATTGCTGGGGCGACTGGAAGCAGCGGGCGGCGGATGGGTCGCCGGCGCTGACCGGATGGGTGCCGCCGTCGACGCTGCTGTCGCCGGCGCATTCGGGGGCGATGGCGTATCTGCAGGAGGTGGCGCGGGCGTTCGTCGGCATCGCGCGCGCGGCGGGCGGGCGCGGGCGGTTTCAGGTCGGTGAGCCGTGGTGGTGGGTGACGGTCGATCATCGCATCTGCCTGTACGACGATGCGGCGAAGGTTGCGCTGGGCGGCGAGCTGCCGGTGGTCGACGATGTGCGTGGGGCGCTGGATGCGCCTAAACGGGCGTTGCTCGATCGGGCGGGGGCGTTGCTGGCCGGATCGACCGCGGCGTTGGTGGCGGCGGCGCGGGCGGCGGGGGCGGAGGAGGCGTTGCTGCTCGCCTATCTGCCGACGATCCTGAATGCGGAGAGTCCCGAGGTGAAGCGCGCGAACCTGCCCCTCGGGTGGGCGCGGCCGGCGTTCGATGTGTTGCAGCTGGAGGATTACGACTGGGCGGCGACCGGCAATGCCGGGGCGACCGCGCGGGGCGTGGCGGCGGCGGGGGCGCGGCTGGGCTATCCGGTGACGGAACAGCATTATTTTTCGGGCTTCGTGCTCAGGCCCGAGGATCGCGGGCAGTGGCGGGCGATCGCGGCGGCGGCGGAGGTCGCGCGCGGGCGCGGCGTGGCGGAGACGTTCGTCTGGGCGCTGCCGCAGGTGCTGCGCGACGGGTTCACCTATTGGGAGGAGGAGCGCGACATGGATGCGTTCGACGATGTGCGCTTTCCGCTGGCGCTGGGCGCGGAAGCCGAAGTGTGTCCCGAGACGTCGACCGCGATCGCGGTGGCGGCGGGGGGTGCGGAGATGCGCAACATCGACTGGGCCGAGCCGCGCACCCGGTACGATGTCGGGCCGGGCGTGCGGTCGGAGGGGGACGTGGCGTTGCTGCTCGATTTCTTTCGCGCGCGGCTGGGGCCGGCGCGGGCGTTCCGGTTGCAGGACCCGTTCGACCACGCGACCGGTATGCCGCCGGGGTTCGGCGACGTCGTGATCGGGACCGGCGACGGGGTGACGACGCGGTTCGCGCTGGTGAAGCGCTACGGACAGATGGTGCGGCGGATCACCCGGCCGGTCGCCGGTAGCGTGCGGGTGGGCGTCGGCGGGGTGGAGACGCAAGGGTTTGCGGTCGGGGCGGGCGGCTTCGTGCTGCTCGATGTCGCGCCGGGCAAGGGTGTGGCGGTGACGGCGGGGTTCGCGTTCGACGTGCCGGTGCGCTTTGCCGAGGACCGGTTGCAGGTCGCGCGCGCGACGCATGGGGCGGGGATCGCCGCCAGCGTGCCGCTGATCGAGGTGCGTGAGGCATGAGCGCGGTGACGACGCTGACCTGGTGCTGGAGGATCGAGCGGCGCGACGGGGTGACGATCGGGTTGACCGCGCACGACCGCGATGTGGTGGTGGACGGCCTGCCGTACCGGGCGGCGCCGGGAATGGTGCCCTCGGCGATCGAGCGCGACGATACGCTCGACGCGCCGGTGATGGCGGTCGAGGGCGCGCTGTCGCATGCGGCGGTGTCGGCGGAGGATTTGCTGGCCGGGCGCTATGACGGGGCGCGGGTGGAGGTGTTCGCGGTCGACTGGGACACGGGCGGTGCGCCGGTGTCGATCGCGAGCGGGCGGATCGGCGCGGTCGAGCTCAGGCGCGGGCGGTTCGCCGCCGAGCTGCTGGGGGCGGAAGCGCGGCTGGAGGCGCCGGTGGTCGAGGCGACCTCGCCCGGATGCCGCGCGATGCTGGGCGACCGGCGGTGCCGCGTGCCGATGGCGGGGCGGCGGCGGGTGGTGCGGGTTAGCGGGCAGGAGGGCACCAGGGTGACGCTGGCGGCGGGCGCGGGGTTCGCGCGCGGGCGGCTGCGGTGGATCGGGGGCGCGAACAGCGGGTTGGCGGCGATGATTGTCGCGGCGGATGCGGACGGCGTGACGCTGGAGCAGGCGCCGCGCTTCGGTGGCGTGGGCGCGCTCGTCGAGATCAGCGAGGGGTGCGACGGGACGCTGCCGACGTGCCGCGACCGGTTCGGCAATGTCGCGAACTTTCGCGGCGAACCGCATCTGCCGGGGATCGACCTGCTGACGCGCTATCCCGGCGGATGAACGCGGTCGCACGGGCGCGAACGGCGCTGGGGTGCCGGTTCCGGCGGCAGGGGCGCTGTCCCGAGGCGGGGTTCGATTGCGTCGGGCTGGTGGCGTGGGCGCATGGGGTCGCGGTGCCGGGGGCGTATCCCGCGCGGGGCGGTGATCCGGGGCGGATCGCTCTGGTCCTGAGGCACAACGGATTTTGTGAAACGGCGGACGCGGCGGCGGGCGATGTGCTGCTGCTGGCGAGCGGGCCGGGGCAGTTGCACCTCGCGCTGTCGACCGGGGACGGCATGATCCATGCCGATGCGATCCGCCGGTGCGTGGTCGAGCGGCCGGGGGCGCCGCCGTGGCCGGTGCTGGGGATGTGGCGACGATCGGGAGAGGCATGATGGCGACGATGGTGTTGACCACGCTGGGCAAGGCGGTGGCGGGGCCGGTCGGGGCGGCGCTGGGCGGGCTGGCCGGACGCGCGATCGACGGCGCGGTGTTCGGGACGCGCGCGCGACAGGGGCCGCGGCTGACCGAATTGCAGGTGCAGCTGTCGAGCTATGGCACGCAGATACCGAAGCTGTTCGGCCGCATGCGGGTGGCGGGGACGGTGATCTGGGCCACCGACCTGCGCGAATCGGCGACGACGACCGGGGGCAAGGGGACGGGCAGGACGACGCGCTACAGCTATTCGGCGTCGTTCGCGGTCGCTCTGTCGGGGCGACCGATCCGTGGCATCGGGCGCATCTGGGCCGAAGGCAAGTTGTTGCGCGGGGCGGCGGGCGACTGGAAGACGCGGACCGGGTTCCGCTGGTATCCGGGCGACGAGGCGCAGATGCCCGATCCGCTGATCGCAAGCATCGTCGGTACCGGCAACGCCCCGGCCTATCGCGGGATCGCCTATGCGGTGTTCGAGGATCTGGCGCTCGCCGATTTCGGGAACCGTATTCCGTCGCTGAGTTTCGAGGTGGAGGCCGATGCGGGGTCGGTCGCGGCGGGAACGATCGTCGAGGTGCTGGGTGCAGGCGCCATCGTCGCGGAGGCGGGCGGGCCAATGCTCGGCGGCTATGCGGCCAGCGGGGCGGCGGGCCGCGATGCGATCGAGGCGTTGGTCGAGCCGCTGGGCGGCTGGTACGCGACGCAGGGCGACCGGGTCGCGCTGCGCAGCGGCATGGGGCCGGCGCGCCGGTTGTCGGATGCGATGCTGCCGGGCGATGCGCCCGATTGGCAACGGCCGCCGGCGACGCCCGCCGACGTCGCGATCGCCTATCACGACATTGCACGCGATTATCAGGCGGGGGTGCAGCAGGTGCTGCGCGGCGGGCCGGCGCGGCGGATGCTGCAAATCGAACTGCCCGCGGCGATGACCGCGGAAGTGGCGGCGGGGATTGCGGGCGACGTCGCTGCGCGCGCGGCGCTGGCGGGTGAGGTGCGGACGGTGGCGCTCGACTGGCGCGCAATCGACGTGGCGCCGGGCGACCGGGTGACGCTGGCGGATGCCGATGGTCTGTGGCGCGTGCGACGGACACGGATCGAGGCGATGCGGATCACGCTGGAGCTGGTGCGGATCGCCCCCGCAACGCTGCCTGCGCCGGCAGCGATCGGTACGCCGCAGCTGGCGGCCGATGTCACGACCGGCGCGACGCGCCTGCTGCTGGTCGAGCTGCCGTCCGACAGTGGCGAGGGTGGGCCGTGGATCGGCGCGATCGCTGTGGGCACGGCGTCCGGCTGGCGGCGGGCGACGTTGCTGGTCGGTGACGATGCGAGCGGATGGAGCGAGGTCGGCGAAACGGCGGCGCCGGGGGTGCTGGGGCAGGTGACGCTGCCGCCCGGCCCCGGCAGCGCGATGATCGAGGATCGCACGAGCGTGATCGAGGTCGAACTGCTGCACGACGCGATGACGCTGGAGAGCATCGACGATGTCGCGCTCGACCGCGGCGGCAATGCGGCGCTGGTCGGCGCAGAGATAGTGCAGTTCGGCAGCGCGCAGCGAATCGGGCCGGCGCGCTGGCGGCTGTCGCGGCTGTGGCGCGGACGGCGGGGCAGCGCGATGACCGGGCACCAGGTGGGCGAAGACTTCGCACTGCTCGACCCGGCGACGATCCGCCGAGTCGAGTCGCCGGGACCGATCGGACAGACGCTGGCGGTGATGGCGGCGGGAATCGTCGAGGGTGATAGGGCGACGACGACGATCGTACCGCGCGGCTGGGCGACGGTGCCGCCCGCACCGGTGCATGTGTCGATCAGCCATGATGGCGATCGCGCGGAACTGCGCTGGGTCCGTCGCAGCCGGCTGTCGGCGCCGTGGCGCGATGCGATCGACACGCCGCTGGGCGAGGAGCGCGAGGCATATCGGCTGACGCTGACCACTGCGCAGCGGGCCGTGCGGACGATCGAGGTGGCCGAGCCGCACTGGCCGATCGCGCCGACGGACGGGGCGTTGACCATCGAGGTGCGCCAGATCGGCACGTACGGCGCATCGGCACCGGCGCTGTTCCATTATCGACCGGAGATGACGCGATGACCGACGAGACCAGCCGCCTGTCGCTGCCGCTGCTGCACATTGCGCAGGCGCAAAAGGAAATGACGCATAACGAGGCGCTTACGCTGATCGACCTGCTGTTGCATGGTTGCGTCGAGGGCGTTGCACAGGACACGCCGCCCGCCGCGGCGCAGCCCGGCCAATGCTGGATCGTCGGCGCTGCGCCGGGCGGCATATGGGCCGGGAAGGCGGGACAGGTCGCCGGCATGACCGACGGTGGATGGCGGTTCGTCATGCCGCGCGAAGGGATGTCGCTGTGGTGGGTCGGTGGCGAAACGATGCTGGTGTTCCGCGGCGGAGCGTGGCGTCCCGGCGAGGTGCGTGCGACGAAAATCCTGATCGACGGCATCGGGGTCGTCGGACCGCAGCGCGGGGCAATCGCCGCGCCCACCGGCGGCGGCGTGCGCGACGAAGAGGCGCGGGCGGCGCTGGACGCGATCCTGGCGGCGTTACGCGGCCACGGGCTGATCGCGGCCTGAATCCGTGTCTTTCCTGCAACACCACAGAATTTGTGCGCTTGCGTGGAAACTAACGCTTCGATACTTGGTTTGCGCTGTCCGTAGGACAACTGTGAAAGGGGACTAGAATGCGGAAGCTTGCCGTCACATTGGCGCTCGCGACCACTGCGCTCGCAACTCCCGCCCTCGCCCGCGACAACGCGTGGTATGTGGGTGTGGAAGGCGGCGCAATGATCGTCGAAGACATCGATTACGATCTGACCACGCCGGCCGGCGGCGTCACCACCGTCGATAGCAACTATGGCTACGACGTCGGTGGCACTGTGGGTTACGATTTCGGTGCCCTGCGCATCGAAACCGAAGTTGCGTACAAGAGCGCGACCGTCGACGAACTGCGTACCACCGGTTCGATCGCAACCGGCCCGACGACCGGCGTGGGTGCTGGCACCTACAGCGGCGGTGGCCGTACCTCGGCGCTGTCGTTCATGGCGAACGCCCTGCTCGACTTCGGCGATGACGATGCCATCAGCGGCTTCGTCGGCGGCGGTGCCGGTGTCGCGCGCGTCAAGGCGCACGACTATCGTGTCAACAACAACTTTGCGGCGCTCGACGACTCGGACACCGTGTTCGCATGGCAGGCTCTGGCGGGTATCCGCGCGCCGCTGAGCGAAAACGTCGACGTGTCGCTGAAGTATCGCTTCTTCAACGCCGATGACGTTCGCCTCGTGAACGTTCGTGGCGTTGGCTATGACGGTCGTTTCCGGTCGCACAGCCTGCTGGGTGGCCTGACCTTCAACTTCGGTGCGCCGACCCCGCCGCCGCCGCCGCCGCCGGTCGAAACGCCGCCGCCGCCGCCGCCGCCGGTCGAAACGCCGCCGCCGCCGCCGGTCGTCTGCACGCCGGGACCGTACATCGTGTTCTTCGAATGGGATAAGTCGGACATCACGCCGGAAGCGGCCGGGATCCTCGACAATGCCATCTCGAACTACCAGTCGTGCGGCAACGCGCAGGTCATGCTGGCCGGTCACGCCGACCGTTCGGGTTCGGCCTCGTACAACGTCGGTCTGTCGCAGCGTCGCGCTGACGCGGTCCGTGCGTACATGGAAGGCCGTGGTATCGGCGGGTCGAACATCTCGACCGAAGCGTTCGGTGAAGGCCGTCCGCGCGTCGAAACCGCCGATGGCGTCCGCGAACTGCAGAACCGTCGCGTGGAAATCACGTACGGTCCGGGTTCGGGCATGTAATTCAGCTTTCCTACGGAAGCAGAATTTCGGAAGGGAGGTCGGGCAACCGGCCTCCCTTTTCGTTTGTTCGGGCCCCGGGCGTGCGGCACCGGGGCGTGGGACGAAGGAACGGAGCCAAGTCATGGGGAAGCGGGAGACACCCTGTGCGCCGGTCGCGGTGCCGGCGGGACTGGCGGAGGCGGTGCGCGACTATCGGTGGGCGCGCGACGGCGTCGGCGAATCGGGCGGGGCGGTCTATCGCCTGTCCGGTCGGCGCGATGCGCCCGACCTGTTCCTGAAACATGGCGAAGGCGCGGTCGCCGACGAGATCGTGGCGGAGATGGTACGGCTGCGCTGGTTGGCGGCGCATCTGCCGGTACCGAAGCTGGTGGCGTTCGCGGCAACGCCCGATGCGGCGTGGCTGCTGACGACGGCGCTGCCGGGTGAGACCGCGTGGCAGCTACTCGATCGCGCGCCCGAACAACGTGGTGCGGTGGTCGATGCGCTGGCGCGGTTCCTGCGGCGGCTGCATGCGATTCCCGTCGCTGCCTGTCCGTTCGATGCCGGACATGCGCATCGAATGCACCTCGCCCGCGCGCGGATCGATGCGGGTTCGGTCGACGAAGACGATTTCGACGATGCGCGGGCCGGGTGGAGTGCCGATCAGGTATGGGAGGCGCTCGCCGCGCATCTGCCGCTCGCGGTCGATCCAGTGGTGACGCATGGCGATTTCTCGCTCGACAACCTGCTGGTGCAGGATGGCGAGGTGATGGGCTGTATCGATCTGGGGCGGGTCGGGATCGCCGATCGCTATCAGGACCTGGCGATCCTGGCGAATGGTCTCGGCGAGTTCGACGCGGCGCTGGTCGCGCGGATGCTCGCAGCCTATGGCATCGCGGCGCCCGATGAGGTGAAAACGACGTTCCACCTGTTGCTGGACGAACTGTTCTAGGCGCCCGGCCGTGCGGTGGCGAAGCGGAGCGTCGCATGTCTGGGGCGGTCGCTGGTCAGTCTTGCCGAGCCCAGCACGCGATCGATCGTTGCCCGTCCGGTCCAGCGAAGGTCGATCGCCCGCAGCACGATCCGCCCGGTTCCCGGGTGCAGCGTGACCGTCCAGTCGCGACCGGTGAGGCGGGTGACGGCGCCGGCGTCATGGCGCCTGAAACCGGCTGCGTGCAACTGTCGGGCGATGGCATCGCGCTGCGCAGGCGAGACGGCGAGCGCGATGCCGGAGACGTCGAACCGCCCGCGGCGTGGCGCCAGCACCGCTGCGCGCCGGACGGATGGCCGGGTCAGGTCGGGTTGCTGCCAGCGAACGAAGTCGGGCCGGTACACCATCGCCCAAAGGGCAAGGTCGGATCGGGTGGCGGTGTCGTTGCAATGGATCGAATCATACCACGGAACGGGGGGCGTGCGGCGGGTCCACGCAACGGTGGCGCGGCTGAACCGGAGGGGGCAATAGGCTTGCCAGCGAAGGGTCAGTGCATCGAACCGCCGGCCGTCATCTTCTCCGATCGCGATGCCGACCTTGCCGACCGGTTCGTCGAAGCGGTTCCCGGGCGCGAACAGCTCGAGATAGCTTTGGCGACCGCGCAGGAAGACGCGGTCGGTGGCAACCGGCGGTGCGGCATAGTCGGGCAGGCCGGCATCGGGTGCCCCGAGCAGCGTCGAAACCACCGGATCGGCGCGCATCGCATCGAAGGTCGGCTGGTCGAGGACGAGATAGATATGGTTTAAGCCGGGGCGGGCGGTGGCCGGTACAGCCGCGGTCAGGGTCGCAATCGGGAGGAAGTGCGCGACGAAGCGCGTTGGGCCCAGCCTGCGGGGTACGCGGCGGTTCGTCGACGGAGCAGACGCTTGTCCGGATGGGAGGTGCGGAACCGGTCAGTCGTCGTTGGGCCGGCTGATCCGATAGGGGCCGGCGCGTGTGGCGAGCGGTTGCCCTTTCCAGCTCAGTCGCACCAGCCCGTCACGGACCAGATCATCGATCGCGGCATGGACGTCGGGCATCGCCGCGCGCCAGTCCGGCGCGATGGCGCGCGCGACCTCGCTCGGGCAGATCGTCGCGTTCGACGCGCGGCGTTCGAGCAGGGACAGCGCTGCGGCCCGTGGATCGGTCATCGCGATGGTGTCGGCTTGGCGCTTTCCCGGGTCAAGCCGGAGCGGGACTGTTGCCTTGCGCGCGCATGGGGCGGATTGCGGATACGGCCGTGATCGATCATGCCTGCCGATCGATACAGGGACGTTCCGGATGGTGTTGACCGCTACGTTGATGGTGTCGCTGGCGGCCGCTGCACCCGTCGAGCTGGTTTCGCCGGACCGTTCGTTCAGTATCATCGGTTTTCTGTGCGACGACCCCGTTTGCGACGATGTTCCGCGCCCATTGCGTGCAAGTCCGATTCTGGATCAGGCGAATGCGGCAACGCTGTTCGCAAACCTGCCGCGCCACGACCGGAACTGGCAGGTCAGCCTCAATTGCGCGGTCAGGCGTGACAGGTTGGAGAAGTGTCGTCTGGATCACGAAGACGATCGAACCGGTGTTGGAACGCCCATCGCCCTTCAACTGACGAAACGCCTGAAGTTGATCGATCCCGACGCAAGGTCGCCGCGTGCGATCGTCGTGGTCCGATATGAGGTTGGCGATTGCCCGAGCTGGATCTGTACCGTCCTGCCGCCAGCGCCTTCCGCCCCGGCAGTTGGGGACGTCCGGTAGGTTGCCGCGGAGCGTCGGTGCGACGTCCGCGACCGGCTCACCTTGCGCTGTCGAACGTCGGCGACCGGGCGAAGTCCGCCTTGGCAAAGGGTCGATCGCGAAACAGGTAGCCGTAGTAGAACTGGCGTAACCGGCGGTGGAAATCGCGGATGCGGTCCTGATAGGCGAGTTGGGCGGCAAGGTCGGTGTGGGCGAGCCGCGTCAGCAGTGCCTGCACGCCGATCGAGGGCAGTAGCCAGCCGAGCGCGTTGGCGGTCGCCGCGCGCTGTTCCAGTCCCGCCCGATACGCCTGCACGCGAGCCGCGACGCTGTCGTCGCCATTCTGGTGGAAGGCGAAATACCATTTGTAATGGAAGCCGGCCGGGAGCGGCGATGAGTCCGCCCATTCCGGATTGCGGGCATAGAAGCGGCGCATCGTTTCCTCGCGCGGGATTTCCCATGCGTGATGGACGTTCTCGCGCTGCGCCAGCGCGATCTTGGCGCCCTCGTCGACCGGGATGGCGCGATTGATGACGACATTGGCGAGCGTCGGGATCACCAGGACGAGTACCAGCCACAGTCCGGCCAGCGTCGCGGCATTGGCGGTCGAACCATGGCCCAACCGCGATATCAGCGCCGACAGCCCGATCCAGAACAGCAGATACCCCGCCGCCACCGTGACGATCAGCAGCAGCGCGCCGATGGCGACGCCCGACAGGATCGCGCCGACGACGAACGGTACGGTCAATGCCACCAGCAGCAA
Source organism: Sphingomonas hankookensis (assembly GCF_022664465.1). Classification (GTDB taxonomy): domain Bacteria; phylum Pseudomonadota; class Alphaproteobacteria; order Sphingomonadales; family Sphingomonadaceae; genus Sphingomonas; species Sphingomonas hankookensis. The sequence continues at coordinate 237,876 of NZ_JAKREV010000005.1, read as the reverse complement.
CGCGAATCGGACCAGCCCGCGTCGCAGCCACAGCCGCCGCGCCCCCGGCAGCGCATCGAGCATTCGCGCTCTCCCCGCCTCACGCTCGCCCGACTTCAGGTCATGGAACAGCGCGATGGCGAACAGGGGGGCGAGGAACACCAGCACGAAGGCGAAGTCGAACCGGCCCGGCAATGCCAGTTCGGCGTTGAAGGTGTCGCCGTCATAGATCTGCGCCTCCAGCCCCAGCGCACGGACGCGCAGGATATAGGGCGCGACGTCGCGCATGCCGATCGCGGCGAAGGCGAGCGGCGCGGGCGCGTCCCACGTCGGGTGGAAGCTGTAATAGGCGGCGCTGCCGGCGTCCTTCTCGCGATCCACATAGGTCGCGATGGCGCCGATATCCTCGGCCTGCGCCGCGGCGATCGCGGTGATCGCGGCGCGTTGTCGCGCCATTTCGACCATGCCCGCGACGACGGCGGCGGTGCTGAGCACGGCGAGCAGGACCAGCGCGATGGCAGCCATGCGCGAACGCAGCAGCAGCCGGGTTTCATGGAGCCAGATCGCCATCATTTCGCTCCCAGCCGGCGGGTGGCGAGCGCGAGCGCGGCAAGGCCGAGCGCCAGCCAGCCGAGGATGATCGCCAGTCCCGGCAGGCTCGCCTGCACCAGGGTCGCGGCATCGGGTTGGACGAAGGCGAATTCGGGCATTTGCTGCCAGTTGTTCGCGCCGATCCGCTTGCGCCGGTCGGCCCCAGCGTCCTTGGCGGTATCGTCGGCATAGCTGACCGCGTCCGCCTGTAGCTGGTTCAGCCGCTGAACGAGGGCGTAGCGATAGGCCTCCGCCTGTTCGAGAAAACGGCGATGGCCGGCAAAATCGGTGCCCGCCGCGGCCATCGATGCCTGTCGCAGCGCGATCGTCGGGCTAAGCAGGCCGACGCCGGCGACCAGCGCGTTCTGCGACGCCTGCGTCGCGAAACTCTGCCCGGCATAGCGGTCGAACAATTTGCTGGTCATCGCTTCGCCTTCGAGCGCGAGCAGGCCCTTGTAGTTGACCGGCAGGTCCTCGACGCGGGTCACGCCGTATCGTTCGAGGACAGCGGCCTTGAACTGCGCAAAATGCGGGTCGTCGGGATTGTGGCTGTCGCCCATCTGCCGCAGGTCACGGGCGATGGCGACGTCGGTCTGCAACCGGTTGGCGAGCGGATAGGCGCCGCTCGCTATGTCGGGCGCGACGCGCGGCAGCAGCACGACGGTTACCGCCCAGACCGCCAGCAGCGCGAGCAGCGCATCGCGGCGGCGGCGGACCAGCATCGACACCAGCGTGATGGCGACCACCCATAGCGCGAGATAGGCGGCATAGGCGAGCGCGATCACCGCCATCGGCCCGGCAAGGGCGCCGGGCTGTCCGGAGATCAGGACGAAGCCGATCATCGCCGGCAGGCCGACCAGTATCGCGACCAGTCCCAACGCGCCGAGCTTGCCCAGTACGATTGCGCTGGCCGATGCCCCTTGCAGCATCAGCGGGCGCAGCGTGCCGCGTTCGGTTTCGCGCGCGACCGCGCCATAGCCGAGGAAGATCAGCAGCAGCGGCGCCACCGCCTGCAACACGAAGGCGGGGGTCAGCTGCCCGAAGCGGACCAGCAGCGAGCTTTGCCGGACGTCGCCGAAATTGGCGGTGTTCTGACGATGCCCTTCGAGGAACATGTTGTTGCCGGTGAACGCATCGACACCCGGATCGAACGCGGCGAGCGGCCCCAGCGGGCGGAAGATGAAGTGGCCATAATGGACCACGCGGTGCGGGTGGCGGTCGGGCTGCGCCTCGAACGCGTGGTTCGCCTCCGCCTGATGCCGGGCGCGACTGTCGGCGATGCCCTGTTGATGGGTCCACGAGGTGACGACCGCGACCAGCGTCAGGATCAGCAGCAGCACGACGGCGGTGACCGCGACGCGGTTGCGCCGCATCAGTCGCAGTTCGTCGCGCGCGATCAGCGAGATCGCGCTCATGCCAGCGCCGCGCCTGCGAACCGGTCGTGCAGCGCGCGCACGTCGAACCGTTCGCTGCCCTCGGCCGCGACCTCCTCGACGATGCGGCCGCGTTCGAGGAAGCCGATGCGGTCGGCGACGTCGGCGGCGCTGAGCAGGTCGTGCGTCACCATCAGCACGGCGGTGCCGCGCGCGCGGACGGCGTGGAGCAGGGCGTTGAAATCGGCGGTCGCGCGCGGATCGAGGCCGGAGGTCGGCTCGTCGAGCAACAGCACCGGCACTTCGCGCAGCAGCGCCACCGCGATCGCGACCTTTTGCCGCATGCCCTTGGAAAAGCCGCCGAGCCGCTGGTCGAACGCCCGCTCCTGCAACCCCGCCGCCGCCAACGCATCGGTGATGGCGTTTCGCGATCGCGGCGCCCCCGACAGCGCCAGCAGGTAATCGGCATTCTCGACCGCGCTCAGATGTTCGTAGAGCGCGACATTTTCGGGCAGATAGGCGATCCGCCGCCGTGCGGCATCGGGGTCGGTCGCCGGATCGATCCCGCCGACCCGGACGCTGCCGCCATCGGCGTGGACGAAACCGAGCAGCGCCGACAGCGTCGTCGACTTGCCCGCGCCGTTGCCGCCGAGCAGTGCATAGATTTCGCCGGCACCGACCGATAGCGACAGTCCGTCGAGTACGCGGTGCGCGCCATAGGCAAGGGTCGCGCGATCGATCGCGATTTCGGGCAAAAGGGCAGGGGGCGTTTGCATGGCGCCTTCCTGCCCGCCCCCGGGACATATCGTCAAGAGTGATGATGTATCATTGCATTGACAGGGCCGGGATCGTCCGCTTTTAGCAGGATGAGTAACATTATATCACCGATCGGGGGATCTTCATGACGACACGCCTGCGCCGGTTCGCACCGGGCCTGATGCTCGTACCGCTGCTGGCGACGGCGAGCGCGTGGGCGAAGGAGGGCGCGCCGGTCCCCGACGATCAGGTCGGTGGCATCGTCGTTACCGGATCGCGGCAGGCCAATGCCAGCATCAACGGCCTCGACGTCGATCCGCAGCTGCTGCCGCAGAATGTCCGCCTGCTCGACGAGGGGTTGATCGAACGCACCGGCTTTACCGACCTGTCGCAGCTGTTCGATCTGGCGGGCGGCATGTCGCGGCAGAACAGCTTCGGCGGGGCGTGGGACGCCTATGCGATCCGCGGCTTTTCGGGCGATATCAATCAGGGGCCGGACCTGCTCATCAACCGCTTCAGCGCCAATCGCGGGTTCAACGCCCGTCGTGACGTGGCGACGGTCGAGAGCTTCCAGGTACTGAAAGGGCCGGCATCGGCACTGTCGGGCAAGGGGGAACCCGGCGGGTCGATCAACATCGTGACCAAGGCGCCGTTGGACCATTTCCATGCCGGCGGCGAATTCGGCTATGCCAGTTTCGATATCTGGCGCGGCAGCTTCGACTTGGGCGGGCCGGTCGGTGGCGGCGTGTCGACGCGGGTGATCGGCGTCTATCAGGACGGCGCCAGCTTTCGCGACTTCGTCCACAATGATCGCCTGCTGATCGCCCCTTCGCTCGGCTGGCGGGTCGGCGATCGGGTGCGGTTGCTCTACCAGCTGGAATATAATCTGGTCCACTTCACCCACGACCGCGGGCTGGTCGCGGTCGGCGGCAACGGGCGGGCGTTACCGCGCAGCCGCTTCCTCGGCGAACCGAATGACGGCCCGATGACCCAGCGCACGTCGCAGCATCAGGCGACCGCCTATATCGATCTCGGCCCCGGCATCGCGCTGGAAAGTGGGGTGCAATATCGCGACGGATCGCTGACCGGCCAGTCGACGCACAATGCCGCGCTGGTCGGCACGCGGCTGCGGCGGCAGTTGCGGGTCCACGACTATCATTGGCAGGACGTGTCGGGCCGCGTCGAATTGAGCTTGAACCGCACGCTGCTGGGTATCGGGCACCAGCTGCGCGTCGGCGCCGATGCGTTCGATTACGACCAGCGCCGCATCTTCTACCGCTTCAGCCCCAGCGCGGCGCAACCCTATGACATCGACGTGTTCGCGCCGGTCTATGGCCAGCGCAAGCCGGTCGCGCCGCTCAACCAGAACCTGCTCGAGCGGCTGCGGGGGCAGAGCGTCTATGCGCAGGACCTGCTGAGGCTCGACGATCGCTTCTCGCTGCTGCTCGGCGTTCGGCACGACTGGATCGATCAGGACAACGTCAATTACCGCACCGGCCGGACCGATCGCCAGTCGCCGCAGGCGACGTCGCCACGCGCCGCCTTCACCTTCGCGCCGAGCGAGCATGTCTCGGTCTATGTCAGCTGGGGTCGGTCGTTCCGGTTCAACCAGGGCGTCGATGCCGCCGCCGGTCCGTTCGCGCCCGAACGCGGCGAGGCGTGGGAGGGCGGGCTGAAGCTGGCCGCACTGGCAAGGCGGCTTACCGGCACGGTTTCGCTGTTCCGGATCACCAAGCAGAACATCCTCGTCAACGATCCCGCCAATGCCGGCTTTTCGATCGCGACCGGCGAGGCGCGCAGTCGCGGGGTCGAGGCGGATGTGAATTACCGGCTGGACGACCGGCTGACGCTGACCGGTGTCTATGCCCATACCGATGCGCGGGTCACGCGCGACACGCGGCCCGGGCTGAACGGGACGGCGCTGTCGAACATTCCGCGGCACAGCGGGGCGGCCTATGCCTTCTGGCAATCGCGCGGCGCGGAGGCCGGATCGGTCGGCGTCGGCGGCGGTGTCACCTATGTCGGTGGCCGGCCGGGCGACGATGTGGCGAGCGGGTTCCGCCTGCCGGGCTATGTCACCGCGCGGCTCAACCTGTCGTACCGGGTGACCGAGCGACTGTCGGCGCATCTCGATGGCGAGAATCTGTTCGACGCCTATTATCTCGAAAGCAGCTATTCGAACGTGTGGATCACCCCAGGGGCGCCACGCACGATCCGCGCACGGGTCGCCGTGGCGCTGTGAAGGGGGGCGGGCGGATCGCCGCCGGCAACCCCGAGCAGACCAGTCATGGCTACCGGTCCGCGCGTCGCCCTCGCCGGTCCGCTTCAACCGCACTGGGTTCCCAAGATCGGCGTTTCGTTCAAGCGTCACCTCAACGGCAATCTGCTGCCGGTGCAGACGATCGTGAACCTGTTGCAGGGGGGCGGTGCCAAGAGCGCGCGTTTCGATACTATGTGGGCGGACTGCGAAACCAGCCCCGGCGTCTACAATTTTAGCGACTATATGCCCCCCGCCAGCACGTACCAAGTGGTGAACGAGCCGGACAACGCGCAGATGTGAAGCTGAGCTGGCCCCCATTTCGACCGGACGGATTCAAGCCTAGGAAGGAGGCTTGGGGCTATCCCCTGAGCATAGGCTTATGTCCGTGTCCGAGATCATCACCGACGGCGGTCGTCGCCGTCACTGGGGTGCCGCCGAGAAACTGAGGATCGTCGAGGAGACGCTCGACGGTCTCGAGAGCATATCGGTCGTGGCGCGCCGCAACGGTGTCGCGCCCAACCTGCTGTACCGCTGGCGACGACTGATGCTGGAGGGCGGAAGCGTGGCGGTCACCAGCGACGATGACGTGACCAGCAATCGCCAGGTCCGCGAGATGGAAACCCGTATCCGCGAACTGGAGCGCCAGCTCGGTCGCAAGACGCTGGAGGTCGAGATCCTGAAGGAAGCGCTGGAGCGCTCGCGCCCAAAAAAAGCGAGCTTGCTCATGCACTCGCCGCTGCCGGAGACTATCCGGTGAGCCTGGTCGCCAAGACGCTCAGGGTCGGGCGCTCGACGGTGTACGACCGCCTGACCGGCCGCACCCGGACGCGCGGGCCGTACGCCAAGGCCGACGACGCGGACCTGCTGCCCCGTATTCGCCAGATCGCCGCGCAGCGGCCCTCCTACGGCTACCGCCGCATCGCGGCGGTCATCAATCGACAGCGCCGCGCCGATGGACTGGCGCCGGTCAACCACAAGCGCGTCTACCGCATCATGGCGGCGGACCGCCTGCTGCTGGCGCGGCGCTATACCGAGCGGGCCGACTATGGCCATGACGGCGTCGTGGTGGCGATCCGCTCGAACCTGCGCTGGTGCTCGGACGGCTTCGAGTTCCCCTGCTGGAACGGCGAGGTCGTGCGCGGCGCCTTCATCATCGATGCCCATGACCGCGAGATCATCGTGGCGCGCGGTCGCCAATGCGGGCATCAGCGGCTCGGACGTGCGCGACATCATGCTGGAAGCCGTGGAAACCCGCTTCGGCGGTATGCGCGTCGCCATCCCGGTCGAGATGCTGTCGGACAACGGCTCGGCCTATACCGCCCGCGAAACGCGGACCTTTGCCCGACAGCTCGGCCTCAAACCCTGCTTCACCACTGTCCGCAGCCCACAGTCCAACGGCGTCTCCGAGGCCTTCGTGCATACCCTCAAACGAGATTACGTCCGCGTCTCGCCGCTGCCCGATGCGCTCACCGCGTTGACATCGCTGGCCGGATGGATCGAGGACTACAACGACAACCACCCCCATTCAGGGCTCAAAATGCGCTCGCCGCGAGAGCATCGCGCACTGGTTTCTGCAACCGCTTGAACCCGTCCGGTCAAACGGGGGCCAGATCAGTATTTGGTTTCGGCCTTAGTCGCTAAGTCCTTTGCCCGCGCGATGTTCTCAATGTGGGCATAGCTAATGTCCTTCGGCAACATATCGCCAATGGAAAAGCCGGTTGCGGGATAAGCGTACCGTTCAAGGGTGCTTGACCATTGCGCCAGGTGCTTAGCTGAACGGTGCTTTTGCTAGCCGGCCTTGTGGTCAGCTTCGCGCCCTTCCACATAGCGTTCGGCATACCGCCGGAAGGTCATAGCCGCCGGATCGTGCTTGGCGGTGCGAGTGGTGCGGGGGTCAACGCCTTCACGAATCGCTTTCCGCATTTCGGCAGCTTTGTCGCGCGCTTCAGCCAAGCCAACATCGCGCTTGCCGGCCTTGCCTAACCCAACTTCCTTGACCTTGCCGTTCGCCGAGTAGCGGAACACCCAAGATCGGGTTCCAGCCGGCTTTACCTTCAAGATCAGGTTGGGTGCATCCTTCACGCTGTAAGAACCTGGCCCGACGCTATCGACCTGGGTTGCCGCCGATACCTTGATTGCCGCCTTTTCCCGCCATTCCCGCTACCTTCAACGCCAGGAAAGACCCGCCAAATAGCCGCCTTCCCGTTCTTACAGCGGTTCATATAGCAGGAGGCAAATCAATGCGGAATCATGCCGATCCTTACCGACTGAAAGCACACCCAACGCCAGCTAAAAATTGGCGGTTTTCTGCGGGTTTTAGGCGGTTTTCCGGACTTTCGGATCGCAAAATTGGCGGAGACGGAGGGATTCGAACCCTCGGTAGGAGTAATCCCCCTACGGCGGTTTAGCAAACCGCTGGTTTCAGCCACTCACCCACGTCTCCCAAGCGCGCCGTGCGGCTTGGAGAGCGGGCCTATAGCGGGGGATGTGGCGGTGATCAACTCCCTACGTTGATCGTAATTCGACGCCGGACGGGCGCGCGTTCATTGCAGGGACAGGCGCTTGGCGCCTATCGTGGCGACGATGGGCATGATTGCGGGGAGCCGAGCGATGAAATGGTTGATCGGGTGGATGGCACCCCTGCTGGTGCTGGCGGTGCCGGCGCAGGCACAGGTGCGCACCGTCGACCCCAATGACGCGATCGATGGCGATCTGGCGCCGCAACAGGCGCCGGCGCCGGTCCGTACGCCCGATCCGGTGCCGGCCCCCCGATCGACCGTGCCGCCGGCCTATCAGTCCGCGCCGACGCCCGTTCCGCCGGTGCAGCAGGGCACACCGAGTTCGACCGCGACGACCGCCGCCAATGACACGTTCGAGCGCGACGACCTGATCGGTGCGGCCGAAGGCGTGTTCGGGCGGGGTGCCGAAGGGCTGGCGGGGATCATCGAGAATATCCTGAAGGATCAGGGCAAGCCCAACGCCTATATCGCGGGCCGCGAGGCGGCAGGCGCGTTCGTGGTCGGGCTGCGCTATGGCTCGGGGGTGATGAACCACAAGGTCGAGGGGCAGCGTCAGGTCTATTGGACCGGACCGTCGGTCGGCTTCGACGTCGGTGGCGATGCGACCAAGGTCTTCGTGCTGGTCTACAACCTGTACGATTCGCAGGAACTCTACCGGCGCTTCCCGGCGGCTGAGGGGCGCGCCTATTTCGTCGGCGGCTTTTCGGCGAGCTATCTGCGGCGGGGGGATGTGGTGTTGATCCCGGTGCGGTTGGGCGTTGGTTGGCGGTTGGGTGCCAATGTCGGGTATATGCGGTTCAGCGAAAAGCAGCGGTGGCTGCCGTTTTAAGGCGCAGGGCGGTCCGCAACGGCGGGACTCGCCCCAGCCCGGCCGGCGGGCAACGCCCGACCGACGACGCGGGCTTTGCCCGCGGCGCTTAGGAAGCGTCACCCCGGGACGAGCCCGGGGTGAGGTTCCGGCGGCCTAGTCCCGCCGGAACGCGGTCGATTCGAACCGCACCGGCGCGCCTTGCGCTTCGCCGACCAGTTCGGCCTCCCACATCGCGGTCTGGCCGCGGACGATGGTGCCGACCGGACGGCCGGTCAGCGTGTCGCCGGTGAAGGGTGACCAGCCGGCGCGCGATGCCAGCCAGCTTTCCTCGACGGTCCAGCGGCGCTTGAGGTCGACGACGGTGAAGTCGGCGTCATAGCCGAACGCGATCCGCCCCTTGCCCGCGAGGCCGAAGATGCGCTGCGCCCCGGCGCTGGTCAGGTCGATCAGCCGTGCGAGCGTCAACCGCCCCTCCGCCACATGGTTGAGCAGCAGCGGTAGCAGCGTCTGTACGCCGGGCATGCCGCTGGGCGTGGCGGGATAGGTCTTGGCCTTTTCCTCGATCGTGTGCGGCGCGTGGTCGGAGCCGATGACGTCGGGCACGCCCTGGTTCAGCCAATACCACAGCCCGTCGCGATGTGCGCCGGAACGGATCGGCGGGTTCATCTGCGCATAGGTGCCCAGACGCGGATAGGCGTCCTCGCCGGCCAGCGTCAGATGCTGCGGCGTGACCTCGCACGAGGCGATGTCCTTGTTGCTTCCAAGCACTTCGAGTTCGGCCGGGGTAGTGACGTGGAGGACATGGACCCGGCGGCCGGCTTCGCGGGCGAGGCGCAGAATGCGGCGGGTGGCGATCAACGCGCTTTCGTCGTCGCGCCACACGGGGTGCGAAGCGGGATCGCCGCTGACCCGCTCGCCCTCGCGCGCGATCATCCGCATCTCGTCCTCGGCATGGATCGCCACGCGGCGCTGGCCGGAGCGCAGCACGCGCAGCAGGTCGTCATCCTCCGACACCAGCAGGTCGCCGGTCGACGACCCCATGAAGATTTTCACGCCCGCGGTGCCGGGCAGGCGCTCCAGCTCGGCCAGATGGTGCGCGTTACGCGCGGTGGCGCCGACATAGAAGGCATGGTCGCAATACATGCGACCCTTGGCGCGGGCGAGCTTGTCGGCGATCGCGTCCTCGGTATCGGTCGCGGGCTTGGTGTTCGGCATTTCGAACACGGCGGTCACGCCGCCCATCACCGCGGCGATCGATCCGCTGGCAAGGTCTTCCTTATGCTCCAGTCCGGGCTCGCGGAAATGGACCTGCGTGTCGATGACGCCGGGCAGGATGTCGAGGCCGGTACAGTCGATCGTCCGCCCGGCGTCGCCGGTCACGCCGATGCCGGCGATGCGGCCGTCGGTAATGCCGATATCGACCTGTGCCGGGCCGGAGGGAAGGTGGACGGTGCCACCGGTGAGCTTGGTATCGAAGGTCGCCACTGCCGCCTCTTGTAACCGGGGGATGCGCGGTCCTACCTGTTCGCCATGACCAATGCCACCCCTGCCACCGGCCCTGCAACCTGGCTGGCCGATCGTGCCGTGCTGCGCATCGCCGGCGACGAAACGCGCGCCTTCCTGCAAGGACTGGTGACGCAGGATTTGGGCGTCGTGACGCCCGATACGCCCGCGTGGGCGGCATTGCTGAGTGCGCAGGGCAAGGCGTTGTTCGATTTCCTCCTGTGGGCCGAGGGCGACGATATCCTGATCGACTGCGAGGGCGAGGTGGCCGATGCGCTGGCCAAGCGGCTGACGCTGTACCGCCTGCGCCGCGCGATCACGATCGAGCGGACCGAGCTTGGCGTCCACTGGTCGCCGGTGGGCGAGCAGGGGGTGGCGGACCCGCGGCTGGCGGCGCTCGGCCGGCGGTGGCTGGCGGCACCGGGCGACGCGGCGCACGGCTGGACCGAACACCGCCTGCGCCACGGCGTGACCGAGGGGCGGGCGGAGCTGGGCGACGGGCAGACATTGTGGCTGGAATGCAATGCGCGCGAGCTGCACGGGGTGAGCTTCACCAAAGGGTGCTATGTCGGGCAGGAAAATACCGCGCGGATGAACTATCGCTCGACGGTCAATCGCCGGCTGGTGGTGGTGCCGACCGATGTCGCGGGGCCGCGGACGCGGGTCGTGTATTCGGAACTGGGGCTGGCGGTCGAGCATCGTCGGGTCGACGATCTGGGCGAGGCGTTGCGGCCGGACTGGTTGGTGGCGGCGCTGGTCGAGCCGGCGGAAGGGTGATCGGCTTCGGCTGGTTGCGAACGAGGTCTAACCGTACCACGGCGAAGACCGGGGCCCGGTTGGGGGACGTCGGTACGGTACGGAAAAAGCGTTCCCAACTGGACCCCGGCCTTCGCCGGGGTGCGGGCTGAACGTCGACCGGCGTTCGACGGGGCCGAATGCAATCCTAGAGGTGAAGTGCGTCTCTTGCCACGCGTACCCCCGCGCAGGCGGGGGTTCAGAGCTCCAAACGTCGCTCTGTCGTTACCCTGGACCCCCGCCTGCGCAGGGGTACGGTTTGCATGTCGATAGGACGTAGTATGTTACGCGCGTAGCGCGGGACAGGAGCCGTTTGAGGCCCCAGCCTTCGCCGGGACGACGTTCCATGGCGATGGATCAGGACTTAGCCTAGGCGCAGCCTCCGCTCACACACCCCGTCTTCGCCAATCTCCTCGCCCACCACGACAAACCCGCTGCGTTCGAGGATCGCCTGCGACGCGCCGTTGGTGTCGATCACCGACGCGAACAGCGGGCGTTCGCGTTGTTCAGCAAGGAACATGGCGACTGCCGCTTGCCCGATCCCTCTGTGCCAGTAGTCGCGGCCGAGCCAATAGGCGATCTCCACGCGCCCTTCGGTAGGAAAGGCAGAGACATAGCCGGCGACCGCACCCTCGACCTCCACGGTCCGCGCTACGAACGCCAGTCCGCCAAGAATCCGCTCCCAATGCGCGTCGAACGCCCCGCGCTCCCGCGGCGTGAACCCGGCCATTGCCGCAGCATCCACGTCGCATTGGTGCGCGAAGAACACGGGCAGGTCTTCGGGGAGGACCCGGCGGAGCGTGACCGTCATCGAGCGCCGTGCACCACGGTCACAGCGCGTCGAAGTCGATCGGCGTGTGGCGGTCGAGCGTCGCTGTGGCGGGGGGCAGGGGGTATTTGAGACCCGTGGCGCAGTTGAACAGGACGACCTCCTCCTCCGCATCGACCTCGCCATCGCGCAAAGCTTGCCGGTAGGCGGCCAGCGTCGCACCGCCTTCGGGACACAGCAGCAGCCCGTCGCGCCGGGCGCAGTCGTCGACCGCCTTCAGGATCGCTGGGTCGCCGACCGCCAGCGCCTTGCCGCCCGATTGCCGGACCGCGCGCAGGATCAGGAAGTCGCCGACCGCGCGCGGCACGCGGATGCCCGCGGCGACGGTATGCGCGTCCTCCCAGCGTTCGGCATGTTCCTCACCCGCTTCGAACGCACGGACGATCGGGGCGCAGCCCGATGCCTGTACCGCATACATGCGCGGGCGCTCCGACCCGATCCAGCCGAGCGCTTCCAGCTCATCGAACGCCTTCCACATGCCGATCAGCCCGGTGCCGCCGCCGGTCGGGTAGAAGATCGCGTCCGGCAACCGCCAGCCAAGCTGTGCGGCCAGTTCGAGCCCCATCGTCTTCTTGCCCTCGATCCGGTAAGGCTCCTTCAGCGTCGAGAAGTCGAACCAGCGCCCTTCCGCCGCGCCCTTGGCGACGATCGCGCCGCAATCGTCGATCAGCCCGTTGACCCGCCACACCCGGCTGCCCTGCGCGGCGATCTCGCGCACGTTCACCTCGGGCGTGTCCTCGGGACAGAAGACGATCGTCTCGATACCGCAGCGCGTGGCATAGGCGGCGAGCGCGGCGCCGGCATTGCCATTGGTCGGCATCGCGATGCGGGTGACGCCCAGTTCCCTGGCCATCGCCACCGCCATCACCAGCCCGCGCGCCTTGAAGCTGCCGGTCGGCAGGCGCCCTTCGTCCTTGACCCAGACATTGCTGCCGCCGGCACGAGGAATGGGGATCAGCGGCGTTTCGATCTCGCCCAGGCTGACGATGTTTCCCGTGTGCCGCACCGGCAGCAGCTCGCGCCATCGCCACAGGTCGGTGTCGCGCGCCGACAGCGTATCGCGCGACAAGGCCGCGCCCGCCGCCGCCAGATCGTAGCGCACCAGCAGCGGCCGCCCGGCGCGCGACAGATTGTGCCGCGTGTCGGCGGGATAGCGCTCCCCCGTCATCGAACATTCTAGATGGGTGACGAAGGTCGGCCGGTCGGCGGTCAGATTTTCCTGCATCGGCGCAGTGTATCGCAGCGCGCGCGCCGGTCCAGCCATGAACGCCGTTCCCATGGTAGCGGTAACGCGCTACGAACGCTCGATAATCGCCTGCGCGGGCGGCAACAGGGGAGATGGCGATGCGGTTCGATCGGGCATGGGTGGTGGTGGCGATGCTGGCCGCGCCGGCATGGGCGCAGGAGTCGAAGGAACAGGCGCGGGCGATCGCCGGGGAACCGGCGGCGGCGCCGCAGCGGCTGAAGCTGACCGATGTGCCGGTGGCGACGGGGAAGGCGACTGCACTGTTCGACGGGCGCAGCCTGACCGGCTGGACGCCGTGGCTGGGTTATGCCGATCCGGCGATCACCTATCGCGCGAAGCCGACCGACAAGCCGATCGGGACCAGCCGCGATACCAGAGGCGACTTCGCGGTGCGGATGGTCGATGGCGCGCCTGCGTTGTGGGTGAAGGGCGAGACGTGGGGCAGCCTCGTCCACCGTGCCGATCTCAGCAATTACCACCTGCGGCTGCAGTTCAAATGGGGCGACCGGACTTGGGCCCCGCGCGAGACGCAGCCGCGGAACAACGGCCTGCTCTATCACACGCACGGCACGCCCGGCGAAGTGTTCGGGACGTGGCAACCCTCCGCCGAGTTCGAGATCATGACCGGGTCGACCGGCATGATCGTCGCGGTCGGCCCGAAGCTGCGCGGCCATACGACTGTGGCATTCGACCCGACGCTGATCGCGCCGCACCTGCGCTACCGAATAGGTGGCAAACAGGTCGATATCGTCAACGGCACGCCGACATGGAATGTCGAGGCGGGGCGCGACGCCGAACGGCCGGTGGGGCAGTGGAACACGCTTGACCTCTATGTCGTCGGGGACCGCGCGGTGCATGTCGTCAACGGCGTGCCCGTGGCCGAGGTCCGCGATCTGGCGACGATCGGCCCCGATGGTACGCGCCGCCCGCTGACGCATGGTCGCATCCAGCTTCAGTCCGAAGGGGCCGAGACGTGGTTCCGCGGTATCATCGTCGAACCGATCGCCACGCTGCCGAAGGTGGTTGTGGTGCGGTAAGGTTTATCGGCGGCCCGTATCCCCGCGTAGGCGGGGATCCAGGGTCACGGGCGTCGCGTTCGCCGCTCTGGACCCCCGCCTGCGCGGGGGTACGACAGGGGTGGGTCTTTGGCCGGGAGTAACGCCCGTCTGCCTATGCCGGCAAACGATAGGGCGCGCGGTAGCGCGGCGTGATCAGCGCATTCGCCTGCGCATCGTCCTTGAACTGCCCGGCCGTCGCGTCCCAATGCACCTTGCGGCCGGTACGCCATGCGACATTGCCCATCTGGCACACGATCGCGGTGTTCGCTGCCGATTCGATCGGGCAGGCGGGTGTCCGCGCGCGATCCTTCACGCACGCCACGAAATTGGCGGTATGCCGGTCGAGCCCCTCATCCGACGACTTCGTCACCGGTACGGCGCGGGTCAGCGGCTTGCCGTCGCTGACCTCGGGGATCACTTCCCATTTGCCGCGATCGACGATCAGCGTCCCCGTCTCGCCGATGAACGCCACGCCATGGTCGCGCCCGCCATAGGGCCCCTGACTGATGCCGACGGCATGTTCCCATTCGACCGAATAGTCGCCAAAGTCGTAGATCGCGGTCTGGGTATCGGGCGTCTCCATCGCCGAACCCGGATAGCCATAGGCACCGCCCAGCGAACTGACCGACCGCGGCACGCTGGCCTTCATCCCCAGCAGCGCGATGTCCATCAAGTGCACGCCCCAATCGGTCATCAGGCCGCCGGCATAGTCCCAATACCAGCGCCAGCTGAAATGGAAGCGATTGGGATTGAACGCGCGCGCCGGGGCCGGTCCCAGCCAGCGATCGTAATCGACGCCGGCGGGCGCTGCCTGGTCGGGCTTCGGCTCGACCCGCTTCATCCAGCCCATATAGGCCCATGCCTTGACCTTGCGCACGCGGCCGATCCCGCCGGCATGGACCAGCGCGATGGCGTCGGCCCAATGCTGGTTGCTGCGCTGCCACTGGCCCACCTGTACCACGCGGCCATGGCGTTGCTTCGCGGCGACCATCGCGCGGCATTCGGCGATCGAATTGCCCAGCGGCTTCTCGCAATAGACGTCCTTGCCCGCCGACATCGCGTCGATCAGCTGCAGCGCGTGCCAATGATCGGGGGTGGCGACGATGACCGCATCGACCGTCTTGTCGTCGAGCATGCGGCGGTAATCGTCGTACAGCCTGGGCGCGCGCCCGGTCGTCTTGCGCAGTTCGGCGCCACGCTCCGCCAGCACCCGCGCATCGACGTCGCACAGCGCGACCGGCACGACGTCCGCGCCCTTTATCATCGCGGTGAGATTGGCCCAGCCCATGCCCTTGCAGCCGATCAGCCCGACCTGCAGCTTGTCATTGGCGGACACCCGCCGCCGCTGCGCCGACGCGTTACCCAACGGAACAAGGCCGGCAACCGACGCCGCAACGCCCCCGGCGATCAGCGTACGACGATCGAAGCGCGCAGTCATGGCGGTCTCTCCCGATAGATAATCGGCTGAAACGTAACGGAAAAGGATCGTGCCGCAAGGTGGGAAACGGGCGGGCGGACCCAGCCGTCGATCGTCTGGCGGTGCGGTAGGCTTGGCCGTCAGTGTCAATACGGCTGATGGGTCAAGCGCTGAGGGCTTGGGAGTGACATGGCCCGACGCCAGCGGTCGCTTCGCCATGACGGGCGGCAGTTACTCGTGGTCCGCGGCTGACGTTGCCCAGGCAAACCGGTTCTTCGTGATGCGGATAAGCGACCGGAAAATCCTGCAGGAGGTTCCGTTGAAGTCAGGTGGTCCGAACAGCTTTCGGTTCACTTACTATCCGAGCGATGTCGAGCCGTTCGACATACGGGCCGCCGCCGCGATACGTGAAGCCAGAGCAGCTTATAATGAACCTTTGAGCGGGTGGCGTCCTTCGGCTGGATCGGAGAGAGGTTATCCCTGATCCTCGTAAGCCAGCTGGAGGACGCCCCAGTGCGCGCCGTTGACGTTGATCGACGCAATGACCTGCTTGAGCAGAACGACCCCGCCGTCTGCCAAAGGGCGACGATAGGCCTTCAAACAAAACTGCTTGGTGATCTTCACCTGCTGAGCGGTGTCGGGGAAATGAAAGAACAGGCCGGCACGCGAGTTCTCCTCGTTCCATGCCCTTTGGCCTTGGCGCTGGGGTAGAGAGCGCTCCGGCATCGCAACTGCCCCAAAGCATCGGCGATCGGTGAAGCTCATGCCGAACAGTCCGGGAAACTTCCTTGCGGCTTCCTGATGCGGGCGGGCCAGCGTCGTGATCAGCGCCATCGCAGGATGGGTGAAGAGGGGTGGATCGGAGCCTTCAACCGGACTGTAGGCATCACCCAGGATCGCATGCTTGTCCAGGCGGCCATCCTGAACCGCCTCGCTAAGGCCGTTAGATACCGCCAACGCTGCCTCAACGGCAAAGCGGATGTACGGTCGATCCGGCATATCCGCTCCGCTTTCGGCAAGCGTCTGCAACAGATCGTTTGTATCGTCACTTACCGAAGTGAGACGATCGGACAGGCGCTGGAGGCCCGACGCGTTGTCTGTGGAAGTTTCGGCGAGCTGGCCAAGCCCGGTCCTGACTTCGTCTACAGCTGACACGATCGACGCTACCCGGTCGCTTACCGTTCCGCTGTTTTGCTCGAGACCCTCCATCAACTGGCGGATCTCCGCTACACGCGCCTTTACATCCTGCGTTCCGGTGTGCGTCGCCTGCGCCTTGGAAACGCCCAGCTGCACACGGGATAGCATCGCTTCAGCCTGAGAGGTTAGCGCACCGATCGATGCACTGATGCGCGAGGTGGCCCTGGCGGTTTCCTGAGCCAGCTTCTTCACTTCGCTCGCAACCACGGCAAAGCCGCGTCCCGCGTCGCCGGCCCGAGCGGCTTCGATGGTGGCGTTGAGTGCGAGGAGGTTTGTCTGGCCGGCAATGTCGTCGATTGAGGCGGTCACCTTGCCGACGTCCTCGAGAGCTGCCGTGAAGGCGCCAAGACTTTCATGGATAAGGCTAACCTGACCGATCAGATCGAGTACATCGCCCATAGCCGTATCTATCTGAACCTGCGAATTGGCGAGCAGGCCATGAGCACCAGTCGTGGCGTCCAGCGATTGCTCTGCAGCGATCGATACGTTCTGTGCGTCTCGAACGAGGACATCGGTTTGCGATCCGAGATCGTCGATAGTGCCTGCCTGTGCGGTAACGCGAGTCGCGAGCTCAAAGATGTCGGCTTGCAGGTCCAGCGTCCTGATGCCCAGCTCACCTGATCGGCGGGCGGCTTCAGCGATCGTTCGATCAAGTTCCACGGCGTCTCCTTCCGAATACGCCGGTACGCATATAGCTTTAATGAAGCCCTACTGGGCCGTCTGTGCGGCTGGCTTGAGCGCCATTCTTGTTCGCGTCCGGTCGCGGACGTTCGCCACTGAACCCGCAAAAATGAGGGAACGTCGGAGGTGTCGAGAGCGGCGAATGTCCGCTAACGCATTGGTTACGCAGTTGTTCTTTAAGAAAGTGACACTGCTACTTAAGGACTTCGCAAGTGACACGAGCGTTTATAGCGGCTTAGCCGGAAAATTGCTACTTATGAAAAGCGGTTAGCGGAAAAAGTGCTACTTGGCACCTTCGCTGCCCCGACCCGACTGCGCCACAGGGCGACGCCACCGTGGCCATTACGGGCAGATCGGCGATGATCGGTCTGCTCTACGTCGTATGGTCGGATCTCGTCAGTCCAGTCCACACAGACCCAGGAAGGCATCGTCGAACTCCACCTTGGCATACGCATCTGGGGACTGGCGTCGGTAGGTGTGGAGGAGAACGCCACATTCATCGATCGTGCGAACGAGCGCCGGCTGAGGCAGGCCCGGGAGCAGCAGGACGAGTCGATGGTCCCCAAGCCTCGGCAGAAGCCTTGGATAGAGCTGAAGCTGGCCCATCCCACCGTAGACATCCGCGGCCGAATTACCCGTCTTGATCTCGACTAGGAGGGCACCGGCGGGCGCGGCAATGACCGCGTCTACTTCGTAGCCTGCAGCGTGCCTCGGCTTGTCGATCAGGATGCCAGCCGAACGAAGGAGAAGGGCGAGCTGCTGCCACACCTCGCCCTGCAGCCGCCGCACCTCCTTTGCATCGACCGCGATCCTTGGCCCGACGGTGTAGCCTTCAGCCTGCTCGTCACGCCCAAGTCCCTCCACAGGCGCGGTGTCCGGCAGATCGCCATCGACCTCGGCGTCGCGCAGTCGCGCCTAGGCGCAGCGATCGACGAAGCGGCCGGTCGCATCCCTGATGTCCTCCGCATCGACGTCCAGCCGCGTGACAATGTGCCACTCCCGCTTCTTCCCGCTGGTATCGCCGTTCAGGACGGGGGTCGGTTCAAGGTTTGTGAGACGACGAAAGTCAACCTCCAGGATGTGCGGATTACCCGCGATGGGCGAATTGAGCCGCCCCTGCCTTATCAAGAAGGGCGCTCCCTGCTCGTTGACGGCGATTCCCGTGGTCACGTTAGCGTTGCCTGGTGTGTCGGCCTCGTTGATCTGCACGGCCCAGTAACCGCCCGTCGGGTCGGTCCCAAGCGCCGTCCGCTCGCCCAAACTTTCGCTACGGTTGTCAGCTTGGTTGCGGAAGACGATGCGTTGCTCGGGCAGGCGCCATAGTAGGCCGTCCCTTACGCCAGTCTCTATGAGCGCTCGACGCCATGTCTCGAATCCATGACCGACGACCTTCGGGTCCGAACTCATCGTCAACATCGAACCGCTCCTCCGCATGATCGAAGTGGATCGTGCCCGACTATGACGGCACTCACCTTATCCACCGATACGAGGTTCAGCGCCCTGAAGATGTCGGACCGGCAAGGCGCCACCCTCGCGTCGCCACTCTCCGCAGACAGTTCAGCCGCCTCCAGGGCGTTGGCTATCTCTGCCATGTATGGCTGATCGAATTCAGCCCTCAGGGCGTCACGCCACGACGGCTCCACTAGCAAAGAGAACAGCTGGTCCGTGGAAGATGGCGTAGTCATGGCGCCGAGGTGCGCGGACGCAGGCGTACGATCAAGCCCTCCATTCCATGGAGGGCCAAACATGGACCGGTATGCCATCAACGACGACATTGAACATGTCTTCATGCCTGGCCGATTCACGGGAGTTCCCGGGACGACGTAGCTGGACTAGCAGACGATAAGCATCTCGCTCCGGGGCGCTGATTTCAGGCTCGATATCAGCTGCTTCGTAGCGATCGTCGCCATGATGCTCGGAAGCCGCCTCGGTGACGCCGTTTCCGACTCCACCGGAGCGCAGAACTTCGCTTTACATAGCAGCGATGCCGACGCTCCGATTAGGCGGTGACCGGCATTGGCGCCAGACACGCTTCCAGCAGTTGCCGAAGATCAGGCGCTACTTCGTGACCAGGCACGATGCGATAGGAGTTCAGCAGCTTGTCGTCGTGACCATCGGCCTTCACGACGACCTTCAAGGCCGCCAAGAGCTTCTTACCCTTGACGGTTTCCGGCCGGGCGCCGCCGGCCGCATCCCACAGCGCGTCCGAACTCGGTGAACCGCCGTTGGGGAAGAGTTCCCAGTTGACCACCTTCCGCTTGGCGAAGAACGTGTCCTTTGCCTGCCCGACCTTGGCGGCCGCTGCGACACGCCAGCCTTCGGCGACAGCCTCATCTACACCATAGATGGCCACGAGGTGGGCGGCAGTGCAGAAGTAGGCCTCGACGTCGCATCCGGCCGTAACCCATGCAAACGCGCCGTCCGTCTTGAAGCGTTCGGCCCACGTAGTTGCCTCGTCCGGCGACATGAAGTCGCCGTCCCGGTGAATGATCGCCTTGATCTTGAGCTGTCCGTCCACGAGCAAGCCGTTCAGCAGCTTGTCCTTCGGCAGGTTCTCGATGCCGAAGCAGCGGCACACCGCGAGCTGCCGGGACAGTTCGGGCCATTGACGCAGGATCGCACGAAGCGCCGTGTCGTCCTCATCCTCGACGAAGAACAACGCGGACTTGTCGAGGCCTCCCCAACCTAGGAGGCGACGGATCGCCTCGCCGTCGTCCGTCTCGATCCGGCCGTCGTTCATCCATACCAGCTTGACCGCCGGGCTTGCGCTCCGCGCGATGTGGGGGCTGTGCGTGGTCAAAATGATCTGGGTGTCCGTATCCGCCGCCGCGAGCTCAAGCGCCTCAATGAGCCTCTCCTGCTTGTCGGGATGCAGATGGGCATCAGGCTCGTCGATGAGCATGATCTTCGGCTCGAAGAGAATCAGATACGCGAAGATCTGGATGACCTGCAGCAGGCCGGTGGCCGCGGTCTCCAGCGGCCGGTTCTGATTGCCGAGGCCCGGAGACGTGTACGTGGCCGAGATGTGATAGTCTTCGCGCTCGTCGAACGACACGTCGACCTGAATGCCGGGATGCACGGTGCCGATGTAGGCGTTCAGCTGATCGAGCCGCGCCACGCCACCGTTTCCGTCGGTCTCGGTAACGCGTCGGCTGCGCAGGCTGAGCAGGATGTTCCTCAGCACGCCGCCGGCGTCGCCGCTAGCCGCCTGCCTGCGGAGGGACGGCTGCGCCAGGATGCTCTCGCGTTCGGACAGTCCGGCCAGGCCGGGTATGTAGGCGGTTATGAACTGGACGCGTTGCTTGTATGGCGTCACCGCCGCGCCGCCCTCCATGTAGGCGGTGATGCCGCCACGGTTGCGAGCCGCCCGGATCCTGACCGTCGCCTGCGAACGCTCCTCGCCGATCGGAACGTGACCGAAGATCACCTCCACCGGGGTCGAAGTCTTGTCCGTCTTGAGTTCGCTTTTGTGGGCGGTGCGCAGTGGCTCGCTACTCGGCAGGTAGTCGAGCCGCTCGAACGAGATCATCTCCGTGGTGTTCCGGTGGGCGATGTAGCTCGCCGAGCGTGCGGCCCAGTGAACCGCCTGCAGAACGGAGGATTTGCCCGAGCCGTTCGGGCCGACAAGGATTGTCACCTGCCCGAGCGGTATGACGGCTTCCTGCGTCGCCTTGAAGTTCCGGACGGTGATCGACTCCAGCCGGGTCCAACGTCTCGCCCGGGTGGAGCGGGTGTCGGTCACTCCGGTTGCCGGCTGCCCATCACCCATAGCTGCATCATAGGCGGGCTCAGGTATGTCACTGACGAAGGCCACCGTGCTTGTGAGATCGCCTGCATCTTTGAGAATCTGAATCTCATCCCCGGTTGAGATAGCCGTGGCCGCGGCCCGATCGACAACCGGCTCGACCTCGTTGATTTCGAGTTCAGACGCCGACACGGTTTGCTCGTCATCGTTCAAGTCAGTGCCCCCTCTCGCCGAGGTTGTAGGATCGGAAGTCAACACCGCCAATAGGATATCCGTAGAAGCTCGGACCGCCGGCCTTCCGAAGAAGAGAGATCTGCGACATGGATCCGCTCGGACAGCAACCCCCCGCAACTCCGTTTGAAGCCCGCCGCCCGTCCGGGTCCGCGAGCCAGCGGCCTTAATGGACTGATCGAGGCCGCCAACGTATTCGCTCAGGGGTCAGGCAGCCGATCCGCTGAACTTCGTATATATCAGCTCAGGTGGACTGGGCGGCCGTATGACCCGCTCAACCGCGACCAAGTGGATCGTCCCGGGATTCACCTACTTGGGCATGAGATTCGTCAACGGGCAGACCCTTTTTCACCCCGGACCGAACGGCGAGACTGCCGGTGTCACCTTCATCGCGCCTCGGGACGGCGACTATCGGTTCGTCGGGAAGTTCCAGATCACAGCAAGGTGCGGCAATAGGATCATTGCGGAAGCAAATGGGATACGCGCGCCGCTTGTCGACGGGGATCTGCCGTTCTCGTTCACGAAGCGACTGTCGAGAGGCGAGACGGCATCGTTCGTCGTCGATCCCAATAGGGATGCGGGTTGTGACGAAACATCGATCGAACTCACCGTGGATCGACAGTGATGCTCGGCAACGAGCCGAGCCGCCCACCTGCAGCAAATCAAAGGTATCCTGCACTTGGCCGGCTAGTTTCCGCACGGTCATTGGCCGGACCGATCGTGCCGAACCACCGTGCCCCCCTCCGGGTCGCTGGTCAGGGTCGCCACGGCATCTCGACGTCGACCCGGCCGACGTCGAATGAAAGCCGCGTCGAACCCGCGACCTGCGCCGCCCGCTCGATCACGAAACCACCCGCGCGCAGAAGCGGATGATCCACGACCTCGACGAGCGGACGCCCGACGCATGCGGCCGTGACGGTGGCGGGCAACGATCCCGCCAGCTTCAGATGCGCAGCACCCGCATGGGTCGACACTTCGTAGCCATCGCTGCGCAGGACGATCTCGAGGGAGTCACCCAGGATGGACGCTTCGATCCACTCTCCCGGTGCTCCTTCCGAGATGATCGCGTCACCGACCAGCGGCGTCAGGGGATAGGTAGACGTGCCGGGGTTGGCGAACGACGGGGACGGGGCGACCCGGCGAAACAATGGCGGGGACTGCGGACGGCGCCGCACCTTGCGCACCATCGTGCTCCCCGGCCACCGGTGGCCGGGCCGGATCCGCTGCAGCGCGGACCCGACGTCAGACCCGGCCATGGCCAGCACGTCAGGCACGATCGCCGACATGGAGTGGACCGTAGCGACCAGGTAGGAGCGGAAGCTCGCAAGGCGCATGGTCTCGACCAAACGGTCGAGCATCAGACCCTCCTTGCGCGCCCGGGCTCCGGCCGCGTCGCGGGCGAGCGTCCGCTCGTCGGCGATGGTCAGTTCGGCCATGCTCATATCGGCGATCATGCTTCACCTCCCGGCGCATGCGACGCCACGATCAGGCCGAGGAGGTGCTGCGTGAGCACGTCCGATCCCCTGCGGTGGGCGAGTTCACCCCAGTCGTCCCAACGGTGCACGCGCGTCGCCAACCAGCCGAAGAAGTCGTCGCGGACCTCGGCATCCGTGAACGACGTCGACCACGAGACGCGAAAGGTCGGCATTCGCACGCCGGCGCCGGCCGCCATGCCGGTCAGCGTGACGAGATGCGTTCGCCCGACCTGTTCGCGTGCGAAGAGATGGCGGCGGCGACCGATGGCCTGCTCGAAGGAGCGAAGCGCGCGGTCGCGATCCTCGTGAGCCGAGCCTCGGCCTCGCGCCACGACCGCGTCGACGACTTCCGGCAGGGGCAGATCCTCCCATTCCGGCTCGCGCGTCGCCTGCAGCATCAGCATGACCGATCGACCCTCGGTGCTGAGCGGTGCCTCCAGGCAACTGACCGGACGCCCAAATCTGTCAGCGGTCTCCAGCAGGCCGATGCTGGAAAGCCAGCACATGTAGAATCGCCACATGGCCATATCGCCGTCGAACAGGTCATGCCTGCGCTCGATGGTTCCGGTCCACGGGTCGTCGATCGAGGTCAGTACGCGCAACAGCAGCTCGTGCTGCTCCGGGGCGAAATGGATGTCGGGGAAGTCCATCCGCCCGTTCCAGAACGCATCGCGGACGCTGCGGAAGGTGCGTCCCTGCTCATCCTCCAGCTTGGAGCCGTTTGCGCGCAGCCACCAACCCCACGGCAGGTCCACGCCGGCACGGTTGCGATCCACCATGGTCAGCCCCCCTTCCGCGGATCGAGGCCGATAGCCGGAAGCGGCGGACCCTCGCGCGGCGGGACCGGCTTCCCGTCGGCGATGGCGCGCAACTGGGCGGCGAGGTTCGTGACCTCCCGCACCACGTAGGCGTCGTCCCGATAGACCGCCGCGGTCTCGGCCGCCAGGAACGACCGGGGGCGACCATCGGGGATCGGGACCTGGTCGTAGAGGTGGTTGCAGCCGAAGCCGAACCACCAGACGTGCCCGCCGCTCTCGACGCGATACTCGCTTCCGTGCCTCAGCGGCTCCCACATCTTCGGCGTCACCGGCACGTGGCAGATGCGGCGGGACTCCATGACGAGGCCGCGCTGCGGCGACGGACCGTCCTCGTCGCAGATGCGCGAATAGGTCAGTCCGCCGTGCACCTCGATGCCGAGGTCCGGCGCGACGGCGTCCTGGTCCCATCCCCAAAGCGGATGCCCTTCGGGAACGCCGACGTAGCCGCTGAGGTACGCCTCCTTCCTGTCGCGAAGCATGATGCACTCGTACCCGCTGGCCGGATCCCGCCAGGCGACCTTATCGGCCTCGCCAAGCCACGGGCCGGTCCCGCGCGGTTTGGCGCCATCGACGAAATAGATCTCGGCTGCCGGGATCGTCATGTCGCTGGTCGCGTATGGGCGGTCGGTCACGAGGGTGACGCCGTGCTCGCGGGCGACGCTGCCGCCGTCGCCCGGCAATTTCGCCAAGGCTCGGGGCGACTCTAGGATGGGCGCCAGTGACGTGCCGGTTATCGGTGTCAGCGCCGAACTGTTGGACTTGGGTGACGCGCTCTTCTTCTTGCCGGGCATGATGTTCTCCTTCGATTTTGGTCCGGGGGTGCGATCCTGCTCGCTCAGGCGAACCGTGTTCTCGGGGTGATGCGGACGAGTTCGGGACAGAGCGCCTTGGCGTTGGCCTCGACCGCGTAGACGTTGGCGGCGAGCCAGAACTGTTCGCCGACGAGGTCGTCGTCATCGACCTCCTTCGCCCACATCTTGATGTCGGCGAACCAGCGATAGCCACGGGCGCGCAACTGATCCTTGACGTCGAACGCGGCCCCGCGGGCACGGACCAGCCAGCTGGACCTGCCACCGCGCTCGATCATCTCAGCGAGCGCGGTGCGCCCTTCGGCGTCGCGTCCGCGCAGCATCTGGATCAGCGCGTCGACGTCCGAACTGGCGCGGTGGCCACAGTGGTAGAAGCCCGACTGCAGTAGCAGATACCCCAAGACGCGGCCGTCGAACCCGCGTGCGCGCCAGTCGACCTGGCGCATCGAGCAGCACCAGCTAAGGCCGCGCGCGTCCGGCAGGCGGTTCTCGATCCAGCGGCGGTCGAAGACCGAATTGTGCGCCACGACGAAGCTGGCCGACCTCAGCAGCCGGGTGGCGTCGTCGGTGTCGATCTCGCGACCCGCCACGTCGGCGTCGGTAAGCCCGGTGAGCGCGGTGATGTCGGGATGGAGCGGATCACCCGGATCCTCCCGCCATTCGAACGCCTCGTCGATGTCCGTGATGACGCCGTCAGCGTCGTACCGAAACCGGCGGATCGCCAGCTCGATGATCTTGCCCGTGGCCGGGTCGAGCCCGGTGGTCTCAACGTCCAGCGCGACGCCGACGTGACGACCGCGACCGACGCCGTCACCGGTCGGACCCTCGTGCAGGCGGAGCGGATGGAGGACGCGCGCGTCCCCGTTGCCGGCCGCGGGGCGGCCGACCTCGACTTGCAGATTCATGTCAGTCTCCCCGTGCTGAACAGCGCTGGGGTTGGATGGACGGTGCGATCTCGGTCAGCGATCGCCGGGCGATCTTGGCCGAAGTTGCACTCACACCGTCATCGCCAACCCGTCAGGCCTGGATCACCTGCTGGATGTCGACGGCGAAGGTGCGCGCCGCCGAGGACGCGCAGTCCTCGCCCATCTGCACGATCATCGCCGCCACGGGGCTCGGCACCAGAGCGATCACGAGCGGTGCCGAAGGATGGATGCCGAGGCGGATGTCCGCCGCATCGGCGAGGTCCGGGCCGAAGCGCCCGGCCAGACGCGCGCGCACCTCCGCCGCGCTCCGCGCCACCGAGGCGTGGAACGCCTGCAGCATCCGATTCTCGCGCGTCTCCGCGATGGTCGCGGTGAACAGGCGCAGGCGTGTCGAGCGGGCGACGGCGTCGCGGTCGCTCTGGCTCGATCCCCCGGCACCGGCACCGCCCCCGTAAAGGTAGTCGAACTCGCTCTCGTCGAAGTCGTCGTCCTCGCCGTCGCTCGCGAGCAGCGCGTCGACCGCGGATCGCTCGACATCCAGACCGAGCCCGAGACCGTGGACGAGGATGCCGCGCATGCAGGCGTCGCGGTCGCGACAGGCGTCGATGGCGGCGGCACCGTCGAACACGCGACGCGGCGAGAACATCCAGCTCATCGGATCGTGCCCGACCGCCTCGCGCTGGAACCGGCTCGCGGTCTCGGTCGCCACGAGGGCGACGCGGCCGATGGCGCGTCGCGTGGTCACGACCACCTCGTCGTCGTCGGCGTCGTCATCGAGCGGATCGGGGAACAGCGCTCCGATGCGTCCGATCGGTTTCTTTTCGAGGGCGGCGATACCTATTTCGGGTCCATGGCCGGCGTCGATGCGCTCGGCGGCAATCGCGTTCATATGTCACTCCATCGTCGCCGATGTCCGTCGGGCCGGCGGAGGCGACAGGCGCCGGCGCCACCGAATATGGAACCGAAACGAAATAATACAACGCTTCGCGAATTATTGTAGCGTTAGCGCCGTGCTAACGATATGAGGGAGTGCTTTGCATGGGGGCGGCGCCCGCATAGAACCGTGGAGTGGAAAAGATGCATGCCCTTCAAGTCATGTCGGCGCTGTCGCAGGCGAGCCGGTTCGCGGCGTTCAGCGCGCTCGTCGATGCGCTGCCCCAGGGAATGGCGTCGAGCGACATCGCCACCGCCATCGGGACGACGCCGAACACGATGAGCGCCCACCTAGCCATCCTCGAACGAGCGGGCCTCGTCTCGTCGGAGAAGATCGGTCGAAGCGTGATCTACCGTGCCGAGACCGGTCCGGCCGAGGGGCTCAGCGAATTCCTGGACCACGCGTGTCGACGCGGCAGGACTGCGCGCGGGGACCATCCTGTGACCAAGCCGCGGTAGGCGATAGAAATGCTGGGGCGTGCCCAGACCTACCGTCCGGGCATCTGGGCCCGCATGTTCGGCGGCGGCGCCTGGAAACTGGCTCTCGATAGCCGACATGACGCTCGCATGATGCTTGGCGGTGACGAGATCGCGTGCCTAGACATCACCGCCATCGACACTTCGAAGGCGCTGCTTTGGCATACCGTTGAAATCAGGACGTCGTCACGGATTGAGGCGCTGACCGGTCTGACAGGCAATGCCGCTCGACGTCTTCGGGACGACCTGCTCGCATTCGTGAATGGTCACCTGGGCAGGCTGATCGATGACGACAAGGAGCAATTGCGCGAGGTCGACAGGATCGTTGGCGCCATGGTCGACGCCCATCGGCAGTATTTAGCGCAGTCCGACATCGGCCGCGCCATCGCCGCCGTGCCGGGAGACGTAGCGCGGGCCTTGTCCCATCCCCTGTTTGATGCCGCGCTGATCCCCGCCACGGTACGGCGCCATCTGCCGAATGCGATCGGCCTGCTCACCGATCCCGATGCGCGCACGAAGTACAACGAAGCGTTCGTCACCCATGAATTAAACACCTTTGGAGCTTTCTTCGATGGTCTCGGCGAGTTCCCTCTTTCGGATGAGCAGCGCGAAGCAAGCATTCGGCTGGAGGATAGCAATCTCCTCGTCGCGTCAGCCGGTTCCGGGAAGTCGGCGACGATGGTGGGCAAGGTCGCCTACGTACTGGAAAAGCAGTTGCACGAACCAGGCGAGATACTCGTCATGGCATTCGGCAAGCCGGCGGCCGAGGAACTCAAGGTGCGGATCGCCAAGCAACTTGGACTGGAGCCGGGCGATCTGAAATGCCGGGTCACCACCTTTCACGCGCTCGGGCTGAGCATAATAAAGGAAGTCGAAGGACGGCCCCCGCAGATGGTGAACTGGGTCGAAAGCGCGACCGGGGAGGCGCGCTTCGTCGATGGCATCATCAAGGACTTGGTCGAGAACGATGAGGATTTCCGCAGGCTTTGGGTTGAGATCCTCCTATTGTACCCGAAAGCGCACATCCCGCCGGCGGAATTCAAGACGCCCGAGGAATACCGCGACTACATGGCGGACAACAACGGCAAGCGCCCAAAGGCGATCGCGACCCTTTCGGGCGATTACGTGCAATCGCTGGAGGAAATGCGCATCGCCAACTGGCTATGGATGCATACGGTGGATTTCCAGTATGAGCGCCAGACCCAGACCATGGACGAGGATGGAAGCCCACGCTGGCTGAAACCGGATTTCTACTACCCGGCGACGGGCACCCTCCACGAGCACTTCGCCATCAACGCCAACGGTACGTCGCCGTTCGAGAACTACGTCGAGCATGCGAACCTGAAGCGCGCCGGATACGCCAGGATCGGTGCCGATCTCTTCGAAACCACTTCGGCGCAGGCAAGTGACGGCTCCCTGCTGGACCGGTTGCGCGACGAACTCGTCGATCGGGGGATCCAGTTGGCCGAAAGGTCGGCCGACGATACCCTGAGGGCGGCGGCCCCGCTCGTGCTGGCCCACTACCGTAAGATCATCGGTGTCTGCATCAAGCACATCCGCGCAAGCGACCTCACCCTGGACATGCTGCTGGAGAAGGCGAAGTCGCTGCACGACCGCAACCGCGCCGAGCGCTTCGCCAAGGTCGTTACGAAGATCACGGACGCCTACACGCGCAGGCTGGACCAGCAGCGTCGCATCGACTTCGACTCAATGATCGGAGATGCCGTCAAAATGGTCGAGACCGGTCGC
Source organism: Sphingomonas hankookensis (assembly GCF_022664465.1). Lineage (GTDB taxonomy): Bacteria > Pseudomonadota > Alphaproteobacteria > Sphingomonadales > Sphingomonadaceae > Sphingomonas > Sphingomonas hankookensis. The sequence goes on along the minus strand of NZ_JAKREV010000005.1, from coordinate 209,698 downwards.
TACCGCAGCCCGTTCTCGCTCATTCTCGTCGACGAGTTCCAGGACATATCGGATCCCCGCGCCAAGCTGATCAAGGCGCTGAAGCATCAGAAACCGTTCACGAAGCTGTTCGCCGTCGGCGACGACTGGCAGTCGATCTACCGCTTCACCGGCTCCGACCTCACGATCTTCACCCAGTTCGAGACGAACTTCGGGGCGTCGTGGCAGGGGCGGCTCGAGCGCACGTACCGCTGCAACCAGATGCTGGCCGACGCGGCCGCGTCCTTCATCCAGCGGAACCCGGCGCAGCTGAAGAAGACGGTGCGGTCCTCGCGTCAGGCGATTCCGCGCTCGATCCGTGCGATCCCGGTCAAGACGGGTAAGAACAAGTCAGCATTCGCCGATGCCTGCCATAGGGTTCTCGACCGCCTGGACACCTTCCTGTCGGGGAACGCCGAACAGTGGCGGCGCCACGATGGGGAGAAGCTGAAGGTGCTAGTGCTGTGGCGCTACAACCTGCTCAACCCGTTTCACGGTAATTCTCCAGAGTTCGCTAACATCGTCGTGACCGGCAAATCTTTCCACAGTTCGAAGGGCCTGGAAGCGGACTACACGATCCTGCTCGACGTTAGCGAGGGCGACTACGGGGTACCAAGCCGCATCGAGGACGACGAGCTGCTGAACCTCGTGATCCCACGCCCGGAGACGTTCGAGTACGCGGAAGAGCGACGACTGTTCTACGTCGCGCTGACCCGGGCCAGCCGCGGCACGTTCCTGCTCTACGATCGCGATCAGCCGTCCCGCTACATCGCGGAACTATGCGATCTCGCAGGTGACGACGTCCGGTTCGAGAGCGTCGATGGAACAAGGCTGTGGCAATGCCCGGTCTGCATAACAGGCGAACTGGCGGACCGGATAGACGAAGGGGGTGCGACCGTGATCGGCTGCAGCGCGCACCCACGATGCCACTACGACCGACCAGGCACACCGGCCAGGCTGGGATAGTCGCGATAGCGCTCCAAACCGTGTGGTTCGAAATGCCACCGATCGACATTGCGCTAGTTCCGGCAGGACATCATGCTCCCGGACACTCCGAATGCAGCGCCAATCAGGGCCGGCAAACAACGAACCCGACGGCACCAATCTCGGCACACGACGAGAAGAAACCTGCAAGAAGCCAGTACAGCTGCACGAAGTGCGGCCTCGGCGCTCCGCCCGCTCTTACCGCCGCGAACGCGGCCTCCACATCCATCCGGCTGAGAGACGATGTCACGATGAGCACTCGCCGCTGGACGTCCGGTGCCCCAGTCGCGTCGGCGATCTTGGCGGCCACCTCGTCGCGCGTGCCGCCGCGGATCCGCTTCCGGATGTCCGTGACGACGCCGCCGTTCGCATATGCCGCGTCCCAACCGTCATGCTTCGACGTCATCCTGTCGCCCGCCATGCCCAGCCGTCCGAGGTTCTTGATCCCTTGCCCGACGGCATCGTGGAAGGCGGATGCGCTCAGGGACGGCGCGCCATGCTTGGCGTGGTAGAAGCTGATCGTCACCGGGGTGGTCGCGGTCGCCACCCCGATGAAGTCCGCCCACTCGTCGCCCAGGTCGTCGCAGACGAGGACGTCCTCCCGCGCGATCGTATCCACGACGGTCCGGAACACCGACCCCGGCGAGAATTGCGTCTGTCCGACCGCAAATCCTCCCTTCTCGCTGGTCGTCGCGGCGAGTGCGGGCTCGGCGATCAAGTGGCGCATAAACGTGGTACCTCCACCGACGATGTCCTCGTCCCGGAACAACGATCCCTGGACGTAGGCCAGCGCGTGATCGCTGAAGAGTACCACGAACATGTCCTCGGCATCGATGTGGCGGACGATGGGGACCCGCTTCGGATCCTGGCCGACGCCGAACGACGCATCCTCCACGAAGACACCTGCCAGAAGCGGACGCTCCAGCCCCCTGAGCGCGATCCTCGCCTTGTTGAACCTCAAGGCGCCCGCAACCACGCCAGCCTCATCGAGCAAGTCGTGATGACCTGGCGATGCCGCCGGCCGCACTTCAAAACTGACAGCGAGGTCTGCGATGATCGCGTCCACATCGGCCCTGCCCAGTTCGTGCCATAGACCTCCGTTCTCACGTACGAGGCGGATGCGCTCGTCGCCCTCCCATATCGCATCGGCCAGAGCCATGGTGTCCACCGCGAAGTAGGTCGGCAGCACACCCGTCGCGATGCCGTCGAGGTCCGCGGGGCGCGCGAACCGGGTGATGAAGGCCGATGCGTCGGCGCCGTCCGCTAGGAGGTCGACGATGTCACGAACCCAGGCGATCGCGCCGACGAGATCCGCCTTCTCGGCACGCATCGCGATCCGGCCGGTACTGGGTGTCGCGGTGTAGCTCCCCCCATCGCGCCGCACACGGTAGTTCTGCGGGATGAATCGGCCGGTGCTGGCCGAGGCTATCGCGTTCTCGAGGTCTTGCGACTCGAGCGTCTTCGATCGCAACGCCAGCCTCGACGTCGTCATATTGCGGAGACTCAGGCGCTCGAATACCGCATCGTGCCGCGCGATGGCCGTCTCGACGCGCCGACGCCCGATGGGAGCGAGGTATGCCTTCCGGAACGCCGCCGTCGCATCAAGCCCCGACCTGAGGATCGCCACGGTGGTGCCGATCTCGACCATGAGAAGGAACCCGTGCACCCGGTCGACCTTGCCGCTGCCCTCATCCAGGAATGGCACCGGGCGGTCGTGGGCGAAGCAGAGCGCCGAATAGCGAGCGTCACCGTCCAGGTTCCGCTCAATGCGAAACACCGGCCGCGCAGCGTTTACGGCATCCGCAAGCAACTCATCGAACATCGCACGAACCGCCTTCTTGGTGATCCGCTTCACACGGCGGGAGAAGTAGGCGCCACGCGCCGAACGGAGCTGGTCGATCATGACCTATAGTCTATCTGTGCCATCGAGGAATGGAACGGAAATTATGGCCAACGGTCAGACGCGAAGATCGTGGACTTGCGGCGTCACTGACCTTCGGCCCGGCGGACGGGTCGGCACTGCGATCAACGCCGATGAGCTGATGTCCTTTATATCTCGGCGCATCGAGTACAGCGGTGAACGGTCATGGTAGCGCTGGGAACCGCCGCCGGTGTCCCTCCACCATCTCCCGCAAGGCCAAAGGGGCGATCACCTCGACCGCATCACCCCATGCGTATAGGTGCCATGTCATCTCCAGATGACCCGATGCCATGAACCGCACTATCAGCGAGCCATCGGCCATCTCCTCAGTCGTCTGCGTCGGATGGAAGACGAACCGCCTGGCATGCGCGGCCGCGTCGGATGTGAACCGCCAGACCACCTCGCCGAACTCGTCCGCGCTCTCGTAGGAGCCGAAGCCCTTCTCGGCGTGGCGCTTCAGGCTGAACCCGGGATCGATCTCGCACATGCCATCGAGCAGGTCCGCACGCTGGATCTCCTCCACCCGGTAGTGCCGCAGGTTAGCCTGCGGACCCTTGGCGGTGTCGCGGGCGACGAGGTAGCGGCGCACCCCGAGAAGGAGACCGTGCGGCGCGACCACCCTCTCGTGCGGTTCGTCCTCGTCCCGTCGCCGATACATGATCCGTAGCAGGTTCGGCCCCTTCAGCGCCTCGTAGATCGCCTCGACCACCCCTTCATCCGCGGCGGGCCGGGGACCGGGACGCGCCGCATGGCCGAGCGCTTCGAGAACCGCCTCCGTATCGACGTCCAGCCGCGTCCCCTGCTCCGGGGGGATCAACGCGCGGACCTTGCGTTCGAGACCGCGCGCATGCGCCGCCTCCTTCCTGAGCCCGGCCATATCGAGCTGGGCGATCGCCTCCGCGAGCGCGACAAGTTCGTCGGCCGACGGCGTCAGCAGCGGCGCGATGGCGCGCGCCGGGATAAGCCATCGTGCGCGACGATCCTCATCGACGCGGCGCTCGGTTTGCGGGAACGCGGCCTGCAAGGCGTCCGTCATCCGCTGAGCGGTTCGTTCCGAGCAGGCGAACTCCTCCTCGATCTCCATCAGCGACACACCCCGCCGCCGCGTCGCCATCATAGCCAGACGCAGCAGATCCTGACCCTTCGCGAACGACATGGCGACTCCACGACAGCTTCTGTCACCCCTATGTGCGCTGAATAGGCTCGAAGGGGAACGACCGATGCGACTGCAGGACGGCGAGATCAGGCTTTCGGCTTCGGACCTCATGCGGTTCAAGGGTTGCCGCCACGCGACCACGCTCGATCTCCGATACATGGAGTTCCGCGACATCACTCCCGCTGCCGATGGCGACGAGGCGGAACTGCTCCAGCGTCAGGGCGATGACCATGAGCTTGCCTTCCTCGCGGAGCTGAAGCGATCCGGCCGCTCGGTGGTCGAGGTGCCGAAGGACGGGATCCCGCTGGAACGGTCCGTGGAACTAACGCGCGAGGCACTGCTGGCCGGGCCAGACGTGGTGTTCCAGGGCGCGCTCCTCGGTGGCGCCTGGGGGGGATACTCGGACTTCCTGGAACGGGTCGATCGCCCGTCCGGCCTCGGCCCGTTTTCATATGAGGTCGTCGACACGAAGCTGAAGCGCAAACCCGACCCCAAGCACGTCCTCCAGCTGGCCCTCTATTCGGACCTGATCGCCGCCGTGCAGGGCGCCCAACCCGAGGCGGCGCATCTGCAGCTGGGCGACGGCTCGCGCTTCACGGTGCGGCTCGCCGAGGTGTCCGCCTACGCGCGGCACGCCCGCACCGTGTTCGAGACATTCCTTCGCGAACGTCCCGTCACCCGGCCGGAACCGGTGTCGGCATGCGCGCTCTGCAGATGGAAGAACCACTGCCGAGAAGAATGGGACCGCAACGACAGCCTCGCGCTCGTGGCCGGCATAACAAAGATACAGCGCGCGAAGATCGAGGCGGCGGGCATCACGACGCTGACCGGACTCGCCAGCCATGCCGAAAGGATACCCAGGCTGGCGCCCGAGACGCAGGAACGCCTTCGCATCCAGGCACATCTACAGATGAAGCGTCGCGCCGGCGGACCGCCCGGCTTCCATCTGCGCGACTTCGTGCCAGGCAAGGGCTTCGGCCTGCTGCCCGAGCAGGATGACGGCGACATATTCTACGACATCGAGGGCGATCCCTACCACGAGGGCGGCCTCGAATACCTTCACGGCATCTGGTACCGCGAAGCAGGCGAGTGGACCTTCCGCGCCTTCTGGGCGCACGACCGCGAGGCGGAGGCGCGCGCCGTCGCCGAACTGCTCGACTTCCTCGTCGACCATCTCCGCCGCCACCCCCGGGCCCGTATCTACCACTACGCCAACTATGAGATCGCGGCGTTGCGCCGCCTCACGGCCGAGCACCGCGTCGGGGAGGCGGCGATGGATCAGCTCCAGCGCGAGCGGCGCTTCGTCGATCTGTTCAAGGTGGTGTCCGGCGCGCTGATCGCTTCGGAAAAGGGCTATTCGATCAAGGACCTCGAAGCGTTCTACATGGAGAAGCGCGACGCCGACGTCGCGACCGCTGGTGCCAGCGTCGTCTTCTACGAGAAGTGGCGGGAGACCGGCGACGACGACCTGCTCGCCAAGATCCACGACTACAATCGCACCGACTGCATCTCGACCCAGCTGCTGCGCGACTGGCTCGTCCGCGACGTCCGCCCGACGGATATGCCCTGGCCGCAGCTGGGTGACGTTCCCAACGCCGGCGCGCTGTCCAACGTCGATGCCGAGGACGCCGAGATCGAGGCGCTGCGCTTCCGCCTCGAACCCGTGCGGGCGCGCCTCGGCGACGCGGTCGCCGATCTGCTGCTCGACCTCAACTTCTTCCACAAGCGCGAGGACAAGCCAGCATGGTGGGCGATCTTCGATCGCCTGGCGCAGGAGAGCGAGGAACTGATCGACGACCTCGAATGCATCCAGGGGCTGGAGGCGATCGCACCGCCGGTTAAGGTCACGGCCAAGTCGTTCGAGCGGACCTACCGCTTCCCGCCGCAGGAGACGAAGCTGCGCTCGGGCAAGAAGCCTTGCATCAAGCCGGCGGCGATGCCCGAGGACATCGACCTGCGCTCGATCGATACCGACGCCAACACGCTGGTGCTGCGTCGTTCGACCTCCAAGGGGCCCTTGCCCGATCACCTGGACCTGATCCCGGCCAAACCGATCGCGAACGGCACCCTGCGCACCGCGATCGCCGCGGTCACCGACGCCATCATCGCCAACGACGTGCGGGCGCGACCGGTGGAGCAGCTGCTGTCCCAGGCCCAGCCCCGCTTCCTCGATGGCCCCCGGCCTGGCGGCGTGATCGATCCCGATGGCGATCTGCCAGCCCAGACCGCAGCAGCAATCGCGGCGATGGACGGAACGATCCTGGCGATCCAGGGGCCGCCCGGCACCGGCAAGACCTACGTCAGCGCACTTGCCATCGTGAACCTGGTTCGATCCGGTCGCCGCGTCGCCGTGTCGTCGAACAGCCACAAGGCGATCGGCAACTTGCTGGAGGCGGTCGCTGCACGTGCTGCGGCGGAAGGCATACCCTGCCGGATCGCCCAGAAATCGACCGGTGATGGCGACGAGGACACCCATCCGGGCATCGTCATGGTTTCGGACAACGACGCGCCCGAGATCGCCGCCGCCCACGTCGTCGGCGCCACCGCGTGGCACTTCGCCCGATATCCCGCCCCCGAGTTCGATCATCTCATCGTCGACGAGGCGGGGCAGGTCTCGCTCGCCAACATCATGGCCATGTCTCGCGCCGCGCGGAACATCGTGCTCGTCGGTGACCCCATGCAGCTGCCGCAACCCCTCCAGGGTACGCATCCCGGTCGCAGCGGCGAATCATGCCTGGAATACCTCATCGACGGGCACCGCATCGTCCCGGGCGATCGCGGCATCTTCATGCCGATCAGCCGTCGCATGCATCCGGCGGTGTGCGGATACATCTCCGCAGCGGTCTACGAGGAAAGGCTGCAGTCCGACGAGGCAGCGGGGATGCAGACGCTGACCGCCCTCGACGGCATGTCTATGATCGGTGCCGGCGTCAGAACCATTACCCATACGGGACGATCGCAGGTCAGCCCCGAGGAGATCGAGGCCATTCGTGACCAGATCACCCGGATCCTCGGTGCGACCTATCGCGGTCGCGACGGCGCATCCCGCATCGTCCATCATTCCGACATCCTGGTCGTCGCGCCCTACAACGCGCAGGTCAACGCATTACGCGCGGCGCTGCCGCCCGCGGTCCGCGTCGGCACGGTCGATCGATTCCAAGGTCAGGAGGCGCCGGTGTGTCTCGTCTCCATGACCACCTCGAGCGGCGAGGAACTACCGCGCGACATCGCTTTCCTGTTCTCGCTCAATCGCATCAATGTCGCCGTTTCTCGCGCGCAGGCATCGGCGGTCGTCTTCGCCAGCCCACTGCTGCTCGAGACGCCGTGCCGGACTGTACAAGAGATGACGCTGGTCAACGCGTTGTGCCTGCTGCGCGAACATGGGGGCAATGCGTTCTGACTCGGGTCGCGGTTCGCCGCACCACCCCTCCCGACTCGATGATTGATAACCTCCAAATTCTGCCATGGCGGCTTGAACCGGGAAGCGTCCGACCGAACGCGCAGATGACGTCCATGGCGAAAGGCGAGATCATTCGTGTCATCGCACGAGTGGGTGACAGGTTCTGACATCCTTGCATGCGAATGTCACGATCGTGGATCGCATAGGAGATTCGGTCGTGAACCTGGGTGGCATCGAGCTTCGGCACATCGTGGACGTGGATGGACAACTGATCGGCATCGACGCCGAGATGATCAACGCGTCCTGTCTCCTTCGCCGGGCGGCCCGTGGCCACGACCGGCGCCTCTTCCTGCTGCGCGCCGGCGAGCGGATCCCTGTCATGCCGCACCAGCACATCCGTCTCAACGAGGAGGAGGTTCTGTTCTTCGAGACGATGCCGGCGCCGACGGTTCTTGCATACGCCGCGTCGCCCTTGCCCACCCGCCTGGCTGCATAAAGGACCGACGAGGATGAACTTCACCCACTACAATCTCGGCCACGTCGAGCGCGGCAGCGTCGTCGCCGTCACCCTGCAGGGCAGTGCCGCCAATGTGCGCCTGATGGATGGGTCCAACTTCAGCAACTACAAGGCCGGCCGGCAGCACCGCTACGTCGGCGGTCTGGCCAAGCAGTCGCCCGTCAGACTGCAGATTCCCAACTCCGGGACATGGCATGTCACGGTCGACATGCAGGGAATGCGCGGCTCCGTCAGGTCCAGCATCAACGTGATCCCCGCAGCAGCTCTGCGCCCGCTGCCGACCATCAACGAGGCGCCGCTGCGCAGCATCCCCACGCTCGTCCGGGACGCCGAGGAGGAACTCGCACCAACGCCGGAGGCACCGGACGGGCGTGTATTCGACGTCTTCATCTCGCACGCCTCGGAGGACAAAGACGAGATCGTACGGCCGCTCGCCAACGCGCTCCGTGATGCCGGCCTGTCCGTCTGGTACGACGAGTTCGAACTCAGGATCGGCGACAGCCTCCGGCGCAAGATCGATCGTGGGCTCGGCAGCAGCCGTTTCGGTGTGGTGGTGCTCTCCAAGTCGTTCTTCGGGAAGGGGTGGCCGGAATACGAACTCGATGGCCTGGTGACGAAGGCCGTCTCCGGTGATCAGGTGCTGCTGCCGATCTGGCACGACGTGACCAAGAAGCAGGTGATCGGCTTCTCCCCGTCTCTCGCAGACAAACTGGCGCGTAGCACGGCGACCCACACCGTCGAGGAGATCGCAGCCGAGATCGCCGACGTGGTCGGACCGACGGGGGCAGCGTGAGTGCGATCCACCGACATCGGGAGATCCCCCGTCGCCGGACTCACGGAACGGGGCGGCGACCGGGATCGATCGACGCCTTGGTTACCCAAACGATGGGTCCGGGCGGCATGATAATCTACGATGATGTGGGAGAAGGCTGACATGGCACGAAACATCGTCATATTCTCGGACGGCACCGGTCAACGGGGCGGCGTGCTCGTCGACGAGCGTCGTAGCAACATCTACAAGCTGTATCGCGCGACCCGGGTCGCGCCCGACAGTTGCGTCAATCCCGCCGACCAGACCGCGTTCTACGATGCCGGCCTCGGGACCCTGCCCGGCGGCATCGACTCACCGGCTGCGCTCGCGCGATCGCTCTACAACCTGGCCAGCCAGGCGACCGGCATGGGGATCACGCGGAACATCGTAGAGTGCTACGCCGCACTCGTCCGCCTGTGGCGGCCTGGCGACCGCATCTTCCTCTTTGGCTTCAGCCGCGGCGCATATACGATGCGGTGCCTAGGCGGCGTCCTGAAGCTGTGCGGCGTCCCGACGACCGGAGAGAAGGGCGCGCCGCTCAAGCGCGATGCATCTTCCGCGCTGAAGATCGCGAAGGAGGCGGTCGCCGTCTACAACTACACGAACTCGCGGCCGGAAAGTGATCGGACCGATCGGCAGAAGGAACTGCTTGGTCACCGCGCGCTATTGGCGGCGCGCTTTCGCAAAACCTACAACTCAGGCGGTTCGGGGGGCGGAGACGCCCGTCCCTGGTTCCTCGGCGTGTTCGACACCGTCGCGTCCTTGGCCAACCCGGTCGCCATCGCAATGCTGACGATGATCGCCTTGGTAATGGTCGCCGCGTGCAGCGTCGTCGCATACTGGGTCACGGGCGAATACTGGCGGTGGTTCGGCATCATCACCGCCACGCTCACCGGCATCGGTCTCGGCTTCAACATCGCCTCCCGCTTCAAGGTTGCCTTCGGGCTGCCGGGCATCCGGTGGTGGCGGACGATCCATTTCGCCAGCGCACGGATGAAGATGTACGACACCGAACTGGACGAGAAGGTGCAGTATGCGCGGCACGCCTTGTCGATCGACGAGGCACGTGCATCCTTCGCCCGCGTCCCATGGGGCATCCCTGGCCAATGGCGGGGTGGCGACCCAGCGTGGTTCGAGCAGCTGTGGTTCGCTGGCAACCATTCCGACATCGGTGGCAGCTATCCAGAGGACGAGTCGCGCCTCTCCGACGTGGCGCTCGACTGGATACTCGGTGCCGCCAGCGCGGTGGGCCTGAAGTACGATCCCACCGTCCTGCGCCTCCATCCCGATGCGCTCGGCATGCAGCATGACGAGACGCGCGGCATCGTCTTCCGCTTCGCGAGGAAGAGGCTGCGCACCTTGAAGACGAATGCGCCGCTGCATCCGTCCGTCCTAGATCGCCTGGCGGCTGACGAAGTGGATCAGTTCGGGCTGTCGGCGCCGTATCGCCCGGAAAACTTGCGCACCCACGACAATGCGAAGGGCCATTACACCGTCAAGGATGTTCCGCATGCCCAGTGACACCATCGGATCATTCCGGTCGATCCTGTTCGCAACGATACTGGTCTTCGGACAGTGCCTACCTGCGCGTGCGGCGCAAGCGCGGAACACCGGCGAACTCCATACCTTCCACTGCCTTCACGGCTGTCCGATCGGGGCGGCTGACATCGACGACATCGTTGTGCGCGAGATCTACACGCTCGCCTCCAACGACCTGACCAAGATGGCAGACTGGGTCGCGTACCGAGTGACACCGACCTCCATCGGCCCCTCGGGCGATCGCAAGTGGGCAGCGGATCCGTGGCTCGATCCCGACGAGGCGCTCGAACCCGACGACTACGAGGGCGCACCACGAGCGCTGGGTATCGACCGCGGTCATCAGGCCCCGCTCGCAGGTCAGTCGGGAACGCCCTTCGCAGCCGACACCAACATCCTGTCCAACATCACGCCGCAGGGTGCGGCGTTGAACCAAGGAGCGTGGCAGCGCCTGGAGGCGCGGGAGAACGATCTCGCCCGCGCGGAGAACATCGCCGTCTATGTACTGACCGGGCCGCTATTCGAACGCGTTGTCGCGCCGATGCCGAAAGCGGATGAGCGCCACCGCGTTCCGTCCGGTTACTGGAAGGTCCTGGTAACGCAGGACGGTCGAATGGCCGCCTTCATCATGGATACGGCCGCACCGCGTGCGCTCGACCACTGCGCCGCGCAGGTGGCGCTCGACGAAGTCGAACTGCGTTCGCGCCTCGGTCTATTCCCGAGGCTGGATAAGCGATCCTTCTCCAACCTGTCGCCGTATCTGGGGTGCCCAGCATGAGAACCGGCTCGTTGCATCTCGTTTGTCGATCGTCCTTCCGGCGGTTCCGGGCCATGATCCTGCTGCCGGCCCTATTGACTGCGTCGTGCGCGACCACGCCGTCCGCCGACCTGAACGGTTTCGGCCGGGCGGCGACGGGACTGCAGGCGGACGTGGGCACCACGTTCACCGAGGCGAACAGGATCGCACGCTCGGTCGAGGTCGATCGCTTCGTCCGGTCAGGCGCCATCGGCCTGTCGGAGCGTCGCTTCCCTCCGGCCGTTCCACCCGAGATCGCGGCCCGCTGGCGAGCGGCGCTTGGGGATCTTGCGCGCTACGGCAACCTGCTGGCGACGCTGACGGACACCGGTCGCGGTGGCGTGCAGACCGACGCCTTCAGGCAACTGGGGACGCAGCTGAACGCCGGCTCGACCGGAGCCGACCTTGATGCAGGGATCACCGCCGGCTTCGCGGCGCTGGCGGGCGCGCTGGTGGACATGAAGGCGCAGGCGAGTGCACGCGACATCCTGCGGCGAACGGATCCGGACGTCCGCAAACTCCTCGTTGCCATGGCCGACGCCGTCGGTGCCGACGATGCGCAAGGCCTGCGCGGGACGGTGGCGTCGAACTGGACCGCGGCACTGTCCGCATACCAGCGCACCTACGCGGTCGCTGCCACCGACAAGGCCGATGCGAGGCAGCGCCAGATCGTCTCCGACTATCTGACCAGCATCGACAGGCGCGACGCGCAGCTCGACGCGCTGGCAGGACTTCGATCGTCTCTTCTCGGCCTTGCTGACGCCCATACCGCTGCCGCCGCAGGATCGCGGCGCCCCTTCGACGAGGTGCTGAAGGACGTGAATGAAAGGGTCGCGCGGACGGAAGCCACATACCGGGCGGTCGAGAAGGCGGGAGAGACGCGATGACGAATGGCCACGGCGGAGTCCCGATGGATGGGGAGAACCCGGACCTGAAGGCCATGCACCGCGACCTCATCGCCTTGGTCAGGCGGTTGGAGGAGTCGGTCGACTCCGCCCCGACCGCTGCGGCGATCGGGGCGATCTCCGATCAGATCGTCGAGGTGAACGCCCGCGTGACGGCGGCCGGACGCTTGTTGCTGGCGGCACAGACGGAGGAGATATCGCGGCACGCTTGCGCGGTATCAGCCGCCATTCCCGGGATCGAGGACGAGATCGAGGATCTGCGGAGATACGAGCGTGTGGTTCGCAGCATCGCCACCGTCCTCGACGTAGCCGACGAGGCGATCCGTGTGGCTACCATGGTCTGCCGCTGAGATCGTAGGATGCGCGGATGGAGCCGTTTTCATCGCCGGTGCCACGTCGGATTCGACGGGGAAGGTCGTCAGCCCCCGACAGCCCCGGATCGCCGAGGGCCACGTAATCGCCGTCGAAGACCGCATCAGCGTGCCAGCAATTTAACCTTCTGCTGATCGAATTCGGCTTGGGTGATGAGCCCGTCAGCCTTCAGCTTGCCGAGCTTGGTCAATTCATCGGCGACGGATAGCTCAGAGGCATTGGCCATGGTCACTGCAACCGGCGTCGCGGCCACCGCGACCACCTCCTCGGCGTATGCCTGACGGTATGCCCGCGTCACGGTCAGTTTCAGGGGCTTGCCGTCGTGCAATACGTCCATGCCGTAAGTGGGCGTCTTCGCCGCCTTCGCCAACGAATCCTGGAAGTCGTCGCCGTCCTTGAAGCGCTTGCCCGCTATCGAGGTGATCTGGTCGCCGACCTGCACGCCTGCCTGTGCAGCGGCTGAACCATCCTGCAGCGAGGTGATCCGCATGCTTGACGTCTTTCCGCTCCGAACAGGCTCAAGACCGACGCCGAGGAATGCGTGGTTGGGGAACGTGGTGCCCTTCGGTAGCTTTCCGCCCGCCGCACTCATGAAGTTCATCGCCCCGTTGTGGAACTGAGGTCCTGAGAAATCTGTGCGCTTCATCTGGCCGAAAGCCATCTGGAGCTCCATCCACCCCGACGCTTGCACGCGAGAAACGCCGGCGACGGTGGACACCGTGTACTTGAAGAAACGTCGCGGTGGCGTCGAGTAGCTGTTGCCCATCAACAGCGTGCCCATCAGCGACTGGCCAAAATTCATCGGCGCTTCGCACACGACCTCCGTGCTAGTCGATGAAGTCACGCTCCAGCTGGCGTCGATGCACTTGGCCGACAGCTTGCCGATCACCTCGGTTGGTGGTTCGGCGAAGAGCATCTCGGTGGCACCTGTCGGCGTCACCGCGAAGAATTCGTCCGCCATTGCTGGCGATGACGTCAGAACGGCGACCGCCACAGCGACCGTATGCATTGCTCGCATTTGTAATTCATCCCCCTGCGCCGGATGTCCCCACACCCGCAATACCGCAGTACACAAGCGGATCGCCGAAGACGCAAGACGAATCCTGCTATGACCGCCGCCCGGACTTCCATTGTGGTTTCCGGTGACCACCTTAACGAACTCCCTTCGGCTCTCTGTCGAAGGAATCGAACGGCAAATGGCTGGCCGGGCTCACATGACGCCGGTTGATCATTCCATCGACATCAACTGCGACGGATAGCCGGACTGCAGCTGCAGGACGTCGTCGATCGACCCGCCTAGCCACCGCTCGTGATCCTCGGCCATCAGGATGACCGGCATGGCCTTCGGGTGCTTCGGCGCGACCAGCGGGTTCGGCTCGGTCGTGCAGAAGGCGTAGACCCGGTCATGATCCTGGTCGGTCTTCCAGACCCCCGCGAAGCACGGCGCGTCCTGGTCCTCGACCGTGAACCACCAGTTCGTGTCGCCTGGCCCGGATCGATCCGCCGCCGCCTTGGGTTCGGAGAAGCGCGTGAACGGCACGAGGCACCGGTGCTCGCTCCTCAGCAGCCACGGCTTCCACATGGTGTTGCCGAGGTTGCGGGCGTTGGTCCACCAGTCGTAGAGGAAGGGCAGCTCGCCCGCCTTCGCCGGGCGCTTGCGGGGCTTGCGGGTCGGGAACCCCCACTTCATCGTGCTCAGCACCCGCACGCCATCCTCCTCGCGGACGACGTATCCCGGCTTGCCCGGCGCGGCGTACGTCTTCTCGACGACCAGTTCGTTGCGCGGGTCATCAATGGCGTCGAAGCGGTCCGTGTATTCCCAACGCTCGACCCTGAGATTGTAGAGGTTGCACATCGCCGAGAAGGTGATGCCGCGCGCGCCGGAGTCAATGCAGGCCCGGCGACCGTCAGGACCGGTAGCGGGATACGAGCCGCTTCCAGGTCGCCTCGTCGGGATACGGCGGTTGCCGATCATCGGGCCGGTCACGCGTGATCTCGGCCCTCGGCCGCACGACGGCGTCGCGCTTCGCCTTGCAGCCGGTGCAGTACATCCGCCGATAGGCCCCCGGCAGACAATCGTCCCAGCCCCGACGCTCGTACATCCACCAGAGCGCCACGGCGTCGAACGACCGCACGTGCCCGCAGATGGGACAGGTCAGCCTGATCGTGCGTCGGTGCAGCGCGCAGTGCTGCAGCGTCCGCAGCCGCCGATCGGCATGATCGAGATCGTCGCCGTTCGCCACGAAATCCCACGACGCCGTTCAGCGGGCGGTCGATCGCAGGATCAGAGTACGACGGACAGCAGCAACTGCTCGCCGGGCGACGCCAGGACGCACCGCGCCTGCTGCGCCGCTCCGACGGCCTGCCGGTAGTGGACCGTCCCGAACCGCTCCGCCTCATCGAAGCCGACCGGCGTCCACTCGTCGCCGGGGTAGCACTCGTCGTAGATCGCGCGCGCAGCCGCACGCAGTTGCAGGTCGTGCTGCATTGTATCGCTCCAGCATGTCGAGTCGCCGTCCAGGGCGGCATCCAGTTAGGTAATCCCAAGCCGCATCGATTCGCAAGAACATTGCAGGAACATCCGTCAGGTGCGATGCACGATCCGACGATTCGGGAGGACGACGATGACCGGCGACGACGACCAGGGCGAGAAGCCCGCCTTCGGCAGATGGCTACTCACCCAGCGCGATCGCGGCGACTGGGTGGACGGCATCGCGGACGCCGCCCGGGCGGACAGGACGTTTCCTAGGAACGGCGATCCCGAGGACGTTCGAAAGCACCTGAGGTCGCAGCAGGCGGACGGCGATGCGATCGCCGCGATCGACGACGCGGAGAGCGATTGGATGGCGCTTTGAACGGCGGCGGGACGCGCGCCGCTCCGCGTCTGGTGCCGACCGGGCACGAACCCGCTGCGGACGCGATCGACGTAGGCGACGACGGGGCGGCCGGAACGGTCCGATGGAGCGTCAAGGTGGACACGGTCACCGATGCCCTCCTTCGCATGCATATCGCCCATAACCCGGGAACGGACTTCGATACGCTGGTCGAGCGGGCGGTGAACCGAGAACTGGATCGCCTGGCGCTGATCGAGGCTGAGCGCAGCAGGACACTTAGGCCGTCAGAGGACATGTGGACGATCACGATCCCTGTCCCGAGATGATGGCCGGCCAGCGCAATCCCTAGCCTCGCGGCGGCTGGCTTTCCTCGGGGGTCGTGTCCGGGTTTGGGTCGGCGGGCCTATCCGAAGCCGAACAGAGCGACGCCGCCGATCACCAAGGCTAGGACGAGGGCCATCGCGTTGACGATCAACCGCCGCCAACGGACAGGCTTGGCATCGCGCCGGATGCGCTCCTCCCAGTCGCCGTACAGTTTCTCGCCGGCACGGGTCACTGGACCGTGCCCTGTCGCAGGCTCTGATACGCCGAGGCTATCGCCTTGAACCTTTCCACACCGGCGGCGTCACCGGCGAGCGCGAGCGCGCCCACCCGGCTGGCGATCCAAACAGGCGTGTTCTCGCCGTGCGCCTTCTCGATGGCCAGCGCCTCGGCCATGCGTTCCCGATTCGGCGTCATACCGGATACGAACCGTGCGGAACCGCAACCGGCTCGGCGCGGCGATCTTCTGATCGGGGTTTCATTCTCGACGTATGACGGAGGACCGAAAGCCAAGGCAAGGTCATTCACTGACCGAGACAGGTCATCATGATCGTCGCGCCGGTGATGGGGCGGCCCCAAGCCGCCCCGGCTGATCATTTCACCGGCGACGCGCCAGGCGTGCCGCACTTCGCGAACTTCCCCTTGGCGTCCTTGCACTTAATCGGCTTCGCCGCCGCCTTCTCGGAGCACTTCACGAACTTGCCTTTGCCGTCGCGGCACGGAGCAGCGGATGCGGGCACCGCGGCAAGAGATACCAAGGCGGCTGCGGCGAGGATCGACTTGAGCATGGCATCACTCCTTCACGGCCTTGATCGGCCGACAGCAACCTAGCGCAGCGGAACCGCTGAGACCAAGTACCGACCCGCTGCGCGCTGTTCCAAGGTCCGTCCGACATTGCGTCCGGGATGCGTCACCGTGCCGAAACAACCGGCACCTCATCGATCCGCGTCGTCCATGCCGGGGACTTGCTGTCCGACCGCGCCTTCCACCCGCGATGGAAACCCTGCGCCCCTGGCACCGCCGTGAAACAGCCGAACCGACCGTTTACCTCGTCGAGCGCCGTCATCAGGCGACCACGGCGTTCCACGTCACCTTCGAACAGGGTGCGCGGACGCAGGTCCGCCGGGACGAGATCATCCAGCATGATCCCCGCCTTGGTGTAGGCGTGCCCATCGCGCCACGCCGCCTCGACGCCCCGCCGTGCCGCCGCCAGAAGTTCGAGCGAATCGTCGGTCATAGGGTGAAGCGACAGGCGACGACTGCCGTGATGCTGGGGTCGGTCCCGCTTGTGCGGGTTGGTGTGGAAGAAGACCGTGATCTGCCCCGCCACCAGTCCATGGGAGCGCAGCTTCTCGCCCGCCCGCATGGCATACTGCGCGACGGCGCCCATCAGCGTCTCGAGATCGACGATCGGGGTCCCGAAGGATCGGGTGACGGCCATGCCCTTCCGCTGCGGCTCGACCATCTCGACGGCGCTGGCCGCGACGCCCTGCAGTTCGGCGACGAGGCGCTCGAGCACTACCGTGCCGAGTCCGCGGGCCTGCTTCATCTGCATGTCGCGCAGGTGACCGGCCGTCACGACGCCCAACGCCGCCAGTTTGGCCGCCGTCGCCCGTCCGATGCCCCACACGTCGCCGACCGGAAAGCGATCCAGCACGAAGCCGCGGATCGCGTCGTCACGCAGGTCCGCCACGCCGTCGAACAGCGGGTTCTTCTTGGCGGCCGCATTGGCCAGCTTCGCCAGCGTCTTCGTCGGCCCGATGCCGACGCAGGTCGGGATCGTCGTCCATCGCTGGACCTGGTTCCGCATGCCATTGGCGTGGGCGACGAGGTCGCGGTCGCCGAACGGCGTCAGGTCGAGGAACGACTCGTCGATCGAGTAGATCTCCACCTCGCTGGCGAAGTCCTCGACGGCGGCCACGACACGGCGCTGCATGTCGCCGTAGAGCGTGTAGTTGGACGAGCGGACGACCACCCCATGCTTGTCGAGCCTGTCGCGGATCAGGTGGATCGGGTCACCCATCTTCACGCCCAGCGCCTTGGCCTCGTTCGACCGCGCGATGGCGCACCCGTCGTTGTTCGACGCGACGACGACGGGGACGCCGACCAGCTTCGCGTCGAACGCCCGCTCGCAGCTGACGTAGAAGTTGTTGCAATCGATCAGGCCGATCGCGGTCATGCCCGGTATCGACGGGCCAACGCGACCACGACGCCCCAGATCTCCACGTTCTCGTCGATACGGATGGCGTCATAGCCCTCCGCCTCCGGTACAAGCCACATCCGATCGCCGCGGCGGCGCAGCCGCTTCATCGTCCGGTCGCCGTAAACTAGCGCAACGACGATGTCCCCGGGCCGCGCGTCCACGGCTCGGCTGACGACGACGAGGTCGCCGTCGTTAATCCCCGCATCGACCATCGAATGGCCCGCGACCCTCATGACGTAGCTCGCCGCCGGATGGTCAACCAGCCAGGCCGCTAGGTCGATCGGCTCCTCCATGTCGTCCTGGGCAGGCGACGGGAAGCCGGCTGGCGTGGTGCAGACGAACAACGGCACCTCGCAGGCGATCACGTCGAACGGCACGTCATGCAGGATCACGGTCGTCATGGGCATGGTTCCAAACGCTGGTTTGGAGGCGTTGTAGGACGACGCGAACAGATTGAGAACAAACTAAAGCGATGTCTTTGTTCTGATTCTATTAGATCAGGTCCACCATACCGCGCCTGACCGGCGCCTTTGTGTAGCGGATATGACGCTTGCGAGGGATTAAGGGCGGGACGCGGCACCGCATGATCCGCCTTATCGTCAAGGGCCGGACATGATGTGGAACTGTCGGGTGAGGGTGGTCCGCCCTGACACAACACCCACGCCGAGAACAAGAAAAATCGCTTGATCTACTATTTCTACTCGAATAACTAATTCGGCTAGGAGACGACTCATGAACCATCGCGCCATCGAGATTGATTTCGACGTCCACAAGCGGATCGAGGCCGAGCGGAGCAGCTTCGCTGAGAGCGCGAACGACGTGCTGCGCCGGCTGCTTGGCATCGGCGCTACATCGGCCCTGGTTCAGGATCCGGCACCCGCGGCAGCGGCCCAGGCTGATGATTTCGGTCGCGCTTGGAATGGCAAGGGAGTGACCCTGCCCGGGGGTACGCAGCTGCGGATGGACTATCGTGGGCAGGTCGTCACCGGCGTTGTCCGCGACGGAAAGTGGCTGATCGAGGGCCGGGAATTCTCGAGCCCGTCCGGTGCAGCTGGTGAGATGTGCCGGACGAAAAGCGGCACGAAGACGTCGTTAGATGGCTGGCGCTACTGGGAGGCGAAGCGCCCCGGCGACGATAGCTGGACGGCGATCAGCACCATGCGCCCCGAGCATGGTCGCATAATGGCGGACATCGTCAACATCGACCTATAACCCCTCCCCGGTGAACGATCGGTCGAAGATCGTTCACCGGGGAGGGTCAACCGGCCTTCGAAGTCTTAGATTGCCATCGATTCCGTCAGTGGGTTAAGGTCGCCCCGACTGCACGAGGCTCGATGGTGGCGAAGCCCGGCGCTCTACGTTGTTCGAGTCGAGTTCGGTGGAGGCTTCAACCTCCGCCCGTACTCAGGGATTCGGGGATCGGGATGCCGGGATGACGCCGCCCTCGATGAGGGAATGACTTTGAAGTTTATCGCGGACCAGACCTCGCAGAAGCTGAGAGGCGGGTACTACACTCCGCTGGATCTAGCCGCCTTCATCGCATCCTGGGTGAAGGAGATCGGGCCGAAGCGCGTGCTCGAGCCGAGCTGCGGTGACGGTGCGTTCTTCCAGGCGATGGCCAATGTGAAGGGCTTCGCGCGGGCCGACTTGGTCGCTTTCGAACTCGACAACGAGGAGGCCGGCAAGGCGTCCCGCCGGGCTACGGAGCTGGGGCTCAAGAAGGCCAGTGTCCGCAGCGAGGACTTCCTCGGGTGGGCGCTCGACAACATGGACGAGGGTGGCGAGCGCTTCGACGCGGTCGTCGGCAATCCCCCGTTCGTGCGGTACCAGTTCCTGCCGCCGACCTTTCAGACGCGCTCGGAGGCGATCTTCAGTGAGCTGGATCTGAAGTTCACGAAGCACACGAACGCCTGGGTGCCCTTCATCCTGGCGTCCATGGCGCTGCTGCGTCCGGGTGGCCGGCTGGCCATGGTGGTGCCGGCCGAGATCATCCACGTCACGCATGCCCAGTCATTGCGCAGCTACCTTGGCCGGCAATGCCGCCGCCTGGTGATCATCGATCCGGAAGATCTGTGGTTCGACGGCACGCTGCAGGGCGCCGTGATCCTGATGGCCGAGAAGCGCTCGAGCGCGACCCAGAAAGAAGAGGGGCTTGGGATCTATCCGGTTCGCGGCCGCGAATTCACGCGCATGTCGCCGTCGGCGATCTTCGAGGCACCGAAGTCCATCAACGGCAAGACCGTCGAGGGCAAGTGGACCAGGGCGTTGCTGGATCTGGAGGCGCGCTCCCTCTTCGACGAGATCGAGGGCCACCGCGACGTCTACAAGTTCAACGACATCGCTCGCGTCGACGTCGGCATCGTGACCGGCGCCAATGCCTTCTTCCTGGTCTCGGACGAAACGGTGGAGGAGTACGGGCTGCAGAAGTATGCGCACCCGATGTTCGGTCGCAGCGGGCATTGCCCCGGCGTGATCTACGACGAGCGGCAGCACGTCGCCAATTCGGACAAGGGCACGCCGACCAACTTCCTGTGGTTCGACGACGCTCCCGCCAAGATGGCGAAGGGTCCGAAGCGCTACATCGAAATGGGCGAGAAGCAGGAGCTGCAGACCCGCTACAAGTGCCGGATCCGGACGCCATGGTTCAAGGTGCCGTCGGTCTACTCGACCGAGGTCGGCATGTTGAAGCGGTCGCACGACACCCCGCGGCTCATCCTCAACACGCTGGGTGCCTACACGACCGATACCGCCTACCGGATCCGGACGAACGGCATCGCTGGCGAGCACCTGGTGGGCTGCTTCATCAACCCCCTGACGGCGCTGAGCGCCGAGCTCGAGGGCCGCCACTATGGCGGCGGGGTGCTCGAGTTGATCCCATCGGAAATAGAGCGGCTGATCATCCCGACGCCGGACGTGAAGGTGGACCTGGTCGATCTCGACCAGTCGATCCGTACCATGCCCACCCACGTCACTTTGGAGAAGCAGGGCCGTACGGTGCTTGGTGCTCTGGGACTGTCGAAGGCGAAACAGGATGCGACGCTGGACGGGTGGCGGAAGCTGCGGGATCGCCGCCACCGCACGTCCAGCGATGACTTAATCAACGCCTAATCGATCTCGATCATGAACTTCGTCGGATCGGCGAGGTCACGGTAGAGCGACATGGCGCGGCCGATCAGGTCGGGGCGCTTCACCTCGGCGGCGACGTCGCCCCACGACAGGCGCGTCATCGCGTTTTTCTGCTTGTAGGACGTCGTGTCCGTGCTGGTCGTGTGCCGGATCTGCATTTCGAACGAGCCGTAGTCGATGCCCTTGAGCACGACTTGGAACGTGCCGGTCGCCTCGTCGACGGTCACTGACCTCGGCGTCCAGGTCAGTGCTGGAAAGACTTCGTCGCGGAAGTAGTGACGGTGGTCGACCTCTGCACCCAGCAATCCCTTGTCGAGGTTGATCGATCCAGTCGGGTTCGTGTTGCTCCCAGTGGGAATGGTCAGGTCGCGCTCGGTCAGATCCTTGCTCGTCCAGACGTGTTCGAACGAAACGCCTGTGCTGCCTACCACGGGCGCGACGACCGGCGCAGCGGCACCGGCAGGAACAGCGATGACCGGCACCGGTGCAGCGGGCGGCTTCGGCGCGGCGGCTTTCTTCGGCGGCTTCTTGATCGCCGGTACGGCCATCTTCATGCGCGGCGTGGGATCGCTGCTGCCTGGCTTGGCCGAAGTGCCCGGCTTCGGCGGCGGCATGTTCGTCTCGTCAGCCAGCAAGCCAGCCGCGAGCAGCGCGTCAAGCCGCTTAATCTTCTTGATCCGGAAGATGTTGTCCGGATGCGCCGCCGTCATTCCATCGAACTGCGCCTCGAGATCTTTAAGGAACTTGCGATCATCCTTGTCGCTCGGATTGAAGTCGAGGACCACGCCCGCCTCGATGTTGTTGTTGAGACCGCCAAGCGTGAGGTTCGCGCTGCCGATCGACAGGCGTGCCAGCTTCTTCCCGCGAACATAGTAGAGCTTCGGGTGGAACAGCAGGTGCCGCGTGCCGGTGTCGACGGCGTGAAGCGCCACCCCGGCGTCAAACAGGCGCTTCATGCCCTGGTACGAAGTGATGTCGTTCCGGATGCCGGCGAAGACGGTGGCCGTGCCCACGTGGGGTGCCATTTTCGGCGCGATTTGGTCCACACCGCTTTCCATCAGGAAAGCGACGCTGATGATCGACCTTTGAATGTCGGCGACGTCGAATAGCTCGCGTACCACGTCGCCATGGGTGCGGGCCGTCAGCCCCTGCAGAATGAATTCATGTGCCGCCAACGGTGGTCTCCCCTCTATCAGAGTTGGTGCGGCCACAGATCGCTCAAGTCCAGCCAGATCGCATGCTCTGAGCTGCGTCTGCATTTAGCGTAGCCAGATCATGGCGCATGCGAGATGGACGAAGCCCATGAAGGCGGGGATCGTCTTCTCGCAGCGCAAAGCGATGCGGCGGAAGCGCTTGAGCATGTTGAAGAAGCATACAACTTTGATGGGCATTCTTTGTAGAGCCGTCAGTCGATGGGTGGTTTTCGAGTGCAGCTGGGATTGACCTTGGGTGCCCTCGAAGCAGGCAGCAGCTTACGTCTTGCTCGTACAGGCTCCACCTTTTCAGGAATTGGAGCCTCCGACAAACCTGGGGCGGTCAGTCCAAGCGATTGGAGGCATCAAGTCAACAACGCCGAAACCGTCGAATTAACTGCGGCAAGCCCCGTTGACGAACGCGCCCGTCCCGGTCGACAACGCCGCTGCTGGCGCTAGACGGGGGGAGTCAGCGATCGCTCTGAGGAGGGCTTTGGCTGTTGGGACATGATGTAACCGCTAGCGACGGCTTGCTGGCCGTGACGCTGGGCATCCTGGTGGCCGCCGCCGCTGCGGCGTATGGTAGCGCGGATGCCCAGAAACGACGCGCCACTCCGCGCTCGGCTGCACGGCCTACACCGAAGCCCGATCCCGTCGGCAACCTTGTGGGCGCGATCGCACTCAACCAGTTGCGCGAAGGCGAGACGCTGTTCGCCGCGTGCGAACGGTCGAGCTTCAAGACGCTCGCCTGGGCTCTGGATGGCGTGCGGTCCAGGATTGCCCTGGAGAAGGGCGAATACGAAACCGAAGCGGAGTTCGCGACCCGCCGCCGCAAGCTGGAGGACGTGCTGAACGGCGGAGCCCAGCTGGTCGTGTGCCAGCCGCTCGACGACAACGAGGACGCGCCGTTCCGCTACGATCCCGAGCGAGAGGTGTTCACCGGCACGTTCCTGACGCACCAAAACGTCTGGCGGGACGTCAAGCGCACCGGCAGCTACGTCTCCAAAACCCGCATGGGCGTGCGCGCCACGGTTCGATCCTCGGTTCAGCTCGAATACGATGTCGACTTGGGCTCCACCCTACGCGACCGGCGGCCCGCCTGCCTGAAGGGCAGCTACCAGTTCGAATACACGGTTGCGATGCCACGCGCGGACGCACCGCTGCTGAAGGCGCGCGGCTACCTCGTCTTCACCGGAAGGCTGCTGGCACCGTTCATAGCCCGCGACGACACCGCCGGTTCGCCGACGCTGGACGATCCGACCGACGTCTACGAGCGGTCGCTCGCGGTGAACTTCGAGCCTGCACAGGTGGCGGTCGTGGGACCGGCCGGTGCGCCTGCGTGGACGTGTCGGATTGCCGAGGGCGACTGATAGCCGCCACTCGGCGCACCACCGCGTATCAACCCAGTTCTGGCAGCAGGACGCCGGCATCCTCCAGCACATCGTTTCCCAACGCGGAGACGATGAAACCGAGGCCCGCCTCGGTCAGCGCCAGCGTCTCAGCGCCGACCGTCGGATCGGCGACCGTCGCCATGCCGCTGGACAGGATGTCGCGACCGACGCCGTTCTCGATTGCCATTGCGATGCCGTCCACGCTCATGAGGCGGGGGACGACCGCCCCGGGCTGAAGCAGCACGTGGTTCGCGACCGCCGACGCGGCGAGCGCCGCCGCCTGACGAGGACTCATGGCGAAGTCCGTCCGGTTCGCGTGGAGCCGCTCCGGCTTGAACCGACTTAGCGGCTTGACCGGCACCGACTTGACCTCACACAGCGTTCGGAACCAGAGGTTCGCCGCGCGCCGTTCCTCGTCCTCGGCCTCGCCCCACAGCGACTGCCGCCGACGCTCGCGCGACTCCTCGGACGGGTTCGATGCACCTTCGCCACCATCCGTCTGGTTCGTCAGCGGACCCCGGCGCTGGTCGTGACGACCGAACAGCGCGATGAGGTGCCGTTCGCGCGCATGTGCCTCCTGCTCGGTCGGGTACGAGCTATCGATGCAGTAACCCACCGCCTCACCACGGCGGTGCATCGCCCGAAGCAGATTCAGCTTGTGCGTCAGGCGGTCGGTGTTCCGGGCCTCCGCCTCGTGGTGGAAGCACCGGTGCCGCACACCCTTGCCGACGTAGAACGGCGTGCCGTCAGCGCGACACAGGACATACACGTAGTGCGGTGCCGACCTCAGCAGCCGTTCACGCGCCGCCGCGACGTTCTCGACAAGGCCGTCCAGCAGTTCGAACCACGCAGTCACGGCTTCCACTCCTCCGATCAGTATGGCGACAGACACCCCGGTGCGTCGCTACGCCCGCCGGTGTCCTCACCCAGCCCTATTCGGCGTCTGGCGACCACAACGCTCTCCATGTCGTCATCGCAGGCGACGTTTCGAACTCGATCTGAAACGCGCCATCACCAATTTGGTCGTACATCCCTCGACCTGCCATGGTGACCGTGGCGCCGCCCAAAGCCATGCCGATGATCGTGACGACCGCGCCTGAGCCGATCCAGACGTCGGGTTCGGGCGTCGCGCGGGGGCGGACGATGCAGTAGTAGCGCAGCTCGGACGCCCGCGGTCCGTCATTCACCTCGGGCAACGCCTCTTCACGACCTTCCTCGATTGCAAGGTCGAGCCCGTGGAATACCTCAAGACGACCATCGTCCAGAAGGACGACGACGTGGGCACCATCCAGGTGCCGCATGATCGAGGTGTCAAAACCTTCACATTCGGCGACGCTCATCGGTCTTCGCGGTTGCGTCCAGTGCGCATCATCGTGTCGGTGGCCACGTTGGCAAACGATGGCACAACCCGCATGGGGATCAGCCCCGTCGGCATCGACCCATGCTTGGCCAGGTGGACGAACAACATGCGGACGGCCGCCTCGTTGGTCAGGCCCGTCCGGTTGAGCACCTCGGCAACCTCCGTCTCGAGGACGGGATCGACTGGAATGGAGATCATGCGTCCATCATAGGCCGATCCGCCGCGGCGCGCAGCAGCCTCATCTGCTCCCACTTCTCTGATAGCAGCCACTCGCGCGTTTCCGGCCAGTCGGCGACCACGGGCCGCGGCCCCCCGTCGTCCACCACCGCAGCGATCAGGAATCCGTGGCCGTCGTCGAAGAAGCCGAGCGCCCATCCCGGTTCGACCTTCGTCCACTCATCCCCCGACCGCCAGCGACAACCGTACATCGGGATCGCGCAGAGCCGCGTCGCTAGATCGTCGGCAAACCCCCGGAGCATCTCCGCCCGATCGATGGACACGTACGTCATCCTGGTATCGGTCGACTTCGACGTGACGCCGAGCGTCATGTCCATCCACTCGATCCCTAGCCCACCTCGGCCCCAGCGACGCGCCATGACGCGGCTGCGCTCACCGAGATTCACGAACCTCGGGACTTCGCCGCGGTGACCGACCTCGTCCGGCATGTCCAGCCGCCCCGCCGTCAAGATCGTCCTGCACATCGCACCGTCACCCCATTGTCGACCATCGTCGGTGAGGTCGGCGGTCGCCGTCTCCCGTGCGATGGCGAAGATCATTCCGTCGATCAGGCCGCCCGCAGCCAGCGCATGTGGCTGTAGCCGCCGACCGACGCGAAGCCGCTGTGACGGAAGCAGACGGTCTCCCCGTCGCTTTGGAAGCATGCCCCGCCCTGGATCGGCGTTCGCCGGGCATCACCATTATCGGCGCCGTCAGCTGCGCGTGTCGTCAGGCGACGCGACGAAATCGCGACGATCTCCACACGGGCGCCCTGATGGGGCACCACGCCGGCGATGTGTTCCAGCACGTCGCCTGGACGAGCCTGCCGAGTGAATTCCGCAAAACTGAGTCGCGGTTGCAGCGATGGTGCATCCCGCAACGCCGCCGCGTGCAGTGACGGGTCGATCTGGGTGCTGGTGTAGAGCGAGACGTTGCGAAGTCCGTGATGCGGCTCCCAATCGTGGCGCGTGAACCGTTTCAGTTCGGCATCGATGAGGCGCCGCGCGGCAGAGCCTTCCTCCCGAACCGACAGGTCGGCTGTGGGGTAGCCCAAGATCGAGACGGTCAAGCTGGAGTGGTACCAGTCACCGCCACAGCGCATCGCCGCCTTCATGCCCGGAAACGTCTCCGCCAGATGCGCCTTGATGCGCTTCAGCAGGTCGGCCCTCTCTTCACCTTCGCGATAGAGGTCGCCGCGAAACTCATGCGCGGTGTGGATATCGGTCTTCAAGGGCTGGTCCCCGGTGGTGGAATCGAGACGGGCGTAAAGCGCATCCGTTGACGATCCGTTGCCGAGCGCCTCCGACCTGTGGTCACTACCATTCGCTGATCGGGCGATCCCGACGTGCGACCAGAATCTCGACCGTGCAGACCACATCCATTGATCGTGCCCGGCCTGTAACCGGGACGACTGACGCGGTCTCCCACCCGCCGGGCCATGCTTCGTTGAATGGGCACATGATTTAAGAACCACGCTTGGCTGAGCGTCCCGAACGGCTACCGGCAGGCTCCGTCTAGGGCCTGTGCCCGGCTTGGCGTCACGACGGCCGCCAACCGGCGGGCGATCGATCCGCAACCTGAGCGTCCACGACGCCGGAATGCGGCGGATGCCGGCATCCGCATAGGCGCCGCCTAGTCCGCCAAGCCGACGGAGAGACCGAGAGCCATCAGGCCGGACCTGCGGCCGCGGCCTACCGCGCCGATGCGACGACGCATCCGACATCACGATTGGAGTGGAAAAGATGGTAGAACCCGAGATCGCGGGCGGCATTGCCGTGTCTGCAACGGATGACCATTCGGCCGCACCGCCCCCCGCGTCGGACGACGGCGACATCGATCTCTCCGGTGTCGACCCCATGCGTCGTGTCGAGGTCCGTCTGCGGATCGCCGTAGTGAGGTCGTTCGTCGCGCTCGCCGCACCCGACGACAACGATGTGCGACGTCACGCCGCGATGCTCGACCTCAGCATCAACCAATTCAAGGCGCTGGTACGCGCATGGCGGTCCCAGCCGTCCGCCGACAGCGTGGCCCAATCGGGACGGTCGAAGGGCAAGCCGCGTCCGGTCGGCCCGCGGCAGCTCGACGCGGAGGTGAAGGCGACCGCCGAGGCCGCCATCGCAGGGCTGAGCCCGACCGCGACCATCGCCCAGGCGACCGCGGCGGTCGCAGCCGCCTGTGAGGCGCGGGGTCTGGCCGCGCCCAAGGCGACGACGGTCTGGAAGATGATGATCGCGGCGCGGCAGATGCAGGTCGATCCCGCCGGATGCGGCGTGGTCGTCGTCGGCCGTTGCTGGATCCGGCTCCCCGTGCTCGACGGCGACGACCTCGTCACGCCCTCGGTCGCGCTCGTCGTTCGCGCCTACGACGCCGCGATAGTCGGGGCCTCGATGCGTTCCGATGCCGCCACTGACGCCGCACTGATCGCGCTCGCGCGCGGTCGATCAGATCTGAAGACCCTTGAGATCGACGAGCGCATGATCGGTTCCGATCCGGGCGCTGCGGGGGCGATCGGGCAAACGTCCCCTGCGTCGACGATCCGACGCCGGCTCTCGCGCGTCCTGGGCAACCGCATCGGCAAGGTGCAGCCCATCTACAAGGCCGGTGCGGAGAGGGGCCCCGAACGCCTGCTGCGCTCGCGCAAGGACCGGCCGCTATCGAAGGCGGACGCCGCCGCCGTCATCCGCGCCGCGATCGCCGCCCACAACGCAGAGCGTAGCATGGGTGGGGCCATCTGGATCGACTAACCGCCCGCCAGCGTGTTCAGTTCTGTTGCGATGCCCCCCTAGCAGAGCCAATATGGGAAAAGCGCATCGGAGAAGACATGATGTACAGGATCGCCGCACCGCTTTTGGCTCTTGTTGCCGCAACACCTGTGTACGCACAGCTTGCTCCTGGCGTTCAAATGCTGCCAGAGATCGGCCAAGCCTACGGGCGGCTGGGCAAAGCGATGATGGCGCACGATGCAAATGGCGTCAGGACGGTCTGGGCTGATGACTTCGTGGTGAACTCGCCAAACAACACGGTCCTCCAACGTGAGGAGGTCATCGCGGTGATGGAGCGTGATTTTCTCGACTACCGGGACTTTCGAAAGCACATCACCTTCGTCGGCGAGAAACCCGAGGTGACGATCGTCATGGGATACGACACGATGATCCCGATCAATGGACCAGGTGCAGGCAAGCAGGTCACGCGGCCATTCACGGATATCTGGGCGAAGCGTACGGGGGGCTGGCAGCTTATCGCTCGTCAGGCGACGATCGCCTTTGCGCGTTGAACTGTTGGCTCCAGTCGATATGACTCGCCGTTCCACGCACGAGTGACTCGCAGGACCGCTCCCTGCCCGTGACTTCCGGTAACTGCCCGCCAGGTTTTGGTGGGCGCCAGACTTCGATCGGACATTCCCCCATTCCCTTAACTCCATGTCGACCAAGCCATTTTGGGAAAACGGTTTCGGGAACGGGTTTTGGGAAAACGGGCCTAATGGGAGCGGATCGACTGAGTCGTCGACATGGTCGTCTCACTGGCCGTTCCCAATCGGGAACTGCGCGATCATCTCAGACAGCGGTATTGCCATGTCGGCCCGGGCGCTGAGGCAGCAGCAGGACAAGCAGAATGACGGCAGCGATCAACACGATCGATGCCACCGGCCGGCTGAAGTCGAGACCACCCTTGGCGACCGGCTTGTCGAGAAAATCGCCCACCGCCGCGCCGAGCGGCCGGGTCAGGATGAACGCCGCCCAGAACAGGATCACTCGATCGGTTGACGTGCGCAGGTAGAGCAACGTCAGCACCAGCAGACCGGCACCGAAGACTATCGCGGCCCCAAGATAGCCGAGCCCGCCCGTGTCGGCGAGCCAGTCCCCGAGCGCGGTTCCCAACGTCTGGGAGAAGGTGATCGTCAGCCAGTAGAACAGTTCGGCGCGCCGGTCCTGAATCGCGTCGGCGTCGATCCGTCCCATCACCATGCGCCAGGTCGCGAGGGATGCCAGCACCAGTGCCAGCAGCAGGAGCGAGCCGCCCGTATAGCCGATCCCGAGCGAGCGCGTCGCATAGTCGGCCATCGTCGTGCCGGCGGTCGTGGAGGCGATGATCGTCGTCCAGTAGAGCAGCGGGTGGAAGCGGCGGGCGACGACCTGCGCCGTGACCAGCGCGAGCAGCAGCGCGGCGAAGATGCCCGTTGCCGCCAGATAGCCCAGCCCCATCGTCATGCTGAGCGTATCGCCACCCGTCTCGCCGAGCGTGGTCGCGAGAATCTTGATGATCCAGAAGCCGAGCGTGACGGCAGGCACCTTGCCGTCCGACCAATGTATCTCGCTGCGCATGGCCGCATGTCCCTTGCCAACAACCGATGGCGCACCGACAGGCTGCCGCGCTCCACAACTGGTGTTCAGGTCAGCGGTCCCTTTCCGAAACGCAAGTCCATCGCGGACCCCGACCCGTGACATTGGGACTTTGTATAGTCGGCTCCAGCGGCCCCCATCGTTGCGCGGCTAGGCCCCCACGATGCGCCAGACCTTCCTTTTGATCCCGATCCTGCTCGCCGGCTGTGGTGAGCAGGCCGCCAAGCCGCCCGCGCCGCCCGCCCATGCCGAAACGATCGCGGATGAGAGCGAGCTGTTGAAGCTAACCCTGACCCCCCAGGCGCAGCAGCGGTTGGGCATCGCGCTGGCGCGGGTGGGTGGCGGATCGGCCATGGCGACGCGCGAGGTGGCCGGCGAGATCGTCGTGCCGCCGATCAGCGCCAACGGCGTGCCGGTCAATTCGACCACCAACCTCCAGCAGATCGGCAGCCAGCAGGCGGCGGCCGACGCCGAGCTGGCGCGTGCCACGGCACAGGCGCGGCTCGCGCGGATCGCGCTCGATCGCGCCGCGAGCCTGGTGCGCGAGGAGGCGGGCAGCGTGCGGGCGCGCGACGAAGCCGCGGCGGCATTGGCCGCGGCGCAGGCGGCATTAGGCGCGGCGCGGCAGCAGCGCCGGCTGCTTGGACCGGCGGTCGCCTCGCTCGGGGCGCAACCCGTGCTGTGGGTTCGCGCGTCGGTGTTCGGCAGTGATATGGGCGAGGTGCGCCGCGAAGCCGCCGCCACGGTCCGCACCCTCGGCGAAGGTGGTGCCCCCCGTTCGGCGCGCCCGGTGCAGGCACCACCCTCGGCGAACACCGTGGCGGGGACGGTCGACCTCTATTACGCGGTCGACAATCGCGACCGTGCCTTCCGGGTCGGCCAGCGCGTGTCGGTCGACCTGCCGCTCGCGGGGCAGACGGAGGGCCTGTCGGTGCCGTCTGCCGCGATCCTGCGCGACATTCATGGCGGCGAGTGGGTCTATCAGAAGACCGCGCCCGATACCTTCGTCCGCCAGCGTGTCGAGGTGGCATCGGAGAGCGGCGGACGGGCGCTGCTGGCGCGCGGACTGTCCACTGGGGCGCAGGTCGTGACCGATGGCGCGGCGGAGCTGTTCGGCACCGAGTTCGGGGCGGCGCACTGATGCTTGGCCGGCTCGTTCATTTCGCGCTGGCGCAGCGCGTCCTCGTCCTCGTCCTCGCCGCGCTGCTGGTGGTGCTCGGGGTCCGCGCCGGGCGCGACGTGCCGCTCGACGTGTTTCCCGAGTTCGCGCCGCCGATGGTCGAAATCCAGACCGAGGCACCGGGTCTGTCGACCGAGGAGGTCGAAAGCCTCGTCACGGTGCCGATCGAGACCGCGGTCAACGGCGTCCCCGGCCTCATGACGCTGCGATCCAAATCGGTGCTGGGCCTGTCGTCGGTGCAGATCCTGTTCGAGCGCGGGTCCGATGTGATCCGCGCACGGCAGATGGTCGGCGAGCGGATCGCGCAGGTGCAGCCGCGCCTGCCGCTCGCGGCGCGACAGCCGGTGCTCATGCCGCCGCTGTCCTCGACCAGTCGCGCGATGAAGGTCGGACTGTCGTCGACCAAGCTCGACCAGATGCAGTTGTCCGAACTAGTGCGCTGGACGATCCGGCCGCGGCTGATGGCGGTGCCCGGCGTCGCCAACGTCGCGGTCTGGGGCCAGCGCGACCGGCAGTTGCAGGTGCTGGTCGATCCCGACCGCCTGCGCGCGGCGGGCGTGACGCTGGCGGAGGTCCGCGCCGCAGCGGGCGATGCGGTGCTGGTCGGGGGCGGCGGGTTCGTCGACACCCCCAACCAGCGGCTTGCGGTGCAGCAGACGGGCACCGTGCAGACCGCGGCCGACCTCGCCCGGGCGATCGTCAAGCAGGCGGGCGAAGCGCCGGTCAGGATCGGCGACGTCGCGCGGGTGGTCGACGGCTTCAATGCGCCGATCGGCAACGCGATCATCGACGACGGCCCCGGCATCATGCTGATCGTCGAGAAACAGCCTACCGCCAACACGCTGGAGCTGACCCGTGCGGTCGAGGCCGCGTTCGCCGAGCTGAAGCCGGGCTTGAAGGACGTGAAGGTCGATACGACCATCTTCCGGCCGGCGACCTTCATCGAACGCTCGATCGACAATCTCACCCGTGCGCTGATGATCGGCTGCGCGCTGGTGGCGGCGGTGCTGTTCCTCTTTACCCGCGACTGGCGGCAGGCGACGATCAGCCTCGTTGCGATCCCGCTGTCGCTGCTCGGCGCGGGGCTGATGCTGCTGTGGTCGGGTGCGACGATCAACGTGATGATTATCGCCGGCCTCGTCATCGCGCTGGGCGAGGTGGTCGACGATGCGATCATCGACGTGGAGAATATCGCGCGCCGGCTGCGGCTGAACCGCGAGTCCGCCGATCCCAGGCCGGCCTTCGCGGTGGTGCTGGCCGCGTCGCTGGAGGTACGCTCGGCGGTCGTGTTCGCCTCGCTGATCGTGATGCTGGTGTTCGTGCCGATCTTCTTCCTCGGCGGGGTGGCGGGCACCTTCTTCCAGCCGCTTGCCATCGCCTATGTGCTGGCAATCGGCATGTCGCTGCTGGTCGCGCTGACCGTGACGCCGGCGATGTGCCTGCTGCTCCTGCCGAACGCGCCGCTGACCGAGGAGCGCGACACCCGCATCGTCGCCGGGTTGAAGCGTCGCTATGTCGGCTTCCTGCCGCGCGTCGTCGGGAGACCGACGCTGGCGGTCGGGATCGTGGCGGGCGGTTTGCTGCTCGCCGGGGTCGGCTATGCAACCTTCAAGGACCAGTTCCTCCCCGATTTCCGCGAGACCGACTTCCTGATGCACTTCGTCGAGAAGCCGGGCACGTCGATCGAGGCGATGGATCGTATCACGATCCGGGCATCGAAGGAGCTCCGCTCGATCCCCGGCGTGCGTAACTTCGGGGCTCATATCGGTCGGGCCGAGCAAGCCGACGAGGTGGTTGGCCCCAACTTCACCGAATTGTGGATCAGCCTAGACGAGAATGCCGATTACGATGCGTCGGTGAAGCGGATCAAGGAAGTGGTCGAAGGGTATCCCGGCCTCTATCGCGACGTGCTCACCTATCTGCGCGAGCGGATCAAGGAAGTGCTGACGGGTGCCGGCGCCACCATCGTCGTGCGTATCTATGGCCCCGACCAGGTGGAGCTGCGCGCGGCCGGCGCGCGTGTTCGCGATGCGGTCGGCGGCATCCAGGGCGTCTCCGACCTGAAGCTGGAAAGTCAGGTGCTGGTCCCGCAAATCCGCATCCGCCCGCGGCCTGCCGAACTGGCGCGGCTTGGACTTACATCGGGCGAGGTCCGCCGACAGGCGCAGGTGCTGGTCGCGCAGGCCAAGGTCGGCGAAATCTACCGCGACCAGCGCGCGTTCGACGTGGCGGTGTGGGGCGAGCCCAAGGTGCGGAACAGCGTCCATGCGCTCCGCGACCTGATGATCCAGGCACCCGTCACCGGCGCGCCGGTGCGGCTCGGTGATATCGCCGATATCGAGATCGCGCCCGCGCCCAATGAGGTGAAGCGCGAGAACGGCCAGCGCCGCCTCGACGTGACGATGAACGTCGCTGGCGCGGACCTCGGCACCGTGGCGCAGGCGGTTGACGCCGCGGTTGCGAAGGTGCCGTTCGCGACCGGCTATCACCCGCAGGTGCTGGGCGAATATGCCGCGCTGAAGGAATCGCGCGGCCGGCTCTGGAGCATCGGCGCGCTATGCCTTGTCGGCATCCTGCTGCTGGTCTGGATGGAGTTCCGCTCGCGCCGCATCACCGCGCTGGTCGCCGTCAGCCTGCCCTTCGCGCTGGTCGGGGGCGTGGTCGCGGTCGCGCTGACCGGCGGGGTGCTATCGCTGGGGTCGCTGGTCGGGTTCGTCACCGTCATCGGCATCGCCGCGCGCAACGGCATCATGCTGCTATCGCACTATCAGCATCTCGAACGCCACGAGGGGATGACCTTCGGCCGCGAACTGGTGCTGCGCGG
This sequence comes from Sphingomonas hankookensis, assembly GCF_022664465.1. GTDB lineage: Bacteria > Pseudomonadota > Alphaproteobacteria > Sphingomonadales > Sphingomonadaceae > Sphingomonas > Sphingomonas hankookensis. The sequence goes on along the minus strand of NZ_JAKREV010000005.1, from coordinate 176,294 downwards.
CGCGGAAGAGCGTCTGGTGCCGATCCTCATGACCGCCGCCTGCGCCGGCCTCGCGCTGGTGCCGCTGATCGTCGCGGGCAACGCGCCGGGGCACGAGATCGAGCATCCGATGGCGATCGTGATCCTGGGCGGCCTCATCTCCTCGACCGCGCTCAACCTGCTGCTGCTGCCCGCGCTCTATGCCCGCTATGGCGAGGAACGCGCCGTGCCGCCTGCCACCGCGCACAAGGAGGCGCTGGCATGATCCGCCGCCTGGCCCCCGCCGCAGCCCTGCTCGCGTCCGCCTGCATGAGCGTGCCCAAGCCGCCGCCCACCGTGGCGCCGGCCAGTGCAACCGGGGCGTTCGCAGCGCTTCCGGTGGCCTCGATCGCGCCCGTTCCCGACGAGTGGTGGCGGCTCTACGACGATCCTGTGCTCGACGGATTGGTCCGCTCGGCCCTGATCGCCAACGCCGACCTGCGCGTCGCCTATGCCAATCTCGACGGCGCACGCGCGGCCTTGCAACAGGCGCGGGCGGCGCGGTTGCCGCAGACGACGATCGAGAGTGCGCTCGGCGTCGACAATCCCGCCGGACAGCCGAGCGCGTCGGGCAACGTGCCGACGACGGATTACGATATCGCCGCAACCGCGAGCTGGGACCTCGACCTGTTCGGCCGGCTGCGCTCCGCTGCGACCGCGGCGGACGCTGATGCCGAGGCGCAGGCGGCCGTCGTCGACGGGCTGCGCGTTGCGGTCGTCGCCGATACCGTGCTGGCCTATGTCGACCTGTGCGGATCGACCCGCGCCATCGCGACCGCGCGCGAAGTCGCCGCGGCGCAGGATCGATCGGTCGGGCTGGTGCGCGAACAGCTCCGCGCGGGCGAGGTGTCGCCGCTGGAAGTCTCGCAGGTCGCGACGATCGCCGCTGCCACCCGTGCCGCCATCGCGCCCCTCGAGGCGCAGCGCGCTAATGCGCTGTACCGGCTCGCCACGCTGCAAGGCCGCCCGCCCGCCGAGGCCCGCGCCTGGCGCTTCACCTGCACCGCTGCGCCGCGCTTGCGCGGAGCAGCGCCGGTCGGCGACGGGACCGTGCTGCTGCTGCGCCGCCCCGATGTGCGCGAGGCGGAGCGCCGCCTTGCCGCTGCGGCCGCGCGGATCGGAGTGGCGCGCGCGGACCTCTACCCTCGCGTCAATCTGGGCGGGGCCGTTGGGCTGCTATCCGGCGGGATCAGCGCGGCGGTGACCCCGCTCGTCAGCTGGGCCTTCCCCAATCAGGCACCAGCGCGCGCAAGGCTGGAACAAGCCCGCGCGACCGAGCGCGCGGCACTGGCCGGATGGGACGTGGCGGTGCTGCGTGCGCTGCGCGAGGTCGAAACGGCGCTGGCGACCTACGACGCCGAAACCCGTCGCAACCGCGATCTGGCGACCGCCTCGCGCGAGGCGCAGGCCTATGCGCGGCGCGCCGCCGCGCGTGTCCGGCTCGGCGACGCGCCCGGCCTGCTCCAGGTCGATGCGCAGCGCGCGACCGCGTCGGCGACGCTGCAACAGGTCCAGTCCGATCTGGCGGTGTCGCAGAACGAGGTTGCACTGTTCCGTGCGCTGGGCGGCGGTTGGCGAACCGACGCGGCTGCGCGATAATCGGGCAATGCGGATATTGATCGTCGAGGATGATAGCGACACCCGCGCCTTCGTCGCGCAGGGGCTGGGCCAGGCCGGGCATCAGGTCGCGGTCAGCGAGGATGGCCGCGACGGGCTGTTCCAGGCGACTGGGGGCGGGTTCGATGCGATTGTGGTCGATAGGATGCTGCCTGGCCTCGACGGGCTGGCGCTGGTGAAGGCGTTGCGCGCGGCCGGCGATGTCACCCCGGTTCTGATGCTGACCGCAGTCGGCGGGATCGCCGATCGCGTCGAAGGGCTGGAGGGCGGTGCCGACGACTATCTGGTCAAGCCCTTCGCCTTCTCCGAGCTGGCCGCCCGCCTCAATGCGCTGGCGCGCCGGCCGGCACCACGCGGCGATGACACGCATCTGCTGCGAGTTGACGATATCGTTCTCGACCTGCATCGCCGCACTGTCGAACGCGATGGCCGGCGCGTCACCTTGCAACCCCGCGAGTTTGCGTTGCTCGCGGAGCTGATGCGCAACCCGCGCCGGGTGATGACGCGCACCATGCTGCTGGAGCGGGTGTGGGATTTCGATTTCGATCCGAAGACCAACATCGTCGAGACGCATCTGAGTCGACTGCGCTCTAAGCTCAACGCCGGCTTCGACGCTGATGCAATCGAGACGGTGCGCGGTGCCGGCTACATGATCCGGGGCGAATAGATGCTCGCCCGCCTCTGGCGCTCGACCTTCGGCATCGTTGTGCTGGTCGCGCTGGCGTTCAGCGCCGCGACCTTGGCAATCGGTGCGGTCGCCTATGAGGTGACGCACGAGGCACTGGAGGAGCAACTGGACCACCGGGTCGCGGTGGAGACACGCGCGCTTGTCGCAGAAGCGCGCGAAGGTGGTCTGACGGCGGTGTCCGAGGCGATCCGTCTGCGCGAGGATGCGCGCAACGAAGCCAGCCTCGATTATTTGCTGATCGATCGCGCCGGCCGGACGATTGCGGCGACGATCATCCCGCTTGCAGCACCAACGCCCGGTTATCAGGAGCATTTCGGGTTCCGCCGCGGCGATGCGACCGGCGTCGGTCAGGCGCTCGTAACGCCGCTGCGCGGCGGGATGCTCGCCGTCGTTGCTGATCGGCGCGACCTTGCCGCGATTGACCGGACGCTGGCGTCGCTGTTCGCGACCGCGCTGGCGGCGATGCTGGCGCTGGGCATCGGCGCGGCCGTGCTGGTGGGATGGCTGACGCGGCTTCGGCTGTCGCGCATCGATGCCACTGCGCAGGCGATCATCGCCGGCGACCTGACGCAGCGGGTGCCACGCGACGGTTCGGACAGCGAGTTCGATCGCCTCGCCGCCACGCTCAACCGGATGCTCGACCGCATGGCCGCGCTGATGGACAATCTGCGGCAGGTATCGACCGACGTGGCGCACGACCTGCGCACCCCCCTTACCCGCCTGTGCAACCAGCTTGATTGCGCCGCGGCCGGGGACACAGACGCGATCGAGGCGGCACGGCGGCAAGCCGACGATTTGCTGGAGATATTCGCCGCGCTGCTGCGCATCGCCGAAGTCGAAGGGCTGGCTGAACGTCGAGCGTTAGGATCGATCGACCTGTCGGCGCTGCTGGAGGACATGGCCGAAACCTATCGCCCCGACTTCGAGGCCGGCGGCCACCTGTTATCGACGGATATTCCGGCCTGCTTGCGTGTCGAGGGCGACCGCCGTCTGCTGGCTCAGGCGCTGTCGAACCTGTTGGAGAACGTGTTGCGCCACACGCCGCCCGGCACCACAGCCACACTGGCTGCGACGGCGACGCAGGATGCGATCGAGGTGACGCTGGAGGATGACGGCCCGGGCGTTGCCCCCGCTGATGAAAAACGCCTGTTTCAGCGTTTCGCGCGCGCCGAGGCGTCACGCACCACGGACGGACATGGGCTGGGCCTTGCCCTGGTTCGCGCCGTTGCCGTCGGTCATGGCGGCGATGCCCTTCTGTCCCGATCCGAGCGGGCCTTCGGTGTCACCATACGGCTCCCCAAATAGAGCGAGAGTCGCTGGCGGTCGGCTTTGGGGTTCTCGAAACCTGAGTGAACGACGGCTTCTGAGAAGCCGCAAGCTTTCCCGTTTGACCATCGTTTTCAAGAATGCTGGTCGAGGTCGGCACGCCGCAATGAGGAGTCACTCGCGCATAAAGTGGCGAGCCATATCGACTGGAGCCAACATTGAGCACGCAAGCGGGAGATATCCGACCGTCGCAACCTTACCCGGAACACGTGATGATCGAGACCCTGATCGGGTCCGCCTGACAGGGCCGATGTGCCACCTCCGGTTGAATAGCGAGTCAGGTCAATTCGAACCGCCCGCCAGCGTCCTCAGCGCGACGAGAAGATCGTCGGGCAGGGTCGCGTCGGGTGCCGGGGGAAGCAGCGCACGACGATCCGCGTCGTGCTCGTCGAGCTGGACCGCGAGGAAGGCGTCCGCGTCCGCCGGATCGAGGCGGAGGCTGCGATCGGCGACCTTCGGCGCACGCGCGTCGTCCGGAACCGTCCGCCCGTACCACATGTCCAGACGGCCGAGGCGATCACCCACCGCCGGTTTCAGGTAACGCCCGAACCGCTTCGGGCTGGTCGACGGCTGCACCGGTGCCTTCACTCCGGCGGACGCCATCCGGGCCTGAAGCGCCACCCAGTGGTCGGCGTCCAGCCCCGCGACCAGCGCCATGCGCGCCACGGCCTCGACCCACGGCAGTCCGTCGAAGAGGCCGGCGTCGATCCGGCGCAGCGCGTCCCCCGCCGCGGCCGCATAGCCGGCCCGACTGTCCGAGACGTCGCCGAGCGCCGCCCCCAGCAGCAGCTGGCTGCCACGGTCGAGCACGGCGAACAGCGTGTAGGGCGAATCGTCCGGACGCAGCAGCGAGCACGCACCGCAGTCGAACTGGATCTCGTTGCCCAGCTGACCCTCGACCTCGCGGCGGCGGAGCTCGTCCTCGACCACGCGACGCAGCATGCTCGTACCGACCTTGCCCCCGCCCGCCTCCTCGAACGCCTGACCCAGGTCCATCGCCATCTGCCTCACGCTCCCGGTCGGCCACTTGCCGATCACCCGAGCCACGATCCGCTGGAGGGCAACCTCGCGGGGATCGGTGCGGCGGGATGACTTGGCGAAGGTTCCGAGCGAACTGAGCGACCTGGCTTCACGCCAGGCTTTGGCCATCTCGAAGAAGCGGTTCAGCGACACGCCGGCATCGGCCGCGGCCTGGGCGGGCGGGATGTCCCCCTCGCCGTCCTGCCATCGCGCGAGCGTCTTCAGGCGCTGCATCGCCTTGGCCCGGCGTTCCATCGACATCGCCGCCCACATGGCAACCTCGGCCGGGGGCGGCGGATCGCCGAGGAAGGGGATGAGCACCGTGTGGCCCGCATCGTCACCCGATTCGGCGGAGCCCGTCCCCGGTCCGGCCGAGCCGTCGTCATCGTCGCGCAGATCGTCATTCATGACCGCGTTCTAGCCGCTCACGAGAGGTCGCGCCACCTTTCTGCACATTTTTCGACTGTCGGAAGACGTTTTTGCACAAGTACCGATTGACACTCCTGGACGGCCCACCTAGTTGGCGGCCTCCACCCAGTCGAGGATTGTGCAAAAATGATTCGCCATCTCCAGAAAGAAGCCGACGTCGCCCGAGCCTCAACGTGGCGTCGGCGCCGACGCATTCAAGAGTCGGCGACCCGCCTGCCGTCGCACAAGCCAGGTCCGGTCGATTGGAACGATGTCGTTCGCCCCGTCCCTGAAGCGGTAGACCCGATGCCGCGAAGGCTTCCCGCGAAGAAGTCGCCCGCGAAGAAGTTGCTTGAGACCGTACCCGCCGCGGTCGCGGAGAACGTCCCCGTCATCCTGAAGCTCATCGAGCGCATTCCGTCCGGCACCGACCCGCTGCGCGACGTGGCGATCTTCAACATCCTCACCGGAATGGGCGGGAAGCCATCCGGGCCGATGACCGCGATGCTCGTCGGAGATCTCGCGGAACGCATCGCCAACGGTTCGATCCGCCTGGATCACGGGGACGGCCACCGTCGGCGCAGGACAGGCGGATGGGAGGCTCCGCACCATTTCGAGGAGATGAAGACATATGTGATCGATCGCGTCCGCGAGGCGCGCCTAGAAGAACCGAACATCTGCGCCGCCAAGCCGTACGAGATGGTTTGCCTCCTGGCGCAGGCAATGCGCGTGCCGAACACCCTCCGCGACAACGATCGATATATCGACGCCGTGTGGACGGCGGGGCATGACGCGGTGTTGGGCCGCCGCCCGACCGCCCGCAGGCTCATGACAGTGCGCGAGGCGCTTTATCTCCGCGAAGTCACGCGGGCGCGACGCCGGTGGAACCGCGGCGTGAGTGGCCCGGTCCGCACGGCAGGTTCCCCAACGGAAACCTGAGCGAACGCCACCGCTCCGCCCGCCTGCAATCGACCTTCCGCGCCGAGCACGAGATCGATCGCCCAGCCCAGCCAAGCGCGGTCCAGCCCAGCCCAACCCGAAGGAACACGACCATGAAGACCATCCGCATGTCCGCTTCGACCGAGAACCGCAACGCCCGCAAGGCGATCACCGCCCTCGGTGGCAACCGTGGCCGGGGGGTGAGGATCCCCCAGGAAATGCAGATCGTGAGCGGCCGGCGCCTGCGTCGCGCAAACCGGTCGGGGAAAGCGCAGATCGGCACCTTCATGCTCGAGGACGATGGCACGCTCCGTCACCTGCCCGTCAACCTGAAGGTCGACGTAGACCCGTACACCCGCCTGATCACAGCCTGGTACGTCGGCTGATCCGCTCGGGCCGCACCAGACGGGGCGGCCCGGCATCCTGGATAAGGATGTCGCACCCTCGGGACCTGCGTCCCCCGCGCCATACCTCCCTGCGGACGGCCGCCGCCGCAGACACCCACCGCCGCACACCCCCGCCAAGACGGAGAACGCAGTGCCACACCAGTCCGAGGTCTTCCCGAAGACGTTCCCCGATGAGGACGAGGGCGGCCGTCGTCTCACGTTCGTCGAGCACGGCTCCGACGCGGCGGCGGCGGCACGGATCGGCGCGCGCATCTACGTGGCGGACGACGGCGGCCCGATCCGCACAATCATGGGCGACGCCCACCGCCACTACACCGGGGAAGAGCATTCGGCGAAGACCGGGCTCTCCAACCCCTACGAAGGCGGCACGGAGCACGCCCTCATCGTCGACAGTGAACTGCGTCCTTCGGTCCTGGACTACCGGACGCAAGGGGCGCGCCTCCGCTACCCATATGGCGGCGGGCGGGCCGAGTGGATCATCGACCACCTGCGCCACGTGCGCGGTCCGGGTGGAGACCATGTGGAGGCAATCGAGTGCAAGCCCGACGTCTCCTACCTCGCCGACCCCGAGGAACGCGCCAAGCTGGAGGCCGCATTCCGCGTCGCCGCCGCGATCGGCTGGCGTCCGCGCGTCATGTACGAACGCCAGATCCGGGGCGGCGGCGAGCGGCAGATCAACTTCGGCCACATCTACGCCCATCAGACCGCGACAGTGCCCGGAGACCGCCTCGACGCCTTCGAGGAATTGGTCCTGCGCACCCCGGACACGACCTTCCGCGAGCTGCGCGAGGCGCTCGACCCCGATCGTCGTCGAGGGACGGCGATGGCGCACGCCCTGATCTGCCGCGGCCGCGTAGACGTCGACCTCGACCTCCACCTCCATGGCAAATCGCGCGTGCGGCTGCTGCCCGAACCCGCCTTCACCTCCCTGATCCGCTTCTGAGGCCCGCTGTGAGCACTCTGACCAGGATGATCGGCTCGCTGTTCGTCGCGGATGGGCGCGAGTGCGTCTATCGCGGTTCCGCGATCAACGGCCGACACATGGTCGGGGACGGCGCGGGCTGGATGTTCGAGATGCCCGATCCGGTCACCGGCATGCCGATGTGGCCGACGACGGCCCAGTTCATCGACGCCATGGCGACCAAGCGCCTCGTCCTGCGCTCGGACCCGCTCCAGAGCGCCGTGCGCAACCGTGCCCGGCGCAAGGAGATGACGCGGGAAGATCTCGTCAAGGCACAGACGAAGGACGGTTCGAAGAGGCTGCGCGACCGTTGGTTCACGCTTCGCGAGGACGCCATCAAGAAGTGGCACGCGGGCGACGGATGCGCTCTCAGCAAACGCGGCATCGATGCCTGGTTCGAGGACAATTACGACGTCGCGGCGCTGAAGGCGGAATATGGCCGCCTGCCCAGCGACACGACCTTTCGCACCTGGGTTCGCACCCGCGGCCTTCCGAACGACTACCGGCCCGCCGACTTCGCGTCGGAGAGCGGGCTTGGTCCGCGTCGCCGCAAGATCGACCCCGTCGTCCTCGCGATCATCAGACACTGGGCGCTGAGCTTTCACTCCAAGCCCAAGCAGTTCGTCAACACCTACTTCCGCAAGGCCAAGGACGACGTCGAGCGCTACGTGCTCGGCAAACCGCTGGAGATGTTCCAGTTCCAGGAGGCGCTCGCCAAGCCGGCGAAGAAGAAGAAGATGTGCACGCGGCGCATCTTCACCAACGAGGTCGGGAAGGCGAAGAGCGCCAAGGGTCTGGGCATCGCCTACAACCAGGCGGCGGCTCGACAGCGGTACGGCGGCGGTGGTGTGGCCCAGGAGCCGACGCGCTTCCTGGAATACGTCCAGATCGACGACACCCCGTTCCCGATGGTCTTCGTCATCGATGCGGTGCGCCGCTTTCCCGTGGGCGTTCCGACCGTCACCATCGCGCTCGACGTCTTCACGCGGGCGATCGTCGGATGGGACATCTCGTTCGATCCGCCCGGCCACGCGACGTACATGCGGACGCTGCTCAGCATCGCCACCCCGAAGCGGATTCCCGAGGGGTTCGAAACCTTTCCGGACCTGGCCGAAGTAGGCGGCAAGATCGTCGGTCACGCCGTCCTCGACCACGCAAAGCACCAGACCGCACGTTCTGCCCAGGATGCGGGCGGCGACATCGGCCAGGCGGTCAGGGCCGCCGGCAGCAAGGAGCCGACCCACAAGCCGCACGTCGAAAGTTGCATCGGCACGCTCGAGAACATCCTGCGCGAGATGCTTCCGGGTGGCACCTGGGACATTCCGCTGATGCGGGAGTTCGATTACGATCCGTCAAAGCAGGCGATCGTGACAATCGAGCAGTTCCGGTCGATCTTCGCCATGGTCGTGGCGAAATACCACACCCACGATCACTCGGGTCATGGCGAGCGCCCGCCGCTAGACGTCTGGACTGAGCAGCGCAACGCCCACGGGCTCGACTGGGTCTACGACATCGATCAGTTCGAGCGCGCCATCGGCAACGTCTACTACCCCAGCTTCCGCGGCGCGGGCGCGGTGATCGAGGGCCTGAGCTACGGCGGCGACGACACCGACGAGCGCTACCCGTATTCCAACGTCGAGATCCTGCACCATCTGGCACTAGCCCGGGGTACGTCGTCGCAGACCAAGAAGCCGACCTACAAGAACGTCAAGATCAAGGTCGACCCGAACGACATCGGTCGCGCATGGCTTTTCGACGAGCATCTGGTCACCTACGTCCCGATCCCCTGCACGATGCGCCGTTACTCCGATGGACTGCCGCTCTGGCTGCATCTGAAGATCAAGGCCTTCGCCAAGGCGCGCGGCCTCGCGTTCGCCGAGGAGAACGACATGCTCTCCGTGCGCGAGAGGTTCGTCAAGGAGGTCGATGCCGTCCTTCCAGCCGCCGGGGTGGCCGATCGCCACGCGGCCGCCCGGCTCGCCGATTCCACCGAGGGACGCGCCTATCTGGGCGATTCCGTCGAGGTGCTGCGCGTCGCCGGATCGGTTTCGGGGATGGAGAGCAGGATCATGCACGACCTGCGGACCAACACTCGCGGCGACGCCACCCGGATCGCGCCGCGCTCGTCGAACCGTGGTGGCGCCAACGCTGGCGGAAAGCGCGATCGGCGCGGGACCCCGGCACCCAACCAGGACCAACCCGAGACCACCCCGGCCCAGCAGGAGAGGCAGGACCGGGAGGACGCCGCCTACCTCGCCCGCAGGCTGGACCCGGGCGGGTCGGACGCTGGCCACCAGTGGCAGGGCTACAAGTAAACGACAACGTGAAGGGAAGGACGACGATGACCAACGCCTCGAAGAAGAGTCAATCCGCATCCGACGCAGCCCTGCCGGACACAGCACCCCCGCCGCCCCGTCGACGCACCCGCTCCAACACAATGCCATCAAAACATGGCACTAGGAGTCGCGCGTCGAGTGCCGGGGTCACGCGGTGCGTAGAGCCGGACGAGAATGCCGTCGACGATTGCGTCACCGGCGAAGAGCCGACGCCGAACATGTCGTCGGATCTCACCTCCGTGTCGACGGAAGCGGCGCCGGCGCAACCGGCCTTGCCCGCGACTCCTGCGGTCCCGGTAACCGCTCCATCATCCCTGGCCCAGATCGCAGGAGAGGGCATGGCGGCGTTCGAGAACATCGTCCTGCCGACGCCAGCACAGGTCGAGTGCATCCGCCAGATGGACACGCTGCGCATCATGGGCCTGTCGCAGCCCGCCGGCCAGCAGCGCCGTGCGTTCCGCTACCTGAACCAGTCCGGCTCGGGGAAGAGCACGTGCGCCAAGCTGCTCAAGCGGCACGTCGAAGGCCAGCCTGGCAGGGATCCTCGGAAGAAGCCGATCCTCCACGTGACGCTGTCGACCACGGGAACGCCGAAAAGCCTGGCCACGTCGATCCTCAACGAGGTCGGTGACGGCTACTCCACCCGCGGCGAGGCGGAACTGCTGCTCGAGCGCGTCAAGACCGCCCTCAACGAGCTCGAGGTCGAGCTCCTCGTCATCGACGAGCTGAACCACTTTAAGCAGAAGCACCTCGCCGAGGACGCCGCGAACACCATCAAGAACATCCTGACCATGGGATGGGTGCCGATCGTCCTGATGGGCACGACGGACGCGCAGACGCTCTTCACCCGCAACCGTGAACTCAAAAACCGTTGCCTCCCGCAGGTCGTCCTGCAGCCGTTCGTCCACACCGACGCGGGCAGTCGCGAGGTATGGACGCAGTTCCTCCACCAGATCGACCTGGAGCTGGTCGGTCGGGGTGTCATGAAGGAACTGTCCGGGCTGGGTGAGCCCACGCTGGCGAAGGACCTCTGCGAGGCGAGCAACGGCCTGATCGGCGAGTTCCACAACATCGTCCTAGCCGCGCTCGAGGCGACGCTGCTCGCGGGGGAGCGGTTCATCGGCCATGCCCGCCTCATGGCCGCCATCGACGCCTGGTGCATCCAGGACGGCACCATCGACCACAACCCGCTTCGCCTGCGCGTGAGCGGCTGACGCGATGCCCGGCCCCGTCCTCCTACGCGTCGCGCCGATCACTGGCGAAAGCCTGATGAGCCTCGCCACGCGCGCCGCGGTCCGCAACGTCCTGCCCTCGTCGCACGTCATCCTCGAGCAGGTCGGGGCACCGCACGCGCAGAACCCAACCGCCGCGATCGCCCCTTCGCTGGACAGGGGCCTGCTCGCGCACATCCTCAGGGTGTCACTCGAGGAGGTGGTCGATCGCTATCACCCGTCCGCGAACGACCCGGGCTTCATCGAGTTCTTCGGCGCCGCCGTCCGCGTCGACGAGATGACGTTCCGGCGCCGCCGCTTCTCGCCGGCGAGCATCGGCATCAGCCCGCACGTCCGGGCGCTCTGGTCGCTGATGATGGTGCCGTGCTGCACGGAGACCTGGGAATACCTCGTCGATGCATGCACCTGCGGGACGGTGCAGGGTTGGCGGCAGGCGTGGAGCCTCCATCGCTGCGACCGCTGCAACACCCGGTTGGACAGGCAGCCGGCCGATGTGGTGGACGGTCCGCTGCGCGATGGGCTTGGCTTCCTCATCGGCCTGCTCGATCCGGACCGGGACCGCCGCAACGCCGCCCGAGCGATGCTGCCGCCCGCTCTCGCCGAATGGGACGGCGGCATGGCCTTCGAGCTCGCGCTGGCGCTGCTGCCGCTGTCCCCGACGGGGTATCGCCTGAAGCGCGGCGCGGCCATCCCGTCCGGTGACCGCAGCCGGTACGCGACCGCGCTGGCGGAGGCGGCGGGCCTCGTCCGCAGGTGGCCGGACTCCCTCGTCCCGGCTCTCCAGGCGGCGGTCGCGACCCGCTCGAGGTCGCGCGCCAATGTCCGTTATACCGGCACCGCGGACTACATCCCGGCGCTGGCCAGCGACATCCTGCCGCCGACCGTCCGCACCGCCATCGAGGACGCGTTGGCCCCGATCACGGCGGAATCCGGCGGGACGCCGGCCGGACAGATCGGGATGATGGACGCGGCGGCGCTGATGGGCCGGCCGCTCCAGGTCCTCGCGCCCGCGCGGCGCGACGGTCACCTGCAGACCCGCATCTGCATCCGCGCCAACCGCGTCTTTCCGACCCTCGATCGGGCGGAAGTGGACCACATCCACGACTTCGCTGCCAACCGCATCAGTGCGGAGAAGGTCTCGGATAGCCTCGACCTGCCGGCCTACGCCATCACCCAGATCGCAGACGCGCGTGGCATATCGGTCGCCGACCACCCCTACGTCATCGCCCACTACGTCGATCCGCAGCTGCACCGGGCGGAGTTCGCCCGCTTCAAGGCCACACTGCGGGCGGCGGCGCTCCCGATGGTCGTGGATCCAGAGGCCTCCGCCGTCGCGCCGGATGAAGACACGCCTCTTGTCAGCCCGATCGTCGACCCGGTCGCGCTCCACCGGGCCGCACGCGCCATCGGCGGCGGCTTCAAGCCGTGGGGCATCATCGTGGACCGCCTTCTGGACGGCACGATCGCGTTCACCGCCACCGGCGACCGGATGGGGAGGATCGGGATCGGCGTGCGGGACGCGCGTTCGCTGCGCACGCTAGCCTTGGTTCCGCCCACCGTCCTGCCGCCGACGTGCTCGCAGCGCGACGCCCTCGAGATCCTCAACCTGCCCGGCAAGCATGCCCACCTGCTGCAGGAGTTCGCCGATGCCGACGACAAGTGGGAGATGGACTGGGAGAAGGTGCTCGCGCTGGCGGCGAACCGTATCACGCTCACCGAGCTGTGCGCACGCACCGGGGTGAACAGCGTCAGGCTGGAGAAGTGGCTGGACGAGGAGGGATGCCCCCGGTCCGATCGGTTCGGCTGGTGGCGGACTGACGCGCTAGACGCGATCAGGCGCATCCCCGCTATCGCAAACGCTGCGGAATAACCTACGGTTTCGGGCCGAACCTACCCGCCGGTCGCTTCGACAGCCCTCGACCCGTGTAGATCGTGAAGCTGACGACCAGGAGGATCAGGCCGCACATCACCTCATACACCGTCAGCAATTGCGGCACCCAGTGCCTGGCCACGAAGCCGCCGCCCCCGCTCGTCGTGATCGTCAGCGCGCTGTAGGTCAGCAGATCATTGAACGAGACCGGCCGCGGCGCGCCGCATTGCCACATGTCGGCAGGCAGCAGCGCGTAGAGGACGGAGAAGTTGAGGATCAGTTCGGCGTAGCTGTTCAGCGCAAGACGCACACGGGTCGGCCACGCCAGCGCGCTCGACGGCCGTCGGTTGATCCGCAGTTTGTCGAACGCGTCTAGATAGAAGGCCAGGAAGACCTCGTTGCATCGTCCGAGGAGATACCAGGTCAAGAGTCCAAGGATTGGCCACCACGTGCCCCAACTGGGGTGACCTGTGCCCCGCCACGTCAGTATGAACGTCGCGACCGCGAGGGTGATGCCGACGATCAGGTAGGTGCAGTTCCTCCGCTTGATCAACGTCGCCCTGGCCAACCGCCGGAGACCGCGCTTCTGCCAGTCGGCGAGAGCGTATGTGGGCGAAAGCGCCGTGAGCAGGATGGTCCGAAGATTCACCACCCCATGTATCCATTCCTGGACGCCGTGCGCCACCCGGGTCTCTCCGCCATAACGGAAATCTCTTCGTATTCGATGGTTGAGCGACGGATACGGATGAGATTGATCGGCCGTGGGTCGATAACACACTGGAACGAACCGAGGAGACAAGTCGGATGAGCAGCAACAGCACCCCGGTCGACGTGAACACCGCGTCCGCCGACGAACTTGACGCTGTCGCCGGCCTGCGCGGCCACGGCCCAGAGGTCGTCCGCTACCGGGAGGAGCGGGGTGGGTTCACCGACCTCCGCCAGTTGGACGAGGTCCCCGGCCTGTCTGGCAAGGTCGACGGGAGCAGCACCCCCCTCACGGTCGGGGACGCCTGAAAACGATGATCACCCGCACTTGCGATATGTAGCCATTATCGCGGCCGCATCGCGGGCGGTCGGTCGATTTACGACCGACCGCCCGCCCCTTTTGCATCGTACGTTGATATCAGCATATCCGGGGCGGACACCGCCGCCTCGAACACGTCGATTCGCATCTAGCTCAGGCTCCCGTGTCATGCCGCGGTGGCCGTGTCGCGATGACGCCATTCGGTATGATCGTCTCGCCAGTCAAAGGATTCGTAGGCGCCCGAAAGAATTCCGGGTCGATCTCCTTCAAAACTTCGATCAACCGACGCCAGTCCTCGTCGGACATACCTTGAACCGTGCGCAGCGCCGCTGTTACGCGGTCGGGATTTTCAGATTCTGGCATTTTGTTACTCCTCATGTTGTAGCTGAACTATACATGATGCAGTCACGCGGTGTCGAAATTGAAATGCGCCGGAGCGTCGCTTTCGGCGAAATCGCCGAACTATACGCTGGCGGCTTAGGACCAATACTTCCGATCCCGAGTCATCGCATTGCCGACTTCGGCCTCCAAACTTCGCTAAAGTAGCAAAAGCGAAGACGCTAAGTAGCAATGTCAGAAAGGGTGGTGCCGCTTACAGGACTCGAACCTGTGACCCCCGCATTACGAATGCGATGCTCTACCAACTGAGCTAAAGCGGCGCAGGCGGACTTGCCGTCTGGAGGCGGGCGCTTACCAGTGGGCGGGGCGGGTGGCAAGCGTCTTTGCGCGCGGCGTCCGCGGCCACGCGGCTTTACCGGACGTTTACCGTGTCGCGTGCACAACCCGGCGCCATGGGGCGGAGTGCCCACAAGGATGCAGCTATGGACATCGTGCGCGGATCGAACGAGCAACCCGGCGGCGACGATCGCGAAGGCGTCGGCGGTGACGTCGTGGCGGTCGGTACCGATGAGCGGCGCATGCATGTCCGCGCCTATAATTACTGGGTGTCGCTACTGGGCGGGCGGCCCTGCCCGCTGATCGACGCGCTGGACCCGGCGGGCATCGCCGATTTCGGGCCGAACAGCGTGCTGCTGGATTGTACGCAGGGGCATGAGGATGCGACGATCCGTTTCCTCGGCCATGCGCTGCGCGAGGAAAGCGGGACCGATTCGTCGATCGTCCGGCTGCGCCAGGTGCCGCCGCGCTCGCTGCTGTCGCGGCTGACCGACCATTATCTGCAGATCATCGCCAACCGCGCGCCGATCGGGTTCGAGGCCGAATTCGTCGGCCATCGCGGGTTTCCGATGCTGTATCGCGGCATCCTGATGCCGTTCTCGTCGGACGGCGAGACGATCGACTATCTCTATGGCGTCATCAACTGGAAGGAAGTGGTCGATACCACCACCCAGTCGCAGCTGGCCGCCGAGCTGACCGAATCGCGCCGTGCCGCACCGCGCCGGAGCGAACCGGCCGCGGCGTGGGCCGACGGGCCGAGCGCCGTGCTGGCCGAACCGGCACCGCCGCGCTCGCTGGTCGATCGGCTGGTAGAGGTCCGCCGGCTGGCCGAGTCGGCACGCGGCAGTGGCGATTCGTCGGCCGCGACGCATGCCGCGCTGGCCGAAGCCTATGACTTCCTGCTGGCCAGCGAGGGCGAAGCGGCAGGCTATGCCGCGATGCTGGTCGGCGCCGGGGTCGCCGTCGATCCGCGGGCGCCGGTCGATGCGCTGGTGCGGCTGACCTTTGGCAGTCAGCATGACGGCCATGCCCGGCTGCTGGCGCGCGCGCACCGCGCCGGGGTGGGTGCAGGCGAGCTGATCGAATGGATCGAACGTACCGCCGGCCGCCCGGCAGCGAACGTACCGCCGGTGACCGTACCGATCGCGGCGGGCGAAAATGACTATGTGCTGTTGCTGGCGCGGGCGGTCGACGCCGGTTCGGTGCAGATCGTCGGACGCGTCGATGGCGAACCCGCCATGGTGGAACAGGCACGGCGTCAGCTAGGGCATTGAAGTGCATTCGATAAACCGGGCATATCCCCGGTTCGTAATATAATTACCGCACTGCGACATTTTGTTCGCAACCGCCACAAGGGTTGAGCCGGCCGGAAAGCCGTCGCATAGCCCCGCCCATGACTCCGCAAAGCAAGCTCGCCCGCCCCCTGGAAACGCTGCTGGTCGACAGTGCGCTCCCCGGCGAAATCGAAGGTCTGGATGCAGCGGCCCGCGCCGATGCTGCGCAGTTCGTGGCGGCGACCGCCGCGCACCGCTCGCCCGGCACGGTCAGCGTCGCGCTGGAGACGCTGGCGCGGGGCGAGCAGCGGCGGATGCGGCTGGCGGTGGTCAACGACGACATGCCGTTCCTGGTCGATTCGATCGGTGGCACGATCGGGGCGCATGATGTCGCGATCGACCGCATCCTGCACCCGGTCGTCACGGTCACCCGCGACGCAGCGGGCACGCTGACGGGGATCGCCGGCGAAGGACGACGCGAATCGATGATCTATATCGAGATGGAGCGTGCCGATGCGCGCGTCCGTCACGCGCTGGTCGCCGAGATCGAACACAATCTGGAGCACGTCCGCGCTGCCGTGACCGACTGGCGCGCGATGCAGGCGGCGATGCAGGCCGATGCCGCGCGGCTGACCGCCGATGCCGCCACCGCAGAGGATGCGGCGTTGCTGAGCTGGTTCGTCGCGGGCAACCTGACGCAGCTGGCGCATGAACGCTGGTCGCGTGACGGGACGGTGTCCGAGCAGCTGGGGCTGTCGCGGGCGCGGCTCGACGTGCCGCTGCTGGCCGATGCGTCGCGGCAGCGGGCGATCGAATGGTTCGATGCGGGCAATGTCCAGCCGCTGCTGCTGAAGTCCAACTGCATTTCGACCGTCCACCGCCGTGCGCCGATCGACCTCGTGCTGGTGCCGATCCGCGACGGCGATACCGTGACCGGCATGTCGATCCATGGCGGGCTGTGGACCAGTGCGGCGTTGCAGGCCGATCCGGCCGAGGTGCCGGTGCTGCGCCGTAACCTTTCCGAGCTGCGTGCGAAGTTCGGTTTCGATCCGTCGGGCCATGCCGGCAAGGCGCTCAGCCACGCGATCTCGACGCTGCCGCACGACCTGACCACCGCCTTCCACCCCGAATCGCTGGAACAACTGGCGCTGACCGCCATGTCGGTGGCCGATCGCCCGCGCTCGCGGCTGGTGCTGATCAAGTCGGCGCTGGGGCGGCACCTGTTCGCGTTCGTGTGGCTGAGCCGCGACGATGTGACGACGCAGCGGCGGCTGTCGATCGGCGACATGCTGGCGCAGGCGTCGAACGCGTCGATCCTGAACTGGTCGATCGCGATGGAGGATGGCGAGGCGGCACTGATCCGCTACGTCCTCGACCTGCGGCAGGACGGGCGGATGCCCGATGCCGCCGATCTCGACCAGCGGATCGAACGCATGGTGCGCGGCTGGCGCCCGGCGGTTGAGGGCGCGCTGAGCGAGCTGGTGCCTGAGGGGGCGACGCGGATGGCGCTTCGCTTCGCCAATGCCTTTCCGGCCAACTATCGCAATTCGAACCTGCCCGACGAGGCGGCGCGTGACATCGTGCGGGTGGCGGCGCTGACCGATGCCACGTCGCGATCGGTGCGGATCGTGTCCGAAGGCGGCGACCGGATGCGGATCAAGGTCTATCGCCGCGGCGGCGCGCTGCCGCTGTCGGATGCGGTGCCGGTGTTCGAGAATTTCGGTTTCCGCGTGATCGAGGAACTGCCGACCCGGCTGGAGGATGACGAAAAGAGCTTCATCCACGACTTCGAGGTTGCGGTCGCATCGGGTGCCGCGCCGAAGTTCGACGTGGCCACCGTCGAGCGCGCGATCGAGGCGGTACTGGAGAACCGCGCCGAAAACGACGCCTTCAACCGCCTGACCGTCGAAGCGGGGATTGCGCCGGCGGCCGTCGTGCTGCTGCGCGCGTGGTTCCGCTATCTGCGGCAGACGGGGGTGAGCTACAGCCTCGCGACCGTGGTCGATGCGCTGCGCCGTGCGCCGGGCGTCGCCACCGCGCTGATCGAGCGGTTCAATGCCGCGCATGATCCGTCGCGGTCGGACCGCGAGGCGGGTGTGGCTGCCGCCGATGCCGCGATCGAGGCGGGGCTGGACGCGGTGTCGGCGATCGACGACGACCGCATCCTGCGCAGCTATCGCGGGGTGGTGGCTGCGACGCTGCGCACCAACGCCTTTGCGCCCGCCGCCAACGAAGCGCTGGCGTTCAAGCTCGACAGCGCGAAGGTGCCGGGGCTCCCGAAGCCGCTGCCGTGGCGCGAGGTGTTCGTCTACAGCCCGCGCGTTGAGGGCATCCATCTGCGTGCCGGGCCGGTGGCGCGCGGTGGCCTGCGCTGGTCCGACCGACGCGACGATTTCCGTACCGAAATCCTGGGGCTGATGAAGGCGCAGCGCGTCAAGAACGCGGTGATCGTGCCGACCGGCGCGAAGGGCGGCTTCTATCCCAAGCAGCTGCCGGCGCCGTCGAACCGCGACGCGTGGATCGCGGAAGGGACGGAAAGCTACCGCATCTTCATCCGATCGCTGCTGTCGATCACCGACAACATCGTCGACGGCAAGGTCGTGCATCCGGCCAGCGTCGCGATCCATGACGGTGAAGACCCCTATTTCGTGGTCGCGGCGGACAAGGGTACCGCGACGTTCAGCGACGTCGCCAACGCGCTGGCGCTGGAACGCGGCTTCTGGCTGGGCGATGCGTTCGCGTCGGGCGGCAGCGTCGGCTACGACCACAAGGCGATGGGCATCACCGCCAAGGGTGCGTGGATTTCGGTGCAGCGCCACTTCCTCGAACTGGGCACCGACGTGCAGACGGACGCGATCGACGTCGTCGGGTGCGGCGACATGTCGGGCGACGTGTTCGGCAACGGGATGTTGTTGTCGAAGGCGATCCGGTTGAAGGCGGCGTTCGACCATCGCCACATCTTCCTCGACCCCGCGCCCGATGCGGCGGCGAGCTGGACCGAGCGCGACCGGTTGTTTGCATTGCCGCGCTCGAGCTGGGCCGATTACGACCCGTCGCTGATTTCGGAAGGCGGCGGCGTGTTCCCGCGCTCGGCCAAGACGATCCCGCTGAGCGAACCGGTCCGGGCGATGCTGGGCGTGATCGAGACGGAAATGGAGCCGAGCGCGCTCATTTCGGCGATCCTGCGCAGCCCCGTCGACCTGATCTGGTTCGGCGGCATCGGCACCTATGTGAAGGACCGCGCCGAAAGCCATCTCGACGTCGGCGATCCCGCCAATGACCGTATCCGTGTCGACGCACAGACGCTGCGCGCGAAAGCGATCGGCGAGGGCGCGAATCTGGGCGTGACGCAGGCGGCGCGCATCGCGTTCAGCGCCGGCGGCGGTCGGATCAACACCGACTTCATCGACAATTCGGCGGGCGTCGATTGTTCGGATAACGAGGTAAACATCAAGATTGCGCTCAACCGCGAGGTGATCGAGGGGCGGCTGGCGCAGGACGACCGCAACGCATTGCTGGCGCGGATGACCGACGATGTCGCGCATCTGGTGCTGGAGGATAACCGCCTCCAGACGCTGGCGCTGTCGGTGATGGAGAATGACGGGCCGGTCGCGGTGCCGAGCTATGTCCGGGTCATCGAGATGCTGGAAGCGGCGGGCAAGCTCGACCGCGTGGTGGAGGGGCTGAGCGCCAACGACGACTATGTCCGCCGTGCGCAGGACGGGCGGGGCCTGACCCGGCCCGAACTGGCGGTGCTGCTCGCCAGCGTCAAGCTCGCACTGCAGGAGGCGATCGAGCACGCCCCGATCGCGACCGATCCCGACATGGCGGGCGACCTGCTCGCTGCCTTCCCCAAGGAAATGCAGGAGACGCAAAAACAGGCGATCCTCGATCACCGGTTGCGCGGTGAGATCGTCGCGACGAAGCTCGCCAACCGCATCGTCAACCGGCTGGGCGTGCTGCACGTCTTTGAACTGGCGGAGGAAGAGGGCGAGGCGCTGGCCGATATCGCGGCGATGTTCGTCGCGGCCGAGCGGCTGTTCGACATCGACGCGCTGTACGACCGGATCGAGGTGGCCGACATTTCGGAACGCGCGCGGATCGCGTTGCTCGACGAAGTGGCGGTCGGCGTGCGGTCGCAGATCGCCGACCTGCTGCGCGCCTTCCCGGCGGGGACCACTCCGGCGCATGCCGTCGCGCATCTGCAAAAGGGGGTGGCGAGCCTTGCCGGGCAGACCAGTTCGCTGCTCCGCGCCGAGGCGGCGCAGCAGCGCGACCGGATCGCGGGCGTGTTGCAGGATGCCGGCGCACCGCAGGACCTTGCCGGACAGGTCGTGCGCCTGTTCGAGATGGACGGTGCGGTCGGCCTCGCCGATCTCGGCCGTCGTCTGAAGCTCGACGAGACGAAGCTGACCCAGTCGTTCACCCATCTCGGCTTCGCGCTGGGGCTGGACTGGGCGCAGGCGGTGGCGGCGCGTATCCAGACCGGCGATCCGTGGGAGCGGTTGCTGATCGCCGGCCTCGCGCGCGATTTCCAGCAGCTGCGCTTCGATTTTCTCAACCGCAATGCCGGCAAGGACCCGCAAGCGGCGGTCGAGAAGTGGCTGGAGGCGAACCGCGACCGCGTGGCGCAGTTCGCCGCGCTGGTCCACCGTGCGCGGCAGGCGCCGGTGGCGGGCGCGGCGATGCTGGCGCAGATCGCCGGTCAGGCGCGGGTGTTGCTGGCGCGGTAATCGCTGCGTCTCTCCGTATCCCCGCGCAGGCGGGGATCCAGAGCCAAAGTCGCTGGCGTTAGCGATTGTCGTCCTGGATCCCCGCCTGCGCGGGGGTACGGGTTGGCCGGCTCGCGACGACCCCCTATTCCCCAACGTTACCCCAGCGAAGGCTGGGGTCTCCTGCGGCGAGGCGCGTGCTTCGTTACCGGGAGATCCCAGCCTGCGCTGGGATGACGTTTGTGGCGGGCTGGAATGACATTTGCGGCAATGGCAGGGGAGGCGCTACACCAACCCCACCCCCTCCAACCGCACCACCGGCAACATCGCCCCGGCCGGCGCCGGCGGCAGGGTGAGCGTCAGCCCCTCCGCCGTCCGCTGCATCCCGACACTTCCCCCGCCAAGCAGCGTCGCCCGCTCGATCCGCCCCGCCGCCTGCGCACCCAGCGCCGCGATCGTCACCGGCGCATCCGGCCAGCCGAGCAGAATGGCGTTCAGTGCTCCGCCTCCCGTCGTGAACCGCACATCGCGCGCGCCCAGCTTGTCGATCTGCCCTTCGTTGAACATGCCGCCCGCCAGATCGGTCGGCCCTTCGCCGAACATCCGCCACGGCCGCGTGCCATAGATCGCCGATCCATTGACGCGCAGCCATGCGCCGATCTGGTCGACGATCCGCTCTTCCTCGCTGTCGATCGATCCGTCGCCGCGCACCGGCACCGACAGCAGCAAATTGCCGTTCTTCGACACGATATCCGCCAGCCGCTGGAGCACCGCGCGGGCCGGCACGTAGGACTTCTCCTCGAACCGCCTGCGGTTATAGTGCCATTCGCCGATGCAGGTGCAGGTCTGCCACGGCTCGGCACGCAACCGGTCGGAAAAGCCACGCTCGACATCGTCGACCAGCACCTGTCGCTGGAACGCGGTCAGCTGCTTGGCGGTCAGCACTACGTCGGCGCGGCCGGTACGCTTCGCGGCATAGTTGTAGTAATGGGCGATCGCCTCCAGCCCGACGGGACCGAACGGCACGCCAAAATCGTCGAAATAGACGAGGTCGGGATCGTAGCGCTCGACCAGCGCCTTTTGCCGCGCCAGCCAGTTGGCGACGAAGCGCGGGTTGGCGGCGGGCGCGAATTCCATCCACCGCCCGCTGGTCGCACCGGCCCATGCGTCCATCTGCGCCTTGGTCGTGAAGCCGTCGGGTGCGGCCATCGTCGCGCCGGTATAGAGGTCCTGCGGGTCGAGCCCGTCCCACCATGTGCCCCGGCCATCGACCTTGGTCAGGCGCGCCGCGTCGTAACGCTGTCCGGCGCGCGGCCCTTCCGGATCGTAATTATAGGCGACCTGATACCAGTGCCATGCATGGCTGCTATGGTTGCTGACGCCGAAGCGCAGACCCTCCGCCCGCGCCGCACGTTGCCAGCCGGCGACGATGTCGCACTTCGGGCCGACACGGGTGCTGTTCCACGGATGCGGGCTGTCGAACAGGTCGAGATTGTCGTGGTGACACGCCATGCCGACGAAGTAGCGCGCGCCTGCCGCCTTGTAGCGCCTGACCAGCGCATCGGGGTCCCACCGCTCCGCCTTCCACTGGCCGATGATGTCAAGGAAGCCGGTATCGGCGGGATGGCCATAGCGTTGGAGGTGCAGGTCGTAGGGGCCGCGCCCCTGTTCGTACATCTGCCGCGCATACCAGTCGCCCGCCTCGGGCACGCATTGCGGCCCCCAATGCGCCCAGATGCCGAACTTCGCGTCGCGGAACCAGTCGGGCACGCGGTAGCCATCGGCGAGCGACGACCAGTTGGCGCGTAGCGGCGCTGCCTGTGCGGCGACCGGGCCGGCGGCGGCGATCGCGGCGGTGCCGCGCAGGAACTGGCGTCGTTGCATCCCATTCCCCTCCTTATGACGGCCGGCTATCCCGGTCCGAAGTGCACGATGGTAGCGCTAAGAATTATTTGTATGACATAGCTACACCCGGTAAAGAATGGTGACAACGCTGTCGGCATCGGGCGAACCGCGTGCCGGAAAATGCGGACCGGACGTAGGAAGGGGGCATATGGCAACGTGGCGCACATGGGCGGTTGCAGGCGCGGCACTGGCGATGGTCGCGACGCCGATCGCGGCGATGGCGCAGCGCGCGCTGCCGCAGCTGGTCGCGAAGGATGGCCGCCACGCGCTGCTGGTCGACGGCGCGCCGTTCCTGATGCTGGGCGTGCAGGCCAATAATTCGAGCAACTATCCCGAGGTCCTGCCGCAGGTCTGGCCGATGGTTGACCGGCTCCACGCCAACACGCTGGAAATCCCGGTGGCGTGGGAACAGATCGAACCGGTCGAGGGCAAGTTCGACTTCAGCTATCTCGACGCGCTGCTGCCGCAGGCGCGGGCGCATCGCGTGAAGCTGGTGCTGCTGTGGTTCGGGACGTGGAAGAACACGTCACCTGGCTATGTGCCGGCATGGGTCAAGACCGACAATGCCCGCTTTCCCCGGATGCGGACCAGGGAGGGCAAGACGCATTACGCGCTGTCGCCGCACGGCGAAGCGACGTTCGAGGCCGACCGCAAGGCGTTCGTCGCGCTGATGCGCTACCTTAAGGACCACGACCCCGACCACAGCGTCATCATGGTCCAGCCGGAGAACGAGGTCGGCGTGTACCAGCAGGCGCGCGACTATTCGCCCGAGGCCAATCGCCTGTTCGCCGGCAACGTGCCGCCCGAACTGGCGAAGCAGACCGGCAGGCGCGGCAACTGGACCCAGGTCTATGGCGACAATGCCGAGCCGGCGTTCAATGCGTGGTACACCGGGCGCTATATCGATCGCATCGCCGCGGCGGGGAAGGCGGTGCTGAACCTGCCGATGTACGTCAACGCCGCCGTCGGCAATCCGTTCGCCCCGCCGGGCAAGTCGGGCGGGGCGAGCGGTGGGCCCGATTGGCAGACGATCGACGTGTGGAAGGCCGCGGCGCCGCACATCGATGCAGTGGCACCTGACCTCTACACCCGCGATGCGAAGAACTATCTGAAGTTCCTCGACCATTATGCGCGGACCGACAATGCGCTGCTGGTGCCGGAAACGGGCAACGCCGCCGATTTCGCGCGCTTCCTGTGGCCGACGCTGGGGCGTGGCGGCATCGGCTGGGCGCCGTTCGGGATGGATGCGACCGGCTATTACAACCACCCGCTGGGCGCGGTGACGCTGGACGATGCGACGCTCGAGGCGTTCGGCAGCAAATATCGGTTCCTGAAACCGATGGCGCGCGGCTGGGCACGGATGGCCTATGCCCATCCCGGCTGGGGCACGGCCAAGGGTGCGCCGGACGAAGAGCAGACCAGGGTCATGGGCCGGTGGCGCGTGTCGGCCAAATATGGCGAATGGCAGTTCGGATCGATGGATTCGCCGTGGCTGAAGGCCGAACCGCCCGCCGCCGCCGCGCAGCCGGTCGGCGGTGCCGCGGTGCTGCAGATCGCGCCCGACCAGTTCCTCGTCACCGGCACCGACGTGCGCGTCACCTTCGATGTGGCCGACAAGGCGCGGGGCGATACCGCGATGCTGATCAAGGTCGAAGAGGGCACGCTCAACGATGACGGCAGCTTCCGCGCGCGCCGGGTGATGAACGGCGACCAGACCGATTACGGATTGAACTTCACCGCCCAGCCGATGCTGCTGCGCGTGACCATGGGAACGTACCGCTGATGAAGACGCTTCGCTGGACCTTGTTGTCGCTGGCCCTGTCGGCCTCGTTCCCGGCGCTCGCCGCCGATGTCACGAAGGTGCCGGGCGGCGTGGTCGTCACCCCCGATGCCGGCCCTGCCAAGCGGGTGCGGGTGCTGGTCTATGGTCCCGACCGCTTCCGCGTGACGGCAGTGCCCGATGCCAGCCTCGACACGCCCGACAGCCTGATGGTGACCGCGAAACCGGCGGGCGATTTCACCGTCAGCCAGGCCCGCGGTGTCGTGGTGGTGAAGGCGGCGGGCGGATCGGCCGAGATCGACCTGGACGACGGGCAGGTGCGCTTTCGCGATGCGGTGGGCAAGCTGACGCTGGAGGAGGCACCGCGCGCCGGCTTCGTGCCGGCGACCGCCGGCGGCGAGAAGTTCGTCGCCGTCCGCCAGCAGTTCAACCGCGGCACCGACGAAGGGCTCTACGGTCTGGGCCAGCACCAGAACCGGCAGATGAATTACAATGGCGAGGACGTCGAACTCGCCCAGCACAATATGGACATCGGCATTCCGTTCGTCGTGTCGACGAAGAATTACGGGGTGCTGTGGGACAATAACGGCATCACCCGCGTCGGCAATCCGCAGCCGTACCGGCTGGTGGGGGAGGGGATGCGCGTCACCTCCGACGGCAAGCCCGGCTGGCAGGCGCAATATTATCTCGGCGACCGGCTGGCGGTGACCCGGACCGAGCCGACGATCAACTACCAGTTCATCAAGGACCAGGCGAACTGGCCCGCCGCCGCCAAGGCGCAGACGGTCGCGCCGACGACGGGGCAGAATACTGCCGGCAATGCGGTGCAGACGCAGAAGGTCGTCTGGACCGGCACCGTCATCCCCTCGGTCACCGGCATTCAGAAATTCCGGCTCTATTCGTCGAGCTATGTGAAGGTCTTCGTCGACGGTAGGCAGGTGCTGAACCGCTGGCGGCAGAACTGGAACCCGTGGTTCCACAATTTCGACCTCCCCATGACCGCCGGCAAGGCAGCGGAAGTGCGGATCGAGTGGGAGCCGAATGCGGGCTATATCGCGCTGTTCCAGAACGATCCGCTGGCGCAAGCCGACCGCCATTCGCTGTGGTGGTCGTCGGACGTCGCCCATGCGCTCGATTATTACTATGTCGGCGGCAAGAACATGGACGGCGTGATCGCCGGCTATCGCGCGCTGACCGGCAAGGCGGCGCTGATGCCGCGCTGGGCCTATGGTTTCTGGCAGAGCCGCCAGCGCTACAACACGCAGGACGAACTGCTGGACGTCGTGCGCGAATATCGCAAGCGGCGCCTGCCGATCGACAATATCGTGCAGGACTGGTTCTACTGGCCCGAGGACCAGTGGGGCTGCCACTGCTTCGATACCAAGCGCTTCCCCAAGCCGCAGCAGATGGTCGACGAAATCCACGTCAACGACGCGCGGATCATGATTTCAGTGTGGCCGAAATTCTATCCGAACACGAAGAACGCGCAGGAACTGGCTGCCAAGGGCTATCTCTATCAGGGCAACTTGTTGGCCAAGGAACGCGATTGGGTCGGCAAGGGCTATCTCAACACCGACTACGACCCCTATGCCCCCGAGGCGCGCGCCATCTATTTCCGGCAGATGAAGGAGGCGCTGGTCGACAAGGGCTTCGATGCGTGGTGGATGGACGCGACCGAGCCGGACATCCATTCGAACCTGTCGATCGAACAGCGCAAGGACCGGATGGGCCCGACCGCGCAGGGGCCGGCGGAGGAATTCTTCAACAGCTATCCGCTGGTCCATGCCGAGGGCGTCGCCGACGGCCTGCGCGTCGCAAAGCCCGATGTGCGGCCCTTCATCCTGACCCGGTCGGGCTATGGCGGTATCCAGCGCGCCAGTGCCGCTTTGTGGTCGGGGGACGTCGCGTCGCGCTGGGACGATCTACGCGATCAGATTTCGGCGGGCGTCAACCTGTCGATGTCGGGCGTGCCCAACTGGACGCACGATATCGGCGGCTTCGCGGTCGAGGATCGCTATAGCAAGAAGGACCCGGCGCATCTGGCCGAATGGAAGGAACTGAACCTGCGCTGGTTCCAGTTCGGCGCGTTCAGCCCGCTGTTCCGCAGCCATGGCGAGACGCCGTTCCGCGAAATCTACGAACTGGGCGCCAGCGACCCGGCGCTGTATCAGGCGCTTGGGCATTACGACCGGCTGCGCTACCGACTGCTGCCCTACATCCTGTCGCTCGCCGCCGAGAACTGGCACCGCGACGGCACGATGATGCGCGGGCTGGTGATGGACTTCGCCGCCGATCGCAAGACTTGGGGGCTGGACGACCAGTATATGTTCGGGTCGGCGTTCCTCGTGGCACCGGTGACGCAGTTCGGCGCGCGCAGCCGGCAGGTCTATCTGCCCGCCGGGGCCGACTGGTACGACTTCGCGACCGGCGCCTATCTGAAGGGCGGGCGGACGGTCAACGCCGCCGCACCGCTCGCTACCATGCCGCTATATGTCCGCGCCGGATCGATCGTGCCGACGGGTGCGGAGGTGCAATCGACCGCCGAGCAGCCCGACGGTCCCTATGTGCTCCACGTCTTCACCGGCAAGGACGGCGCCTACACGCTGTTCGAGGATGACGGCCTGAGCGAAGGCTATCGCAAGGGCCAGTCGGCACAGGTGCCGGTGACGTGGAGCGAGGGCAGCAAGACGCTGACCATCGGCGCACGGCAGGGGAGCTTCCCCGGCATGGTCGCCAAGCGGGCGATGTCGGTGCGCTTCCACACGCCGGGCAAGGCGGTGGCACCGGACTTCGCGGACAATGCCGCGACGACGTTCGTGTATGACGGGCGGGCGGTGAGCGTGCCGTTGGCGGGGCGGCCGGTCATTCGCTAAAGGTCGTCACCCCAGCGAAGGCTGGGGTCTCCCGCGGCGAGGCGAGCGCCTGTGCAACGGGGAGATCCCCGCCTGCGCTGGGATGACGTGTGTGGCGGAGACAGGGAATCGGTATGGCAGGAGCACAACGCATCCCCTTCGGCACGCTGGACGACGTCCCTGCCGAAGCGATCGAGCTCACCGCCGGCGCACTGTCCGCGCGCGTCCTGCCGCTCGGCGCGACGCTCCAGTCGCTCTGCGTACCCGACCGCTCCGGCACCTCGGCGGACATCGTGCTCGGCTTCGACGACGTGCAATCCTATCGCGACCGTCCGTCGTGGTTCGGGGTGACGGTCGGCCGCTATGCCAATCGCATCGCGGGCGGACGGTTCACGCTCGACGGGCGCGACTATGTGCTGGAGACGAACAACGCGCCCAACCACCTGCACGGCGGATCGGACGGGTTCGACCAGCGGTTGTGGGAGGTGGCGGACGTCGGCAGCGACGATGCGGCGGCATGGGCCCGGCTGACGCTCACCAGCCCCGATGGCGATGCCGGCTATCCCGGCACGCTGCACGCCAGCGCGACCTATATGCTGACGCCCGACGCGCTCACGATCGACTATGCCGCGACCAGCGACGCGCCGACCATCGTCAACCTGACCAACCACGCGTTCTTCGACCTGAGCGGCACCGGCGATGTGCTCGACCACCGGCTGACGATCGAGGCGGACGCGTATCTGCCGGTCGACGCCACCTCGATCCCGACCGGCGAACGCCGCGCCGTGGCGGGGACGCCGTTCGATTTCCGGGACGCCCGTGCCATCGGCGAACGCGTGCGCGACGGGCGCGACGGGCAGATCGCGATCGGACGCGGCTACGACCATAACTATATCGTGCGCGGCGATGTGGGCGTGCTGCGTCCCGCGGCGGTGCTGGTCGATCCGGCATCGGGGCGGGTGATGACGCTGTCGATCACCGCACCGGGGTTGCAACTCTATTCGGGCAACTTCCTCGGCGGTGCCGAGCCGGGCAAAAGCGGGCGGCTGTATCGGCAGGGGGATGCGGTGTGCCTCGAGCCGCAGGCGTTTCCCGACACGCCGAACCGGCCGGACTTTCCCTCCGCGCGGCTCGATCCCGGGGAGACATGGCACAGTGCGATGCGGTTTGCGTTCACGACCGCCTGAAACTTGCCGCGCCGCGACAGGCGTCGTTGCAATGAAATATAACGTTGCTTGACGAAGCGGGTTGCGTTTGCGAACGCCTTTAACCCTATGAAGCACCCCCTTCTCCTCGCCGCCACCGCCGCGGCCTTCGCCCTTTCGGCCTGCGGTCAGCAGCAGCCGGAGCAGCTCGACACCCGCGCGCCCGATCCGCTGGCATCGCAGCTCGCCAACCGCGCCCCCGTGGAACTGCCCCCGCCCGTCAAGGCGAGCGTGACGTTCCGCTGCAAGGACAACAGCCTTGTCTATGTCGACTTCTTCGAAGGCGACACCCAGGCCAATTTCCGCGCCAAGCAGGATTCGGCCCCCGTCCGGCTGAAGACCGAGGAAAAGGGCAAGCCGCTGGTCGCCGAGGGCGGCTACAGCCTGACCGGCACGCCGAAGACGATTACCCTGACCCAGCCGGGCAAGACCGCGCAGACCTGCAACGCCTGATGATTTCCGACCGCGGCCTCCTTCCGGGCCGCGGTCGTAGCGAACGTGCCTGACGGCCGGCGGAGCGATCCGCCGGCCGTTTTGTTTTGGACAGGGGTATCGGTCGCCCCGGGTCAAGCCCGGGGTGACGGCGTGAGGGACGGCGAAGTTGCCATTCGCCGAAAGCGTCACCCCAGCGAAGGCTGGGGTCTCTCGCCGCTCCTGTCCCGCGCAATCACGGGGAGACCCCAGCCTTCGCTGGGGCGACGCTGGTGGCTGGCAAAAGGTGCGTGCCGGGAACCCCTCAATACTTCACCCGCGTCGCACGCAGCTTGTAGCGCTTGAGCGCGTCCTGCACGCTGCCGCTGCCCGCCAGATGCCCCGCACCCACCGCGACGAACACCGTGCCCGGACGCTTCATCCGGTCCTCGATCCACTTGGCCCAGCGCGCGTTGCGATCGGTCAGCAGCACGCGCTTGAGTTCGGGCGACACGGTCATCTCTTCGTTCATCGTCGCGGCCAGCGCGTCGGGATCGCCGCGGCGCCACTGGTCGACCATCTTGTCGATCGACGTGCCCGCGGTCGGCAGTTCCTTGATCGTCTCGGTCAGGAAGGTGACCTGTGCCGCGTCGGACAGCGAATCGAAGAATCCGAACTGCTGCTCCAGCGTTTCGAGGCCGGTGACCGGCTTGCCCGCCACCTTGGCCGCTTGCGAGATCGCCTGTTCCGCACCGCTCGCCGGATCGTAGCCCTGCTTCTGCAACGTCACCAGCGTCAGCGTCGACGCGGCGAACCACGGGTCGAGCTGTTCGAGCGCGCCGGCCGGCAGCCCGGCATCGGCGACCGCCTTGGCATAGGCCGGACGTTCCGCCTCGGGCAGCTTTTCGCTGAGCTTCGGGCCGGTGACGTTCACCGCCGACTTCATTACCGCCGCCTGCGCCTGTTCGGGGGTCGGCATCGGGATTTCCAGCACGACCTCGTTCGACTTGTCGAATGCGGTGCGCACCGCGTCGTCGAACCACGACAGGCCGGGCTTCAGGACGTGGATCGTCCCGAACAGATAGATGGTCGTGTCCTTGTCCTTCACGACCCACAGCGCCGGATCGGCTTCGTCCGCGGCCATCGCGGCGGGCGCGGCGGGTGCCTTCGCGGTCTGGGCCCAGACGGGTGCGGCGGTCAGCAGGCTGAACGCGGCGGCATAGCGCAGCAGGATCGAGGACATGCACATCTCCATGGCGCCGGTGGCCGGCGGGTCGTGTCCGTCATAGCAGCGCGGGGGGAGCGACGACAGGAGATTTGCCGTTCGTCGATATGGCAGGAACGTCCGGGTGCGACGCTTCGTTGGATGTTTCTATGGACCTTGTTTCAGGGCCTTGCCGGGAATTCCGCCATGTCGAATGCCACCGCCCCCGACCGATCTGCGCAAGTGGGACGGCGGACCGCAACCGGCCCCGTCGCCGCCCAGCTGGCCCGTGCCGTGGCGGAACGATCGCTGCTGTTCATCGCGTCGGACGAGGTGCGCGCCGCGGCGATCGCCGACCTGCTTGCCGCATTCGTCCCCGATGCGGAGGTTGTCCATCTGCCCGCCAGCGACGCGCTGCCCGGTGACGATGCGCCGGCCTCTCCCGGCAACGCCGGCGCGCGGGTCGCGGCGCTGCGCCGGTTGCGGATCGCCGCTGCGGACGGGCGTCGCTTCGCGTGCATCACCACGCCGGAGGCGACCGCGCTGCGCATCGCCGCGCCGGGCGATTTCGACGCCGCGCCGCCGGTGCTGCGTCCCGGCGATGCGATCGACCTGACCGGCTTTGCCGCGCGGGCGGTGGAGCTTGGCTATGTCATCGACGACCGGGTCGACGAACCGGGCGAGGTCGCGGTGCGCGGCGGCGTGATCGACATTTTTCCCGCCGATGCAATGGGACCGATCCGCATCGCGGTGGAGGATGGCAGCATCACCACGATCCGTCGCTACGATCCGGTCACCCAGCGCGGTGATGCCGATCTGGACGACGTGACCATCGGCCGCGCGGCCGAACCGGCTGCGACCGACGGTGTCGCGCTGCTCGACCATGTGCCCGGTGCCGCGGCGGCGATGGATGGTGACGCCGCCGGACGGCGCGCGCGCTTCCTCGATCTGGCGCAGGACGCCACCCGCCGCCGTCGCCGCGATGCCGCCGCGCTGATCGACGGTGATGCATGGGATGCGCTGCTCGACAAACGCGAAGCTATCGCCTTGACCGATGCCGCCGAACCGCCGCGCTTCGTGACGGAGCGCGCACCGGCGCGTGCGTTCGGCAAGTTCGCGCGCGAGGTACTGGACGGCGGGCGGCTGGTGCTGGCGGGCAGTCCGCGCGACCTGCGGTTCCTGCGCAAGAAGCTGGCGACGCTCGGTCGCACCGAACCGTTGACGATCGCGACTTGGGACGAAGCGGTCGCCGCCGCCCCGGGCAGCGCGATGCTGCTGGTCGCGCCGCTCGATCGCGGGTTCGTGGCCGATGGCGTCACCGTGGTCGCGGGCGGCGACCTGCTCGGCGGGCGCGCCCGCGGCGACGAACTGGCAGCGGCCAGCGCCAATCCGATGTTCGCCGAAGCAGGCGAACTGCGCATCGGCGACGTGATCGTGCATGAGGATTTCGGCATCGGCTGCATCGCCGGGCTGGAGACGCTGCCGGGCGACGCCGGCGACGCGATCGTGCTGGACTATGCCAAGGGCGCGCGGCGGCTGGTGCCGGTGATGGAGGCCGATCGCATCTGGCGCTATGGCGCCGACGCCGATGCGGTGACGCTCGACGCGCTGGACGGGGCGAGCTGGCAGAAGCGGCGCGGCGCGATCGATACCGCGATCGCCGAGAGTGCGCGCGAACTGGCCGCGATCGCTGCGAAACGCGACGAAGTGCGGGTCGAGGCCGTCGAGTCCGATATCGCCGCCTATGAACGCTTCGCCGCGGGTTTTCCCTTCACCGAAACCCCCGATCAGGCGCGGGCGATCGCTGCCGCGCACGACGATCTGGCAGCGGGCAAGCCGATGGACCGGCTGGTGATCGGCGATGTCGGCTATGGCAAGACCGAGGTTGCGTTGCGCGCCGCCGCGATCGTCGCACTGGCCGGCCGGCAGGTCGCGATCGCCGCGCCGACGACGGTGCTGGTCCGTCAGCATGTCGAAACCTTCCGCCGTCGCTTCGAGGGCACCGGGATCGAGGTCGCCGGCCTGTCGCGCCTGTCCGACGCGGCGGAAAAGAAGCGGGTGAAGGCCGGCCTTGCCGACGGATCGATCGGCGTGGTCGTCGGTACGCAGGCGCTGGCGGGCACGGGCGTCGCGTACCACGACCTCGCGCTGGTGGTGATCGACGAGGAACAGCGTTTCGGCGCGAAGGACAAGGCGCGCCTGCGCGACCTGGCCGACCATGTCATGACGCTGTCGGCGACGCCCATCCCGCGCACGCTGCAAAGCGCGCTGATCGGGCTGCAGCAGCTGTCGGTCCTCGCCACCCCGCCTGCGCTCCGCCAGCCGATCCGCACCGCCGTCGCCGATTTCGACGAGGTGACGGTGCGCACCGCGCTGCTGCGCGAACGCAGCCGTGGCGGGCAGAGCTTCGTCGTCGTGCCGCGGATCGAGGATATCGCCCCGCTGGAGGCGCGGTTGCGCAAGCTCGCGCCCGCACTCGACCTGATCGTCGCGCATGGCAAGATGCCCGCGGCCGAGATCGATGCGGCGATGGTCGGCTTCGCGGAGGGCGACGGCGACGTGCTGCTGGCGACCAACATCATCGAGGCCGGGCTGGACGTACCGCGCGCCAACACGATGATCGTCCACCATGCCGACCGTTTCGGCCTGTCGCAGCTGCACCAATTGCGCGGCCGGGTCGGGCGCGGCGGGCGGCGCGGGCAGGTGTTGCTGATGACCGATCCCGACCACACGATCGCTAATGCGACATTGAAGCGCTTGCGCACGTTGCAGGCGTTCGACCGGCTGGGCGCGGGGTTCGCGATCAGCGCGCGCGACCTCGACCTGCGCGGGGCGGGCGACCTCGTCGGTGAGGCGCAGGCCGGGCACATGAAGCTGATCGGCATCGACCTCTACCAGTATCTGCTCGGCCGGGCACTCCGCGCGGCGCGCGGCGAGAGCGTCGACCGCATCGTCCCCGAACTGCATCTTGGCATCGCCGGCCGCCTGCCCGAAACGTGGATTCCGGAGGCGGAAGTACGCCTGATGCTCTACGGTCGCCTCGCCCGGATCGAGGACGAAGGCGCACTGGACCGGTTCGAGGAGGAGCTGGAGGACCGTTTCGGCGCGCTGCCCGAACCGGCGCGGCTGCTGATCGAGCTGGCCCGCGTCCGGCTGCTGGCGCGCGGAGCGGGCGTGGCGAAGGTCGATGCCGGTCCCGCCGCGATCGCGCTGACCCCGCAGCACAAGGGCGCCGCACCCAAGGGCCTGACCGAGAAGAACGGCCGCTGGATCATGCCCGCGCGGATCGACGATCCTGGCGAGCGACTGACCAAGGTCGGCGAGGTGCTGGAGGCGGTGGCGGCGTAAATCTGCTGGCGCTGCGATGCGCGCTGTCCAATGATGCGCGGATGACGCACTCCATCTTCATCACCGGCGGCGGCTCGGGCATTGGACGCGCCGTGGCACAGTTGTTCGCAAGTCGTGGCTGGCGGATCGGACTGGGCGACGTGAACGCCGCCGGCCTTGCCGAAACCGCAGCGCTGCTGCCGGACGGTACGGCGACGTTCGTGTTCGACGTGACCGATCGCGCCGGTTGGGATGCCGCACTGGCGGAGTTTGCCGCAGGCGGCGGGATCGACGTCCTGTTCAACAATGCCGGCATCGCCGCGGGCGGCGTCTTTGCCGAGATGACGCCCGCGTCGATCGAGCGGACCATCGCCATCAACCTGACCGGCGTGGTGCACGGCGCGCAGGCGGCGCATCCGTATCTGAAGGCCAGCGGCGGCTGCCTGCTCAACACCGCCTCGGCGGCGGGCATCTACGGCACCGCCGGCGCGGCGGTCTATTCGGCGACGAAGTTCGGGGTGCGGGGGCTGACCGAGGCGCTCGACGGCGAATGGGCGGCCGACGGTATCCGCGTACGGTCGCTGATGCCCGGGTTCATCGACACGCCGCTGCTCGACGCGACGTTGGCGGGCACCAATTACAATGTCCGCCAGCAGGTCCGCGCCGCGGGTCTCGAGTTCACGCCGGTCGACGTCGTCGCGCAGGCGGCATGGGACGCGGTGTACGGGGACGCGGTCCACACGCCCGTCGGCCCGACCGCCAAGCGCATGCGCTTCGCCGCGCGCTGGATGCCGGGGAAATTGCGCCAGCAGATGCGGCGGCGGTAACGCGGCACCCTGTCGTCCTTCCCGCCTGCGCGGGGATGACGAAATTCGCTTACTCGACCAGCGCGTCGATCGCCTGCGCCATGTCGATATCGCGGTCCGACAGCCCGCCCGCATCGTGCGTCGTCAGCAGCACGTCGACCCGGTTGTAGACGTTCGACCATTCGGGGTGATGGTCGGCCTTTTCGGCCAGCAGCGCCACCTGCGTCATGAACGCGAATGCCTGGCTGAAATTGTCGAAGGTGAAGCTGCGGACGATCGCATCGCGCGCGGCATCATGGTCCCAGTCGGGCAACCCGTCGAGCGCATCGGCGCGTTCGGCTTGGCTCAGCGGTTCCATAGACCCTCCCTTGTATCTTCGTGGTCCCAGCGCCTATTGCTTCCCCTATGTCCGATCAAGCGCGAACCGCCCCCAGCGCCGCCGAGATGGAAGCGTTGGCGCGTGCCGCGCTGGCGCGGATTCCCGAACCCTTTGCCGGCCACCTGTCCGACATCGTGCTGCTGGTCGAGGAGTTCGCCGATGACGAGATGCTGGCGGCGATGGAGATGGAGCCGTATGAGCTGACCGGCCTGTATCATGGCAGCCCGGTTGGCGATAAATCGGCGTTCGACGGCATGCGCCTGCCCGACCGCATCCACCTGTACCGCCAGCCGCTGCTGGCCGAATGGTGCGAGACCGGCGTCGATCTCGGCGACCTGATCCGCCATGTCGTGGTGCATGAGGTCGGCCATCATTTCGGCCTGTCCGACGACGACATGCATGCGCTGGAAGACGCCGATTGACGCTGACCTTTACCGAGGTGACGGGCGCGCGCGGCGGGCGGGTGTTGTTCGCCGGCCTGTCGTTCGCGCTCGGGCCGGGCGGGGCGTTGTGGGTACAGGGGCCGAACGGGGTCGGCAAATCGACGCTGGTCCGCATCGCCGCCGGGCTGCTGCCCCCCGCCGCGGGTAGCGTCGCACGCGGCGGGGCGGTGTCGATGTTGGCCGAAGCCGCGGCGCTCGATGCGCAATTGCCGCTGGCACAGGCGCTCGGTTTCTGGGCGCGGCTGGACGGGACGCGCGACCGGTTGCCGAGCGCGATGGCGGCGATGGGGATCGATCCATTGGCCGATGTACCCGTGCGGATGCTGTCGACCGGACAGAAGCGCCGCGCGGCAATCGCCCGGGTCGTCGCGTCGGGCGCACCGTTGTGGCTGCTCGACGAACCGGCCAACGGGCTTGACACCGCGTCGCTCGACCTACTGGAAGCGGCGATCGCAGCGCATCGCGCAGGCGGCGGCGCGGTGCTGGTCGCCAGCCATGTGGCCGTAGCACTGCCCGATGCGCAGGTGCTGGCGCTGTGATCGCGCTGATCGCCCGCGAGTTGCGCATCGCGTGGAGCGGCGGCGGGTTGTTGTTGCCGGTCGCGTTTTTCCTGCTGGTCGCGACGCTGTTTCCGTTCGCCATCGGGCCCGATGCGGCGTTGCTGGCGCGGATCGGCGGCGGGGTGGCATGGGCAGCGGCGCTACTGGCGGCGCTGCTGCCGATCGAGCGGCTGGTCGCGCACGATGTCGATACCGGGGTGGTCGATCAGCTGGTGGTGCGCGGGTGGAGCGAAACCAGCATCGCCGTGGCCAAGACGATCGGCCACTGGCTGGGCTTCGCGCCTGCGGTGATGCTGGCGGCCGCACTGTCGGCAGCGCTGCTCGGGATCGACGGCACGACGCTGATCGCGCTGGAGGTCGGGCTGCTGCTCGGCACGCCGGGGCTGGCGGCACTCGGTGTGGCGACGGCGGCACTGGTCGCCGGGCTGCGAGGCGGCGGTGCGGTTGCGGGGCTGGTGATGTTGCCACTGGCGCTGCCGCTGGTGATCTTCGGTGCTGGCGGGATCGAGGGCGGGGCAGGGGCGCTCAAACTGCTCGCCGCGACCAGCCTGTTGCTCTGCGTCGGCGGGCCAATCGTGGCAGGCGCAGCGCTACGGATCGCACGCACTTAAATCCTCCCCATACCATGGGGAGGGGGACCAGCCGCAGGCTGGTGGAGGGGCGACGCCGCAGGCGCTGCGTTTGCGGCGTTACCCCTCCACCACTCGCTTGCGCGAGCGGTCCCCCTCCCCGCGGAGCGGGGAGGATTTAGTCCCTACGCCACCGCGCGAAAATCGCCGTCGGCAACGTCAACCCGCGCGTTTCCTCGCGCACGCCCAGCTCGCCGCACTCGACCGTCCCGCCCAGATCGCCCAGCGACTGGCGCAGCAATTCGCCGATCGCCAGCGCCGACATCCGCACCGCATACACCGTCAGGAACAGGAATCGCGACTCGCTGTCGAGCAACTGCCGGCAATCGGCGATCATCGCGGGCAGATGCTCTTCGAGCTTCCACACCTCGCCATTCGGCCCACGCCCCCATTTGGGCGGATCGAGAATGATACCGTCATAACGCCGCCCGCGCCGCACCTCGCGCGCGACGAACTTCGCGGCATCCTCGACCAGCCAGCGCACCGGCTTGTCGGTCATGTCCGACAGCGCGGCATTGCTTCGCGCCTGCTCGACCGATTTCTTCGACGCATCGACATGCACCACCCGCGCGCCCGCCGCCGCCAGCGCCAGCGATCCGACGCCGGTATAGCCGAACAGGTTCAGGCATTCGGGATCGCTCGCCCCGTCCAGCCGCCCACGCATCCAGTCCCACACCGGCGCCATGTCGGGAAAGAACCCCAAATGCCGGAACGGCGTGTTGCTCGCCGAAAACCGCACCTCGCGCCATGTCAGCGGCCAGTCGCGCGGGGGCTGCTTGAAGAACTGCCAGCGCCCGCCGCCATCCTCGTCCGATCCCGGCACGAACTCGCCATGCGCGTCCCACTCGGCCAATGCCGGCGCCCACATCGCCTGCGGTTCGGGGCGGATGAAGCGGTACGGACCATAGCGTTCGAGCTTGCGGCCATGGCCGCAATCGATCAGCCCGTAATCGTCCCACGGTTCGCCGATGAGTGCGATCGGGTCCATCAGGCGCGGGGGCTCGCGCGTTCGGCGATCCATGCCGTCACCGCCTCGAACGTCGCGGGCAGCGTGACATAGCGTTCCTCGCGATCGAACAGGTCGCCAACGCGGGGCGGCAGCGACGCGCGAGTGCCGATCGCGCGTTCGACTGCGTCGGGAAATTTCGCCGGATGCGCCGTCGCCAGCGTGACCATCGGCGCGTCGATCCCGCTGTCGAGCGCGGCGGCCAGCGCGATCGCGGTATGCGGATCGATCGTCTGCGCGGCGTTGTCGCACGCCCAGCGCATCGCCTGCGCCATGCGGTCGCCATCGACCCGCGCGCTGTGGAACAGTGATGCCGCGCCTTGGCTCTGCGCATTGGTCAGCCGCATCGCGCGGCGCCCCTCGAACCCGCGCATCTGCTCGCCCAGCGCCACCCCGTCGCGCCCGCCCAGATCGTAGAGCAGCCGTTCGAAGTTCGAGCTGACCTGGATATCCATCGACGGCGTCGCGGTCGGCGTCACCGTCGCGCTCGAATAATCGCCATTGGTCAGTGCGCGGTGGAGGATGTCGTTGACGTTGGTCGCGACGATCAGCTTCGCGATCGGCAACCCCATCTGCGCCGCGACGTACCCGGCGAACACGTCGCCGAAATTGCCGGTCGGCACCGAGAAGGCGATTGCCTTATCCGGCCCGCCCAGCCGCACCGCGGCGTAGAAATAATAGACCACCTGCGCCATCAGCCGCGCCCAGTTGATCGAATTCACCGCCGACAGCCGGAACCGTCCGGAGAAGGCAGGGTCGTTGAACATCGCCTTCACCAGCGCCTGCGCCGTGTCGAAATCCCCTTCGATCGCGATGTTGTGGACGTTGGGCGACAGCACCGTGGTCATCTGCCGCCGCTGCACGTCGGACACGCGGCCCGCCGGGTGGAGCATGAAGATGTCGATATGCTCGCGTCCCGCCACCGCGTCGATCGCCGCCGACCCGGTATCGCCGCTGGTCGCGCCGACGATCGTCAGCCGCTGCGTCGTGCCGGTCAGAAACTTCTCGAACAGCAGTCCCAGCAGTTGCAGCGCGACGTCTTTAAAGGCGAGCGTCGGCCCGTGGAACAGTTCGAGCAGCCACTGGTCGTGGTCGATCTGCACCAGCGGCGTCACCGCGGCGTGGGTGAACCGGCCATAGGCGGTCTCGCACAATGCGCGCAGTTCGGCCTCGCGCAAGCTATCGCCGACGAAGGGCAGCATCACCCGCACCGCCGTCTCGGCATAGCTGAGGCCCGCCAGTCCGGCGATTTCGTCACGCGTCAGCGTCGGCCATGCATCGGGCAGATACAGCCCGCCGTCACGGGCCAATCCGGCCAGCGTCGCGCCGGCGAAGTCGAGGGTGGGCGCGTCGCCCCGGGTGCTGACATACCGCATGGGGGCTGCGGTTAGCGGCTGCGGCGACGAAGTGCCAGCAAGTATATGATGACCGCCGCCAAGGCGAAGGCGAACCACTGGATCGCATAGGCCATGTGGTTGTCGGGCAGGCTGGCCGGATCGGGCCGGCGGCTGGCGGCGAGACCGGGCGCGGCGCGATCCGACACGATCATCGGCGCGGGCGGCGGGGCGTGGCCGCGCAACCGGTCGAGCAGCGTCGGCCCGCCCGGCGCATGGCTGAGCGTGCCCGCTACCGCGCCGCCGGCCCAGACCGGGCGCAGCTTGGGATCGCTCGCCACGCCCATATCGACCTGGAACCGCTGGCCGGTGGGCGACACGCAGGTAGCGATGTG
Source organism: Sphingomonas hankookensis (assembly GCF_022664465.1). Taxonomy (GTDB): domain Bacteria; phylum Pseudomonadota; class Alphaproteobacteria; order Sphingomonadales; family Sphingomonadaceae; genus Sphingomonas; species Sphingomonas hankookensis. The sequence continues at coordinate 137,551 of NZ_JAKREV010000005.1, read as the reverse complement.
ACGATAGCCCGAAGTGCCTTCGGTGGTCCGGCCGGCACCCATCGTCCAGTCGACGACCCGTGCGCACTCCGCCGTCACTCGCGCGAACAGCAGGTCGTCGGTGATCCGCGCCGGCAGCGGCTGGGCCGGGCGGTCGAGATTGGCGACCGCATGCGCGATCAGCACCGCCTTCTCGGCACGGCGCTGCAACTGCCACAGACCGAGCGCCACCATCGCGGCGACGGCGATCAGGACGATCAGCGTCGGGAGAACGGGCAGGCGCTTCATGGGCGGGGGTCGATGGTGCCTTCGCGTGCGGCGTTGCGATATTCGAGCGCCAGCAACATGCCCTTGGCGACCCGCAGCGATCCGACCACGCCGCCGATGGTCAGCGGCACCCACAGCACGACATGGACCCACCATGGCGGTCCGACCTTCAGGTCGAGCCAGATGGCAAGCACGGTGACGATCCCGCCGAGGATCAGCGTCAGGAACGCCGCCGGGCCATCGCCGACATTGAACGCAGCGAAATCGAGGGTGCAGGCGCTGCACCGGTCGGCAAAGGCAACGGGGCCACGAAACAAGGTCGTGGCCCCGCAGCGCGGACACAGGCCGCGTACGCCGCAATCGAAAGGCGCAGGCCCGCCCGCGCCCGTCTGGTCAGGCATCAGCCACCATGGATCGGCGCGCCCCAGCCGCCCCACACATAGATGACGACGAACAGGAACAACCATACCACGTCGACGAAGTGCCAGTACCACGCCGCTGCTTCGAAGCCGAAATGCTGCTTGGGCGTGAAGTCGCCCTTGTACGCGCGGATCAGGTTGACCGCGAGGAAGATGGTGCCGACCAGCACGTGGAAGCCGTGGAACCCGGTCGCCATGTAGAAGGCGGCGCCATAGTTCAGTCCCTTGAACGGCATCGGCGCGTGAATGTATTCATACGCCTGGATGCACGAGAACAGCGCGCCGAGCAGGACGGTCAGCCACAGCCCCTTCTTGACGCCGTCATTCTCGCCCACGCCGATCGCGCCCCAAAGGCCCTTCAACGCCCCGCCGCGCTGGTTATGGATCAGCGCATGGTGCGCCCACGTCACGGTGGTGCCCGACAGCAACAGGATGAAGGTGTTGAGCAGCGGCAGTTCGAAGGCATTGAGCACTTCGAGGCCGGCCGGCGGCCACTGCGCGGTGACGGCGGTATCGCCCGCCTCGATCAGCGACGTGCCGCCGTCATGGCTCCATTGCACCGCCGCGGGGAACAGCGAGAAGTCGAACCACGACCAGAACCAGCCGACGAAGAACATCACTTCGGACGCGATGAACAGGATCATGCCATAGCGCAGGTGCAGCTGCACCACCGGCGTATGGTCGCCCGCCTTCGCCTCGCGGATGACGTCGGCCCACCAGAAGCCCATGCAGGCGAGCGTGGCGATCAGCCCCGCGCCGAACACCAGCCCGCCCAGCGCCGCCTCGTTCATCCACATGACGCCGCCCGCTGCCAGCGCGAACGCGGCCAGCGAGCTGGCCAGCGGCCAGATGCTCGGGGGAAGGATGTGAAAATCGTGGTTCTTCGCGCCTGCCATCATCCGTCCCTAACGCTGTCGCGCCTGTACCGGCGCGTGAATGGCTGCGACCCTAGCTCTTCGTCGCGCCCGAATCCACCGGGTAAAATGTGTAGGACAGCGTGATCGCGCGAATGTCCTTCGCGTCGGGATCGTCGTGGATCTTGGGATCGACGAAGAAGATGACCGGCATCCGCACCTTTTCGCCGGGCTGCAGCGTCTGTTCGGTGAAGCAGAAGCACTGGATCTTGGTGAAATATTTGCCGGCTTGGGATGGCGTCACGTTGAAGGTGGCGGTGCCGGTGACCGGCCGTCCCGACACGTTTTTCGCGGTGAAGAACGCCATGTCGCGCGCGCCGATATCGACGGTTTCCGATGCGCGTTCGGGCTTGAACTCCCATCCCAGCGCCGGGTTGGTATTGGCGTCGAAACGCACCACGACTTTGTCGCCGATCCCGCCCGGCGCCTCTTGCCCCCGCTGGGTCGTGCCGTTGAAGCCGGTCACCTGGCAGAACATGCGGTACAGCGGCACGCTCGCGAAGCCGACCCCGGTCATGCCGACCACGGCAGCGGCGGACAGCAACGCGGTGCGCAGGTTGCGGGTCACGCGCCCATGCCCGCCCGAATCTTGACGATGGTGATCGCGAACATCAGCACCACGAACGCGCCGAGCAGCCACGCCATCACCTTCGCACGCTCGCGCTGCCGCGCGCGGATACGGTCGTCATGCTCGCTCATAGGGTCACCCACCGGTCGACGACCAGCGCGCCGAACATCGCAAAGAGATACAGGATCGAAAAGGCGAACAGCCGCTTTTCGGGCTTCATCTTGTCGTCTTGCGCCGTCGTGCGCGTCGCGACCTGCACCGCCAGCACGCCGAACGTCGCGGTCAGCAGGCAGGCGACGATGCCGTAGATCGGGCCCGTCAGCCCCAGCGGCCACGGCGCCACCGCGACCGCCGCCATCGGGATCGTGTACAGCCCGATCTGCGTCCGCGTCACCCGCTCGCCCGCGACCACCGGCAGCATCGGCACGCCGGCATTGGCGTAATCGGTCTTCACGAACAGCGCGAGCGCCCAGAAATGCGGCGGGGTCCACAGGAACACGAGGCTGAACAACAGGAACGGCAGCAGCGCGATATCGCCCGTCGCCGCCGCCCAGCCGATCAGCGGCGGAAATGCCCCGGCCGCGCCGCCAATGACGATGTTCTGCGGCGTGCGGCGCTTCAGCCACACGGTGTAGACCAGCACGTAGAACAGGATCGATACGGTCAGGATCGCGGCGGCGGCGATGTTCACCGCCAGGCCCATCAGCACGACCGAAAAGATCGCGAGGCCGACGCCGAAATGCAGCGCCGATTCGCGGTCCATCCGACCGGCGGGCAGCGGGCGACCCTGCGTCCGCTTCATCTTGGCGTCCAGATCGGCCTCATACCACTGGTTCAGCGCGCCCGCGGCGCCCGCGCCCAGCGCGATGCACAGCACGGCGGTGAAGCCCAGCACCGGATGGATCGGCACCGGTGCCGCCAGCATCCCGCACAACCCGGTGAAGACGACCAGCGTCATCACCCGCGGCTTGGTCAGGGCCAGGAAGTCGCGCCAGTCGGCGGGCAGGGTAATCGTCTGCGCGGTCATCGCCGCTGTATAGAGTGTTGCGGGGGCGGGGGAAAGCATTGCCCGCGTCGTCGTCCCGGCGCAGGCCGGGATTCATTGTGTCGGGTGCTATCGATCGAACCGCGACCCTCCCCCCTCCATGGATTCCGGCCTGCGCCGGAATGACGAGCGGGGGGAGGGCAGGGACCTGTTACCGGAACCGACCCGACAACGACACACCCACGATCCGCGGATCGTTGAATACCGCCGCCATATAGTTCTCGATCACGCCCTTCAGGTTCTTTTCGTTGGTGATGTTGCGCGCGAACACCGATAGCTCCCACGCGTCCGACGGCGGGGCATAACCGATCTTCAACCCGCCTTCGAAGTTGCCGTTCGCGGTGAACTCGCGCGCCCGGTACAGCGTGAACTGGGTATAGCCCTGCAGATTCCAGTCGGTCGCGATGAACACCCGGCCGCCATCGTTCAGCGGCTGGTCCCAGCGCGCGGTCAGGTCGACGGTGTATTCGGGCGCATTGGGCAGCGGCTCGCCGTCGATCTGCGCGAACACGTTGCTGCCGACGCGGATCGTCGGGTTCTCGACGGTGCAGACCACCTGTCCGTTCAGCGCGCAGACCTGCGCGAACACCCGCTTGTCGCGGATCGCCGAATGCAGCCAGCTGCCGCCCAGACCCAGCGTCAGCTGAGGCACCGGCTTCCAGTCCAGCTCGGCCTCGACGCCGTACGCCTGCGCCTTGTCGGCGTTGAACAGCACGCCGTTGCCGAACGAATCGTTGCCGTTCAGCTGGATGTCCTTGACCCGGTAGCCGAACACCGTCGCGTTCAGGCGCAGCGTGTTGTCGAGCAGGCTGCTCTTGAACCCGGTTTCGAACGACAGGATCGTTTCCGAATCCGCCGTGGTGAAATCGGCGTTGAACACTGCCGAGCGCCCCTGGATCGTCGGCCCGCGGAACCCGCGCGCGACGCGCGAATACAGGTTGAAATCGTCGCTCGCCTTGTACAGCAGGCTGACGTCCCAGCTCGGCTCGGTCGACGACAGCTTGACGTCGGTGCGCCCGCGATAGGTGACGACGTTCGCCGCGGTATTGGCGGTCTTCACCAGCCGGGTACGCTTGGTATCCTCGGTGATGCGCGCGCCGGCGGTCAGCGTCAGCCGGTCGGTGAAGTCGTAATGCGCCTGTCCGAACGCCGCCCACGACGTGTTCGTATCGCGCAGCCGTACCCAGTTGTTCGGGTTACGCGCGGCGGTCGTCAGGAAGAAGGCGCGCTGGTAGAATTCGGTGACGTCGCGATTGTCGAAATAGAAGCCGCCGACCTGGAACCCGAACGGGCCGGTGCCGGTGCTGGCAAGGCGCACTTCCTGCGACCATTGGTCGAGGTCGCGGATGTTGCCACGGCTCTGACCGAAACCGTTGGGCACGCCGTTCACCGGGAAGAGGGCAGCAGCACCGCCATCGGTATCGCCGCGGCTCGACCCGCTGGTCGTCTCGTACGCGGTGATCGAGCTGAGCAGGACCGGGCCGAAATCGAACCCGACCCGTGCCGACGCACCATAGGTGTTGTACGCCTGCGGGTTGTTGCCGCCTTCGTCCAGCGCCACACGGTCGCGGGGTTCGGCCGACACGTCGTTCGATCCGCGCTTCAACGCCGCCCGGTGGAACACGGTCGAGGTGCCTTCGTACCAGCGGGCATGGCCCGACAGGTCGACGGTGATCGCATCGGTCGGCTGCGCACGGACCTGTAGCCGCAGGTTGCGGTCGTCGAACCCGCCCATCGCGTTCTTCTTGGGCGTCTGGGTATTGTCGGCGCTGAACCCGGCATAGGTATTGTCGATCCAGTCGTCGCGGTGCTGGACCAGTGCCGACACGCGTACCATTAGCCCGTCGGCGATCGGCCCGCCGACGCCTGCATCGAAGCTGGTGCTGTTATAGGTGCCGACCGACGCCTGCGCCCGGCTCTGAAAGGTGTTCGACGGGCGGATCGTGTCGAACTTGATGATGCCTGCCGTCGTGTTGCGCCCGAACAGCGACCCCTGCGGCCCGCGCAGCACTTCGACCTGTGCGACGTCATAGACCGGGTTCGACTTCAGCACGACATGTTCGAGGATGACGTCGTCCTGGATCACCGTCACCGGCTGCGACGCGCCGAGATAGAAGTCGATATTGCCGAGGCCCCGGATGTAGAAGCGCGGGAAGATGCGGCCGGTGGTCGTCTCGGCATAGAGGCCCGGGATGCGGCCCGACAGCGACAGCAGCGTATCCTCGCCGCCCGACTGGAACTGGCGCAGGTCGTCGCCCGATGCGACGCCGACCGACAGCGGCGTGTCCTGCAACCGCTCCTCGCGGCGTTCGGCGGTGACGACGATCTCGTCCAGCCCGGCTTCCTCGACGGCGGCGGGAGCGGGCGTCGCGTTGGTCTGGGCGAACGCCGGGCTGGCGAGCGTGATCATGGCAGCGCCGGCGAGCAGCGGCAAACGGGTCTTCATAACGGTTCCTTCCCTGCGGACGACCGCCTGCCCAAACACGTAAGGCCGCCCGGCGATTCCCCCGAACCACCGGACGGTGTTGTTTCCCTGTGTGGCAGGCCGTCCTGCCCCGCGCGCTAGGCGCACTCTATTTCAATACGATGACAATCGTTTGCCCAACGCGCTCAAACGAAACCCTGCGACCAGCTCGACCGGTCGTAGTTGCCGATATTGGGCAGCACCGTCGTCAAATCGCCGTCCGATACCCCGAACCAGCGGGCCAGCGTCGAGGCATATTGGTCGACCGACATCGTCGGGATCAACCGGCCCTGTCCGACATCGTCGTTGGTGTTGTGGCCGATCGCCGGCGCGGTGCCGTAGAGGCGCTTGCCCTTCACCGCGCCGCCCATGACGAAGTGCATCGATCCCCAGCCATGGTCGACGCCATTGCCGTTGGTCGCCAGCGTCCGTCCGAAATCGGACCCGGTAAAGGTCGTGACCTTGTCCGCCACGCCCAGCGCCTGCGTCGTGTCGTGGAACGCGCGCATCGCCGCGGCCAGCCGCCCCAGCAGCACCGGCTGGGTGGAGGCGAGGTTGTCGTGCAGGTCGAACCCGCCCATCGATACGAAGAACACCTGCCGCTTCGCGCCGATCTCCCCCGACACCGCGATCATCCGCGCGACCATGCGCAGCTGGTCCGACAGCGCATTGCCGGTCGGGAACAGGTTGAAGCCCGCTTCCGGCACACCGGCCAGCGCGTTGGCCAGCTGTGCCTGGGTATCCATCGCCCGCTTGTTCACCCGCGCATATTCCGATGCGAACATATGTGGGTTGGTTTCGGTCATCAGCCGGCCGAGCGTCGCCGCCGCGGTCGCCGATCCATAGAGCGAGGTGCCCCCGCGCAGCAGCGCCACCGGCCCGCCGGTGCCGACATTATACTGGATCGCCTGCCGCCCGGTCAGAAAGACCGCGTTGCCCGACGCGTTGATACAGGTCAGCGTCGCCGCGCCGTTACCCGACTGATACAGGTCGCCGATCCGCCCGCCCCAGCCCGATAGCGCGCCTTCGGGGCTCGACGCCTGGAAAAAGCTCTGCTGGTCGTTGTGGCTGAACAGCTTGGGCGGCACCCGGACCGAACGGTTGAGATATTGCGCACGCGTCGTCGGCTGGACCAGCGTGCCGACGTTCAGCGCCACCGCCAGCCGCCCGGCATCGAACAGCGGGTTGAGCGGCGCCATGGCGGGGGCAAAGGCATAGGCCCGCCCGCCCAGATCGGCGCTCGGCACCAGCGCCGTCGCCTGCAACGCATCGCGGGTCAGCGCCAGGCTGCCGCGCGCCGTGGTGTACAGCGCGTGCGAGGTCGGGTCGTACGGGACCAGCGTGTTGTAATGGTCGTTGCCGCCGTTCAGGAACACGCAGACCAGCGCCTTGTAGTCGCTGGCGGTCGCCGCCGCTGCCTCGCCGATCGCGCCCAGCGTGGTGACCAGGGGCGCCGCGACGCCGGCCATGCCGAGTGCCGCCGAGCGCCGAAGAAAGGCGCGGCGCGATACGTCGTTCAGGATCGTCGGAGCGTTCATTTCAGCACCAGATAGTCGGGCGAGGCGAGGGTCAGCAGGATCGCGACCCCCGTGCGGTTGAGCGTGGCGTTGGTCGCGGTCAGCGGGATGCTGTCGACCGCGGTGCGGATCGCGGTGACGGTGGCCCCGCGCAACTGTCCGGCGGCGAGGATCAGGTTGACCTCGTCGACCAGCTTCTGGCTGTCCGATGCCAGCGCCATCATCGGCGCATAATCGGCCTTCACGTCGCCGGTGCCGCCGCCGACCACCGACTGCATATAGTTGATGTACGCGATGTTGGTCTGTTCGCTGGCGATCTGGAATTCGGGGGCGACCATGCCCGCCTGCGCCATTGCCGTGCCCGGCGGGGTATAGCCCGGCCGGACGAAGCCGAAGACGCTGGGTGCGCGGCCGATCGACTGGCCCAGCCGCTGCGTCGTGCTGGTCGTGTCGCCGATCGCCCATGCGTCGCTGGGGGATGTCACCCCGAATGCCCGTGCCCAATTGGTGAAGCGCTGCACCGGATCGCGCAGCCGCCCGCCGCTGGTGCTGGCGAGCGCCGCGGCATCGTCGCGCGCCTCGGGATCGAGCAGGATCGCGCGGATCACCGCCTTCATGTCGCCGCGCACGCCGCTGCCATTGTTGGCGAACACTGCGGCGACCCGGCCGACATAGCCGCGGCTGGGGTTGGACGTCACCATCCGCTGGATCAGCTGGCGCGACACGAACGGCGCCACGTTGGGGTGGCGGAACAGGATGTCGAGCGCGGCATCGATCGCAGCGAACCCACCGCCCGACACCGTCGCGCCGAGGAAGGTCGCCGATCCGGTCTCGTTGGCCGACGCGGTGATGGTCAGCGGCTGGCGCATCCGGTCGGGGGTGGTGTTGTCGCTCGTCGCGAGGTTCAGCCCGGTGAACACCCGTGCCAGCTGCGACACGTCGTCCTGGGTATAGGTTTCGAGCGGAACGCCGTTCGACGTGCGTACCGTCCCGTCCTGTTCGAGCTGATATACGCCCAATGTGAATAACTGCATCAGCTCGCGTGCGTAATTCTCGTCGGGCAACTGGCCGTTCGCATTGGCCTTGCGGCTGCCGATGAAGCTCAGGAACGATCCCATCGCCGCGTTGCGCGTGATCGCGCCCAGCAGGTCGCGATAGTTTCCGAACGCGTGGTCGAGCAGCAAATCGTTATACGCCGCCATCGCAAAGGCGCGCCACGACAGGTTGATGCCGCCGATGCCGACGACCATGAAGTCGAGCAGTGCCAGCGCGACCCGCTGGCGCAGCGGATCGCCGCCCGCGATCGCCTGTCGCCAGACGCTGGGGTCGTAGCCGTTCTGGCCGTTGATGTTCGCGGAGTTGCTGGCATCGTTATAACTTTTGGACACCAGCCAGTCCCAATGGCTGGTATCGCGCGGCCGGACGAATTGCGCGTCGATCCAGCCGGCGATGCCGCTGTTGAGCACCGAATCGATCGACGACCGGGTGGCGCCCATCGTCGCTTGGGCAAGCAGGCGGCTGGCCCCTTGCGCCGTCAGTGCAGCGGTGGTCGGGGATGGGCTGGGGGTCGGTGTCGGCGTCGGGGCCGGCGCAGGGACCGATACCAGTCCGCCGTCACCGCCGCTCGACCCACCCGAATCGCACGCGGCCAGCAACGCGGCGGCGGCGATCACGCTTCGCCGGTCGATCGAGGTGCGTCGCGCGGCGGCCGTCGCCGGTAATTCGGCGATCGACAATATTTCCGAAATCGTAACCGGACCATCGCCGTCGATGGTCGCGTCGTCGCCCAGCATCGCAATCCCCCAGACCTATGGTCCGGTGGTAGCGTGCTTATGGTTGGGGAATAATTAACGCCGGCAATCGATTGCGGCCAACGGAAGTAAACGATGCGACGACCATTTGGTTCCGCATGATATCTATATTCGTTGCGTAGTCGTACCAACCGGTAAAAAGCAGTTCGGAAAGGTCGTTGCGTGTCCGTTAGTGTCTATATCTACTTTCAAATACGGTCCGACGCCATATAACGTCACCCCAGCGAAGGCTGGGGTCTCCCGCGGCTCCTGCGGTGTGCCTCACCGGAAGATCCCAGCCTGCGCTGGGATGACGTCCGGTTTAACCGGGAAGCATCAACTCCGGGCCGGATCGACCTTGAGGCTTTCGGCACACCATGACCGTCGTATCGGATCGGAACGCCCGCCTTCTACATCACTCCGGACTTGATCCGGGGTCCCGCTTCTTTTCCCGCCGCAGTGGAAAGCGGGATGCCGGATCACGTCCGGGGCAACGACCCGACCGGCGGCTGGCAGGTCGATCCGCCCTACGCCTCCCCGACCCCCAAAAGAAAAACGCCCCGGATTGCTCCGGGGCGTCGTTCGTTTCGAAGGTCGTCGCCGGATCAGTCGATCTTCGGCAGCGTCTCGAACTGGTGGAACGGCGGCGGCGAGGACAGCGTCCACTCCAGCGTCGTGGCGCCTTCGCCCCACGGATTTCCCTCCGCCTTGCGTCCCGCCATCAGCGAGATGACGACGTTGACGAAGAAGAACACCATGCCCAGCGCCATGATGGCATAGCCGGCCGAGGCGATGTGGTTGAAGAAGGCATAGGCGTCCGGATAGTCCGGGTAGCGCCGCGGCATGCCCTGCGTGCCGAGGAAGTGCATCGGGAAGAACATGACGTTCACGCCGATGAAGAACACCCAGAAATGCAGCTTGCCGAGCAGTTCGTTGTACATCCGGCCCGACATCTTCGGGAACCAGTAGTAGAAGCCGGCGAACAGCGCGAACACCGCACCCAGCGACAGCACGTAGTGGAAGTGGGCGACGACGTAATAGGTGTCGTGCAGCACGTCGTCGACACCGCCATTGGCGAGCACCACGCCGGTCACGCCGCCGACGGTGAACATGAAGATGAACCCGATCGCCCACAGCATCGGCGTGGGGAAGCGCAGCGACCCGCCCCACATCGTCGCAATCCACGAGAAGATCTTGATGCCGGTCGGCACCGCGATCAGCATGGTGGCGGCGGTGAAGTACATCTTGGTGTTCACCGACAGGCCGGTCGTGAACATGTGGTGCGCCCACACGACGAAGCCGACCGCGCCGATCGCGACCATGGCATATGCCATGCCGAGATAGCCGAACACCGGCTTCTTGCTGAACGTCGCGACGATGTGGCTGACGATGCCGAAGCCCGGCAGGATCATGATGTACACTTCGGGGTGGCCGAAGAACCAGAACAGATGCTGGTACAGCACCGGATCGCCACCGCCGGCGGGATCGAAGAAGGTTGTGCCGAACTTGCGATCGGTCAGCAGCATCGTAATCGCCGCGGCCAGCACCGGAAGTGCCAGCAGCAGCAGGAACGCGGTGACCAGCACCGACCACACGAACAGCGGCATCTTGTGCAGCGTCATGCCCGGTGCGCGCATGTTGAAGATGGTGGTGATGAAGTTGATCGCACCCAGGATCGACGACGCACCGGCGAGGTGCAGCGACAGGATCGCCATGTCGACCGACGGGCCGGGCTCGCCATAGGTCGACAGCGGAGCGTACACCGTCCAGCCGGTACCGGCACCACCGCCGAAGAACGCGCTGCCCAGCAGCAGCGAGAAGGCGGGGATCAGCAGCCAGAACGAGATGTTGTTCATCCGCGGAAAGGCCATGTCGGGCGCACCGATCATGATCGGCACGAACCAGTTGCCGAAGCCGCCGATCATCGCCGGCATGACCATGAAGAACACCATGATCAGGCCGTGCGCGGTGATCAGCACGTTCCAGAAATGGAGCGCCTGGTCGCCTTCATGGCCCGACAGCCATGGCAGCCACTGGATACCCGGTTCGGCCAGTTCGAGGCGCATCAGCCCCGAGATCGCCCCGCCGATGATCCCCGCGACGATCGCGAAGATCAGGTACAGCGTGCCGATGTCCTTGTGGTTGGTCGACATGAACCACCGGGCGAAGAAGCCCGGCTTGTGGTCCGCATCGTGATGGTGCGTGTCATGGCCATGCCCGTGCGCGTCGAACGCATTGTGGCCGGAAAGGGCGGTATCGGTCATCTTACTGGTCCACATTGCCGACGCCGCCGCCGTTGCCGGTGGCGCGCTGGGTGGAGGGAGAGGCGGCTTCGGTCGCGTTGACGACCGGCGTGCCGGCGTCGCTGGCGGTGTTGCCCGCTTCCGACGTGGCATCGGCGGTATCGGCGCCCGGCTGCGGGATCACCGCGTTGCTCGGCGCTGCGGCTTCCGCCGCGCCGGGCAGCGTGCCGCCCTTGGCGCGGATCCACTGGTTGAACTGCGCCACCGGCACCGCTTCGACCGCGATCGGCATATACGCGTGGCGCGCACCGCACAGCTCGCTGCACTGGCCGAAATACAGGCCCGGCTTTTCGATGGTGAAGCTGGTTTCGTTCAGGCGTCCGGGCACCGCGTCGAGCTTGATCCAGAACGCCGGGATCGCCCAGCTGTGGATCACGTCGGTCGCGGTGGTGATCAGGCGGATCGGCACGCCGACCGGCAGCACGATGCGATTGTCGACCGCCAGCAGGCGGGGACCGTCGGCATCGGTGCGGAACCGCTGTCCGGCCGAAACCTCGTTCTTTTCCTTCAGCATGTTGGCAGTCACCGACACGCCGCCATAATCGGGATATTCGTAGGACCAGAACCACTGGTTGCCGATCGCCTTCAGCGTCACCGCATTGTCGGGCGCGGGCTTGAACTGGCGCGCGAGCAGCCCGATCGAGGGCACCGCGATTAGCGCGAGGATCAGCACCGGGGCTGCGGTCCAGATGATTTCGATCGTCGTATTGTGCGACGTCTTCGACGGGACCGGGTTCGCCTTCTCCCGGAACCGGATCGCGACATAGGCGAGCAGGAACAGCACCAGCAGCGAGATGGCGACGATCACCGGCATCAGGATGTGGTTGTGAAACGCCTTCGCCTCGCGGCCGTTCGGCGTGAACTGCTGCTGCAGGTCGACCGCCCGGTCGGACGGCTGGCCGACATGGTCGGTCGCGATCATCCGCGGCGATCCGTCGGCGTTCAGCGTCGGGTCCTGCACCGCCGCCGGGGCGGGGGCTGCGGCGGTCGCGGCGGGTGCCGCCTGTCCGGTCGGAGCGGCGGCGGCCGATCCGGGGGGCGGTGCGCCCGCCTGCGGCGCCGTCGCCACCTCGGCCGTACCCGGCGTCACCGCTTTCGGCGCGGCGGCATGGGCGCCACCCGCCAGTGCGGCGGCCGCCGCAAGTACCAACATCCTCATCCCAATGCTTCGCATCGTGTCGTGTCACCCCGTTATAGGGCACGCGGTACGCTTCTGAACTGGCGTGGTCGCGTGCGGCGGGCGTTTGGAAACCCTAACTGACCGGGCTATACGCGGCATGTCGTCCCGCCTCAAGCGATGGTTGCGAACCGTCCCGCGCCGGGCGTAGAGGCGGGCGCGACGGCAACGGGCTGGGCAGGCAAGATGAACGACGACGCGATCCTCGACGAATTCCGGCAGGCGCAGGCGCTGCTGGAGGGGCATTTCATCCTGTCCTCGGGCCTGCGCTCGTCGCGCTACCTGCAATGCGCCCGGGTGCTGATGGACCCGCGCCGTGCCGCCCGGCTGTGCGACGAACTCGCCAACCGCCTGCCGGCAGAGGTACGTGCGCGAATCGACGTCGTGATCTCGCCGGCGATGGGCGGGGTGATCGTCGGGCATGAGATGGGCCGCTCGCTGGGCGTGAGCGCGATGTTCCTCGAACGGCCGACCGGTACGTTCGAACTGCGCCGCGGCTTCCGCATCGATCCCGGCACCGGCGTGCTGATGATGGAGGACGTGGTGACCACCGGCCTGTCGTCGCGCGAAGCGATCGCCGCGATCGATGCGGCCGGGGGCGAGGTGGTGGCCGCCGCGTCGCTGGTCGACCGCTCGAACGGATCGGCCGACCTCGGCGTGCCGTTCTTCCCGCTGATCCGCCTCGACGTGCCGAGCTATCATCCCGACGCGTTGCCGCCCGAACTGGCGGTGATCCCGGCGATCAAGCCGGGGAGCCGCGCGGCATGAGCGGCCCCTTGCGGCTGGGCGTCAACATCGATCACGTCGCGACGGTGCGCAACGCGCGTGGGTCGGGCTATCCCGACCCGGTCCGCGCCGCGCTGCTGGCCGCCGAGCATGGCGCCGATGGCATCACCGCCCATCTGCGCGAGGATCGCCGCCACATCACCGATGCCGATATCGCGCGGCTGTCGACCGAACTGACGCTGCCGCTCAACCTCGAAATGGCGGCGACCGAGGAGATGCTGGGCATCGCGCTGCAGCATCGGCCGCATGCCGCGTGCATCGTGCCGGAAAAGCGCGAGGAGCGCACGACCGAGGGTGGGCTGGACGTCGCCGGGCAACAGGACAAGCTGGCGCCGATGGTGCAGGCGTTGGCCGACGCCGGCGTGCGGGTGTCGCTGTTCATCGAACCCGACCCCGCACAGATCGCCGCCGCCGTCGCGCTCAGCGTACCGGTCGTCGAGCTGCACACCGGGCGCTATGCCGAACTGGCGGGCGAGGCGCAGGTCGCCGAACTGCGCCGCATCGCCGACGCCGCCGCGCTGGCGGCGAAGAACGGGATAGAGGTCCATGCCGGCCACGGACTGACATTCGACAATGTCGTGCCGATCGCGGCGATCCCGCAGGTGCGCGAGCTCAACATCGGCCATTTCCTGATCGGCGAGGCGGTGTTCGGCGGGCTGGGCCCGGTCGTCGCGCGGATGAAGGACTTGATGGAGACGGCACGGTGAGGGGGGATTCCTCCCCGGCACGGGGAGGGGAACCAGCCGCAGGCTGGTGGAGGGGGCTGTCCTCGTCCACGGCGGTTGCAGTTGGGGATATCCCCCTCCACCACCGCTTCGCGGCGGTCCCCCTCCCCGTGCCGGGGAGGATGTCATGATCATCGGTCTCGGCTCCGACCTCTGCAACATCGAGCGCATCCAGTCGTCGCTCGACCGCTTCGGCGACCGTTTCCTCCAACGCGTCTTCACCGAGGTCGAACAGGCGAAGGCGGCCAAACGCCCCTTCACCCGCGCCGGTACCCTCGCCAAGCGCTTCGCTGCCAAGGAAGCCTTTTCCAAGGCGGTCGGCACCGGCTTTTCTCGCGGCGTGTTCATGCGCGACATCGGCGTGGTGAACGCACCGTCGGGGGCGCCGACGCTGCACCTGACCGGTGGGGCAAAGGCACGGCTTGACGCGATGATCCCGGCGGGCCACGTCGCACAGGTGCATCTGACGATGACCGACGATCATCCCTGGGCCCAGGCGTTCGTCATCATCGAAGCGGTGCGTGAGACAGAGTAGGACGTTTGATGGCCGATCATCTGGCGCTGGAGGACGACGTCCCCGCGCCGTCGCAGCCGACCCCCGCCACCGCGCATCCGGCGCCGCGCCGCACGCGGCTCGACTGGAAAGGCGAATTGCGCGGGCTGTTCTGGCTGCTGCTGGTGGTGCTGGGCTTCCACAGCTTCATCGCCAAGCCGTTCTACATCCCGTCCGAATCGATGCTGCCGGGGCTGCGCGTCGGCGACCGGCTGGTCGTCAGCAAATATGCCTATGGCTGGTCGTTCGTATCGCCGACCATCCCCAATCCGGTGGCGATGTTCCGCGACATCGTGCTGCGCCAGCCGCAGGAGACGTGGAGCGTCCAGCTGCCCGCGTGGCATGGTCGCCTGTGGGGTTCGATGCCCGAACGCGGCGACGTGGTGATCGTCAAGCCGCCGGGCAGCAACACCGACCTGATCAAGCGCGTCATCGGCCTGCCGGGCGACCGGCTGGAGGTGGCGGGCGGCGTCGTTTATATCAACGACGTGGCGATCCCGCGGAAAGCGATGGGCGACGCGATGATCCCGGTCGACGCCAACACCAAATGCGATCCGATCCAGTATCCTGGCGCACTGGTGCGGACCGACAAGGGTGCGTTCTGCCGCCTGCCGGTGTTTCGCGAAACGCTGTCCAACGGCCGGCAGTACGATACGATTGACTTCATCCAAGGTTCGCAGGGTGACAATTTCCCGGCGATCATCGTTCCGGCGAACCATGTCTTCCTGATGGGCGACAACCGTGACAACAGCGCCGACAGCCGTTTTTCGGAAGCCGAACGGGGGCTGGGCGGGCCGGTGCCGTGGGAAAATATCGGCGGGCGTGCCGAATTCATCACCTTCTCGCTCGACGGCACCACCAGCCTGAACCCGGCGACATGGTTCAGCTCGTTCCGCAGCGGGCGGGCCGGCACGTCGCTGGTCCCGGCGAGCGAGCCCAAGCGGTGAGCGGCTACACGCTCTACGACTATCCCCGTTCGTCGGCGGCGTATCGCGTCCGCATCGCGCTGAACCTGAAAGGGGTGGCGTGGCATGGCGTGCCCGTCTCGCTGTTGCAGGACGAACAGCGTTCGCCCGACCATCTGGCGCGCAACCCGCAGGGATTGATCCCCGCGCTCGACATCGGCGGGGGCACGATCCTCACCCAGTCGCTTGCCGTTCTCGACTGGCTCGACGCGACCCATCCCGCACCGCGCCTGTTTCCCGTCGATCCGCTGGAGCGGGCCCGTGCGATGGCCTTGGCGCTGGTGATCGTCGCCGACATCCACCCGATCGACAATCTGCGCGTGCTGCGGCGACTGGAGGCGCAGTTCGGCGCCGATGCGGCGGCCAAGGCCGACTGGTATCGCCACTGGATCGCCGAGGGGTTGGGAGCGCTGGAGGCGGCGGCACCGGCCGAGGGGTATTTCGGCGGGGATGCGCCGGGCGTGGTCGATTGCTGCCTCGTGCCGCAGCTCTACAATGCCCGCCGCTTCGACCTCGACCTGTCACCCTTCCCACGGCTGGTGGCGATCGATGCGCGCGCGGCGGCGCTGGCCGCGGTGCAGGCGGCGCATCCCGACGCGGTGGCGCCGACGGCATGACGCTGGCCGAAGACGCTGCGAGCGGGTAGGACGTCGCGCGACATGGTAACCGATGCCGAACCCGCGGGCGGGCGTCCCGACCTTGCCGGACTGGAGCCGCTCGAACGGTTGCGCCCGCGCTGGCCGCGCATCCTGGGGGCGCTGCTCTCGGGGCTGATGATCCTTGGGCTGGCATGGGAGCTGTTCGACCATGGCTGGGCCGGGGTCGAACTGGCCGCGCCGGATTCGCCGTGGTTCTATCTGTTCTTTGCGCTCGCCTATTTCGCGCCGCCGCTGTTCGACTTCATCATTTTTCGGCGATTGTGGCGGCTGCCGTTCGACGGGTTCGGCGCGCTGGTGCGCAAGCGGATCGCGAACGACGTCGTCATCGGCTATTCGGGCGACGTGTTCTTCTACGCCTGGGCGCGCGCCCGGTTGAAGATGGTCACCGCCCCGTTCGGCGCGGTGAAGGACGTGACGATCCTGTCGGGCATCGCCGGCAACATCGTGACGGTGGCGATGCTCGCGGTCGCGCTCCCCTTCGCATTCGAGCTGTTCACCGCGCCGCAGCTGCGGATGCTCGCATGGTCGGCGGCGGTCGCGGTCGGCATTTCGGGCGTGCTGCTGCTGTTCTCGCGCCGGGTGTTCTCGCTGCCCGGTGCCATGCTGCGCTGGATCTTCGGCGTGCATGCCGCGCGGCTGGTGCTGGGGTCGCTGGCGTTCGGCATCGCCAGCTATTTCGCGATGCCCAATGTCTCGTTCACTTGGTGGCTGTTCCTCGCCGCCGGGCGGCTGGTGGTGGCACGCCTGCCGCTGTTGCCGAACAAAGACCTTCTTTTCGCCAACTTCGCGATTATGTTTATCGGGCATGGCGAAGCCCTGTCCGACCTCGTCGCATTCATTGCGACGCTCACCCTTTTCACCCACGTGGTGCTGATGGCGGCATTCGGGCTTCCTGCGCTCGCAAGGAAAGAATGATGAAAATGCCCCTGACGCTGCTCGGCGCGGCGTTGCTCGCGGCCAGCCCCGCCGCCGCCCAGTCGATCGGCAGCGATGCCGCCGCGTGCAACACGAACCAGGGTCCGGCGATCCGCGTCAACGTGGTCGGCCTGAAGGATCGCACCGGCCGGCTGAAGCTCGAACTCTATCCGGCGAACGAGGATGATTTCCTGAAGGACGATCGCGACCTGCGCTCGGAGGGCAAGTTCTTCCGCCGGGTCTGGGCCGACATGCCGGCATCGGGCGGGGTGCAGCTGTGCATCCGCGCACCGTCGCCCGGCCGCTACGCGCTGCTGTTCACCCATGACCGCGACGGGCGCAACAAGTTCAATTTCATGCGCGACGGCGCCGGCTTCCCCGGCCAAGCGAAGCTCGGGCGGGCGCGCCCCAAGCTGGCGCAGGCGATCATCACCGTGCCCGCCGGCGTCACGACCACGACGATCCGTGCCCAGTATCTGCGCGGGCTGGGCGGTTTCGCCCCGCTCGGCTGAGCGACCCGCCCGATGCGCGTCGTCGACGTCAACGAATTCTACTCGCCGACCGGCGGGGGGGTGCGGACCTATATCGATCACAAGATGACGATCATGGCCGAACTGGGCCATGAACTGATCGTCATCGCCCCGGCCAGGGAAAACTCGGTCGAGGAACGTCCCGGTGGCGGGCGCATCCATTGGGTGAAGGCGCCGACGCTGGTACTCGACCCCAATTACGGCATTTTCGTCCGCGGCGGCGCGATCCACCAGCTGCTCGACGAACTCCATCCCGACGTGGTCGAGGCGTCCAGCCCGTGGCGTCCCGCGACGATCGTCGCCGACTGGCCGGGCGATGCGGTGAAGGTCTATTTCGCACACAACGATAATGTCGGCGCCTACCCCCTGCGCTGGTTCGAACGGCTGGCCAGCCGCGAGCGGATCGAGGAGGCGTTCATGTGGTGGACGCGCTACATGAAGCGCTATCTCGACCGGATGGACGCTTTCGTCACCAACGGGCCGGCACTGGAGAAGCGCCATGCCGCGCGCGGGCTGACGGTGCATGCGTCGATGCCGCTCGGCATCCAGCGCGGTTTCTTCTCGCCCGAGCATCGCGACCCGGACCTGCGCGCGTCGCTGCTCGAACAATTGGGCCTGCCGCCCGAGGGGCATCTGCTGCTGGGGCTGGGGCGGCACCATGCCGAGAAACGCTGGCCGATGATCTTCGACGCGGTCGAAATGGCAGGCGAGCATCTGCCCGTCGGCATGATCCAGATCGGCAGCGGGGTGCACACCCGCCGGCTCGAACACCGGTTGAAGAACAGCCCGCATATCAAGCTGTTCCGACCGGTCTACGACCGCGTCCGCCTCGCGCGGATCATGGCGAGCTGCGACGCGCTGATCCATGGGTCGGATGCCGAACCGTTCGGGCTGGTCGGGCTGGAGGGGCTGGCGTCGGGTCTGCCGCTGATCGTGCCCGACGAGGGCGGTTGTGCCGAGATCGCCGAGCCCGACTTCGCCGAAACCTACGCCGCGCGCGATCCGCGGTCGGCGGCGGACGCGATCGAGCGGCTGTTCGCGCGGGATTATGATGTGGTGAAAGCGGCAGCCAACGCTGCGGCGACGCGCGTCCGCACCGACCGCGACCATGCGGTCGACCTGATGCGCTATTACGAAGGGCTCGTAGCGGAAAAAGCGCAACGCTTCCCGGAGTGGTTCGCCAGGTAATTACTCCCCGTACCGGGGAGGAGCTTTACGACAACGACTTCCCCACCTGCTCCAGCATATCCTTCGACAGCCCCGGCACCGCCATGATCCGGTCCAGCTCCGCCCGCATCCGCTCGCCCCGTGCGCGGTCGAACCGGCGCCAGCGGCCCAGCGGCGGCAGCATCTTGGCGGCGGTCTGCGGGTTGATCCGGTCGAGCGCGATCAACTGGTCGGCCAGGAAGCGGTAACCGGCGCCATCCGCCCGGTGGAACGCCTTCTGGTTCATGCTGAACGCGCCGATCAGCGCGCGGGCGCGGTTCGGGTTGGTCAGCGTGAAGTCGCGGTGCCCGGCCAGTTCCGCGACCTGTTCGAACGCATCGGCGCGCGTCGACAGCGCCTGCGTCGTGAACCACTTGTCGAGCACCAGCCCGTTGTCGCGATAGCGGTTGTAGAAGATGTCGAGCGCGGCGATGCGGTCGTCCGAATCCGAATTGACCAGCGTCATCAGCGCGCCCTGCCGATCGGTCATATTGTCCGCCTCGCCGAACTGGGCAAAGGCGATGGCGTCGGCGTCGCTCGCCCCCGATGCGGCGATATAGCCGAGCGCGACGGTGCGCAGCCGGCGCTTGCCCTTGGCATCGGGCGTATACTCGAACGCTTGCGCTTCCGTCGCGGCATAGGCGGCGCGCCATTCGGGCAGGAGCGCACGGCCGATATCGCCGCGCAACGCCTCGCGCGCGGCGAAGATCGCGTCGGGATCGACCACGCCCATCTGGTCGCCGATGAAGCTGTCGGATGGCAGCAGCACCGCTTCTGCCACGAACGCGCGGTCGAGCCGGTCGTCGGTCAGCGTGTTGGCGATGGCGTCGATCACCGCGGCGTGATCGCCGTGTCCGCTTGCGACCGAGGCGACCAGCGTATCGAGCATCAGCTGCTGCATCGCCTCGTACCGCGCGAACGGATCGTCGTCATGCGCGCTCAGGAAGGCGAGGTCGGCCGAGGTCCGGTCGGTCTCGACGATCACCGGCGCCGAGAAGCCGCGATTGATCGACAGGACCGGACGTTCGGTCACCGTCTCGAAGGTGATCGTCGCCGCATCCTCGTCGAACAGGAACAGGCGTTCGTCGCTTAACGGCCGGCCGGTTTCCGCGCCGAACAGGCGGAGTTTCAGCGGCAGGACCATCGGCTGCTTGTCCGCCTGTCCCGGCGTCGGCGGCACGCTCTGGCGCAGCGACAGCGTGGCGCGGCCGCCGCCGGGCACATGGTCCAGCGTCGCCGACACCCGCGGCGTACCCGCCTGTTCGTACCAGCGGCGGAAAGCGACCAGGTCGACGCCCGAGGCGTCCTCCATCGCCACCACGAAATCCTCGCACGTCGCCGCGGTGCCGTCATGGCGGCTGAAATACAGGTCGGTGCCGGCGCGGAACGCGGTGTCGCCCAGGATCGTGGCGATCATCCGCACCACTTCCGCGCCCTTGTTATAGATGGTGGCGGTGTAGAAGTTGCTGATTTCCTGATATGCATCGGGCCGGATCGGGTGGGCGAGCGGCCCGGCATCCTCCGGAAACTGCGACGCGCGCAAACTGCGCACAACCTCGATCCGCCTGACCGCAGCCGACCCCTGGTCCGCAGAAAATTGCTGGTCGCGCAGGACGGTGAACCCTTCCTTCAACGACAGCTGGAACCAGTCGCGACAGGTGACGCGGTTGCCCGACCAGTTGTGGAAATATTCGTGCGCGACGACCGCGGCGACGCCGTCATAGTCGTAATCGGTCGCGGTATCGGGGTCCGCCAGGATGTAGCGGCTGTTGAAGATGTTCAGCCCCTTATTCTCCATCGCCCCGAAATTGAAATCGTCGACCGCGACGATGTTGAACACGTCGAGGTCATATTCGCGGCCATAGACGCGCTCGTCCCACGCCATTGACGTCTTGAGCGCGCGCATCGCATGGTCGGTCTTGGGCAGGTCGGGCGCGCGGACCCAGATGCCGAGCTCGACCTCGCGCCCCGATGCCGTCACGAACTGCGCGCGATTGGCGACCAGATCGCCGGCGACCAGCGCGAAGAGGTAGCAGGGCTTGGGGAAGGGGTCGTGCCATTCGGCCCAGTGACGCCCATCGTCCAGATCGCCCGCCGCGACCGGATCACCGTTCGCCAGCAGCACCGGGAAGCGCGCCTTGTCGGCGGTCATCTTCACGCGGTAGCGGGTGAGGATGTCGGGCCGGTCGGGGAAGAAGGTGATGCGCCGGAACCCTTCTGCCTCGCACTGGGTGCACAGATTGCCGCCCGAGGCATAGAGCCCCATCAGCTGGGTATTGCCGGCCGGATTTATTTCGACCTCGGTCACGATTTCGTGCGCGTCACCGGGCAGATCGAGGATCAGCGCACCGTTTTCCAGCCGCCAGTCGTTGCGAGCCGCCCCGTCGACCGCGACCGCCAACGGGGTCAGCCCGTCGCCGTCGAGCCGGAGCGGCCCGTCGCCGTGGCGCACCACCGACAGCGTGGCCCGCACCCGTGTGACCGCGGGGTCGAGGTCGAATTCCAGAGCGATTTCCGGGACCTGCCACACCGGCGCGCGATATTCGCTGCGCCGGATCACGGGCGGGACCATCGGGCTACGCGTCGCATCGACCATCATCATCCTCGACTTTCAATCTGCCACCGGGCCCGCGTTGCGTGGGGCCGCGGCACAAGCTACGCCTGTATCTATGATCGCTTGTCGAAGGATTCCAATGTTCCGTCCAGCCTTGTTGCTCGGTCTTCTCATCAGCACTGCCGCGGTCGCACAGGATGCGCCGCCGGCCCCCGCTCCCGCCGCCCCCACCGCCGCCGAGATGCAGGCGCGCAATACCGAACTGAACGCCGTCCTGCCGCCGGCACAGGCGGCGATGAAGGCGCATGTCATGTTCCTCGCGAGCGACGCGATGCGCGGGCGCGATGCCGGGTCGCCCGAATATGATATCGCCGCCAACTACGTCGCGTCGCAATTCTACGCCGCCGGGCTGCGTCCGGCCGGCGACGCGGGCAGCTATCTGCAGCGGGTGCCGCTGATCCGCATGAACGCCGCCGACAAGGGCACGCTGAGCCTGAACGGCCAGCCGCTCACCTTCGGCGCAGACTATCTGCCCGGCGTCGATCCGCGCGCGGCGGAAGCGGCCTTCAACGGACAGGTCGTCTATGTCGGCTATGGCATCGTCCGCCCGGGCCGCGACGATTATGCCGGCCTCGACGTGCGCGGCAAGATCGTGGCGCTGGTGCGTGGTGCGCCCGAAGGGCTCGACAGCGAGGAATCGGCGCATTTCGGCGGCATCCCGACCAAGGCGGCGATCGCGAAGGCCAAGGGCGCGGTCGGCGTGATCGCGCTCCAGACCCCGGCGGTGGCCGAGCGCATGTCGATGGCGAAGATGGCGGCCGGCTATCAGAGCCCGAGCGTCAGCTGGGCCGAAGCGAACGGCACCGGCCATGTGATGGGCGGCGGCGTGCCGACCATCGCGACGCTCAGCCCGGCGGGTGCCGAAAAGCTGTTCGCCGGATCGGGCACGACATGGACCAAGGCGGCGACGGCGCTGTCGGGCAAGGGACCGTTCCGTGGTCTCGCACTGAAGCCCGCCCTCGCCGCGACGCTGAAGACCGAGATCAAGCCGCTGCCGAGCTACAACGTCGCCGGTATCCTGCCCGGCAGCGATCCCACGGTCGCGCCGGAAACCGTCGTGCTGTCGGCGCATCTCGACCATGTCGGCGTGGGTACGCCGAACAAGAAGGGCGACACGATCTACAACGGCGCGATGGACAATGCGGTCGGCATCGCCTCGCTGATCGAGGAGGCGAAGCGGTTCAAGGCGGCGGGCAAGGCGCCGCGCCGCTCGATCCTGTTCCTCGCGGTCACCGCCGAGGAAAAGGGGCTGGTCGGATCGGACTATTTCGCCAACAACCCGACGATCGAGAAGGCGCGGATCGTCGCCGACGTCAATCTCGACATGCCGATCATCACCTACAAGTTCACCGACGTCATCGCGTTCGGCGCGGCGCGCTCGACGCTGGGCGATATCGTGAAGCGCGCGGCGGCGACGGCAGGCGCGACCTTCTCGCCCGATCCGATGCCGGAAATGGCGCTGTTCGTGCGCTCGGATCACTATCGTTTCGTGCAGCAGGGCGTGCCGTCGGTGTTCCTGTGGCCGGGCACGTCGGGGCCGGGCAAGGCGGCGGTCGATGCGTTCTTCGCCAACAACTATCACCAGCCGTCGGACGAAGTGGTGCAGGGCCCGCCGATCGACTGGGAATCGGGCGAACGCTTCATCAACGTCAATTACCAGATCGCCCGCGACATCGCCGACGCCCCACAGCGTCCGGCGTGGAACAAGGGCGATTTCTTCGGCACGCTGTATAACGGGTACGGCGCGAAGTAAGCGGGGCGGGGATTCGCCCCCGCTTCCGCATACCGTCGCCGCAGCGCAGGCTGGGGCATTCCCGTGGTGGACGTTGCGCTTCGCCACGGGGAGATTCCAGCCTGCGCTGGACTGACGATTTTTGCGCGACCCAAAGGAATTGTCGATGCGTGCCCTGCTCCCCCTGTTGCTACTGGCGGCGCCTGCCACCGCCCAGACCGCGCCGCTGACCCCGGACGAAGCGGCGATGCGCGCGCATGTCGCGTTCCTCGCGTCCGACGAGATGAAGGGGCGCGAGCCCGGCACGCCCGAATATGACCGCGCTGCCGCCTATGTCGCGCAGCAGATGCAGACCGCCGGACTGCAACCGGCGGGCGATGACGGCAGCTACCTGCAAAAGGTCCCGCTCGCCTCCGCCGTGCCGGTGGGGCAGGGCAGCCTGACCGCCGCCGGGCGGCCCGCGCTCGCCTTCGGCACCGATTACCTGACCTCGACCAGCTTCCTCGACCCCGATTTCAAACGGACGGGCGAGGTGGTGTTCGTCGGGCGCGGGGTGGTCGATCCGGCGCACGGGATCGACGATTATGCCGGGCTGGACGTGCGCGGCAAGATCGTCGCCTATCTCTATGGCGCGCCTGCCAGCCTGCCGAGCGAGATCCGGGCGCATCTGGCCAGCGGCGATACCAAGCGCGCCGCCGCGGCGACGCATGGCGCGATCGGCGTGATCCAGATCGAGAATACCGAACAGACGCATCGCTATCCGTTCAGCTATCTGATGTCGATCTATCGCAGCCCGCGCATGACGTGGGTGGCGAAGGACGGCCGCCCGCATGTCGCCGGTGCCGCGGCCCCCTCGATCGCGTCGCTGAGCGCGGCGGGCGCGGCCAGGTTGTTCACCGGATCGAAGCTCGACTGGGCGGCGGTGGTGAAGGCAGATGCCGCCGGCCAGCCATTGCCGCGCGGCACGACCGGCGTGACCGTGACCAGCCGTCAGCGTTCGAAGGTCACCCGCTTCGCCAGCAGCAACGTCGTCGGCGTGCTGCCCGGCAGCGACCCGGTGCTGAAGGGCGAATATGTCGCGCTGTCGGCGCATCTCGACCATATCGGCATTTCGACCGATCCGACGCTGCCCAAGGGCGCCGACCGGATCAACAACGGCGCGATGGACAATGGCGTCGGCACCGCCGCGATGATCGAAGTGGCGAAGCAGTTCGCCGCCGATCCACGCAAACCGCGCCGCAGCCTGATTTTCGTCAGCGTGACGGCGGAGGAAAAGGGGCTGATCGGCAGCGAGTATTTCGCCACCAACCCGACGGTGCCGAAGGGGGCGATCGTCGCCGACGTGAATCTCGACATGCCGATCCTGTCGTACCGGTTTCAGGACATGGTCGCGATCGGCGCCGACCATTCGACCGTGGCGCAGGCGGTGGCGCGCGCGGCGGGCAAGCGCGGTATCTCGCTCAGCCCCGATCCCGAGCCGGAAGAGGCGATCTTCGTCCGGTCCGACCATTACAGCTTCGTCAAGGCGGGCATTCCGGCGGTGTCGCTCGACACCGGATGGAAGGGACCGGGCAAGGCGGCGGTCGCCGACTTTCTGGAGCATCGCTATCACCAGCCGGGCGATGACATGAACCAGACGTTCGACTGGACGGCGGGGCGGATGTTCGTCGCGATCAACCACGACATCGCCCTCGACCTCGCCGACGCGACCGAACGGCCGAAGTGGAACAAGGGCGATTATTTCGGGGTGCTGTATGACGGCTATGGCGCAAAGTGATCCGCGCTACGCTTCCAGACCGGTTGCCAGAAACGTCATCCCAGCGGAGGCTGGGATCTCCCCATGGCCGAAACGCGCTCCTTGCCGCAGGAGGCCCCAGTCTGCGCTGGGGCGACGCTATGGACGGATTGCGCTAAGCCGATGCGCCTCCTGATCTTTGGGCTGGGCTATGCGTCGCGTGCGATCGCCGCGCGGCTCGAACCGCATGGCTGGCGGGTCGTCGGTACCACCCGCGACGGCCGCGACGGCAGCATCGCCTTTGCCGACCACGACCGCATCCGGTTCGAGGGGCGACAGGCGACGGCGATCCTGTCCAGCGTACCGCCCGATGCCGACGGCGATCCGGTCCTCGCCACCTATCGCGACGTGTTGACCGGACCGACGCTCGCCTATCTGTCGTCGACCGGCGTGTACGGCGATGCCGATGGCGGCTGGGTCGACGAGCGCACACCGATCGCCGGTCGCCGCGCCAATCGCAACGCGGCGGATGCGGCATGGCTGGCGCTGGGGGCGCGCGTGTTCCGCCTGCCCGGCATCTACGGCCCCGGTCGCTCGCCGCTAGACCGCGTCGCTGCGGGCGAGGCGCACCGCGTCGATCGCCCCGGACAGGTGTTCAGCCGCATCCATGTCGCCGACATCGCCGAGGGGGTCGCGCGGGGCCTGTCGGCGCCGGCCGGGGCATATAACCTGTCCGACGATTGCCCCGCGCCACAGAACGACGTCGTCGCCTATGCCGCGCAGCTGCTGGGACTTGCGCCGCCGCCGTTCGTGCCGCTGGAATCGCTCGGCCCGATGGCGCGCGCTTTCTATGCCGAGAATCGGCGTGTGGCGAACGGGCGGGCGAAGCGGGTGCTGGGCTGGCGCCCGGCCTATCCCGACTACCGGTTCGGCCTGCGCGCCTTGAGCGCCACCACCAGCCCGGCCAGCGCCAGCAACGCGCCGCCGCCCGCGAGCGGCGACCAGCGGTAACCTTCGAACAGCGTCGACAGCAGCATCGCGATCACCGGCACGACCACGCCGTTATACGCCGCCTTGGCCGGGCCGATCGTGCGGATCAGCCCGTAATACAGGGTGAAGGCGACCGCCGAGGCAACGATGCCGAGGTACAGCAACCCGCCGACATAGGACCAGCGCCAGTCGAACACCGGTGCCCCGACCGTCGCGCCGGCATAAGCCGCGTCGATCGCCGCGCCGATCAGCATCGATACCCCGAGCAACGGCACCATCGGATAGGCTTTCGCGGTCGAGGTCGCCTGCATGACATTGGCGACCGACGCGGAAAACACGCCGGCCAGCGCGATGGCGAGCCCCAGCACCACCGCCGAACCATTTTCGGGATGTTCGCGCGCCTCGTGCAGGAACAGCAGCGCGACGCCAGCGAGCGCGATCACCGACCCGACCAGCAACTGCCGCCCCATCCGCTGGCCGAGGAAGATGCGCGCGAGGAGCGCATTGGGCACCACCAGCAGCGCGTACATCAGCGCGACCAGCCCCGACGTCACATATTGTTCGGAGCGGTAGACGAAATTGAAGTTGAGGCAGAACTGCGCGAAGCCCAGGCCCAGCGCGAAGAGCAGCCCGCGGCGGTCGAGCGCGATGCGGTCGCCGCGCCACCATGCCCAGAGCAGCATCGTCACCCCGGCGATGACGAAGCGATAGGTGACCGACCACGACGCCGGGACCACGCCCAGTTGGTCGCGGATCACGATCCACGTCGATCCCCAGATCAGCGTGACGATGAAGAAGGGGATCAGGACCGCCGGGGTCGCCGAACGCGGGGTTCCGCTCATAGGTTGGCGATCGCCTGCGCGAGTGGGGCGACGGTCGCCGTATCCTGGTCCCACGCCACCACCAGCCGCGCCTGGCCGGCGCCCCAGTCATAGAAATCAAACCCTTGCGCGCGCAAGGCGGTGGCCTCCTCGGCGCTCAGGCGCAGGAACACCTCGTTCGCCTCGACCGCGTGGACCAGCCGGTCGCCGGCGGCCCGTGCCAACATCGACGCCCCGATGTTGGCACTGCGGGCATTGGCCAGCCACACGTCACCCTCCAGCATCGCCAGCA
The DNA here is from genome assembly GCF_022664465.1 of Sphingomonas hankookensis. Lineage (GTDB taxonomy): Bacteria > Pseudomonadota > Alphaproteobacteria > Sphingomonadales > Sphingomonadaceae > Sphingomonas > Sphingomonas hankookensis. The sequence goes on along the minus strand of NZ_JAKREV010000005.1, from coordinate 110,585 downwards.
ACTGCGCCGCCAGAAACCGCCCCTTCGACGCCAGCAACCCCGCCCGCTTGCGCCGATAGTGCGCAACCTTCGCCAACTCCGGCCGAAAGAAAACCAACGCCTCCGCCGACATGCCGCCATTCTTGATGAAGCCGAACGACAACGCGTCGACACCGGCTTTCCACGTCACGTCGGCAGGCATGCAGCCCAGATGCGCAACGGCATTGGCGAACCGCGCGCCGTCCATGTGCAGGCCGAGACCGCGTGCCTTGGCCAGATCGCCGATCGCCGCGACCTCATCGGGAGTGTAGACCCGCCCGGCCTCGGTCGCCTGCGTGATCGAGATCGCGTGCGGCTGTACCTGATGCACGTCGTTGCGGATCGTCGACAGGAACGCCGCGATCGTTGCGGGCGAGAGCTTCGCGCCGTTGCCGTCCAGCAGCATCAGCTTGGCGCCGTGCGTATAGAATTCGGGCGCGCCGCCCTCGTCATTCTGGATATGCGCCTCGCGGTGGCACACGATGCCGCCATGCGGCGGGCACATCGCGGTCAGCGCGAGGCAGTTGGCCGCCGTGCCCGAGGGAACCCACAACACCGCGACCTCGCAGCCGAACAACTCGCCGAACCGCGCGTCGAGCCGCCGGCTCAGCGCATCGCCGTCATAGGCGGTGTCCTGCCCGTTCGCAGCGACGATCGCGTCGAGGACGGCGGGACAGGCAGGGGCGGCGTTGTCGGAAAAGAAGCGCATTGCAGCGTGTTGGCGGTGCAAGGGGCGGGGGTCAATGCCGGTTGCCGCACGCGAGCGGTGGACTCTTCGTCACCCGGGCCTTGAGCGGGGGGGCCGCTTCTCCTCAAGGGTTGCAGAAGAAGCGGGACCCCGGATCAGTCCCGGGTGACGGTTTGGTAGGGGCGCGCGATATCTCTCTGGTCACTCCCGCGGAGGCGGGAGGCCATATGCGCTGGCGTTCACGGTCATGTCACGGGCGTGGCGGCTATGGATTCCCGCCTGCGGGGGAATGACGAAGAGGGGCGTTATTGCTCGTCCTCCTCCGGGGCGCGCCGCTCCTCGGGCGGTACCGGCTCATCCTCGCGGCGGCGGCGTTCGCGCGGGTCGAAGCGGACCTGTCCGTCGCGGTCGAGCGAGACGTCGAAGCCCAGGCCCTCGACCGTTACCGGCCCTTCGTCGGGAATGCCCAGCACGTCCTGTACCGCGTCGATCGCATTGTCGATCGGTTCGGGTTCGGGTGCTGGCGCCGGGATTGGGTCGCGGATGTTCAACGCCTGGCGCATGAAATCGCGCCAGATGCGCGCGGGCAGGCCGCCGCCGGCCAGCCCCGGATTGGGCGTGTTGTCGTCATTGCCCAGCCACACCCCCGCGACGATCCCGCCGGCATAGCCGACGAACAGTGCGTCGCGATTGTCCTGCGTCGTGCCGGTCTTGCCGAACGCATCGACCGGCAGGTTGGCGGCGATGCCGGTGCCCTGCCGGATCGAGGCGGCGAGCAGCGTGCGCATCCCTTCCAGCTCCTGCCGTGACAGCGTCCGCCGGGTCGAGCGCAGCCGGTCGAGCCAGCTCGGTTCGTTCGCTTCCGCCAGCCCGCGCGGGATCACCGGTGCCTCGCCTGCCGCTATCGCGGCATAGGCGCTGGTGAGTTCGAGCAGCGATACCGTCGAAGTGCCGAGCGCGATGGAGGCTTCGTTGGCGATCGGCGTCGAGATGCCGAGATCGCGCGCGGCGCGGATGACGTTCTTGACGCCGACTTCCTTGGTCAGGCGCGCGGCGGCGACGTTGCTCGACCGTTGGAACGCGCGCTCCAGCGAGATCGTGCCGAGATAGCGCCCGTCGCTGTTGCGCGGCTTCCATTCGCCGATCGTCACCGGTTCGTCGAGTACCTCGCTGTCGGGGGTCAGCCCCGAACGCATCGCGGCGAGATAGACGAACAGCTTGAACGTCGACCCCGGCTGGCGCCGCGCCTGCACCGCGCGGTTGAACGGGCTGGTGCCGTAATTCTTGCCGCCGACCATCGCGATCACCCGGCCGTCGGGGCGCATCGCGACGATCGCGACCTGCGTCTGCTTCAAGCCGGCGTTGCGCACCGCGCGTTCGGCGGCACGCTGCATGCGGATTTCCAGCGTCGTCGTGACCTTGCGATCCGCCCCAACGCCGCCTTCGCGGTCGCGCGCCTGTGGCAGGACCCAATCGGCGAAATAGGTGCCCGAGGGCAGCGTGCTGTTGTCGGTGACGCGCAGCACCGCGGGCTTCACCCGGTTCGCTTCGGCCGGGGTCAGGTAGCCGGCCGCCTCCATCGCGCCGACGACCACCGCCTGCCGCGCACGAGCGCCCTTGAGGTTGCTGGTAGGCGCCAGGCGCGACGGCGCCTTTACTAGTCCCGCCAGCATCGCCGATTGGCCGACGGTCAGGTCCTTCGGCGCGCGGCTGAAATAGTGGCGCGCGGCTGCGTCGAGGCCGTACGCATTGTCGCCGAAATAGGCGTTGGACAGATACCGGGACATGATTTCGTCCTTGGTCAGCCACGCCTCCAGCCAGAAGGCGATCAGGACCTCGCGAATCTTGCGTGCTGCCGTCCGATCCGAATCGAGGAACGCGTTCTTGGCGAGCTGCTGCGTGATTGTGCTGGCGCCCTGTCGCACGCCGCCCGCCGCGGTGTTGGTCCACATCGCCCGCGCGATACCGCGCGGATCGATGCCCCAATGGGTGCGGAAGCGGCGGTCCTCGATCGCCATGAAGGCTTCGGTGACGTGCGCGGGCAGCTTGGTCGCGTCGACCGGCTTGCCGATGTTGGCGCCGCGCTCGGCGATCGGCGTGCCCTCCGCCGACAGCAGCGTGATCGACGGCGGGGCGGGCGGTTCGAGCGATTTGGAGAGCGGCGCGGTCAAAGCGAGCCAGCCGATCGCGATCACCAGCAGGACGATGAAGACGCCGAAGCCGCGCATGATCCAGCGCAGCCACCAGCGCAAGGGCCGCTTTTTCCCCGGCGAAACCGGCGCAGACGGGGGAGGCGGCGGATCGCCGGCACCGGGGAAGCTGCGGTCGTAGTCGGCCAGTGCCTCGTCGAACGCCGCCAGCCGCCGCCGCCGTTCCAGCGCGTCGCCGGTCAACGGGGTCGACAGGCGACCGATCCGGCTGGGATCGATCGGGCCGGAGGGCGGGGACGGGGGATCGTAAGCCATGGTACTGACCGTGTATTATCGGTCTGATACAGCCTCGGCAAGCGCGGTTGCGGCGGGGTGAGGGTGCGGGGCGGACGGTGTCCGGAACCACACGGGCGCACCGAACGCTAGGGGCCGGTAATGTTTGGGAGAATCGCCGTGGACGACGATCGCATCTGGAACTTCGAGGAAAGCCTGTGGACCGCTGACGCGGCCCATTACGAGGAATCGGTCGACGACGAATGCCTGATGGTGCTGCCGAGCCCGCCGTTCGTGTTCACCGGCCGTCAGGCGATCGACGCGGTCAAGGACACGCCGCGCTGGGAACAGGTGTCGTTGACCGAACGCCAGGTCGCGCGACCGCAGGAAGGGCTGATCGTCGTCGCGTACAAGGCGGAGGCGCACAAGGGTGGCGAGGCGTACGTTGCGTATTGTACTTCGACCTATCGCTGGATCGAGCATGAGGTTTGGACGGTCGTGCAGCATCAGCAGACGCCGCCGCTGACGTCGAAGGGCGGGTGAGCAGCGCTTGGCGTCGTCATTCCCGCGCAGGCGAGAATCCATTGCCGCTGACGTTTGCGAACGAGTCGTCGCCGTTGCGTGTATCGGTCCCCGCCTGCGCGGGGACGACTGGGGGGGCGGATACGTCGCCCCAGCGCAGGCTGGGGCCTCGAGCGGCTCTTGCCCCGTGCTGTAACCGGGAGATCCCAGCCTTCGCTGGGATGACGTTCTGGTTCGATGAGGCTGAATGGCACCTTCGGGTCGATCCCATCGTCATCCCGGACTTGATCCGTGGTCCCGCTTCTTCCTTCCGACCGCAGTAGGAAGCGGGACCCCGGATCAAGTCCGGGGTGACGGGAAGGCAGGCGTTTTGCTCCAGACGACAACGATCGCGTGGGTGACGTTCGAAGGTCGATCCGCCCCTACCGCCCCACCGCCGTCAACATGACCCCGCTGGTCGTCCGCGGCGGATCGAACGTCATCGGATCATGCCCTACGGCCGGATGATGCACCTTCGACACCCGGCCTTCGTCGCGCATTCGACGGTCGGCCTCTTCCCATGTAGGCAGGGTGGTGTCGTCCTGTGTCCAGTGGGCGATGCTCGCCTGATCGCACCACCGCAGCAGCTTTGGCATCGCCCGGCGGTGCGGCCCGGTGGTCATGTATGCGCGCATCGTCGCGGCATCGTCCCACAGCGTCATCGTCCAATAGGTCCGCCGCCGATCGGCCAGCATCCGTCCGCCGAGATAGCCGTCGGCCCGCTTGACCTGCCGCGCGCTCGACAACGTATCGATCAGGAACGCGGGCAGGAAGCGTACCGCGCGGATGCGTAGCCGGGTGATGCTGACGAACGGCATCAGGCCTCCAGCTCGACGTCCCAGTACAGCCAGTCGTGCCACGTTTCGTGCAAATGGTGGGGCGGGAAGCGGCGCCCCTGTTCCTGCAGCTGCCAGCTGGTCGGGCGGATCGGCTGAACGTGAAGCGGCATCGCCGCCTGTTTGGGCGTCCGGCCACCCTTGCGCAGGTTGCACGGGGCGCAGGCGGTGGCGACATTCTCCCACGTCGTACGGCCGCCCTGTGCGCGGGGGATGACGTGATCGAAGGTCAAATCGTGCGTCGCGCCGCAATATTGGCAGCTGAACCGGTCGCGCAGGAACAAGTTGAAACGGGTGAACGCCGGGAATTCCGACGGCCGCACATATTGCTTGAGCGCGATCACCGACGGCAGTTTGATGCGTGCGGTCGGGCTGCACACTTCGCGGTCATATTGGTCGACGATGTCGACCCGGTCGAGAAACACGGCCTTAACCGCTGTCTGCCATGGCCAGACGCTGAGCGGGTAATAGCTCAACGGCGTATAGTCCGCGTTGAGCACCAGCGCGGGACAGCCATCGGGATGGCGGAGGCGATCGGGATGGTACATGAAGTCCCCCTCGCGTAAACGTCGCCGCCGATATGATCGGCAACGATGACGCGGACATGACAGCACGGGGCAATGTCGAAAGTCAAACCGGCGCGGTCGTCACCCGTTTCGCACCGAGCCCGACGGGCGGGCTGCATGCCGGCCACGCGCTGGCGGCGATCGAATCGCACGACCGCGCGCGGCGGGTCGGCGGGCGGTTTCTGCTGCGGATCGAGGACATTGATGCGGGGCGCAGCCGGCCGGAACATGTTGCGGGCATCCTCGCCGATCTGCGCTGGCTCGGCCTCGCCTGGGACGGCGAGGTCGTGTTCCAGTCGGCGCGGATGGCGCGCTACGCCGCCGCGCTCGACCGGTTGCGCGGGCGGGAGCTGATCTATCCGTGCTTCTGCACCCGCGCCGATATCGCGCGCGAAGTGGCGGCCAGCGCGTCGGCGCCGCATGGGGTCGATGGCGTCGTTTACCCGGGGACATGTCGGCATGTCCCGGCCGATGTCGCTGCGGCGCGGATGGGGGAGCCGCATGCGTGGCGGATCGACATGGCGCGGGCGGTGGCGCGGGCCGGGCCGCTTGACTGGTATGACGAGATCGCCGGGCGGGTCGTCGCCGATCCGCTGGCGCAGGGCGACGTGGTGCTGGCACGCAAGGATGCCGGGACCAGCTATCATCTGGCGGTGACCGTCGACGATGCGGCGCAGGGCGTGACCCATGTCGTGCGCGGGCTCGACCTGTTCGCGGCGACGCATGTCCACCGGCTGTTGCAGGCGCTGCTCGCGCTACCAGTACCGGTGTGGCGGCATCATGCGCTGCTGCTGGGGCCGGATGGGCAGCGGCTGGCCAAGCGTAACGGCGCGCCGACGCTGGCGGCGTTGCGCGCGAGAGGTGTCGACGGGTGTGGCTTTGCCGACGCGGTGCGTGCCGGCACGCTACCCATTGGCTTTACGATGGCGAATGCCTAGCTTGACCGCATGAACACTTTCCTCGTCCTGTTGCTGATCGCGGCGATGATCGCAGTCGTCGTCGCGCTGATCCGCGGCATCGTGTCGTTCCTGGCACAGGGGTCCGCCGAAGTGCGCGGCGAAGGGCCGAGCGAACATGCGATCAAATCGAACAAGATGATGCAGGCGCGCGTGTTGTTTCAGGCGATCGCAATCCTGATCGTCGTCGTGCTGCTGTTCATGGCCGGCCGCACCTGACCCCGTGGTAAAGCTGACGAAAATCTACACCCGGACCGGCGATGGCGGGACGACCGGGCTGGTCGACGGATCGCGCGTGGCGAAGGACGCCGCGGTGATGCAGGCGATCGGCGACGTCGACGAGGCCAATTCGGCGCTGGGCGTGGCGATCGCCGCGCTGGGCGGTCATCCGGACACCGCGACGCTGCTGACGATCCAGAACGACCTGTTCGACCTGGGCGCCGATCTGGCGACGCCGCCGGCGATCGAGGGCGCGCTCCGGATCGTGCCCGGACAGGTGACCGCGCTGGAGACGGCGATCGACCGGGCCAATGCAGGCTTGTCGCCGCTGACCAGCTTCATCCTGCCCGGTGGATCGACGGCGGCTGCCGCGTTGCATCTGGCGCGGGCGATCGTGCGCCGGGCGGAGCGGTCGGCGGTGGCGGCGTCCCATGACGCGGCGTTAAATTCGCATCTGCTGGCCTATCTCAACCGGCTGTCGGATTTTCTGTTCGTTTTTGCGCGACTTGTGAACCAAAGCGCCGGCGGAGACGTTCTATGGGTACCGGGCGGGGAGCGTCCGAAACCCTAGGAGCGATCATGATGCGAGCGACACCGGCCGATCGGTCCGATCCTGCGCTCGTCCATCGCTACCGTGCCGTCCGATCACTGACCGACGATCTTGCCGCGCCGCTGTCCGACGCCGATGCCACCGTGCAGTCGATGGACGATGCATCGCCGGTCAAATGGCACATGGCGCATACGACGTGGTTCTTCGAAACCTTCGTCCTGCGCGATCATGTGCCGGGCTATACGCTCCACGACGAACGCTTTCCGTTCCTGTTCAACAGCTATTACGAGGCCGAAGGGCGCCGCCACGCCCGTGCGCGACGGGGGATGATCACCCGCCCCAGCCTCGACGAAGTGCGTGCCTATCGTGCCGCGGTCGATGCGGCGCTGGTCGCGGCGTTTCCCGAGCTTAGCGATGCGGCGCTGGAGCTGGTGGCGTTGGGCTGCAACCATGAGGAGCAGCATCAGGAATTGCTGCTGACCGACATCCTCCACCATTTCAGCGAGAACCCGCTCGAACCCGCGATGTTCGCGCCCGAGCCGAAACGTCCGGTCGCGGTACCGTCGCCGATCGGCTGGATCGAGCATTCGGGCGGCATCGCGCAGGTCGGCCATGGCGGAACGGGCTTCGCGTTCGATTGCGAGGGGCCGCGCCACGACCAGCTGCTCCACCCCCATGCGATTGCCGACCGCACCGTCACCAACGGCGAATGGGCAGCGTTCATCGCAGACGGCGGCTATGCCGATGCGCGGCTGTGGCTCGCCGATGGCTGGGCATGGGTGCAGGCGAACGGGATCGATGCGCCGCTCTATTGGGAACGCCGCGATGACGTCTGGACCCGCTTCGGGCTGGACGGGCGGCGCGCGATCGATCCCGCCGCGCCGGTGACGCATGTCAGCTTCTTCGAGGCCGATGCCTATGCCAGCTGGGCCGGCGCTCGCCTGCCGACCGAGTTCGAATGGGAGGCCGCCGCCGCCGCCCATGACCCGGCGGGCGGCAACCAGTTGGACCACGCCCATGCGGTCGAACCGCGCCCGTCGGCGGGTGGCCCGGCGTTCTTCGGTGATGTGTGGCAATGGACCGGCAGCGCGTACCGGCCGTACCCGCGCTTCCGGACCGTCGAGGGCGCGGTCGGCGAATATAACGGCAAGTTCATGAGCGGGCAGTTCGTCTTGCGCGGATCGTCCTGCGCCACGCCGCGCGGGCATTCGCGCGCCTGCTACCGCAACTTCTTCTACCCCCATCAACGCTGGCAGTTCACCGGCGTCCGGCTTGCAAAGGATCTGTGATGCTCAGGAGCGACGACGTGCCGATGGCGACCCGCACCGATCCCGCGTTCCGCGCCGATGTGCTGGCCGGGCTGTCGCTGTCGCAAAAGGCGATCCCCGCGCGCTGGTTCTACGACCGCAAGGGGTCGGAGCTGTTCGAGGATATCACCCGCCTGCCCGAATATTACCCGACCCGTGCCGAAACCGCGATCCTCAGGACGATCTGCCCCGAGCTGGTCGGTGCAGTCGGTGACGGGGTGGCAGTGGTCGAGTTCGGGTCGGGATCGTCGGTCAAGACGCCGATCGTGCTCAACTGCATCGAACCCGCCGCCTATGTCCCGATCGACATTTCGGGGGAGTTCCTGCGGGCGTCGGCGGCGACGCTCAGCAGCCAGTTCCCCGGCCTGCCGGTGCTGCCGGTCGAGGCCGATTTCATGCACCCCGTGCCGCTGCCGCCGCAGGTCGCGGACATGCCCAAGCTGGGTTTTTTCCCCGGATCGACGATCGGCAACATGGAGCCGCTGGCCGCCGGCACGCTGCTGCGCGCGATGCGCGACTGGCTGGGCGAGGGCGCGATGCTGCTGATCGGGATCGACCGGGTCAAGGACGAGGCGACGCTGGTCGCCGCCTATGACGATGCGGCCGGGGTGACAGCGGCGTTCAACCTGAACCTGCTCGACCGGATCAACCGCGAGCTGTCGGGCACGGTGCCGGCGGACGCCTTTGCGCACGAGGCGCGCTGGAACGACGATGCCGCGCGGATCGAGATGCACCTGCGCGCGACGCGCGACGTGGAGTTCACGGTGGACGGCCGGTCGTTCGCGATGCGTGAAGGCGAGACGATCCACACCGAGAACAGCCATAAATATGGTGACCGCGACGCGCGGCTGCTGTTGCGCTGTGGCGGATGGACCCCGGTACAGCAATGGTGCGGCGACGGCACGTTCTGCGTGATCCTCGCCGAAGCGCGGCCGGTGCCGATCGCCCCGTGATCCGGTTCTTCGTTGCGATTGCCGTGTTGACCGCTGCGCTGCCCGCCGCCGCGCGCGACCTGACCGTGATGAGCCTCAACATCCGCCTGCCCGCCGACGGCGACGGCGCGAACCGGTGGGAGTTACGCCGCGACCTGACTGCCGGGACGGTCGGACGCGCCAATCCCGACGTCATCGGGACGCAGGAATTGTTCAAGCGACAGGGCGACGATCTGGTCGCCCGCCTGCCACGCTATCGCTGGATCGGGGTCGGACGCAGCGGCACCGGCAAGGCCGATGACGAGCATATGGGCATCTTCTACCGCGCCGACCGGTTGACGGTCGAACGCTGGGGTAATTTCTGGCTGTCGGACACGCCGGAAGTGCCGGGCAGCATCAGCTGGGGGCATCCCTATCCACGGATGGTGACGTGGGCGATCTTTCGGGAGCGGGACGGCAAGCGGTTCGCGATGTTCAACACGCACCTGCCCTATCGCGCCGAGGACGAGGCGGCGCGCGAGAAGGGCGTGGCGCTGCTGGCGTCGCGGATACCGGGGATCGCCAGCGATTTGCCGGTCGTGGTGACCGGCGATTTCAACACCGTGCCCGACAGCGCGACCCATCGGCGGTTGGCGCAGGAGCTGACCGATGCGTGGACCGCAACGCGCCAACGTAGCGGGCCGGAAGCGACCTTCCATGGCTTTACCGGCAAGCCTGACCGGCGGATCGACTGGATTTTCACGCGGGGCTTTACGCCACTGTCGGTGACGACGATCGATAGGCGCAAGGGGAATGTGTTTCCCTCGGACCATTATCCGGTCGTGGCGACCCTGCGGCATTGATCCCCGGACCAAGTCCGGGGTGACGTTACCCAGTTACTACAGGTTTAGCGGATCACTTGCGCGGTCCACGTCCGGATGAAGTCCGGATTGCCGCGACATTCGTCCATTACGCGCTGCTCGATCAGGCGGAAGCGCGTGCCGTCCCACGCATAGCGCTGGACCACGCCGCAATCGCCGAGCCCGCGCCCCTTGGCGAAGGTGTCGAGGATGCCGTCCTCGAACGTCGCGTTATAGGCCAGATCACCGTCCGAATCCCCCGCGACCGGCGTATCGAACGAGACCGGCACCGCCGCGCCGCGCTCGATCACGAACAGCGCGGACAGGACGTTATACGCCCCTTCCGCGCAGGGCACGATCGCCAGCGTGCGCGGGCCGTCGAGCGTCTTGGTCGTGACGTCGGGCAGGTCGTCGTCGTCGCACTCGGCCATCTCACGCATGCGGGTGACGAGCAGCGGGTCGAGCAACGCCGCCTCGCCCCGGATCGTCGCGACGCGGACGATCGGCAGCGGCGGGGCGGGGCGGGTGTCCGGCTTGGTACCACGAGCGACGATCGCGCCGGTGGTACCGACGCGTCCCTGCCGGTCGTCGATCCAGCGCAGCGCCGCCGATGCGCCAGTAAGCGGCAGGGTCGTGACAGTCTCGCCCTTGGCATCGATCAGGGTGAGGGTTCTGCCCGCCGCCAGCTTCGCGGCGAGCGCCAGTGCCGGTGCGCCGGTCAGCACGATAGCCTCGTCCTGCTGCGTGCCGCCGCGCGCGACCGCTTCGCCATCGACCTGCGCGGTCAGCGGCAACGCGATCGTCGCCTGGCTGCGCAGCCGGATCGAGACCGGGGCGTCGGGGCCGGGACCGCGTTCGATCGACAGGGTGAGCGCAGGGGCGTCGCCCTCCTCCGGCATCAGCGATCCTGCCTGACAGGTGCCGCCATTGTCGCAACCGACCGCCCAGTCGCCGAATTGGGTGAGCGGCAGCGGGCGGGGCGGGGTCGCTGTGTCGGTCGCCGGCGTGACAGGCGTCGGCGATGCGCTGGGCTGCGGTGCGGGTGGCTCCGACGCGCCGTTGCAGGCGAGGAGCGTCAGCGGCAGGGCGAGGGACAGGAAACGGCGCATGGAGGTGCGATACCGGCATGCACGCCCGATCGAAAGCCGCTATTGCCGCGTTCGAGCCGTACAACGGCAGCGTAGAGAGGACGAACGATGAAGACGATTGGCGTGATCGGCGCAGGCCAGATGGGGGCGGGCATCGCCCAGGTATCGGCACAGGCGGGCTATGCGGTGCTGCTGTCCGACGTATCGGTCGAGCGGGCGCAGGCGGGCAAGGACGGTATCGCCAAGCAGCTGGCGCGCGCGGTGTCGAAGGAGAAGATCGCGCAGGCCGATGCCGACGCCGCGCTGGCGCAGATCACGCCGATCGGCGATCTGGCGGCGATGGGCCCCTGCGATCTGGTGATCGAGGCGGCGACCGAGCGGGAAGCGATCAAGCGCCAGATCTTCGAAACCGTCGGCAAGGCGTTGTCCGATACCGCGATCCTCGCCAGCAACACCTCGTCGATCCCGATCACCCGGCTGGCGCAGGCCGCGCCCGATCCGGCGCGCTTCATGGGGGTGCACTTCTTCAATCCCGTTCCCGTGATGGGCCTGATCGAACTCATCCGCGGCCTTGCCACCAGCGACGCGACGGTCGCGGCGGTCGAGGCGTTCGGGCAGAGCCTGAACAAGCGGATCGTCCATGCCAACGACGCGCCGGGCTTCATCGTCAACCGCGTGCTGATGCCGATGCTGAACGAAGCGTGCTTCGCGCTGGGTGAGGGCGTGGCGACGATCCCCGATATCGACGCGGCGTGCCAGCTGGGGCTGAACCACCCGATGGGGCCGTTCACGCTGGCCGATTTTATCGGGCTCGACACCTGTCTGGAGATCACCCGCGTCCTGTTCGAAGGGACCGGCGATCCCAAGTTCCGGCCCGCGCCGCTGCTGGTCAAATATGTCGAGGCGGGTTGGTATGGCCGCAAGGTCAAGCGCGGCTTCTACGACTATTCGGGCGCGGAGCCGGTGCCGACTCGGTAAAGGACGCTTGACGTAAAGCAGGCTTGTCATGTAAAGCGTCCTTCACAATAGTGGAGGACGCTTCGATGCCCGTATCGCCGGAAATCAAACGCTATACTGTGCGCCTGTTGAGCGTGATGACGCTGTACGGCGTTACGCTGGTCGGTGTGAACCTGTGGTTCCGCTACGCGACACCGACCGGCGTGTTGGCCTATGTCGCCGCCGTGCTGCCGGCGGTACCGATCGCGCTCGTCTTCGTCGTGATCGGCAAATTGCTGGTCGAAATGCGCGACGAATATATCCGGGCGCAGATGGTCCACGACCTGTTGATCGTCACCGGCGCGACCTTGTCGATCACCACCGCGTGGGGGTTTCTTGAAGGGTTCGGCCTCGTCGCGCCCACGGCGCATTACTATGTCGCGACACTGTGGTTTGCCTTGCAGGGCGTCGCCGCCTGCGTACGCGGCATCCTGCGGTCGCGGGAGCGGTCGGTTGGATAACCACCTGCGTGCGCTGCGTGCCGCACGCGGCTGGTCGCAGCAGCATCTGGCCGAGCGGCTGGAGGTGTCGCGCCAGAGCGTGAACGCGATCGAGACGGGGCGCTACGACCCTTCGCTGCCGCTGGCCTTTCGCATCGCCGAGCTGTTCGAACTGGCGATCGAGGATGTGTTCGTCAGTCCCTCGCGGGGGTGAGGCGGATCGGCAGGCCGTTCGCTATGCAAGGCAACTGTTCCATTCCTGACGTCACTCCCGCCCGGGCGGGAGTCCATATCCGCCAGCGTTGCGAATCCCGCCAAAACGTCAGCGTTTATGGATTCCCGCCTGCGCGGGAATGACGAACATTCATGATTACCGCTGGATGTCGATCAAACCGCTAGATGAACGTGGCCACCGTCGCGCGGTAGATCGCGGGCAGGATGATGCCCTGCAGGATGCCGATCAGCACCAGCACCACAAACGGCGCGAAGTCGAGCGCGCCGAAATCGGGCAGGATTCGCCGGATCGGGCGGTAGATCGGTTCTGTCACCGTCTGAAGCCCGCGATAGAGCGAGCGGATGAAGTCGTTATGCGTGTTGATGACGTTGAACGCGATCAGGATCGACAGGAGCGCCTGTACGATGATGATCCACCACACCACGTTCAGCAGCACCTGAATGATATCGAGCAGGACGTTCAACGCATCGGGCCTTTCGCGAGTTCGCTTCGACTATAGGGACGCGAGGGCGCCCGTCCAACCCTCAGGCGTGAACGAGGGTGCCCGCACCCTGTTCGGTGAAGATTTCGAGCAACATGCCGTGCGGTACGCGCCCGTCGAGGATCACCGCCGCATCGACGCCCTGCGCCACCGCCGCCACGCACGTCTCGACCTTCGGAATCATGCCGCCCTTGATCGTGCCGTCGGCCTTCAGCTCGGCGATGCGCGTTGCGTCGAGATCGGTCAGCAATTCGCCGGTCTTGTCGAGCACGCCGGCGACATCGGTCAGCAGGAAGAAGCGCGACGCCCCCATCGCCCCGGCGATCGACCCGGCCATGGTGTCGGCGTTGATGTTGTAGGTCTCACCATCGGCGCCCAGCGCGACCGGCGCGACGACCGGGATGAAGCCGTCACGCGCGAGGCTGTGGAGGATCGTCGGGTCGACCGCGACCGGCGTGCCGACAAAGCCCAGGTCGACATGGCGTTCGATCCCCTGCGCCCGGTCGGGCTCGCTGCGCCCGACCTTTTCAGCGGTGACGAGGCGCGCGTCCTTGCCCGAAATGCCGACCGCCTTGCCGCCGGCCTGCGCGATCCAGGCGACGATTTCCTTGTTGATCTTGCCCGCCAGCACCATTTCCGCGACCTCGGCGGTGGCGGCATCGGTAACGCGCAGGCCGTCGACGAAGCGCGACTCGACGCCAAGGCGCTTGAGCATCGCACCGATCTGCGGACCGCCGCCATGGACGACGACGGGATTGATGCCGACCTGTTTCAGCAGCACCACGTCCTCGGCGAAGTCGCGCGCCAGTTCGGGGTCGCCCATCGCGTGGCCGCCATATTTCACCACGAAAGTGCGACCGGCATAGCGTTGCAGATAAGGCAGCGCCTCGGTCAGCGTTTCCGCCTTGGCGAGCATCTTCGGATCGGGTGCGTTGGTCATGGCGCGCGCTTTAGCGGGGTCGGGGTTTGGAAGGAAGAAGCTGGTTCACGCGAAGGCGCGGCGGCGCGGAGTGAATTTTTCGCGCAAAGGCGCAAAGGACGTAAAGCGGTTGTGGAGCGGGCTGGGTCGGGCTGTTCGGCGCAGCCTATTCGCTCTCGGCGGCCGGTGAGGGAGAGCCGCTATCGCGGCGGACGCAACATCTCAGGGTCCTTTGCGCCTTTGCGCGAAAAACCTCTTACTTCTTCTCCGCGCCTCCGCGCCTTCGCGTGAAACCGAATCCTTCTTACCGCGCCCGGTCCAGCCACCGCCCCAACCCGACGAACGCGTAGATCAGCGGCGGGACGAGGACGATCGACAGCGTGACCTTCGCCAGCATCTGCCCGACGACCAGCTGTCCGATCGGGAACACGCCGTAAAAGGCGACGGTGATGAAGATCAGCGTGTCGACGATCTGCGACAGCACGCTGGAAATGGCGGCGCGCAGCCACAGCAGCTTGCCCTGTCCCCGCTTCAGCCAGCCGAAGATCGTGACGTTCAGCGTCTGCGACACGCCATAGGCGACGATGCCCGCCATCCAGATGCGCAGGTTGGAGCGCATCACGAGGTCGAACGCGGCCAGCCGGTCGGCCTCCATACTGGCCGCGGCGGGCAGTTCGAGGACGATCGCGACCAGCAGCATCGAGGCGAGCAGCGGCAGGAACCCGAACCACACCAGATGCTTGGCCCGGACCGCGCCGTACAGTTCGGCGACCGCGCTCGACACCACGACCAGCAGCAGAAAGGCGAAGATGCCCGCTTCGACCGCCAAGGGGCCGATCGCGACCTGCTTGTTGCCCAGCACGCCCGCGATGCAGACCATGCCGCCATAGAAGATCGAGAAGATGAACAGCGCGCGGGGGATGGTGATCGTGGCCGGCGCCGACGGGGAAGGGGTCGTCATGGCCCTTGCTAGTCCCGAAATCGGCCGATGGCAAAAGCGTTTGTCGCCGCTGGCGTCGCGGGCACCGGCATGGCATGTCGGGGCGGTTTGGGCCGTCCGGGGCGGGCGGCGGGGCAGGGTAAGTGCTTACATGACACGTTTTTTGATCGGCATCGCCGGCATCGTCGTGATTCTGGGGATTGCCGTCGCATTGTCGACCAACCGCCGGGCGATCCGGCTGCGCGTCGTCGGCGCGGCGTTCGCGTTGCAGGTCGGGATCGCGGTGCTGGTGCTCTATACGCCGTGGGGCAAGGGCGTGCTGGGCTTCCTGTCGGGCGGGGTCGCCAATCTGCTCGCCTATGCCAATGCGGGCACGTCGTTCCTGTTCGGTCCGCTTGCCCGGCCGGACATCGGCGGGCAGAGCTTTGCCATTGCCGCGCTGCCGGTCATCATTTTTTTCGCGTCTTTGGTGTCGATCCTCTATTATCTGGGGATCATGCAGCTGGTGGTGCGCTGGATCGGCGGCGGCATCGAAAAGGTGATCGGCGTCAGCAAGGTCGAATCGCTGTGCGCCGCCGCGAACATCTTCGTCGGCCAGAGCGAATCGCCGCTTGTCATCCGCCCCTATCTGGCGGGGCTGACCCCGGCGCAGCTGTTCACGGTGATGACCAGCGGCATGGCGGGCGTCGCGGGCACGATCCTCGCGGCTTATGCATCGATGGGCATCCGCATCGATTTCCTGCTCGCGGCCAGCTTCATGGCGGCACCGGGCGGCATCCTGATGGCGAAGATCATCATGCCCGACACGCCCGAGCCGGCGGCGGGCGAACTGCCGCTGGGCGACGACCGCGAGGCGGAAGCGATCGCGCTGGCCGAAGCGACGCATGACGAGGAACGCCCGGCCAACATCATCATGGCGGCGGCACAGGGTGCGCAGACCGGCGTGAAGCTGGCGGTCGCGGTCGGCGCGATGGTGCTGGCGTTCGTCGCGCTGGTGGCGCTGGCCAACGGGCTGCTCGGCGGGATCGGCAACTGGTTCGGGGTCGCGGACCTCAGCTTCCAGCGGCTGCTCGGCTATGTCTTCGCGCCGGTCATGTACCTGCTCAACGTGCCGTGGAACGAGGCGGGGATCGCCGGCGGGCTGTTCGGGCAGAAGGTCGTGCTGAACGAATTCGTCGCCTATATCTCGCTGGGCGAGGCGAGCGGGCAGCTGTCGACGCGGACGATCGCGATCATCACCTTTGCGCTGTGCGGCTTCGCCAATTTCTCGTCGATCGCGATCCAGATGGCGGTGACCGGCAGCCTGGCGCCCAACCAGCGGCCGATGATCGCCAAGCTGGGCATCCGCGCGCTGGTCGCGGGCAGCCTCGCCAACCTGATGTCGGCGGCGCTGGCGGGGTTGCTGTTGAGCTGAACCGAGCGCGCCATAAACGCCTTGTTTACGACGTCGACGCTAGAAAAAGCTCGATTGCGCCGGACGCGGCGTGGGGTTGAGTAACGGGGACGGCGAGCATGAACGACGAACTGATCGATCAGCGGGTGCTGGCGGCGGCACGCGCCGAACTGGGCGCGAATTTCGTCCGGATTCTGGGATATTTCCGCGAGGACGGCGTGAAGTCGGTCCGCGCGATCGAGGCGGCGATGCGCGACCAGAACGCCACGGCGATGGTGCTGCCCGCGCACACGCTGAAAGGCGAATCGCGTCAGTTCGGCGCGGAAATGCTCGCCGATCTGGCCGAAGTGATCGAGACGATCGCGCGCAGCTGCGTCGAGCTGCGCGATGTGCCGACCGAGGCGCTGGAGCATGTCGCGCGGCTGCGCCCGACGTTCGACGCGACGCTGGCGATGCTCGACCGCGACACCAACCCGCTCGCCACCCGCCGGCCGACGGGATTCGGCAAGCGTCCCGTCGCGTTGTAGGTTTCTAGGGGCGGCTCGACAATCGCTTGATCGGACGCAGGACGACCGTTCCGCGCCCCGATGGTCGCTCCCGCGCAGGCGGGAGTCCGTATGCGCCAGCGTCGCGGCTCCAGCCGAACCGTCGGCGTGTATGGATTCCCGCCTGCGCGGGAATGACGAAGTCGCTGGAGCGGTTCCTGTCGAGCGCCACCACCGGTAGATCCCGGCATTCGCTCGGATAAATATTGTTGGTTAGGGTCGATTTGCCGACCGGCCGCGCGAAGCGGCCGGTCGGTGGGATCAGGCGTGCTTGTCGAGTTCGGCGACCGAGTTGAGCTGGACATAGTTCTGGATGCCCATGCGCTCGATCATCTCGAACTGGGTTTCCAGCGTGTCGACATGCTCTTCCTCGTTCGACAGGATCTCGGCGAACAGGTCGCGGCTGACGAAATCGCGGATGCTTTCGCAATAGGCGACGGCTTCGCGCAGCTGCGCCACCGCTTCGACCTCGATCGCCAAATCGGCCTTCAACACTTCTTCGACCGTCTCGCCGACGCGCAGGCGGCCGAGCAGCTGGAAGTTGGGCAGGCCGTCGAGGAACAGGATACGCTCGGCCAGACGGTCGGCGTGCTTCATCTCGTCGATCGATTCGTGGCGTTCGAACTGGGCGAGCTTATGGACGCCCCAATGGTCGAGCAGACGATAGTGCAGCCAGTATTGATTGACCGCGGTCAGCTCGTTGCGGAGTGCCTCGTTGAGGAACTCGATAACCTTTGCGTCGCCCTTCACGTCGTTCGTCCTTCATCTGATGATGGACGGCCCATACGCGGTTTGGCCGCGTAACGACAGCGGAAAAATGGCGGAAATCCGTGGGTTTCAGCAGGTGCGAACGCTATGCAGCCGCACGCTCCGCATCGATAATGGCTCGCGCGAACGGCACGCACTGGCCGCATTTCGCCTGGCATCCCAGCGCGCGATACGCCTGGCAGGCGCTGCTGGCGCCGCCCCGTGCGGCCTCCCGCACGTCGCGTTCTTTCAAGGCGTTACAGACGCATACGACCATGTTCGACCCTCGCTCCGATGGGCCAGCTTATAATGGTAGTGAAAGTCGTTCGCAAGAACTGTTGCGGGTAATTCGCATCAACTCATCGTTTCGGTCGGCTCGATGGGACGCGGAGCGTTTGCCGTTGCCAGCGGGCGAGGCTGCGCCACAACCATTCGAACGGGCCGTAGCGGTAGCGGGCGAGCCACCATGGCGACCACGCCAGCATCCCGGCGCACATCGCGATCACCGGTAAATAGAGGGTGGCCCGCGACCACATGCCGAACTGGCCCAGCCCCCAGCCGTAGAAGACGAAACACATGACGATGCTGCTCGCCAGATAGTTGCTGAGCGCCATCCGGCCGACCGCGGCGAAACGCGCGACAATGGCACCGCCGCCGCCGGCGATCAGCAGGATCGCGGCGGCATAGCCGGGGATCATGACGGCGCGCAGCGGCGGGGGGAAGGCGAAGGCGCCGAGGATCACCGTGCGGGCGTCGAGGCCCTGCCCCAGCATCCACGCCAGAAGCAGGGCGTAGCCCGTGCCGCCCATCGCGATCCCGATCACCGCCCAGCGGCGCAACCGCACGCGCGACCATGCGCCGGTGAGCATCCCGCTGCGCAGCGCCGCCATGCCGAACAGCATGTACGCCAGCGTTTCGAAACCGATGAAGACGGTATTGTAGAGCGTCGTCGCCAGCTCGGCGGCATTATGCTGGAGAATGCCGGCATAGCCGCCCCGGAACAGTGCGATTTCCTGCGCCAACAGGGCGGGCGCAGGAATGCCGAAGCCGTTTTCGAAATCGCGCAGGCCCTGTGCCGCCGCTGGCGTGTCCGCGCTCTGCATCGCAACGAACGACAGGGCGATCGCGCCCAGCAACAGCCATTCGATCGCCGCCAGCGCCACGCCGCACGCCACCATCCGCCGCACCGAGCTGTGGCGGAAGCCATAGGCGACGCTCCCGACCAGCGCATAGTGCATCAGGATATCGCCCGTCCATAGCAGCGTGGCATGGGCGAGGCCGAGGAAGAAAAGCCACGCCATCCGCCGATAGTGAACCGCCGCCGGGTCCGCCCCGCTCGCCTCTGCCCGGTCGACGACCAGCAACAGCGAGGCGCCGAACAGGAACGAGAACAGCCCGCGCATCTTGCCGTCGAACGCGATCATCGTCGCGGCATAGGTCCATAGGTCCGCCGGTCCTTCCAGTCCCCATGCGTACGGACTGAACCGCGCGGTGTCGGGCAGCGCGAAGCCGAGGATGTTGACGAATAATATGCCCATCACCGCCACCCCGCGCACGACGTCGAGCGTGACGATGCGGTCGGCGGCGGGGCGGGGGTCGGTCATGGCAAGCCCCTGCCCGATCGTGCGGGCAGGGGGAAGCATGCTCAGGCGAGCGCGCCTTCGCTGCCCATCAGCGCGGGGAAGAAACCTTCATGCGCGGTACGCAGGTCGTCGAGCGAGACGGCGAAGTCGCCATCGGTCAGTTCGAAGATGATGCGGCTACCGATCGTCCGGCCGATCGGCTCGGCATCGACCCCGGCCTTTTCCGCGCCCTGCAGAAATTCGAGCAGTGCATGGTCGTGGACGGTGACGATGTAGATGCCCTGATCCTCGGCGAAGAGCGAGCGGGCGATGTCGTCGAACGGCAGCTTGCGGTCGAGGATCGCGCCGACCTTGCCGGCCAGCGCCATCTCCGCAACGGTTACCGCGACGCCGCCGTCGCTGACGTCGTGGCAGGCGGTGATCTGACCCGACAGGATCGCACGGCGGATATAGCCGCCGGTGCGGCGCTCGCCGTCGAGGTCGACCGGCGGCGGCGGGCCTTCCTCACGGCCGTGCAGTTCGCGCAGCCACAGCGACTGGCCGAGCGACCCGGTACGGTCGCCGACGCGCAGGATGATGTCGCCGGTCTGCTTGAACGCGATCGTCGCCGACTTTTCCCAATCGGTGAGCAGCCCGACGCCACCGATCGCCGGGGTCGGCAGGATCGCCGAACCGCCGCCGGTCGCCTTCGATTCATTGTAGAGTGACACGTTGCCCGACACGATCGGGAAGTCCAGGGCGCGGCACGCTTCGCTCATGCCGTCGAGGCAGCCGACGATCTGGCCCATGATCTCGGGGCGCTGCGGGTTGGCGAAGTTCAGGCAGTTGGTGACCGCCAGCGGCGTCGCGCCGACCGCGGTCAGGTTGCGATAGGCTTCGGCGATGGCCTGTTTCCCGCCTTCGACCGGATCGGCGAAGCAATAGCGCGGGGTGCAGTCGGTGGTCATCGCCAGCGCCTTGGCCGTGCCATGTACCCGCACCACCGCCGCGTCGCCGCCGGGACGCTGCACGGTGTTCGCACCGACCATGTGGTCATACTGTTCCCAGATCCAGCGAC
Organism: Sphingomonas hankookensis; assembly: GCF_022664465.1. Classification (GTDB taxonomy): domain Bacteria; phylum Pseudomonadota; class Alphaproteobacteria; order Sphingomonadales; family Sphingomonadaceae; genus Sphingomonas; species Sphingomonas hankookensis. The sequence continues at coordinate 90,266 of NZ_JAKREV010000005.1, read as the reverse complement.
GCGACGCGATGTCGGGCGACCCCATCAGCGCGAGCAGATCGGCGGCCGGATCGGTGCATTCGGGCACGTCGGCCAGCGCGGCGGGTTTGGGCGTGGGCACATGCGGCCGGTCGTAGAGCGGGGCTTCGTCGGCGAGCGGGGCGAGCGGGATGTCGGCAACGACATCGCCCTGCCACTTGAGTACCATACGGCCGGTGTCTGTGACGTGGCCGATGACCGCGAAGTCGAGTTCCCATTTGTCGAAGATCGCCTTGGCGAAGTCCTCGCGGCCGGGCTTCAACACCATGAGCATCCGCTCCTGGCTTTCCGACAGCATCATCTCGTACGGGGTCATGCCGGTTTCGCGCTGCGGCACGTCGTCCATGACCAGTTCGATGCCGACCCCGCCCTTCGACGCCATTTCGACCGAGGAGGAGGTGAGGCCGGCGGCGCCCATGTCCTGGATCGCGACGATCGCGTCGGAGGCCATGAGTTCGAGGCACGCCTCGATCAGCAGCTTTTCGGTGAAGGGGTCGCCGACCTGCACGGTCGGGCGCTTTTCTTCGGCATCCTCGCCGAAATCGGCCGAGGCCATGGTCGCGCCATGGATGCCGTCGCGGCCAGTCTTCGACCCGACATAGACGATCGGATTGCCGATGCCCGACGCGGCCGAATAGAAGATCTTGTCGGTGTCGGCGATGCCGACGGTCATCGCGTTGACGAGGATGTTGCCGTCATAGGCCGGGTGGAAGTTAACCTCGCCACCGACGGTCGGTACGCCGACGCAATTGCCATAGCCGCCGATGCCATGGACCACGCCCGCGATCAGGTGGCGCATCTTCGGGTGATCGGGCCGGCCGAAGCGCAGCGCGTTGAGGTTCGCGATCGGGCGTGCGCCCATGGTGAATACGTCGCGCAGGATGCCGCCGACGCCCGTCGCTGCACCCTGATAGGGTTCGATATAGGACGGGTGGTTGTGGCTCTCCATCTTGAAGATCGCCGCCTGCCCGTCGCCGATGTCGATGACGCCGGCATTCTCGCCCGGACCGCAGATGACTTGGCGGCCGGTGGTCGGGAGCTTCTTCAGGTGGATGCGGCTGGACTTATAGCTGCAATGTTCCGACCACATGACCGAGAAGATGCCGAGTTCGGTCAGGTTCGGCTCGCGTCCCATCGCGTGCAGGACGCGCTCATATTCCTCAGGGGAAAGGCCGTGTTCGGCGACGATCTCGGGCGTGATCTGGGTCATGGCAGCGCCTCTAGCGTGGCAAGGCGAACGGTGCCAGCCGGTTTGTTCCGAGACGGGTTTGTAACACGCCAGCAATGTTGCGTTGCAGAATTGGTACAGTATCGGAACAAAAATGCCGCAACGCACGTATAACGTTTCGGAGAACCGATGATCGTGGGAACCCATCATAGCGCCAAGCGTCGGTGGCCCGCGTCGCCGAGCTCGGCGCAGCATGGCATCATGCCGAGTAAGGGAGAATCTGAATGGTTTCGAAGTTTCTGACGGCGATTGCCGCCACTTCGCTGGCCGCAGCGCCGGTCGCCGCCAACGCCGCGCAGAACGCGTCGGCGCTGTCGGTCGCGAAGTCGGTCCGCGCGACCGCCCCGACCAAGGGTGGCCAGAAGCTGGCCGGCGGCGGCATCGTGTTCGCGCTGCTGGCAGCCGCGATCGTTGCCGGCGGCGTCATCATCGCCGTCGACAGCGACGATTCGGACAGCAACTAAGTCCGGGTTGGCGGGGCGTCCCTGCGGCGCCCCGCCCGCTTCTTCTAGTGCGGCGGGTTGTCGCGCCGTTTCCACGCCTGCCACAGCATCATGCCGAGCAGCGTACCGCCCGCGACGGTACCGCCCACCGCCACCGCGGTCATCACCGGCGACAGGCTGTTATCCGCGCGATGCAGATGCGGGCGATGCTTCACCAGCTTCTTGAGCAGCGGCGTCCGCCGCGACAGCGATTCGAACATCTCGTCCGGACCTTCGGGATCGAGAATCTTGTTGTCCGCCAGCCATTCGGTCACCGCACCGAGGTCGGGGATTTCATAGGGTCGTAGCGAGCGGCCCTCGCCCCGCAATTCCTCGATCGTCGCGATCAGCGATCCGGTGCGCGCCAGCGTCGTTTCGACCGTCTCGCAATCGACCCCCAGATGCTCGGCGAGCAGCGAGTCGCGGATGCCGGCGATGGTGCGGCGTTCGTCGGCATTGGCGTGGCGCGTCGCATCGACGGTCACGTCACATTCGGTGTCGAGCCGCAGCGAACGGTTGTTGAAGTTGGACGAGCCGACACGCAGCAGCTGGTCGTCGATCACCGTCACCTTGGCATGGACGTAGATCGCGGTGCCGCCGGCGGTGAAGGGGTGGTAGAGCCGCAGCCGGTCGTGGCGGTCGCGTTCCTTCAACGCCTGAAACAGCCGGGCCCGCGCCGAATCCATCGCGACCGGTTCCAGCCAGCCCTCGGCCGTGGTCGGGTTGACGATGACGATCTCCGGACCGTCGGGTTCGTCGAGCCGCTTGGCGATCGCTTCGGCGACCTTGCGCGAGGCGAAATACTGGCTTTCGGCATAGAGGAAGCGTTCGGTGCGGGCGATCAGGTCGAGATACAGCGTCTCGATCTCGTGCACCGGTTCCTGATCGGCCATTTCCGGAATGGTGCGCGCGACGGCGACCTCGATATCGGTGAAGTCGGCCTTCAGCCCGGTCGGCCAGCAACCGCCGGTGTCGGTGGGGGCGGGCAGCTCGTCGCCGCCCGAGATCGCCCAGCGGTGACGGCACATCTCGCCCAATGCCGCCGCGACCGGGCCTTCGAGCGCGGTCGTCACATCGTGCCACGGTTGATAGGGGGTACCGTCGGGCTCGATCCGGCGGGGATCGTTGTCGCGATGCTCGCGCGTGTCCCAGCGGTCGACGGTCATGTCGATCCCGCCGCAGAAGGCGACGTCGTCGTCGATCACCACGACCTTCTGGTGATGCGATCCGGCGACCGGATGATGGCCGTCGAGGCGCAGGTGGACCTGCGGGTCCTTGATCCACTTCGCGATGCGGACCAGCGTCTGGCCGTGGAACAGCGTCTTGATCGCGCCGGTGTCCCAGCGCAGGATATGCACCTGTAGCCCCGGCGTCCGGCGCACCAGCCAGCTGATAAATTCGCCCACCTTTTCCGGGCCTTCGGTCGCGGCATCGGTCTTGAAGCGGATGCGGGCGTCGAAGTCCCAGCCGATCAGCATGATCTGCTTCTTCGCCTTGAGCATCGCATCGCGGGCATGGGTGAAGTAGTTATCGGCATCGACCAGCACGGTCGCGCGCGTGGCGCGCTCGATCCGCCAGCAGTTGCGACCCGGTTCGAGCGGTGGGGTGTGACGCGCCATGTGCGTGCCATGGCACCCTATCGTGACGGTTCCAAGCGATTGCGGCGGGTTAGGCGGGGTTTCGGTGGCCAAAGTTCACGAAGTTCACACTCGTGCGCTGTTTGTGGCGCGGGTGCAGGGGCGCGGTGGCGGACGATGGGAAAGAGCGGAAGCGCGAGGCTGGCAGGGTGGGGGCGTGTAGGAAAGGGGGGCCTTTGCATGTTACGTCACCCCACCTTGACCCGGGGCGACGGTCTGGACAGGCGGCTACAGGACCTCGTGCACCCGCTCCGGCGGGCGGGCGATGACGATGCCTTTTTCGGTCTCGACGATCGGGCGTTCGATCAGGATCGGGTGTTGCGCCATCGCGTCGAGGATTTGCGCGTCGGTGGCGTCCTTGAGCGATTTGGCTTCGGGCTCGTTCGCGCGCAGTGCTTCGCGCGGGGTGAGGCGGGCGCGATCGAGCAGCGCGGCGAGGTCGTCGCGGGTCGGCGGGGTTTTGAGATATTCGACGATGCGCACGTCGTCGCCCGCTTCGGTCAGCAGCGCGAGCGCGGCGCGGGACTTCGAACAGCGCGGGTTGTGGTAGATCGTGGCGTGCATTCTTTCCTCCCCGGTACGGGGAGGGGGACCGCCGGCGCAGCCGGTGGTGGAGGGGGTTGGCCGGCTCCACCACCGTTGCGTTCGCGGCGATCCCCCTCCACCATGCTGCGCATGGTCCCCCTCCCCATGAAATGGGGAGGAGTTTTAGGTCAGTCGTTTTTGGCCAGCCACTCTTCCAGCCACTTGATCGTGTAGTCGCCGGCCTGAAATTCGGGATCGTCGAGCAGCGCCTGGTGGAGCGGGATGGTGGTCTTCATTCCCTCGATCACGAATTCCTCCAAGGCGCGGCGCAGGCGCATCAGGCAGCGTTCGCGGGTCGTGCCGTAGACGATCAGCTTGGCGATCATACTGTCGTAATAAGGTGGCACCTTGTAACCGGCGTACAGGCCGCTATCGACGCGGACGTGCATGCCGCCCGGCGCGTGGAAATGCTTCACCGTGCCCGGCGACGGCGCGAAGGTGCGCGGGTCTTCGGCGTTGATGCGGCATTCGATCGCGTGGCCGTGGAAACGAATCTGTTCCTGCTCGCACGACAGGCCGTGCCCTTCGGCGACGCGGATCTGTTCGCGCACGAGGTCGAGGCCGGTGATCATCTCGGTCACCGGATGTTCGACCTGCAGGCGGGTGTTCATTTCGATGAAATAGAACTCGCCGTCTTCCCACAGGAATTCGATCGTGCCGGCGCCGCGATAGCCCATATCGGCCATCGCCTTCGCACAGATGTTCCCCATGCGGTCGCGGTCGGCCTGTCCGAGGACGGGCGAGGGGGCTTCCTCCAGCACCTTCTGGTGGCGGCGTTGCAGCGAGCAGTCGCGCTCGCCCAGATGCACCGCGTGGCCATTGCCGTCGCCGAACACCTGGAACTCGATATGGCGCGGGTTGCCGAGATATTTCTCCATGTAGACGGTGGCGTCGCCGAACGCGGCCTTCGCCTCGCTGCCCGCCTGCTGCATCAGCGTTTCGAGCTGGTCCTCGGATGCGCAGACCTTCATGCCGCGGCCCCCGCCGCCCGATGCCGCCTTGATGATGACCGGATAGCCGATCGACGCGGCGATCGCCTTGGCTTCCTCGACGTCCGCGATCGGGCCATCGGAGCCGGGGACGAGCGGCAGGCCGAGCTTGCCGGCGGTACGCTTCGCCTCGACCTTGTCGCCCATGACGCGGATATGCTCGGGCTTCGGGCCGACGAAGATCAGGTTGTGCAGCTCGACGATCTCGGCGAACTTGGCGTTTTCCGACAGGAAGCCATAGCCCGGATGGATCGCGTCGGCGCCGCTGATCTCGGCGGCCGAGATGATGTTGGGGATGTTGAGATAGCTGTCGGTCGCCGATGGCGGGCCGATGCAGATCGCCTCGTCCGCCAGACGCACATGCATCGCATCGGCATCGGCGGTCGAATGGACCGCGACCGTCTTGATGCCCATTTCGTGGCACGCGCGGTGGATGCGGAGCGCGATCTCGCCGCGGTTGGCGATCAGCAGTTTCTTGATGTCGGGCATGTTATTCCACGACCACCAGCGGCTGGTCGAATTCGACCGGCTGGCCGTTCGACACGAGGATTTGCGTCACGGTGCCTGCCGCCGGGGCGACAATCGGGTTCATGACCTTCATCGCTTCGACGATCACCAGCGTGTCGCCCGCCGCGACCTTTTGTCCCACCGCGATGAACGGCTTGGCTTCCGGATTGGCGGCGAGATAGACGGTGCCGACCATCGGCGAGGTGACCGGCGGCACGGCGCTGACCGGCGCGACGGCGGCACCGGCCTCGATCGTGGTCGTCGCGGCGCTGGCAAGCTGCGGGGCGGGCTGCGGCGCATAGGTCGGGGCGTAGCTCGGCGCTGCCTGTACCGGCGCGGGCTTGCGCACGACGCGGACCTTGCGTGCGCCGTCCTCCACCTCGACCTCGGTCAGGTCGGTTTCATCGAGCACCTGCGCCAGCGCGCGGACGAGGTCGATGTCGACGCGCATCGCGTGGCTGGTGAACGGCGTTCCTTCGCCCTGATTGTCGTCTGCCATGGTAACCCCCAATGGTATCTTTAATTATAAAAAACCGCGCCCTTGTCAGATGCGGGCGGCCGCTTCAAGCGCGACCAGATAGGAAAGCGCGCCGAATCCCGCCACCGTGCCGCGCGCCGCGCGCCCGACATAGCTGATGTGGCGAAAGTCCTCGCGGGTATGCGGATTGGACAGATGGACCTCGATCACCGGGGTCTTCACCGCCTTGATCGCGTCGTGCAGCGCGATCGACGTGTGGGTATAGGCGCCGGCGTTGAGCAGCACCGCCTTCGCGCCCTCCGCCTGCGCCTCGTGCAGCCAGTCGACCAGATGGCCTTCGTGGTTCGACTGGCGCAGGTCGATCTGGAGGTCCAGCTCGCGGGCGCGATCCTCCAACATGCCGGCGATGTCGTCGAGCGTGTCCGATCCGTAGATTTCCGGCTCGCGCAGGCCGAGCAGGTTCAGGTTCGGGCCGTTGAGGACGAAGACGGTGGCGGGCAACGGGGTGCTTTCGGTTGCGGGGGCTGTCACGCGCTCCCTATATGCAGCGCACCATAGCCGGACCGGGCCCGGTAAGTCGAGAGAACGGCGCGCCCAGAGGAGACGACATGCATACCGACGGTACCATCAGCATCATGGTCAATGGCGACCATATGCGCGTTCGCGACGGCATCACGCTGGCCGAGCTGACCGCGCAGATCGGACTGGTGCCCGAAAAGGTCGCGGTCGAGCGCAACCTCGAGGTCGTGCCGCGCTCGACGCTGCAGCAGGTGAAGGTCGAGGATGGCGACGAGCTGGAGATCGTGCACTTCGTCGGCGGCGGCGACCATGTCGCGACGATCGACGGCGATACGTGGAGCGTGGCGGGACGAACGTTCCGGTCGAGATTGATCGTCGGCACCGGCAAGTACAAGGATTTCGAACAGAATGCCGCCGCGGTCGCGGCATCGGGCGCGGAGATCGTGACCGTCGCGGTGCGCCGGGTGAACGTCAGCGATCCCAAGGCGCCGATGCTGACCGACTATATCGATCCGAAGAAGATTACCTACCTGCCCAACACCGCCGGCTGCTTCGATGCCGACAGCGCGATCCGGACGCTCAGGCTGGCGCGCGAGGCGGGTGGCTGGGACCTCGTCAAGCTGGAAGTGCTGGGTGAGGCGCGGACGCTGTATCCCGACATGGTGGAAACGCTGCGCGCGACCGAGGTGCTGGCCAAGGAAGGCTTTCTGCCGATGGTCTATTGCGTCGACGATCCGATCGCCGCCAAGCGGCTGGAGGATGCCGGCGCGGTCGCGATCATGCCGCTGGGCGCGCCGATCGGATCGGGGCTGGGCATCCAGAACCTCGTCACGATCCGGTTGATCGTCGAAGGCGCCAAGGTGCCGGTGCTGGTCGATGCCGGGGTGGGACAAGCGTCGGACGCGGCGGTGGCGATGGAGCTGGGTTGCGACGGAGTGCTGATGAACACCGCGATCGCCGAGGCGAAGGACCCGGTGCTGATGGCCGCGGCGATGAAGGCGGCGGTCGAGGCCGGGCGGATGGGCTATCTGGCCGGGCGGATGCAGCGGCGGCGCTATGCCGATCCGTCGAGCCCCCTGGCCGGTCTGATATGAATTAAGTTTAATGGAACCGTCGGGCGAGCTGACGCTTTGTATAATCGCAATCCAGCGGGGGAAACCTCGCCAACCGACAGGAGCCATTCATGGGTGAATTCACCGACAAGCTCGCCGCTGCAGGCAACAAGGTCGCCGGCAACGTGAAGGAAGCCATCGGCAAGGCGACCGACAACGAGCGCCTGGAAGCCGAAGGCGAAGCGCAGCAGGTCAAGGGCACCGGTCAGGACGTCAAGGGTAGCGTCAAGGGCGCGCTCGGCGACAAGATCTGAGCTGACGGACACCGCGTACCGCCGATGTATGGCGGATGGTGTCTGAAGGGGCCGCTCCGGGAAACCGGGGCGGCCCTTTTCCTTTTGGCAGGTGTGTCCGATAGGGTCGGACGATGACCGATGGCGTCGAAGATCAGAAACGGGTGGTGGTCGAGCGGCTTTATGCCATGTTTGCCGCGCCCCCGCCGTCGCGGATCACCGGCTGTCGATGCTGCCTCGATTCGCCCAAGGTGGCGCGATTGCTGCGCACCCCGCTGCGCGCGATCGATCGCGAAACCTTGTGGTGGTATGCCTGGAAGGCGTTCCTGACGGTCGGCGACGTGGCCGATTTCCGCTATCTGCTGCCCCGCATCCTCGACGTGTCGCTCCGACATCCCGGCGATGCGGTCGATGTCGAGATCGTGCTCGGCAAGTTGCGGCTGGCGGGATGGGCGCAGTGGAGCGACGACGAACGCGCAGCGATCATTGCGGCGATCGACCTGCTGTTCGATCAGGCTGTCGCGACGGTCGACGATCCGGACGATGGCGAACTGGCAGTGTTCGAGGTCGAGAGCGTGCTGTGTGGCGCGGCGCGCGCCGATCTCGATCCGGTCCGCTGGCTCGAACGATTGTCGCAGAGGCTCCGACAGAGCCTGCACGCGCGGCTGTCGGGTGCGCCGAACGGATTCTGGGAGGATGCGCCGGTCGGGCTGGCGGCGGCACATGACTGGTTGGCGTGCCGTCCGGTGGACGATTGACCCCGTGCCGCTCCGATCGAACGGAGCGGCACGGATGGGTCAGAACCGATAACCCAGTCCGGCGATGACATGGTGGCGTTCGGCGCCCGTTTCGATCCGCAAATTCCCGAGCGTGCCCTTGTCGGCGGCGTAGTTGGTGTAGAGATATTCGAGCTTGCCATAGGCGCGGCTGGTCAGGCCGAATTCGCCGCCCGCGCCCAGATGGAAGCCGTCGAGGCGGGCCATGTTACGGGTGTCGTTGCCCGGCGTCAGCAGGTCGCGCTGGTCGCGGCGGAATTCGCCGTTGCTGTAGCCACCCTTCAGATACACCAGCGCATTCGGCCCGGTGACGAAGCCGATGCGTCCGCCGACCGAGACTTCGCGGCCCGCCTTGGTACAGTCGCGCGCGATCGCCCGCGTGCCCGAAAACAGGTCGTCGCAGGTTTCGAAGGTCGATCCCGACAGCCCGGCATAGAGGCCGACGACCGACGCGCCCGACAGCACCATGTCGTAGCCGACTTCGCCGCCATAGGTGACGCCGCTGTCGCCGCTGCTGATTTCGGTGCGCTGGCTGCCGTCATGCACCTCGGTCACGGCGTCGAGCCGGTCCCAGCCGACGCGGACTTCGATGCGGGGGCCAAGCGGGGTGTCGACAATGCTTTGCGCGGCGGCGGGCGAAACGGCGGCGGCAAGCGCGGCGGCGGTGATGGTCGCGACGGTCTTCACGAAATTCCCCCGGAAAGCTGGTTCTGCCGCCGGGGGATAGGGCGAAATCGATACGATAGGTTTAACGCGACCGGATCGCGGCGATCGTCGTGCCGTGGGTGATGACGTCGATATCGGTCCGGCAGTGGAGCAGCCGCACGCCGGTCTGTGCCAGCGCGCGGTCGAGCGCCGGGGCGAACTGTTCGGTCGTCTCCACCGTGTCGGCCCAGGCACCATAGGCGCGGGCGAGCGCGGCGAAATCGGGGTTGGCGAGGGCGGTGCCGCTGACCCGCGTCGGATATTCGCGTTCCTGATGCATGCGGATCGTGCCGTAGCCGCCATTGTCGATCAGGATGACGAGCAGGTTGGCGCGGTGCTGGACCGCGCTCGCCAGTTCCTGTCCGTTCATCAGGAAGTCGCCATCGCCCGCGACCGCGACCGCCAGCTTGTCCGGTTCGCGCAAGGCTGCGGCGACGGCGGCGGGGGTGCCGTAGCCCATCGCGCCGCAGGTCGGGGCCAACTGCGTGCCCGACCAGCCATAGTGCCAGTAGCGATGCCACCAGCCGGAGAAATTGCCCGCGCCGTTGCAGATGATCGTGTCGTGCCCCGACAGGCGTTCGCGCATCGCCGCGACGCAGGGGCCGAGGTCGAGGGTCACGTCGCGCGGGGCGGGGGTGGACCATGCCTGCCATTCGGCATGGGCTTCGGCGGCGGCGGGCAGGGGCCGTGCGGGCGGGTCGGCGCAGGCGAGCATGGCGGCAAAGGCGAACGGATCGGCGGCGACGGCAAGGTCGGCGTGGTATACGCGGTCGAGTTCGGCCGGGTCGGGGTGGACATGGATCAGCGTCTGCCCCGGATGGTCGGGCGTGACGAGGGTGTAGCCGTCGGTGGTCGCTTCGCCGAGGCGGGCGCCGACGACCAGCAGCAGGTCGGCGGCCTTGATCCGCTGGACCAGTTTGGGAGACGGGCCGTAGCCGAGATTGCCGGCCCATGCCGGATGGTCGTTGGCGACGGCGTCCTGTCGGCGGAATGCGCCGGCGACGGGAATGCCCCAGCGCTCGGCGAAGGTGGCGAAGGTTGCGCCGGTGGCGGCATCCCAGCCTGCCCCGCCGACAATCGCCACGGGGCGTTCGGACGTGCGCAACGCGGTCAGGAGCGCACCGAAGTTGGCGGGGTCGAGCGTGGTTTCCAGTTTCGCGAGCGGCGGGCGGTCCTGCGCCACCGCCTGCTCGACCAGCATATCCTCGGGCAGCGCGATCACCACCGGGCCCGGCCGGCCGGAGGTGGCGGTGCGCCATGCCCGCGCGACATATTCCGGGATGCGCGCCGGATCGTCGATGCGCAGCACCCGCTTGGCGAGCGGCGCGAACATCGTCAGGAAATCGACCTCCTGAAACCCTTCGCGGTCGCGCATGCCGCGGTCGACATCGCCGATGAACAGCAGCATCGGCACCGAATCCTGCATCGCGACATGCACGCCGATCGACGCGTTGGTGGCGCCGGGGCCGCGGGTGACGAAGGCGACGCCGGGCCGCCCGGTCAGCACGCCGTCGGCGCAGGCCATGAAGCCGACGCCGCCCTCCTGCCGACAGGTCACCAGGTCGATCGCGGGCGTGTCGTGCAGCGCGTCGAGCACGGCGAGGAAACTTTCGCCCGGCACGTGGAAGATGCGGTCGCAGCCCTGCGTGACGAGGGCATCGACCAGGATACGGCCACCGGTGCGCGAATCTGTAATTTCCGCAGGCTAACCGCGGGTGGTGCGGGGTGCCAGTGCGCGGTGCCGGTGGCGCGGGTTTCGACCTTCGTCCCTGACGATACGTCACCCCGGATCAAGTCCGGGGTGACGGTGGGGGCAGTCGTACCGATCGGGAACGATCGTGCCGGTCAAGTTGAAGCGCGGTTCAGGTTCTTGACCCGCCCGCGCGCCCATGCGTAATCCCTCGGCCAAGGCTGTTGGGAGAGTGGCGATGAAGAAGCTGTACCCGAATGCGGAGGCGGCGCTGGATGGGCTGCTGCACGACGGCATGACGCTGTGCGCCGGTGGGTTCGGCCTGTGCGGCATCCCCGAACGGCTGATCGACGCGATCGAGGCGTCGGGGGTCAAGGGCCTGACCATCGCCAGCAACAATGCCGGGATCGACGGGCAGGGCCTCGGCAAGCTGCTGCGCAGCCGGCAGGTGAAGAAGATGATCTCCAGCTATGTCGGAGAGAACAAGGAGTTCGAGCGGCAATATCTGTCGGGCGAGCTGGAGGTCGAGTTCTGTCCGCAGGGGACGCTGGCCGAACGCTGCCGTGCCGGCGGGGCCGGGATTCCGGGCTTCTATACCAAGACCGGGGTCGGCACGCTGATCGCCGAGGGCAAGGAAGTGAAGCAGTTCGACGGGGAAGACTATATCCTCGAACGCGGCATCCGCGCCGATGTGGCGATCATCAAGGGGTGGAAGGCCGACGAGGCCGGCAACCTGATTTTCCGCAAGACCGCGCGCAACTTCAACCAGCCGATGGCGACCGCGGCGAACATCTGCGTCGCGGAGGTCGAGGAAGTGGTGCCGGTCGGGTCGCTCGACGCCGATGCGATCCACTTGCCGGGAATTTACGTGAAGCGGATGATCGTCGGGGCGCCGTACGACAAGCAGATCGAGTTCCGTACCGTGCGCGAGCGGGTGTGATGCGGCGGGCCTGTGCCGCTTCTTCCCGTCATCCCGGGCTTGACCCGGGGTCCCGCTTTTTCTCGACCGCAGAAGAAGAAGCGGGACCCCGGGTCAAGTCCGGGGTGACGAGGGGGGTAGGCCGGGCGCTGACCGTGGGCACCGCGGCCTTCGCGCTGTCGGGCTGCGTCGTCGCGGTCGGGAACCAGTCGGCGCCCGTCGCGCCCGCGACGGTGTCGGGCGTGCCGGCGGGGATGCAGTATCTCTATGGTTCGGGCGAGGCGGCGGCGGCGAGCCGGCAGACCTATTCGGCGCTGGTCCGCTATGTACAACAGTACCAGCGCGATCGCACGACGCTCAGGCGGATGCCGTTGCAGGCGGTGCTGGCGCCGAACGCGACGCTGGCGATGCCGACCCAACTTGCCTGCACCGGCAAGTCGGCGGTCGTGTTCGACGTCGACGAAACCGTGCTGCTCAACACCGGCTACGAATATTCGGATGCGCGGGGCGGGCTGACGTACGATGCTGCACGCTGGGAACGGTGGGAGCGATCGGACGGCCGTGCGACGCGGCCGGTGCCGGGGGCGGTCGAAGGGCTGGCGGCACTGCGCGCGGCGGGCGTGACGGTGGTGTTCAATTCCAACCGGAACGCGGCGACCGCATCCTATACCGAAGCCGTATTGAACCGCGCCGGCCTCGGCCCCGCCAGGCATGGCGAGACGCTGTTCCTGAAGGGCGATGCGCCGGGCGGGTCGGGCAAGGACGCCCGGCGGGCGTTGATTGCATCGCGCTATTGCGTCGTCGCGCTGGTCGGCGATCAGCTGGGCGATTTCAGCGACCTGTTCAACGCCGGACTGAAACCCGCCGAGCGGCGGGCGGCGGCGGATTCGCCGGCGATCGTCCCTCTCTGGGGCAATGGCTGGTTCCTGCTGCCCAACCCCGTCTATGGCACCGCGCTGGCCGGTGATTTCGACGACGTCTTTCCCAATGATCTGCGCTGGAGCGATCCCGGCGCGCGCAAGGAGTAACCCCATGGCCTGGACCCGCGACGAGATGGCGGCACGCGCCGCGCGCGAGCTGAAGGACGGTTTCTACGTCAATCTGGGCATCGGTATCCCGACGCTGGTGGCGAACCACATCCCCGACGGCGTCGAGGTGACGTTGCAGTCGGAAAACGGGATGCTGGGCATCGGCCCGTTCCCCTATGCGGGCGAAGAGGACCCCGACCTGATCAACGCCGGCAAGCAGACGATCAGCGAGCTGCCGCAGTCGGTCTATTTCAGCAGCGCCGACAGCTTCGCCATGATCCGCGGCGGGCATATCGACCTGACCGTGCTGGGCGCGATGGAGGTGTCGGAAAAGGGCGACATCGCGAACTGGATGATTCCGGGCAAGATGGTGAAGGGCATGGGCGGGGCGATGGACCTCGTCGCCGGGGTCAAGAAGATCATCGTCGTGATGGAGCACACCTCGAAAAACGGCGACCCGAAGTTCATTCCCGAATGCACGCTGCCGCTGACCGGGCTGGGGGTGGTCGACATGATTGTCACCGACCTGGCGGTGTTCGCTAGGCCCGACCATGCGAGCCCGTTCCGGCTGATCGAATGTGCGCCGGGGGTTAGTGCGGACGAGGTGCGGTCGAAGACGACGGCGGCGTACGAGGGGTAATTTGGCCCCTCCACGAACGTCATTCCAGCGAAGGCTGGAATCTCTCGCGGTGGGAATTTGCGCTCACCACGGGGAGACCCCAGCCTTCGCTGGGGTGACGCTGGTTTCGGGGATGGAATAAGAAGAATCGGTTCACGCGAAGGCGCGAAGGCGCGAAGGAAGAAGGTAGTTTTCGCGCAAAGGCGCAAAGGACGCAGAGGGGTTGTGGGCGCGGCGGTCGCGGTCTGTCCGGCGCAGCCTATGTTCCTGTTGCAATGAGAGCAGGAGGCCGCTGGCGCGGCGGGACTTTGCCACGGACGCAACCCCTCTGCGTCTTTTGCGCCTTTGCGCGAACCCATTCTTCTTCTCTTCGCGCCTCCGTGCCTTCGCGTGAAAACGAACTTCTTCTACCGCTCCGCCGTCTCCGGCATCTTCCACCACAGCAACCCCAGCCCGATCGCGGCGATCCCCGCCAGCAGCAGGAACGCCGCGTCATACCCGCCGCGGACGATCATCACGCCCGCCAGCGTGGTGCTGAGCGCGCCGCCGAGGCCCTGCACCGTCGCCACCGCGCCCTGTGCCGCATTGAACCGCCCGGTACCGCGCATGATCGCCGCGACCACCACCGGCAGCAGCGCGCCGAAAATCCCTGCGCCGATGCCGTCGAGCAGCTGCACGCCCAGCAGCCATGCCGGCGCGTCGGCGACGGTGTAGAGCACCCCGCGCGCGACCAGCACCGCCATCCCGACCAGCAGGATCGGGCGATGGCCCCAGCGATCGGCGTTGCGGCCGACGACGATCGCGACCGGTACCATCACCAGCTGCGCACCGACGATGCACGCGGCGACCAGCGACGTCGCCTGTCCCGCACCGACCTCGCGGCCGAGCAGCTGCCCGACCGCGGGCAGCATCGCGGCGTTGGCGAGGTGGAACAGGAACGCCGCCCCGGCAAAGATCGCCAGCGCCGGGTTGCCGGTAAGGGTGCGGACCAGCGAGGGGGCGGGGTCACACGATTCGTCGGCTTCGCCCGGCTTGCCCTCGCACCCACGCGCGACGTCGTGGTCGATCGCGTCGCCATCGACCCACAGGATCGCGACGATGCTGCACGCCGCAAGGATGCCCATCAGGTAGAAGACGACGACGGGGCCGAACTTCCACGCCAGCAGCCCCGCCAGCGCGGCGGCGACGGCGTTGCCGGCGTGGTTGAACGCTTCGTTGCGGCCGACGCGGCGAGTGAATGCCCTTGGGCCCACGATGCCGAGCGAGATTGCGGCGATGCCCGGCGCGAACACGGCGCCCGCCACTGCCGCGACGGACTGCGTGGCGGCGACCATGAAGAAGCCCGACACGATCGGCAGCGAAATCGACGCCAGCGTCACCAGCAGCGCGGCGACGACCAGCAGGCCGCGCTTGGCCTTTATCCGGTCGACCAGCGCGCCGGCCGGTGTCGTCGCCAGCAGCCCGGCGATGCCGGCGATGGTCATCACCATGCCCGCCGTCGCCTCGTCCCAGCCATGCGTCGGTCCGCGGACCGAGACGAGGTAGATGGCGAGATAGGGGCCGAGCCCGTCGCGGACGTCGGCAAGGAACGCGTTCATCGCGTCGAGCGCACGGGCGTTGCGGCCATGAGCAGGGTCGGGATGATGCGGCATGGCGTTCGATCCCGTCACCGGCGGAAGGATCGCGGGGGAACGTGGCGCGGGTGCAAAGGGTCCATGCTTCGGATACGGAATATCTAT
Source organism: Sphingomonas hankookensis (assembly GCF_022664465.1). Lineage (GTDB taxonomy): Bacteria > Pseudomonadota > Alphaproteobacteria > Sphingomonadales > Sphingomonadaceae > Sphingomonas > Sphingomonas hankookensis. Next base: position 75,002 of record NZ_JAKREV010000005.1, on the reverse strand, counting down.
GTATTGGTAATAAAATGTCGTGAGAGCTTCCGTCGCCGCCTGTTTTCGGTTAACGCGCGGACATGAACAGCGCTCCGCAGACCCTGTATGAGAAAATCTGGAACGATCACGTCGTCGGACGGCGCGACGATGGCACCTGTCTGATCTATATCGACCGGCACCTCGTCCACGAGGTCACCAGTCCGCAGGCGTTCGCCGGCCTGCGCGCCGCCGGGCGGCGGGTGCGGCGGCCCGAGCTGACGCTGGCGGTGCCCGATCACAACCTGCCGACGACGCGGCGGGTGGATGCGCAGGGCAACCGCCTGCCGATCGCCGATCCGGCGAGCGCGCAGCAGCTGGCGGCGCTGGAAACGAATGCGCCGGAGTTCGGCATCCGCTATATCGACGCGACGGCGGCCGAGCAGGGGATCGTCCATGTCGTGGGTCCCGAACAAGGCTTTACGCTGCCGGGCACGACGCTGGTCTGCGGCGACAGCCATACCAGCGCGCACGGGGCGCTGGGGGCGCTGGCGTTCGGGATCGGCACAAGCGAGGTCGAGCATGTGCTGGCCACGCAGACGCTGTTGCTGCAGCAATCCAAGACGATGGAAATCCGCGTCAACGGGACGCTCGGCTATGGCGTATCGGCCAAGGACGTCGTGCTGGCGATCATCGGCAAGACCGGGGCGGCGGGCGGCACCGGCTATGTCGTCGAATATACCGGCGAGGTCATTCGCGGCCTGTCGATCGAGGGGCGGTTGACGGTCAGCAACATGTCGATCGAGGGCGGGGCGCGTGCCGGGCTGATCGCGCCGGACGAGACGACCTTTGCCTATCTGAAAGGGCGGCCGATGGCGCCGACCGGAGCGGATTGGGACAGGGCGGTCGATTATTGGCGGACGCTGCCGACCGATGCCGGCGCGCGCTATGACAAGGTGGTGCAGCTGCACGCCAGCGACATTGCGCCGTCGCTGACGTGGGGGACGAGCCCCGAGGACGTCGTGCCGATCACCGGCGTCGTGCCGTCGCCCGACAGCTTCGCCGATCCGTCGAAGCGCGTCGCGGCGCAGAAGTCGCTCGACTATATGGGCCTGACGCCGGGCACGCGGATGCAGGATGTACCCGTCAGCTATATCTTCATCGGCAGCTGCACCAACAGCCGGATCGAGGACCTGCGCGCCGCCGCCAGCGTGGTGAGGGGGCGGCAGGTCGCCGGCGGGATCAAGCAGGCGCTGGTCGTGCCCGGATCGGGGCTGGTCAAGCGGCAGGCGGAGGCCGAGGGCCTCGATCGCATCTTTACCGAGGCCGGCTTCGAATGGCGCGAGCCTGGCTGTTCGATGTGCCTGGCGATGAACCCGGACAAGGTGCCGCCGGGCGAACGCTGCGCTTCCACCAGCAACCGCAATTTCGTAGGACGGCAGGGGCCGGGGGCGCGGACGCACCTGTTGTCGCCCGCCATGGCGGCGGCGGCGGCGGTGACCGGGCGGCTGGCGGATGTACGCGAACTGGTGACGGAGTAGGCATATGAAGCGGGTTCTGGTCGCGTTGATCGCGGGTGCGGTGTTGAGCGGGATGGCGGCGGCCTATGCGTCGGTGCGCCCGGCGGTGGCGAAGCCGGCCCCGCCGCAGGACAAGCGCGCCTGATGGAGCCGATCGTCCATGTCGACGGGCGCGCCTATCCCTGGGGTGCCAAGAATATCGATACCGATATCATCATCCCGGCGCACTGGTTGAAGACGACCACGCGCGTAGGGCTGGGCAAGGGTGCGTTCGAAAGCGTGCGGGCCGAACCCGGCAATCTGTTCGACGACCCGCGCTATGCCGGGGCGCCGATCCTGATCGCGGGCGAGAATTTCGGCTGCGGCTCCAGTCGCGAACATGCCGCATGGGCGCTGACCGACATGGGCGTCCGCGCGGTGATCGCGCCGAGCTTTTCCGATATTTTTTCTGGAAACGCGATCAAGAACGGGATCGTGACGGTCGTGCTGCCGCAGGACGCGATCGACCGGCTGGTCGAGGTGGCGAAGGAGCAGCCGATCGCCGTCGATCTGGAGACGATGACCGTCACCACGCCGTTCCAGGATCGGTTCGCCTTCACCCTCGACCCGTTTCGTCGCCAATGCCTGATGGAAGGGCTGGACGAGATCGGCATGACGCTGGCACAAGATACCGCGATTTCGAAATACGAGTCCGGCGTGTCCAGTGCGCGACCGTGGCTCCATCAGGAGAGCGGGAATGCGGGCACTATTGTCGAGCGAGCCGGGCGGCCCTGACACGCTGACCATCGGCGAACTCCCCGACCCGCAGCCGGGCAAGGGACAGGTCGTCGTCGCGGTAAAGGCGTGCGCGGTCAACTATCCCGACGTCCTGATCATCGAGGACAAATACCAGTTCAAGCCGCAGCGGCCGTTCGCGCCGGGTGGCGAAGTGGCCGGCGTGATCGATAGCGTCGGCGAGGGCGTCGGGGGCTGGACGGTCGGCGACCGGGTGATCGCGGTCACCGGGCACGGCGGGATGGTCGGCAAACTGGCGGTGCCGGCCGCGGCGCTCCACCGCCTGCCACCAAACCGCAGTTTCGAAGATGGTGCGGCGCTGCTGCTGACCTATGCCACCGCGATCCATGCGCTGGTCGATCGCGGGCGAATCGCGGCGGGGCAGACGTTGCTGGTGCTGGGCGCTGCCGGCGGCGTCGGGCTGGCGACGATCGAGCTGGGCAAGGCGTTCGGCGCGCGGGTCGTGGCGGCGGTGTCTTCGGAGGAAAAGGCGGCGGCGGCGCGGGCGGCAGGGGCGGACGAGGTGGTCGTCTATCCCTATGCCCCGCTCGACAAGGCGGCGTCGAAGGCGCTGGCCGACGCGTTCAAGGCGGCGGTCGGCGGGCAGGGCGCGGACATCGTGTTCGACCCGGTCGGCGGCGACTATGCCGAACCGGCGCTGCGGTCGGTCGGATGGGAAGGGCGTTATCTGGTGGTCGGGTTCCCGGCGGGTATCCCGAAGCTGCCGCTGAACCTGACGCTGCTCAAGAGCTGCGACGTGTGCGGCGTATTCTGGGGCGCGTTCGCGATGCGCGATCCGGCGGCGAACGCGGCACATGTCGCGACTCTGTTCCGGCTGTGGGACGAAGGGGCGATCGCGCCGAAGGTGACGGGCTCGTTCCCGCTGGAGCGCGGCGGAGACGCGATCGCGGCGCTGGCCGGGCGGGCGGTGATCGGGAAGCTGGTGGTGGTGCCTTAAGGGTTTTCGCGCGGCGGTGCGAAGAAGAAGGGATCTTCGCGCGAAGGCGCGGAGGCGCGGTGAAGAAGTAGAATATTGGTTCGCGCAGAGACGCGGAGGCGCAGAGAGATAGGGTGCCGGGCGACGGCGGGTTGTCCGGCGAAGCCTTTCTCCTAGCTGCTACATGGGCTGAAGGCCGCTGAAGCGGTAAATGCTCTCTTGCAAACGCAACCTTTCTGCGCCTCCGCGCCTTCGCGTGAACGATCTTCTTCTCGCGCACCGGGCAAGCGACAGTGGCAGTTCGGGGAGACCCCGGCCTTCGCTGGGGTGACGTACTGGTCGGGTGCGGCCATTGCGACAGGCGACACGTATACGGCTGTCGCGTGCGGACGTTGCGCGGAACCCGGCTGCATCCTATCTCCGGCAGGAGGGATGAGTAGGGGAATGCCATGACGACGTTCGACGACCGGGAACGCGCTTTCGAAGCCAAATTCGCCCGCGATGGGGAAATGGCGTTTCGCGTGACCGCACGGCGCAACAAGCTGCTGGGCCATTGGGCCGCCGAACGCATGGAACTGACCCCCGCCGAGACCGACGCCTATGCGACCTCGGTCGTGCAGGCCGATTTCGAGGAAGTCGGCGACGAGGACGTGATCCGCAAGCTGATCTCCGACCTGGCCGCCGCCGGGGTGGATTGCGACGAGGCGACGATCCGCCAGGCGATGGCCGATTGCGACGTCGAAGCGCGCCGCCAGTTGCTGGAGAGCATGTAAATGCCGATGGAGGCACAGGCGATCGAGGCGCTGATCGTCGCGGCAATTCCCGACGCGGTGGTCGAGATCACCGATCTGGCCGGGGACGGCGACCATTATGCCGCGCGGGTGGTGTCGGAAAGTTTCCGTGGGCTACCGCGCATTGCGCAGCAGCGCGCGGTCTATGCGGCGCTGGGCGGGCGCATGGGCGGTGAACTGCACGCATTGCAACTGACGACCGGCGTCCCCACGCTACAGGCATGAAGCGCCCCCGGGCGACAGCAAGGATATGACGATGACCGACGACAGCAACGCCCGTATCGACGCGGTGGTGAAGAGCAACCCGGTGGTATTGTTCATGAAGGGCAGCCCGCTATTCCCGCAATGCGGCTTTTCCAGCCGCGCGGTGGCGATCCTCAATCATCTGAACACCGAGTTCGAAAGCGTCGACGTACTGCAGGACCAGGGCATCCGGCAGGGGATCAAGGCCTATTCGGATTGGCCGACCATCCCGCAGCTGTACGTCAACGGTGAGTTCGTCGGCGGATCGGATATCATGATGGAGATGTACGAGAGCGGCGAGCTGGCCGAATTGCTGGGGGACGGCAAGGCTGCCTGAACCACCTGTTCCGTTCAAGCAAAAAGCCCGGCCGCAGCGACGCGGTCGGGCTTTTTCGTTTAGGGGCCAATCTCTCCGAAACGTCACCCCGGCGAAGGCTGGGATCTCCCGGTGACGGCGCGGGACAGGCGCCGCTTGAGGCCCCAGCCTTCGCTGGGGCGACGTTTCCGTGTCAGTGGGTCGAGACCCCCTGCGCGGTTACTTGCCGCGCAGCGTGTTGATGACCGCGAGGCCCAGCACTCCGCCCAGCGCCGCCGATGCGAACGGACGGTCGCGCACGAACTGGCGGACCTGATCGATCACCGGGCGGAGCGTGTCCTCGATCGTGTCCTTCGCCTCGCCATAGCGCTGCTGGACCTTGCCGCCGAGCTGGTCGGCTTTGCCTTCCTCGCGAAGCGTCCGGTCGCCGGTCGCGGTGCCGACGCCTTCCTTCAACTTGCCGCCAAGGTCGGTGGCGGCGCCGGTCAAGGTATCGGTGTTCATGTGCGAATCTCCATGGTAAATGAAAAGCGGGATCAGAGCGCCGGCGGGTTGGTCGCGACGCCGCAACCGGCCGCGGCCTTGGCGACTTCCAGCGGAACCTTGGGGTCCTTGACCGCGCCGGCGGCGCGGACGAAGTCGCCGATGGTCAGCCGGCCCGGCGTGGTATCGCCTTCGCGCGCGGCACGGGCGGCATTGCCCAGCTGCTGCAACTGGCCGAGCGACAGGTTCGCTTCGAGCCGGTCGCCGACGCATTGCGACTGGTCGGGGGCAAAGCCATAGCCCTCCAGCGAGGACGCGATGCGCGCCGACGGATTTACGCAGGCCGTTGTGGCAAAGGCCAATATCATGCCCGTGGCAAATAGTCCTGCGGTACGCATCTGTCATTCCCCTGTGGTCAGGCGCAATGAACCCGGCAAGTCGATGATGTATCCGTAGTATTCGTGCACTATACTACCCGGCGATCGGGGGTAGATCGTCCGGAAAGTCTTGGGCGACACGGGACGAACGGCTTGGCCAGCGGTCGGTTCGTAGTCTGGGGGACCCGGGGTGGGCGGACCGGCGACTGGAGGAGGTGCCGGTCCGCCCGAATTGAAGCGCGAACGCATCGGGTATCTTCAACCATGCAGGCGTCGTGCCAGTTCCGCAACGCGGCGGTTTCTGCGGGTTGCGGCGGTTAACGGCCATGCACCATGACGGGCAGGTGTAAGCGATACCGACAGGTCGCGGGTCAATAAAAGATTACGCTTGTAAACGCGATGACCACGGGTGTAGTCATGCGCCATGGCCGAACGAATCAGCGATGCCGAACACTCCGTCATGGAAGTGCTCTGGGACAAGAACCCGCTCACCGCGCAGGAAGTGGTCGAACGCGTCGCCCCGGCGCGCGACTGGAGCGCGAACACCGTCAAGACGCTGCTCGGACGGCTGCTCGCCAAACAGGTGATCGGCGCGGAGGAGGACGGGCGGCGCTATCGCTATCGTCCGCTGGTCGCGCGCGAGGAATATGTCGCGGGTGAATCGCAGAAGTTCATCGACCGGCTGTTCGGTGGCAGCCTGACGCCGCTGGTCGCGCACCTGGCCGAACGCGACCAGTTGAGCGCGAAGGAAATCGACGAGATCGAGGCTCTGTTGAAGGCGCTGAAACAATGATCGGATGGGCGGTGGAAACGATCGCGGCGACGACGCTGCTGATGCTGCTGGTGCTGGGCCTGCGCGGCCCGGTCGCGCGGCGCTTCGGTCCGCAGGCGGCCTATGCGCTGTGGGCGCTGCCCGCGCTGCGCATGATCCTGCCGCCCATTCCCGACGCATGGCGTCCGGTCGACATCGCGCCGATCGGCGCGGCGACCGATCCCGGCGTCATCATGCTGGGCGTGCCGGTGGCCGAGGTGCCCGCACTGCCGCAAGGCTGGGGGATGGCCGAGGTGCCGCTGGCGGTGATCGGCCTGTGGCTGCTGGGCGCGGTCGCGTTCGTCGCGTGGCATATCGTGCAGCACAACCGCTTCTGCGCCAAGGTGCTGGCATCGGGCCGGGCGAAGGGCGTGGCGGGCGGCCATGTCCGCATGATCGAGACGCGCCATGCCGCCGGGCCGCTCGCCTTCGGGGTGTTCCAGCGCTACGTCGCGATGCCGGTCGATTTCCGCGAGCGCTATGACGAGCGCGAACAGGCATTGGCGCTGGCGCACGAGCTGGGCCACCATGCCCGCGGCGATCTGCTCGCCAACTGGTTCGCACTGGTGGTGCTGGGGTGCCACTGGTTCAATCCGGTCGCGTGGCGCGCGTTCCGGGCGTTCCGTGCGGACCAGGAAATGGCGTGCGACGCGATGGTGCTGGCCCGTGCCACCCCGCAAGTCCGCCACGCCTACGCCACCGCCATCGTCAAGTCCGCGCATGGCCAGGGGCTGTCGGCCGCCTGCCACCTGCATGGCGTCCATGAGCTCAAAGGGAGACTGATCATGTTGTCGAAGCATCGGGTGATGTCGCCCGCCACCCGCCGGATCGCCGGCGGTGCCACGCTGGCGCTGGCCGTGATCGGCCTCGGCATCACCGCGTCGGGGACGCAGGCCGCCGAGACGCTGCGCGGCAAGGTCGAGGATGCGACCGGCGTCGAGATTGCGAGCGTAGAGGCGAAGGCGGCAGCGGCACTCGCTCCGGTGGCGGCGATCGTTCCGGCACAGGCGGCGACGCTGCCGGCGGTGCCTGCCAAGCCCGCAAGCCCTGCGCCGATGCCGGCGCCGGCCGTGCCGGCGACATCGCCCGCTACTCAGCCGGCGATGCCGACCACCATCATGGTGAAGCGCCCCTTCACGCCGGGAACGCCTGCCAATGGTGCGGTCCGCAAGATCGTCGTCCAGCAATATGACGGCGACGGCAAGCTGCTGAACCAGAGCGTCAACGAAATTCCCGACATCAAGATCGTCAACGCCAATTGCGGTCCGGGTACCGAAACCAGCACGACCCGCAACGAGGGTGGCAAGCAGATCACCGTCATCTGTACCGACCGCATCCGCGTCGTGGCCCGAAACGCGCAGTTCCAGGCCGAACAGGGCGCGAAGCTGGCGGCGCTGGGGGCGGCACAGGCGGCGCGTGGCGAGGCGCAGGCGGCGCAAGGGCAGCTTTATGCCAGACAGGGGCTGCGGGCGGCCCTGGCCGGGCTGCGTTCGAGCCGCGCTTCGATCGCCGCGAACCAGGACATGCCGGCCGGTGCCCGCCGCAGCGCATTGGAAGGCATCGACGAAAGCATCCGTGAAATCCAGTCCGAGATCGACTCGAAGGACTGACACCGGGTCCGCGGACGTCCAGCCCCGTTCGTCCGCGGCAGGGCCGGTCGGCACTCGTGCCGGCCGGCCCGTCGCCGTGTCCAATGGGCAGGGCGCCTGCCTTGCATCGCACCGCCCCAGCCGCCATCTCACGTCACAATGGCCGACTTTCCCCCCGGTATCGCCCAGCCGCTCGAACCGCTGGTAACGCGCGTTCTGGCGCGCAATGCATCGCCCTATACCCACACCGGCACGCAGAGCTTCGTCGTCGGCGGCAGCGGGGCGGTGGCGATCATCGATCCGGGTCCGGTCGACGACGTGCATCTCGACGCACTGCTGGCCGCGGTCGGTGACCGGCAGGTCGCAGCGATCCTGTGTACCCACACGCACCGCGACCACAGCCCCGGCGCCAGACCGCTGGCGACAAGGACCGGTGCGGCGATCATCGGTTGTGCGCCGCTGACGATGGACGACGCCGGCCCGCGCGCCGACGCCGCGTTCGATATCGACTATCGCCCCGACCGGGTGCTGGCCGATGGCGAGGCGGTGGCGGGCGACGGCTGGACATTGGTTGCGGTGGCGACGCCGGGGCATACGTCGAACCACCTCGCCTTCGCGCTGCCCGAGACGGGTGCGTTGTTCAGCGGCGATCATGTCATGGGTTGGTCGACGACGATCGTATCGCCGCCCGATGGCGACATGGGCGACTATATGGCCAGCCTCGACAAGCTGCTGGGGCGTGAGGACCGCATCTATTATCCGGCGCATGGCGACGCGGTCGATAATCCCAGGCGGCTGGTGCGCGGCATGCTGGGCCACCGCAAGCAGCGCGAAGGACAGATCGCACGTGCGATCGAACGCGGCGTCCACGAGGTGCCGGCGATGGTGGCGGCGATGTATGTCGGGCTGCACCCCAAGCTGCTGGGCGCGGCGGAGCGGTCGGTGCTGGCGCACCTGATCGACATGCAACGCCGCGGGATCGTGCGGCAGGAGGGTGCGACATGGCATCGCAGCTGAGGCCGCAGGCGATCCGCCTGATCGTCGCCACCGTCGTGCTGCTGGCGCTGGCGATCGGCGGGTGGATGGCGTGGCAGCGCTATCAGGAACGCTATGTCGTCACCACCGAACCCGATAGCGGGCAGGCGGTGACGCGGATCATCACCGCGCGGCTGTCGGGGGCGAGCGCGCTCAAGGTCGCGTCCCTGAGCGGCACGTTGCAGGCGAGCGCCAGCGACACGCGCGGTTTCGGCTGGCTGCGGTCGGATCAGGTGGTGAAGATGCCCTATGCCGTCGACTATTTCGTCGATCTGGGCGGGATCGGCGAGGGGCAGCTGAGCTGGTCGGCCGACACCCGTACGCTGGTGGTCGACGCCCCCGACGTGACCGTCGCCCGTCCGAACATCGATGAAGCGGCGCGGACGCTGGTCGAGACGCACGGCGTCTACGTCACGCGCGAGGCTGCGGCGGCATTGGGCCAGCGCGTGTCGGCGGTGGCGCAAGCGCGGGCCGAACGCGAGGCGCGCAGCCCCGAACGGCTGGCACAGGCGCGCGAACTGGCCCGCGCGAGCCTTGCGCGGGTGCTGGCGGCCCCGCTGGCGGCGGCGGGCGAGAGTGACGTGCGGGTCGTGGTGACGTTCCCGGCGGAACGCGGCGCGCGCGGCGGCGAGCGCTGGGACGTGTCCGCCCCGCCAGCCGAGGTGCTGGGCAATCGGCGATAGCACATAAGGCTGATTTCACCCGTACCCCCGCCTGCGCGGAGGTACGGCTACAGCGCACGTTTGAAGCTCGACTTGCAGACACACTACGACCGACCTAGGTGCAGGGTCACAGGGAGACGATGATGAACGCGCGCACCGAATTGCCCACCGGCACCGACCTGCTGGCCGAGATCGACCGGCTGCGCCGGGAGCGCAACGCCGTCATCCTCGGCCATTATTACCAGCGGCCCGAGATCCAGGACCTGGCGGATTTCGTCGGTGACAGCCTCGACCTCAGCCGCAAGGCGGCGGCGACCGATGCCGATGTCATCGCGTTCTGCGGCGTGCGCTTCATGGCGGAAACCGCAAAGATCCTGTCGCCCGACAAGACGGTGATCCTGCCCGACATGGACGCCGGCTGCTCGCTGGAGGACAGCTGTCCGCCCGAACAATTCGCGGCGTTCCGCGCGCAGCACCCCGATCACATCGCGCTGACGTACATCAACTGCTCGACCGAGGTGAAGGCGCTCAGCGACATCATCGTCACGTCGTCGTCGGCGGAAAAGATCCTCGCGCAGCTGCCAGCCGACCAGAAGGTGATCTTCGGTCCTGACCGCAATCTCGGCGGGTATCTCATGCGCAAGACCGGGCGCGACATGCTGTTGTGGCCGGGCGTGTGCATCGTGCACGAGGCGTTCAGCGAAACCGAGTTGTTGAAGCTGAAGGCGCAGTACCCCGATGCCCCGGTCGCGGCGCATCCCGAATGCCCGGCGATCATCCTCGACCATGCCGATTATGTCGGGTCGACCAGCGGCATCCTGTCCTATGCCAGCGAATTCCCCGGCGACACGCTGATCGTCGCGACCGAGCCGCACATCATCCACCAGATGGAAAAGGCGCTGCCGCACAAGAAGTTCATCGGCGCGCCGGGGGCGGACGGGAACTGCAACTGCAATATCTGCCCGTATATGGCGCTCAACACCTTGGAAAAGCTGTACATCGCGCTGCGCGACCTGAACCCCCGGATCGAGATCGAGGAAGGGCTGCGGCGACAAGCGAAGGTGTCGCTCGACCGGATGCTGGCGATGGCGAGCGGCACGGTAGGGCTGGGCGACTTGGGACCGCTACGCGCCGGCTAATCTCCACGTCGCCCCGGGCTTGACCCGGGGTCTGGCTTCTTCTGCTACGATGGTCCGCCCTGCTGTCCCAGCCAGTGCCGCACGCCGCCGCGCGACAGGCCGATCAGTGTGCCCACCACCAGCAGCGCTGCGGCCGGCACGGCGAGCGCGGCCAGCGTCGCCGCCTGTCCGCCCGCCGCCCAGATCGCAGCGAGCGCCCACAGGAACACCAGCGCATAGGGCGGGCAGCCGCGCGTCGCGATTAGCGCCCATGCCGCGATCACTCCCGCGAGCAGCAGCAGCGCGGCGGCGATCAGCGGCGTGGCATCGCCGCCGTCGACGCCGATAAAGCGCAAGGTCGCGGCGATGTTCACGATCGACGCGACCGTCAGCCAGCTGGCCAGCGCTGTGAGCGGTAGCGCCGCGCACCAGCGCTCGCCGGCCGAGAAACCGTGCGGCCATGCCGGAAGCGTGCGCAGCGTCGCGATCAGGCAGGCCAGCGTGAACAGGATGATGATTACCGATGCCACACCCAGCCCGAAGCCCTGCGTATAGGCCGCCCACAGCGCATTGCCGAGAAACGCCCCGGCGGCGGGCCAGCGCAGACGGGCGAGCAGCGGGTTGCTCCGCTGCCGTGGCAACGCCTGATACACCGCGAACACGATCGTGCCGGCATAGAGCGCGCCCCAGATCGCGAACGCCCAGCCCGCCGGAGTGACGAGCGTACGGACGCTGTTCGACTGGTCGCCGATCGGGCGGCCGATGCCGATGCCGGGCAGCAACGTGGTCAAAATCTGCACGATCGCGCACAGGATCGGCAGGGCGCGGGCGAGCGGCGAGGCGTCGCCGGTGCGGAGGGCGGTGGAGGGCATGAGGGACGAACCCAGCGACCTCCGGTTCGGTTGCGCCTGGCTGGAGCCGCTGTTCCAGCGGGGGTGTGGAGCCGACCCTTGCGAGCGATACCCGCGGATATCGCCGGCCCTTGCGAACCTTCGAGAAGGGCAGCGCCCGCCAAACCTTGCCGCACCCCCGCCTGCGTGGGGTACGGTGGACAAATTTACGCGCACTTGCCGACCTAGTCTCGTTTAGTATAGTGATGTTATCACGTAACATAATGAGATATCGTGATGCTACACCCTTTCCCCGATCATGTCCGGCTCGTCGGCCGGATCGACGACCTCGCCACCATTCGGTTGCCCGCGGTCAATCTGGCGATCTGGCAGCGCGACGGGACGCCGGTCGTCGACGATCTCGACACCGTCGACGACGTCGCGGTGACGCTAATGGTCGATGCGCTGTCGGACGGCCTGCCCGAAGCGCTCCGCGCGGCGGGGTATGCCGATGCGGCACTCGGACGCGATATTGTCGATCTTGCCACGCAGTTCGCGGCGCTGATGGAGAGCGCCGCGGTCGCGATCCGGCTGGAGGTGATCGAGACCGATGCGTGCCGCAAATTCCACGCCGACTATGTCACCGCGCGGCTGATCTGCAGCTATGTCGGGCCGGGCACGCAGTGGCTCGATACCGGCGATGCGGCGGCGCTGGCAGGCGGCAGCGATCCCGCGACGCTCACGCTGCGGCAGGTCGCGACCGGCGACGTCGCCTTGTTCAAGGGGCGCGGCTGGTCGGAGGATGCGCCGATCGTCCACCGATCGCCGCCGGTCGCGGCGACCGGCGAGCGGCGGCTGGTACTGGTGATCGATCCACGTGACCCCTGATCGCTTGCGCTTGCACGGGGAGGGTGTCAGCGTCCGCACGTCATGCCGACCGATCCCCCCGACGTGCATCGCCGCGAACTGCCGCCGCTGCCCGCGCTCGCCAGCTTCCTAGCGGCGGTCGAGACCAGCAGCTTTTCGCGCGCGGCACAGCGCATGGCACTGACGCAAAGCGCGATCAGCCGGCAGATCGCGCTGCTGGAGGACTGGCTCGGCACGCCGCTGTTCGAACGGCGCGGGCGGCGGGTGACGCCGACCCCGGCGGCGATCGCCTATGCCGCGGCGATCGGCCCGGCGGTCGAGCGGGTGCGCAGCGCGACGCGGCGGTTGCTCCTTCCTCCGGACGACCGCGCGCTGACCATCGCGACCTTGCCCAGCTTCGGGATGCGCTGGCTGGCGCCGCGCCTGCCAGGGCTGACCGCGCGCCATCCCGAATTGCTGGTGAACTTCGCCGCGCGCTCCTATCCGTTCGATTTCGGCGAGGAGCGCTTCGACGCGGCGATCCATTTCGGGCTGCCCGACTGGCCGGGGGCGGACCATGCGCTGCTGTTCCACGAGGATGTCGTCGCGGTGTGTTCGCCCGACTGGCTGGCGCGGCACCCGGTGGCGCACCCCGCCGACCTGCCGCCGGCCGCGTTGCTGTCGCTGGAGGCGCGGCCCGATGCGTGGGGGCGCTGGTTCGCCGCCGCGGGGCTGGCCGATGCGACCGCGGAGGGGCCGGTGTACGAACATTTCCTGATGCTGGCCCACGCCGCAGCGGCGGGGATGGGGGTGGCGCTGATCCCGTCGTTCCTGATCCGCCCCGAACTGGCGGCGGGGACGCTGGTCACGCCGCTTGCCGTGACGCTCAGCGCGCGCGAGGCCTATTATCTCGTCTGGCCGCGCGGGGGCGTGCGCAGCCCGTTGTTCGACCGGTTCCGCGACTGGCTGCTGGCCGAGGCCGCCTCCGAAGCCTGAAGCCGCCGGTCGATAGCCTCGACCGGGTGCAGCGGGCGGCGGCCGGTCATCCGCTCGGTCTGGCACCGGCACGAAAAACCGGTGGCGAGCATCGCATCGTCCTGCGTCACCGCCGCCCAGCTGAGCGCGAAGATGTCGCGCGACAGCTGTTGGTTGCGTGCTTCGTGCCCGAACATCCCGGCCATGCCGCAGCATCCGGTCTTGGCCGGTGCCGCGACGATGCCGAACCCGGCCAGCGCCTCGGCCCATTGCGTCAACGCCTGCGGGCGCAAGGCCTGTTCGGTGCAATGGCCCAGCAGACGCAGCGGCTGCGGGTCGGGCGTGAGGGGTGGCACGCGACCGGCGCGCACCGCGTCGGCCAGCACCGTCTCCAGCCCGGCGACGTCGATCGTCCCGCCCGCCGCCTCGGCATATTCCTGCGCGAACATCAGCGCGGTGGCGGCATCGATCCCAACCAGCCGGACGCCGGTATCGGCCAGCGCCCGCGCTTCGGCCATCCGCGCCGCCGCCACCGTCACGAAGCGGTCGCGCATCCCCAGCAGGTGCAGCACCTTGCCATTGCGCCGCGGCGGCACCCGCCACACGCGATAGCCGCACGCGCTCAGCACGCGCGCGGCGGCCGCGATCACCCCACGGTCGAAGCTGGCGGTAAAGCTGTCCTCGACCAGCACGACCGTGTCGGCGCGCGCCTCGGGCGACAGCGCCGCCAGCCATTCGGGCTTCGCGACCGGTGGCAACGGGTCGCGACCGGGCGAGAAGGCGGGCAGGTCGATATAGCCGAGCGTGCGCGCCACCCCGGTGCGCGCAACCGCATTGGCGAGGCGCGGCATCCGCCGCCCCGCGGCCAGCATCGCCTCCATCCGGGCGACGATGTGATGGCGCAGCGGTCGGGTGCGTTTCGCCCAATGCCGCTCGGCAAAGCGCGACGCCATCGTCGGCACGTCGACCCGCACCGGGCATAGCGTCGTGCATGCCTTGCACGACAGGCAAGTGACGAGCGACGCCCGCGTATCGCGTTCGATCACGGCGTGATCGGCACGTTCGGCCGGGGTCGGATCGACGATCGAATCGAGCCGCGCCCATTCGCGCAGCAGCGCCGCGCGGCCCTTGGGCGATTGCGCCCGGTCGCGCGTCGCCTTGTACGACGGGCACATCAGGTCCTGCGCGCTCCAGCCGAAACAGGCGCCGTTGCCGTTGCATGCGACCGCGCGGTCGAACGCGTGGGCATGGGGGGCGTCGATCTGGCGGTCACTTTCTCCACGAAACGGTACGCCGTCGATCCGGTCGATCGGCTGCCCGGCGGGCGCGGCGAGCTTGCCGGGGTTCAGGCGGTTGTCGGGGTCGAACGCGGCCTTCAACCGCTGCAATTCGGGATAGAGGTTGCCGAAGAACAGGGGCGAAAACTCACCGCGATAGCCGCGGCTATGTTCTCCCCATAGCAGCCCGCCATAGGCCTTGGTCAGCGCCGCCACCGCGTCGGAAATCGGCCGGATCAGCGCCGCCTGTGCTGGATCGCGCAGGTCGAGGAACGGGCGGACGTGCAGGCAGCCGACATCGGCATGGCCGAACATGCCGTAGTTGAGGCCGTGGCCGTCGAGCAGCGCGCGGAACTCGGCGACGAAGTCCGCCAGCCGCTCCGGCGGCACGGCGGTATCCTCGACGAACGGCACCCCCTGCCGTGCGCCGCCCAGCCGGGCGAGCAACCCGACCGACTTCTCCCGCAGCGTCCACAACTGACCGATCGCCGCGTCGTCGCGCACGATCCGGCAATCCCCCTGCGGCCCGATCGCAGCGAGCCGGGCAAGGCCGGCGTCGATCGTCGCATCGTCGTCGGCGGTGAACTCGACGAAGTTCATCGCGGCGACCGGCGTGTCGCTGCCGCCCAGCAACCCCTCGACGCTCGCCCAGATGATGTCGTCCTGCGCGACGCCCAGCACCTTGTCGTCGAGGATCTCGATCGCGACCGGATCGGCGGCGATCAGCCGTTGCACGTCGCGCATCGCGGCGTCGAACGCGCCGTAGCGGATCACCGCCAGCGCGCGCTTCTTCGGCTTGGGCGCGACGCGCAGCGTGATCGACCGGGTCAGCGCCAGCGTCCCCTCCGACCCGGCCAGCAGATAGCCGAGGAAGAAGCGGTCGGCGTCCACATCCCACGTCTTTTGCAGGTTATAGCCGGTCAGCCCGCGATTCATGGTGGGAAAGGTCGCGGCGATATCGACGGCGCGGGTGGTGACGATGCGCAGCGCCTCGCGGTGGATGTCCGCGACGATGCCGGTACCCGTGGCGATCCGCTCCGCTTCGGCCCGCGTCATCGGTTCGGCGCGCCATTCGGTGCCGTCGGACAGTACCAGGTCGAGGGCGACGATATAGTCCGACGTCTTGCCCCAGCGCCGCGACCCCTTGCCCGACGCATCGGTCGCGACCATCCCGCCGATCGTCGCGCGGCTGGCGGTCGACACCATCGGCGGGAAGAAGCGGCCATGGCCCCCGAGGAACGCGTTCAGCTGGTCGAGGACGACCCCCGGCTCGACCTCCACGGTGTCTGTTTGCCGGTCGAACGCGCCGATGCCGCGCATATGGCGCGCGAAGTCGACTACGATGCCGTCATTCAGCGATTGCCCGTTGGTCCCGGTATTGCCGCCGCGCGCGGTCAGCGGCAGGCCGGTATTGCGCGCCGCGCGCACCAGCAGCGCGACGTCCTCAGCAACGCGCGGATAGACGATCGCGGCCGGGCGGACCTGATAGATCGAATTGTCGGTCGCCGCGACCTGCCGCGCGCCGAGGCCCGCTTCCGCATCGCCGGCAAACCCCGCCACCGTCAGCCGGGCGAACAGCGCATCGACTGCTTGCGTCACGCCGCGTCGCGCAGACCGCGATGCAGCGCGACGATCGAGTGCGCCTCGGCCGCGGCATAGAGCGCCAGTTCGTCATGCACCGGGCCGCCCAGCGCCGCCTCGAACGCCGCCTGCGCCGCCGCCGCGCCATAGCTTTGCGTCGCCGCACCGCCGAGGTTCGACTGGAAGATGCCCGCGGCGCTGACTGGCAGGAAATCCTCATACACCAACGGCACCGCGCGCACCGCTCCCGCCGCGATCCAGTCGCCCAGGTCGCCGGCCAATGGTGCGCCATCGACGGCTTCGTAGCGGAAATAGGCGAGGCCCTGTTCGCGCAACCCCTCGATCGTGTCGGGGAAGTCGGCAAACGCCTCCGCCAGCCGCTGCGCATAGTCGCCGCTGCCCTGCCGCGCCTGTGCCAGCAGCCGGTCGTACAGCGCACGCCCCATGGGCGTCAGCGCGGCGCCGCGCTGTTCGATTTCGCCGAAGCGAGCGGTATGCTGGCCGGTCTGGTCGCCGGGGAAGGTCACGGCTTCCTCGATCGCCTTGAAGCTGGTCTGGCGCAGCAGGATCGGTACGCGCCGGGGTGGCGGGCCCTCGATCACCGCCTTCGCATCGATCCCTCGGCGTTCCATCTCCGCCTGTGCCGCGTCGATGTCGAGCGTGCGCGGGGTCAGGTGGTTGATGTGGGGCCCACGGAACGACACGATATCGGCGATCAGCCGGTGCGCCGTGTTCAGCCGGGTATAGCTGCCCGCATCCACCCGTGCATCGCCATGCCAGCGGAAGGTTTCGAGCAGTGCGGCGACGAAGCGGTCGGCATCGCCGTCGTTCAATCCACCCTGCGCCTCGGTGCGCTCGATCAGGGCAATCGCCTCGTCGGTGAAGATGCGCCGGGTCGACAGGATCGCCGCCGCTTCGGCACGCAGCGCGTCGTCCTCGATCAGTTCGAGCCGCAGCAGCGAGGTGAAGACGCGGAACGGGTTGGCGTTGAGCGCCGCCGCCTCGATCGGGCGGAACGCGGTCGAATGCACCGGCACGCCCGCCACCGACAGGTCGTAATAGCCGACCGGGTGCATCCCCATCACCGCAAAGGCGCGGCGCAACATCGCCAGTTCGGCGGGCGTACCGACGCGGATCGCGCCGTGGCGCTCTACATCCAGCCGGCCGAGTTCTCCCGCGACCGCCAGTTCCGCCGCCAGTTCGGGCCGTTCGGCGAGGGTGCGTTCGTTCACCTCGGCGACGATCGACAGCAGGTCGCCGTAGAGTGGCACTTCGGCGCGGTACATCGCCGACATCGCTTCGGAAAAGCGGGTGCGGATGGCGTCGCAGGACGTGAAGTCGGTCATCATGGTTCCAGGATCAGGCGGCGGGAGCGCGCAACATCGGGCCTAGCGCACCGGCATTGCCCGCGGCGCTGTCCGCCTCGAAGCTCGCCATCGGATAGGCGCAGTAATCGGCGGCGTAATAGGCGCTGGGGCGGTGGTTGCCCGAATCGCCGATCCCCCCGAACGGCTGCGCCCCCGCCGCACCGGTGGTCGGGCGGTTGCGGTTGACCACGCCGGCGCGCGCCTCGACTACGAAGCGATCCCACAGCGCGTCGTCGGTGGTCAGCAGCCCGGCGGACAGGCCGAAGCGGGTGTCGTTGGCGGCGGCGATCGCGGCGTCGATGTCCGCGACCCGGCGGACCTGCAGGACTGGAGCGAAAATCTCTTCGTCGGGCACGGCGATGCCGGTCACGTCGAGCAGCGCGGGGGTGACGAACGCGGCGCTGCGCCCGACGACGCCACCGAACTGCACGATCGCGCGGGCACCGGCGGCCAGCAGCGCGTCGACCTGTCGCGCGGCGGTCGCGGCGGCGGCGTCGGAAATCAGCGGCCCGATATAAGGATTCTCGTCCCAGCGCCCGATCGGCAGCTGCGGGATCAGCGCCGCGACCGCATCCACCACCGCATCGCCGAATGCGCCTTCGGGCACGATCAGCCGCCGCGCGCACGAACAACGCTGGCCGGTGGTGACATAGGCCGACTGGACGATCGTCGCCGCGATCTCGTCCACATCGCCGTCCCACGCGATCAGCGGGTTGTTGCCGCCCAGTTCAAGCGCGAGGATGACGTCGGGCCGATCGGCAAAGGCGCGGCGAAAATGCGCGCCGGTTGTCGCCGATCCGGTGAAGAGCAACCCGTCGATCTCCGCCGCGACCAGCGCCTCACCGGTTTCGCGCGCGCCCTGCACGATGTTGAGCACGCCGTCAGGCAAACCGGCGTCATGCCACGCCGCGACCATCGCCGCGCCGACCGCCGGGGTCAGCTCGGACGGCTTGAACACCACCGTGTTCCCCGCCAGCAGCGCAGGCACGATATGGCCGTTGGGCAAATGGCCGGGGAAATTATACGGCCCCAGCACCGCCATCACCCCGTGCGGACGGTGGCGCAGCACCGATTGCCCGAACGGCATCGCGCTGTGCTTGTCACCCGCGCGTTCGGCCTGTGCGGCGATCGACAGTTCGACCTTGCCGACCATCGTGCCGACTTCCTGCGTGGTTTCCCACAAAGGCTTGCCGGTTTCGCGTGCGATCAGTTCGGCGAGCGCGGTGGTGCGTTCCTTGAGCAGCGCGGCATAGGCACGCGCCACGGCCACCCGCTGTTCGACGGTCGTCCCGCGCCAGTCGCGAAACGCCGCCCGCGCCCGCGCCACCGCTGCGGCAACATCGTCGCGGCTGGCGGTGGGGCCGGACCACACCGTCTCGCCGGTCGCGGGACAGGTCGAGGTCAGCAAGCTCATGCCGCTTCCTCCATCTGTCCGCGTACCGCAACGCACGCCGCTTCCAGCCGATCGACCGCCTCGGCGATCTCGGCGGGCGTAATCAGCAGCGACGGCAACAGCCGCACGCAATTCTCGCCACCGCCCGCGACGAGGATGCCGTGATCGCGCGCCACTCCCATGAACTCGCGATTGTTGGGGATCATCTTCAGCCCGATCAGCAACCCCTTGCCCCGCACCTCGGCGATCACGTCGGGGAAGCGGCTGCGCAATGCCTTCAGCCGGTCGAAGAAGTCGGCGCTGGCGGCGCGGGCGCTGGCCAGCGTCGCCTCGTCGGCGATCGTATCGAACGCGGCGATGCCGACCGCCATCGCCAGCGGATTGCCGCCGAAGGTCGTGCCGTGCACCCCCGGCGTCATGCCCTTGGCGGCATCGGCGGTGGCAAGGCACGCGCCGACCGGGAAGCCCGATCCCAGCGCCTTGGCCAGTGCCATGATGTCGGGCGCGGCGCCGTCGAACCACTGGTGCGCGAACAGGCGGCCGGTGCGGCCCATCCCGCTCTGCACCTCGTCATGGATCAGCAGCACGCCGTGGCGCCGGGTCAGTTCGCGTAAGCGCAGCAGCCATTCGCCCGACAGCGCCCGCGCGCCGCCTTCGCCCTGGACCGGTTCGACGATCACCGCCGCGGTGGTCGGCCGCGCGATCGCTTCCTCAAGTGCTGCCGCATCGTCGAGCGACAGCTGGACGAAGCCCGGCAGGCGGGGTCCACATCCCTCCATATAGCCGGCATTGCCCGACGCGTTGATCGCGGCATAGGTGCGGCCATGGAACGACCCGGCAAAGCCGATGACGTCGATCCGCTCGGGCTGGCCGTTTGCATGGTGATGGCGGCGCGCGGTCTTGATCGCGCATTCGACCGCTTCGGTACCGGTATTGGCGAAGAACACGCAATCGGCGAACGACGCATCGACCAGCCGCTGCGCCAGCGCCTCCTGCCCCGGAATGCGGAAGATGTTGGAGACATGCCACAGCTTGCCCGCCTGTTCGGTCAGCGCGGCGACGAGCTTGGGATGGGCATGGCCCAGCGCATCGGTGGCGATGCCCGCGACGCAGTCGATATAGCGCCGCCCGTCGGTATCGATCAGCCAGACGCCCTCGCCACGATCGACCGCGATCGGCGCGCGATTGTACAGGTTCATCAGCGGATCGGTCATGACGGCTCCTCATTCGCGTCGGGAATGCGCCAGCACGCCCGTATGCGCCCTATTGGAACCGGTCGGGCGTCGCGACAAACGCAATGCGCTCATCTGCTGATGCGAATCGGTAATGAGTGCCAAGCCACATGCTGCCGTACCCCCGCGCAGGCGGGGGGCCAGAGCCCGGCAGAACAACGGCCTGCGTGTGCCGCCCTGGACCCCCGCCTGCGCGGGGGGACGATGGGTCGTCGGCAGTCCGCTGAGCCCCTAAAAATTCAACCGCACGCCCAGCGCATAGCGCGGCCCATAGGTTTCGAACGAAATCACCCGCTCCTTGTACACCGAATAGAGGAAGGTCTTTTCGTTGAAGAGGTTCAGCCCCTGCGCGAAGAACGTCACCTGATCGTTCAGCGCATAGTTGATGCTCGCATCCCAGATGCCATAGGCGTCGACATTGACCGGTTGTCCGCGATTGCCCTGCTCCGTCTGCTGATAGGCATTGCGATAGTTGTACGCGATACGCGCCTGCAACGGGCCCTTTTCATAGAAGGCGACGGCGTTGTACGTGGTGGCGTCGGGATCGACGAGGCTGATATTGGCCTGCACGCCCAGCCCATCGAGCGGTTCGGGCAGGCCGGTAAAGGTGTACTGGCCCGAAAACTCGATCCCGCGATAGCTGCGGCTGCCGATATTCTCCGGCCGGGTCCGGCGGAAATCGAAGCCCAGCACATCGATCGTCGTCGTCGTCGATTCGGAAATATTGTCGAGGTCCTTGGCGAACAGCGCGACGCTCAGGAAACTGGAGCGGTCGAGATACCAGGTCAGCGCCGCGTCGTAATTCCACCCGATCATCGGTTGGAGGCCGGGATTGCCGTCGGTGATCGCCCGTTCGCGCGGCCGCGGGTTGATGTTGCGGATGAGCAGCAGGTCGCTGAGCGTCGCGCGGGTCAGCGTCTTGGCGACCGCCGCCTGGAACACGACGTCCTCGAACACATCCAGCTTGAAGTTGGCGCTCGGCAGGAACTGGCCATAGGACCCGGTTTCGGTGATCGGCTGCGGCGCCGACAGGTTGACGACCGGATCGCCGCCGCCCGGCGGGGTGGTGATGCTCAGGATTTCCTGCCCCACCCCGCGCGAGGTGACGTCGGTGCGGGTATAGCGCAGCCCGATATTGCCCGACCACCGCCGCGTGCCGAAATTGCCGCCTAGCGACGCCTGCAGATAGCCGCCAATGGTACGCTCCTGCGCCGAACCGCTGTTGCCCGGCACCGGGATGACGCCGAAGGTCCCGCCATTGGCCGCCAGCGAGGCGCGCGCCGCGGCGGGATCGGCCAGCTGGTTGATCGCCGCATCGGACAGCAGATATTTGGCGAGGTCGGCGGCGGCATAGGTCGGATAGTCGCTGTCGAACATGCCCGAGCCGAGGAAGTTGGTCCCCTCCGCCGTGCCGGTGAACACGCTGCCCGGGATCGACACGCCCGCGCCGCAATACAGGCATTGCAGCGCATCGGGCGTCTTGAACGAGAAGCGCGCCTTCTTGCGGTCCGAATAGTTCACCCCGCCCGAAATGCGGGTGAGGATGCCCATATCGGCATCCCATTTCAGGTTCGAATTGACCTGATAGATTTCGTCGGAAACGCTGACGCCTTCATAGGTCAGGAACCCGGCGCGAGCGTTCGACGTGTCGAGGATGTTGCCCAGACCGGTATAGACCGGCAACCCGTTCCCGCCGATCGTGAAGCGTACGCCGGCCGGCGAATAGCTGGGCGTGGCGAGGTTGCTTTCGAACCATGCCTGGTTGCCGCCGGTCTGGTCCTCCGCCTTCGACCACGAAAAGTCGAGCGTACCGGTCAGCCGGTCCGATGGCTTCCACGCGAGGTTCGCACCCGCCTGATAGGTGGTGGCGAGGCGCGGGCGGATTTGGTTGGTGAACATCGGCCCCGACGAAATGCCGGTATAGCTGGTGACGGTGTTGTTCTCATCGACCGTCGCCGCAGTCACGTCGCCCGGACCGCCGAAAACAAAGAACACCTTGTTGTCGTCGTTGACGTCCAGCTTCGAATACAGCCCGTCGAGCGTCAGCAGCAGCGTGTCGGTCGCGCGCCACTGTGCGGTCAGCAGGCCCGACAGGCGTTTGCGGCTGGTGCGGTTGTTGCCATATTCGGCATAGGTCGGGATCGACACCCCGCGAAACTCGGGCGTGCCGTCCTTGTTCAGGTCGAGATTCTGGTTCGCTTCCCACCCGTCGGTGAAGATGCGCTTTCCCTGAATCTTGCGGTCGATGTACGAGAACGCGCCGAGGATGCCGAAATCGCCGCCGCCAAAGGTCGTGCTGAACAGCCCGGTGGCCTGGGGCGAGAATTGCCCGCGCAGCTTGTCGTAATTGGCCTGTCCCGACAGCGACACCTTGGTGCCGGTGAAGTCGAACGGCCGCGCGGTGTACATGTCGACCGTCGCGGCGATGCCGCCTTCGATCTGCGCGGCGGTCGGCGTCTTGGACACGTCGACGCGGTTGATCAGTTCGGCGGGCAGGATGTCGAAGCTGAACTCGCGCCCCTGATTTTCGGTCGCGAGGATGCGGCCGTTGTACAGCGCGGTGCTGAACGCGGGGCCGAGGCCGCGGACGGTGATGAACTGCCCCTCGCCATTGTCGCGGGAGATGGTGACGCCGGGAATGCGCTGGATCGCCTCGGCGATATTCTGGTCGGGCAGCTTGCCGATATCGTCGGCGACGATCGAATCGACGATGTTGTCGGCGTTGCGCTTGATATCGACCGCGCGACGCAGGCTTTCGCGCAGGCCCGTGACGATGATGTTGCCGTCCTCGGCCGGCACCGCCGCGTCCTGCACCGTGCCGGCGGGCGGCGCGGGGGTATCCGCGGGCTGCGTCTGCGCCGATGCCGCCGGGGCGGACAGGACGGTGGCCATCCCGGCCAGGCTGAGCAAGCGGAACCGCGTTACGGATTTCATGCCGAATCCTCTCCCTATCGCTTCCGGTTGGTCGTGGCCGTTCGTGCGGCCATCGCTGCGGAAGGAAGCGCTAGGTTTAACGATCAACCTGTCGGCCGGCAAGCGGTCTTGTGCGCTAACGTACGGTGGACATTGGAAGGTTGGGCGCGATTGGTTTTTTGTTGCCCCGGAGTAGCTTGAGACCCCGCGAAAGCCGCGCGCTCAACCACAAATCCACCGTACCCCCGCCTGCGCGGGGGTACCGTAAAGCTCGGGTAATGAGGACTTTCGCAGAAAGCCCCGGATCACGTGCGGGGAAGCAGGGTAGTCCCTACGCCAGCTGCCACACGGCATAGCCGGTGAGCAGCACCGCGGCCGCCGCCGACATGCCCAGCAGGACATAGCCGAGATAGGTCATCATCGGCGGGTTTGGCCGCTGCATCCGCTGGTTGCGGGATGCCGCCGACAGGATGAAGCTCGCCAACAACCCATAGGTGAACACCGCCGTCTCGACCATCGTCCGTCAGATCCCTTGCAGCCTGTGCGGACGCCGCCCGGCGCACCGCTTGTGCGGCTAAAACATAGCTTGCCTTGGCTAGCAATCGGTTAAGGCGGAACCGATCGTCCGGTTGCGTCGTTCTACCCTGTTCGCCTGCGCCGTATCCGTCCTAGGCGGCGCTCGCGACCGCCTGTCCGGCGGCATCGAACACCAATATCCGCGCCGGATCGGCATGGAGGGTGACGGTGCCGGTGATGGCGTGATGCCCGTCCAATTTCGCGCGGAACGCCTCGCCCGTCGCCAGCTGGCCGTAGAGATAGGTCGAATGGCCCAGCGCCTCGACCGCCTCGACCGTCATCGGCAGTGGGGTCCCGTCGGCACCCGCTTCCAGCCGCAAATGCTCGGGCCGCAGCCCCAGCGTCGCGCGATCCTCCACGCCCAGCGCAGGACCGCAGTCGCAGGCGAAGCGCAAGCCCCCGGCGGTCTCGAACCGCGTCGTCGTGCCCTCGCGTCCGACGACGGTCGCGTCGAGCAGGTTGATCCGCGGACTGCCGATGAACCCCGCGGTGAACACGTTGGCCGGGCGGTCATAGACCTCCAGCGGGGTGCCGACCTGCGCGATCTCGCCCTTGTCGAGGATCACCAGCCGGTCGGCCAGCGTCATCGCCTCGACCTGATCGTGCGTGACATAGATCATCGTGGCGCCCAGCCGCCGGTGCAGCGCCGCCAGTTCGTGGCGCATCCGCACGCGCAGGTCGGCGTCGAGGTTGGACAGCGGTTCGTCGAACAGGAAAATCTCGGGATCGCGCACGATCGCCCGGCCGATCGCCACCCGCTGCCGCTGTCCGCCCGACAACTGGTGCGGCATCCGGTCGAGCAGCGCGTCCAGTTCCAGTATCTGCGCGGCATGGGCGACGCCTTCCGCGATCTTCGCCTTGCCGACCTTCATGTTCTTGAGGCCGAAGCTCAGATTCTCGGCAACCCTCATGTGCGGGTAGAGCGCATAGGACTGGAACACCATCGCCACGCCGCGGTCCGACGCCGGCACGCGCGTCACGTCGCGATCACCGATGCGGATGCGGCCGCCGCTGACGCTCTCCAGCCCGGCGATCATCCGCAGCACAGTCGATTTCCCGCAGCCCGACGACCCGACCAGCACGACGAACTCGCCCGCCGCGACGGTCAGGTCGATGCCGCGGATCGTCTGCGTGCCCCCATAGGCCTTGGTCAGCCCCTCCAGCACCAATGCGCTCATTCGGTCAGCTCCCATGCCGCCGCGCTGCTGTCACCCGCAACGAACTGTGCCGCGATGCGGATCGGCGTGCCCGCCTGTACCGGGGCGCACAGCAATGCTTCCGCCGCCTTGCGCCCTTTCTCGAACGCGTTCTGGCGCACGGTGGTCAGCTTCATCCCCTCGGACGGGCGGCCGGGCGGGTCGATTCCGTCATAGCCGGTCACCGACATGCGCCGCGGCACCGACAGCCCCAGCGCCTGGCACCGCGCGACGACGCCGTGCGCCAGCCGGTCGGAAAAGCACACCATCGCGGTCAGGTCGTGCCGACGCCGCAGCAACCGGTCGACCGCGCGCTGCCCGCCGTCTTCGTCATTGGGCGTCTCGCACACCAGCACGCCGTCAGGCGCGACGCCCGCCGCCTCAAACGCGTCCCGGCACCCCAATACGCGTTCGTGGACGACATGATTCTCGTCCGACACGTCGTGGCCGAGCGTAAATATCTCGCCATGATCCTGCGACCACGGAAAGGTGACGATCGCGATATGGCGATGGCCCAGCGTCAGCAGGTGCGACACGACCTCTCGCATCATCGCGCGGTCGTTGGTCAGGACGCTCGGCAATTCGGGCGCGTCGAAGTCGACGACCACCGTCGGCAGCCGGCGGGCCAGCGCCTTGCGGATCGTCGGATGGCTCTTGTACGGCGCGTTGAGGATATAGCCGTCGACGATCGCGGTCAGGTTGTCGAGCCGTTCGGGATGCTTGTCCTTCAACGGAATCAGCACGATGTTCGCGCCTTCCTCCTCGCACACGGAGGAGATGCCGCGCAGGAACGCGATGTCGTGCGCGTCGGTGAACGCATAGCTCAGCTGGTCGTTGAACAGCACGCCGATCGCGCCGCAGCGTCCGGTGCGCAGCGACCGCGCCGCCGGGTTCGGCCCCTCGTAATGCACCGTGGCGGCATGGGCGAAGATGCGGTCGCGCAGCTCCTTCGACACCTTGGCCGGGTTGTTCCACGCGTTCGACACCGACGTGTGGGTAACGCCCAGGTCGGATGCGATCGATTTGAGCGTGGCGCGTTTCGCGCGGGCCATGGCGTCCTCTCCGGGTGGCTGTTCCACCGTCTCGGGTCCTGCCTAACCCGCCGCCTTGACAGCTGCAACCGCCAATGTTTAACGATAAACATATCCACCTGGAACCGCCGGGGGTGCAGGAGAGGAGCGATCCCGATGGTCGGCAGGAAGACCTTGCGCGTTCGATCGCTTCTGTGCGCTGCGCTGCTGGGTATCACGGCGCCGGTCATGCTGCCGGTCGCAATCGCACAGTCGACCGCTTCCGCCACCATCCCGCGCGTCAACCTCGCGCATCTCGATCATCTCTATGCCGAAACCACGATCGGCAGCGAGCGGGTCGGAGTGGTGCATATCTATAGCGAGGCGCCCGATTTCCGCTTCGCGATCGAACCACGCGAGGGCTTTACCTGCGTCGACGACGTGGCGCGCGCGATCGTGCTGCTCGCCGCCACGCCGCGCCCCGATGCGCGGCGGCTGCACCAGATCGATCTGCTGACGAAGTTCGTGCTGCGGATGCAGGCGGACAATGGCTATTTCCACAACTTCCTGTGGGGTGACGGTCGGATCAACCGCGAATACCGCACCTCGCTGGCCGAACTGAACTGGTGGTCGCTGCGCGCGCTCTGGGGACTGGAGGCGGCGCTGCCGCACCTGCCTGCCGCTACCGCCGCCCGGGCCCGGACGGCGGCCGATCGCGTCGTCGTCAATCTCAAGCGCGACCTGCCGGTGGATGCGAAGGGCACCACCAGGGTCGCCAATATCATCGTGCCGACGTGGCTGCCGCTTGAATCAGGCGCCGATGCCGGATCGACCGCGCTGCTCGGCCTGTTGCCGCATTACCGGCGGACCAACGACGCGGCGACGCGTGCGCTGATCGAGCGGATCGGCGAGGGGATGCTGGTGATGCAGGCGGGCGACGCACAGCGCTTCCCGCACGGCGTGCATCTGAGCTGGCGCAACCAGTGGCATGCGTGGGGCAATGCGCAGGCCTATGCGCTGCTGCGCGCTGGCAAGCTGCTCAACCGCCGCGACTTCATCGACAGCGCCTTGCGCGAGGTCGATCATTTTTACCCACATCTGCTGAAGGCGGGAATGCGTTCGGCCTTCACGCTGGAGAATATGGGCGACGGCTTCGCGGCCCCTCAGGCGCAGCGCTTCCCGCAGATCGCCTATGGCATCAGCCCGATGATCCTCGCCGCGACCGAAGCGTATCGTCAGACCGGCCAACCGCGCTACCGCACCACCGCCGAACGGCTGGCGACTTGGTTCACCGGCGCCAACGATGCCGGCCGGGCGATCTACGATCCGGCCAGCGGGCGCGTGCTCGACGGCATCAATGGCAAGGGATCGGTCAATCCGAATGCGGGCGCGGAATCGACGATCGAGGGGCTGTTCGCGCTGACCGCGCTCCACGGCACCCCGCTGCCGTGACCAGCCGGCGCGACGCCTTGGCGCTGGCGCTGGGCGGCATGGCGTTGCTCGCCGGCTGCGGTGGCCAGCGCGCGGAGCGGCGCACCGACCGCATTCAGTTATGGGTCGCGCCCAATGCGGCGGAGGAGAGCTTCTGGAAGGTCGCTGTCGCCAAATGGAACGCGGCGAAGCTCGGCCTGCCGGTATCGTTCACCACCATCCCGACCGCGGGCAATTCGGAGGATACCGTGCTGTCGGCGCTGGTCGCCGGGACCGAGCCCGATCTGTGCACCAACATCTTTTCGGGCTTCGCCATGCAACTGGCCGCGCTGCGACAGGTTGCGGACCTCGCGTCGATGCCCGGCTACGGCCCCCTGCTGGAGCGGCGGCGCATGCGCACGATCATGCCCGGCTGGACGCGGGGGGAGCAGGTCGTCGCGCTGCCGATCTATTCCAGCCCGACGCTGATCTGGTGGCGTGCCGACCTGCTCGAACGCCACGGCCTGTCCGCGCCGCCCGTCACCTACGACGACGTGTATCGCTTCTGCGAGC
This sequence comes from Sphingomonas hankookensis, assembly GCF_022664465.1. GTDB lineage: Bacteria > Pseudomonadota > Alphaproteobacteria > Sphingomonadales > Sphingomonadaceae > Sphingomonas > Sphingomonas hankookensis. The sequence goes on along the minus strand of NZ_JAKREV010000005.1, from coordinate 47,209 downwards.
GCTATGGCGTCCGTCAGTCGCGCTATGGAATGCAGGTGCTGGCCGGTCGGGACTGGCGTGATCGCTGGTTCGACTTCATTTCCTTTTATTACGCCGCATCGAACGGACAGCCGTACCTCGCCGACAACCATGCGCTGTACGACAATGCCGCCGGGGCGCAGGCGGCGGGCTTCATCGAACGGATGTTCCGGCAGGGCTGGACCGCACCCGATTTCGATGCGGAGGAACCGCTGGTGTCGGGGCTCGCGGCGGGCGCGGTGCGAGGCCCATGGGATATCGAGCGGTTCGCGGATATCTATCCGGATACGCTGGCCCGGATCGCGGTCGGGCCGATGATCGCGCCGGTCCGCTCGGCCGGCCCGGGATCGACCTTTTCCGACAGCAAGGGCGTAGTGATCTTCCGCAGCAGCCACGTGCAGCGTGAGGCGTTCGCGTTCCTCAGCTGGGTGCTGGGCGAGGAGGCGCTGAACCTGTTGTGGTTGCAGCGTACCGGCCTGTCGCCCGCGCGCGACGATTTGCTGACCAATCCCGCCTTTGCCGACTATTATCGCGGCAACCCGCTCGCGCGCGCCTATGCCGATCATGTCGCGACCGCGCGGCCGCCCGCGCTGTCGGAACATACGATCGATATCCAGAAGATCATGAGCGCGCGGCTGGTCGAACCGCTGATGCTGGGCACGACCGCGCCCGCCGCCGCACTGGCCGATGCGGTCGCGCGGACCGATCGGATGCTGGAGGTACAGGGATGACGATGCGTTGGTCGCGCGAGGCGGTGATCGGTGCGGCGCTGGCCAGCGCCTATCTGCTCTTCACCGCCGTCTTCTGGGCTTATCCGTTCTTCTGGCTGGCGAAGCTGTCGGTGACGCAGTGGCGCTTTTTCGACGAACCGGTGTTCACGGGCGCGCGCAACCTGTTGCTGACGGTGCAGGACCCGCAATTCCTGCAAGCGTTGTGGAATGTCGTGCGGTTCCTCGGCTTCTATCTGCCGATCGCGTTCGGCGGCGCGTTGATCGTCGCGTTCGGGTTGCAGCATGTCGGGCGAGGCAAGGCGTTCGTGGCGCTCTGCTTCCTGCTGTCGAACGTGTCTTCGGGGGTCGCGTTGTCGCTGGTGTTCGCCAAGGTGTTCAGCTCGACCGGGCCGCTCAACGCGATGCTGTTCGAGTTGGCAGGGGTGCGGGTGCCGTGGACCAACGACCCGACGCTGGCGTTGCTGGCGATCGCGCTGGTCGTCGCGTGGAAGTTCGTCGGCTATTACGGGCTGATCCTCTATTCGGGGCTGCTGGCGATCCCGAAGGAAATCTACGACGCAGCGCGGCTCGACCATGCCGGGCCGTGGACGCGCCTCATGCGGATCACATTGCCGATGATGAACCCGCAGCTGATGATGGTGCTGACCTTCGCGATCCTCGTATCGTTCGGGTTGTTCACCGAACCGTTCATCATCACCGGTGGTGGCCCCAGCGACAGCACGTCCACGCCGCAGATGATGATCTACGAAACCGCGTTCCGCCGCCTGCAACCCAGCCATGCAGCGATGATGAGCATCCTCGTCGCGCTGGTCACCTATGCGCTGGTGCAGCTTGCCCGGCGGCTGTTCGAACGAAAGGTCGTGCTGGCATGAAGGCGTTCCTGTCGAAGCGGACGCCCGGCGGCTGGGCGGCGACGATCGCGATCTATGCGCTGGCGCTCAGCTGGCTCTATCCGTTCGCATGGATGGTCGCCGCGTCGCTGAAACCCGCGGCGCAAATCTACAATACCGGATTGTTCGAGGGCGATTTCACGCTCGACAACTTCGCCTTCCTGTTCGCGACCGCCGACAAGCTCGACCGGCCGTTCCTGGGAGCGCTGGGCGTGTCGGCGGTGGTGACGCTGACCGTCACCGCGTCGGTGCTGCTGACCTCCGCCTTCATCGCCTTCGCGCTTGCCCGGATGCGGTTTCCGGGGCGAAAGCTGTTCGGCGATTTCCTGCTGCTGCAGATGGTCATCCCGACCAGCATGTTCATCCTGCCGCTGTTCGTGCTGGTCAAGCAAATGGGGCTGCTCAACACGCTCGGCGCGCTGATCCTGCCGTCGATGATGTCGGGCTGGGGCATCTACATGATGTCGCAGTCGTTCCGGACCATGCCGGAGGAGTATTTCGACGCCGCCCGCCTCGACCGCGCCAGCCTATGGCAGACGGTGACGAAGATCGTCGTGCCGCTGAACAAGTCGATTATCGCCATCGTCGCGCTGTTCACCTTCACCGGCACCTGGGACAATTTCCTGTGGCCGCTGATCGCGATTTCCGACACCGACCGCATGCCGCTGTCGGTGCTGCTGGCGACGTTCAGCAAGCAATATGGCGGCTATGCCGGGCCGGTGATGGCGGGCGCGGTGTTGCAGACGCTGCCGCTGGTGCTGCTGTTCCTGCTGTTCCGCCGCCATTTCCTCCAGGGCATGTCGCTGTCGCTGAAGTGACGGCCGCTATACAAGGATTCCCGATGCTACAGCGTTCCCCGCGCAACCCGATCGTCGCGCCCGAACATGTCCGCCCCAGCCGCCCCGACTGGCAGGTCGACGGCACGTTCAACCCCGGCGTGACGACGTTCGGCGATCAGACGATCCTGCTGGTCCGCGTCGCCGAAAGCGTCGCCGGCGTAGGGGCGGGCGAGGTGCGCGTGCCGGTGCTGGAGGAAATCGATGGCGCATGGACCTGCACGACGCGCGGATTTCGCAGCGACGATCCGGCCTACGACTTTTCCGACCCGCGCATGGTGCGGTCGCGCGCCGATCCGCGCGACGTGTTCCTCACCTCGCTGTCGCACCTGCGCCTCGCCCGCAGCAGCGATGGCGAGACGTTCGTCGTCGACGACGCGCCGTTCCTGTTCCCCGCGAACCGCAGCGAACGCTTCGGGTGCGAGGACGCGCGGATCACCGCGATCGAGGGGCGCTGGTACATCAACTATACCGCCGTCTCCGACCTCGGCATCGCCACCGCGCTGGCGGTGACCGACGATTTCGTGACCGTCGAGCGGCTGGGCATCATCCACGCGCCGGACAATCGCGACGTGTGCCTGTTCCCGCGCAAGATCGACGGACGCTATTGGTGCCTCCATCGCCCGGCGCCGCTGCATCTCGGGCGGCCCGAAATCTGGATCGCCAGTTCGCCCGACCTGCTCCACTGGGGCGACCACCGCCACCTCGCCGGCCATGTGCCGGGCGGCTGGGAGGGCAACAAGATCGGCGGCGGTGCGCAGATGATGGAGACGGATCGCGGCTGGCTACAAATCTATCACGGGGTCGATGCCGACCAGCGCTACCGCCTCGGCGCGCTGCTGCTCGACCTGAACGACCCGCGCATCGTCCGCGCGCGGCTGGCGGTGCCATTGGCCGAACCGGCCGAGGCATATGAGGTGCGCGGCTTCTTCGACAATGTCGTCTTCAGCTGCGGTGCGCTGGTCGAGGGCGACCGGTTGCGCGTCTATTACGGCGCCGCCGACCGGGTGATGGCGCTGGGGACGGTGGCGCTGCCCAATCTGTGGCGGGCGATGGGAGTATGACGATGCACGACCAGAATATTCCCCGCGTGAAGACCCGCTACGCTGCCTATGCCGACCGCCCGCCACAGGGGCGGACGGGGCGGCTGGTGTTTGCCGGGGTCGATGGCCTCGACGTCTACAACATCTCCGCGCCGTTCCCCTCGGCCGGCCGAACGGTGATCGCCGGACGGGTCGAGGCGCGCGACAGCGAACATTCGACGGCGATCTTTTTCGAGGAAGCCGACGGGGTGTGGCACCCGATCGACGGCGCGCCGCGCTTCGCGCTCCAGGACCCGTTCGTCACCATGATCGGCGGCGAGCTGGTATTCGGCGGGGTCGAGGTCCGCTTCGGCGCGGGTGAGCCCGAATGGTGGACGGTCTTCTATCGCGGCCGCGACATCTTCGACCTGACGCCGTGCTTCGCCGGGCCGCTCGGCATGAAGGACATCCGCCTGTGCGAACTGGCCGACGGTCGGGTCGCGGTGTTCACCCGGCCGCGGGGCACCAAGGGCGGGCGCGGTACGATCGGCTATACCGAGGTTGCGTCGCTCGACGCGCTCACCGTCGCGGCGATCGACGCCGCGCCGATGCTGACGGGCATGTTCCACCCGCTCGACTGGGGCGGAGTGAACGAGGCGCATCTACTGGCGAACGGCGAGGTCGGGCTGATCGCGCACATCGCCTATTTCGAGGACGATACGATGTACAGCGCGCGGCATTATTACGCCGTGGCCTTCGTGTTCGATCCGGCAAGCCATGGCTGGCGCGACCTGACCGTCCTCGCCGGGCGCGACCAGTTCGCCCCCGGTGCCGCCAAGCGCCCCGATCTGGTCGATGTCGTCTTCTCCTCGGGCATCGAGGTGACGGGCGACGTCACCCGCCTCTATGCCGGCACGTCGGATGCCGAGGCGCACTGGGTCGAGATCGCCTATCCCTTCGACGTGCCGCTCGCCCGCGCCACCGCCGCCAGCGACGTATCGTCGTTGATCGCGCCGGCCCGGCGGCTACAGGCATGACCATGCTCACCATCGATCCTGCCCCCCGCGCGCTTGGCGCCAGCGATATCCTCGTCTCGCCGCTCGCTTGGGGGATGTGGCGGTTCAAGGGCAGCGTCGCCAATGGCCGTACGCTGGTCGAGGCGGCGCTGGATGCCGGCATCACGCTGTTCGACACCGCCGATATTTATGGCACCGACACGCCCGCCGGCTTCGGATCGGCTGAGGCGCTGTTCGGCGACGTGCTGGCGGAAGCACCCCAGTTGCGCGACCGGATGGTGATCGCGACCAAGGGCGGCATCCGCCCGGGCAATCCCTATCGCTCCGACGCGCCCTATCTCCGCCAAGCGGTCGACGACTCGCTCGCCCGGATGCGGATCGAGCGGATCGACCTGTACCAGATCCACCGCCGCGATTTCCTGACCCATCCGCAGGAGGTCGCTGCCAGCCTGACCCGCATGGTCGCGGACGGCAAGGTGCGCGCGGTCGGCGTATCGAACCACAGCCCGGCGGAGGTCAACGCGCTGCAGGCGTTCCTCGACCACCCGATCGTCAGCACCCAGCCCGAATTCTCGCCGCTGCACACCGCCCCGCTCTACGACGGTACCCTCGATCAGGCGATGGCGCGGGGCATGACGGTGCTCGGCTGGTCGCCGCTGGGCGGCGGGCGGCTGACCGATGGCAGCCATCCGGCAGGCGCGCTGCTGGCCGAACAGGGCGCGCGCTTCGGCGTCGATGCCGCGACCGCCGCGCTGTCGTGGAGCATGGTCCACCCTGCGCGGATCATCCCGATCGTCGGATCGCAGACGCCCGATCGCATCCGCGCCGCCGCCGATGCGGTGCAGGTCGGGTGGACCCATGCCGAATGGTATGCGGTGCTGCAGGCGGGAATGGGCGCGGGGTTGCCGTAAGGGAAGATACGCGCTCCCCAAACCCATCGTCACCCCGGGCTTGACCCGGGGTCCCGCTTCTACCCGCCGCCAGAAGAAGAAGCGGGACCCCGGATCAAGTCCGGGGTGACGGTAACGAGGGTGTGATCTATTGGCGGGGAAACACCACCCCAGCGAAGGCTGGGGTCTCAAGCGGTTCCTGCCGCGTGCTACAACCGGGAGATCCCAGCCTTCGCTGGGATGACGTCTGGTTGCTACCGGGGGACGATGGCCGGGTCGATGACCAATCCTCTCACCGCACCTCGAACGCACCCTGCATCTCGACCCCATCGCCTGCAACCACCCACAGGTCGAACGCACCCGGCTCGACACGCCAGCGCCCGTCGCTCGCCACCAGCGCCAGTTCCCGCGCCGCGATCCGCAGGTCGATCCGCCGCGTTTCCCCCGCCGCCAGCGTGACCCGCACGAACGCCTTCATCTGCCGCACCGGGCGCGTCCGGCTGGCGACGCGGTCGTGCAGGTCGATCCGCACCAGCGTCGTGCCCGCCCGCTTGCCGACATTGCGCACCATCACCGACACCGGCACGTCGGCCCCCGTCGCCACCACCGCCGGCACCGACAGGTCGGACAGCGCGAAGCGGGTATAGCCCATGCCCGATCCGAAGGGGTACAGCGCGCGGTCGGGAGCGTCGCGCCAATGGCTGCGCCCCGGTGCCATCGGCTGATCGTCGGGCGGGGGCCGCCCGGTGCTGCGCCGGTCGTACGACCAGGGTTGCTGCCCGCTCGTCAGCGGAAAGCTGACCGGCAGCCGCCCGGTCGGCTCGACCCGTCCGAACAGGATATCGGCCACCGCCGGCCCGGTCTGTTCCCCGAGGAACCACGTCGCCAGCAACGCTGGCGCGTCGCGTACCGCGCCGCTGAGCGCCAGTGCGCGACCATGGCGCAGCAGGACGACGACCGGCTTGCCCGTCGCCGCCATCGCCTCGGCCAGCGCCTGCTGCGCCGCCGGCACGACGATCTCGGTCCGGCTGTTGCCCTCGCCCGACATGTCGCCGCCTTCACCGATCGCCAGCAGCACCACGTCGGCCGCCTGCGCCGCTGCAACCGCCCGCGCGGTCCCGCCGGGCAGGGGTTCGGTCACGCCGCTGCCCGCCTCGACCGTCAACAGTGCCGGATCGGCCATGACCCCGCGCAACCCGCTCGCCACGTCGATCCCGTCCTTCGCATCGCCCGCGAACGACCATGGCCCGTTGAGGTTCGCCTTGTCCGCCCCGAACGGCCCGATCAGCGCGATGCGCTTGCCCGCGCGGGGCAGCGGCAGCAGATCGCCATCGTTGCGCAGCAGCACGATCGATCGCGTCGCGACCTTGCGCGCCATCCGCTTGATGGCCACGCTCCCGGTCTCGCGTCGCTCGGCCCGCGCATCGATCGACCGGAACGGATCGTTGAACAGCCCCAGCCGCTCTTTCAGCGTCAGCACCCGTCGCACCGCCTGATCGACCGCCGCGACCGGTACCCGTCCGCTTTCGACCAGTGCCGGCAGGTGACGGACGAACAGCCCGCTCTGCATCGACATGTCGATCCCGGCGAGGATGGCGAGGCGCGCGGCATCGGCCTCGTCGGCGGCGATGCCGTGGGCGATCAGTTCGCGGTCGGCGTCGTAATCCGACACGCACACGCCCTGAAATCCCAGCTCGCCGCGCAACAGGTCGGTCAGCAGCGGGCGGTTGGCGCTGACCGGTACCCCGCCGAAATCAGTGAACGACGCCATCGTCGCGCCCGCGCCTGCGGCAAAGGCATCGAGGAACGGCGGCAGGAACGTCTCGCGCAGTTCGGCCGCGCTCATGTCGACTGCGGCATATTCCATCCCGCCGCGCACCGCGCCATAGCCGACGAAATGCTTGGGCGTCGCCAGCAGCGCATCGGCGCGGCGCAGGTCGCTTCCCTGAAACCCCCGCACGCGCGCGGCGGCGAGCAGGCGGTTGAGCAGCACATCCTCGCCCGCACCCTCCGCCACCCGGCCCCAGCGCTGGTCGCGCGCGACGTCGACCATCGGCGCGAAGGTCCAGTGGAGCCCGCCCGCCGCCGTCTCGCACGCGACGGCCCGCGCCGCGCGTTCGCTAAGGTCGGCGTCGAATGCCGCCGCCTCGGCCAGCGGGATCGGAAAGATCGTACGGCAGCCGTGCAGCACGTCGGCGGCGAAGACTAGCGGGATGCGCAGCCGGCCGGCCAGCGCCGCCTCCTGCGCGCGCCGTGCGCCCGCGACGCCGTACCCGTTGAACAGCATGCCGATCCGCCCGGCGCGGATATCGGCCAGCATCGCCTCTCCCCCACGCGGATCGACCACCGGATTGAACACCGCGCCGACCGGGCGCACCTCGTCGTTGAAACAGCTGAGCTGTCCCGCCTTTTCGGCCAGCGTCATCCGCGCGATCAATGCCTCGACCCTGTCGGACGCGGCATGCGCCCGTGCCGGCAGCAGCGTGGCGGTACCCGCCAGCAGTGCGGCGCCTAACACGTTCCTTCGACTGAGCGGCAGGGATCGCACCGATTGTTGCCCGTCCGCCACATCCCGGCTCCGATCTGATTGTCGCCTGTATACCATGATTGCAGGCCGATTGGCCGAGGTCTAGTTGTAACCGGTTCCCGGCATACCGGGGCGCACGACAAGGGTGGAGAGGGATCATGCTGACATTCAACCGCTTCGGCGCGCGGGCGGCGTTGCTGGCCGGCGCCGCACTGCTGCCGGTCGCCGCCTCGGCGCAGACCACACCGGTCGCACCTGCCGCGACACCGCCGGACGATGCCGCGACCGCGACGACCGACGAGGATGCGCAGGACGTGATCGTCGTCACCGGCACGACCTCGCGCGACCGCCCGCTCATCACCGCTTCGGCCGATATCACGCTCGCCGACCGTGCCGATATCGACCGCCGCGCGCCGCGTTCGACCGCCGACATGCTCGAACTGGTCCCCGGCATCTTCGTCGAAGCGACCGCCGGTGCCGTCTCGAACAACTATTCGGTCCGCGGGCTTCAGGGCGGCGGCCAGCGTTTCGTACAGCTGCAGGAAGACGGTATGCCGATCCTGTACGGCGGCGGCGGTGCCGACTTCTTCTTCGACCAGGACCTGACCATCGATCGCCTCGAAGCGGTCAAGGGCGGGTCGTCGGGCGTGCTGACCGTCAACGGTGCCGGTGCGACGATCAACTTCATCTCGAAGCGCCCGAACTTCAAGGAAGCCGAAGGGGCGGCGCGCGTCACCGCCTATAATTACGGCATGAAGCGCGGTGATTTCTATTATTCGCAGCCGCTGGCCGAAAACCTTGCCTTCAATATCGGCGGCTATGTCCAGTCGAGCCCGGGCGTGCGCGAAAACCCGTTCGACTATGCCGGATGGCGGTTGAAGGGGATGCTCGAATATCGCTTCGACGATGGCGGCTATGCCCGGTTGTCGGCCAAGGGTGGCGATGTCGAGAACGCCTATTACGCGACGATGCCGTACCGCTTCGACGGTGGCGAGATCCGCGGCATTCCGGGGCTCGATACGCAGGACGGCAATGTCGGCGGCGATGCCTTCGCCAATATCGCGGTGCCGGTATCGACCTTCGCGCATCCCGGCGGCTTTCGCGAATTCCGCTATCGCGACGGGATCAAGGCAAAGACCGCGCAGGTGCGCTTCGACATCGAAAAGCCGCTGAGCGACACGATCGACCTGTTCGCACACGCCCGCTATCTGAAATATTCGTACGACTTCAACGGCCTGTTCCCCGGGTCGGGCACGGGGAACGCCGGGCTGACCACCGCGCAGAACTATCTGACGCCGGGTGCCAATTCGCCGATCAACGACCTGCTGACGCTGGGCGCGCGGGCGTTCCCGAACACCGTGCGCTTCGGGATCAAGGACCTACGCACCGGCGTGGTGCTGGGGCAGAACCAGACCGCGGAACTGGGCGCGCTGAACGGCAACGGCTTCCTGCAGCGCACCGTGCTCAACCACGATTATATCGACGGGCGCGACTTCGGCGCGAATGTCGGCGGGCGGTGGGAGGTCGATACCGGCAGCTTCAAGAACTCGCTGACCGCGGGCGCGATGTATTACAACGTGAAGCGTGCGCAGGACCAGTCGGCGACCGCCAGCGTCGTCAACGGCGTGCAGACCAACAGCGACATCTACGACATCGTCGCGCTGGATGCCGGCAACAACGTGATCGGCACGCTGTCGGACAACGGCCTCGTCTCCTATGGCGACTGGGGTGCGGGCATCCGCGACCGCAAGGATTCTGCGGTGTCGCTCTACGTCAACGACGAAGTCGCGTTCGGCAACCTGCGCGTCGATGGCGGCGTACGCTGGGAAAGCGACGACGCGACCGCACGCGACGGCAACGCGCTGGCGGTGAACCAGCCGGTACCCGCCGGTGTCGGCGGGGTGGTGCGCAACGTCGGGTCCAGCTTCGATGGCACCTACACGGTGCGCCAGCGCACGCAGCGCAAGGCATCGTGGACGGTCGGCGCGAACTATCTGCTGACGCCGAACTTCTCGGTCTATGCCCGCTATGCCAACGGGTTCCAGACCAACAATGTCGACCCGATCACCACGATCGAGCTCTACGAAGCGGGCGTCCGTTACCAATATGGGCGCATCTTCTCGGGCTCGGCCACCGTCTTCCGCACCAATTTCGACAACCAGAACTATAATTTCGCCAACCCCTCCAACCCCTCGCAACAGCAAAATCTGAACGCCGATCTGCGGACCAAGGGTGTCGAGATCGATTTCGTGGTGCGGCCGACGACGTGGTTCTCGGTCGACTTCCAAGGTGTGTTCCAGGACCCGCAGCTGCTCAACCTAGAACTCGACGGCGTCGATCAGGGCGCGGCGTTCGAGGGCAATCGCCCCGAACGTACACCGGCGCAGCTGTTCACCATCCTGCCGACGCTGACGCTGCCCAACGGGGTCGGCGATATCTATGCCCGCTACAAGTTCGTCGGCAAGATCTTCGCCGACAACGGCAACGGCATCGCGCTGCCCAGCTATGGCGTGACCGGGATCGGCGTGAACCTGAACCTCAGCCAGCGGGTGCAGCTGAACCTGAACGCCGACAACGTGTTCGACGTGGTGGGACTGACCGAGGGCAATCCGCGGCAGGGGCAGACGCAGGCGATCACCGACGGCTTCTTCTACGCCCGCGGGATCGTCGGCCCGACCTATGGCGGGACGCTGACGTTCCGGTTCTGAACGTCCGGGGGTGCCGTGGCGGACCCATGGCACCCCGATAGTGAAGGGGTTTGGCGCATGAAGACCGTGGTGCGGTGGATGCTGGCCGGCGCGATGCTGGCGGGAACGGGACTGGCGGTGGCGCAGCGGCCGGCAAGGGCGCCCGAGCTCGCCTATCAGCTGACCGAGGGGCAGAACCTCAACGCCTTCGTCCGCGAGGGGCCGGTCGCAGCGCACCTGCTGCTGCGCAACGGCACCGATCCGCGCATCCTCGTCGCGTTTCCGGCGGGCAATAGCGGCGTCGGGCTGTGGTTCCAGAGCGTCGCGCGCGCCGCGACGTGGCGCCTCGAACAGCCGCCGCACCCGACCACCGCGCCCGGTATCGCCGGACCGCAACCGGCGGTGGTCACCATCGCCAGCATCGACGCACCCGAACTGCGCATCAAGCAGGCGGTGCTGTCCAGTATCCGTTTCCTGCGCGATTACCAGTCGGTCGGGCGGTTTCCGAAAGAGGTCGGGGTCGATCCGGTGATCGTCGGCAACAGCATCCGCTGGAGCCGCGCGCGCCTCGACGGCAAGCCCGGTTACCTGCTGCAGGTCCGGCTGTTGTCGGGCAGCGTCCGGAACGGGGCGATCGTCGCCGATGCCGGCCGCCCGATCCGGATGGAGATCACCGCGTCGAGCGGCGAGACGCCGCTGACCGGCCTTGCCCAGAACGAATTGCTCAACGCCCGCGCCGCCAACGATCCCGGTGCGCGCAACGCGCTCCGCTTCCTGAGCTACCGCGAGAAATTCCTCGCCGGGTCGTGGCGGTTCCAGACCTATTTTGGGCGCGACACGCTGATGTCGCTGCGCCTGCTGATGCCGGTGCTGCAACCGCAGGCGATCGAGGCGGGGCTGGGATCGGTGCTCGCGCGGCTCGATGCGCGCGGCGATGTCGCGCATGAAGAGGGCATCGGCGAGTTCGCCGTGGTCGACCGGCGCCAGCATGGCGGCAGCGGCGATGCGGCGGTGCTCGATTATGCGATGGTCGACGACGATTACATGCTGGCGCCGGTCGCGGCGGCCTATCTGCTGGACCACGGCGATGCCGCTACCGCCCGCGCGTTCCTCGACAGGCCGCTGGTCAGCGAAGGCATGCCCGGCACGACCGCACCGGTCGGCAAGGCGCTGGTGCGCAACCTGCGCTTCGTCCTCGATACCGCGCGTCCCTTCGCCGACCGGCCGGACTATGCGCGGCTGATCGCGATCGGGAAGGGCCGGTTGACCGGGCAGTGGCGCGATAGCGAGGAAGGGCTGGGGCGCGGGCGTTATGCCTATGACGTCAATGCGGTGTTCGTGCCCGCCGCGCTGGAATCGGCCGCGCGATTGCTGCGTGCCGGGTTGCTCGACCGCTATCTGACGGCGGAGGACCGTGCCGCCCTGACGCGTGCCGAAGCGATGGCGACCGTCTGGCGCGACCGCGCCCCGGCGATGTTCCGGGTGTCGCTGCCCGCTGCACAGGCCAAGCCGCGGATCGAAGGCTATGCGCGCAGCCTCGGCATTCCTGCCGCGCCGGCGGTGGCGTCGCTCGGCACCGCACCGTTGACCTTCCACGCGATCGCGCTCGACGATGGCGGACGGCCGATCCCGATCGTCAACTCGGACGAAGGCTTCGCGTTGATGTTCGCCGAACCGTCGGCGGCCGATCTCGACACCTATGTCACCGCCGCGATGCGTCCGTTCCCTGCCGGACTGATGACCGATATCGGCATGCTGGTCGCCAATGCCGCGCAGACCGACGCCATGGTGCAGGGGCGCTTCACCCCCGCCGCCTATCACGGCGCGGTGGTGTGGTCGTGGCAGCAGGCGCTGTTCGCCGCCGGGCTGGAGCGGCAACTCGCCCGCCGCGACCTGCCGGCGTCGACCCGCGCGGTGCTGACGCGGGCGCAGGCGACGCTGTGGCGCGCGATCAACGCGACGCGCGCGACGCAGAGTTCGGAGCTGTGGTCGTGGGCCTATCAGGGCGGCCGCTACCGGGTCGTCGCGTTCGGCGCGGGCAAGCAGGACGTCGATGAATCCAACGCCGCACAGCTGTGGAGCACGGTCTATCTGGCGGTGCAGCCGCCGCGGGCGGTGCGGTAACGGTTGATCGGACGACGTCACCCTAGCGCAGCAGCAGAAACGCCGTAACCGTCAGCCGCCCCTCCGCCGGATCGTCGGGCAGTGCCGTATCGGGCGGGATCGCGCCGCTGTGGAGCAGGGCGCTGCGATAGATCACCGCCCGGTTGCTCCGCGCATGGACTGCCGAGAGCTGTTCGAACTGCGCGGTGGAGCCGGCGATATAGGCGGGCGAGGGCGCGTGTTCGCGGACCTCACCTGACACCGCGTCCAGATAACCCGGCGCCCGTGCGGCATCGATCGTCTCGAACCCGGTGGTCCGGTGGCGGTAGAAGGCGGTGCCGCCCTGATCGTCACTCAGGTAGTGGACCAGTGCGATACGCGCCGGGTCGACCGCGTCGAAATGGGGAAGACGTTGTTCAACCGACAGCCGGTCGGGCGGGGTCGTCACGATCGAGAAGCTGGCATCGAGCAGCGCGATTCCGCCGCGATGGCCGAACACCTGCGTCAGCACCGTCGTCAGCGACGGGCGGACCGCGTCGAAATAACCGGGTGGCAGGTCGGCGCGGATGCCGGGATAATGGTTGCGGCCCGGAACGAAGGTGGCGGCAGCGGCGAACCGGCGCAGCGCCTGCGGATCGGGATGGAAGTGATCGACGATTGCGATCGGCTGTCGCTCATCGCCGATCCGCCGCGCGACGATGTCCGGCGGGGTCATGCCGCCCCGATCAGTTGCGCCAGCGCGGCATCGTGCAGCGGCAGCGTCGGCGCAGCGCGTGCGATCACGTCGGCGATCTGACGCACCTGCGCGCGATTGGTCGCCGCGTCGATCGTATCGGCGAGCGGGTTATAGCCGATGGCGTGGATGCCCTGACCGTTCAGCACCGCCAGCCAGCTCGCCTCGCGAAACAGGTCGTCGGGTTCGAGGATCAGCCGTCCCGAGCGACGATATTGTTCCTCGCGCGCGACGAGGGTTTCGGGGAGCGGCATCGTCCGGCAATGCTGCCACAATGGTTCATCGCGGCCGCGAGTCGCGTGATAATGGAGGATCAGGAAGTCCTTGATCCCGTCCATGTCGCGCGCGAACACGGTGTTGAACCGGTCGGCCAGCGCGGGGTCGCAGTTGCGGTCGGGGAACAGCGTCAGCAGCTTGGTGATGCCGCTCTGGATCAGGTGGATGCTGGTCGATTCCAGCGGTTCGAGGAACCCCGACGCCAGCCCGATCGCCACGACATTGCCGCGCCATGGCCGCCGCCGGGTGCCCGCAGTGAAGCGCAGGAAGCGCGGTTCGGCCAGCGCTTCGCCATCGAGATTGCCGAGCAGCGTCGCCGCGGCTTCGTCGTCGGACAGATAGTGGCTCGCATAGACATAGCCGTTGCCGGTGCGATGTTGCAGCGGGATGCGCCACTGCCACCCGGCCGCCCGCGCGGTGGAGCGGGTATAGGGCGTGGTCTCGGCCACCCGCGCGCACGGCACCGCTACTGCCCGGTCGCACGGCAGCCAGTGCGACCAGTCCGCATAGCCTTCGCCCAGCGCCTCGCCGATCAGCAGCGCGCGAAAGCCCGAGCAGTCGATGAACAGGTCGCCCGCGATCCGATCGCCGCGGTCGGTCGTCAGCAGGCGCACGAAGCCGCTCTCGCCGTCGCGCTCGACATGGTGCAGCATCCCTTCGATCCGCGTCACGCCCGCCGCTTCGCTCAACCGGCGTAGATAGGCGGCGTACAGCCCGGCATCGAAATGATAGGCATAGCCCAAGGTCGACAGGATCGAGCGGGCATCGCCGGCCGGTTTGGCGAACCGGCCCTGCGCCGCCAGTTGCGCCGCCAGCGACAGCGCGGGCAGGGGCACGTCGAGCCCGTCTGCCTGCGCCTTCAACCAGCGATGGTGGAAGGCGACACCGGGCAGCGCCGCACCGAACTGACCGAAGGGATGGAAATAGCGATGGCCGGGCGCGGTCCAGTCGACGAACTCGATGCCCAGCTTGAACGTCGCCCGGGTCGCGCGCAGGAATTCGCCCTCGTCGATGCCGACCAGTTCGTTGAACCAGTGGATCGTCGGAATCGTCGCCTCGCCGACCCCGACCGTCCCGATCGCTTCGGATTCGAGCAGCATGATCGCGACGCTATCGCCGAAACTGCGCGACAGCGCCGCCGCCGTCATCCACCCGGCGGTCCCTCCTCCCAGAATGACGACCCGTCGGATTCGGTCCGGTGCTTCCATGGGCCGATGCTAGCCCGCGCGCCGGGCGTTGAGAACCGCGAAGCGCGGACGCGTGGCATGACAAGCCGATCCTGCTCGGCTAGGGCAGGGGCGTGCTTCGCCTCCGCCGCCTTATCCTGACGCATAACGCATTGGCAGTGTTCGCGATTTGCGTCGCGCTGCTGATGAAGGCGCTGATACCCGCGGGGTTTATGCCCGCGATCGTCGACGGCCGCTTCGTCATCGCGGTGTGTTCCGGTACGGGGCCGGTCGTGGCACCGCCGTCGATGGCCGGAATGCCGGGCATGGCGGCGCATCATGGCGGGCACGACCGGCATGGCGAACAGCATGACAACAAGCCGCAGCCCTGCGCCTTTGCCGGGCTCCAGTCGCCGTCGCTGGCGGCGGCGGACCCGGTCGTACTGGCGATCGCGGTCGCCTTCGTCCTCGCGCTTGGGTTGCGCATCGTCGTGGCGCTCCCTGCGGCGCTCCCCGCCCATCTCCGTCCGCCGCTGCGCGGGCCGCCCGTTACCGCCTGATCCCGTCCGGTCCGCGTCGCCTTCGTGCGCGCGTGCCGACACCTGCCGCAGCCCCCCACAATCCCGCCGATCCGGGCGGGGCGCGGGGCTGCGTCGCGATCATCAGGGGTAGTTTCATGAAATCCTTTCTGGCCGCATCGACGGCCATGCTCTGCCTTGCGCCGTTCGCGCAGGCGCAGGCGCAGGACGGCGCGGAGCGTCGCACCGGGCAACGCGACGAGACGATCGTCGTCACCGGTACCAAGAACGCCGAATTCGGCAGCAAATCGGGCATTCCGCTCGACCGGGTGCCGCAGGCTATCCAGGTCCTCGACGACGAGGAATTGATCGAGCGCGGGGTGCGCAGCGTCGGCGACGCGTTGCGCGCGGTGCCGTCGGCCAATGTCGGGGGCAGCCGCGTGTCGCGTTACCAGAGCTTCGGCCTGAAGATCCGCGGGTTCGTGGCGGACCAGATGCGCAACGGCATCCGCCAGCGTTACTATGAGGACGTCGACGCCTCCGCGCTGTCGAACATCGCGCGGATCGAGGTGCTGAAAGGACCGTCCGCGGTGCTGTACGGCCAGTCGGGGGTCGGCGGCATCCTGTCGATCGTCACCAAGCAGCCGACCGATCGCGCACAGGCGACACTCGCGCTGACCGGCGGCATGTACGGACAGAAGATGGCGACGGTCGATGTGTCGACCCCGATCACCGATACGCTGGGCATTCGTATGACCGGGGAGGTCGAGCGGTCGGGCACCTTCGTCGACTATCAGGCGATGGACCGCGAGAATGTCGGCGTCACGCTGGCATGGCGGCCGAGTGCCACGGTATCGGCGCATCTGGTCGCCGAATATGTCCGCCGCACCACCGCCAACAATCCGGGGCTGCCGGTGGTCGGCACGGTACGCGGCAACGGCGTCGGCACGGTGCCGCGCGGCGCGTTTCTGGGCGAGCCGAACTTTACCGACCTCGTCGCCGACGCGCCGTTGATCCAGGCATGGGTCGCGTTCGACATGGGCGCGGGCTGGGCGCTGACCCCGCGCTTCCAATATTCGGAGTTCAACACCTCGCTCGATCAGGTGCGCTTGCTCGCACCCGTCAGCGGCCAGCCGACACGCATCCAGCGCAACGGACGGCGCGGGCGCGAGGCGGATCGCTATTATATCGCGCAACTCGACCTGACCGGCCATGCGACGACGCTGGGCATCGACCACACGGTGTTGTTCGGGATCGAACACAGCGCCGAGCGCCCGACCTTCCGCCAGTTCGATATCGCCCCAGGCGATATCGCGCCGATCGACGTGCTGAACCCGGTCTACAGCTACGCGACCCGCGCCCCCCGGCTGGCGTTCAGCTTCTACACGCAGGGCAAGGTCGACGGCTTCGCAGCCTACGCGCAGGACCAGATCGCGCTGACCGACGCATGGCAGGTGGTCGCCGGGGTACGGCATTCCTCGTTCGACTATGACAATCGCCGCACCACGCCGGGCGGCACGACTCGCGACGCCGACACCATCGCCAACACGACATGGCAGCTGGGTACGACGCTGCGGCTGGGAAGCGGCTGGTCGCTGTTCGGCGGCTATAACAAGGGGTTCGATATCGACCCCGTCGTCGGATCGCGCAGCCGCGACGGATCGCCGTTCCGCCCCGAAACCTCCGATCAGGTCGAGGCCGGGTTGCGGCTGACCCGCGACCGGCTGCGCGCCAGCCTGTCCGCCTTCCGCATCCGCCGCAACGACGTCGCGGTCACCGATCCGGTCGACGCGAATTTTCAGGTACAGGAGGGGCAGTTGCGGGTGCAGGGCGTCGAGGTCGAGGGCGAATGGATGCCGGTCGACGGCTGGTGGCTGCAAGGCGGCTATGCCTATCTCGACGGACGGGTCACGCGGACGACGACGCCCGCGCTACAGGATGCGCGGCTGGGCGATACGCCTGAACATACCGCCACGGCAGCGACGCGGATCGCGCTGGGGCCGGTCGAGTTGCGCGGCGGTGCCTATTTCGTCGGGCAACGACGGCTGGTGAACGGCAGCGCGGTCGTGCTGGACGATTACACCCTGTTCGACCTGGGGCTGGGGACCAGCATCGGTGCCGTGCGGATCGATGCCGCCCTGACCAATGTCGCCGATGCCACCTATTACACCGCCAATGGCGGCGCGAACTTCGTCTATCCGGGCGATCCGCGCACGCTGTCGGTCCGCCTCGGCTATGCGCTGGGAGGGCGGCGATGAGCGATCCGCGGCTGTATCGCACGATCTGGCGCTGGCATTTCTATGCCGGGCTGATCGTCGCGCCGTTCCTGCTGATCCTGAGCGTGACCGGCGCGATCTATCTGTTCAAGGATGAGCTGAACGACGCGCTGATGCCGGAATTGCAGATCGTCGCGCCGGTCGCCACGCCGGTCGCACCGTCGCGGATGATCGCGGCGGCGGTCGCGTCGGTGCCGGGGGTGCCGACGCGGATCGACCTGCCCGACGCGTCCGACCGACCCGCCAAGGTGTGGATCGATGCCGCCACCGGCGAACCGCGGCAGGTGATGGTCGATCCGGCAGCGGGGCGGGTGCTGGGCAGCTATGTCTATACCCATACGCTGGTCGGGTTCGCCGATGTGATGCACGGGTCGCTGACCTTCGGGCCATGGGGCGATGCGGTGGTGGAGCTTGCCGCCTGCTGGGCGCTGATGCTGATCGCGTCGGGGCTGTTCCTGTGGTGGCCGCGCGGGCGGCGGTCGCTGGCGGGCGTGGTGTGGCCCCGGTGGCGCGCGCGCGGGCGGATGTTCTGGCGCGACCTGCATGCGGTGACGGGCGTATGGAGCGTCGCGCTGATTGCGTTCCTGTTGCTGACCGGACTGCCATGGGCGGTGGTGCAGGGGCCGCTGGTCCGCGGCGCCTTTACCGCGCTGGGGATCGGCAACGAAGCGGCGCGCTTCGGCCATGTCGCGCCGCAGAGCAGGCCGATGGGCGCCCTGGGTGGGATGCCATGGAGCCAGGAGGCGATGCCAATGGCGGCATCCGACCCGGCACATGCCGGCCATGGCGGCGGGGCTGCGCATGCGGCGATGCCCGATCCTGCCGCCGTCGCCAGGACCGATGCCATCGCCGCGAAGGCGCAGGCGGCGGGGATCGTCGGCGGCTATCGCCTGTACCTGCCGTCCGGACCCGCCGGCATCTACACCGTGCTGGTGTCGCCGCGCCATCCGGAGGGGCAGCGGACGTTGCAATATGATCGCTGGTCGGGGCGGCTGCTGGGCGAGAACGGCTGGAATCGCTACGGCATCGGCGCGAAGGCGGTCGAGCTGGGCGTGCAGATACACATGGGCCGCTATTTCGGGCTGCCCAACCAGTTGCTGATGCTGTTCCCCTGCATCGCGATCGTGCTGCTGGTGGTCAGCGGGGTGACGATGTGGTGGCGCAGGCGACCCAAGGGGCGGCTGGCCGCGCCGCCACCGGTCAGCGGCGCGCGACTGCGCGGGGCGATCACGCTGCTGGTGGTGGCGGGCGTCGTGCTACCGCTGTTCGGGGCGTCGCTGCTGGTGTTGGCGATGGTCGACAGGATCGTGGTGGCGATCCGGCGGCCGGCGATGGCCTGACGCCGGTCATTCCACCGGTGCGAGCGTCCGCCGGTCGACCACCACCCAGCGCCGCGCCGCATCGCCGCCCCTGGCGGTCGCCGCCGCGCGCAGCCGCGCGGTGGTCGGGGCGTCATGGTCCATCCACAGCCGCACGCCGCCCGAATGGAACAGCATCGGCCAGTCGCTGCCGCTGTCGCCCGCGACCAGCATCGGGCGGCGCACCGGGTCGATATAGGCCTGGATCGCGGCGACCTTTCCCTCCTGCCACGGCAGCGGCGACCACAGCGTCGTGCTCGGCACCAGCCGCGCGCGGTTCGCCCAATAGCCGGGCCGCATCGCGGTGCCGGCGGCGATATCGCGGCGGGCGGTCGATGGCGTGCCGTCGGACCCGGACAGCAGCATCGACGTGCCGATCACCCGTTCGGGCGGGATCGACAGGCCGTAGCGTGGGTCGGAGGCGACCATGCGCACCACTTCCTCCTGCGACGCGCTGACGACATAGACCGCCACGCCTTTCGCCTGCAGCGCGCCGATCAGCGCGCGTTGCGCGGCGTAGACGCGCGGTGCCTCGATCGTTTCCGTCACCGTCTTGCCGTCGCGGACATAGCGGACCGGGATCGGCCCGCGATGGGCGAGCAGCGCGTCGAACCGCTGCTTTAGTACCCCGAGCGGCTGGCCGGCAAAGACCTGCGCGCTCCATGGCAGGCACAGCTTCGCATCGAAGTCGCACAGGCGGCGATAATAGCCGTACAGCGTCTCGCCGGGCAGGACAGGGATCGGGCGCAGCGCGGGGTCGAGCGTCGCGATCGACAGCCAGCCGCGCTGTTCGAAAAAGGCGATGCCGGCCTCTTCGATATCGCTGCTCCACAGCGTGCCGTCGGCGTCGAACACGGCATAGTCGCCGGGCCGGGCGGCGGCGACCGCGCGGTCGAGATCGGCCTGCGCCGGGGCGGGCCACGCGCCGGCCAGCGCCAGCGCGATCAGGGGCAGGGCGGCCATCAGGAGATGCTTTCGACGAAGGGATCGCTGACGCTCGCCCGGCCGGGGCGGTCGTGCCGCCCAGCAAGGCGGCGGCGCCAGCCGGGCGCAGCAGAGTGGGTCAGGGTGACGTCGTACCAGCCGAGCGCGTGGTCGAGCGACCAGCGATGGCGGCCGGGCGTCAGCGCCTCTTCCGACGCGCCGCCGCCGGGGGCGAGGCGCCGGACACGCAGGCCCGGATCGCCGCGCGGCACGGTGAGGGTCAGGCCGGGGTCGCCGACCGTCCAGACGACGGGTGGCACCGCTTCGTCCCGCTGTCCGGCCAAATGCCGGTGAAAGCCGTTCGGCCCCAGCACCCACAAATCGTAGCGTCCGCCGGCGTCGTAGCGCCACTGCGCCTCGATCCGGTCGCCTGCGCCGACGACATACCGGCGCGGCGGCTGGTCGAGCGCGGTGCGATCATAGACATGGAACACCGCGCCCGCGCCATCGGCGGCGAAGCGCAGCGCGAGGCCGTCGGGCAGCAGGCGTTCGGTGACGTCGAGGCGATAGGGCAGTGGGCGCGAGCGGCGGACGCCGGCCTCCTGCCATGGCGCGGCGGGCGTCGCGGGTGCGTCTGGGCTGATCTGTCCCTTCAACGCGGCGGCGCGGCGGGCGTCGGCGGCGGGATCGGGCAACGGCGGCGTTGCGGTATTACGTCCGGCGAAATCGAACGCGCTGGTCAGGTCGCCGCAGACCGCGCGACGCCACGGCGCGATGTTCGGTTCGTGGATACCGAACCGCGCCTCGAGAAAGCGGATCACCGACGTGTGGTCGAAGGTCTGCGAATTGACCCATCCGCCGCGGCTCCATGGCGACACGACATAGAGCGGCACGCGGGGGCCGAGACCGTAGGGGCGACCGCGATAGGCGGGCAGGTCGATCGCGGCATCGCCGCTGCTCGGAATGTCGTGCCATGCGCCGGTGAGGTCGACGGTCGACCCGCCGAGCAACTCGCCGCCGCTCCCCCGGGATGGCGGCGCGGGCGGGGGCATATGGTCGAAGAACCCGTCATTCTCGTCGAACATCACCAGCAGCACGGTGCGCGCCCACACCTTCGGATCGGCGGTCAGCGCGTCGAGGACGCGCGCGGTATAGTCCGCGCCCTGTGCCGGGCTCGACGGCCCCGGATGTTCCGATCCGGCGGCGGTGGCGATGACGTAGGACACTTGCGGCAGTCGCCCGGCGAGGACATCGGCCTTCAGCATCTCCGGCCCGCGGGTGGTGAGCGCGCGGTCCTTCAGCACCGGATCGCCGCGCCCGGCATGGGCGTCGCGGAACGCCGCGAAGCCGGCCAAAGGATTGTCGGTGAAATTGTCGGCCATGTCCTGATAGATGCGCCAGTCGACCCCGGCGGCCTGCAACCGCTCGACCGTGGTCGTCCAGCGATAGGGATCGGCGGCGCCGCCCTGTTCGACGAAATTATCGTGCGAATTGCCGATCGCCGGGCCGCCTTGTCGCCCGGCGGGATCGTTGGTGCCGCTCCACAGGAACAGCCGGTTGGTGTTGGTCCCGGTCTGCACCGCGCAGTGATAGGCGTCGCAGAGCGTGAAGGCCTCGGCCAGTGCGAACTGGAAGGGCAGGTCGCCGCGACGGTAATGACCCATCGCGCGCGGATGCTTGGCCTCGGGCCAATGCGCCATGCGGCCTTCGTCCCACGCGCGCTGCGCGTCGGGCCAGCTGTGCGGCGTGCCCTCCATCCGCATCAGTTCGAACTGTTTTGCGGTGTCGAGGTGGAAGGGGGCAATGGTGCGCGGGCCGTGTGCGCCGGTGCGGTCGGTCTGTTGCCAGACATTGCCCGCCACGGTCGGTACGGGAAAGCGGTCGCCAAAGCCGCGCACGCCGCGCAACGTCCCGAAATAATGGTCGAAGCCTCGATTCTCCTGACACAGGATCACGACATGCTCGACATCGGCGATGGTGCCGCTGCGCCGATCAGGGGCGATCGCCGCGGCACGCGCGATCGACGCCGGCAATGCCGCCGCGCCGGCAAGGGCGGCACCGGTGGACAGGAGGGTGCGGCGCGACAGATCGACCATGGGAATCTTGTCATCCTTATCGTCGTCTCCGCGCAGGCGGGGACCCATATGCGCCGACGTAGCGGATCAATGCGAAACGTCGGCGGCAATGGATCCCCGCCTGCGCGGGAATGACGAAGGTTCGTACGTTAGAAGTCGAACGTCAGCGCGGCCGTGACGGTGCGCGGCGTGCCGAGGAACGCCGACCCGCCATCGGCCCCGGCCAGATAGCGACGATCGGTCAGGTTGGTCGCCTGCACCGTCAGCGCCATCCCCTTCATCACCGCGTTCACCTGCCCCAGGTCGACCCCGGCATAGGCGTCGACGGTGGTGAAGCCGGGCGCGGTCGCCGTCCCGTCGCTGCCGATGAAGCGGTCGCCGACAAATTTCGCCGCGCCGCCGACCTTGAAGACGCCATGGACGTAATTGGCCGCCGCGACCCACATGTTGCGCGGGGAATTGATGACCTGCCGCCCCGGCGTGACGCCGATATCAGCATCCTGCGCGGCGTTGCCGGTGCCGAGATAGGTGGCGTGGTTGTAGGTATAGTTGCCCGACAGCGTCAGCCCCTGCGTCACGCGATAGGCGAGCGCCGCCTCGATCCCCCGGCTCTTGATGCCGCCGACGTTCAGATAGACGCTGTCCTGTTCCTCCAGATAATCGATGCCGGTGACGAGGTTGGCCGAGATCGACTGGATGCGGTTGCTGAACTTGATGTCGTAGGCGGTGAGCGACGCCTTCACCCGACCGGTCGAATAGCGCGCGCCGATTTCGAGGTTGTTGGCGGTTTCGGGCTTGATCCGGGCAATCACCTCGCGCGGTTCGCCGAGCGGTCCGTTGCCGATCGCGGCGAAGTTCTGCGAATAGCCGGCGAACGCCTCCAGCCCGTCGATCGGCGCGTGATAGACGATGCCGGTCGAGATCAGCGGGCGGCTGTTCGAATGCAGTTCGGTCACGGCGCGGTCGTTGAGCAGCTCGGCACGACGCTGGTCGAGGAAGAACTGCTTCACGCCGAACCGCGCGGTCAGCGGACCGAAGGTGACCGCGTCCTCGACATAATACATCAGTTCGTCGAGGTCGTAGTCGGTGCTGAACTGCTGGTAATAAGGCTTGCCGTCGAACGCCGGGCCGACCAGCGCATTGGTCACCTTGTGCCAGTCGCGCAACTGGTTCGCGCGGCCGCGTTCCCACCACAGCCCGCCGCGCAGCGTATTCTCGATCCCGCCAAAGTCATGCGTCCAGGCGGCATCGGCGGTCAGGCCGCCGCGGTCGTTTTCGTAATGCGTATGGCGATACGACATGACCGGGGTCGATCCTGCCGCATAGCAGCTGGCCGAATATTCGGCCGGGACCAGCGCCGTGCCCTGACAGCCGGTCAGGAACGTCGCCTTCGCACCGGTCGGCGTCACGAAATAATAGCGGCCGAGATTGCCGCCGCCGATCATGGTCGGCTGGCTGCCGGTGAACTCGCTCTCCGGATTGCCGGTGCCGTCGTTGCGCACATCGACCAGATACGGCGGCGCAAAGTCGCCGCGCCCGCGCATCCGGTGATAATAGCCCGCGCCCGACAGCTTCACTTCGCCGAGATCGGTTTCGGCACGCAGATAGCCGAACAGGTTGCGCCGCAATGCGCGCGAGGTCGAGCGATAGCCCTGATCGATGTAGGGAATGCCGGTCCAGTTGTCGGTATAGGCATCGTGGTTCGGATCGTTGGCGAACATTTCCGGGCTGACCGAACCGAATTCGGCTTCGTCGGCATCGTCATAGCTGACCCAGCCGGTCAGCTTCACCCGGTCGATCCGGCTGACGAACTTGGCATCGAGATGGTCGCGGCGGGTTTCGCCCGATCCGCCGATCCAGTCCTTCACGCGCGACGTGGAGGCGCTGACGAACGCGCGGGTGTCGCCGGCGAACTGGCCGGTGTCGACGCGGCCATAAATCTTGCGCGCGCCGAAATCGCCGCCGGCCAGCGTGAAGCGGTAGCGCCGGTCGAGCGTCGGGTCGCTGGTAACGTAATCGAGCGTGCCGCCCAGCGCCTCGTTCGAGCGCGACGAGATATCGGCGGTACCTTGCGACACGATCACGGTCTTCAGGTCGAGCACTTCGAGATAGCGGTTGGCGCGCGATCCGCCGCCATAGCCCGATCCGCCATTGGGCAGGCCGTCGATGGTCGATCCGATCTGCTGGCCGCCACCGCCGCCCGAACTGAAGCCGCGGATGCTGATCGAGGTCGCCCAGTCGGACGAGCCGAACGCATCGCCCTCCGCCACGAACACGCCGGGCAGTTCCTTGATAACGTCGTTGACGCTGGTCAGCGCCGATTGCCGGTCGAGCATCGGCTCGGTCACCTGCGTGTTGGCGAAGGTCGTCGCCTTGCCGGTCACGACGATCTCGCCGCCCGATCGCGTGTCGTCCTGTCCCGTGCCGCCCGACTGGTCGGTCGTTGCCGCATCGGCCGGGGCGGTCTGCGCCTGGGCGTGCGTCGTCATCGCCGCGATCGCAAGGATCGCCGCACCCGTCATCCACTTCATGCTGTCTCCCCTGCGGCGTCGCCGCACGTTCCCGGCCGCTGTCGGCCCCCGGCCGTGCCTCTGGCAGCAGACGATGACATGTGTGTGACTATTGATGATTCGTTTGCGTTATTCGTGTGAAACTAGCGGAGGAGTGTGGCATGTGATCGTCACATCCACAATTGAACATCATTTCTCGTGGGTATATTGACCGAAAAACCACGTTCCTGACACCAGCGTGGCGATGGCGAGCAGCGTTCCGGTCGCCAGTGTCGCACTGGCGAAGAAGTCCAGCCAATGCGCGCGGTCCTCCGCCAGTTCGCGCAGCAGCAGCAGCGCGACGCTGCCGACATAGCCGAACGAATCGGCGACATAGATCAGGAAGCCGGCATTGCCGGGCGATCGGCTGAGCGACATCATCCGGTCGAACAGCACCGCACTGAACGGCGCATAGGCGCTGTAGATGCCGATGCCGACCAGCACCATCCACGCGACCGGCCCGACCGCGCCCAGCCGGAACGCCAGCGTCGCCGCGCACAGCGTGACCGCGCCGAACAGGATCGCGGCATGGATCGCCAGCATCGCGCGCACATTGCTGCGCACCATCGCCAGCAGCGCGAGGCCGGCCAGCACGACGATCGTCACCGGAATTTCGGTGAGCGAAAAGATCGCTGCGGGCATGCCGGTGCCCAGCTCGCTCCACAGTTCGGCGGCGAAATTGTCGCGGAAATCGCGCAGCGCGGCGAGGATGGTATAGCCGGTGACCAGCGCCGCCAACGGCACGGCATGAGTCCGCAAATAGGCATGGCGCGCGGTGCGGTCCATCGCCACCCGCTCGCCGCGTTCGGCCCGGTCGCGGGCATCGGGCGGCGGCGTGCGGGCAAGCACCGCCAGCGCCACGACCAGCACCGGCGCGAACAACAGCCCGGCGACGGCCGGCATCCAGAAGGGCGATACGCCATGCTGCACCAGCAGCGCGCCGGCGGTCTTGGTCGCGCCCGACGACAGGATGAAGCTCGCGGTCAGCATCGCCGCCAGCAATTCCGACACCCGCCGCCCCTCCAGATAGCGGAAGACGAGGCCCCAGATCATGCCGAGCGGCAAGCCGTTGAGGAACAGGCACAGCGGCCCGAACCGCGCGGGCAGCAGCGCGAAGCCGAGCAGCGCTATCCATGACGCGCCGACCAGCGACAGGATCAGTCGCGCCCGCCGGTCGCTGGCATGTTCGGCGACGATCTTCACGCCGAGCATCTTCGACAGCGCATAGCCGATCGCCTGCGCGATGATCAGCGTCGCCTTGTAATCCAGTCCCGCCAGCAGCATCGGCTGGTCGGCAAAGGCGACCGCCATCACCGGTTTGCGAAAGGCATACATCGCAAAATAGACGCAGAACGCGGCCAGCCCCGCTGCGAGCAACGTCGAACGGGAAGGGGCGGGCGTCGGCAAGGTCTGGCAATCGCTACGAAACAGGCCGCGCCGTATCGCGGGGATATGTCGGTTCGATGACCCGGGGGAGGCCGCCTTGCCCATTCCCTGTGCTCGACGTCGCACCCAGCGCAGGCGGGGGCGGACGCCGCGGCCGAGCTTTCCGGCGTACCCCCGCGCAGGCGGGGGTCCAGAGCCAAACAGCTCGACGGTTACGTATGGTACCGTGGACCCCCGCCTGCGCGGGGGTACGTCCAGTGAAGTGGCGGCCCCCGAACGGCGGGGTAAGTTCCGACGAACCATGTCAGCCCGACACCGCCCTTGGCACGCCCCCGGCTACGCCCCATCTCCCTCGCATGGCCCTTGCCCGCTGGATCACCCCGCACCCGACCGGCATTCACCTGCCTGCGATCGATGTCTGGATCGACCCGTCCGAACCGGTCGCGCGCGCGCTGGTGACGCATGGCCATGCCGACCACGCGCGGGGTGGGCACGGGCAGGTATGGGCTACGCCCGAAACGCTGGCGATCATGGCGACGCGCTACGGTCCGCAGAACGGCGTGCCCGTCGCGTATGGCGAAAGCGTGCGGATGGGTGACTATGACATCGCGTTCGTCCCCGCCGGCCATGTGCTGGGATCGGCACAGATCGTATTGGACCATGGCGGCGAACGCGTGGTGGTGTCGGGCGATTACAAGCGCCGCGCCGACCCGACCTGCGCGGCCTTTCAGCCGGTGCCGTGCGACGTGTTCGTGACCGAGGCGACCTTCGGCCTGCCGGTGTTCCGCCATCCCGAGACGCGCGACGAGATCGAAAAACTGCTCGCGGCGCTCAGGATGGAGCCCGAACGCTGTGTGCTGGTCGGCGCCTATGCGTTGGGCAAGGCGCAACGGGTCATTGCCGAAGCGCGAGCGATGGGGTTCGACGATCCGATCTACCTGCACGGCGCGATGCAGCGGCTATGCGACCTCTATGTCGAACTGGGCGTCGACCTGGGCGAATTGCGTCCCGTAGCGGGGGCGACGAAGGCGGAGTTGCAGGGGCGGATCATCGTCGCGCCGCCGTCCGCACTGGGCGACCGCTGGTCGCGGCGCCTGCCCGACCCGATCACGGCGATGGCCAGCGGCTGGATGCGGGTACGCCAGCGCGCACGGCAACGTGGCGTCGAACTGCCGCTGATCCTGTCCGATCATGCCGACTGGGACGAACTGACCCAGACGCTGACCGAGATCGCGCCGAAGGAAGTGTGGGTGACCCACGGCCGCGAGGATGCACTGGTACACTGGTGCATGACGCGGCAGATCAAGGCGCGGGCGCTCGATCTGGTCGGGTTCGAGGATGAGGATGATTGAGTGGGGCGTACTGCAGGTATTCCGGGTCAGAAGACGCTTCTGCCTAGTAGCGGTCGCGTGAAGCCACGGGGCTGTCGGCGCTGCTTCAATACGGGCCTTCGACAAGCTTGGTCCCTGCGCAGCACGAATGGTTCCACGCAAAGTCTACACCCAAGAGATCGCAGCCTTCGCAGGATGGCGGGCGTTCCGAAGCGACCGGGGCGTGCCGCCAGCGCATAGGACAAGGACGTGTCGGGACCTCCGCCGCGCCTGCCGCATACGTCATCCCAGCGCAGGCTGGGATCTTCCAATTACGAAGCGCGTGCCTAGCCGCGAACGACCCCAGCCTTCGCCGGGGTGGCGATATGCAGAATGTCGTCGTCACCAGCCCATAAGCCGCAGGATCGTGCGCGTTGCAGCGTCCGTTAAAACAAGTTGCGCCATCGGAGCGGCACTGGCCCTAATCGATCACAGCGACGAAACATCCCGGTCCCCCGGGAAATGCCGTCCGACTCAGAACCGGAACGCGGTACCCACATAGACCGCCTGGCTTTCGCGGCGATCGGGCGCGACGCGCAGCATCCGCTCGCGATCGGTGCGGGCGCGTGCGCCGGCGGTCACGTCGAGGTTGCGGGTCAGCTTGTACGACCCGCCCGCATCGAGCGAATAGCCCGACGTGTCGGTGATCATCTTCGGCTGGTCGATCGAAGCGTGATCGACATTGGCGGTCACGCGGCCGCTGAGCTTGCGCGGCGTGTAGGGAATGCCCAGTGCCAGCGGATCGCGGGTGCCCGGCTGGCCGAGGTCGAGCCGGGTCAGATCGCCCGACAGCGCCATGCGCTTGAGGCCCGATGCCATGCCCAGATTATAGGCGACGGGGTTCAGCGCCGGCATCGTCGTGACCGCGGCGACGCGGTCGGTCGGGCGTTCGGCCTGCAACGTGGCGCTGCGCACCGCGACCTTGATCGCGCGGCTGCCGATCACGGTGCCTTCGGACGGCGTGAACTGAAATCCGGTCGGGTTGAGCGCGGTGCGCGACAGGGCCGCTGCGAGTCGCGGATCGGCCGAGGCGGGGGTGAACGACCCGAAACCGCCCAGCGGCATCTGGCCCATGTCGATACGCTTCAGGACGCGCGGCGCGCGCTGTTCCTGCGCGAACAGGGCAGGCGACGCACCAAGTCCGGCGGCGAGCATTGCCCCCAGTCCGATACCAGCCAAAATCCTGCGACCCGTCATGTTTTTCCTCACTCCCCGCTAATGGCGCTAACACGATTCGGTTGCCTGTATCCACCGCATCCGGTCGCTTTCCCCGCCAGTGTTGCATCGAACCCACATATTTGTCGGACCAACTTTGCACCCCGCATGGAACCCCCACGCACCAACCCGCTTGCCGGGTCCGCGCCACCTCCTATAGAAGCGGCGCGAAATGCCATGTTGGCCTGTAGTCAAGGAACCGCCGATGAACCGCCCGCTGCTGATCGCGTTGCTGGCAACGCTTGCCCTGCCGATGGCCGCGTGCAGCGGGGGCAAGGGGCGCGTGTCGGGCGACCTTGCCGCGTCGAAGGTGACGACGATCGGCGTGAACAGCTATCTGTGGCGCGCCAGCCTCGACACGCTGTCGTTCATGCCGCTGACCCAGACCGATTCGAACGGCGGGGTCATCGTCACCGACTGGTACGTCAATCCGGCCACGCCGACCGAGCGGACCAAGGTGACGGTCACGATCCTCGACCAGGACCTGCGCGCCGATGCGCTGCGCGTCGCGGCGTTGCGTCAGGTGAATCAGGGCGGTCAGTGGATCGAGGCGCCGGTCGCCGCCGCCACCGTGCAGAAGCTGGAAGACATCATCCTCACCCGTGCGCGCGACCTGCGCCGTGGTGCGGTCACGGGCTGATTCGACGACCATGACTCCGCGTTTTTCGCCGGCCGAGGCCGATGCCCGCTGGCAGGCCGCATGGGACCAGGCGCAAACTTTCGTCGCCGACGACCACTCGTCCAAGCCCAAACGCTATGTGCTGGAGATGTTCCCCTACCCATCGGGGCGCATCCATATGGGGCACGTTCGCAACTATACGATGGGCGACGTGCTGGCGCGGTTCCTGCGGATGACCGGCCATGAAGTGCTCCACCCGATGGGGTGGGACGCGTTCGGCATGCCGGCCGAAAATGCGGCGATGGAAAAGAAGGTCCATCCGGGCCAGTGGACCTACGCCAATATCGCCGCGATGAAGGCGCAGCTGAAGCGCCTGGGCCTCGCGTTCGACTGGTCGCGCGAGTTCGCGACCTGCGATCCCGACTATTACGGGCACGAACAGGCGCTGTTCCTCGAACTGCTCAAGGGCGGCCTAGTCTATCGCAAGGAATCGGCGGTCAACTGGGACCCGGTCGACATGACCGTGCTGGCCAACGAACAGGTGATCGACGGGCGCGGCTGGCGGTCGGGTGCGCTGGTCGAGAAGCGCAAGCTGTCGCAGTGGTTCCTGAAGATCACCGACTTTGCCGACGACCTGCTCGCCGGGCTCGGCAGCCTCGACCAATGGCCCGACAAGGTCCGGCTGATGCAGGAGAACTGGATCGGCAAGTCGGAAGGGTTGCAATTCGCCTTTTCGCCGGTCGCGCCGTTCGACCAGGGAATCGAAGTCTATTCGACGCGTCCCGACACGATCTTCGGCGCGAGCTTCGTCGCGATCGCCGCCGATCATCCGATCGCGCGGGCGCTGGCCGAGGGTAACGCCGAAGCCGCCGCCTTCATCGAGCTGTGCAAGCAGGGCGGGACCACCGCCGCCGAGCTGGAAACCGCGGAAAAGTTGGGCTTCGATACCGGCTATCGGATGCGGCATCCGTTCGGCGCGGGCGTCGAACTGCCGGTCTATATCGCGAACTTCGTACTGATGGACTATGGCACCGGCGCGGTGATGGGCGTGCCGGCGCACGACCAGCGCGACCTCGATTTCGCACGGAAATACGGCCTCGACGTCCGCCGCGTCGTTGCCGATGGCGAGACGGTCGATCCGGTGTTCGAAGGCACCGACGCCTATACCGGGCCGGGCAAGCTAGTGAACTCCGACTTCCTGAACGACATGGACGTCGCCGCCGCCAAGCGCGCGGTGATCGACCGGGCCGAAGCGGGCGGCTGGGGCAAGGGCACGACGGTGTGGCGGCTGCGCGACTGGGGCGTCAGCCGCCAGCGTTACTGGGGCACGCCGATCCCGATCGTCCATTGCGACGCGTGTGGCGTGGTGCCAGTCCCGACCGAGCAACTGCCGGTGAAGCTGCCCGACGACGTCTCGTTCGACATTCCGGGCAACCCGCTGGATCGTCATCCTACGTGGAAGCATGTCGATTGTCCGGCGTGTGGCGCTCCGGCGCGGCGCGAGACCGACACGCTCGACACCTTCGTCGATTCGTCATGGTATTTCATCCGCTTCGCCAGCCAGCCGGATGACAAGCCGTTCGACCGGGCGGTGGCGGAAAGCTGGCTGCCGGTCGGCCAGTATATCGGCGGGGTCGAACATGCGATCCTTCACCTGCTGTACGCGCGGTTCTGGACGCGGGCGCTCAACCATGTCGGGCTGATCGATTTGAAGGAGCCGTTCGCCGGCCTGTTCACGCAGGGCATGGTGACGCACGAGACGTATCAGGTGAAAGTCCCGCTGGCGCAGGGCGATCAGCAGCCGGTCAACAAGCAGTACGCATCGCCTGCCGAGATCGAACGCCGTCCCGGAGGGGTGTTCCTGAAAGGGACCGAAGTTCCGATCGAAGTCGGCCGCGTCGAGAAAATGTCGAAGTCGAAGAAGAATACGGTCGATCCCGAACCGATTCTCGATCGCTACGGCGCCGATGCCGCGCGCTGGTTCATGCTGTCCGACAGCCCGCCCGAGCGCGACCTGCCGTGGAGCGAAGCCGGCATCGAAGGCGCCGAACGCTTCGTCAAGCGCGTGTGGAAGCTGATCGCCGCGCACGAGGCCGGCGGCACCAGCCCGACTGCACTGACCCGCATCGTCCATCGCACCATCGCCGGCGTCGCCGACGACATTACCGCGTTGCAGTTCAACAAGGCGGTGGCCAAGCTCTACACGCTGTTGGGCGAGGCGGAGAAGGCGAAGGGCATGTCGGATGCCGACATGGACGCGCTGCTGCTGCTGATCAGCCCGATGATCCCGCATCTGGCGGAAGAGGCATGGTCGCAATTGGGCCGTCCCGGCCTGATCGCCGATGCCGCCTGGCCGTTGGTCGATGCCGCGATGCTGATCGATGCCGAATCGACGATCGCGGTGCAGGTCAACGGCAAGCTGCGCGACACCATCGTTCTGCCCAAGGGCGTGGCGAAAGAGGATGCCGAGGCCGCCGCGCTGGCGAGCGAGAAGATCGTCCGCGCGCTGGAGGGCAAGGCACCGCGCAAGATCATCGTCGTGCCCGACCGTCTCGTGAACATCGTCGCATGATCCGCGCCGCCGTCCTCGCCACTGCACTGCTGCTCGGTGGCTGTGGCCTGCGTCCGCTCTACGCCGGGGGCGAGGGCGGGGTGGTGCGCCAGACGCTGTCGGGCGTCGAGGTCGCGCCGATCGCCGGACAGAATGGCTGGTTGATGGCCAACGCCTTGCGCGACCGGCTGCGCGCCGAGGGGCCGGCGCGCTACCGCCTCGAAATCCGGCTCGACGACGATATCACCGGCCTGGGCGTGCGGCGCGACGATTCGATCACGCGCGAGCGGCGGACGCTGCGCGCGCGCTATCAGCTGATCGACCTGTCGAACGGCGCGGTGACGCTCGACGCGACGGCGGGGTCGGATGCCGGCATCGACGTGGTGCGGTCCGAATATGCGACGATCGCGGCGGAGCGCACCGCGCTCGAACGGCTGTCGGTGATCGTCGCCGACCAGATCGTGACCCGGATCGCGGTGACGCTGCCCAAGAACGGCTCGTGAAGCTCCGGCCCGAGCAGGTCGCGGCCAAGCTCGACCGGCCCGGCCCCGATATCCGGCTCTACCTGTTCCACGGCCCCGACACTGCGGGTGCGCTGGCGCTGGCCGCGCGGCTGGCAAAGGGCGTGGGCGAGGGGGCCGAACGCGTCGACATGGACGGTGCGATGCTGAAGAGCCGCCCCGGCCTGCTCGCCGACGAAGCCGCGTCGCTGTCGCTGTTCGGCGATGCCCGCTGCATCCGCGTGACGGGCATGGGCGAGGAGTCGGTCGAGGCGGTGACGTTGCTGCTGAACGCCGAGCGGGCCGGCAATCCGGTCGCGGCGATCGCGCCGACCGTCAAGGGCACGTCGAAGCTGGTGAAGCTGGTCACCGCGTCGCTGAACGCAGTCGCGGTCGCCTGCTACGTGCCCGATGCGGCGCAGGCGGCGAAGCTGGCGGTGACGATGGCGCGCGACCATGGCTTGCGGCTGCTGGGCGACGTGCCCGACCGACTGGCGGCAGTGACGGCAGGCGACCGCGCGGTGCTGGCGAGCGAGATCGAGAAGCTGGCGCTGTATCTCGACGCCTCACCCGAACGGCCGCGCGATGCCGATGGCGAGGCATTCGATGCGATCGGCGCGTCGATCGCCGATGCGGAGCTGGGGGGGATCGTCAGTGCGATGATCGCGGGCGACGCGGCGGCTGCGGCGCTGCCCGAAATGCCCGGGGGGGCGATCCCGCTGCTGCGCGCGGTCGCCCGGCGGCTATTGTCGCTGGCCGAGATGCGCGGCGATATCGACGATGGCGAGAGCGTCGACCGGGTGATGGAGCGCCACCGCGTGTTCTTCAAGGAACAGCCCGCGACCGCACAGGCGCTGCGCCGCTGGGATGCGCCCCGGCTGGCGCGCGCGCTGGAGCGAATCCGCGATGCCGAACGCGCCGCACTTTCGGGCAGCGGCCTTGGCGAAGTGATGACCGCCGCCGAAGCGATCGCCATCGCGCGGGCGGCGGCGCGGGGACGATAAAAGCATTTGCGCGAGGCTCCGGGCGCTGCTAGGGGCACGCTCCTGCCAGCCAAGGGGGCGACCCCAAGGTGTTCACGTGCGGTCGTGGCGGAACTGGTAGACGCGCAACGTTGAGGTCGTTGTGGCCGAAAGGCCGTGGAAGTTCGAGTCTTCTCGACCGCACCATTTCCCGTTCCGTGATCGGAACGGGCTACCCCCCAGCTTTGTCGGCTTTGGTGCGATCGTGCACGAGCAGCGGCTGCAGATCGCGCAGCAGCGGGCGACCGACGGTCGTGGGCGCGCGCAAGGCTGAGTCGCGCAGGGCGATCTGTACCGCGCAGCGCGTCGCTGACGTCTCCTTACCCTGCAACGCCCGCTCGATCGTGATGGTCGGCAGCTTGGTCCGGGCCGCCATATCATCGACGATCGCAGTCGGAATGGCGAAGGTATAAGTCGTATCGGTCAGCGGCCGGTCGCGTGCATACAGGACGACGGCGCGCAGTAACTCCTGCCGCCGGTCGCCAATCGTCGACACCATGGCAAGGCCTGGTCGCATCAGGTTCACATTTTCGCAGGGGACCGGCGATACTCGCTGCGCCGCGCGCATCTGATCGACATCCCACCGCGTAAGTTGCAATAGTATCGGATCGGGCAGGCTCGACAGGCCGTGCCTAACCCATTCGTCCGTCAGTTGCTGTCCGATATAGCTTGCCGTCGTGCCGGCCGAAAAATCGGTGGCGGCCTGTGCGATCGCTTGGGCCAGCGCTGGATTGGCCCTGCGAACCTCGTCGATGCCGCGTCCGGTCATCGCCTGCGCGATTTCTTCGGAAGTGGCGTGGACCGCCGGAGGCGTGTCTGGATAATGTGTGCCGCTGAGCGCAAAGCGCAGGACAGTCACGACAATGACGATCGCGATCCACCAATAGGTGCCGTTAGGTGATCCGGCGGGTTTGTCCCATTTGGCAACCCGCGCCGGGTTCAGCCATTCCTCGGCCAGCGGATAGCGTCCCCGTACCGCCGAGAGCAGATTGCGCACCGCGCGACCCGTCACGAGCCATTCCGCCCGTCCGGTGTCGGTGCGGGTAACCTCACGCCATGCCCGGTGAAACCGATGCTTCGGATCGCTGACCAACGCCGCAAACCGCGTCGCGCCGATCCGTTCGACGACGGCGTGGGCTTCTGCCGACAGCGCATAATCGTCGCGCCTGTCGATCCAGCCAAACGTCGCCGCCGCCGGTTCGAGCAACGGGTCGGAGCGGGGGACGCTTGCCGACAGCGTCTCGGCGAACCAGCGTTCGGCCCCTGCCGCGAAATCCAGTTGCTCCAGCCTTGGGTCGGCCAGCAGCGCGCGGCCGTGATGGTCGATCTCGGCGAGTTCGTCAGCGGTCGGGGGCGCGTCATGGCCGGGGAACAGCAGGGCTTCAAGCGCGTGGAAATGCGCGTTCATCGCCTCGGCCAGCGGATCGGGTTCGGGCTGCGGTTCGGGCGCGACCGGCGGCGGGGGCAGGTCGTCCGCCATCATCGGCTCGACCGCGACCTGCGCCACCGGGTCGGCGGCCCGGGCCAGCGCGGCGTCGCGGGCATCGCGCAGCGCCTCGAACGCGTCCGGATCGGCATCGACGTCCATCGCCTTCAGCCGCGCGGCATAGGCGCGGCGGATCGCGGTACGATCGGTGGTGGGGTCTAGGTCGAGCGTGGCCCAGATGCCGCGCTTCACAGAAACCGCTCGCCTTCGATCTGGTCGAGCACCGCGCCGAACGCCTTGCGCGCCTCGCCGATGATCCGGTCATCCTGCGTCGCCAACGCCCCTTCGAACTGGCCTATCATCTGGCCGATCGCCGCGCGGGTATCGCCGAGGAAGGATTCATACGCCCGCCGCGCCCGCGCCAGCAGCGCGACATTTTCCGCATCGTCGCGCGGATGGACTTTCAGCGCGGCCAGCGCGGCGCGGCGCTTTTCCAGCTCGGCAGCATCGGGCGCGTCTTCGTCGTCGACGATTACCAGATTGCGGGTGACCCCGGTCTCGGCGACGCTGACGTCGATTTCGAGCAGCCCCGAACTGTCGTAGCTGAAGCGGCATTCGATGCCGACCGATCCGGCGGGGCCGGGGGGCACCGGCACGGCGATCTCGCCCAGCTTGACGTTGCCCGACACCTCGCGCGCTTCGCCCTGATATACGCCGAACTGCACCCTCCGCTGCTGGTCGGAGAGCGTCGAGAAGGTGGAGACGCGGCTGATCGGCACCGCCGAATTGCGTTCGATGATCGGCGCGAACAACCCGGTGCGAAACCCGCCGCGCCCGTCGGGCTCGCTGGTATCGACGCCCAGCGTGAACGGGCAGACGTCGGTCAGGCGGATTTCGTCGAGCCCGGCGTCGCGCGCCAGCAGCCCGGCCTGCACCGCCGCGCCCATCGCGACAGCATGGTCGG
Source organism: Sphingomonas hankookensis (assembly GCF_022664465.1). Taxonomy (GTDB): domain Bacteria; phylum Pseudomonadota; class Alphaproteobacteria; order Sphingomonadales; family Sphingomonadaceae; genus Sphingomonas; species Sphingomonas hankookensis. The sequence continues at coordinate 11,561 of NZ_JAKREV010000005.1, read as the reverse complement.
GGTGGACCGTGGTCGCGGGGAAGCGACCGAACATGCGGGTGACCGCGCGGCGTACGATCGGCATGCGCGTGGCACCACCGACCAGCACCACCTCCGACAGCGTCGCCGCCGCGATGCCGCTGTCGCGCAGCGAGCGCAGGACGGGCTCGCGTATCCGCTGGAGCAGCGCGGCGGCATGCTCCTCGAACGCGGTGGCGGTGACCGGGGCGGTCAGCGTCACGTCACCGGCGGTCACGGTCAGGTCGGCGGCGTCGCCTTCGCTCAGCGCCCGGCGGCAGCGCTCCGCCGCCTGTGCCAGCAGCGCTGCGGACCGGTCCTGCGGCAGCTTGCCGAGCAGGCCGTCGGGGTCGAGCGCGGGGCGGGTCAGGTCGATCAGGCAGTCGTTGAAATCGTCGCCGCCCAGCCGGTTGTCGCCGGCCGAGGCGCGCACTTCGATCACGCCGTCGAACATCTCGACGATCGACACGTCGAAGGTGCCGCCGCCGAGGTCGAAGACGAGGAACGGTTCGCGGTCGGCGCGGTCGGCGATACCGAATGCCAGCGCGGCGGCGGTCGGTTCGTTGATCAGGCGCTTGATCGGCAGGCCGGCAAGGTCGCCCGCACGCCTCGTTGCCTTGCGCTGGCGATCGTTGAAATAGGCGGGGACGGTGACGACGGCGCCGGTCACCGCTTCGCCGGTGAACGCCTCCGCATCGCGCTTCAGGCTGGCGAGGACCAGCGCCGACAGCGCCTCGGCATCGTAATCCTGTTTCGCCAGCCGCGCGGTTTCGCGCGTGCCGATCCGCCGCTTGAAGCTGGTAACGGTGCGGTCGGGATGCGTCGCCATCCGGTCACGTGCGGCACGGCCGACCAGCACCGCGCCGTCGTCGCCGAGGCTGATCGCCGACGGGGTCAGGAATTCGCCCAATGCATTGGGCACCATGACGGGCGTGTCGTCGCGCCAGATCGCGCAGGCGCTGTTGGTCGTTCCCAAATCGATCCCGACGATCATCTATCCGCCTTCGTTGGCATGCCCGGCCCCGATGTAGCGGATGGCGAACGGCTGGCAACGCTCGATCGGATCAAGTCCGGGGTGACGAACCTTTGTGGGTATCGCGAAAGATCGATCCCTTCAGACCGGGGTCACCGGCGCGGCATCGCCGGCGGTCAGCATCCGCACTTCGTAGATCACGCCGTCACCGCGCGTCGCGGTCAGGCCGATCGTCGCATGCGGCCGGCCCTGTGCGCCCGCCGACGGGATCGGATAGTCGAGCGCGACATAGCGGTCGACTGCCGGTCCCGTATGCGTCGCGGTGGCCAGGCGGGTGCCGTCGAGCGTGATGTCGATCGCGCGGTCGATATCGCGACCCCACACCAGCAGCCGCAACACTGCCGGACCCGGCCGCCGCGCCAACGTCAGCGTCAGGGTCTGCCCCGGCTTGATCCGTCGCGCCGAACGTCCCGCCCAGTTGACGACCTCGCTGCCGCCGGCCTCCACCGCATGGTCGCGTTCGGGCTGCATCTCGCCCATGTACAGCGTGTCGACGGTGCGCCGCGCCAGCGCCTGCGCCTCACCCTGCGCGCGGACATAGTCGCCGCGCGCCGCCGCCCAGCGTGCGGAAGTGAAGGTCGGCAGATAGACTGCCGTCCGCCGGTCCCATTGCGCATAGAAGGGGCGGAGCGTCAGCGGCTCGCCCAGCACGCCGGTAGTGGTGAAGCTGTCGTCCGGTCCGCGCCTCAGCCGCGCGGTGATCGGCCCGTCGGCGACCAGCGCCGGGCCGATCCCGGCGAATGGCTGCGATTCCGGCCCCAGATCGGCGGCAAGCACCAGCGGGCCATAGGTGAAGGCGACGACCGAAGGATCGTCGGGCGTCGCTTCGGTGGCAAGTGCCATCGGCAGGGTCAGCGCGATCGTATCGCCGCTGCGCCACACCCGTTCGAACACGGCATAGCCATCGCGCACCGTCGGCGTGACCGACGCGCCGTTGATCCGGAGCGTCGGATTGCTGGCCCAGCCGGGCAGGCGGACGGCGATCCGCTGCGCCCGGCGAGGGGCGCGACGGACGGTCAGCGTCGCCTGTCCCTTGCGCGGCATCGCGGTAGCGAGGTCGATCGCCAGCCCGCGCTCGCGCCAGTCGAGCTGCGAAGGGATGAACAGGTTCAGGTAGAGGGTGGTCGGATCGCTCCACCAGATCGAATCGGCGTGCTTGGCATGGCTTTCCATGCCCGACCCGACACAGCACCAGAAACTGTCGTGCGCGCTGGAAAAGGTCCGCCGCGCACCCGCCGCCAGCGGCATGAAATAGACGAAGCGCCCGTCGCGCGGTCGCTGGTGCGCCAGCATGTGATTGAGCTGCACCCGTTCGTAGAAGTCGAACCAGTGCGCCATGGGCTGCCAGCCATAGAGATGGCGGGTGAGTTTCAGCATGTTGTAGCTGTTGCACGCCTCGCACGTCGCCTCCGACAGGCGGTGCGACAGCTGGTCGGGCTGGCCGAAATGTTCGCGTTCGGAATTGCCGCCGATCGCATAGCTGTGATGCCCGGTGACGCGGTCGTGAAAGAAGCGTGCGGTCGCGGCATGCGCCGGCGCGCCGGTCAGCTCGTACAGACGGGCGAGGCCGATTACCTTGGGTATCTGCGTATTGGCGTGCAGGCCGGCCAGCCTGTCTTGCCCGGCGGTCAGCGGGTCGAGCACCGCCTTGTGCCGGATTTTCTCCGCCATGCGCAGCCAGCGGACATTGCCGGTCAGCGCATAGGTATCGGCATAGCTTTCGTTCAGCCCGCCATGTTCGGCGGCCAGCACGCGCTGCATCTGTGCATCGCTCAGCGGCTCCAGCACATCGGCCAGATAGCCCGCGACCCCCAGCAGGATCGGCATCGCTCGCGGGTTGCGCGCGAGGACATGGGCATCGACCAGCCCGGCATGGACCTTGTGCCACGTATAAAGTGGTACCCAGCCGCCGTTCAGGTCGAACCCGTTGCTGCGGATATCGCCCCGGCGCAGTTCCTCGAACACGGTCTTGCCATCGACCGTCCTGCCGTCGCGCTCGACGGTGGTGCCGCCCAGATAGCCGTCGCCCTGCGCCGCCTGAATCCGCGCCATTTCCGTAAGCGCATGGTCCAGCCGGGCCGCGATCGCCGCATCGCCGGTATTGGCGACCAGCAGCGCACAGGCCGACAGCCAGTGGCCTAGGCTGTGCCCGGCGATCCCCTGCGCCTCCCACCCGCCATAGACCGGGGCGGGGGCGGGCAGTCCGGCCGAGACGTAGAAATTGTGCAGCAGCCTTTCGGGGTCGAGGTCGAGCAGATAGGCGCGGTTGGCGGCCTGTGCATCGGCAAAGGGGGATGGTGTCAGCCGGACATGGCGTGCCGGCACCGGTTCGACCCGGCGGACGACGGGCGCTGCCGCCAGCGCCGATGCGCCGAGCGGTAACAGGCTGGCCCCCACCAGCAGCGTTCGGCGGCTGAGCGCGATCGCATCGCCGCAGCGACCGGAGGGTATGGGAACGGCATCGATCGGCATGCTCGGCTTCTCCCCCCACGCGCCCGAAAAGCCGCGAACTGGGCACGTCGAATTTGTCGGAGTTTTATGGAAGGGTCAATCTGCGGCGGCTGGATGCCGGGATATTAACCAACTGGTATCTACCTGCACAGTATACCGCCGCTTGCAAAAAAGGGACGTTGGGTCCGGGGGGATGGGCAAAGATGCGTAACTGGGGGTATCTGCTGGCGGCCACTGCCTGTGTAACGGTAGCGGCACCGGTCGGCGCGCAAGGGCTGCGCGGAGTCGTGCCATCTGCGGGGGAAAAGGCGGATACCAAGCCGGCCGCCGAAGCGTCGGCCAACACGTCGGACATCGTCGTTACCGCGACCCGTCGGTCGCAGCGGCTGTCGAACGTGCCGATCGCGGTCAGCGCGTACAGCACCGCCGCGCTCCAGAATTCGGGCGCGACCGATATCCGACAGATGACGCAGCTGGCCCCGTCGCTGATCGTATCGTCGACCGGATCGGAAGCGAACGCGACCGCCCGTCTGCGCGGCATCGGCACGGTCGGCGACAATCCCGGCCTCGAAAGCTCGGTCGCGGTGTTCATCGACGGCGTCTATCGCAGCCGTACCGGTTCGGGCCTGAACGACTTGGGCGAGGTCGAGCGGATCGAGGTGCTGCGCGGGCCGCAGGGGACGCTGTCGGGTCGCAACTCGTCGGCCGGCGCGATCAGCATCTACACCAAATATCCGTCGTTCAAGTTCGGCGGCTATGGCGAGGCGACCTACGGCAATTTCAACGCCGTGCGTCTCGCCGGCGCGGTCACCGGCCCGATCATCGACGACAAGCTCGCCTTCCGCATCGACGGTGTCTATGGCAAGCGCGATGGCTTCTACCGTGATGTCGTCAACGACACTGACTACAACGACCGCAACCGCTATTTCGTGCGCGGGCAGTTGTTCTTCCGCCCGACCGACGATTTCTCGATCCGGCTGATCGGCGACTATACCCGTCGCGACGAAAAGTGCTGCGGCGCGGTCTATATCGATACGCAGGAAAAGCTCGACCCGACGCCGGGCGTGCCCGGCGACTACGTCCCCGCCGCGCAGAACCGCATCGTGTCGATCATGCGCAGCCTGGGCGGGGTGCTGCCAAGCGACGGCGACCCGTATAATCGCCAGATCGCCAATACCCGCGGCCGCGCCTATAGCAACGTGACCACCGATTATGGTGGCTCCGCCCGCATCGGTTGGACGTTCGCCGATATGCAGCTGATCTCGATCACCGCCTATCGCGAGTACAAGGCCGGCGGGGCGGCGGACGTCGATTACGGCAATCTCGACATCGCCTATCGGCCCGACGACGGCAACGCGTATCGCGAGTTCCGCACTTTTACCCAGGAAACGCGGCTGAGCGGCGGGTTGTTCGACAACCGGCTCGACTGGATGGTCGGCGGCTATTACGCGCACGAAAAGCTGGAGGTCGTCGACAATCTGCGCTTCGGTGCCGATTACGGTGCGTTCGCCGCCTGCCGGGTGGTCGCGACGATCAATCCGCTCGAAGCACTGCGCAGCCCGCGTGCCACCGGCTGTCTCAGCGCGGTCGGTCGTGCCGCGCTGACCCCGGCGGTGGGGACGCAGATCATCGCCGGCATCGACCGGCTGAGCACGCTCAACGATCTGGGCTCGATCCGCGACGTCTATGACCAGACCAGCAGCAACTATGCGTTCTTCACGCACAACATCTTCAAGCTGACCAAGACGCTGAGCCTGACCGGCGGCCTGCGCTACACCAACGAGCGCAAGCATCTGGACGCGAGCTTCGTCAACAACAACACCGTCTGCCCGGCACAGCAGGCGGCGTTGCGTCCGCTGCTCGGCAGCACCAACGCGACGCTGCGCACGCTGGCCGGCGGCATCATCACGCTGACCTGCACCGGGAACTCGACGTCCGCGCTGACCGGCGTGCCGATCGAGGACTCGCTCCGCGAAGGGCAGGTTACGGGTACGACGGTGCTGTCGTGGAAGCCGGTGCCCAGCACGCTGCTCTATGCATCCTATGCGCGCGGCTACAAGGCGGGCGGCTATAATCTCGACCGATCCGACCTGTCGGCGACGGTGTTCGCCACCCCGACCGCGGCGGCGGCCCCCAACCTGCGCTTCGATCCGGAAACGGTGCAGGCGTTCGAGATCGGCGTGAAGTACAGCTCGCCGAAATTCACCGCCAACCTGGCGGCGTTCCGTTCGGCCTTCCGCAATTTCCAGCTGAACACGTTCAACGGCACGAACTTCATCGTCCAGAACATCAGTTCGTGCGACAATTCGCTCAGCGGCGCAGACCGCGACAACGATTCGTCGACCGGTCGCTGCACCGGACGGGTGGGGTCAGGCGTCATCACCCAGGGGATCGAACTGGAAGCCGGCGCCTATCCGGCAGCGAACGTCGCGTTCAACCTCGGCTACACCTATGCCCATACCCAGTATCGCAACAACCTGGTCGGCAGCGAATCGGGCGAGCCGCTGAACGCCGCGCTGTTCCTGCTGCCCGGCAACCAGATGTCGAACGCGCCGCGCCACACCATCACCAATTCGGCGGTTTGGACGCCGCCGGTCGGACGCAACCTGACCGCGCTGTTCTATGTCGATAGCCGGCTGACCAGCGACTATAATACCGGCTCCGACCTGTTCGCCGAAAAGCGGCTCGACGGTTTCTTCCTGATGAATGCCCGCATCGGCGTACGCGGTCCCGAACAGCGCTGGGCGATCGAGTTCTGGGGTCAGAACATCCTCGACACCGATTACCAGCAGGTCGCCTTCTCCGCGCCGTTCCAAGGGGCTGGCAGCGTATCGCAGGTAACGCGCTTCGGCGCGCCTGCCTTCGGCGTCGGCAATGCGGTCATCTCCTCTTACCTGGCCGAACCACGAACCTACGGCATTACGCTGCGGTCGCGGTTCTAATTCGCGCAACGGATCGTCAAACCGATGAAGATACCTCGTAAGCTCGGCCTGTCGTTCCTGACGATCTGTGCCTCCGCCGCCGTCGTGATGCTGGTGTTCTTCGCCAGCATCATGCTGATCGATCGTTCGACCGAGCAAAACAACCATAGCAGCGACGTGTATGCGAAGGCGTTGACGCTGGAGACGGCGATCCTGCGGCAGAACAGCCAGTTTCGCGGGTTCCTGGTCACCGGCGACGTCAGCTATCTCAAATCCTATGACGAGGCGCGCAAGGAGTTCGACGATACCGCCGCCGAACTGTCGTCGCTGCTGACCGTCGCCTCCGAACGGGAACAGTTGGCCGAGGCGCGGCGCGAAACGCTGGCGTGGCGGCGCAACTGGGGCGACCGGCTGATCGCGCGGGTCAAGGCGGGCGACCGCGACGCAGCGCAAGAGGAAGTGCGCGGTGCGGGCGCGGCGGTGCTGGTCAGCAAGATCGCATTGCCGCTGCGCGCGCTGCGCGCGACCGAGACCGAGGCGATGGCCGCCAATGCCGAAGCACAGACGGGCGCGATCCGCGCCGCGCTGATCGCACTGGCGATCGGCAGCATCGCGCTGATCGGCATCGCGATCACGCTGGCGGTGATGCTCAGCCGGCAGATCGCCCGGCCGATCACGACGCTGACCCAGGCGATGGCCGACCTCGCCAATGGTCGCCACGACATCGCGGTGGAGGCGGCGGGCCGCACCGACGAACTGGGCGACATGGCGCGCGCGGTGCTGGTGTTCCGCGACACGGCGGCGGCGAAGGTCACCGACGACCGCGACCGCGAAACCGCGATGATCGCGATCGGCGGGGGGCTGCGCAGCCTGTCGCAGGCCGATCTGACCGCACGGGTCGCCGACGTACCCGCCGCGTTCCGCACGCTGTCGGACGATTTCAATCTGGCGACGTCCAGCCTGAACCGCGTGCTGGGCGATGTGCGCAACAGCGTGCATGCCATCAAGCATAATTCAGGCGAGATCAGCCAGGCCGCGATGGATCTGGCCGAGCGTACCGAGCGCGAGGCGGCGGCGCTGCAGGAGTCATCCTCGGCGCTGGACGAAGTCACCCGCTCGATCCGCGACGGAGCCGGCGCGGCGATCGGTGCGAGCAGCGCGATGGCCGACACCCGCAATGAAGCCGAACGTGGCGACGCGGTCGTGCGACAGGCGATCGCGGCGATGCACGGCATCGAACAGGCCAGCAACGAGATCGCCGAGATCATCAGCCTGATCGACGGCATCGCGTTCCAGACCAATTTGCTGGCGCTGAACGCCGGGATCGAGGCGGCACGCGCAGGCGAGGCGGGCAAGGGCTTCGCGGTCGTCGCCTCGGAAGTCCGCGCGCTGGCGCAGCGTTCGGCCGATGCCGCGACCGAGGTCAAGAACAAGGTCAAGGCCGCCTCGACCCATGTCGCTTCCGGGGTCGAACTGGTCGTGCAGACCGGCGAGGCGCTGGGCCGCATCATCGAGCGCGTGGCGAGTGTCGGCACGTCGATCGATTCGATCGCGCAGTCGTCGGATCACCAGGCGACCAGCCTCGGCCAGATCAACGTCGCCATCGCCGAAATGGATGCGATGACGCAGCAGAATGCGGCAATGGTCGAACAGACCTCTGCCGCGGCGCGCCAGCTGGTGTCGGAGGCCGAAGCACTGGCCCAGTCGGTCGCCACCTTCGCGATCGACGCCCCCGACGCCGACGCCGACCCGGCACCGGTAGCGGAGAACGTCACGCCGATGCGTCAGCAGCGCGTGGCCCGTCAGCAGCGCCGCTGGGTGGCGCCGCCCGAGCCCGCGCCGCTGAAGGTCGCCAATGACGACTGGGATGCGTTCTGATCCATGTCCGGACCATTGGCGTATCAGGCACGGGTCGTCCGCGACCTGGGATCGACGTTCGTCGCCGCCATTCTCGAGGCGGGTGAGCGTCAGTTGCACCGCGCACCACAGACCGCGCGGTTGATCGCCAAGTGGCCGGGTGACGCCGCAGCCGATGCGTTGGCAATGCGCTTCAACGGCGCGCTGCACGCGCTGGCGCGCCGCGGCGATCGTCCGGCGCTGAGCCGACTCTACGCCAGGCAGGACGGTGATTTCGATGCGGTGATCGGCGACACGATCGCCGATGCCGACGGCTTCGTCGCCGAATGGATGCGCGAGCCGCCGCAAACCAACGAGGTCGGTCGGACCGCGGCGATCATGGCGGCGCTGATGACGCTGCGCACGCATGTCGACCTGCCGGTCGAACTGATCGAGCTGGGTGCCAGCGCCGGGCTGAACCTGAACCTTGCCGAATATGCCTTTGATCTGGGCGGGGTCCGGGTCGGCCGCGAAGGCTCACCGGTACGGATCGCGCCCGAATGGCGCGGCGGCCCGCCGCCCGCGCGCGCCGTGGAGATCGTCGCGACGCAGGGGGTCGACCTGCGCCCGCTGGCCGCCGCCGATTCGCAGGCGCAGGAGCGGCTGATGGCCTATGTCTGGGCGGACCAGCCCGACCGCGCCGAACGACTGGCGCATGCGCTGACCATCGCCCGCGATCGTCCGCCGGTGATCGCCTGCGACGATATCGCCCGCTGGCTGCCCGAGGTGCTGGCGCAGCCGCCGGCCCCCGGCATCTGCCGCGTCGTCGTTCATGCGATGGTCCTGCAATATTGCAGCGCCGCCACCCACGCGACGGTCGCCGCGGCGTTGGGCGCGGCCAGCTATCCGGTGGCGCGGATCGGTTTCGAATGGACCGAGGCGCGCGATGCCGTGCACCTGACGCTCACCACCTATCCCGACGGCACCCGCCACCATCTGGCGACCTGTCACGCCTATGGCCACTGGATCGACTGGCATGGGGACGGCGCGGGCTCAGCGGCCAAGGTGGATCGCCAATAGCACTACCGTCATCCCCGCGGAGGCGGGATCCATAGAGGCGACGGCATCGACTCCATCGCGAACCGTAGCGGTTATGGACTCCCGCCTGCGCGGGAATGCCGCAAAGGGCGGCAACCGGTTGATTATCGATAATGCTTGGGTAAAGCAGGCAACCGCCTTCTCGACAGCCGCGAAGCTGCTCGAACCGACTAGGGTTCTGGCGGCATACCGAATGTTCCGGAAAGGTCGTGTCCTTTGACACATAAACCTGACCGCTCACGTCAGAACAGAACATGATCTGTCAAAACCAGCTGACAGAATTGTTGACCGATCACGCAATTTTTTGACAAGATTTTGTCCTAGACGATCACCCAAGCCCCTGCCCTCCGGCATCTCGCGTGGCGGATTGGCGAATTATGGGGTCGAAGCAGTAGCAAGCAGCGCCTGGTACGAGCGGCATGGTGGCAATTGACTACCCGGCGGCTTCGCGCCCCGATGTACTCTCGCTCACCAACAAATAACATGGCCGCGATTTATCACTGACCGAGGTTGAAGCCCGTAGCTAACGCACCGCACCTGATCGCGCTTGCCATTCCGATCTTCCGCCAGAGCATGTTGAGACATGACACGGCCCCGTATCATCCTGATGATCGTGCGATGGCCAAGTCGGGTGCCGCCCTTACCATTTTTGGCAAGACGCTCACCTAGGCACGCCCGATGCGGGCCAAAGCTGTCGCCGCCTCTCTTAACTCCGCTATGAAGGGCGAGGCTTCAGCTACGCTGCCTTCTGCAGATCGCTCAATTTTTGAAACTCTGTGAGAATGTCGGCGTGATGCTGCGCCAAGTAGCGGACTATGCGGACGTTACCAAGCAATCGGTTCACGTAGCCGGCTGCAAGCATCAGGTCGAACTGATCAGAACTGTACGTCTGCTCAACCGCGCGCAGCTGCCGGTCGACGTTCTCGCTTTCGCGCTGCATTGTCGCCACCTGATCCTCGGTTAGGCCGGCCATGCGCCGCGGCTTGCCGGCGACGAGTTGATCATCGGGTGTGGAGGCGACTAGCGAACGGGCATAGCTTACCGAGAACCGGTTCATAGTGACCATAGCCATGGCGGCTTCGACTTGGCGGACGGGCTTCATAAAACGAAGCTCGGTGAACACGTGGATGGGCACGTGCCGGTCTTTAAGTAGCTCAGCCGCCTCAGGGCAAATCCCAACCAACAGGTTCCGCTTCTTTCGAATGCTGGCAATGTCGACGTTCAGCGCCCGCGCGAGCCTTTCCTCAGATACCCCCTTCTTGACCGCGTTCAGGATCATCCGATGCTCTTGAATGGTCGCGATCCGGCTGACTCGCTTGTTATAGGTGAAGGCTTCGTCGTCGGTCGCAACTAGGCATACGAGCTCAGTGTCGCCGCGCTCCCGCACGATCTCAACACGCAGATGTCCATCAAGCAGATGGTAGCGTTCGGGATCGGTTGCATCTCGAGCGACCACGGGCGGCTCGATGATACCGACCTCGGCGATGGAAGCGGCGATCTGCCCGTACTTTACCGACTTCTTCACCGACGCGGAGATCGTGCGAAGCGGCATGATGCAGTCAATAGGAATGCGAAGGCTCGCCTCCTCAAAAGCCAGCTTGACTGGGATGGCCGTGTGCCGACTGCTCACGACGAGGCTTCCTTGCGATCAAGGTGCAATGCGAGATTCTCGGGCATGGTCCCGAGCCCCTCATCCTCGATTAGGGCCGTAAACTGCTCGCTGAGACTAAGCCGGCGCAGCGCCTCGGTAACAAGGAGAAGTCGGTCACGTGCAACGTTAGCCCTTCGGATCAGGCCGCGCTTCCGATCGACGTCTTCCTGGTATGCACGGATCAGCGCTGCCGGCGACAGTTTCTGGTTAACTGGCGGCTTACCGGTCTGCTGTCTTAGGTGCTTACCACGCCGGCGCCGCTCTTCGACGATGCGTTTTGCCGCCATCAGCTTACGTCCGCGCAGCGTTCCCTTTTCATAAGCCAGTTGAAGAGCACGCTGTACGTCGTGATCTTCCGCCTCAGCGATATCAACGGCAACGCTTAATGGAATAGTCCGCGCTTCGACCGAACGTAGCAAGCGCTGTTCGCCTTTTTCGAGGAGGCGACTGAGCAGCCCCCACCGTGTGGTCCGGGTTGTTAGTTAGTGCATTGTCGTCTCCGCCGCCATTGCCGGACGTAGGTGCAGCGAAGCGGAACCGGAGGCCGGCAATGGCGGTGTCGCCGTGTCGGGGG
>NZ_JAKREV010000030.1 GCF_022664465.1 Sphingomonas hankookensis | reverse complement strand
TAGCACATTGGGAAGCGCTGGTTCGGGAGCCGCTATGGCCCTGATGAAGACAAGGCCGCGTAGCGGCCGCAGACTTCATCAGGGCAAGCCATGGCCGGTCAGCAGGTATCTAAAGTGAGGTTGTCGAGACAACACTTTGGAGGCCGACCGACCATGACCAAGCTCACCTCTACGCCTGCCGGCGCCGTGCTGGTAGCCATCGACATGTCCAAGAGCCGACAGGAGGTTCTCATCGAGCGACCGGAAGGCGGCCGGCGCCGGCGGATGACCGTCATGGCGACCAGGCAGGACTATGACGGCTTTGCCGAGCAACTCGCTGCTATCGGGCGCCCTATCATCGTCGGGTTCGAGGCGACGGGTAATTACCATCGTACGCTGGCGCACCGGCTGCTGACGGCAGGGTTCGAGCTGCGCCTCATCTCGTCGGTCGCGCTCGCCAGAACGCGCGAGGCGCTGCACAACGGCTGGGACAAGAACGACTCCAAGGACGCGCAGGTCATCCTGCACATGCTGCGGATCGGTGCGACGCAGCGCTACGTCGACCCGCTGGTGGCCGGAATCAACGACCTGCAGGAGCTCTCGAAGACTCACGAGACGATCTCAAGGATGAAGACGCAGACCTGGCATCGGATCCTGACCCACTACCTGCCGCTGTACTTCCCCGAGATCGCCCGCTTCGCAGGCAACAGCCGGTCCGACTGGTTCCTGGCGCTCATCGAGCGGTTTCCGACGCCGGCCACCATCACGGCGCTGGACCGCGAGGCGTTCTCGGCCGCGGCATGGCCGCTCATCGGCCGCAAGGTCTCCAAGGCACGCCTCATCAACGACATCTACGAGACGGCGTCCGCCTCGACGGCACTGCCGGTGCCGGAGAACTCAGCCGCCATCACCATGTTCCGCATGGTCATCGCGCAGGGCCGCAGCCTCATCCACCAGCGAGACGAGATCGAGCGGCTGGCCCATGCGCGGCTCGCCGATGACGTCGACTACCAGCTGCTGCGCAACATTCCGGGCATCGGTCCGATCAACGCGCTGACCATCCTGGCCGAGGCCGGTGATCTGCGGCGCTTCAACCATCATCGTCAGTTCCTGAAGTTCTGCGGTCTCGATCTCGCAACGTGTCAGTCAGGCACGTTCCGTGGCCGCACGAAGCTGTCCAAGTACGGCAATGCGCGCCTGCGCCGGACCTTCTGGATGGCTGCCCAGGTCGCCGCGCGTCAGCGCGACAACAGCTTCCGCGACAAGCTCGGACGATATGTCGCCGGGCACGCGGACGATGCCGACCGTCGCCGCAAGGCGATGACGGCGCTCACCGCCAAGATGGCGCGCGTGGCTCACGCCGTCATCAAGACGGGGACAGAGTACCGGCCGTTCCTCGAACGGTCGGATGCCAGGTGGAAGGACCCCTCTCTGCAAGTGCCGTGAGGGCGCTCGTCGAGCGACCCTGTAGATAATGTTCGGGCCTTCCACCTGGGTGCGTATCTCGTTTTAAGGATGGTGAGGACCACGGCCGCCTCGGCGCTGCTGGATCCTGTGTTTGCTATGGCAGGGAGCGATCCCGTTGACGGTGGGAGCCATCTGGCTCAGATTGCATGCCGCGCCGACGGTTGTCGGCGCATGGATATCTGCTGGCCAAAACCCGCCGCTGCTTCCCGACATAGGACGTT
>NZ_JAKREV010000029.1 GCF_022664465.1 Sphingomonas hankookensis | reverse complement strand
TGCCGTCAGCTGACAACAGCTTGACCGAAATGCCAGCCTGAGGATGCCCCTGCCGGGGCGTAGGCCGGATCATTCCGCTATGTCCGTTGCGAGAGGCGACACTGCCTGAATGCGCATAGAACATTGGGACTGTCAGGAATTTTGTGCGGGAGGCCGGTTATCGTCAGATGACGAAGCGCTCGCCGAAGATGACGGCGAACTGGCTTTTGGCCTCGCCCCATTCGCGCGGTGGTCGTTTCCATTCGTCCGCCGCGTGATTGAGCACCAGGTATAGCAGCTTCATAGCGGCATCGTCACCGGGGAAGTGACCACGCGTCCGGACGGCACGGCGGATCTTCGAGTTCAGGGCCTCTATGGCGTTCGTGGTGTAGATGATCCGGCGGACGCCCTCGGGAAAGGCAAAGAACGGGATGACCTGGTCCCAATGGCGCCGCCAGTTCATGGCGATGGCCGGGTGTTTCTGGCCCCAGGGACCTTCCTCGAACGCCTCCAGCGCCGCCATGCCGGCCTCGGGCGTCTCGGCACGGTAAACGCCGCGCAGCGCCTGGGCGATGAACTTGCGCTCCTTCCAGGACGCAAAGCTCATCGAGTTGCGGATCAGATGGACGATGCAGGTCTGGACGATGGCCTCGGGGAAGACGGCGTTGATCGCCTCCGGGAAGCCCTTCAGACCATCGACAACGGCGATCAGGATATCGGCGACGCCGCGGTTCTTGAGTTCGTTCATGACGCGCAGCCAGAATTTGGCGCCCTCGGTCTGCTCGATCCAGATGCCGAGCACCTCTTTCGTGCCGTCAGGCTGGATACCCAGCGCGATGTACACCGCCTTGTTCCGGACGAACCCCTCGTCGCGGATCTTCACTCGGATCGCGTCGAAGAAGACAAGCGGGTAGCAGGTGTCGAGAGGGCGGCCCTGCCATTCGGCGACCGCCTCCAGCACCGCATCGGTCACGGTCGAGATCAGGTCCGGCGATACGTCGATCCCGTACAGCTCCTCAAGATGCCCCCGGATTTCGCGCACCGTCATGCCGCGCGCGTACATCGAGATGATCTTGTCGTCGAAGTCAGGGAAACGGCGCTGGTATTTGGCGATGAGCTTGGGGTCGAACGTCCCCGCCCGGTCGCGCGGCACGTCCAGCGTCACCTTCGACGTCCCCGTCAGCATCGTCTTCCTCGACGACCCGTTGCGCCGGTTAATAGTGCCTGCGACGCCTTCGTTTTCCAGATGGTCGTCGAGCTCTGCCGAAAGCATCCGCTCCGACAGCGCCTTCTTCAGTTCGTCGAGCAGACCGTCCTTGGCGAACAGCTCTTGCGGGTCACGGCCAGCCAGAAGCTGGTCCAAAACGTCCTTGTCGATTGCCATATCGATGGTCCTTCCCATTCCATCCTATGGCCTCCCGCACAAAATTCCTGACAGTCCCTAGAACATTGGAAGATCCGCTTTTACGAAAACCCATCCTGCGGCGCCAAATGGCGACCGCGTAGACGACCATGTACCGGCAGAAGCAGTCATCAGATGATGTTTTTAACAGGTAGGAAATGCGCTCGATGAAATCTCCTTGACCCCACCGCGATTAGACGACGGGCACAGATATACGCTCTCATGACTGCCATCTGAGATGTTGGCCGAGTTTACTCCTCCGCTGACGTCAACGCCAGCGACTGTTTGAACCTTGGCGGGTGTGCCGCGGACTCCTGATCGACGACGATTGATCAAGCTC
>NZ_JAKREV010000028.1 GCF_022664465.1 Sphingomonas hankookensis | reverse complement strand
AAAAAGATCCCATGGGCGCGGGCTGGCGCCGGTTGAGGCAGACTGACCTTCCCGCTTTGTCGTGAAGGAGGTTGCCCGTGCCCGTGTCCGTCTCATGCCATGCCGCCGTCAGCACGCAGCTGAACGCAATCTTCGTGTCGCTGGAGCTGAGCCGCTCCACCTGGCTGGTGACGTCGCTGTCGCCGGGTCGCGGCGAGCGGATCTCGCGGCATCAGGTGAAGGGCAGCGACGTGCCGGCACTCCTGGAGCGGTTCGCGCAGTTACAGGCGAAGGCGCGGGAGCGGACAGGCGAGCAGTACCCGTTGGTCGTCATCCAGGAGGCGGGCCTCGACGGCTTCTGGATACACCGCTGCCTGGTGCGCGAGGGTATCGAGAGCTACGTCGTCGACGCCGCCTCGATTGCCGCTTCACGACGCAGCCGGCGCGCCAAGACGGACAAGCTCGACGGCGAGGCGCTGGTCCGCACGCTGCTGGCCTACAAGCGCGGGGAGCCGCGGGTGTGTGCGATGGTGGCGGTGCCGAGCGTCGAGGACGAGGACCGGCGACGCATCTCGCGCGAGCGGCGGGCTTTGGTCGTGGAGCGGGTGCGGCACGTCAACCGCATCAAGGGCCTGCTGTTCGCGCAAGGGGTCGGCGACTACGAGCCACTGCGCGCCGACCGGCGGGCGCGGCTGGACGAACTGGTGACCGGCGATGGACGACCGCTGCCCCGGCATGTTCGCCGCGAGATCGAGCGCGAGCTGGACCGGCTGGAGATGGTCGTCGGCCAGATCAAGCAGGTCGAAGCCGAGCGCGACGCGCTGCTCGAGCCGCGGTCGGATGCCGCCGGTGAGGCGGACACTGGTCCCCGGCTCATCCAGTTGCGCGGCATCGGTCCTGAGTTCGCCGGCGTGCTGCACGCAGAAGCGTTCTTCCGCAGCTTCAGCAATCGACGACAGGTCGCCGCCTATGCCGGGCTGGCCCCATCACCGTGGCAAAGCGGCAGCATGGACCGGGAGCAGGGCGTGTCCAAGGCGGGCAACAAGCGGTTGCGAACGACCATGATCCAGGTCGCCTGGCTGTGGCTGCGTCATCAGCCGGACTCGGAGCTGACGAAGTGGTACGCGGAGCGGGTGGGCGCGAACGGTGGTCGCGCGCGGCGGGTCATGATCGTGGCAGTCGCACGCAAGCTGCTGATCGCGCTGTGGCAGTTCGTCTCGGCCGGCGTGGTGCCCGCAGGCGCGCTGCTGAAGGCCGCATGAGCACGTAACCCGATACGAGTTCCCGCAGGGCATCGTCCCTGCCGGATCCAGGTGGACGGACCGGAGGTCCCTGTTGGCTTCAGATGCCGAAAAAAAGGTTGGTCCCGTCTCCTGAGCCAGACCCGACGCAAGCGGGATTGTGGTGCAGCCGCGCACGAGCGGCGACCGGATGTGAGGTTAGAGCGGACCGGTCACCGGGACGCTTGTTGCAACAGGCTCAGGCCAGTGATCCAAAAATTGAGGAGGACGACCATGGCCTGACGCTCTGACCATTCCTGACGATTGATCTGGAATGGCGACGACAAAGCGATAAGCTGGCGTCATGTACGCCGCACGAGCCAAGCGCACCTATCCTTCAATTTGGCGGGTGATCCTCGCCTTTGTAGTGGTCCCGGGCGCAGCCGCCTTGTTGATGGCTATTGCTATGCCAGCATATGAGGGCATCACCGATCCGCTCGAACGGATCTGGCGGAGCGCTGTGGCATTTGCCGTGTTTGGCGCTTACCCTCCAGCCTTTATCATCGGGCTCCCGGCGTTCTTCATGTTACGCCGACACGTCAATGCGACAATCATCAACTGCGCTGCGACTGGTGCAGTGGTCGCCGCTCTTCCCTGGCTCGTGCTCGCGTTAATAAGTCGACCGGATAATGCGAGCATTGATGGACGATCAACCGTCATCGACGGATCTTTGACTACTTACGGATGGCTGATGAACTTCTACTACGTCGGCCAAATTGCCCTATTAGGCGCTATTGCAGGCGCGCTGTTTTGGTTCATTGCTGCGGCTGGCAGCCGAACCGGCAAGGTAGAACAGATATGATTGTGCGGAAGGAAAGAGGCTGCACGCTCTACCGCACAGCCTCTTGACCTGAGAACTCCCATGTGAGGG
>NZ_JAKREV010000027.1 GCF_022664465.1 Sphingomonas hankookensis | reverse complement strand
GTAAGCGTGGTGTGACGACCGCAGATCAGGCAGCTTGCGCAGTTGGCTGATCTGCTGGCGGCATCCAGTTCCAGGGCATGAGTTCGTCCCATCGGCAGGCAGGCCAGTCGCCGGCTACCTTGGCGATGACGTCGGCGATATAGACCTGCGGGTTGATGCTGTTGGCCTTGCAGGTCTGGATGACGGTATAAATCGCGGCGGCCCGCTCGCCGCCTGCTCGAGAGCCAGCGAACAACCAGTTGCGGCGTCCGACCGCGACACCGCGCAGCGCCCGCTCCGCGATGTTGTTGTCGATCTCCAGGCGGCCGTCGTCGAGGAAGCGCGACAGTGCTGACCAGCGCTTGGTGCCATAGGCGATGGCCTTCGCCATGTCGGACCTGGACGACAAGCGGCGCAAGCCGGCGTCGAGCACCTCGCGCAAGGCGTCGACCAGCGGCCGACTTTTCTCCTGTCGGGTTCGGCATCGCACATCGGGCGGTTGCCCGCGGACCTCGGTCTCCACGGCATAGAGCGTGCCGATCCGCTCGAGGATGTCGGTGGTCAGCGGCGTGGGCGATCGCTCGTGCAGATCGAAGACCTTGCGCCGGAAATGCGCCCAGCAGGCGACCTCGGTCACGCCGCTGCGGTACAGTCCATCATAACCGACATAGGCATCAGCCTGAAGGAAACCGCGAAAGCCGGCGAGATGGGCCAGCGGGTGCGCGGCGGTTCGGTCGGGCGTGAAGCGATACCAGGTCGCGCGCGGTGCCGTGCCGCCGGACGCCCGGTCGTCGGCCGCATAGACCCACAGCCGCCCGGTCGCGGTCTTGCCCCGGCCGGGGTCGAGTACCGGCACCGGCGTGTCGTCGGCGTGAATCTTGTCGGCCTTGAGCACTTCGTCGCGGATGCGGCTGACGATGGGGTCGAGGAGCCCGGCAGCCTGTCCGGTCCAGCCCGCCAGCGTCGAGCGGTCGACGTCTAACCCTTGCGCCGCCATCATCTCGGCCTGGCGGTACAGCGGCAGGTGATGGTCGAACTTGGAGACGACGACGTGCGCCAGCGTGGCGAAGGTGGCCTTGCCGCGTGCCACGGCGCTGACCGGGGCGGGAGCCTGGACGATCTTCTCACATATCCGGCAGCTGTATTTGGGGCGGACGTTGCGCACGACGCGCCAGCGCACCGGCACGATGTCGAGCATCTCGTGCGCGTCTGCCCCAAGCGGCCGCAGCGCACCACCACAGTCTGGGCAGGTACAGGGGCCCGACGTCGGCTCGTGGACGACCTTCTCGCGCGGCAGGTGTCCCGGCAGACTACGGACGGGCACCGGCCGAACCGCCACGCCAGGGTCAACCATCTCAGGCCCAGGCGCATCGCGCTCGGTCTCGAGTTCCTCCAGCGCCAGTTCGAGCTGCTCGATCTCGCGCCCCAGCTTCTCGGACGAGGCGCCGAACTGCATCCGCCGCAGCCGCGCGATCTGTCCGCGCAGGGTATCGATGAGCAGGTCGCGAGCGGCCAGCGCGGCATTGGCCCGGGCGAGCGAAGCCTCCAGCGCGGCGATCCGCGCGGTGGCATCTGCTATGGAAACAGGCGCTTCCGACACGCTGTCTCCATAGCAGATTGCAGGTCGCTGGGCGAGGGAAAGTGGCGCAAAACCGCCGTTCTTACCCCGCCAGTGTCGGCGTGAACGTCCGCTCAGGCCGACGCCAGTCGATGCCTTCCAGCAGCATCGACAATTGCGCCGGCGTCAGTGTCACGGTGCCGGTCGCGGTCACTGGCCAGACGAAGCGGCCCCGGTCGAGCCGCTTGGAAAACAGGCAAAGACCTTGCCCATCGAACCACAGCAGCTTGACCAGATGACCGCGCTTGCCGCGGAACGCGAACAGCGCACCCGAATGCGGGTTCTGCGCCAGCACCTGCTGCACCAGCACCGCCAGGCCGTCGAACCCCTTGCGCATGTCCGTCACGCCGCACGCCAGGAACACCCGCGTTGGCAACGGCACCGGGCTCACCGCAGCACCGACAACACCCGTGCCAGCGCACCTGCATCCACGCTCGCATCGACGCTCACCCGCACGCCGCCCGGCAACTCGATCTGGATGAGCCCCGAGGCACATGGCAGCGGCTGCGGCGCTGGCGGCGTCAGTTCCGCCACCTGCACTGCAGCAAACACCGGCAACGACGGCATCGCTCCGGCCAGCTTGCCTTCGCGCAACTGCTTGCGCCACGTGTAGATCAGGCTGCTCGATACCTCACGCCGCGCGATGACATCGCAGACCCGAACCCCCGGCCGAAACGCCTCGGTCAGGATCTCCAGCTTCTCCGCATCTGACCATCGGCGCCGGCCCGACACCTGACCGACCACCTCCATTCGACCAGTCATACAAGTGCTCGTATGACTGGTCGTAGAACCGAAAATTTCCCGCAACACCCGCGCCCTCGTCAAAGACGACAAGCATCCCGAAGGCTAAGACCACCGCAAGGCGGCCTACCGGCCACGCTTAC
>NZ_JAKREV010000026.1 GCF_022664465.1 Sphingomonas hankookensis | reverse complement strand
GCGCCCGCTTCGGCCTCCTTCAGGATGCCGATGATCTGCTCTTCCGAAAACTGCTTCCGCTTCATCTGTCCGTCCCTTTCCGAGGTCGGACTCTAGCTTCAACTGGAGGAAAAAAAGGGGGTCACGTCACAAGGACACCATCTTCGCTTCGATCCCCGACGGTTTGGGTTGGAACGGGGTGAACCGGGACGGGTGGAAGGCAGGACCGCTCGCCAAGCTCCGCTTTGGGCGGGATGAAGAGCGCGGGGGATCGCCGTTCCTCATTACAGGCGGGAGTGACGCGCTACGCGGCCTCGGCGACGTAGATGCAGCTGTTGAGGTGGGAGGCTTCGTCGAGAAACGGGCTGGGCCATGGCGTGGACGGATCGAGGTTCGTCGCGGCTTCGGCGGGCATGACGGCGTTGTCGCCGACGGGTCAGTTGCTTACCAGGCGCGCCGGGGACGGACCATCATCAACATCGGGCCTCGCGCAACGCTGGCAAGCCGCGAGTATATCGAGACGTATTTCGGCATCGATGCGCTCCAGTCGCAACGGTCCGGACTTAGACCGTATTCTGCGTCAGGCGGACTATTGTCCTACGGTGTAGGCGGTACCGTAATTCGTCCCCTAAACCGGCGAAGCGCCATCACGCTTTTCACTGGCCTGGATCGACTAGGTCAGAACGTAGGCGATTCACCCCTCATCCGCGAACGCGGGCGCCGGACCCAATTCACCCTAGGTCTCGGCTACGGATTTAGGTTCAACCTGTAATCGAACCAGACGCATATACCCTGCGCCGGTAGCCAGCGACCAAGCCTGAAATAACGAGGATCGCGGCAGCGCCGGTTGCTACGGCAATAGGTCCTGCAGCTTGGCCACCGGCAGCGAAGATAGCAGCAAGCGCCCAAAGGAAAACAGCTGCGTACGGTAGATTACCACGTCCTCGGACCAGCACGGTGGCCGCGATGAGTCCAGCAATCACGATCACCGCTGCACCGATCCCAGGAGCGGCTGCACCGCCCTCCACGCCGTGATATTTCAAGCTAGCCGCGATGTTGACGGTGGTAGCGACAGTCAACCATGCGGCGAGCGCGCTCAACGGAAGGTACGCGCACCACCACGCAGTTTTCGACACCGTCGCATTCGACAGGGCATGATAGGCAACGATCAGGCACGTCAGCATGAAGGTAATGATCAGAACCGATACGAAACTTAACCCGTAAAACTGCGTGTAAGCAGCCCAGAGTGCATTTCCCAAAAATGCGCCAGCTGCCTGCCAGAGCAGGTGATGAAGCAACGTATTTTGGCGCTGTGCGGGCATTGCCTGATAAACGGCAAACACTGTGGCGCCGAGGTAGCACCCCAAATCGAGAATGCCCAGCCTGCCGGGGTTATCAAGGTTCGGACCGCCAGAGACCGGGATCCGATAGGCTCACCGATCCCGATCTGCGGTAACACAGGCGTCAAAATTTGAAGCGCTGCTGTCAGCAGCACCGCGAGATGCGGCAGATTCAACGCGGTCCGTTGGGGTAAGGTATTTGTTACCATTTTTCCACAACGGCCGATCGGCTTACGCGTTGCGATGTCACAAAGGAACTCGCTCGCATTCAGAGCTATCGTACCTAAACGGTCCTCGGGCGCCTGACATATTGTCATTTACCCGAGGCTTCAGTGGGACGACCCAGAGGCCTTTATCCACAATCCCGGTTGCGACGCGAAGGCGGTATCTTATCGTGTTCTAAAGTACGGAGGATAAGACGCAATATACCAGCACCGGTACGCCAACCAAAACGATCAAAAGTAACAGGTTGAGCTCCATAAGTCGGCTCAGCCAGTCCTTACCTTCATTCTGCCGGGCTTCGGCATCAGCCTTAGAATAGCCTTCTACGATTTCCAGATCGAATTTGTTCGAGAAAAAGCTTTGTGGGCGCATCCGCAGGAAAGGCTGAGGTGCTGGATTGGCAGTTTGATGCTGACGGTCATCCTGACACAAATCGTCGGATTTCGAGGATTGGTTTTCCACTACACTGTTTCCACTTATTCGAGATCATGGGCGCGCAGAACGCGTCCCAAAGGTCAGATCGAATAAAGCCCGAACTCGAACGGCAATGGCCGCAAGCTCGGGCTAAGCGCGTGCGGCGAGTTGGCCGGCGTGGTCGCGGAAACGCTTATGTGTCGCAGGAGCGTACATGTCAGTAACATCGGGGACCCGTGTCCTAATGTCAACTCGTGCGAATCCATTCGCTCTCCTATTGACCTTGACCGGCGAAACCCTAGCTTGAGGGAGCGGGCCGGGCCCCTCTGGCGATCGTCTCAGGACGAACGTGATGTCGGACCGCATCGGGTTATCTCGATGTCTAGGCCTGGCCTGTTTGCCTGCTTTCATCGCGACTGATCCGATCGTTCAATCGTTGGTTGGAGAGCGGCTTTGCCTATATTTTCTCACAAATTGACCCAGTTGCATGCCCGGCTGGATGAGCAGATCCGCGTCGAGATGAAGCGACGCATGCCCGATACCTTGCGGCTATTTCGGCTGAAGCGGTTGCGTCTCGACGTGAAGGACCGCCTGCACGCACGCGCCTTGCGGCCGGAGTTCAGCTGAACCGACACGCTGAACCATCGTTGTAGAATCATCGTCCGTAAGGATTGGCTTCACCGATCAGAATGGATCGGGATGGCAAAAGGAGAGCGAAAATGGCCTATCTTCTAACTGCCGGCTTGGTGCTTGCTGCTACCGGGGCGGCCCTTAGGTGTTCAGTCCCGGCATCTGGTGGATCGGGTTGACGATGAACCGATCCGGCTCTGACGTCCAGATCTTGGCAATGTATTCGTAGGGTGTAAGGCCGCTGAGGGTCTTGAGCCTTCGCGCGAA
>NZ_JAKREV010000004.1:379526-398685 GCF_022664465.1 Sphingomonas hankookensis | reverse complement strand
TACAATATGGTGGTTGTAATAAGACATATGAGCCGACTTAGCTTTAAACGATACCGAACCACCTTGAATGGCTCAGACCGCAAGCCGCCGCCCACATGTCCCTTCATCTCATCAACTATGTAAAAGAGCGTTCCTGCCTCGAACCTCTCGGTTGAAGCACCAGCGAGCTGGCGATAGGAGGACCGGAACAGTGGCGCCAACCAACTGGTCAACACCGCGTTCCGGTTAGAAAAGAGCAATCTCGCTATCCGCTTCCGCGGAGCGACCCGAAGGTCAGCGAGGCGACCGGCTGGAGAAGCAAGAGCGTCTCGTCGTCCGGTGAAGCTGCTTATATGGGCGGCTTCGGAAGGCGTCAACAACGTTTTTGCAGTTTTTTCGGTTCCACGTCGTTTTTCTCGCCGGCGGCCATCCCGGCGGGTCGACGGGATAGTTTCATATGATACTTCCCTCTCGCCTGCCACCACGCCATAAGCAGGATAACCCGCGCGCTGTGCACGTGCGCCCG
Organism: Sphingomonas hankookensis; assembly: GCF_022664465.1. GTDB lineage: Bacteria > Pseudomonadota > Alphaproteobacteria > Sphingomonadales > Sphingomonadaceae > Sphingomonas > Sphingomonas hankookensis. Next base: position 398,180 of record NZ_JAKREV010000004.1, on the reverse strand, counting down.
TATGAGAGGATACGACCTTGCCCCCCGCTCCAGCCGCCGACCGCGTTGCCGACCGCCATTGGACGCGCGAGGTGACCCGGCGATTGGAAGCGGACTACTTTCAATCGGCCAAGACGCATCTGATCGGGCTCGACCTGCCGCCCACTGTCCTGACTACACGGACGGGAGCAGTCGGGTCGCAGGGATCGGCAGCGACGATCCTATGCGATTCGGGACTGCGCGATAGCGACACCTGTTCAGCCGAAGACCGGCGGTCAGGCGCGACGCGCTATGGCGCATTCCTGGGAGAGGCAGCATGATCCCGTTGAGCGTCACCGATCTGTTCACGATCGGGATCGGTCCATCGAGTTCGCACACCGTCGGGCCGATGCGCGCCGCGTATGCCTTTGCGACGATGCTCGATGAGGACGGGATCGTCCCTGAGCGGGTCTATTGCGACCTGTATGGATCGTTGTCGCTGACCGGGCGCGGCCACGCCACCGATATCGCGGTGCTGCTGGGCCTGTCCGGCGCGACACCCGAGGGAATCGATCCCGACGCAGTCGCGGGCATCGTCGCCGGCATTCGCAGCGATCACCGGCTGACGCTGGCTGGCACGATCCCGATCGCGTTCGATCCGGACCGCGACATCGTGTTCCATCCCGGCTTCCTGCCCGGCCACCCCAATGCGATGGCGTGTACCGCGGTGCTGGGCGACGGCAGCCGCATTACCCGCCGCTATTATTCGGTCGGCGGCGGCGCGATCCGGGCGGAGGGGGACGCGCCCCCGCGTATCAACCTGACACTGCCACACCCGTTCATGACCGGCAACGACCTGCTGGCGCTATGTGCCGAGACGCGGCAGTCGATCGCCGAGATCGTCGCCGCGAACGAGAGCGCATGGCGACCCGAAGCGGAGACACTGGGCTTCCTCGATGCGGTGCGGGCGGCGATGCTGGCGTCGATCGACCGCGGCTGCGCCGGCAGTGGTGAGCTGCCCGGCGGCTTGCGTGTCCAGCGGCGCGCGCGGGCGATCCGCGAGAAGCTGTTGGAAAGAGGCCCCCGCACCGATCCCAGCATCGTGTTCGAATGGGTCAGCCTGTGGGCGCTGGCAGTGAACGAGGAGAATGCGGCGGGCGGCCGCGTGGTAACTGCCCCCACCAACGGCGCGGCGGGCGTGATACCCGCAGTCCTCAAATATTACGAGACCTTCGTCCACGGATCGAACCGCGCGGGGACGCAGGCGCTGCTGATGACCGCCGCCGCCATCGGCTTTCTCTACAAGCAGAACGCCTCCATCTCTGCTGCGGAGATGGGATGCCAGGGCGAGGTCGGCGTCGCGTGTTCGATGGCCGCCGCGGGGCTGGCCGCCGCGCTCGGCGCCAACCCGGCACAGGTCGAGAATGCCGCCGAGATCGGCATGGAGCATAACCTCGGCCTGACCTGCGACCCGATCGGCGGGCTGGTGCAGATCCCGTGCATCGAGCGCAACACGATGGGCGCGATCAAGGCGATCAACGCCGCCTATCTGGCGCTGCACGGCGACGGTCGCCACATCGTCAGCCTCGATCAGGTGATCGAGACGATGCGCCAGACCGGCGAGGATATGAAGAGCCAGTATAAGGAGACCAGCCAGGGTGGCCTGGCGGTCAACGTCGTCGAATGTTGAAGGATTCGCCCGTGCCCCAGCTTCCCGATTTCGCCGCGATCACTCCGTCTTCCATCGCACCGACGCTCGACGCACTTCTGGCGGAGCGCGCGACCACCGCGGAGCAGGCCAAGGCGGCGGACCCGCGCTTTGCCGAAACCTGGCTGCCGGTCGAACGGGCCGATGTCGCGATCGACAATTTCTGGTCGAGCGTGTGGCACCTGCATGCCGTGGCCGACACCCCCGAACTGCGCGAGGCGCATGCCAAGGGCGAGGCGGTGCTGACCGAACGCGGCATCGCTGCGCAGCAGGACCGGGCGATGTTCGATGCGCTGCGGGCGCTGCAGGTCGAGCCGGACTTTGCCGAGCTGGACGATGCCGACAGGGTGGCGGTCGAACGGTCGATCCGCGACCGGACGCTGGCCGGAGTGGCGCTGGACGAGGAGGCGCGCGAACGGTTCAAGGTGGTGGCGACCGAATTGTCGGCGCTCCAGACCGAGTTTGCCAGCGCGGTGCTGGACGCGACCGGTGCGTGGACGCTGCACGTTACCGATGCCGGACGCCTTGCCGGACTGTCGGAGGCGGACCGGGCGATGATGGCGGCAGCGGCCGAGGCACGCGGGCTGGACGGCTTTGTCGTGACGCTGCAACAGCCGAGCGTCGTCGCGGTGCTGACCTTTGCCGAAGACCGTGACCTGCGCGCCGAGGTCTATCGCGCCTATGGAACGCGCGCGTCGGATCAGGGGCCGAATGCCGGCACGTTCGACAATGGTCCGCGTATCCGCCGCATCCTGGCACTGCGACGCGAGGCAGCGGCGCTGCTGGGCTTTCCCGATCCGGTGGCCCGGTCGCTCAGCACCAAAATGGCGCCCGATGTCGGCGAAGTGCTGGCGTTCCTGCGCGACCTTGCCAAGCGGGCGCGGCCGCATGCCGAGGCGGAGATCGCCGAGTTGCGCGCCTTCGCCGCTGAGCATCTCGGCATCGACGACCTCCAGCCATGGGACGTAGGATTCGTCGGCGACCGGCTGAAGCGCCATGCCCATGCGATCGACCAGTCGGTCATCAAGGCGTATTTCCCGGTCGACCGGGTGCTGGCCGGGTGGCGCGAGCTGTTGGGGCAGCTGTTCGGCATCACCCTGACCGCGCGGCCGGACGTCGCGACCTACCATGCCGATGCGCATTACTATGACGTGGCGGACGCGGATGGGGTGTTCGCCGGGCTGTATCTCGACCTCCACGCGCGGTCGGGCAAGAAGGGCGGCGCGTGGATGGCCCCTGCCCGCCCCTATCTGAACGACCCGGACGCGCCGAGCCTTCCGGTGGCGTACATGGTCTGCAACTTCGCACCGACCGGGGGTGCCACGCCGCTGTTGAGCCATGACGACGTGACGACGTTGCTGCATGAGGCCGGGCATTGCCTGCACCACCTGTTCACCCGCGTGCCGCGCCCGGACATTGCCGGGACCACCGGGTTCGAATGGGATGCGGTCGAGCTGCCCAGCCAGCTGATGGAGGATTTCGCGTGGGAGCCTTCGGTGCTGGCCGCCATGTCCGGGCATGTCGACAGCGGCGAGCCGCTGCCGCGCGATCTGTTCGAGCGGATGCTGGCGGCGCGGCGGTTCCAGTCGGGCATGTTCCTGGTCCGGCAGATCGAGTTCGCGATGTTCGACCTGCTGCTGCATCTGGGCACGCAGGGCGACGATCCGATGGCGGTGATCGAGGCGGTGCGGGGCGAAGTGGCGGTGATCCGGCCGCCCGAATGGCATCGCTTCCCGCACGCCTTCGCGCATATCTTCGCCGGCGGCTATGCGGCGGGGTATTACAGCTATTTGTGGGCGGAGCTGCTGGCGGCGGACGGCTTTGCCGCGTTTGCCGAGGCGGGGACGGTCGACCGGGCGACCGGCGACCGGCTGCGCGAGGCGATCCTGTCGCAAGGCGCCGTTCGGCCGGCGATCGAGCTGTTCCGAGCCTTTCGCGGGCGCGATCCCGATCCGGCGGCGATGCTGGCGCGGCACGGACTGGTCTGATCGGTCCAAAGTTCTCTAAGTTCACACTCGTGCGCAGTTTGTACATTTGCCGCTTTGGTTCACGCGAAGGCGCTAAGGCACGAAGAAGAAGGCAATTTTTCGCGCAAAGACGCGGAGACGCGGAGGGTTGCGCCTGTTGCGAATGGTTCGCGATCGGGAGACGTTGTGCTCGCTGACAGCTTGGAATGAGGCCGCTGCCGCGGGGGAGGTTGCCCCAAGCACACCCCCTCCGCGTCTCCGCGGCTCCGCGGCTCCGCGCGAACCTCTATTTTTCTCTTCGCGCCCTTCGCGTCTTCGCGTGGAAAAATAGGAATGAGAAAGAACGGTTACGATCTTACCTGCCAGACCGTGTGTAGGACAGCGGTTTCAACCGCCCGCGAACACTGCGCGTTTGGCGGCGGCGATGGCGCGACCGAGGGCGGGGAGCGGGACGTTGGTCAGGGTAATGCGCAGGGTGCGGTTCTTGCCCGGCGTTACTTCGGCATGGCCTTTAGGTAGCGCCACCCTGACCGGACCGGCGGGCACGAAATCGGGGCGGTGGGCGATGGTCACGATGATCGGCGCGGCAGGATCGGCGGGCCCTTCGCGGCGAAGCGCCGACGGCGCGCGGGCGAAGGCGGACTGGAACGCTTCATTGAACCGCCGCACGCTGCCATAGCCTGCGGCGAAGGCGATGTCGGTCAGTGGCAGGCGGGTGTCGTGGACCAGATGCTTGGCGAGGTGGAGGCGGCGCGTCGCCTCGATCGCGAGCGGAGTCAGCCCGAGATGCTCGACGAACAGGCGGCGCAGATGGCGGTCGCTCATTCCCAGCCGATCGGCGAGGGCGGCGACGCTGCCCTCCGCCAACGCGCCATCGTCGATCAGCCGCAGCGCGCGGTGGATCGAGGCGAGCGTGCCGGCCCAGGCTGGACTGTCAGGGGCGGTTTCGGGACGGCAGCGCAGGCAGGGACGATACCCCGCCGCCTGCGCCGCCGCTGCGCTGGCATAGAAGGCGACGTTGCCGCGGTCGGGGGTGCGCGCCGGGCAGACCGGGCGGCAATAGATGCGCGTGGTGCGCACTGCGGTGAAGAACAGCCCGTCCATCGCCGGGTCGCGACGTTCGATGGCGGCGTAGCAGCGGTCCTGATCGAGCATGGGAGGAATGTAGTCGCGCGGGCGACGGCGACTAGCGAAAAACGGACATGGCCGTCGTGCGATGTCCGATTCCCGCTGGCGATGCGGCACGGTCCGGGCCACCTTGACCGCATGACCCAGATGCTGTTTGCCGAAACGCTGCCGAGCCCGATCGGCGCGATCACCCTCCTGACCGACGAAGCAGGCGTGCTGCGCGTGCTGGAGTTCGAGGATCATCACGACCGGATGGAGCGGCTGTTGCGGCTGCACTATCCGCAGGGGTGGCAGGTCGAACCGGCTGAGCGCGAGAGCGACGCGATGCGGGCGATGGCCGCCTATTTCGCAGGCGATATGGGCGCCATCGACGGGTTGCCGACCGCGACCGGAGGTACCGAGTTCCAGCGGGAGGTATGGGCGGCGCTGCGCGACGTCGGCGCCGGGCGGACGGTCGCCTATGGCGATATCGCCGCCGCGATCGGACGACCGAGCGCGATGCGGGCGGTGGGGATGGCCAACGGCTCGAACCCGATCGCGATCGTGGTGCCATGCCACCGGATCATCGGGCGGTCGGGGATGCTGACCGGCTATGCCGGCGGGCTGGCGCGCAAGCAGTGGTTGCTGGCGCATGAGCGGGCGGTGCTGGTTTAGGAGAACGTTGTTTTTACGCGAAGGTACGAAGAAGAAGGCAGATTTCGCGCAGAGGCGCAGAGGCGCGGAGGGGTTGCGCTTGGTGCAACGTCCCCCGCGTCAGCGGCTTCATCCTTTGCTGCCAAAGAGCGATACGGTCTCCCGATCGCGAGCCGATCGCCCGAAGCGCGACCTCTCTGCGCCTCTGCGCGAAATCTACCTTCTTCTACTCTTCTTCTATCCGCGCCTTCGCGTCTTCGCGTGAACCGATATTCCCGATCAGACCAAAGCCGCCGCCAGATCCTCGCCCGGTGCCAGCGCCGCATAGGCCCGATCGACCGCCGCAACGAACACCGCATCTGCGCCCAGATCGCCGAACACCTCGCCCATCGCCAGCAACGCCGCGACATTGCCGGCCCGCGCCAGCAGCGCATAGGCGCGCGGGTCGACCAGTTGTTCGCCACTCCGCTGGCGCAGTTCGAGGAAGCGGAACCACGCCGCGATCGGCACCGCCAGCCGGTCGACCGGACGCCCCGCCGCGCGCGCGTCGCGAATCGTGTCGCACAGGCGGTAGGGCAGCTTCTGTGACCCGTCCCACGCGATCTGCGCCAACTGGTGCGCGATCGCCGGATTGGCGAAGCGCGCCAGCACGTCGGCGATATAGGCGGACAGGTCCATCTCGGCCGGGGGCTGGATCGAAGGCGCGATATCCTCGCGCATCAGCCGCCCGGCAAACGCGGCGAGCGGGGCGCAGGCCATCGCGTCGCGCACGGTCGTCAGCCCCATCAGCAACCCGACATAGGCGAGCGTCGAATGGGCGCCGTTGAGCAGGCGGAGCTTGGCATTCTCGAACCCGCGCACGTCGCGCGTGAACTGCGCCCCGGCGAGGTCGAGCGGCGGGCGATCGGCGGCGAAATCGTCCTCGATCACCCATTGGGTGAACGCCTCGCGCTGGATCGGCCATGCATCGTCGAGGCCGGTGGCGGCGCGGACCGATGCACGCAGCGCGTCGTCGGTCGCCGGCGTAATCGAATCGACCATGGTCGACGGGAACCGGACGTTGTCGTCGATCCAGCCTGCGAGATCAGGATCGCGCGCAGCGGCAAGGTCGCGGACCGATCGGCGGAAGCGCTGGCCATTTTCGGCGAGGTTGTCGCACGCCATCAGCGTGATTGCGCCACCGCCGGCCGCGCGCCGCGCAGCGAGCCCGGCGACCAGCCAGCCCGACAGCGTGGAGGGCTCGGCGCCGATCAGTTCGCGCACGATCGCGGGATGATCGAGGTCGAGCGCACCGCTGGCGTCGAGGTAATAGCCCTTTTCGGTGACGGTGGTGGTGATCAGCCGCGTGACAGGCGCGGCGATGCGTGAGAGGATCGCGTCGCGGCGCTGCGCGGTCAGCAGCTCGACGATCGATCCGATGACGCGGTGTTCGGTCGCCTGACCCAGCAGCGCCAGCGTGTAGAGCCCGTCCTGCGGCGCCAGCGCATCGGCGACACCGGTCGAGTTGAGCGCGACCGCGCTGATCCCCCAGCGCGGATCGTGGGTCAGGATCGCATCGACATAGGCGGCCTGATGCGCGCGGTGGAACGCACCAGGGCCGATATGCACGATGCCGGGCGTCACCGCCGATCGGTCGTACGCCGGCCGTGCGACTGCCGCGGGCAAGTCGGCGAGGGTGGCGTTCGACAGCCTCACAGCTTGTACGCCTGCTTGACGAGACCATAGGCAAGGTCGTGCGCGACCTGATGCGCGTCCTCCTCACCCAGCCGATGCTCGGCGACCAGCCGCGCGAGGAAGGCGCAATCGACTCGCCGCGCGACGTCATGGCGCGCCGGGATCGACAGGAACGCGCGGGTGTCGTCGTTGAACCCGACGGTGTTGTAGAAGCCCGCCGTCTCGGTCGTCGTCTCGCGGAAGCGGCGCATCCCCTCCGGACTGTCGTGGAACCACCATGCGGGGCCGAGCTTCAGGCACGGATAATGGCCGGCCAGCGGCGCCAGTTCGCGGACATAGGTCGATTCGTCGAGCGTGAAGAGGATGATCGTCAGCTCAGTCGAGGTGCCGACCACGTCGAGCATCGGCTTCAACGCCGCGACATAATCGGTACGGGTCGGGATGTCGGCACCCTTGTCGCGGCCATACGCATCGAACAGCCCGCGATTATGGTTGCGGAAGGAGCCGGGGTGGATCTGCATCACCAGCCCGTCGTCGATCGACATGCGCGCCATTTCGGTCAGCATCTGCGCGCGGAACAGTTCGGCGTCGTTGGCATCGGCGGTGCCGGCGATGACCTTGGCGAACAGCGCTTGCGATTCGGCGGGCGACAGGTTGGCGGTGCGGGCGGTCGGGTGACCGTGATCGGTCGAGGTCGCGCCGGCGGCGATGAAGTCCTGCCGGCGCCTGGCATGTGCGCGGAGATAGCCGGTCCAGTCATGGACGTCTTCCCCTGTCAGTGCGGCGAATTTGGCGAGCGCCGGGCGAAAGGCTTCGTGTTCGCAGTCGATTACCGCATCGGGGCGATAGGCGGTGACGACGCGCCCGCCCCAGCCGCTCGCGCGGATCGCGCGGTGCTGGTCGAGCGGGTCGTCGGCGCCCTCGGTCGTCGCCAGCAGTTCGATGCCGAAGCGGTCGAACAGCGCACGCGGGCGATAGGCATCGGTCGCCAGCAGCTCGCCGATCCGGTCATAATAGGTATCGGCATTGGCGGCGGTAAGCGCTTCCTCGAACCCGAACACGTCGCCGAACACATGGTCGAGCCACAGCCGCGACGGGGTGGCGCGGAACAGATGCTGGTTGGCGGCGAACAGCCTCCATGCCTTGCGCGGGTCGGCGACGATGGTGCCGTCGCGGCGCGGGACCGCCAGATCGTCGAGTGCGATCCCCTGACTATACAGCATGCGGAACAGATAATGGTCGGGCGACAGCAGCAGCTCGGTCGCGTTGGTCCAGGGGCGGTCGGTCGCGAACCATGTCGGATCGGTATGGCCGTGCGGGCTGACGATCGGCAGGTCGCGGACGGCGGCATAGAGGTTGCGGGCGATCCCGCGCGTCGTCGGATCGGCCGGGAACAGGCGGTCGGGGTGCAGCAGCAGCGACATCAAAATCTCCTCGCGCGCTTCGATGCGACATTGTGCCAGCGCTGGCAACGGTCTATTTGGCGGAAATGGCTGACCGAATTCCAGCCCGCGCGGTGCGGGTCGATCGTAACGACGATGTTGCGCTGCTGCTCGATCCCGTAGCGGCGGGCGACACCGTGCGCTTCGATGGTGAGACGATCGTGGCACGCAGGAACATAGCCAGGGGGCACAAGATCGCGGTACGTGCCGTCGCGGCAGGGGCATCCGTCCGCCGCTATCGCGCGGCGTTCGGCGTCGCGACGCGCGACATTGCGATCGGCGAGCATGTCCATGTCCATAACGTCGCGACGGCGCTGTCGGGCGAGGACGCCTATCGCTACGCCCCTGCCCCGCTGCCGGTAGCCGAGGCGCGCGCCGAACCGGGCTTTGCCGGCTATGTCCGCGCCGATGGCAGCGTGGCGACGCGCAACGAAATCTGGGTGCTGCCGACGGTCGGCTGTGTCGGGCGGCTGGGCGAGCGGATCGCCGCGCAGGCGGGCCCGCGCCATGCCGGGCGGGTCGACGGGGTGCATGCGTTCAACCATCCGTTCGGCTGTTCGCAGCTGGGCGACGATTTGAACCGCACGGGGGCGATCCTCGCCGCGCTGGCGTGCAACCCCAATGCCGGCGGGGTCGTGCTGCTGGGGCTGGGGTGTGAATCGAACCAGCTGGATGCGATGCTGGCGCGGCTGCCGGGGGACGTTCTCGCGCGGGTACGGACGGTGCGGGCGCAGGCGAGCGCCGATGAGTTCGCCGAGGCGATGGCGGCCGTCGACGCACTGGCCGAGGCGGCAGCGACGACGCGGGTGGCGGTGCCGCTGTCGGCGCTGCGGCTGGGGGTGAAGTGCGGCGGGTCGGATTCGATGTCGGGGCTGACCGCCAATCCGCTGATCGGGCGGATGACCGACCGGATCGCGGCGGCAGGCGGCACGGTGCTGATGACCGAGATCCCGGAGATTTTCGGCGCGGAACGGCTGCTGATGGCGCGCTGTGCCGACGAGGGCGTCTTCGACCGATTGGTCGAGGTGACCAACCGCTTCAAACGCTATTTCCTCGATCATGGCGAGCCGGTGTCGGAGAATCCCAGCCCCGGCAATATCGCGGGCGGCATCACCACGCTGGAGGAAAAGTCGCTGGGCGCGGTGCAGAAGGGCGGCGTCGCGTGCGTGACCGACGTGCTGGACTATGGCGAACCGGTGCGGCGCGCCGGGTTGTCGGTGGTCGACGGGCCGGGAAACGACGCGGTGTCGACGACCGCACTGGCCGCGGCGGGGGCTACGCTGACGCTGTTCTCGACCGGGCGCGGTACGCCGCTCGGGTCGCCGGTACCGACGATCAAGATCGCGACCAACCGCGACCTTGCGACGCGCAAGGCCGGGTGGATCGATTTCGACGCGAGTGTCGCGCTGGACGAGGGACAGGACGCGGCGGCGGATGCGCTGCTGGCGCGGATCGTCGCGGTCGCATCGGGCGAGCCGGCGCGCAACGAGGTGAACGAGGAACACGCGATCGGGATCTGGAAGTCGGGGGTTACGCTGTAATCGGCTTGCCGGCCTGACATTGCTGGCTCACTATTGCGCCATGTCGCGGCGCTGCCTGCCCCTGATCGCACTGTCGTGCCTGGTTTTGGTCGGCTGCAACCCGCCAACGAAGCACTATTCCGACGCCGAGATGAATTTTTACGAGGCCGCATTGCCGGGCATGACCGAAGAATGCCGCAACAAGCTGCAATTCGGCGGCATCGGCGCACTGCCTTGGGATACCGATGATTGTTACAAGATGCCGTTGCCCCGACGCTGGCAGGGACTGTGGCGCAATTCGTTTGAAAGCCACGTCTTCTGCGAAGCACCAGCGACGCGATGCAGGATCGAACCGGATGCCGATCCGCAGCCCCCCTATACTTGGATCGAGTTCAAGGGACCCATCGATCCGCGGGTGAAGCAAGCAGCAGAGGGATTGTACCGGATCGACTTTATCGGTCGCAAGACCGTCATTCCCGGCAATTACGGTCATTTGGGCTTGGCACGACACGCGATCGTCGTCGATCGGCTGTTGTTCATCGACCGGCAGGACCGATCTGTACCGTCTTCTAACCTTATGCCAAGCGAGCAAACAGTCAACCGAGTGCAGTAAGCCCCTCGCGGTACCGCTTCGCCTTCTCGACATACACCGCCGCCGACAGCCTCAACCCGGCGAGTTGCTCGTCGGTCAGCGTCTTCACCGCCCTTGCCGGCGCACCGACGATCAGGCTGCGCGGCGGAAACGTCTTGCCCTCGGTCACCAGCGCGCCTGCTCCGACCACGCAATCCTCGGCGATCACCGCATGGTTCAGCACGGTCGCGCCCATGCCGATCAGCACGCGGTCGCCGATGGTACAGCCGTGCAGCACCGCGCGGTGGCCGATCGTGCAGTCCTCGCCCAGGGTCAGCGGCGCGCCCGGGTCGCTGTGGAGGACCGCGCCGTCCTGTATGTTGCTGCGCGCGCCGATCGCGATTGCGCCATTGTCGGCGCGGACGACTGCGCCGAACCAGATGCTGGCCCCCGCCCCCAGCCGGACCGCGCCAATCAGGTCGGCGGAGGGCGCTACCCAGCTGTCGGGGGCGAGGTCGGGCGTGGCGTCGGCGAGGGCGTAGATCGGCATGGCCCGGAAGGCTATCACCCCGCGACGACGGGAGCGAGTTTCGCACGCAACAATTTGTCGAAGCGGTCGAGCGGGCAGCGCTTCGCACAGCCGGGAATCGCGATCGGCCGGTCGACGACGGTCGCCGCACCGCTGCGGATCGCGTCGAGCGGCTGCACCCGGTAGGACAGCGAGACATAGGGACCGCGCGTATCGCGCCTGCGGGTCAGCACCAGCGCCCCGCCCGGCGCCGCATCGTTCCGCGCGAAGCCCGGTGCATCGAGATCGACGCCCAGCGCCGCGGCCAGCGCGGTGACGTTGGTGTCGTGGCCGACCAGCACTTCGAGGCGCGGGCCGGTGGCGGCGGTCAGGGTCCGCAGCATATGGTCGCCGACCGGCCCCGCCTGATGCGCGACCATGTAGGGCGATCGGGTGAAGACGTCGAACAAGGCGGCGTGCAGCGCGCCCAGCCGGCGGATCGCCGCGGCGTCGGCCCGGCCGAACCCGACGTCGCGCATCGGCATCCCTTCGGCATATTGCAGCAGGATCACCTGCGCCGTGCCGGAGGTCGCGCGGATCGGGCCGGTGAAATCAACCCCGCGTCCGTCGGCGGAGGGCTTCAGCGTCGCCGGTCCCGGCGTGGAGCAGCCGGCGGGCAGGCCGCAGCCCAGTACCCGGTCGAGTTCGCGGATCGTCGCGGCATGGCGTGCGGTCAGCGCGTTTACGCCGCCCGTCCAGGCGGCGATCGCCGCCACCGCCTTGTTTGCGTCGAAGGCGGTCGCGCCGGCGCGGAGCGGTTCGAACAGCGGGTCGGTCTGACCTTCCGGATTGTGCTCGACGGGGAGGTTGCAGCCCGGCGCCAGCGCATCGGCATAAGCTCGGCCGGTGGCGATGGTGCGCTCGGGCGTGTTGGTGTGGATGCGGACGGTGCCGGGTGCCGGGCAGCCTTTGCTGTCCAGCCAGCGGCGGTCGTGGCGGGCGAGTTGGGTGATCGCCCTTGCGCCGTGGGGGGTGAGATATTCCGGCGCGACCGGCCATGTGGGCCATTGGCCATCGGTTTTGGTGTCGAGCGGCGCCTCCCCGACGATCGGCGCGCGGACGCCGTGGCGCATCAGCATCACGACGCGCTCCACCTTGTCCTGCGCGGCGGCGGGCAGCGGGGTGAGCAGGGTTGCGAGCAGCAGGGCGAGGCGCATCTTGGGTCTTCCTTCGACTGGATACCGTCGCCCCCCGCGCCGGCGGGGGTTCAGAGCCACGGACGATCCCGCTTGCCGCCCTGGCCCCCCGCCTGCCCGGGGGGACGAATAATATGATGGCCGTCGCCCCAGCGAAGGCTGGGGCCTCCTGCGGCGAGGCGCGTGGTCAGCAACGAGGAGATCCCAGCCTTCGCTGGAATGACGCTTGTGGAAAGGCGGGGCGGCAACCTCAGTTACCGCCCCCCCCCCCCCCCGGCCCGCTCACATCTTCATCGTCAGGCTGAACTGGAACACCCGGCCGGTCTTCAGATAGCCGCCGTTGCGGTCGTTCGAGATATACGTCTCGCTCTTCCCCACGGTCGCCCAATAGGTATGCTGGTCGAGCAGGTTGCGCGCCGACACGCCGATTTCGAGCTTGTCGGTCACCTCATACGCCGCACCGAAGTTCAGTTCGCCCGCCGGCTGGACATAGATATCGAGCTGGCTGTCCTGCACGCCCGCGAGGAACTTGCCGGTGTAGTTGTACCACAGGTTCGTGCGGAACCCGCCGCCGGCATAGAAGACCTCGGCATTGTAGATCAGGTCGGGCGCCTGCGGCAGCGTGCTGGTGCGGGTGGTGCGCACGCCGTTCACAGGGATGACGTAATTCGCCTCGGTCTTCTGGTAGGTGATGTTGCCGCCCACGCCGAAATTGCCGAGGAAGCTGCTGTCCACCATGTCGCCGACGGTGAAGCGGCCCGATGCCTCGACGCCCTTCGCCGTACCGCCGCCGCCGTTGATCGGGCGGACGAAGGTGGTCCGGCCGACCGTCTCGCTGCCGCTGCGCGATGCGGTGCTGACGATGAAGTTGCTCAGATCCTTGTAATAGACGGCGAGCTGGACATAGCGGCCGACGCCCATCTGGTAATCGACGCCCACGTCATAGCTCCATGCCTGTACCGGCTTCAGGTCCGGGTTCGGCTGGGTGATGGTGACGGTGCCGTCGCTGGCCGGTTCGCTGATCCGGGTCGGGCCGGCGAGCAGGTCGAAGGCGGGGCGGGCATAGCTGGAGCGCACCGCACCGCGCACGGTCAGGTTGGCGTTCGGCTTCCATGCCGCCAGCAGGCTGGGGTCGACATGGTCATAGGCGCGACCGGCATCGACGAAGCGCGCACCGCCGACATCGCTGAGGAAGAAGCGCGCGCGGAAGCTGTTATCCTCGTACCGGACGCCGGGCATCACTTCGAGATTGCCGAACTTCAGCGTCGCGGTGCCGTACAGCGCTTTGCGGGTTTCGTTGCCGCTCGACAGGCCCTGGTTCAGCGTCGTCTGGGACACCGGGATCAGCGGCACATAGTCGCGGACCTGCGCGTCGAGCTGCGCGCGCGACAGCACCTTGATCGGGCGGGCGGGATAGTAATCCAGGAAGTCCTTGAGGACATAGCCGAGATACTGGTTGATCGACGGCCCCTGCACCGTGCCGTTCTGCAGCGGGGTGAGGAAGCGGTAGCGGGTATTGTCTGGCGCGAGGCTGCGGCCCGAACGGTCGGCATCCTCGTACAGCCCGCCGACCTCGACCGAGAGGAAGCCGTCATTGGTCCAGCCGATGCTGCCCTTCAGCGTCTTCTTGGTTTCGCTCAGATAGTCGTAGCCGCGCTGGACATAGAGCTGGGTCGGCCGGTCGAGCGACGACACATAGGCGATCGCGCCGCTCGACAGGACCGGACGCGGCGATTTCGGGTTGGACAGGTCGACGTTCACGCCCTCGGTCGCGGCGCCGGTGTTGGTCGTGGTGCCGTTATAGGCGATGCCACGGAACGCGGCCTCGATCCGGGTCGGCTGGTCGAAGCGACCATCGGCATAGGCGCCTTCCAGCGCGGCGGTGAAGCCTTCCCAATGCGCCTTCGCGCCGAGTTGTGCCGAGAACAGTTCCTGCTCGACATCCTCGGTGCGGAAATAGCTGGCCGGGTTGATGCCGAGCGGGGTGTAGACGCCCGCGGCGTTGTACGACCCGCCATTGGGGTTGGTCTGGCCGCGCGTCAGTTCGTTGCGCAGGCCGGTCTGGTTCATCGTGTTGGTGTTCAGATACGTCGCGTAATTGACGCGGGCGAACAGGTCGAGCGCGTCGCTGCGGAAGTCGAACGCGCCGGTCGCGCCATAGCGCTTGATCTTGTTGTTGTAGAAATTCCACTGCACCCCGTCCGCCGTCAGATCGTTCGGGTTGGCGCGCGAATTGCCGCTATTGGCGCGGGTCGGCTTGTAATCATTCTGCACGGCGGTGGATTCGGCGGCGTTGCCGCGTTCTTCCAGATAGCCCGCGACATAGACGCCGAACTGGCCGTCGCTGCCGAAGCGGCGCGCGGCGTCGAGGCCGATCGCCCCGCCGAACGCTTCCTGTTCGCGGTCGAGCGCCAGGCCGGCGACCTGCCCCAGTACGCGGGCGCGGGTGAAGCTCTGCGCGAAGTCGAACGCGGTCGGCGTGCGCAGGTCGACGATACCGGCGATGCTGTCGGCATCCTTGGCCGCGCCCGGCGTCTTGTCGGTCACGATCGCGCCGATCGCGAACGGCGAGAACAGGTTGAGCGAAATCGCGCGGTTGTTGCCCGACGTCTGCGGTAAGCGCAGCCCGTCCAGCGTATAAGCGTTGTAGCTGGTGTCGAAGCCGCGGATCGTCACGAACTGCGCTTCGCCGGTCGCGCTCTGATTACGGCCCTGATCGCGGCTGACCGAGACGCCGGGCAGCATCTTGGCGAGGTCGGCGATGCTGGTCTGCGAATGGATCGCGACGTCGCCGGTGGTAACGATGTCGATCGTCGCGATCGCCTGCTGCTCCTCGTTCAGCGCGGTCCGCTGGCGCCGGCCGTTGACGACGATGTCGTCGGTCAGCGATTCGCTGGCGGTCTGTTCCGGTTCGGCGGCGAGCGGCGCGGCGTCCTGCGCACAGGCGGCGGCGGGCAGCAGCGTGCCCAGCGTCAGCGCGGCGATGCCGCCGGACAGGACAAGCGCATGGGCGCGCCGCCGGCGTGCCGGCAGCGTCGAAAACGACGACATGGATATTCCCCCAAGGATGTGCGGATGGCTGCGGGGTTGTTCCCCGTTGACTGGGGCCGCTACCGGGCCGTTGTGTATATTTTATGACAGTTATCGATAACGGTGTGGAACTGATGATGGCTTTTCTGTCGTTCGCACAATTTTGATGATTTCATGATGATTTCTCCGTGTGCGGCTTGTGCACCGGGCGCCGGGCGATATGCTAAGGCGCATGATGAAACGCCTCGATCGCCGCCAGGATATCCTCGACCTGCTCGCCCAGGGGGAGGCGATGGGCATCCACGGGCTGGCCGAGGTGCTGGCGGTGTCGGACGAGACGGTGCGCCGCGAGTTGCGGCTGCTGGAGGCCGACGGGCTGATCGAGCGCATCCATGGCGGGGCGCGGCTGGCCAAGTCGATCGAGGAAGGACCATTCGAGGCGCGGCTGCACCGCAATGCCGGCGCCAAGCAGCGGATCGCCGCAGCGGTGGCGCAGGGGGTCAACGATGGGGAATCGCTGTATCTCGACGCCAGCTCGACCGCGTTCCATGTCGCGCAGGCGTTGAAGGGCAAGCGCGACCTGACCATCGTCACCAACGCGCTGGGCGTCGCCGCCGAGCTGGGCGGGCGCAACGGCAACCGGCTGTATCTGGCCGGCGGCGAGCTGGACGATCGCTACCGCGCGTTCTTCGACGCGACGGCGCGGGCGTATCTGGCGCAGTTCCGGCCGGGCGTGGCAATCGTATCAACCGAATCGGTGTCGCCTGTGGCAGGCTTCACCGACTATCATGTCGGCGAGGGCGAATTGTGCCGCCAGATGATCGGCCAGTCGCGGCGGGTGACGATGGCGGTCGACGCGTCGAAGTTCGACCGCGCCAGCGTGGTGGCGGTGGCATCGTTCGCCGAAGTCGACCGGATCGTCACAGACCGCGCGATCGACGACGGCTATGCGGCGGTGACGCAGGGGATCGATTGGATCGCGGCATGATCCGCTGGATGATAGCCGCGCTGGCGCTGATCGCCGCCCTGCCCGCCACAGCCCGCGATCTGCGCGTGATGAGCTTCAACGTGCGCTATCCCAATCCGGACGACGGGCCGAACCGGTGGGAGGCGCGCGCGCCGATCCTGATCGACACGATCCGCGTCGCCGATCCCGACCTGATCGGAACGCAGGAACTGTACCAGCGGCAGGGGGACACGATCGTCCGCGCGCTGCCGCACTGGCGCTGGTTCGGGCGCGACCGGCGCGGGAAACATGCCGACGAGCATATGGGCATCTTCTACCGCAGCGACCGGCTGCGGCTGGTGCGGCACGGCGACTTCTGGCTGTCGGACACGCCCGACCGGGTGGGCAGCAGCAGCTGGGGCATCGACCTGCCGCGGATGGTCAATTGGGGCGAATTCGTGCGCGCCGATGGCCGTCGCTTCGTGTTCTTCGACACGCACTTCCCGCATCGCGACGTCGACGCCGGGGCGCGGACGCGCGCGGCGGACGTGTTGCTGGCGCGGATGCGGACGATTGCCGGGCGGCTGCCGGTGGTGGTGGCGGGCGACCTCAATGCCCAGCCCGACAGCGCGGCGTACCGCGCCTTTGCCGCGACGCTTACCGATGCGTGGCAGACGGCCAGCAACCGATCCGGGCCGGTGCTGACCTTTCACGACTTCACCGGCACGCCCGACCGGCGGATCGACTATGTGTTCGTGCGGGGCTTGCGGCCGGTGTCGGCGCGGGTTGCGACCGACCATCGCGGCCCGCGCTATCCGTCCGATCATTTCCCTGTAGTGGTGGATTTGCGATAACGCTCGTCATTCCTGCCTTCGCGGGAATGACGAAGTTGAGCCTTACCCCCGCCGCCGCACCAGCCACACCGTATCGCCGGCATCGTCCACCACGAAGATCGCCCCGTCGGCGCGCGTCTGGATGCTGACCGGGCGGCCATAGACGGTGCCCTTCTCCGCATCCGCCACGAAGCCGGTCAGGAACGGCTGCGGTTCGCCGGTCGGGCGGCCCTGCGCGAAGGGGACCGCCAGCACGTCATAGCCGCTGAAGCTCGACCGGTTCCACGATCCGTGGCGCGCGACATAGGCGGTGGGCGCCCCCTGTTTGGCGAAGGCGATGCCCAGCGCTGCGGCATGCGCGCCGACCGCGACGTCGGGCAGCAGCGTGGTGGCGAGCAGCTCGCGCTTTTCGTTGGCGTGGCGCGGGTCCTGCTTGCCGTAATAGCTGTACGGCCAGCCATAGAAGCCGCCCTCGCGCACGCCGACCAGATAGTCGGGGGCGATATCGTCACCAATATGGTCGCGTTCGTTGACTGCGGTCCACAAAGACGCGGTGCCGGGCACGAAATCCATCCCCACCGGATTGCGCAGGCCCGACGCATAGAGACGCTCGCGCCCGGTCGACAGGTCGAGTGCGAGGATCGCGGCGCGGCGCTTTTCCTCGTCCATGCCATATTCGCCGACGTTCGACGCCGACCCGACCGACACGTACAGCGTCCGCCCGTCGGGGCTGAGCAACAGGTTGCGGGTCCAGTGGTTGTTATACCCCCCCGCCGGCAGCGTCGCGAGGGTGCGGGGCGCAGCGGTGATGCTGGTCTGCCCCGGCTGATACGGGAAGCTGACCACCGCATCAGTATTGGCGACATAGAGCCGCCCGTTCGCATATTGCATGCCGAACGGCTGGTTCAGGTTTTCGCGCAGGACGAAGCGCTGTTCCGCGATCCCGTCGCGGTTGGCATCACGCAGCAGGGTGATGCGGTTGGCGCTGTAGCCGGTGGTCTTCGACAGCGCCTGTCCCCGCGCGACATCGGGTTCGGCGTCGAGCTTGGGCAGGGTCCGCGCTTCGGACACCAGCATGTCGCCATTGGGCAGCAGCAACGCCTGGCGCGGATAGTCGAGGCCGCCGGCGAACTTCACGACTTCCCAGCCGCGGGGCGCGGTCGGCATGCGGCCTTCGGGCCAGCCGATCGTGACCGGATGGTTGACCACCGATTCGGTCGCATAGGGCGGCGCGGTTTCCTTGAGGCCCGGGATCGGCTTTTGTGGTGCCTGTGCCAGTGCCCCGGCAGAAAACAGTGCCAGCGTCGCCGCGCCGGAAAGTCGGAGGTTCATTGCGCTTCCCCATGTTGCCATGGCGGCGACAACCGGGCACCGGGCATGCCGGGTCCACCAGCAATGAAATGATACGCGATCGGTACGGGGTGGATTCTTTGACCCGCTCGCGCGGATGGGCGGTGCCGGCCCGCCGGCGCACCCGCCTGCTCCACCGGCAGCAACCCCTCGCGCTTGGCGACGATCGTCGGCACCAGCATCTAGATCG
>NZ_JAKREV010000004.1:0-379516 GCF_022664465.1 Sphingomonas hankookensis | reverse complement strand
GGTCCGACCGCCCCCACGCTGTGTTCCACGCTTTCGCCGGCTTTCAGCGGCCCGCTCCCCCGCCCCGCCACCCAGCAAGTGTACCGGGTGGATGGCGGAGCGGGGGAGCGGGCCGGCACCACGCGAACGGCTACCCCAGCGCCACGCCCGCCGGCGCACCCGCCTGCTCCACCGGCAGCAACCCCTCGCGCTTGGCGACGATCGTCGGCACCAGCATCTGCCCCGCGACGTTCACCGCGGTGCGGCCCATGTCGAGGATCGGATCGATCGCCAGCAACAGCCCCGCCCCTTCGAGCGGCAGGCCGAGCGTAGTCAGCGTCAGCGTCAGCATGACGGTCGCGCCGGTCAGCCCGGCGGTCGCCGCCGACCCCAGCACCGACACCATCACGATCAGCGCATAGTCGCCGGCATGGAGCGTCAGCCCGAAGAACTGCGCGACGAAGATCGCCGCCACCGCCGGATAGATCGCAGCGCATCCGTCCATCTTGGTGGTCGAGCCGAGCGGCACGGCGAAGGCGGTGTACGCCTGCGGCACGCCCAGCGCGCGCTCGGTCAGCTCCTGCGTCACCGGCAGCGTGCCGACCGACGAGCGGGTGACGAAGCCCAGCTGGATCGCGGGCCATGCCCGGCGGAAGAACCACCAGGGCGAGATGCGATGCACCGCCAGCAACGTCGGATAGACGACCAGCAGCACCAGGGCGAGCCCGAGGTAGATCGTCGCCGCGAACGCGCCGAGCGACGACAGCGTGCTCCAGCCATAACGGACGATCGCATCGCCGATCAGCGCCGCCGACCCGATCGGGGTCAGCGCGATCACCCAGCGCAGCAGCCGCCGCAGGATCATCAGCGCCGAGGTGTTGAAGGCAAGGAACGGCGCACCCGCCGCCCCCACCCGCACCGCCGCCGCGCCGACCGCGATGGCGACGACGATGATCTGCAACACGTTGAAGCCGAGCGTGGTGGTGGCGCCACCATCGGCCAATTTGGTCGTGGCGGACAGGCCGAGCAGGTTGGCGGGCACCAGCCCTTTGAGGAAATCGAGCCACGTCCCGACTGTCGCCGGCTGTGCGGCGGTGGCGATCGGCGCGTTGCTGTGCAGACCGGGTTGCAGCGTCACGGCCAGCACGATGCCGATCGACACCGCAATCAGCGCGGTGATCGCGAACCACAGCAATGTCTGCCCGACCAGCCGCGCGGCGTTGGGCAGGTCGCGCAACGCCGCGATCGACCCGACGATCGCGGTGAAGACCAGTGCCGGCACCAGCACCTTGAGCAGCTGGACGAAAATCTGCCCGACGGTGTGCAGCACGGTTCCGATCGCGCCGTCGGCACCGCCCGCCTCACCCGCCAACAGGCCCAGCGCGACGCCCGCGACCATGCCGATCGCGACCTGGATGCCGAACGACGGCAGGAGTTTGGCTTTTTGCATGGACGCTACTTCGTGTCGGGACGATCCCCCCACAACGAAGCATTTCTAGGACCGCCCCAATGCGGCGCTACAGTCCCTCCCCGCCGACCCAGTGCGCATTGGACAGGTAGCGCGCGACGTCCCACACCTGTCGGCGGAGGTCGGGCACCGCAACGATTTCCCAGAACGCGCCGCGCGTCATCGGCCCGATCGCGAACAGCCGCTCGTCGCTGTCGCCGCCGGCGGTCAGCACGCGGCCGGTCGCCTCGACCTCGATCCCCAAATGCTCGGCATCGGGGCGGATGCGGCCCGCGGCGACCAGCGTGCCGAGCAGCGGATCGTCGGTGCGCGCGACATCGCCCTGCGGCCCGATGCAGGAAATCACGCGGGCGACGTGCATCGTCCGGCGCGTGTCCTCGCCCCGCGGACGCCACTCGACCGCGGCGCCATCCCCGGTCGCCTGCGCTGCGCAGCACTTGCCCGCCAGCAGCGTCAGCCGCCCACTCGCCACCAACGCGTCGATCCGGTCGGCGACGGCGGGCGCCAGCCGGTGGCGATGGATATCCCACCATGGTCGCAAGTGGCGCAGGAAGCGGCGCCGCTCGTCCGCATCCGCCGCCGACCAGATGCCTTGGGTAAAGGGGCGCAGTTCGTCGATCGCGCTGCGCCAGCCGATCGCCGCCCCCCGCGCGCGCACTTCCCGGACCAGCGTCGAAAGCGGCGGACGCGGCCGCTCGGTCAGCGGCTGCGCGGCGGGCGAGGCCGGGGCGTGGCGATGCGGCAGCAGCCCGCGCCGCGACAGCGCGACCATCTGCCCGCCAAACCCCTGCGCCTCCAGCGTCAGCGCGACGTCGACCATCGTCAGCCCGGTGCCGACCAGCAGCACGGTGTCGTCGTCGCGCAAGCCCTCCGTCGCTTGGCGGTCCCACGGGTTGCCGACATAGGCGTGGTGGTGCGCGATCGCCTCCAGCCCCGGCGGCACCTGCGGCGCGAGGTTGCCGACCGCCAGCACCACCGCATCCGCCGCGACCGTTCCGCCATCGGCCAGCCGCACCGAGGCGCCATCGACCGCCACCGCTTCCCCTGCGACCACGCTCAGCCGTTCGGGCGCCAGCGCCCGCGCCGCCGCCAGCGTGTCACGCAGATATTCGCCATAGACCCGCCGCGGCACGAACGCCGCGCCGTCCGCCGCCATGCCCTGCGCCGCCAGCCACTCGACGAAATGACTGGGTGCGTCGGGAAAAGCGCTCATATTCGCGGCGCGGACGTTGAGCAGATGGTCGCTCTGCCGCGTGCCATAGGCGACGCCCAGCCCCGCCGCATCGCCCCGCTCGATCAGCGTCGCCGCCGGCCCGTCATGACGCAACAGGTTGATTGCCAGCAACGTGCCGGAAAACCCCGCCCCGACGATCGCGACGTGGCGGAGGGTGGCGGGGGTGGTGGGCGGGGCGTGCAGGTCCATGCTTGCTCGATAGCACAGCAAGCGCATCAGGTAAGTTGCCCGCTTGCACACATCCGGCCAGTCCGATATCAGCACCGCCACCGCGGGTGTAGCTCAATGGTAGAGCAGAAGCTTCCCAAGCTTACGACGAGGGTTCGATTCCCTTCACCCGCTCCAGCAGCCGATCCGGCATAGCCGACAGGTTGCGCGTCCGCGACGCTCCCGACAGCCCTCACGCCAGTGTCGCCATGTGCGCGATCCCGTGTTCCAGCCCGCGCAGTTCGGCCAAGCCGCGCATCCGCCCGAGCAGCGAATAGCCCGGATTGGCGTCGCGGTGCAGATCGTCAAGCATGCGGTGGCCGTGATCGGGGCGCATCGGGATGCTGCGGCCTTCGCGCACCGACAGGCGATGGACCGCCGCCATCACCGCCGCCATGCCGGCATCGCCGCCCAGATGCTCCGCCTCGTGGAACGCGCCGTCCGCCTCGCGCTGGACGGAGCGCAGGTGGAGGAAGCCGATCCGGCTGCCCAGCCGGTCGACCATGCCGGGCAGGTCGTTGTCGGCGCGCACGCCGAACGATCCGGTGCACATGCACAGGCCGTTCGACGCGTTGGGCACCCGCGCGAACAGGTCGGCGACGTCCGCCTCGGTACTGACGACGCGCGGCAGGCCGAAGATCGCGAAGGGCGGATCGTCGGGGTGCACCACCAGCCGGATGCCCAGTGCGTCGGCGAGCGGACAGACCGCCTGCAGGAATGCGACATGGTTGTCGCGCAGCCGCGCGGCGTCGATGCCGGCATAGGTGTCGATCCTTGCCAGGAATTGCGCCGAGGTGAACCCCGCCTCGCTGCCCGGCAGGCCGGCGATGATCGTGCGTTCCAGTCCGGCGCGGGCCGCGTCGTCCATCGCGGCATAGCGCGCTTCGGCGGCCGCGCGCACCGGCGCGGCATAGGCGTCCGCCGCGCCGGGGCGCTTCAGGATGAACAGGTCATAGGTCGCGACCGCAACCGCCTCGAACCGCAACGCCTGTGCGCCGTCGGGCAGTTCCCAGTGAAGGTCGGTGCGCGTCCAGTCGAGCAGCGGCATGAAATTATAGGTGACGACGTCGATGCCGTTGGCGGCGAGATTCGTCAGGCTTTGCCGGTAATGGTCGATCAACCGGTCCCAGTCGGCCGACCGGGTCTTGATCCCCTCGTCCACCGGCAGGCTTTCGACCACGCGCCAGTCGAGCCCGGCCTCGACGATCATCGCCTTGTGCCGGGCGATGGCGGCATGGTCCCAGACCGCCCCGTTGGGCAGGTCGTGCAGCGCGGTGACGATCCCGGTCGCGCCCGCCTGTCGGATATCGCGCAGGCGCACCGGGTCGCGCGGCCCGAACCAGCGCATCGTCTGCGTCATGAACATGGCCGTTCTGTCCTTCCCACCCAGCCTTCGACGCGGCGATTTCAGCGCGAGCGACCGCCGGGTGCGACGTCGCTGACCCCGTCGACCTGCGACCGAACCCATCTGGCGATGGGAGGCATCGACAGCGCCCAGATCAGCGCGGCGGCAGAATAGTACAGAACCATCGG
The DNA here is from genome assembly GCF_022664465.1 of Sphingomonas hankookensis. GTDB lineage: Bacteria > Pseudomonadota > Alphaproteobacteria > Sphingomonadales > Sphingomonadaceae > Sphingomonas > Sphingomonas hankookensis. The sequence continues at coordinate 375,095 of NZ_JAKREV010000004.1, read as the reverse complement.
CAAGCTATCGGGCATGACACGTTTCCTCCGGACATCAAGGATACCCCGCCGCGATCCGGTGCGATAGGAGGGGCACGAACGACCCTGCCGATTTCCCGCGGCAGCCACCCTCGTCTTTCCCATCGCCCTGCCGGCCAAGCTGCGCTACGGGCTACGCCGTGGCGACGCAGGTGATTCAGGAACGGTTTTCGGCGCGTCGTCCCGTCCCCCTGCCGCGGCGGATGGCGACGCTGGTGCTGGTGGTGGCGATCCATGCGCTGGTGCTGTGGCTGCTGCTGCGGATCGCGCCCACGATCATGGCGCCGTCGCCGGGGCCGCAATCGACGTTGGTCGTCGACATGCTCCCCGCCGACAAGGTCGCGCCCGCCGCCGCGCCGGCCAAGCAGGTGCAGCGCAAGGCCGCGTCGGGCAGCGCCAGCACCGCCGCGCCAGTTACCCCGGTCGCGCCGCCGCCCGACGTGCCCCCGCCCCCGCCGGTACCGCCCACGCAATCGAACGACGTGTGGTCGCGGGTCATTCCGATGACCGGGCGCGACTTCGCCCGCGCGGCGATCACCCCCGGCACGCGCAGTGCCGAGGGCGTCGGCAGCGGCAGCGCGGCGGGCGATAGCGGTGACGGCGATGCGGTGGCCGATGCCGGGGGCGGCAGCGGCGGGGGCGAGACGCTGTACGCCGCCGACTGGTATCGCCGCCCGACCCATGCCGAGCTGTCGACCTATCTGCCCCGCCGTGCCCAGCCCGGCTGGGGCGAGGTCGCATGCCGCACCATTCCGAACAACCAGGTGACCGACTGCCGCGAGATCGGCCAGTCGGCACGCGGATCGGGGCTGGCCGGCGCGGTACGGCAGGCGGCGTGGCAGTTCCGCATCCTGCCGCCGCGCGTCGGCGGCCGGCCGCTGATCGGCAGCTGGGTGCGGATACGGATCACCTATACCGATGCCGGGGCGGCGGTGGAGTAGCGGGTTGAGCTGCCAAGCGTCGCGCTCTATTCGGCAACAGCGTCGCGCGTTACACGGTGAAACTGCCTGCCGTAGGGTCGTGGTCACACGATACCGCTTGCGGGGAGCCGGCAGCCCCCGCCGCGCGGCGTACTCGGCTTGCCCTGCCAGCGCCCAGCCGCTAACCGGCAAGCGTTTATCCTCCGACATTCCAGGTGTTCCTTCATGTCCGCAATGTTCCGCATCACCCTTCCCGACGGTGCCGTCCGTGAGGTGATGCCGGGCACTACCCCGGCGGACATCGCCGCGGCGATCTCGCCGGGTCTGCGCAAGGCGGCGATCGCGGCGCGGGTCGACGGGCAGGTGCGCGACCTGAACCGCCCGTTCGAGGGCGACTCGTCGCTGGCGCTGGTGACCGCGAAGGACGAGGCCGACGCGTTGGAACTTCACCGCCACGACTTCGCGCACGTCATGGCCGAAGCGGTGCAGACGCTGTATCCGGGCACGCAGATTACCTTCGGTCCGGCGACCGAGGACGGTTTCTATTACGACTTCGCACCTGCGCCGGGTCGCGGCATGTTCACCGACGAGGACCTGCCGCTGATCGAGGCGGAAATGCGCAAGATCATCGCGAAGGGCGAGAAGTTCGAGCGCGAGGTCGTCACGCGCCAGCAGCTGATCGACCGTTGGACCGCACAGGGTGAGACGTTCAAGGCCGAATGGGCCGCCGAACTGCCCGAGGGCGAGGAACTGACGATCTATCGTCAGGGCCAGTGGCTCGACATGTGCCGCGGGCCGCACCTTGAATCGACCGCCAAGCTCGATCCGGCCGCGTTCAAGCTGACGCGCGTGTCGGGCGCCTATTGGCGCGGCGACCAGAAGAACGCGATGCTCAGCCGCATCTACGGCACCGGCTGGCTGTCGAAGAAGCAGCTCGACGCGCATCTGACCCGGCTGGAGGAAGCCGCCAAGCGCGACCACCGCAAGCTGGGTGCGGAAATGGACCTGTTCCACCTCCAGTCCGAGGCGCAAGGGTCGGTCTTCTGGCATCCGAAGGGCTATATGATGTGGCGTCAGCTGGAGGCGTATATGCGCCGCCGCCTCGACGCGACCGACTATCAGGAAGTGAAGACGCCGCAGCTGATGGACGCGCGGCAATGGGAACAGTCGGGCCATTGGGGCAAGTATCGCGAGAATATGTTCGTGGTGCCCGACGAAATCCCGAACACCGAGGACGAGGGCGCGATCGTCAGCGCCGATGCCGACATGATGGCGTTGAAGCCGATGAACTGCCCGGCCCACGTCCTGATCTTTCGCCAGGGGATCAAGTCCTACCGCGACCTGCCGATCCGCATGGCCGAGTTCGGCTGCTGCCACCGCAACGAGCCGCATGGGGCGCTGCACGGCATCATGCGCGTGCGCCAGTTCACGCAGGACGACGCGCACATCTTCTGCCGCGAGGACCAGTTGGTGCAGGAAGTCCGCGACTTCTGCGAGCTGCTCGACTCGGTCTATCACGACCTCGGCTTCACTGATTACGCGGTGAAGCTGGCGCTCCGGCCCGAGAAGCGCTTCGGCAGCGACGCGATGTGGGACACGGCCGAGGCGGAACTGCGCGAGGCGGTGCTGTCGTCGAACCTGCCCGACGCGATCAAGGACAAGTTCGAGGAACTGCCGGGCGAAGGCGCCTTTTATGCGCCCAAGCTGGAATTCCACCTGACCGACGCGATCGGACGGACGTGGCAGGTCGGCACGATCCAGTCGGATCGGGTGCTGCCCGAACGACTCGATGCGACCTATGTCGGCGAGGACGGCAACCGCCACCGGCCGGTGATGCTGCACCGCGCGATCCTCGGCACGTTCGAACGCTTCCTCGGCATCCTGATCGAACATCATGCCGGCCGCATGCCGATGTGGCTGTCGCCGGTGCAGGCGGTGGTCGCGACGATCGTGTCCGACGCCGACGACTATGCCAACGAAGTCGCCGCCGCGCTGAAGGCCGCTGGCATCCGCGTCGAAACCGACCTGCGCAACGAAAAGATCAACTACAAGGTGCGCGAACATTCGCTGGCCAAGGTCCCGGCGCTGGTCGTCGTCGGCAAGCGCGAAGCGGAGGAACGCACCGTCGCGCTGCGTCGTCTCGGCAGCCAGGGGCAGGAGGTCATCGGCCTCGACGCGCTCGTCGCGATGCTCAAGGCAGAAGCATTGGCGCCCGATCTTGCGCGGAACCTTTCGTAACCGCGCAAGATTGATTATATAGGACTTTGGTCAACTACAGGAGCACCACCTATCCGTCCGCCCATGATGCGTCGCCCGAATGCGCCGCCGCCGATGAACGGCCCCCGATTCAACGAGTTCATCCAGAGCCCCAAGGTCCGCGTGATCGACCATGAGGGGGAGAATCTGGGTGTGATGTTCACGCGCGAAGCGATGGCGCAGGCGCAGGAGGTCGGACTCGATCTGGTCGAGGTATCGCCGAACGCCGATCCGCCCGTCGCCAAGTTCCTCGACGTGGGCAAGTTCAAGTACGAGGCGCAGAAGAAGGCGAACCTCGCCCGCAAGACCCAGAAGACGCAGGAGATCAAGGAGATCAAGATGCGTCCGAACATCGACGATCATGACTATGATACGAAGATGAAGAAGGTCGAGCAGTTCATAACCGAGGGCGACAAGGTGAAGGTCACGATGCGCTTCCGCGGTCGCGAACTGAGCCACGGGCAGCTCGGCATGGCGGTGTTGCAGCGCGTCGCCGAAGCGACGCAGGAAATCGCCAAGGTCGAAGCCTATCCGCGCATGGAAGGCCGCCAGATGCTGATGGTGCTGTCGCCGAAGTAACGGCGGGGCACCTCGCCCCTACTCGTCATTCCCGCAAAGGCGGGAATCCATATACGCCAGCGGTTCGGCGCGATCCGCGACGACAGCGTTTATGGACTCCCGCCTTCGCGGGAATGACGAAGAAGGGCGCAGCACTGCCCGCTCCGATCGAAACGCCGTCATGTTCGCCCACGAACATGACGGCGTTTTCATGTTTCGTACCCTTGACCGACTCGCCCGACGGGCGCATCCGCGCCGTCGGGCGGTTTCGGCCGCCCATTTCCGCCAACGTCCCGAGACAGGGTCCATGTCCGACAACGATTCCAGTCGATCGACCGTGCCGCACCGGCCGTCACCGCGTATCGCCTGATCGTTCGGGCGCCTCGCGGGGGATCGGCCGGCGCGGCCGGTCGCATCGCGCGAGGTGCATAGCATGAACACCACCATCCGGTTCCTCACCGAACCCTTCCGTCGCGCCCTCCCGGCACGCGACCCCCATGCCGCGTTCGACGACACGATGACGCTGGGCGAACGCCTGGCCGACCGCGTTGCCGCGATCGGCGGTTCGTGGGGCTTCATCACCACCTTCTGCCTGTTTCTGGTCGGCTGGTCGATCCTCAACACCATCATCTTGGGGTCGCGGGCGTTCGACCCGTTCCCCTTCATCTTCCTCAACCTGATGCTGTCGATGCTCGCCGCGCTGCAGGCGCCGATCATCATGATGAGCCAGAACCGGCAGGCGGCGAAGGACCGGCTGGAGGCGCGGATGGACTACGAAACCAACCTGCGCGCCGAAGCGCAGATCAACCGGCTACTGGAGGAAGTCGCCGCGATCCGCGCGGAATTGTCCTGCGGTGGAGACGTCCGACAAGTCGCCTGACCGGATATTGCCCGGCCGCGCGGCCGGGCGTATACCGGATGCGCGATGCGTGAGGGGGCGGCAACGCGACTCGCCAGTACAAGCGTGTGCCGCAATCTAGGAGGATTGCATGAGGCAGTTTGGCTGGATGGTCGCGTTGGCGGCCACCATGATATCGGCAACGGCATCCGCGCAAAGCGCGTTCGACGGACAATGGCGGATCGATCTGGGCGCGGTGAAGATCCCCGATCGTCCGTGGGTCGTGAGCATGACGGGTGACGGCTATCGCTGCACCAGTTGCAGCACGCCGTGGGGCGTCGCGGCTGACGGCGCCTTCCACGCCGTCAGCGGTCAGGATTATTTCGATGCGGCAGCGGTAAAGCGAATCGATCCGCGCACCGTCGAAATCCACTATCGCAAGGCCGGCCGGCTGGTCGAAACCGACCGGATCAGCATTTCCGCCGATGGACGAACGCTGACGTCGATGGATACCGATCACGCGACGGCGAGCGGGCAACCCGCCATCTATCGCAGCACCGCGCGGCGGATCGGCGCCGCCCCTGCCGGATCGGTGCATCCGCTGGGGGGCAGCTGGCAGACGACGTCCTTCGACAAGGGGTCGGACAATACGATGACGGTGACGATGAAGCTGGCGGGCGATCGCTTTTCGCTCGCCGATGGCACCGGCCAGCATTACACTGCGACGCTGGGTGGTCCGGCCGTCCCGGTAGAAGGCGACATCGCCGGACGGACGATGAAGGCCACGCGTCTGGGTGCCCGTGCGTTGCAGTTGGAAGGTGCGATCGGTGGAAAGGCGGACAACCGCATGCTCGTGACGATCGCGCCGGATGGCCGGACCATGAATGTCGTCTCGACCAACCTGAAACTGAATACGACCACCCGTTTCGTAGCGCGCAAACAATAGGCGCGCCGGGGGCGGTTCAGTCGCCGCCCCCGCCACCATCGCCGCCGCAGCCGCCATCGCTGCTGCCGCAGTCCGACGATCCGTCGCTGGAAGAGAAGTCGAACCACCCTCCTCCATCGCCGAAATAGCTGGCATCGCCGCTGCTGGCGCGCCGACGAGCCCGGCGGTTGGTGGAAGCGGTGATGGCGGCGACCGCCATCACGACGAGGGCTACACAAGGCAGCAAGATCAGCAGACCCATGGCCGGACGCTAGTTCAATTCCCACTGATCGACGAGGAATTAAACGAACCCGGCAAATTCCTTGCCCGCCGCTGCATCCAGCATTCGCCGTTCGAGCGATTTCAGCCGCAACTGCCCGGTGATGCGGTCGCCGGTCAGGTCGGTGACGTAGAAGGTGTCGACCGCGCGCTCGCCGTAGGTGGCGACATGCGCCGAATGCAGCGTCACCTTCGACTGGAACAGTGCCTGCGCCAGATGGTGGAGCAGCGCGGGCCGGTCGCGGGCGTTGACCTCGATCACGGTGAAGCGGTTCGATGCGGCATTGTCGATCAGCACGTTCGGCTCGATCGGAAACGCCTCGGCACGCGGGCGCGACAGCGGCTTGGCAGCCAGCCGGTCGTTCAGTTTCATCCGGTTGGCCAGCGCGTCGCCGATCGCGGTCTTCAATCGCTGCAACTGCCCGGCTTCGTCGAATGGGCCGCCCAGCGGGTTCTGGACGAGGAAATTATCGAGCGCCATGCCGGTGCGCGTGGTGTGAATGCGCGCGTCGATGATGTTGCCACCCGCGGCATGGATCGCGCCAGCAATCCGGTAGAACAGCCCAGGATGATCGGCGGCGTGAACCGTGACAAGCGTCGCGCCGCGATCCTCGTCGACGCTGGTTTCGATCGTCAGGCGGGTGTCGCCCGACTGGTCTACGACGCGCGCATTGGCGGCGATCACGTCGTCGGGTTCGGCGATCCAATAGGCGGGCGGCAGGTGGCGGACATAGGCGGCCAGCGTCTCCTGGTCCCAGCCCAGCGCCGCGCGCAGCGTCTCCTGCTTCTCGGCGATGCGTTCGTCGCGGCCGCGCTGCTTGTGGCCAAGGCGCAGCACCTCTTCCGCCGTTTCGAACAGCGTGGTGAGCAGCTGGCGCTTCCACCCGTTCCACGTCCCCGGCCCCACCGCGCGGATATCGACGACGGTCAGCACCAGCAACATGCGCAGCCGCTGCGGCGACTGCACCACGCCGGTAAAATCGAGGATCGTCTTGAAGTCCGACAGGTCGCGCTTGAACGCGGTCGCTGACATCAGCAGGTGATAGCGCACCAGCCACGCCACCGTCTCGGTTTCGGCCGGGGTCAGGCCCAGGCGCGGGCACAGCCGCTCGGCGACCTCCGCCCCCAGGATCGAATGGTCGCCGCCGCGTCCCTTGGCGATGTCGTGGCACAGCACCGCGACGAACAGTGCGCGGCGCTGGACGATGCCGCCGAACAGCGCGGTGGCCAGCGGATGCTCTTCGCGACAGATGCCGCGCTCGACCTGCGACAACAGCCCGATCATGCGGATCGTATGCTCGTCCACCGTGTAATGGTGGTACATGTCGAACTGCATCTGCGCGACGATGCGGCCGAAATCGGGAATGAAGCGGCCGAACACGCCGGCTTCGTTCATCCAGCGCAGCACCAGTTCGGGATCGCGCGGGGACGTCAGCACGTCGAGGAACAGCTGGTTCGCGCGCGGGTGCGATCGCACCTGCCCGGCCAGCCGCGCATCGCGCGACGCGGCACGCATCGCCAGCGGATGGATTTCGAGCCCGTGCAGATCGGCCAGCGCGAAAATCTCGATCAGCCGGACCGGATCTTCGGCGAAGAAACTGTCCTTGGGCAGCGCGAGGCGCCCGCGATCGAGCACGAAGCCATGCAACCGCCGCGGACGTCGCCTGAGGCGGGGAAAGCCGAAGCGGCTGCCCCGCGCGGCATAGGTTTCGTCGAGGTGGCTGAGGAACATGCCGGTCAGGTCGCCGACCCGCTTCGCCTGCAAAAAGTAGAATTGCATGAAGCGTTCGACCCGCGATTTGCCGACGCGATCGCTATAGCGCATCCGCGTCGCGATCTCGGTCTGCACGTCGAAGGTCAGCCGTTCCTCGGCGCGCCCGGTAATCAGGTGGAGGTGACAACGCACCGCCCACAAGAAATCCTCGGCACGGTTGAACTTGCGCAGTTCGGGCGCGCTGAGCAGACCCACCGGCACCAGATCGGCGGCGCGGCGAACGTTATAGGCGTATTTTCCGATCCAGAAGAGCGCATGCAGGTCGCGCAGGCCGCCCTTCCCCTCCTTCACATTGGGTTCGACGACATAGCGGGTGTCGCCCATCCGCTTGTGCCGCGCATCGCGTTCGGCGAGCTTTTCGGCGATGAAGGTCCGTGCGGTCCCTTCCTGCACCTCTGCCTTGAAGCGCTGCGCCGCCTCCGCATAGAGCGCGGTGTCGCCCCAGACATAGCGCGCCTCGACCAGCGCAGTGCGCACGGTCACGTCGCCCTTCGCCTGTCGCACCATCTCGTCGAGCGAGCGTGACGAATGGCCGACCTTCAGCCCTAGATCCCATAGCGCGTAGAGCGTGGATTCGATGACCTGTTCGGACCATGGCGTCTGCTTCCACGGGGTCAGCACGCCAATATCGACGTCCGAATGCGGCGCCATTTCGCCCCGGCCATAGCCGCCGACCGCGATCAGCGTCATGCGCTCGGCCGCGGTCGGGTTGTGGTTCGGATGGACGCGCTCGACGATGAACCCGGCCAGCGCGACGAGGATCGCGTCGGTCAGATAGGCATAGGCCGCCGCCGTCTCCAGCCCGTGGCTGGGACGTGCGCGCAGCCGCCGCTCGATCTCGCCGCGCCCGCGGGCCAGTGCGTCGCGCAGCACGGCGGTCGCGGCGCGGCGCAGCGCCACGCCGTCCTGTGCATCGGCAGGGAGGTGCCCCAGCGACTGCGCCAGCGCCGCCGGATCGACGATCGCCTGCGGATCGACTATGCGTTCGAACCGCGGCGGCGTGGCGAGGTCGGGCTGGACCGCGTCGTTCAGGCGCCGCCCTCCGGCGCCTTGGCCACGCCGACCAGTGCCGGGCGGAGCAGCCGGTCGCGGATCATGTAGCCGGTCTGGATTTCCTGCACGACCGTCCCCGGCTTCGCATCGGCCGAGGGCACTTCGAACATCGCCTGGTGCTTGTTGGGGTCGAGCGCTTCGCCGACCGACACCATCTTGGTGATGCCGTGGCGGGCGAACACGCTGTCGAGCTCGCGGCCGGTCGCCTCGAGACCGGTGATCAGGCCCTTCAGCCGCTCGTCGCCGCGCAGGTCGTCGGGGATCGCCGACAGCGCGCGCGACAGATTGTCGGCGACCGACAGGATGTCACGCGAAAACGCGGTCGCGGCATAGGCGCGGGCGTCGGCCACTTCCTTCTCCGCACGGCGGCGGACATTCTGCAAGTCGGCACGCGCGTACAGCACCTCGGCCTGCGCGTCGGCGAGCTTCGCCTCCAGCTCGGCGCTGCGGTCCGCTTCGGCGACTTCGGGGGCGGCCTCTGCGGTGGCTTCGCGCAGGTCGTTCGTATCGTCGTTGGCGGGGATGTCGTTCATTCCAGTCTCTTCTTCATCAGCCCAGCAATCGGGCCAGCGTTGCGGCGGTGAAATCCACCATGGGCACGACGCGCGCATAGTTCAACCGGACAGGCCCGATCACGCCGACGACGCCGACGACGCGCCCGTCCAGCGCGCGGACCGGCTTGGCGATGACCGACGATCCGGTCAATGCGAACAATTTGTTTTCGGAGCCAATGAAGATGCGCGCGGCATCGCCGTCCTGCGCCGATTCGAGCAGCCGGGCGATTTCCTCCTTGCCCTCCAGCTCGTCGAGGAGTTGTCGCACGCGGTCGAGATCGTGGCTGGCGGCCTCGTCGAGCAGCCGCGCCTGCCCCCGCACGATCAGCACCGGGCGGTGACCGCCATCCTCGCTCCACACCGCAAGGCCATTTTCGACCAGCGCCCGCGCGGCGACGTCGAGCTCGGCGCGCTCCTGCCCGATCTCGCGCAGGATGCGGGCGCGGGCTTCGCTGAGCGTCAGGCCCGACAGGCGTGCGGTGAGGTAATTGCCCGCCTCGACCAGCGCCACGGCACTGGCGCCGGGGGTTTCCAGCACGCGGTTCTCGATCGATCCGTCGGCCCCGACCAGCACGGCGAGCGCGCGGGTGCCCGACAGCGGCACGAACGACACCTGCCGCAACACCGGTTCGCGCTTGGGGACCAGCACCACGCCGGCGCTCGCCGACAGGCCGGACAGTGCGGCGGCGGTGCCGGCCAGCGCTTCCTCGACCGGGCCGGCGCTATCGGCCTGTGCGGCGATGGTCGCGCGTTCCTGTGCCGATGGCTCCATCGCGTGCATCATGCCGTCGACGAACAGGCGCAGGCCGGTTTCGGTCGGCATCCGCCCGGCGCTGACATGCGGCGCGGCGAGCAGCCCGGCTTCCTCGAGGTCCTGCATGACGCCGCGAATCGAGGCGGGCGAGAGGTTGAGGCCGGACAGTTGCGCGATGGTCCGCGACCCGACCGGCGTGCCGGTGGCGAGGTAGCTGTCGACCACGATCCGGAACACGTCGCGCGCGCGGTCGGTCAGTTCGTGGATCGGTGCGGTCATGGCAGGAATGTAGGGGCGTTGCCGCTCACGGAAAAGCAAATCCTCCCCGGCACGGGGAGGATTTTAGGGCGCCTCGATCAACGCCTTGATCGGCAGCTCGTTCGGCGCCGACCGCAGTGCCTCGTTCATCGCTTGGTTCGACATCGCGCAACCATAATAGAAGGACAGATGCCGCGACGCGCCCGACGCCTCGTTCCAGCGGATATCGACCGAGGGCATGTCGGTCGGCGCGTTGGTGCATCCCGGACGGCCGGGCTGGATCAGTTGCTCCCCCTGCCGCGGCCGATACCGCTCCAGTTTCGCGGCGAACGCGCGATACTCCGCCGGCGATGCCCGGAACGCGCGGATGCCGCTGACCTTGGTGAAGCGCTTGCCCTCGAACACCCCCGACCCGTCGGGCTGCACCGTCACCCGGTACACCGGACAGGTCCCGAAGCACGGCGACGTCTCATAGCTGATCGTCTCCCGCTCGATCGCGACCGGCGCGGTTTCGGTGGTCGTGTTGCCGACCGCCATCACGCAGCCGCCGGTCATGGCGCCCAGCATCGTCAACATTCCCATAGCGATGATCTTCATAGGTCGCTCCCTGTTCGCGTTCGTCGTTACGGCCCCGTTCCTTGCGGAGTACCGTGCCACGACTGGCGCGGCGATGAACGGACCGCTAGGGCTAGGGGAAATTTCAGGAGATTCCCATGCGCCCATCCGGCCGCGCCCCCGACGACATGCGTGCCATCACGATCGAAACGAACTTCACCCGCCATGCGGAAGGATCGTGCCTGATCGGATTCGGCGATACGAAGGTGCTGGTCACCGCCTCGCTCGAGGAGCGCCTGCCGCCATGGCTGCGCGGCAAGGGCGAAGGCTGGGTGACGGCCGAATATGGCATGCTGCCGCGCGCGACGCACACCCGTGGCAGCCGCGAGGCGGCGAAGGGCAAGCAGTCGGGACGGACGCAGGAAATCCAGCGGCTGATCGGGCGTTCCCTTCGGGCAGTGGTCGACCTGAAGGCGCTGGGCGAACGGCAGATCACGCTCGATTGCGACGTGATCCAGGCCGATGGTGGCACCCGCACCGCGTCGATCTCCGGCGCATGGGTCGCGCTGCGCCTCGCGGTCGACGGACTGCTGCGCGAAGGCAAGCTGGAGGTCGATCCGATCAGCCGGCAGGTCGCGGCGGTCAGCTGCGGCATCTATCAGGGTACGCCGGTGCTCGACCTCGACTATATCGAGGATTCGGCCGCCGATGCCGACGCCAACTTCGTGCTGACCAGCGACAACAACATTGCCGAGGTACAGGCCACTGCCGAGGGTGCGTGCTATGACGAAGAGGCGTTGCTGCGCCTGCTGCGCCTCGCCCGCATCGGCTGCGGCCGCATCTTCGCCGAACAGCTGCGGGCGACCGGACGATGAGCGGCGAGGGCAAGGAACCGCAGGCGATCCGCAAGCTCGCCCCCGGCAAGCTGGTCATCGCCAGCCACAATCCCGGCAAGATTCGCGAGATAGCGGCGCTGCTCGGGCCGTATGGCGTCACGCCGATCTCGGCCGGCGAACTCGACCTGCCCGAGCCGGAAGAAACCGGCACGACCTTCGTCGCCAATGCCGAGCTGAAGGCGTTGCAGGCCGCCGACCTGTCGGGCCTGCCCGCGCTCGCCGACGATAGCGGGCTGTGCGTCGAGGCGCTGAACGGCGATCCGGGCATCTTCTCGGCGCGCTGGGCCGGACCGTCCAAGGATTTCGGCGCGGCGATGCAGCTGGTCGAGGAGCGCATGCAGGCGACCGGCCCCGACCACAGCCGCGCGGCACACTTCGTCTGCGCGCTGGCGCTCGCGTGGCCCGACGGCCATGTCGAATGGTTCGAAGGGCGCGTCGACGGGCAACTGGTCTGGCCGCCGCGTGGGGAGAACGGCTTCGGCTATGATCCGATGTTCGTTCAGAACGGCATGGATCAGAGCTATGGCGAGATCGATCCCGACCATAAACATTCGATCAGCCACCGCGCCGACGCGTTCGCGCAACTGGTCAAGGCGGTGTTCTGAACGGAACGCCGCCCCGCATCGGGGCATTGGGTGTTCCGAAAGGAATTTCCCGATGTCCGATGCACTTACCGACACCCGCCACCGCGAGATCGCAGTCGAACACCTGCTGTTCTGGACGATGCGCTATGTCGAAGCGCAACATCCCGGCCTGCTCGACTCGCTCGAAGCCAGCCTCGACAAGCTGGGCGATCCGACCCACGGCGCCGAAAAGGACGACGACGCCGTTCGCCATATCGCTGCCAAGATGATCGCGGGCGCGCGCGACTGAGGGCTGCGCGGGAGGACTGGTTCACGCGGAGGTGTCCCGCGCTGTGGAAATTGCCTTCTCCGAACGGGAACCGTCGCCCCAACGAAGCCCGGGGCTAACCCTCACCCTTCGCCGCCTTCGGCGTCTTTCCCTCTCCCACCGGGAGAGGGAGGGAGGCGCGCAGCGCCGGAAGGGTGAGGATGACCAAAGCTGATCGAAATCGACCCTAAAAAGCCTGCTGCCCCGGAATATTGCCGGCGGGTACATAGCGGCACACGACATAATCGTCCCTCGCGCTGCTGGCCTCGGCACAGCCGAACCGCTGGGTCGCGCGCCACATGATCTGGGTATAATGGCCGACGTCGCCGAACTGGCCGGTGCGCGACACGGCGGGCAGGATGCCCGGCACATAGTCGCGCTTCTCGGCGACCCAGTGCCCCATCATCTCGGCATAGCGATACGCGCCGCGCGTGCCGGTCCATAGATTCTCGCCCTGCTCCGGCACCCCGCGCGGCTGCGGCGAATGTTCGAAGCGGCGGGTGGTGGCGAGTGTGTCGGCATAGGCCTTCGCATCGCGCGCCAGCGCCGGGTCCCAGGCGAGCGGTGGCAGTCCCGCCTGCGCTCGCGCCGTCTTGTGCCCCGTCTCCATCGCCTGCCGCAGCAGCGCGGGGCCACGCGGCGCGGTCCCGTCGAATGCGCGCGGTTCGACGACGCGTTCGGGGGTATGTTCGGGCAGGGCGGCACAGGCGCCCAGCGCCATCGCGGCCATCAGCATTTGTATCGCTCGCATCGCGCCCATATGGGACGGCGATGCAGCCCGACCAAGCACCTCTCGCACTCTACGTCCATTGGCCGTTCTGCGTGTCCAAATGCCCCTATTGCGACTTCAACAGCCATGTTCGCGAGAGCGTCGATCAGGCGGCATGGAAGGACGCATTGCTCGCCGACCTCGCGCACGAGGCCGCCGCGCTGCCGAACCGGCGGCTGGCATCGATCTTCTTCGGCGGCGGCACCCCGTCGCTGATGCCACCCGCCACGGTCGCCGCGATCATCGAGGCGGCATGTGGCTACTGGCCGCCGACCGGGAATATCGAAATCACGCTGGAGGCGAACCCGTCCTCGGTCGAGGCGGCGCGCTTCGCCGACATCGCCGCCGCCGGGGTCAACCGCGTATCGCTGGGCGTGCAGGCGCTCGACGACGGCGCCCTCGCCTTCCTCGAACGCGCGCATGGTGTCGACGAAGCGCTGGCGGCGCTCGACGTCGCGCAACGCCATTTCGCGCGGGTCAGCTTCGACCTGATCTACGCCCGCCCCGGCCAGTCGCTCGGCAGCTGGGAAGCCGAACTGGCCCGCGCGCTGTCGTTCGGCACCGAGCATCTCTCGCTCTACCAGCTGACGATCGAGCCCGGCACGCGCTTCGCGACGCTGGCGGCCAAGGGGGCACTGACCCTGCCCGACAGCGACCTTGCCGCCGACCTGTTCGAACTGACCCAGGACCGTACCCGCGCCGCCGGCCTGCCGCTGTACGAGGTGTCGAACCATGCCCGGCCGGGCGCGGAGAGCCGCCACAACCTGACCTATTGGCGCTATCGCGACTATGCCGGCATCGGTCCCGGCGCGCATGGCCGGCGGGGCGGCATGGCGACCGTCCGCCGCAAGAAGCCCGAAAACTGGATCGCGGCAGTCGACCGCAACCGCCACGGCATCGAGCGCGAGGATGCGCTGACCCCCGACGAACGCGTGACCGAAGCGCTGGTGATGGGCCTGCGCATGCGCGAAGGTGTCGATCTCGCACGCATCGCGACGCTGGGCGAGCGGACTATCGGACAGGTCGTCCGTCTCGACACCGTGGTGCTGCTGGCGCGGCAGGGGCTGGTGACACACGACGGCGACCGGCTGGCGCTGACCCCCGCCGGCTTCCCGGTGCTCGACGCGGTGCTACGCGAGGTCGCGGCATGACTTGCCGTGTCGCGGGGGACTGCGCACAACCGCGCATCACCCATGACGAAGGGGCCCCCATGCCGACCATCACCCGCCGCACCGCCATCGCCGGGCTCGCCGCCGCCTCCACCGCCGCCGCCCTGCCCGCCCAGCCCCGTGCCGCCGCCGTGCTGCGTGTCGCCTCGACCTGGGACTTCGGCGCCGCCGCCAACGACGCCGCCGTCGCCCGCTTCCGCAGTGGCGGCAGCCTGATCGACGCGCTGGAGGCCGGTGCCAAGGTGCCCGAAGCCGACCTGTCGAACCATTCGGTCGGCAAGGGCGGCTATCCCGATCGCGACGGGCGGGTGACGCTCGACGCGGTCATCATGGACGACAAGGGCCATGTCGGCGCGGTCGCGGCGATGGAGGATATCGCCCACCCGATCTCGGTCGCGCGCGCAGTGATGGAACGCACCCCGCACACCTTCCTCGTCGGTGCCGGCGCGCGCCAGTTCGCGCTCGAATCCGGCTTCAGGCCTGAAAAGCTGCTGACGCCCGAGGCCGAGGCCGAATGGCGCAAATGGCTCAAGACGTCGAAATACGCGCCGGTCGCCAATAGCGAGAATGCCCGCGCGCCGCTCGGCGGCCCGCTCGACCACGACACGATCGGCATGATTGCGCGCGCCCCGAACGGCGAGCTGGCCGGCGCCTGCACCACGTCGGGCATGGCGTTCAAGCTGCACGGCCGCGTGGGCGACTCGCCGCAGGTCGGCAGCGGTCTGTTCGTCGAGGCGGGCGTCGGCGCCGCCACCGCTACCGGCCTTGGCGAGGAAGTAACCCGCATCGCCGGCACTGCCCGCGTCGTCTCGTCGCTCCGCGCCGGCATGGCGCCGATGGCCGCTTGCCGCGAGGCGGTCGAACACATCGCCCGGCTGCGCGGGTCCGCGCTCGACGGGGTGCAGGTCGGCTTCCTCGCGATCGACCGCAACGGACAGGTCGGCGCCTTCGCGATCCTGCCGGGCTTCACCTATGCGGTGACCGGCGACGACGGGCGCAGCACCGTGCTGAAATCCGCCAGCCTGCGCAGCGCCTGACGCGACAAGGCCCGCCCTCCGTTATGGAGAGCGGGCCGTTCGTTCACGCAGCCACCGCGATCAGAAGCGGACGGTCGCGCCCGCCACGATCTGGCGACCCAGCAGGTCGTACCGGAACAGCGTGTTGTTGCGCAGCAGCCCCAGCAGCGAGCGCGAGTTGGGGATCAGCGGCGGATCGCGATCGAACAGGTTGTTGACCGCAAGGCGCAGCGTGTAGCGCTTCGCCACGTTGAACGTCGCCGCGAGGTCGAAATAGTTGTAATCGCGGATGCGGTTATAGGTCGAACGACGATCGGCAGTGCCATAGGGAATGCCGGTATCGGCATCGGCGTTGTAGGTGATCGTCATCGGCCCCTGGTAGCGCCAGTTGAGCGACAGGCTGACGATGTTTTCGACTGACGACCACGTCGTGCGCATGCCGTGGGTCCATTTCGGGAAGCCCTCGCCACAGAACGGCCCGTAATAGCCGACGCACTGGCGCGCCGGGACCGTCGGCGCTTCCTGCCCACCGATCGAGGTCATCAGCGTGCCGTTGAAGCTCAGGTCGAGCCGACCGGCATTCTGCAGGTTCAGCGCATATTGGCTCTGGAAATCCCAGCCATGCGAATCGCTGCGATACCCGTTGCTGGTCCCCTGGATGAAGAAGCCGGTCGTCGGGTTGCTCGCCGCCGGGCTGAACAGTGTGAACGTCCCCGGATTGCGCACGATGCCGCGGCAGAAATAGGGGTTCTGCGTCTGGACGCAGCCGTTCACGAAATCGTTCGCGCCGAAATAGCTGATCTGATCGCGCAGATCGATCAGGAACCGGTCGACCGACACCGTCAGGCCGGGCAGGAACCGCGGACGCAGGATGACGCCGAACGTCTTGGTATAGGCGGTTTCCGGCGTCAGGTCGAACCCGCCGTTGCGGATGGTGCACAGGCCATCCGGGCAGTTCAGCGTCTGGCTGCCGTACAGATTGTCGGGCAGGCCGGTGGCACGGCACGCGGCGATGCTGGCGGTCGGCGCCAGGAACCGGCCGGGGTTCTGCGGATCGGGCGTCGTGGCGCAAGGATCGTTGCGCGATCCGACCGTGACATAGTTGATGTTGCCCGCCTGCACCGCCTGGATCAGCGACGGCGCGGCCTGCGCCTTGTTGATCGATCCGCGGAAGGTGATGTCGTCGACCGGCGCCCACAGCCCTTCGACCTTCCACGTATCGAACGACCCTTCGAGGCGGTTGTACTTCGACCGGCGATACCCGGCATTGACCTGCAGCAGCTGGGTCCAGCTCTGGTCCTCGACCAGCGGCACCTGCGCCTCGACATTGCCTTCCCAGACATTCTGGGTGAAGCGCCCGTCGGTACCGCCATTGGTCAGGCGGAACTGCGCATCGGCGGTCGAAATGAAGCGCTCGGCCCGGAACTCGACGCCCGCGGCGATCGCGACGCCCTGTTCGGCCAGCGGCGATTTGATGCCATATTCGCCCAGATCGCCCGAAACGGTGCCGAGCACCTGCCACATGCTGGGCTTGCTGATCTGGACGCCGTCGACGCTTTCATAGACCGAATCGACGAACGCCGCCTGGTTGTTATACGGCTGGAACGGGTTGAACGGCACGCAGGCGCTGCCGCCGGTACGGCACGTCGGCACGCCGCCGACATTGTCGACGATCAACGACTGGCGCAGCCGCGTCTCGTTGGGGAACGGCGGATAGCTGTCGGTCGCGCGGTTGGCCGAATAGACGCCGGCAATGTCGTAATGCCACGCCTTCAGCACGTTGCCGCGAATCCCGCCGGTGACGCGATAGCCGAGATTTTCGAACTTGTTGTACGCCGGCGGCAGGCCGTCGAAGCGGTAGAGGACGTCGAACGGGACCAACGTGTTGGTACCCGCCGCATCGCCGCACAGCGTCTGCCCCTGCGATGCCGACAGGAACGGGTTGTTGCAGTTCACCTGATACGGCGTCGCGCCATAGACGCTCGAAGGATACACGCGCAGCGGCGTCGGGTTCTGCGACCGGTCGCGATAGGCGAGGAAGCTCGAATAGATTTCCGCCGCGTCCGACAGGTCGATGTTCAGGAAACCGCCGGCGTTGATTCGGTTGAACTGACGCTGCGCCGCGAACTCGTCGAACGGGTTGGCGGCGGCCCCGGCGACCGATCCCCACGGGATCAGGTTGCCCGAACCGTTCGGGTTGTTCACCAGCACGCGCCCGGCATTGGCGCCGGCGCGCGGAATGATCGTACCGACCTGCGTATACTGGCTGCGCGTGCAGGTGAGTGCCGAATCCCTGGTCGGGGTAGTCACTTCGCACGCCGACCACGACCGCGACCCCTGCGGCAACAGGTCCGCCTGGCGATAGCTGAAGAAACCGGTCAGATTGACGCGGTTGTCGAAGAACGAACGGCCCGCGGTCATCGTCACGTCGAGGCGCGCGCCGTCGTTGGTCAGGCCCGTGGGCGCCTGGAAGAACGAGCGCCGCGCCGCGTCGGTCACCGCATTTTCGCGGTTCTGGTGATTGTAGAAATTATAGTTGGCGTTCAATTCCACGCCGTCGAAATTCTTCTTCAGGATGAAGTTCACGACGCCCGACACCGCGTCCGAACCATAGACCGACGACGCACCGCCGCTCAGCACGTCGATCCGTTCGACCAGCGTCGCCGGGATGATGCCGACGTCCAGCCCGTTCTGGATGCCGAGGCGCAGGCCGTCGACCAGCGTCAGCGTGCGTTCGAAGCCGAGGCTGCGCAGCTTGATCCGCTGGCGACCGCTCGATTCGGCGTAATTCTGCTCGGCGTTCGGTGCGACCTGCGGCAGGCGGTTCAGCACCTCCTCGATCGTCGTCGCGCCCTGCGCCTGGATTTCCAGCGCGGTCACGGTCGCGATCGGTGCTGCCGACTTGTTGTTCGGGCGGACGATACGCGTGCCGGTCACGACGACCGCGTCGTCGTCCTTGCTGGTCGTCGTGGTCGTGTTGGTATCGGGCAGTGCCTCGACCGGTACGACCTGCGCCTGCGCGGTGCCGGCAAGGACCGTCGCAAGGCAGGAAGTCGCCAGCAGCTTCGTGATCGATGTCATGTTCGTCCCCCTGTTGGTGCCGCGTCGGCACCGGGGTCCGGGTCGCGCAGATTATTTCACCTGTGCGACAGTTTTCCGTCAGCGAGCGAGAACGTCAATATCGACTGAAACCGGTTTTCATCCATGCAAAACATATTGCAAAAATGGTGCGCTATTTGAGCAACACACCGTGAACGTTCTCAAACGAGCAGATGGACGATGGTCGGCGCGGTCTGGGCAACGCCGCGCACGCCGGGCAGCGTCACGCCGTCCAGCGCCCTCGGTTCGCGCAGTTCGACACGGACGCGACCAGCCAGCGGCTGGGCGCGCACGATCGCCGCTGCCCCGCCCAGCGCCGCGACCAGATCGGGCGACAGGTCGACCGATGTCGCGGCAACCGGCTCGGCGACCGCCGCGACGCTGGCGGCGGGTGCCCCGACGCCGGCCTCGCGGATTTCCTCGGCAACCTGATCGGCGATCGGGCCGACGATGACCTGCACCGCGCGGTCCGACGGGCGCAGCACGCCCATCGCCCCCAGCGCCTTCAGCGCCGCTTCGTCGACCAGTGCCTGATCGGCGACGACCAGCCGCAGCCGGGTGGTACACGCGCCGATGCTGGCGAGGTTCGCGCTGCCGCCGAGCGCGGCGAGGAACGCTCGCCCGCGCTCGCCCGCCACCGCCGGACCGCCGGCACTCATCGACGGGGCGCTGGCATCGCGGCCCGGCGTCTTGAGGTCGAAGCGCAGGATGAAGAAGCGGAACACGCCGTAATAGACCGCGAAATAGACCGCGCCGACCGGCAGCAGCATCAGCGGCTTCGTCGCCTTGCCATAGTTCAGCACATAGTCGAACAGCCCGGCCGAAAAGCCGAAGCCCAGCCGCACGCCCAGCGCATCCATCACCGCCATCGACAGCCCGGTCAGCACCGCGTGGATCGCGTAAAGCACCGGCGCCAGGAACATGAACGAGAATTCGATCGGCTCGGTCACCCCGGTCAGGAAGCTGGTGAGCGCGAGGCTGAGCAGCATCCCGCCCACCGCCTTTTTCCGCTCGGGCAGCGCCGATCGGTACATGGCAAGGCAGGCGGCGGGCAGGCCGAACATCATGATCGGGAAATAGCCGGCCATGAACGCGCCCGCGGTCGGATCGCCCGCAAAGAAGCGCCGCAGGTCGCCGGTGGTACCGTTGAAATCACCCAGCACGAACCACGCGACGTTGTTCAGGATATGGTGCAGCCCGGTCACCAGCAGCAACCGGTTGAGCAACCCGAATCCGAACAACCCGATGCTCCCCGATGCGACGAGCCCGCGGCTGGTCAGGTCGAGCGCGGCGCTGATCCCCGAAAAGCTCAGGCCCACGACCACCGCGATGGCGATGCCCGCCAGCCCGCTGACGATCGGCACGAAGCGCCGCCCGCCGAAGAAGGCGAGATATTCCGGCACCTTGATCGTCGCGAACCGGTTGTAGAAGCTGCCGCCGATCAGGCCGGAGACGATGCCGATCGGCACGTCGAGCTTGGCGAACGCCTTGACCTTCCACGCGGCGGACAGGGTGGCGGCGGTCGCTTCGTTGAACCCTGCCGTGACGTCGGCGGGCACCGTCAGGAACACCGGCCCGCCATTCTTGACGACGAGGTAGCAGACGACCCCCGCGAGACACGCCGCGCCGTTGCCATCGCGCGCAATTCCGCAGGCGACACCGATCGCGAACAACAGGCCGAGATTGTTGAACAACGCATCGCCCGCCGCGGCGAGCAGCGCTACGTCGAGCAGGTCGGGCTGACCGAGGCGCAGCAGCAGCCCTGCCACCGGCAGGACCGCGATCGGCAGCATCAGCGCGCGGCCGATCGGCTGGAGCATTTCGACGATCGACCTCATGCGGCAACCTCCAGCAGAAATTCGCGAACCATCGCCCGCACCTCACGCGGCGACGCCGCCGCCAGCGCGCGCATCGCCAGCGCGCGGCACGCGCCGGCGTCGAGCCGGCGGACCAGCGCCTTCAATTCGGGGACGAAGCGGGGCGAGGCGGACAGTTCGGTCACGCCCAGCCCGATCAGCAGCGGCACCGCCAGCCGATCGGAGGCAAGCCCGCCGCACACCCCGACCCAGCGGCCACCGCGCTTGGCCCCTTCGGTGGTGTGCGCGATCAATTGCAGCACGGCCGGGTGCAACCCGTCGATACCGCCAGCGACCGCCGGATTGCCGCGATCCATCGCCAGCGCATATTGGGTCAGGTCGTTGGTGCCGATCGACAGGAAATCGGCATGCGCCGCCAGCGTCGCGGAGGTGACCGCCGCTGCCGGGGTTTCGACCATGATGCCGACCTCTACCCGCTCGGCAATGCCCAGTTCGCCGCGCAGCTGCTCGACGACCTGCCGCACGGCGGTGATCTCGTCGACGCTCGCCACCATCGGGATCATGATGCGGCACTGCCCGACCGGGCGCACCGACAGGATCGCGCGCAGCTGCGTTTCGAGGATCTCGGGCATAGCCAGCGCCACGCGGATGCCGCGCAGCCCCAGCGCCGGATTTTCCTCCGCCGCGATCGGCAGATAGGATGCCGGCTTGTCGCCACCGACGTCGAGCAACCGGACGATCAGCGGCCGCCCCTGCAACGTCGCGGCGATCGTGCCGTACAGCGCGGCCTGTTCGTCGACATCGGGCGCGCTGTCGCGGTCGAGGAACAGGAATTCGGTGCGCAGCAGCCCCGATCCTTCGGCGCCATTGGCCATCGCCACCACCGCATCCTCGGCCGAACCGAGATTGGCGAACGCCTCGATCCGGACGCCGTCGGCAGTGACGCAGGTTTGTTCGGCCTGCGCCAGCGCGGCGGCACGCGCGGCGGTGCGGGCGTCCGCCTGCGCATGGGCTTGGGTCAGCGTCGCGTCATCGGGGGCGACGTGAATAATGCCGCTATCGGCATCGAGGATCAGCGTCGCGCCATCGGCGATGCCACCGACGGCCGCACCGACCGCGACCAGCGCGGGCAGGCCCATCGTCGCGGCAAGGATCGCGACATGCGAGGTCGGCCCGCCGCGCTCCACCACCAGGCCGACGACGCAGGCGGGATCGAGCGCCATCACCTGCGATGGCAACAGGTCGTCGGCGATCAGGATCGTGCCGGGCGCGAAGCTGCTCTCCTCCTCGGCAGCGCCGGTCAGTTCGCGCAGCACCTGCCGTTCGAGGTCGAGCAGATCGTCGGCCCGCTCGGCCAGTCGCGCGTCGTTCAAACCGCGTAGCGTCGCCGCCTGCGCGCGCGTCGCGCCCCGCCACGCATGGCCAGCATCGCGCCCGGCGGCGACGTCGCGCTCGGCGGCCTCGCGCAATTCGGGATCGTCGAGGAACGCGATATGTGCCGCGCGGATCGCGGCCCCTTCGCCATCCTGCGCCGCCAGCCGGTCGCGCACCGCCGACAGTGCGCTGTCGAGCCGGGCCGCTTCGACCACCGGCCCCTGCCCGTCGACCGGCACGTCGATCTCGGCGACACGCAGCCAGCGCGCGGTACCGATCGCAAATCCCGGCGCGGCGAGCGTTCCGGCCAGCTGGCCTTCGGGCAGGTCGACCGCTAGCGGCGGCGGTGCGGCGACCGGGGCGGGGGCGGCGTGCGCGCCCTCTCCCATGCCGCCTTCGATCAGTTCGGCCAGCGCGGCGACGGCAGCGTCGGCGTCGGCACCGCTCGCGATCACCTGTACCGTGTCGCCGAAGCGGATGCCGAGCCCGAGCAGCCCGACCGCCCCGGTGGTCCGCGCTTCGGCCCCGTCCTTCGCCAGCCAGCTGGTCGCCGCGAAGCCGCGCGCCACCTCGCCGATCCGCGCTGCCGGGCGGGCGTGGATGCCGTGCGCCAGTGGCACGCGGACGTCGCGGACCACGCGGTCGCCGGTGTCGGTGGCCGTTACGGCGTCGCTAACGCCGATCGGTTCGAGCGTCAGCAGCGCGTCGCCGACCGCTACGACCCGCCCGCCGCTGCGATCGGTAATCCGGAACCGGTCGCCATTGGTGACGATCAACGGCGTCATCAGCGACGGCGCCGCCTGCACCAGCGCGTCGAGGTCGAAGCCGATCAGCGGCTGGCCGCGCATCACCGTGTCGCCGACCGCGACCTGCGCGGTAAAGCCCTTGCCGCCCAGCTGCACCGTGTCGATGCCGATATGCATCAACAGCTCGACCCCGCCCTCACCGCGCAGCGTGATCGCATGGCCGCCGGCGTGCAGCGTCAGCACGGTGCCGTCGCACGGCGCGTGCAGCATCGTCCCCAGCGGGTCGATCGCCGCGCCGTCGCCCAGCATCCGTCCCGCGAACACCGCGTCCGGCACATCGTCGAGCGCGGTCGCCCAACCGTGGAGCGGCGCGGTGAGCTGGATGGCGGTCATGGATGCCCCTTCAAATTTGGTCCGGCGGACGAATGCCGGAAACGTCAGACGATGCGGTTGCCCGCGATCCACGTGCCGCGCACGGTCAGGTCGCGGTCGAGCCACACGAAGTCGGCGCTGTGGCCGATATCGATGCTGCCGATCCGGTGCGACAGCCGCAGGAACGCAGCGGGATTGGCCGACGCCATCGCCACCGCATCCTCTACGCGCACACCCAAGGCATGCGTGTTCGCCACCGCGGTCGCCATGTCGAGGTCGCACCCGGCCAGCGTACCGTTGGCATCGACGCACACGCCGTTCTCGACATGGATCGGCTGTCCGTTCAGCACGAACTCCTTCGATGCGGCACCGACGGTCGGCATCGCATCGGTCACCAGCATGAACCGGTCGATCGGCCGCGCCGCCAGCGCCACGCGGATCGCGGCGGGGTGCAGGTGCGCGCCGTCGACGATCAGCCCGGCATAGACCTGTGCGTCTTCCAGCACCGCACCGACCACGCCCGGATCGCGATGCTTGAGCGGCGACATCGCATTATAGAGATGCGTAACGCCGCGCGCGCCCGCATCCATCGCCGCACGCGCCTGTTCATAGGTGGCGTCGCTATGGCCGATGCTGACGATCACGCCGCCCGCGACCAGCCGCTCGATCGCGGCGGTATCGTTGCGCTCGGGCGCCAGCGTCACCATCACCACGCCCTTGCGCGGCCGGGTGAGCAGGTCGATCGCGCGATCGTCGAGCGCGCGGAAATGATTGGCGTCGTGGATGCCCTTGCGTACCGGATTGAGGAACGGCCCCTCGACATGGATGCCGACGACGCCGGGCACGCCCTGCTCGATCGCCGCGTCGACGGCGTCCAGCCCGGCAGCGACCACGTCCAGCGAATCGCTGATCAGGGTCGGCAGGAACGCGGTGGTGCCGTATTGCGCATGCGCCGCGCCGATCGCGGCGATGCCCGCCACGGTCGGTTCGTCGTTGAACAACACCCCGCCGCCGCCATTGACCTGCGTATCGACGAAGCCGGGCACCAGCCAGCCGCCGTCGAGGTCGATGACCTCCGCATCGTCACCGGCATGGAAGTCGGCGATGACACCGTCCACGACCGTGATCGCGCAACTGTCCTGCGTGCAGTGATCGGCGAGGACGCGCCCGCCGCGAAAGACGAAGCTGCTCATCGGGTTTCGGTGACCTTGCGCAGATGCGGCGGCTGGTCGGGGTTCAGCCCCCGGCGCAGCGACACCGTGTTGACCATGCGATAGAAGCTCTGGATCATCAGGATCGGTTCGATCGCGGGATGGCTGCGGATCGTCGGCGGATGGCTGTCGCCGTTCGCCGCATCGGCCAGATGCACCGCCGCGCCCCGCGCCGCGAACTCCGCCGCCGCCGCGCGGACGTCGTCGCCGGCATCGTCCGACGTGGCGAAGCCCAGCAACGGGAAGCCGTCGTTGATGATCGCCATCGGCCCGTGCCGCACCTCGGCGCTGCTGAACGCCTCGGCATGCAGTGCCGACGTTTCCTTCATCTTTAGCGCCGCTTCCTGCGCTACGCCGAAGCTGTAGCCGCGGCCGATCACGAACAGGTTGCGCGCCGCGACCAGCGTGTCGGCGACCGGCGTCCAGTCCAGATCGAACGCCTGTTCCAGTTGCCCCGGCAGCGCGTCCAGCGCGGCCAGCAGGTCGGCATCCTCGCTCCAGTGGGCAGCAATCGCGGCAAGGCCAGCGAGCGAGGCGATGAACGACTTGGTCGCGGCGACCGACGTCTCGGCACCGGCCGACAGCGGCAGCACCGTATCGGCCAGCGCGGCGAGCGGCGAATCCTCGACATTGACCAGCGCCACGACGCGCGCACCCGCCGCCTTGTAGCTTTCGACGGTGCGCAGCAGATCGGGGCTGCGGCCCGATTGCGACACCGCGATCACCAGCGCGTTCATACGCTCCATGCGCGTCGCATAGACCGACGCCACCGACGGCGCGGCGCTGGCGACCGGCACGCCGCACAGCGTCTCGACCAGATATTTGCCATAGGTCGCAGCATGGTCCGACGACCCGCGTGCGCAGGTGACGACCAGCGCCGGCGGATCGGCGCGCAGCGACGCGCCAAGCTCGGCAAGCGCGGCGGCGTTGCGCGACAGGAAGCGCGCGACCGATGCGCCGCCCTCTCCCGCCTCGCGGTACATCGCAGTGGCCGCGGTCGGCGCGGCCTGAACGGTGGACGTCATGAACCCCCTCTTGGTCCCGGCCAGCGCCGGATCAGCTTGCGTTCAATTCGGCGACGACGTCGTATGCGTCGCCACGATAATAGGATTGGGTGAATTCGACCGTGTCGCCATCGGCCAGGAAACCGCGGCGTTCGATGAACAGCCCGGCATGGCCGACCTCGACACCCAGCCGCTTCGCCTGTTCGGCGGGAAACGCCATGGCGCGCAGCCGTTGCAACGCGCGCACCGGGCGACACCCGGTCACCTCCAGCGCGGCATAGAGCGAGTCGCCGACCGCATCGACACCCGGCAGGCAGTGTCCGGCGATCGCCGAATATTCGACCGCCATCGGCACGTCGTCGGCAAAGCGCATCCGCTGGAACCGATAAACCGGCGTGCCGGGCGACAGCCCCAGCGACATCGATTCCTCGGGCGTCACCAGCCCGGCCGACTTGGACACCCAGGCGCTGCTCGGCACGCGACCGCGCGCGCGCATGTCTTCGGAAAAGGACGACAGTTTCGAAAAGCTCTTGTCGACCCGCGCTGCGACGAAGGTGCCCGCCCCGCGACGGCGCACGACCAGCCCCTCGCTCGCCAGCCCTTCGATCGCCTTGCGCACGGTGATGCGCGACACGCCATATTCGGCGGCCAGATCGCGTTCGGGCGGAATGGCATCGTCCTGTTGCAGCACGCGCCGTTCGATCGCCGTGCGCACCAGCTGCTGCAACTGAACATAGAGCGGCGCATGCGCATCGTCGCGCAACAGCCCCACCCGATCCGAAAACGCCTCGCCGCTCGATGGCGACGATGCATGGACGGCAAGGGCGGATGGGTTCGACATGGCGCTATCGATAGGTCCCTTTTTGGTATCATGCAATGGCATTTCTGGACCAGATCATGCGGCTGTTTTGCGCCGTTCGAGCGGTGGCGACGCCGGATTGGGCTATGATGGCACGCACGATGGCCGTCGGAACAGCTAACGGCAAATCAACTACAGCATCCCATCATGCGCAATAATATTACTCACCCATCCGAACATGCGGCATTTTTATCGCAATCTACCGCGCATTCCCCCTATTTTCTCACCTGTGAATAATCTTTTCATTTTTATGTAGATTTTATGATTGCGATTGGTCACATTGCATTCGACCAAAACGAGCCTGCATGGTGCCAATATAGTACCAATGCTGGACGCATGTCGTCTCGCCCGTCGCGGCCACATCGGGGGGGCGCATTTCGCGCCCAAAGATCAAGGGGTAGGGTCCATGGCATTTTCGCGTTTCGCATATCTAGCCTCCACCGCGCTGGTCGCGATCGCCGCCCCGGCGTTCGCGCAGGAAGCGCCCACCGCCACGCCGCCGTCCTCGGCCAATGCACAGAATACCGACCAGGCCGAACCGGCCGCATCGGATGACAGCATCGTCGTGACCGGTATCCGCGGATCGCTGCGCAACGCGATCAATGTGAAGCGTCAGGCGAACGCCGTCGTCGACGTCATCTCGGCCGAGGACATCGGCAAGTTCCCCGACCGCAACGTCGCCGAATCGCTGTCGCACATCCCCGGCGTGTCGATCGACCGCCGCTTCGGCGAAGGCGAAAAGGTCGCGATCCTCGGCACCGACCCCGCGCTCAACCGCATGCTGCTCGACGGCCATGCGCTCGCCTCGGCCGACTGGGGCGGCAACGACAACGATCCGTCCAGCCGTACCTTCAACTATTCGCTGCTGGCGCCCGAGCTGGTCGACCGCCTCGAAGTGTACAAGTCGCCGGAACCGCGGATCGAGGAAGGCAGCCTTGGCGGCACCGTGATCGTGCGCACCCGTCGCCCGCTCGACCTTGCCGCAAACTCGGTCTTCGCCTCGGGCGGCTATTCGTACAACGACCGCGCGGACAAGGGGAATATCCGCGGATCGGGCCTGTACAGCTGGAAGAACGATGCAGAGACGTTCGGCGTCCTCGTCGCCGCGACCTATGACAAGCAGAACCTGACCCGCGCCGGCGTCGAATTCTTCGGCTATCAGAGCGGTGCCGACTTCTTTCAGAAGAACGCCGACGGCAGCGTCCGTCGCGACGCGCAGGGCCAGGGCGTCCTGCTGAACCAGGCGGCAACGATCACCGGCGGCACGAAGAACGACCTGATTAACGCGGTCGCGCCGTTCGGCATCAACTATGCCTATTTCCAGCAGACCCGCGAACGCGCCAGCGTGTCGGGCACCGTGCAGTTCCGCCCGGTCGAGAACCTGACCTTCTCGCTCAACGGCCTGCACATCGACGGCAAGTACAACAACTACAGCCAGTCGATGTATACGATTCCCGTGGCATGGACCGGCAGCGTGCTGCAGTCGGCGACCGTGAATAACGGCGTCGTCACTGCCGCCAGCTTCGGCGCCGCGCCGAACCAGAGCGCACAGCTCGACACGCTGGTCCGCCGTACCTCGCTCAAGACCGACAACATCAACCTGTTCGCCGATTGGGAAGGCGATGGCGGTGCCAAGGTGTCGTTCGCCGGCGGCTGGTCGAAGGCGACCGGCGGGCGTAACCCCGAATATCTGTTCAACGTGCAGACCAAGCTGCCGTTCAGCTATTCGTTCACCCCGGAATCGGCCGAAGTGAACTTCGTCGGCGACCTGACCGACCCCGCCAACTATTTCACCAACCCGAACAACAACCCCGCCCAGATCGAAGGCCGCCCCGTGCTGGGCCCCAACGGGCAGCAGCTGAACGCCGCGCAGATCGGTGGTCTCGACTATAGCGTCACGACCGACCGCGACGTCTTCGGCGGTTTCGACGCGACGATCCCGGTATCGTTCGGCGGCTTCACCGAAATCATGCTGGGCGCCCGCGTGACCGAACACGTCAACCGGGTCGATGCGCGCGGCATCAACACCTATCTGACCACCTCGCGCCTCGGTTCGCAGCTCGGTGTCGACACCACCTCGACCCCCGACGGCACCTTCTCGGGCAGCGGCGGCAGCGGTAACGCGACCAAGTATCTGAACCTGTCCGAACAGGCGGTGATCGACATCCTGGCGGGTGCGGTCAACAGCCCGCTGGTCAACAAGATCGGCGCCTCGACCCGGGTGAAGGAAACCGTCTCGGCATCGTACATCCAGGCAAATTTCGATCAGGACGGCTGGCGCGGCAACATCGGCGGTCGCCTGGTCTACACGCAGGACGTGTCGAACTACGCCACCACGCTCAGCAACACCGTCAACCCGCAGCCGGTGCCGACGACGACCGCGACCGATTACCTGAAGTTCCTGCCGAGCGTGAACATCGCCTATTCCTTCTCGCCGCAGTTCATCGTGCGCGGCGCGGTGGCCCGGGTGATCTCGCGTCCGCGTTATCAGGACCTCGCAGCGGCGACCTCGCTGAACGACATCACGCTCGACGGCGGCGGCGGCAACCCGAACCTGAAGCCGTATGAATCGACCAACTACGAACTGACCGCCGAATGGTATCCGCGCGCCGGATCGCTGGTCGCGGGCGAACTGTTCCGTCGCGAAATCAGCAACTACATCATCAACACCCGCACCAATCAGGTGTTCTTCAACTCGCTGCAGAACCGGCTGACGACCTATAACGTCAACCAGCCGATCAACGGCGGCAAGGCGACGGTGAACGGTGCGCTGATTTCGGCCCAGAGCGAAATCTGGGGCGGCTTCGGTATCCAGGCGAACTATTCGTATCAGGAAAGTTCGACCTCGTCGGTCGATACGACCGGTGCCGAACTGAACCTGCCGTATCTGTCGAAGCACACCGTCAACGTGATCCCGTATTTCGAAAGCGGGATCTTCCAGACGCGGCTGAGCTACAACTACCGCTCGAGCTATTTCCGCACGATCGGTCGCCTGAACTCGCGCGAAATGGTGGCACCGTACAGCCAGCTCGATCTGTCGGCGTCGGTCAACGTGACGCCCAAGATCACGCTGACCGTCAACGCGCAGAACCTGCTCGACGAGACCTATTACCAGTATAATGCGACCCGCGATCGCCCGACCGCCTTCTACAAGAACGGTCGTACCTTCGCGGCCAGCGTCGCCTTCCGGCTCTAATGCCGGCAGGGGAGGCCTTGGTGGGCGCCATCCGATCGGGTGGCCGCCATGTCCCTGCGCTTCCCCTGCGCCGTGCGCATCGCATCCACGCGCATGGGTTTTCCGGCCCCGGCAGTGCCGGGGCCGTTTTTCGTTCCGGCTGACGGAAAAGTATACGACACGGTCGGATCGGCCGGTCGCACTGTGGGGAGTATCGCGTGAAGCATCGTCTGACCTGGGCAGCACTGGCTGCCGCGACGGCCATCGTCGCACCGGCCGCCGCACAGACCGCGCCCCTCCTCCCCCTGCCCGCGCAGATGACACCGGCCAGCGGTTCGATCACCATCGCGAACGGCGCGGCCATCGTCGTTCCGGCGGGCGACCCCGGCGCCGCGACCGCCGCCCGGCTGCTGACCGACCGGGTGAAGACCGATCGCGGACTGACGCTGGCGACCGGCGCGCAGGGCCCGATCGCCTTCGTACGCGATGCCGCGGTCACCGGGGACGAGGCCTATCGCCTGACCGTCACGCCCAAGGGCATCACCATCACCGCCAGCGGCGACCGCGGGCTGGTATGGGGTGCGATGACGCTGGCACAATTGCTCAGCCCCGACACGAAGTTCGGCCGCCCGGTACGCGTCGCCGCGACGACGATCGACGACGCGCCGCGCTTCCGCTGGCGCGGGCTGATGGTCGACGTCACCCGCTCGTTCCAGCCGATCGACACGCTCTATCCGGTGATCGACACGATGGCCGCGCAGAAGCTCAACACGCTGCACCTGCACCTCACCGACGATCAGGGATGGCGCGTCGAGATCAAGCGCTATCCGAAGCTGACCGAGATCGGCGGTTTCCGCGTGCCTGCGGTGGCCGGCGGCGGTCCGGGACCGAAGGTCGGCGGATTCTACACGCAGGACGAACTGCGCAAACTGGTCGCCTATGCCGCCACGCGCGGCATCACCATCGTGCCCGAAATCGACATGCCCGGTCATGCGCAGGCAGCGGTCGCGGCCTATCCGGAGGAAGTCGGCGTGCTGGGCGACCGTCCGCCGGTCGGCCATGACTGGGGGGTCAATCCGTGGCTCTTCTCCCCTAGCCCACGCAGCATGACCTTCATCAAGAACGTCCTCGACGAGTTGATCGACATCTTCCCCTCACGGTTCATCCACGTCGGTGGCGACGAGGCGGTCAAGGACCAGTGGCAGCGCTCGCCGGAGGTACAGGCGCAGATGAAGGCGCTGGGCCTCAAGACCGAGAACCAGATGCAGGGCTGGATGATCTCCGAACTCGGCAAATATCTCGCGTCCAAGAACCGCCGCCTGATCGGCTGGGACGAGATACTCGAGGGCGACGTCCCGACCAGCGCGACCGTCATGTCGTGGCGCGGCGAGGCCGGCGCGGTCGAGGCGGCGAACAAGGGGCATGACGTCGTCATGTCGCCCGCACCCAACCTGTATCTGGACAGCCTGCAATCGTCGGCGCCCGACGAACCGCCGGGGCGCATCACCTTCCAGACGCTGGAAATGGTCTATGGCTATGAACCCGTCCGCCCCGGCGTGACGGCGGAGGCTGCGGCGCATGTGCTGGGCGCGCAGGGCAATGGCTGGTCGGAATATCTGGCGACGGCCAAGCAGAAGGAACACGCCACCTTCCCGCGCCTGTCGGCGATCGCCGAATTTACGTGGAGCCCGCGCGAGAAGCGCGACTGGAAAGGGTTCGTCGAACGCCTCCAGCCGCAGATGCTGCGCTATGCACGACAGGGGATCGCGGCGGCGGACAGCGCCTTCGCCGTCACCTATACGCTGGACGGGGCGAAAGGCGACGTGTTGCGCGGCAAATCGCCAAAACTCACGCTGACGACGCAGACCGGCGCGGGTACGATCCGCTACACCACCGACGGCAGCGCGCCGACCGCCCGTTCGCGCACCTATGCCGCGCCGATCGCGCTGAAGCCGGGACAGGTCGTGACCGCCACCGCCTTTGCGAAGGACGGCCATGCGCTTGCCGCCCCGCGCGCGTTCGACGCGACGCGACCGGCGCTGCTGCGCGCCACCGGCTGGGCCGATGTCGTGGCGTGTCCCAAGGGGGCGCTCGGCCTGCGCGTGCCGTTGGTGTCGGGGCAGGTCGGCGATGCGCCGGCGTACAACGTCAACACCTTCGACACCTGTACCATGGCGCCGAAGATGCCGCTGGACGTGGCGCAGGCGTTCAAGGTGACGGTCGCCCGCCTGCCGCGCCATTACGGCCTGGCGCATGATTTCAAGGCGCTGCGCGGGCATTTCGCGGTGACCCAGCACGGCGAGCTGGTGATGCGCACCGGCGGCTGCACCGGCACGATCGCCGCGACCTTCCCGCTGCCCGACCCGAACACCGCGCCCAACCGGTTCACCTTCACCGGCACCTTCGCCAAGCAGGACGGCGACAGCGACGTCTGCCTGCAATTCACCTCCCCGCTCTCCGACCCCTATTACACGGTCGATACGCTGCAACTGGAAGACGCGAAGTGAAGCCTGCCCTGTTCCTGCTGCTCGCCGCCGCCCCCGCCGCGCTGTGGGCCGCCCCGCGCGAGACCGTGACGCTCGACAAGGGGTGGCAGGTCCGCCTCGCCCCCGGTGACGCGGCGGCAAAGGACCATCCGAAGGCCGCCCGCTGGCTGCCGGCGAAAGTGCCGGGCACCGTCCAGACCGACCTGATCGCGGCAAAGATCACGCCCGACCCGTTCGTCCGGCTGAACGAAGCGACGATCCAGTGGGTCGGGCGCAGCGACTGGGAGTATAAGGGCACGCTCAACGCCACCCCGGCGCTGCTGGCGCGCGGCCATGTCGACCTCGTATTCGACGGGCTCGACACCTTTGCCGAGGTGTTCGTGAACGGTACGAAGCTGCTCGCCGCCGACAATGCCCATCGCCGCTGGCGCGCCGACGCGAAACCATTGTTGAAGGCCGGCGCCAACGACATCCGCATCGCGTTCAAATCGCCGCTCGGCGTGCTGAAGCCGATGGTCGCCAAGCTCGAAAACCCCCTGCCCGGCGAATATGATTCGACCGCGGGCGACGAGCCCGAGGCGCGCCAGACCTCGCCCTATATCCGCAAGCCGAAATATCATTATGGCTGGGACTGGGGTCCCCGCATCCTGAACGTCGGTCCCAACGGTCCGGTCCGCATCGACGCATGGGACGATGCCCGCATCGATATCCTGCGCGTGCAGCAGGAGGCGGTGACGCCCGCCGAGGCGCGGCTGTCGGCCGACGTCACCATCGTCGCCGATCGCCCGGCGACGGTACAGGTCGACGCGATCGTCACCGGTCCCGACGGCACCGCCGTCCGCGCCAGCCGCAGCGTCGCGGTGACGGCAGGCGAAAACCGGGTGAGCGTGTCCGTAGCCATCGCCAATCCGAAGCTGTGGTATCCGGCGGGCTATGGCGCGCAGCCGCTCTACACCGTCGCCACCGAAGCGCGGCTGGACGGGGAAGTCGTCGACCGGCAGCAGCGCTCGACCGGCATCCGCACCGTCGAACTGGTCCGTGAAAAGGACGCGATCGGCCGCGGCATGCTGTTCCGCATCAACGGCATCCCCGTGTTCGCCAAGGGCGCGAACCTGATCCCGTTCGACAGTTTCGGGCCCCGAGTCACCCACACGTACATGGCGAAAATCCTGTCCGACGCGCAGGCGGCGAACATGAACATGCTGCGCATCTGGGGCGGCGGCATGTATCTGCCCGACAGCTTCTTCGACACCGCCGACCGGCTGGGGCTGATGATCTGGTCCGACTTCATGTTCGGTGGCGCGATCACCCCCTATGACCCTGAATACCGCGAGACGGTGAAGATCGAGGCGGAGGAACAGGTCGACCGGGTGCAGGCGCATCCCTCGATCGTGCTGTGGTCGGGCAACAACGAAGTGCTGTCGGGCTGGGAAGGCTGGAGCGACCGTACCGCGTACAAAAAGCGCGTCGGTGCCGACGAACAGGAGCGGATCGGCGTCGGCATGGCGATCCTGTTCGACCGCGTGCTGCGCGACGCCGCCGAACGCCGCGACGCCGACGTGCCGTACTGGCCCGGCTCGCCCAGCGCCAATTACGAGGGCAAGCCCGATCAGGACGCCAATGGCGATCGCCATTATTGGGACGTGTGGGGCGGCAAGAAGCCAGCCACCGCCTATCTCGACAGCTGCCCGCGCTTCATGTCCGAATATGGGCTGCAGGCGATGCCCGACATGGCGACCATCGCCAAGTTCGCCGATGCCAGGGATCTGGCAGTCGACTCGCCGGTCATGACCGCACACCAGAAGTTCCTGAAGGGCGCGGGGCAGCAGCGGCTGCTTGACTATATCCGGATGCGCTACCGGACCCCACGCGACTTCGCCGACTTCGTCTATCTCAGCCAAGTGATGCAGGCCGACGGGATCCAGCTCGGCGCGCTCCACCACCGCGCCTGCCGCCCGGTGACCAGCGGCACGCTCTACTGGCAGCTGAACGACGTGTGGCCCGGCGCGTCGTGGTCGAGCATCGACTATTATGGCCGGTGGAAGGCGCTGCACTTCGCCGCACGCCGCTTCTTCGCGCCGCTGGCGGTGTCGGCCGGGCGTCGCGAGAACGGCACGACCGACGTGTCGCTGATCTCCGACCGCACCGTGCCGGTCACCGCGCGCTGGCGGGTGCGGACGATCGACGTCGACGGCCGCACCACCATGAGTCACGAAGCCGCGATCCAGTTGCCCGCGCTGTCGGCGACGAAGGTCGCGACGATCACCGATGCCGACCTGTTCAAGGGCGCCGATCCGAAGCGCAGCGTCGGCGTGGTCGAACTGCTGGTCGACGGCGCGGTCGCGTCGCGCGCACTGGTAACCGGCGTGCCCGAAAAGGCGATGGCGCTGCCCGATCCGGGCCTAACGACCAGCTGGTCGACGCTCGACGGCAAGCCCGCGCTGACCGTCACCGCCAAACGCCTCGCCCGCGCGCTGTGGATCGGCTTCGGCACGCTCGACGTGCAGGCGTCGGACAATTTCCTCGACCTGCTGCCCGGCGAAAGCGTGACGGTGACGATCACCGGCAATGCATCGACCGGGACCCTCAAGAAAGCGCTGCGCCTGCAAACGCTGGGGGCCGCCAAGTGAGTCTCCTCCTTGCGCTCCTCGCCGGTACGGCCGAACCCGACCCGCAGATCGCCGCGACCATCGCCGCAATGACTCCGGCGGAAAAGGCAGCGCAGTTGCAGAGCACCGCCCCCGCGCAGGGCGATGTGCTGCCAGCCTATGACTATTGGAACGAGGCGCTGCACGGCCTGGCGCGCAATGGCGTCGCCACCGTGTTCCCGCAGGCGATCGGGCTGGCGGCGACATGGGACGCGCCGCTGATGGAGCGGATCGGCACCGTCGTGTCGACCGAGGCGCGCGCCAAATACAACGCACTGCCGGGCAGGAACCGGCGGCGGTACGAGGGGCTGACGATCTGGTCGCCCAACATCAACATCTTCCGCGATCCGCGCTGGGGTCGCGGCATGGAAACCTATGGCGAGGACCCGGTGCTGACCGGCGCGATGGCGGTCGGCTATGTCCGCGGGCTGCAAGGGCCCGACCCGCTGCAACCGCGCGTCATCGCCACGCCGAAGCATCTGGTCGCGCATAGCGGGCCGGAGGCGGGCCGCGACGCGTTCAGCGTCCAGACCGCGCCCTATGACATGGAGGCGACCTACCTCCCCGCCTTCCGCCGCGCGCTGACCGAAGGAAAAGCGCAGTCGGTGATGTGCGCCTATAACGGCATCCACGGCGTGCCGGTCTGCGCCGCAGGGTGGCTGTTCAACGAACGGCTGCGGCGCGACTGGGGCTGGAACGGCCTCGTCGTGTCCGACTGCGACGCGATCGGGAACATCGCGCATTACCAGCGCTATGCGCTCGACAACGCCGCCGGCTCCGCCGCCGCGATCAACGCCGGCATGGACCTGAATTGCGGCAGCGCCTACGCCGCGCTCCCCCGCGCGCTCGAACGCGGGCTGACGACGCCGGCGGTGGTCGACCGCGCGCTGGAGCGTACCTTCGAGGTACGCAAGCGGCTGGGCGACGCCTTCGGCACCAAAAGCCGCTGGGACTCGATCCCCGCCAGCGCGCTCCACACCTCCGCGCACCGCGCGCTGGCGCTGGAGGCGGCGCGCAAGTCGCTGGTGCTGCTCCAGAACAACGGCGTCCTGCCGCTGAAGCGTGGTGCGAAGATCGCAGTCGTCGGCCCCAATGCCGACAGCCTCGACGTACTGGAGGCCAA
Source organism: Sphingomonas hankookensis (assembly GCF_022664465.1). GTDB lineage: Bacteria > Pseudomonadota > Alphaproteobacteria > Sphingomonadales > Sphingomonadaceae > Sphingomonas > Sphingomonas hankookensis. Next base: position 339,698 of record NZ_JAKREV010000004.1, on the reverse strand, counting down.
TTACAACGGCACCTCCGCCGATCCGGTGACCCCGCTCAACGGCCTGACCGATCGCTTCGCGGTAACCTATGCGCAAGGATCGACGCTGGCCGACGGCGTGCCGCTGGTCGTGCCGCAGACCGCCTTCGGACCGGGACTGAAGGCCGAGTTCTTCGCCGATCCGGCGATGTCCGGCACCCCGGTCCTCACCCGCACCGATCGTACGATCGATTTCAACTGGGCCCGCACCAGCCCGACGCCCAAGCTCCCCGTAGACCGCTACGGCGTGCGCTGGAGCGGCACGCTGACCCCGCCGGGGCCGGGCCGCTACACACTGCGCATCGACATCAACCGCTGCTGGGACAAATGTTCGGGCCGCGACAGCGTGAAGCTGTGGGTCGATGGCAAGGACGTGCTGACCGCTACAGGCACCGCCGCCGTCGAGGGCGCGGCCAATGACAGCAAGTCCGAACGGATGGAGGCGGTGTTCAACTTCGCCGACACGGCCCCCAAGCCCTTCCGCCTCGACCTGACCCATGCCAGCACCGACGACAGCATCCGCCTGACATGGATCGCCCCCGCCGATCCGCAGCGCGCACAGGCCGTCGCCTCCGCCCAGAATGCCGACGCCGTGGTAGCGTTCGTCGGCCTCTCCCCCGCCGTCGAGGGCGAGGCACTCCGCCTCGAAGTCGCCGGCTTCTCGGGTGGCGACCGCACCGACATCGCCCTGCCGCAAGCGCAGCAGCAGTTGCTCGAAGCGGTCAAGGCATCGGGCAAGCCGCTGGTCGTCGTCCTGCTGTCGGGCAGCGCGGTGGCGATGGAATGGGCCAAGACCCACGCCGACGCGATCGTCGCCGGCTGGTATCCGGGCGAAGTCGGCGGCACCGCCATCGCCGACGTCCTCGACGGCACGACCAACCCCTCGGGCCGCCTGCCGGTCACCTTCTACGCCAGGACCAGCGACCTCCCCGCCTTCGTCGACTACAACATGAAGGGCCGCACCTACCGCTATTTCGACGGCACCCCGCTGTGGGGCTTCGGCCATGGCCTGAGCTACACCAGCTACGCCTATAGCGACGCCAAGGCGCCAACGACGCTGACCGCCGGCCAGCCGCTCACCGTCACCGCCCGCGTCACCAACACCGGCAAACGCGCCGGCGAAGAGGTCGCGCAGGCCTATCTGATCGCGCCGCCCGCGCTCAACAAGATCGGCGCGTGGAACGATCCGGTGCTGCGCCACAGCCTCACCGGGTTCCAGCGCGTCGCGCTCAAGCCCGGACAGGCGAAGACGGTGACCTTCACCCTCGACCCGCGGATGCTCAGCACCGTGGCACTCGACGGCACCCGCGCGGTCCGCCCCGGCGCCTATCGCCTGTTCGTCGGCGGCGGCCAGCCGGGCACCTCGCCCGGACAGGAAATCGCCTTCACCGTTACGGGCACGCAGGAGTTGCCGAAATGACCACCCTTTCCCGCCGCGCGCTGCTGGGCGGCACCGCCGCGCTGGCGCTGGTCGATGCGCTGCCGGTCGGCGCGGCGACGACCCGCCCGGCCCGGCCGAACCTGTTCATCGGCACCGGCGGCGACGGCCATACCTTTCCCGGCGCGACCATGCCGTTCGGGATGGTCCAGCTGTCGCCCGACACCGACACCGCGCGCTGGGCGACCTGTTCGGGTTACCACAAGGACGACACGTCGATCCTGGGGTTCAGCCACACGCATCTGTCGGGCACTGGCATCGGCGACATGCTCGACATACTGGTCGTGCCGACGCGCGGGCCGGTGTTGTTGGAGGGCGGCCCGCTCGACGATCCCGACAAGGGCTATCGCCAGCGCTTCAAGGACGAAGTTGCCGAACCCGGCTATTACGCCGTCACCCTCGAAAGCGGCGTCCGCTCCGAACTGACCGTGACCGAGCGCACCGGCATCCACCGCCACCGCTTTCCCGCCGGCCCCGGCCATATCCTGATCGACCTGTCGCACCTTGTGCTGGAGGGCCCCAACCAGCGCCCCTATATCGACGAGGCCGCGCTGACCCTCGAAGCCGATGGCAGCATCACCGGCACCCGCCGCGTGTTCCGCTGGGCCAAGGGCCGCCGCATCTTCTTCGCGATGCAGTTGTCGCGCCGGCCCGACCGGGTCGAGTTCTTCGGCGATGCCGACGCACCCGCCGGCAACAAGGGCGTCACCGGCAAGCGGCTGAAGGCCGTGCTCCATTACGACGACGCCGGCGGCGCACCGATCGTCATCCGCACCGGCATCTCGGCGGTCGACCTGCCCGGCGCGAAGGCGAACCTCGCCGCCGAAGCCAGGCACTGGGACTTCGACCGCTACGCCCGCGCCGCGCGCACGGCATGGGCGCGCGAAATGGACCTGATGCGCTTCGAAGGCGGCACCGAACAGCAGCGCACCGTCGCCGCCTCGGCGCTCTACCATGCCTCGATCGGCCCGACGCTCTTCTCCGACGTCGACGGTCGCTATATCGGTCTCGACCGACAGACGCATAGCGTGCCGAAGGGTGATGCTGCCTACAGCGCCTATTCGCTGTGGGACACCTATCGCGCCTTCCATCCGCTCCAGACACTGATCCGCCCGACGCTGACCCAGGCGTTCACCCGCGACCTGATCCGCCAGACGCAGCAGAGCCCGTTCGGCCCACCCGTCTGGCCGTTGCAGGGGGTGGAGACCGGCACGATGATCGGCTGGCACTCCGTTCCGGTCCTCGCCGAGGCCCGCGCGAAGGGTGTGTCCGCCGACTATGCCGCGGCATGGGGGGGCGTGAAGAAGCGCTCGTTCGACTGGACGACGCCCAATCTCGACAACAGCATCGGCGTGCAGGTCTATGACGAGCTGGGCTATGCCCCCGCCGACCGCATCTTCGAAAGCGTGTCGAAGACGCTGGAGTTCGCGTACGACGACTATGCCGGCGCGTTCATCGCCGATGCGGCGGGCGATGCCGCCGGCGCGGCGCGGCTGCGCAAGCGGTCGGGCAACTGGCGCAACGTGTTCGACGCCAAGCTCGGCTTTGCCCGCGCACGGCTGGCCGATGGGCGCTGGGCCGAACCCTTCGCCCCCAACGGCATCGGCCATATGAAGAGGTGGCGCGACTATACCGAAAGCAACAGCTGGCAGGCGACCTTCCTCAACCAGCACGATATCTACGGCCTGATCGCGGCGATGGGCGGCGATGCCGCGTTCGAGGCGAAGCTCGACGGGCTGTTCAGCGCCTCGTCCGAACTGCCCGCCGACGCCCCGCCCGATATCTCGGGACTGGTCGGGCAATATGCCCATGGCAACGAACCCAGCCACCACGTCGCCTATATGTACGCCTATTGCGGCGCGCCGTATAAGACGCAGGCGATGGTCCGCCGCCTGCTGACCGAAATGTATCACGACCGCCCCGACGGCATCATCGGCAACGACGATTGCGGCCAGATGAGCGCATGGTATCTGCTCTCGGCATTGGGCTTCTACCCGGTCGATCCGGTCAGCGCGACCTATGTGCTGGGCTCGCCATTGTTCGACCGCGCGACCGTGCGGGTCGGCGGCGGGCGCAAGCTGGTAGTCGAGGCGCGCGGCAACGCCCCCGACCGCCCCTATGTCCGCAGCGTGACGTGGAACGGCCGGCCATGGACCAAAAGCTGGATCGCGCATGCCGATCTGGCGAAGGGCGGACGGCTGGTGTTCGACATGTCGGCGACCCCGAACAAGGCGTTCGGGCAGCGCCGTGAGGATCGGCCGGGCACCCGGTGATCCTCGTCACGATCCTTGCCACCGCCGTGCCGGTAGTCGTGCCGCTGGACGCCGCATGCGTCGTCGGCACCGACCCGGCAGTGCAGATACTGCGCGAGCGGCTGGCCGAGCGCGGCGCCGTCTGCGCCCCGTCATCCCGGCGAAAGCCGGGATCCGCGGAAGGGGAAACGGCAGCGAACGAGCCGAGAACGCCCGACAAACTGGATTCCGGCCTCCGCCGGAATGACGACATGGCGGGGCGGACGACAACCCGACCCGGAGCAAACCTCCGCCCCAGACCGTCGCCCCAGCGCAGGCTGGGGCCTCCCGCGGCTCTTGTCCCGCCCGACAACCGGGATATCCCAGCCTTTGCTGGGATGACGCGTGTGTCGATCACCTTCCTATCGGCAAAGCTCGCCCCCGAAGCCTTCACCATCACCACCACCCCGCGCGCGATCACCATCCGCGCCGCGACCACCCGCGCGCGCCTCTACGCCGCCGGCTGGCTGCTGCGTCATCTCGACGACCTCACCCTGACCGCCCCGGCCCACATCACCGACGCCCCCGCCATGGCGATCCGCGGCACCCAGATCGGCTACCGCGCCAAGAACAACAGCTACGATGCATGGACGGTCCCCATGCTCACCCGCCGGATCGAGGATTTCGCGCTCCTCGGCGGCAACCGCATCCAGTTCGTCGCGCCAGTATCGGACGACGCCGCGACCTCACCGCTGTCCCCGCTCCCCGCGACCGAAACGCTGATCGCCGTCGCACAAGCCACCCACCGGCTCGGCCTCGACGTCGCGCTTTTCTACCCGCTGCTGCGCGACTATGAGAAACCCGGCAGCGCCGATGCCGAAGTCGCCGACTTCACCACCCTCGCCGCCAAACTCCCGGCGCTCGACGCGCTCTACATCCCCGGCGGCGACCCCGGCCATACCGCACCCGACCGCCTGTTTCCGCTGGCGCAGCGCATCGCCGGGAAACTCCGCCAGCGTTTCGCGAAGGCCGAAGTGCTGTTGTCGACCCAGGGGTTCGACGCCGCCGGCCTTGACCCCTTCCACGTGCAACTGGCGAAGCACCCGCGCTGGCTGACCGCGATCTTCGTCGGCCCGCAGACCCGCGACGGCATCGCCGAGCATCGCCGCCGCATCGCCGGACGGTACCCCATCGAAACCTATCCCGACACCGCGCACACGATGCACGCGCAATTCCCGATCCCCGACTGGCACCCCGCCTTCGCGCTCACCGAAGGCCGCGAACCGGTGAACCCGCGCCCTGCGGCGACCGACCGCATCTTCGCCCATCTCGCGCCGCAGACGCGCGGCTTCGTCTCCTATAGCGAGGGCGTCAACGACGACTGGAACGTGACCCAGTGGTTCCGCCTCGGCTGGAATCCCGCCACCCCGGCGAGCGAGGTCGCACAGGACTATGCGCGGATGTTCGTCGGCGACATGGCCTTCGCCGCCGTCCCCCTCGCGCTGGAAAGCAACTGGCGCGGTGATCCGTCGGCCAATGCCGGGATCGACGCCACGCTGCGACTGGTGGGCACCATCCGCCCGGCGCGCTGGGCCGACTGGCGCATCGACCTGTATCGCTACCGCGCCACCTATGACGCGCTGGTCCGCCACCGCCTGATCGCGGCGAAGGCCGCGCAGGGCGAGGCGTTCTGGACGCTGCGACAGGCGCCTGCGACCGGGGCCGAGCCCGCCGCCGTCGCCGCCCGCTTCGCCTATGCCCGCCCCGAACCGGCGATCGTCGCGCCCTTGCGCGCCGACCTGACCGCCATCGCCGACCGGCTGTGGCAGCGCGCACGGATGCAGCTGTCGGTGGCGCGCCACGGCGCGTCGCATTGGGAACGCGGCGCGAACCTCGACCGCGCCGATATCGAGCTCAACGACCGCACCGTCGTCGAGGGCGAGATGGCGCAGGCGCTCACCCGGCCCGACGCCGCCGCCCGCCTCTATGCGATCGGCGACCCATGGCGGACCCGCGACATGGCGCTGTACGACGATCTGGGCGACCCGACCGCCGAACCGCATCTGGTGCGGGGGCCGGGCTTCGATGCCGACCCGCAATCGATGGAAAGCGCGATCGATGGTGTCGCCGACCATATTCCCGATCAGGGCTGGCGCATGGCCGATCTCAGCTATGCCGAGGGGCTGTACGAAACCCCGATGCGGCTGCGCTACACCGGGCTGGAGCGCGGTCGCCGCTACCGCCTGGTCGCACGCTGGGCGGGGGAGGACTATGCGCTGCCGATGCGGCTCACCGGCAACGGCGTCGAACTTCACCCCTTCCGCCCGCGCCATGGCGACCGCGAAACCGTCGAGACCGCCATCCCGCAACGCCTCACCGCCGGTGGCGCGCTGACCCTCGAATGGCACCGCCCCGCCAACATCGGCGGCGGCGGGCGCGGTCATCAGATCGCGCAGACCTGGCTGATACCCGAACCCCTTGTCCCCGAATCAAAAGCCCCCGGAGCAGAGCAATGACATTTTCCCGCCGCAGCCTGATGGGCAGCAGCCTGATCGCCGGTGCCGCCGCCTGCACCCCGCGTAGCGCGATCACCCCCGGCGCACCCGCCCTGCCCGCACCGTGGGGCGCTACCCCCTCGCCACGCCAGCTCAAATGGCACGACCATCGCCAGTACGGTTTCATCCATTTCTCGATCAACACCTATACCGACAAGGAATGGGGCTATGGCGACGAGGATCCCAAGCTGTTCAACCCGACCGATTTCGACCCCGACCAGATCGTCGCGGCGGCCAAGGCGGGCGGCCTGACCGGCCTGATCCTGACCGCCAAGCATCATGACGGCTTTTGCCTGTGGCCGACGATGTTGACGGAGCATTGCATCCGGAATTCTCCCTATAAACAAGGGAAAGGCGACATCGTCGGCGAGCTGGAACAGGCATGCCGGCGCGGCGGGATCAACTTCGGCGTCTATCTGTCACCCTGGGACCGCAACCGAGCCGATTACGGCACGCCCAGCTACATCACCTATTACCGCGCGCAGCTGACCGAACTCTGCACCCGCTACGGCAAGCTGTTTGAGGTGTGGTTCGACGGCGCGAACGGCGGCGACGGCTATTATGGCGGCGCGCGCGAGACGCGGAAAATCGATGCGGTTCAATATTATAACTGGCCCTCGATCGTCGCGCTGGTCCACCGGCTGCAACCCGATGCCTGCACCTTCGATCCGCTGGGCGCCGACATCCGCTGGGTCGGCAACGAGGACGGCCATGCCGCCGACCCCTGCTGGCCGACCATGCCCAACGAACCGTACGACCAGGCCAAGGGCAATACCGGCGTGCGCGGCGCCGAACTCTGGTGGCCGGCGGAAACCAACGTCTCGATCCGGCCGGGCTGGTTCTACCATGCCGATGAGGACGCGCAGGTAAAATTACCCAGCAAAATCATGGAGATGTACGATCAATCGGTCGGGCATGGCACCACCTTCCACCTTAACCTGCCTCCCGATCGCCGCGGCCGCATCCACGACCGCGACGTCGCCAGCCTGACCGCCTTCGGCAACGCGTTGCGCGCAACCTTCGCCAACAATCAGGCCGACGGCGCGATCGCCACCGCCAGCGCCGACACCGGCAGCACCGCCCGCCACGTCAACGACGGCCGCCTCGACACCTTCTGGCTCGCCCCCGCCGACGCCAAGGACGCGTCGATCGTCCTAGACCTCCCACCCGGCCGCAGCTTCGACACCGTGCGACTGCAGGAATGGCTGCCGCTCGGCCTGCGTGTCACCCGCTTCGCGATAGACGTGTCCGACGGCGGCGACGCATGGACCACGGTCGCCGAAAAGGACATGGTCGGCCCACAGCGCCTCGTCCGCCTGCCCGCCCCGATCAGCCCGCGCCGCGTCCGTTTCCGCACCGTCACCGCCGAAGCCGGCCCGGCGCTGCGCGAATTTGCGCTGTTCCGCTCGGTCGCGCCGATCGACCTGCCGCCGCTGAAAGTCACCGACGCCAGCATCGTCGACCGTGCGGGATGGAAGGTGACCGCCGCCAGCGCACCCGGCGGCGAAGCGTTGCTCGACGCCTCCCCGCGCACCGCCTGGACCAGCAAGGCTCCGGCGAAGCTGACCATCGACATGGGCCGCAGTGAGACGCTAGCCGGCTTCACCCTGACGCCGACCCGCCATGTCGACCCGCAGGCAGCACCGCCGATGAAGTACGTCGTCGAAACCAGCGCAGACGGAAAGAACTGGACACCGGGCGGCACCGGCGAGTTCCAGAACATCAACTACGCCCGAGCGACGCAGCGGCTGCCGTTCACGACGCCCCGCGCCGCGCGTTATATACGCTTCACCTTCCCGCAACCCGCGGTCCCGGCACCGGCGATCGCCGTCTCGGAGATCGGGGCGTTTCGGTAGGACTTGATCGATCATCGATCACGGCTGTGAGGCCGTCACCTCGGACTTGATCCGGGGTGACAGAAGAGCCCAGGTTTTCTGATCCATTTGGACGGCCACGTCGCCCAGCGCAGGCTGGGGCCTCCCGTTGCGAGGCACGCGCTTCGCTACCGGGAGATCCCAGCCTCCGCTGGGATGACGCTCGGGTCTAAGCGCAAAGCGCCGATCACCGCGATCCGACCGCCCTTACTCGCCGGGCGCGCGCATCAGCTTGCGGATGAAGCCGATCAGCCCCGTCTGGCGCGAGCGGCGGAGGCGTTCGGCGGCGAGGATGTTCTGCACCTTGCGGAAGCAATCCTCGGCATCGTCGTTGACCAGCACATAGTCATAGCCGTCCCAGTGGCTGACCTCGGCGGCGGCACGCGCCATGCGGCGCTCGATCACCTCCGCGCTGTCGGTGTTGCGCGATACCAGCCGCTGGCGCAACTCGGCCATCGACGGCGGCAGGATGAAGACGCGCACCACGTCGCCGCCCGCGATCTGGAACAACTGCTGCGCGCCCTGCCAGTCGATATCGAACAGTACGTCCTTGCCCGCGCTCAGCATCGCCTCGACCGGCGCACGCGGCGTGCCGTAGCGGTTGTCGAAGACGTGCGCCCATTCGAGGAACTCATGGTCCGACACCATGCGCCGGAATTCCTCGAGATCGACGAAATGATAGTCCTTGCCGTCGACTTCGCCGGGCCGCGGGTCACGGGTCGTCGCCGATACCGACATCGACAGATCGTCCTCGGCGGCCAGCAATTTGCGGGCGATGGTCGATTTGCCCGCGCCCGAGGGGGACGACAGGACGAACAACACGCCCCGGCGCTTGAAGCCGTGGAGGTCGGGGTCTGGCAGATGGCTCATGGACCGGCCTCTTCGCGCGGCCGGACGCGCGGCGTCAAGGGGCGACGGCACAAAGCCATCGCCCCTTGCTCGAGTCCACGGCAAGTGGAGGTCCATCCGGCCGGTCGCAGATCACCCCGTCCGGCACCGGTCCGCGCGCGGCGGACCGGGCACGCGTCACCAGCCGCGTCGCATCTTGTCCAGCTTGCGCCGCTCATAGGCCTTCTTGGCCACATAGCCGCCGCCCAGAATCATGCCGAGCGGCCCCATGCGGCGCATCGCGCTGCCGGCGAACCAGCCCATTGCAGCACCCTTCGCACCACCGCGACCGTCGCGGCGATCCATCTCACGCCCGACGAGCGCACCGATAATCCGTCCGATCATGCTGCATCCTCCGTTTCAAAGATTTGCTCCTTCAGTTCGGCCGCGCCGCGCAACACGGCCCAGCCGACCGCGTAGGTCACGGCCATGGGAACCACGACTTTCAGGACATTGGCGACGATGGCACCCTTGATCGCGCCATCCACGCTCGAATCGTCGTCGCCGCTCATCTTGTCGATCGCCGCTCCGACCAGTGCCCCTATCGTCGTCGCACCCATTGTCACCTCGCTGAAGTTATACGGATACAGCGCAGGACCGGCCGGGATGTTCCCTGTTGCGACACCGGCGTCCCCACGCGTCCACCCCATCGCCGACGCCAAAGTTCACTAAGTTCACACTCGCCGCGTTTTCGCAGCGTCGCGCACCATGATCGTCAAACCATGGCAAACCGCCTCGGGACAACACCCCCCAGCACGCAGCATGGCATCCGTTCACCGTGTAGGAAAGCGATCGGCGATCGCCGCTATCCGACCATCGTCTCCGGCCGGACCAGCCGGTCGAACGTGGCCTCATCGACCAGCCCCAGCGCCAACCCCGCCTCACGCAGCGTGAGCCCCTTGCCATGCGCGTGCTTGGCGATCCTAGCGGCATTGTCATAGCCGATTTCAGGAGCCAGCGCGGTGACCAGCATCAGCGACCGTTCGACCAGTTCGCCGATCCGCGCACGGTTCGGCTCGATCCCGTCGACACAACGCTCGGCAAAGCTGGCCATGCCGATCGAAAGCAGATCGATCGAGCGCAGCACCGCCGCGCCGATCAACGGCTTGAAGACATTGAGTTCGAGATGCCCCTGCATGCCCCCGACGGTGACCGACAGATGGTTGCCCATTACCTGCGCCGCGACCATCGTCAGCATCTCGCACTGGGTCGGGTTGACCTTGCCCGGCATGATCGAGCTGCCGGGTTCGTTGGCGGGCAGATCGATCTCGCCCAGCCCGGAACGCGGTCCCGACCCCAGCAGGCGGATGTCGTTCGCGATCTTGGTCAGCGCTACCGCCAGCGTATTGAGTGTCCCCGACAGCTGAACCAGCGGATCGTTCGACGCCAGCGCCTCGAACTTGTTGGGCGCCGTGACGAAGGCGTGGCCGGTGATCGATGCGATCTCGGCAGCGACCGCCTCGGCGAAGCCGGGCGCGGCGTTCAGCCCGGTGCCGACCGCTGTTCCACCCTGCGCCAGTCGCAACAGGTCGCCCTCAGCCGCCTGCAGTCGCCGCTTCGCATCGTGCAACTGCGCGACATAGCCCGAAAATTCCTGCCCCAGCGTCAGCGGCGTCGCATCCTGCAAATGGGTGCGGCCGATCTTGACGATATCGGCCCACGCCTGCGCCTTGGCCTCCAGCGAACCCGCGAGCCGGTCGAGCGCGGGCAGCAGGTCGCGGTTGAGCGCCACGACCGCCGCGACGTGCAGCGCGGTCGGGAAGCTGTCGTTCGAAGACTGGCCTTTGTTGACGTGGTCGTTGGGATGGACCGGCGCCTTCCCGCCGCGCGTGCCGGTCAGCGCCTCATTGGCGCGGCCGGCGATCACTTCATTGGCGTTCATGTTGGACTGGGTGCCGCTGCCGGTCTGCCAGATGACCAGCGGGAACTGGTCGTCGAGCTTACCCGCGATCACCTCGCTCGCCGCGGCGTCGATCGCATCGGCGATGTTGCCATCCAGCCCATGCGCACGGTTCACCCGCGCTGCAGCCTGCTTCACGATGGCCAGCGCATGGACGATGCCGATTGGCATCCGTTCGGACGGAGGAAAGGGGAAATTCTCGATCGATCGTTCGGTCTGCGCGCCCCAATAGGCGTGGGCGGGAACTTCGATCGCGCCGATCGAGTCGGTTTCGGTACGGGTATCGGTCATGGGCGATGAAACCCGCCGGTCGCTCAGTCGATCCGTTTCGATAGGAAGAAGCGCGCCTGCTCCGGCGGGAAATCGTCGATCGTGCCGAAATGGCCAAAGCCCAGCTTCTCGTAGAAGCCACGCGCTTGGAAACTGAACGTGTCGAGCCAGATGCCGATACACCCCGCCTCGTGCGCCAATGCCTCGGCGCGCTGCATCAGGTCGCGGCCGATCCCCTGCCCCTTCAGCGCCGGGGATACCGCCAGAAACTCGACGAACAGCCAGCGATAACCGATCTTGCCCCACAGCCCGCCGGTGATGGTGCCCGCGTCGTCGCGCACGACGATCGCGACCTGTCGCCGCTCGGTCGGGCCGACCGCGGCGTCGTTATGCGCCGACAGGATGCGCAGGATCGCCTCGCGCTCGGCCTCGCCGGGCGTCGCGACGACCTCGATCGTCACTTCTTGCGCTTGAAGTCCACGGCGACGACGTTCGACCCGTCCTCGCTGACCGCGATCGGTGCGTCGTTCTCGGGCGGATCGTGCGGCTCGGGTTCGTCGCCCGGTTCCTCGTTCGCCTGGAAGCGCAGTTCGAAATTGACCGCCGGATCGTGGAAACCGGTGATCGCCGCAAAGGGAATGACCAGCGTCGACGGAATGCCGCCGAAGCTCAGGCCGACCGAGAAGCGCTCCGCATCGACGGTCAGGTCCCAGAAGCGATGCTGGATGACGATCGTCATCTCGTCCGGAAACCGTTCGATCAGCCGCTTGGGGATGTCGACGCCGGGGGCCTGGGTCTTGAACGTGATGTAGAAGTGGTGTTCGCCGGGCAGCGCGCCGGTGGCGGAGACCTGTCCCAGCACGCGGCCGACGACGGCGCGGAGAGCTTCCTGGACGATCTCGTCATACGGGATCAGGCTGTCGGCGACGGGCTGGTTCATGGCGCCTTGGGTAACGGCGTTTACCCGTCCGTCAAGATTCGTTGCGTTGCATGGCCGCCCACAGGCGCTATGGGCATTTGCATGCGCACCGCCACCATCGCCCGCAAGACCAGCGAGACGTCGATCGACGTCACGGTCAATCTCGACGGCACCGGCACCTATGACGTGTCGACCGGCGTCGGCTTCTTCGACCATATGCTCGAGCAGCTGTCGCGGCACTCGCTGATCGACCTGACCGTGCGGACGCAGGGCGACCTGCACATCGACGCGCACCACACCGTCGAGGATACCGGCATCGCGATCGGTGAGGCGTTCGCCAAGGCGCTGGGCGACAAGCGCGGCATCCGGCGATACGGCGACGCGCTGTCGCCGATGGACGAGACGCTGACGCGTGTCGCACTCGACATTTCGGGGCGGCCGTGGCTGGTGTGGAAGGTGCAGTTCACCCAGGCGCAGCTCGGCACGATGGATACCGAGATGTTCGGCCATTTCTGCCACAGCTTCGCGCAGGCGGCCGGCATCACGCTGCATGTCGAGACGCTCTACGGCACCAATAACCACCATATTGCCGAAAGCATCTTCAAGGGGCTGGCCCGCGCACTGCGTACCGCGACCGAGATCGACCCGCGCAAGGGCGATGCCATCCCGTCGACCAAGGGAGTGTTGTGACATGGTAGCCCGTCCGATGCAGCCGATGAGCCTGGCGATGCTCACCTATGTGAAGCCGCTCGACGAGGTCGATGTCCACCGCGACGCGCATGTCGCGTGGATCAAAAAGGCGATGGACGAGGGCGTGATGCTGCTTGCCGGTCGCCGCACCCCGCCAACCGGTGGCGTGCTGCTGTTCCGGGGCGAGGAGGATGCGGTACGCGCGGTGGCGGAGACCGATCCGTTCGTCGTCAACGGGGTCGCCACGGTCGAGATCGTCGCCTTCACCATGACGCTCGCCACGGACCAGATCGGCGCGCTGTTTTGATCGCACTGATCGATTACGGCGCGGGCAATCTCCATTCGGTCGCCAATGCGCTCAAGGCGGCAGGCGCGACCGACCTGACGATCACCGCTGATCCGGATGCGGTGGCCAAGGCGGATCGCATCGTCCTGCCCGGCGTCGGCGCGTTCGCGGCGTGCATGAACGGCCTGACCGCGATCTCCGGCATGGTCGAGGCGATGCGCGAGCGGGTGCTGGACGGCGGCGTGCCGTTTCTCGGCGTCTGCGTCGGCATGCAGTTGCTGGCGACCACCGGCGAAGAGTTCGGCAGCCATGCGGGGCTCGGCTGGATCGACGGCACCGTCCGCCGCCTTGCCGCCTCGCCGGGCGTCACCGTGCCGCATATGGGCTGGAACGACGTCGTGCCCGTCGTCGCGCATCCGCTGCTGGTACCCGGCGAAGCCTATTTCCTGCACAGCTATGCGTTCGACGGCGAACAGGTGCTGGCCACGACCGACCATGGCGGCCCGGTGGCGGCGGCAATCGGCCGCGACAATCTGCTGGGCGTGCAGTTCCATCCCGAAAAGAGCCAGCGCTATGGATTGGCGCTGCTGGAGAGGTTCCTAGAATGGCGTCCTTGACGGTTTTCCCCGCAATCGACCTGAAGGGCGGACAGGTCGTGCGTCTGGCCGAAGGCGATATGGATCGTGCCACCGTCTATGGCGACGATCCCGCGCAGCAGGCGACGCTGTTCGCCGAAGCGGGTGCGGATCACCTGCATGTCGTCGACCTCGACGGCGCCTTTGCGGGCCAGTCGGTCAATGGCGACGCGGTCGCGGGCATCTTGAAGGCGTTTCCGGGCCGGGTGCAGCTGGGCGGCGGCATCCGCAACCGTGCCAATGTCGGCCGCTGGCTCGACCTCGGCGTCGCGCGGGTCGTGATCGGCACCGCCGCACTGGAAGACCCCGATTTCGTCCGCGAGGCAGCCGCCGCCTGTCCGGGTAAGATCGTCGTCGCGGTCGATGCGTGGGACGGCATGGTCGCGACGCGCGGCTGGGCGGACGTGTCGACCGTCTCGGTCACCGACCTCGCCCGCCGGTTCGAGGATGCCGGAGTCGCGGCGGTCCTGTTCACCGATGTCGGGCGCGACGGGATGCTCAAGGGCTGCAATGTCGAGGCGACCGCCGCGCTCGCTGCCGCCGTGTCGATCCCGGTCATCGCCAGCGGCGGGGTGGCGGGGATCGAGGATATCCATGCGCTGAAGGGGAAGGCCGGCATCGAAGGCGTCATCACCGGCCGCGCGCTGTATGACGGGCGCCTCGATCTGGCGGAAGCGATCCGGGTCGCCGCCGCATGACGGTGCGGGCGCGCGTCATCCCCTGTCTCGACGTCCATGCCGGGCGGGTGGTGAAGGGCGTGAACTTCGTCGATCTGCGCGATGCGGGCGATCCGGTCGAACAGGCGCGCGCCTATGACGCCGCCGGGGCGGACGAGCTGACCTTCCTCGACATCGGCGCCAGTCACGAGGGCCGCGACACGATCATCGACGTCGTGCGGCGCACGGCGGAGGTGTGCTTCATGCCGCTGACCGTCGGTGGTGGCGTGCGATCGCCCGAGGATGCGCGGGCGCTGTTGCTGGCGGGTGCGGACAAGGTCGCGGTCAATTCCGCCGCCGTCGCCCGCCCCGAACTGGTCGCCGACATCGCCGACCGCTTCGGCAGCCAATGCGTCACCGCCTCGGTCGATGCGCGGCGGGTCGAGGGGCGGTGGGAGGTGTTCACCCATGGCGGTCGCCGCGCGACGGGGATCGATGCGGTCGAGCACGCGCTGCGGCTGGCGGAACTCGGCGCAGGCGAGTTGCTGGTGACGTCGATGGACCGCGACGGGACGCGCGACGGCTATGATATCGCGCTGATCCGGACGATCGCGGACGCGGTGTCGGTACCGGTGGTGGCGTCGGGCGGCGTCGGCACGCTCGACCATCTGGTGGCCGGCGTGACGCAGGGGCACGCCAGCGCGGTGCTGGCGGCGTCGATCTTTCATTTCGGTGAGGCTTCGGTGGCCGACGCACACGCCGCGCTGGCGGCGGCCGGGGTGCCGGTTCGATCGCACTGAAGATCCTCCCCGCTTCGCGGGGAGGGGGACCGTCGCCGAAGGCGATGGTGGAGGGGGGTCGCGGCGCAACGGAATCGTGCCGTATGCGGACACCCCCTCCACCATCCTGCAGATGGTCCCCCTCTCCGCGGAGCGGGGAGGATTTTCTCGGCCGCGAAAACCCCCTACAGCCCCCTGATGGCCACCACCGCCCTTGCCGCCCATTCGGGCGTCGCGCCGCCCCGCGAAGGCTTTGCCTTCTCCGACGTGGCGACGTTCGTCGCGTTCGCCTTCATGGTGGTGCTGGCGCGGCGGGCGATCCGCAATCGGCAGCGCAGGAACAGGGACTGACATGGACGCCTTCGACCGGCTCGAATCGGTGATCGCCAGCCGGATCGGCAGCGATCCGACGCAATCCTATGTCGCGAAGCTGCACGCGCGCGGCACGGCCAAGATCGCGCAAAAGGTCGGCGAGGAAGCGGTGGAATGCGTCATCGCTGCAATGACCGACGACCGCGCCGGGCTGATCGGCGAGGCCGCCGACCTGATGTTCCACCTTACGCTGCTGCTGCGGACGCAGGGCATCACGCTGGACGACGTGCGCGTCGAACTGACGCGGCGCGAAGGACAGTCGGGCATCGCCGAAAAAGCGTCCCGCCCCAAGGAGTGACCGCCATGCCAATCGACGCCACCCAGCCCTATGACGATGCCAATATCTTTGCCCGCATCCTGCGCGGCGAGATTCCGGCCAAGCGGGTGTATGAGGACGCGTTCGCCCTCGCCTTCCACGACATCGCCCCGCAAGCGCCGGTCCATGTGCTGGTGATTCCCAAAGGCGCCTATGTGTCGTGGGACGATTTTTCCGCACGCGCGCCCGATGCGGAGATTGCCGGTTTCGTCCGCGCGGTCGGCCATGTCGCGCGCGAACACGGGCTGGTCGAACCCGGCTATCGCCTGCTCGCCAATGTCGGCGGCCATGGCGGTCAGGAGGTGCCGCATCTGCACGTCCATCTGTTCGGCGGCGTACCGCTGGGACCGATGCTGTCGCGATAGCGCAGCTTTATTGCACGAAAGCAATTGCGCGGGCCGCAATTGCGGGTAGGTTCACACCTTTGTAATTCCGTGGTGTCCGACAGAAGGCGCCGCGTTTAGGGGGCCTGCATGATTTTCGGCCGTATCAAGCCACTCGATGCGATCCTTGCGACCGCTGAGAAGAAATCGCTTACCCGCACCTTGGGTGCATTCCAGCTGACGATGCTGGGCGTCGGCGCCATCATCGGCACCGGCATCTTCGTCCTCACCTCCGAAGCCGCGCAAAAGGCTGGCCCGGGCATGATGATTTCGTTCATCATCGCCGGCGCCGTCTGCGCAGTCGCGGCGCTGTGCTACTCCGAATTCGCATCGATGGTGCCGGTGTCGGGGTCGGCCTATACCTATACCTATGCGGTGATGGGCGAGTTGCTGGCATGGATGGTCGGCTGGGCACTGGTCCTCGAATATGCGGTCGCCGCGTCGGCCGTGTCGGTCGGGTGGTCCGGCTATTTCGTTGGGCAGTTGCAGGGGTGGTTCGGCATAACCCTGCCGACCGCGATCATCTCCGGTCCCTATGTTCCCGGTGGCCTCGTCAACCTGCCCGCGGTCATCATCGCGCTGCTGATTACCGGGCTGCTGATGCTCGGCACTAGCGAGAGCGCGAAGGTCAACGCGGTGCTGGTCGCGATCAAGGTGACCGCGCTGACCGCGTTCATCGTCCTCGCGCTGCCGGTCATGCGGATGGAGAATTTCGAACCGTTCACGCCGAACGGCTGGTTCGGATCGGGCGGCGCGGGCGTCGTCGGCGCCGCGGCGTCGATCTTCTTCGCCTATGTCGGGTTCGACGCGGTATCGACCGCGGCCGAAGAGACGAAGAACCCGCAGCGCAACGTGCCGCTGGGGCTGATCGGCAGCCTTGCCATCTGCACCGTCTTCTACATGCTGGTCGCCGCCGGTGCGATCGGATCGCCGCTGGGGTCGCAGCCGGTGACGTCGGCGCTGGGCGAATGGCTGGCCCCCGGATCGGGAGCGCTGGGTGCACGCTGCACCGAGCTGGCCGCCATGGGCACCGAACCGCTGGCGTGTTCGAAGGAAGCGCTGGCGCACGTCCTGCGCGAGATCGGCTATCTGAACATCGGCAACCTGATCGGTCTGGCGGCATTCCTCGCCCTGCCGTCGGTCATCCTCGTGATGCTGTTCGGCCAGACCCGCATCTTCTTCACCATGTCGCGCGACGGCCTGCTGCCCGAGAAGCTGTCAACCATCCACCCGAAGTGGAAGACGCCGCACGTCATCACCGCCATCACCGGCATCGGCGTGACCTTTGCCGCCGCGTTCCTGCCGGTCGGCAAGCTGGCGGATATCGCCAATGCCGGCACGCTGTTCGCGTTCTTCATGGTGGCGGTCGGCGTGCTGGTGCTGCGCAAGCGCGATCCGGGTCGCCATCGTCCGTTCCGCACGCCCGCCGTCTGGCTGGTGGCGCCGGCAACGATGATCGGCTGCGTCGGTCTGTACGTGGCGCTGCCGCCCGATGCGATGCTGGTGCTGCCGGTATGGGGTGCGCTCGGCCTCGTGATCTATTTCCTCTACGGCTATCGCCGCAGCCATCTGGGCCGCGGGATCGTCGAGGTGCCGGAAATGGACGATGGTCGGGGCACGCCCGGCGCGCACTGATCCGCTGGAGCGGAGACAAAAAAGGGGGGAGGCCGAACCGATCGGCCTCCCCCCTTTTCGTTTGGGTAGGGTGTGCGGCGGTCAGCCGATCTTGTCGTGCATCAGCTTGGTCAGGTCGACCTCCGGCCGGGCGCCATAGTGCGAGATGATCTCGGCGGCGCACAGTGCGCCCAGCGTCAGCGAGCGTTCGATGTCATAGCCATGCGACTGGCCGTGCAGGAAGCCGGCGGCGAACAGGTCGCCCGCGCCGGTGGTGTCGACGACGCGCGCAACCGGCTGGGCCGGCACGCTGATGCGCTGGCCGTCCGTCACCGCGATCGCGCCATGTTCGCCGCGGGTGACGACCAGGACGGGCACCTGTGCCGCGACCTGGTCGACCGCAGCGTCGAAATCCTCGACTTGCGCCAGTGCCAGCAGCTCGGTCTCGTTGGCGAACAGGATGTCGATCTGCCCCTCGGCGATCAGCGCGCGGAAGTCGTCGCCGTGACGCGAGATGCAAAAGGTGTCCGACAGGGTGAAGGCGACCTTGCGCCCCGCGTCGCGCGCGATGCGGATGCCGGCGCGCATCGCGGCGCGCGGCTCTTCGGGGTCCCACAGATAGCCTTCGAGATACAGGATCGCACCGCTGGCGATCAGGTCGGCGTCGAGCGCGGCTTCGGGCAGAAACTGCGACGCGCCGAGAAAGGTGTTCATCGTGCGTTGCCCGTCGGGCGTCACGAAGATCAGGCAGCGCGCGGTGGTCGGCTCGCCGGCACGGACCGCGGTATCGAAGCGGACGCCCGCGGCGCGAATGTCATGCGCGAACACCGCGCCCAGTTGGTCGTCGGCGACTTGGCCGATAAAGCCGGTCTTGCCGCCCAGCGCGGCAATGCCGGCAACGGTGTTGGCGGCCGACCCACCCGACACTTCGCGCCCCGGCCCCATCTTGGCATAGAGCGCGTCGGCGTCGGCGGGCGAGAAGACGAGCTGCATCGACCCCTTGGTCATGCCCTGTTCGGCAAGGAAGGCGTCGTCGGACTGTGCCAGGATATCGACGATGGCATTGCCGATCGCGACGACGTCGAGCGTGGGTTGGGTCAAGCTAAGGTCTCCGGAAAAGTCGGTCCGCCGCGCCGATGCGCGCGGACATCGCCGTTCGCGTTAGCCAGCCCGGCGGCGCCTAGCAAGCGGGCGCGGGCGTTGACGTCGCCCCCGCACCCCCGCATCGTCGCGGCATGATCGAAAGCTTTTTCCTGTCCGTCGCGCAGCTCGGCGACCGTGCTTTCCTGCGCGTACTCGCCAAGTCGCTGGCGGTGACGCTGGTTCTGCTCGCGGCGGTCGGCGCCGGGCTGGCGGGGGGAGCGCGGTGGATCACGACCGACCTGTTCGTGCTGGGCGACGATGCCGGCACGCTCGCCGCGATCGCGGCGGTGATTGCGGCCGTCGGGCTGGCATGGCTGTTGTTCCGCATCGTCGCAATCGCCGTGATCGGGCTGTTCGCCGACGAAGTGGTCGAGGCGGTCGAGGCGAAACACTATCCCGCTGCCCTCGCCACCGCCCGCCCGGTGCCGCTCGGCCGGTCGCTGGGCATGAGCGGCAAGTCGGCGCTCCGGGCGCTGGCGGTCAATGCGTTCTTCCTGCCGCTCTACCTGCTGCTGCTCGCCACCGGTATCGGGACGGCGGCGGTGTTCTTCGTCGTCAATGGCTGGCTGCTCGGCCGCGACCTGTCGGATATGGTCGCCGCCCGCCACCTGCCGCCCGCGGCGATGCCCGCCGAGCGGTCGGCGAGTGGTGGACGCCGGTTTCTTCTCGGCCTGATGGGAACCGGATTGCTGATGATACCGTTTGTGAATTTCGTTGCGCCGCTGATCGGCGCGGCGATGGCGACGCATGCCTTTCATCGTCGTCGCAGCAAGGGGGTCGGGAATGCGTAGCGCGTGGATCAGCGTGGGCCTGGGGCTGGCCGTGTCGGCCTGCGCCGCCACCGGTCCGGTCGTACGCCAGAACGCGCTGCCTGCGCCCCCCGCCCCGACCTATGGCACGATCGGCCTCGAACGGGTCATGGGACAGAATGCCAATGCCGTGACCCAGTTGTTCGGTCCGCCGCAGCTCGACCTGACCGAAGGGGCCGGTCGCAAGCTGCAGTTCGGTTCGAACATCTGCGTCCTAGACGCCTATCTCTATGCACCGCAGCAGGGCGGCGTGCCGGTGGTCCGCCATGTCGATGCGCGCCAGCGCAGCGGCGCCCCGATCGATCGCGCCAGCTGCGTCGCGGCGCTGACCCGGCGGGAGGGCGGACGCTGACCCCCATCCCTGCGGTTACCAGGCCCATCGCGCGCCCTTCGAATACCCCGCTCCCTTCCATCTACAGGAACTAGTTCGTTTATGCCGACGATCGTCCCCGTGATCCTTTCCGGCGGTTCGGGCACCCGCCTGTGGCCGATGTCGACCCCGGAAACGCCCAAGCAGATGCTGGCGCTGACGGCCGAAGCGACGATGCTGCAACTGACCGCGACGCGCACTATCGGCGACAGGTTCGCGGCGCCGATCGTCGTCGCCAATGCGCGCCATGCCGACATGATCGACAGCCAACTGGGCGCGGTGAGCGCCGCCCCCAGCGCGCTCATCCTCGAGCCCGCCGGACGCAACACCGCGCCGGCGATCGCACTGGCGGCACTGGCTGCGGAACGACCCGACGCCGTCCTGCTGGTGAAGCCGTCGGACCATGTCATCGCCGACGTCGCCGCGTTCCACGCCGCGGTACAGCGCGCCTTGCCGCTGGTGGACAACGGTTGGCTGGCGACGTTCGGCATCACGCCCGACGCCCCCGAAACCGGCTATGGCTGGATTCAGGAGGGCGAGCGGATCGCCGAGGGCGTCCACCGCGTCGCCCGCTTCGTCGAGAAGCCGCCGCTGGATGCCGCGCAGGCGATGCTGGCGGCGGGCGACCATGTGTGGAACGGCGGCATCTTCCTGTTCCGCGCCGACCGTTACCTCGCCGAACTGGGCCTGCACGAGCCCGACATGCTTGCCGCCTGCGAACGCGCGATGGAGCAGGCGGTCCGCACCGGCAACCGCATCGCCCCCGACGCCGCGGCCTTTGCCGCGGCGCCGTCGCAGTCGATCGACTATGCGGTGATGGAAAAGGCCGACCGGGTCGTCGTCGTGCCGGTCGCGATGGGGTGGAACGACCTCGGCAGCTGGGACGCGCTGCATGCGATCAGCGAGCGCGACGATACCGGCAACGCGCACCGCGGCGAGGTGCTGGCGATCGACACCCATAACTGTCTCGTCCGCACCGACGGCGTGCGCATCCGCATGGTCGGCGTGTCCGACCTGATCGTCGTCGCGAGCGGCAACGATCTGCTGATCCTGCCGCGCGGGCGCAGCCAGGACGTCAAGAAGCTCGTCGAGGCGATGCAATAATCTTTTCCGGCCGGCCCGAGCGCCGCGCCAACGCGGAGTATCCCATGAAGCAACTGATCGCCTTCGACCTCGACGGGACGCTGGCCGAAAGCAAGCAGCAGCTGACCGAGCCGATGGGCGAGGCGCTGGCCGACCTGCTGGGCGTCGCGCATGTCGCGATCATTTCGGGCGGCGACTGGCCGCAGTTCGAAAAGCAGGTCGCCACCCGCCTGCCCGCGCGCGCCGACCTGTCGCGGCTGTGGATGATGCCGACCAGCGGGACCAAGCTCTACACCCATGGTGATGGCCGCTGGAACACGGTCTATGCCGACCTGTTCGACGATGCGACCAAGGCGAAGATCCTGGCGGCGTTCGATGCCGCGCTGGAGGCGACCGGCTTCGTCCCCGAACAGACCTGGGGCGAACGGATCGAGGATCGCGGCAGCCAGATCACCTTCTCGGCATTGGGCCAGCAGGCGCCGATCGACGCCAAGGAACATTGGGACCCCAAGTTCGAGAAGCGCAAGATCATTCAGGCCGACCTGAAGCAGCGGCTGCCGGGCCTTTCGATCAACATGGGCGGCGCGACGTCGATCGACATTACCAAGGAAGGCGTCGACAAGGCGACCGGCCTCGCCAAGCTCGCCGATATCAGCGGCATCGCGACCGATGACATGCTGTTCGTCGGCGATGCGATCTTTCCGGGCGGCAACGACTATGCCCCCAAGGCGGCGGGCATGGACACGGTGAAGATCCGCGATCCGCAGGAAACGCAGGCCGTGATCGAGGCGATCATCGCCTGTCAGAAATGAGCCTGAAATGACACAGCTGCCCCGTTGCGGTTCACCGTACGGGAGCAGCCGGTTGCCCAATAGCGTGGAGTTCGCGTAGGCGTCGGACCGCGACGTTGTGGAAAGGGTGACCGTTGGGCAAGCGTATTGCGGGGTTCGACGGGCTAAGGGCGATCGCTTCGGTCGCCGTAGTCTTTTGCCATACTGTGGCGGGTCGAACCCAGATCGGCGGATATGCCGTCAACCTGTTCTTCGCGCTTAGCGGATTCCTGATCCTGTCGATCCTCTACGACACGCGGCGGTCGATCGAGCGGCGCGAGACCGCGGTCGGTACGGCGTTGGGGAATTTCTGGACCCGCCGGTTCGCGCGCATCTGTCCGGTCTATTATGTCGTGCTGGCGTTCGCGCTGCCGTGGCTGGTGCTGAACGATGAAATGCCCTTGTGGCACGTGCCGGCCTATATCGCCTATCTCCAGAACTATCTGATCCTGTGGACCGCGGAGTGGGGCGCGTTCGGCTATACCTGGACGCTGGCGGTCGAGCAGCAATTCTATGTCCTGTCGGCAGCGCTGCTGCTGCTGACCCCTTCGGAGCGGCATCGCCCGCTATTGGGCGCGGCGGCGATCGGGCTGCTGGTGCTGGCACTGATCCTTGGCCAGATGCCGTGGCTGATTTCGGCGTTCAGCGTCGACCGGCTGCCGCTGGTCGGCTTCTCGATGGCGTCGGCGGGGGGATGGCTGGCGCTGTCGTGGCGGGACGGACGGTCGTTCGGCGGGTGGCTGCGCTTCCCCAGCTTCGTGGTGGCGACCGCGATCTGCGCGGTGCTGGCGCCGATGCCGGCCGGATGGCTGAATGCCAACCCGATCACGCTGTTCGCACAGCCGATCGTGCAGCTGGTCGCGATCTGCGTGATTCTCGGCCATATCGTCACCCATCAGGAATCGCTGGTGGTGCGGTTCCTCGACCACCGCATCCTCAAATTCTACGGTGCGATCTCGTACAGCCTGTATCTGTGCCACGGCTTCCTCGCCGATCAGCTCAAACCCTATTGGTTCGAGGCGAATCTGGGGATCGGCGTGGTGAACTTCGCGGTCGAGCGGCTGACCTATTTCGCGTTCATCCTCGGCATCTCGACGATCATCGCGACGCTCTTGTGGAAGTATGTCGAGCGGGTGTTCCACAAGAGCCGCCCGGCCGTTCCGGCAGCGCCGCTCGCCACGGCGTAGCGTCTGACGGCTGCTCCGCGCAGGACAGGGCGCGAGGCCAAAGTTCACTAAGTTCACACTCGTGCGCGTTTCGTGCCGACCGACAGGTCGGCGGTCGCGGCGCGACGGATCGACGGTGAGAAAGAGCCGTTGCGGCTATAATGGCACTCCGCCGCTGTAGGACAGCGGCAATCGGATCGGGTTCGACCGCTCCCCCCTTCCCCTAACGAAAAAGGCCGCGCCTCCTGGTCGGAGACGCGGCCCTTTCGGTGCCGGCAAGGCTGGTCGCTTACGCGGCCAGCTTGCGCAGCACGTACTGCAGGATGCCGCCGTTCAGGAAATATTCCAGCTCGTTGACGGTATCGATCCGGCACTTGGTCTGGAACGTCTCGGTCGTGCCGTCGGCGCGGACCATGATGACTTCGACGTCCTGACGCGGGCGCAGGTCGGCCACGCCCTGGATCGTGAAGGTTTCGTCGCCGGTCAGGCCCAGCGTCTGACGGGTCACGCCCTCTGCGAACTGCAGCGGCAGCACGCCCATGCCGACGAGGTTCGAACGGTGGATGCGCTCGAAGCTCTCGGTGATGACGGCGCGGACGCCGAGGAGGTTGGTGCCCTTGGCCGCCCAGTCGCGCGAGGAGCCGGTGCCATATTCCTTGCCGGCGATGACGACCAGCGGGGTGCCGTCGGCCTTGTGGCGCATCGCGGCGTCATAGATCGGCATGACCTCGCCGTCGTAGCGGCTCATGCCGCCTTCGACACCGGGGACCATTTCGTTCTTGATGCGGATATTGGCGAAGGTGCCGCGCATCATGACATCGTGGTTACCGCGACGGGCACCGTAGGAATTGAAGTCGCGGCGGCTAACCTGATGTTCTTGCAGGAAAGTTCCGGCCGGGCTGTCCGCCTTGATCGAACCGGCCGGCGAAATGTGGTCGGTGGTGATCGAGTCGCCGAGGATCGCCAGCGGCTTGGCCTCTATGATGTCCGAGATCGGGTTCGGGGTCATCGTCAGCCCGTCGAAATAGGGCGGATTGGCGATGTAGGTGCTCGACGTCGGCCACTTGTACGTGTCCGATCCCTCGACCGAGATGCCGGCCCAGTGCTTGTCGCCGGCATAGACGTTGCCGTAGCGCGAGCGGAACATGCCGTCGTCGATGTTGGCGGCCATCAGGTCGGCGACTTCCTCGTTCGACGGCCAGATGTCCTTCAGATAGACGTCCTGCCCGTCCGAGCCCTGCCCGATCGGCGTCGACACCATGTCCTGCGTCACGGTGCCCTTCAGCGCATAGGCCACGACGAGCGGCGGCGACGCGAGGAAGTTGGCGCGCACATCGGCCGACACGCGGCCTTCGAAATTACGGTTGCCCGACAGGACCGACGCGGCGACGATGTCGTTGCCGTTGATCGCCGCCGAGATCGGGGCTGCCAGCGGACCCGAATTGCCGATGCAGGTGGTGCAGCCATAGCCGACGAGGTTGAAGCCGACCGCGTTCAGGTCTTCGGTCAGGCCCGCCTTGTCGAGATAATCGGTGACGACCTGCGAACCGGGCGCCAGCGAGGTCTTGACCCACGGCTTGGGCTTCAGGCCCAGCTTGTTCGCCTTGCGCGCGACGAGGCCGGCGGCGACCAGCACCGACGGGTTCGACGTGTTGGTGCACGAGGTAATCGCGGCGATTACGACGTCACCGTCGCCGATGTCGTGGGTGGCACCCTCGACCGGCGTACGGACGGCGGCGGCCTTCTTGTAGACGTTGGTCAGGTCGGCGTTGAACACGTCATCGACGCTGGGCAGTTCGACGCGGTCCTGCGGACGCTTCGGACCGGCGAGCGACGGCACAACCGACGACATGTCGAGTTCGAGCGTGTCGGTGAAGATCGGGTCGACCGCGTTCTCGTCACGCCAGAAACCGTTGGCCTTCGCATAGGCTTCGGTCAGCGCGATGACCTCGGCCGGACGCGCGGTCAGGCGCATGTATTCGATCGTCTTGTCGTCGATCGGGAAGAAACCGCAGGTCGCGCCATATTCGGGCGCCATGTTGGCGATCGTCGCACGGTCGGCGAGCGTCATCGACGACAGGCCCGGACCGTAGAATTCGACGAAGCGGCCGACCACGCCCTTGGCGCGCAGCATCTGCGTGACGGTCAGCACGAGGTCGGTGGCGGTGATGCCCTCACCCAGCTTGCCGGTCAGCTTGAAGCCGACGACTTCGGGGATCAGCATCGACACCGGCTGGCCGAGCATCGCCGCTTCCGCCTCGATGCCGCCCACGCCCCAGCCGAGCACGCCGAGGCCATTGACCATCGTGGTGTGGCTGTCGGTGCCGACCAGCGTGTCGGGATAGGCGATGGTGCCGCTGCCGTCGGTCGATTCCGACGACCACACCGCCTGCGCGACATATTCCAGGTTCACCTGGTGGCAGATGCCGGTGCCCGGGGGCACGACCGAGAAATTGTCGAGCGCCTTCGAACCCCATTTCAGGAACTCATAGCGTTCGATGTTGCGCTGATATTCGAGCTCGACATTCGCCTCGGCGGCCTGCGGCGTGCCGAATTCGTCGACCATGACCGAGTGGTCGATGACGAGGTGGACGGGAACCTGCGGGTTGATCTTGCCCGCGTCGCCGCCGAGCGTGGTGATCGCATCGCGCATCGCCGCCAGATCGACGACGCAGGGGACGCCGGTGAAGTCCTGCATCAGCACGCGCGCGGGGCGATACTGGATCTCGCGGTCCGAGCGGGCATCCTTCTGCCAGTCGACCAGCGCCTGCGCGTCTTCCGGGGTGACGGTCACGCCGTCCTCGAAGCGCAGCATGTTCTCCAGCAGCACCTTCATCGAGAAGGGCAGCCGCGACACGTCGCCGAGCTTTGCAGCGGCCTTCGCCAGCGAATAATAAGAATAGGTCTTGCCGCCGACGTCGAGCGTGTCGCGGGTGCCGAGCGTGTCCTGGCCGATAGCGGTCATGCGGATCCTTCCCAGTTGGTCGCGGGCGGGATTCGACGGGCCGAGGGCCGTCGACGGTATGGCCGCCGCGGGTAGGTTATCGAGCTGTACCCGTGGCCCTTAGCAACCGGTTCCAGTCGGGGGAAGTAGGTGAATCCGCGTTACGGACGGCAAAACCGATCTTTATCAGATCATAAATGATTTCGCTTTGCAATAGCGATAGTATGGGTGGCAGGGCCGGTCGAGGTTCGGCGATAACCACGGAATTTCGTCATTCCCGCGCAGGCGGGAATCCGTACACGCTGGCGTTTCGACTGGATTCGCACCGTCAGCGTATTACGGACTCCCGCCTGCGCCGGAGTGACGAAGAGGGATGGAACGGCGTTGCAGCCCCCCGCAGACGGAATATCAATTGGTCTAATCCTGCACCGACCATGTGCGGGTCCGGCGATCATAGACGGCGGTACTGCCGATCGAGACGCCATCGGCATCCCAATAAAGCTCACCATTGCCCGAGAGCTCGATGGGCGCGTTCGATGCGATCACCGTGCCGTCGGGCTCGATATAGCGCGCAACGACCGGCATTTCGAAGTCGCGCGTCCGCCATGCCTGCCATCGCGCCGGGGTGTAAAGTTCGACGACGCCCCGTCCGTCAGGGGCTGCCGTACGCGCGTACAGCGTCGAGCCGCCCAGCAGGTAGAGCGCGAGTAACAACGACAGAAGCACCGCAATGACGAACGCAATGCGTCGATTGCGTCGACGGATCATGCGGCAAACTCCATGATGACCGGCCGGAGCAAGCGACGCCGGCCGATCCCGCTATAGATGGTGAAGTCACCGCCCCGGCCGTAATGGCTCCGCCAATCGCGGAAGGACTCGTTGCCTACCGACCAGTAACGCCGGGCGAACACACCGTTGCCGCCGTCCTTGCCCGTTTCCCGAACCACCGGAATATCCGGTGCGAAGACCGCCGCCCGGCTCAGGCCGGTTGGGCCCCAGCTGCCAAGCATCTGATCGCCGTTGAAGTCATAGGTGTCGCGCAGATAGGTGCCGACTTCGTCGATGGTCAGGCGGAGGCGGCCATTGGGGAGCGGCACGACATCGCCGGCAACCGCAATCTTGACCGATCCCCGCCCGATTGCCGCGTAGAAATCGTCGACATCGCCGAACAACGCCGATTCGATCCTTTGGAAATTGAGCTGGCAGGTCTGGTCGGCCCGTGCGGGCCCGGCGGCGAGATCGCCGAACCGGAACGCTCCCGCAGCGCCAGCCCGTTGTCGCCACGCGCGGACCTTGTCGGCCAGGTTAGCACGCGCGGCGTTCAACCGTGCCGCCGAAGACCAGGTGCCGATCAGTTCGTTTTCGGCCGCCGTGAAACGGGCGAAGCGACGGCACCAGCCGAGCGTAACGAGGCGCGTCTCCACATCGCGTTGCGGCAACCGTCCTTCCTTCTCCGCATTTGGCATGATGCGGGCAGCCCCGGCGAACCAGCGTTCCATGACGGCAGCGCCGATCGGCCAGCCTTCCTGCCGCATCGCCCTAGGTATGTCGGTCAGGGTGAAGACCATGCTGTCGCTCCGTCGTGGCGGTCGACAGCCTAGGGCAGGTCGGGCGTACCCCCTAGAGGCTTGCTGGTCGGTCGGACGGATGGCGCGCTCCGGTGGCCGCACGCGTTGCGCCGAATGCTCGATAGCGATCCTATTTGGCACTTTCCTACAGGTGATCTGCGAACTTATGGTTCGCTGCAATCTTAGAGGGGCGGGCGATGACAGGCTATCGGATGCGGCATGACGGGTGGACGCCGCAGCGGCGTCGGGCGTTTCTGCGGGCGTTGGGGGAGACGGGATGCGTGCGCGATGCGTGTTCGCGGGCGCGGATCTCGAACACGTCGGCCTATCGGATGCGGCGGCGCTGCGAGGTGTTTGCGCGCGCATGGGACCGGGCGCTGGCCAAGGTCGCGCCGACGATCGAACAGGCGGCGTTCGAGCGTGCGGTACTGGGGTGGGACGAGCCGGTGTGGCATGGCGGCACGATCGTCGGGCATCGCCGGCGCTATTCGGACAGCCTGTTGCGGCTGTTGCTGTCGCGCGGTGGGCGCAATGACGGGGACGATCGGGATCGCCGGTTTTCGCCTGCGGACCAGGCGACTCAGGCGGAAAGCGACGCGTTGCTGCTGGCCAATCTTCGTGCATTCAAGAAGCGGCTCGCGGCGGAGACGGCGCGCAAGGCCTTGCCCGCACCCGATCCCGCGGCCACGACGCCGGCGACACGATGGGAGAATGGCGATGCAGATGACGCGGATCGGGGGGCGGCAGGTGCTGTTCGTGATGGCGACGGACCACGAATATGGACGCCATCTCGCTGAACGCTTCGTGCCGCTGATCGCCGGTGTCGGGCCGATCGAGGCGGCGGCGGGGACGGCGATTGCGCTGGCGCGGATGGCCGCCCTGCCCGACCTGATCGTATCGATCGGGTCGGCGGGGTCGCGCACGCTGCCGCTGGGGTCAGTGTGGCAGGTCGCGAGCGTTACCTGGCGCGACATGGATGCCTCGCGGATCGGCTTTGCCAAGGGGGTGGTGCCCTTTGCCGATTTCGGGGCCGAACTGGCGCTGGCGACGCCGATCGACTGGCCGGTAGCGCGGCTGTCGACCGGGGCGGATATCGTTGGGGGCAGCGACTATGATGCGATCGATGCCGATATGGTCGACATGGAGACGTTCGCGGTGGTGCGCGCCGGCCAGCGCTTCGGCGTGCCGGTGATGGGGCTGCGCGGGATCTCCGACGGGCCGGGCGAGCTGGACGCACTCGGCGGATGGACCGGGATGCTGGGGGTGCTCGACGAAGCGCTGGCGGCAGTGGTGGACCGGCTGGGCTAGGCGCCGCGCCTACGCCCGATCGAGGAACACCACGCCGGGGACCGTGAGCCGCGCCGGTGTCGGGCGCAGGCGGCCGTCATAGGCAAGGTCGAAGACCGCGACCTCGCCGCTGCGTTCGTTGGCGACCAGCAGCTGACCGGTGTCCTCCAGCAGCAGGAAGAAGCGCGGCCAGTCGCCGCCGCACGCGATGTGCTGGGCGAGGGTCGCGCTGCCGTCCTCGGCAAGGTCGAACACGGCGATGCTGTTATGCCCGCGGTTCGAGGCGTAGAGGCGGCGGCCGGCGCGGTCGATCGCGATATGCGCCGCCTGCGAACTGCCCTGCCAGCCGGCTGGCAGCAGCGAAGTGGTCGCGCGGGTGGTCAGCGTGCCGTCGAACTGCGCGTCGAGCGTGACCAGCGTGTTGGCGAGTTCGGTGACGCAATAGGCGACCGGGAGGTCGGGGTGGTAGGCGAGGTGGCGTGGACCGGCGCCGGGTGGTGCGCGCCATGCGATGGCGGGCTCGCCGATCTCACCGCTCGACAGCGCATAGGCGAAGATCGTGTCGGCGCCGAGGTCGACCGAATGGAGGAAGCGGTTGTCGGGGGTGAAGCCGACCCAGTGCGCGTGCGGGCCGCTCTGGCGGTCGGCGCGGGGGCCGGTGCCCCGATGCTGGCGGACGATCGGCGGCTGGGGCACGCCGGCGGCCAGCGGGTAGAGCGCGACGGTGCCCGAAGAATAGTTGGCGACGGCGAGCAGACGACCGGCGGGATCGATCGCGGCGTGGCAGGGATCGTCGCCGCCGCTCGGCAGGTCGGCAAGGATCTTGCCGTCGCGATCGGTCGCGATCATCCGGCCCTTGGCGGATTCGCGCACCAGATAGCGCATCGATCCGCGCGATACGCCGAACGACACGTCCTTGAGCGCCGGATCGGCCGCCCCGACGCTCCAGCCGCGGCCGCTGGCGGGCAGGCGGTAGAGCCCTGCCCCGCCCTTGCCCGCATAGGTGCCGGCGATCAGCGCGGGCCGCCACCCCTGTGCCCGCGCCGGAACGACGGACAGGGTGGCGGTGGCGGCCAGGCCGGCAAGGACGGTGCGTCGCGTGGTCATCCCCGCGCTATGCGCCGCCCGGCCGTCCCATGCAATCAGGCGGCGGCGAACACGCCGCAGGCGATGCGCCCGCCCGAATTGCCCGACGGGTCGGTCTTGTAGTCGTCGGCATTGGCGTGGATCACGAACGCCGCGCCATCGGCGTCGAGCAACCCGTCCATCGTGCCCGACGGCAGCATGATCGTGACCGAACCGGTGCCATCGGCGCCGATCGTCAGGTTGGGCGCGTCGCCGGCATGCGGACCGGCGGGGTTGCTGGTGCCGTGCTGCTTGGCGGTCGGGTTCCAGTGGCCGCCCGCCGTCGTGAAGTCGGGCGCGTCGCAGCGGCCGGTGGTGTGGACGTGGGCGCCGTGGACGCCGGCCGGCATGCCGCGCGCGTCGATCCTGATCTGGATGCCCCCGGCCATTTCGGTCGCGGTGACGGTGCCGACATCGGCGCCGGTCGCGGTGCGCAGCGGCGCGGTGGCGCTGCGGCCGGCGGTTTCACCGGTGGCGGTGGTCGTGGTGCAGCCGGCAAGCGCGGTGGCGGCGAGGGCGGTCAGGATGGTGGTACGCAGCATGGCAGGTTCCCCGTTTGATACAGAAACGAAATGTTTGCCGGCACGCCCGGTTCCGTCAGGGCGCCATCGGTCCGGCCAGCAGCAGCGGATCGATCCGCGCATCGTGCCATTTCATGCCCCAGTGCAGGTGCGGTCCGGTCGCGCGCCCGGTAGCGCCTACGCTGCCTACGACCTGCCCCTGCCGCACCCGGTCGCCGACCTTCACGTCGATGCGCGACAGGTGGAGGAAGGCGCTGTTCAGCCCCATGCCATGGTCGATCATCAGCAGATTGCCCTCCAGCGTGAAGGGCGCGGGGGCGGCGAGGATGACGACGCCGTCGGCGGGCGCCGCGACCGGCGTGCCGGTCGGGCGGGCGACGTCGACGCCCGAATGATAGGCGCCGGGTTCGCCGGCATAGATGCGCTGCGACCCGAACAGGCCGGAAACACGTCCCTTGACCGGCCACACGAAGCGTTGCCGCCACCCCTGCGCATCGGTCCCGATGGCGCGGGCGGCGGCGATCTGCGCCAGTTCGGGGGCGCGGCGGCGCTGGAATTCGGCGGAGGGTTGCGACACGCGCGGCAGGGTCGGCAGGCGCTCGATCCGCCATGCACGCGGGGGGACGGCGATCGGGCGGACGAGGCGCTGCCCGTCGGGAAGGGTCGCGATCAAGGTCGCCGACGGTCCGGCATCGCGGTCGAACGCGATCAGGAATCGCCCGTCCGGTGCGACGCTAACCGGCTGTCCGTCGAGTTGCAGCGTGGCCCCCGCGGGCACGCTGCCCGTCAGCGCTGCGCCCTGTCCCGGCGTGCCTTCGAGCGCGATCGCGCCCTGCGCCGCCACGGCCAGGACGGCGGCGACCATCATTGCGGGGCGAGCGCGGCGGTCGCGGCCTCGGCGGTGGCATAGGCTTCCTGCCGCGCCGCGCTCCAGTAGCGCAGTTCCTCCAGCGGGATGCGCGCGCCGGTGCCGGCGCACGTCACATAGTCGCCATCGACCAGCACCCGGAAATTATTGGTCAGATATTGCAGCTTGGCGGGGCGACTTTCGGGTTTCAGCATCGGTATGTCCGGATCAGAGCAGGGTGGGTTGGGTCGGCTCGACATAGGCGCGCCCTCCGGGACGCTCAACCTTCGCATCGAGCACGCCGTCGCGGAAGTGGAGCTGCACCGCCCCCGCCGCACGGGCATCGGCGGCCGACGCCACCGTCTTGCCGCTGGCGCGCGCGACGACGCGGACATAGCCCTTTTGCAGCAGGTTGTCGGGGTTCACCTGTTCCAGCATCCGCGCGGTGCCATCGAACCGGGCGCGGGCCTGTGCCAGCCGCTGGGTCAGCATCGCGGGGCGCAGCGCATGGCCGTGGCGATCGAGGCTGCGCCGCGCGGTGGCGACGCGGCGTTCGAGCGCCAACGACAGCCGGCCGGCGACATCGTCCAGCCGCTGCCGCTGGGGGCCGAGCAGCGCGTCGCGGCGGGGCATCACGCGGACCAGCCCGGCCAGCTGCTCGCGCCCGCGATCGTGATAGCGCCGCGCGCACCGCTGCGTACGCAGCGACAGGGTGGCGATGGTGTGGGCCAGATCGGCGCGGACCGGCACCGCGATCTCGGCCGCGGCGGTCGGCGTCGGCGCGCGCAGGTCGGCGGCGTGGTCGCACAGCGTCGTGTCGGTTTCGTGGCCGACCGCGGAGATGACCGGGATCGGCGAGGCGGCGACCGCGCGGACGACGACTTCCTCGTTGAAGCACCACAGGTCCTCGATCGACCCACCGCCGCGGGCGACGATCAGGAGGTCGGGGCGGTAGATCGTCGTGTCACCGCTACTTGCCGCATTCCCGCGCAGGCGGGGGTACGGCTGTGGTTTGTCGAGGGTCGGCCTTTCGGGAAGGGCTGCGAAGCCCCGCACCGCCGCCGCGATCTCCGCCGCCGCCCCCTCGCCCTGCACCTTGACCGGCCACACCAGCACATGGGTCGGGCAGCGATCCTCCAGCCGGTGAAGGATGTCACGGATGACCGCACCGGTCGGCGAGGTGACGATGCCGATGGTACGCGGCAGGAACGGCAGCGGGCGCTTCTTGCCCGCGTCGAACAGCCCCTCGCCCGCCAGCTTCGCCTTCAATTTTTCGAGCAGCGCCATCAGCGCGCCCTCACCCGCCAGCTCCAGGTGATCGATGACGATCTGGTAGCGCGATCGGCCGGGATAGGTGGTGAGCTTGCCGGTCGCGATCACCTCGACGCCGTCCTGCGGGGTGAAGGCGAGGCGACCGGCCGATCCGCGCCACATCACCCCGTCGATCAGCGCGGCATCGTCCTTCAGCGCCAGATAGACATGGCCCGACGATGCGCGCTTGTAGCCCGAGATTTCGCCGCGCAGGCGGACGCGGCCGAATTCGCCCTCGACCATGCGCTTCAACCGCCCGGCGAGTTCGCTGACGCTTTCGGGGGCGGCGTTGTCGTTCGGGCGCGGCTCGGCTACGAGCCGGCTCGAGGAAAAATCGGGGAAACGATCGTCCATGAATGTCCTGTTGATCGGATCGGGTGGGCGCGAACATGCGCTGGCGTGGAAGCTGGCGCAGTCGCCGCTCCTCGATACGCTTTATGCCGCGCCCGGCAACCCCGGCGTCGCGAACTGCGCGACGCTGGTGCCGCTGGACGTGACCGATCACGCCGCGGTGGTGCGCTTCTGCGGTGAGCGGTCGGTGGAACTGGTCGTCGTGGGGCCGGAAGCGCCGCTGGTCGCGGGGCTCGGCGACGATCTGCGTAGCGCCGGTATCGCGGTGTTCGGGCCTTCGGCCACCGCCGCGCAGCTCGAAGGGTCGAAGGGCTATACCAAGGATCTGTGCCGCGAGGCCGATATCCCGACCGCCGGCTATGTTCGCGTGACGTCGCTGGACGCGGCGATCGCGGCGCTGTCCCCCTTCTCGCTACCGGTGGTCATCAAGGCCGACGGCCTTGCCGCGGGCAAGGGCGTGACGGTGGCGATGGACCGTGCCGAGGCGGAAGCCGCGCTGGCCGCGATCTTCGAACAGCCCGGCGGCGAGGCGGTGATCGAGGAGTTTCTGGTGGGCGAGGAAGCCAGCCTGTTCGTGCTGACCGACGGCGTGTCGCTGCTGCCGTTCGGATCGGCGCAGGATCACAAGCGCGTCGGTGACGGCGATGTCGGGCCGAACACCGGCGGCATGGGCGCCTATTCGCCCGCGCCGGTGCTGACCCCCGCGCTGGAACGCCAGGCGATCGACACGATCGTCGCGCCGACCGTCGCCGCGATGGCGAAGCGCGGCACGCCCTATTCGGGGGTGCTCTATGCCGGGCTGATGCTGACCGATCGTGGGCCGAAGCTGATCGAATATAATGCGCGGTTCGGCGATCCCGAATGCCAGGTGCTGATGGCGCGGCTGGACAGCGACCTGCTGCCGGTGTTGCTGGCGGTCGCGCAGGGGACGCTCGATCAGGTCGCACCGCCGGTGTTCGCCGACGATACCGCGCTGACCGTCGTCATGGCCGCGACCGGCTATCCGGGCACGTCGGAAACGGGCAAGCCGATCGGCGGGATCGACGCGGCGGAGGCGACCGGGGCGATCGTATTCCACGCGGGAACCCGTTCGGGCGACACGGGCGTTGTGACCGCCGGGGGTCGGGTGCTGGCCGTTACCGCGCGCGGGGCGAACGTCACCGCCGCGCAAGCCGCCGCGTATCGCGCGGTCGACGCGCTCGACTTTCCCGGCTTCTGCCGCCGCGATATCGGCTGGCGCGAAGTCGCACGCGAAGCGCAATAAGGAACGGACACTATGGACAGCGGCACCACTCCCCTGCAATCGCCCGGTTTCCTCGGTGTGCTGACCAGTATGCATTTCGTGCTAATCGCGGTGCTGGCGGTGTTGACGATCATCGGCATCGGTTATGGCATGAAGCTGTCGCGCCGCCGGCGGCAGGGCGTGCGCGAGCTGGAGGACGCCGGGCATCTGGAACGCAGCGGCGAGGCGCCGGCGAGCGATCCCGATGCGCCGGACGACGCGGTCGCGCGCGCGCCGGTTGCTGCCGAGCAGATGGAACAGGCGCCACGCGCATCGGCCGCAACGCCGGCCCCGGTCGCAGTGCCCGAGGTCGCCACGCCGGTGGCACATGCTTCCGTGGCAGCGCCCGATCCGGTTGCGATGCCGGCGGAAGAACCACGGCCTGTCGCTGCGCCGGTCGCAACGCCGGCACCGCCCGCCCCCGCTGGGCCGACTGCGGGCGATACCGACCTGACGCGCCTGAAGGGCCTCGGCCCGAAAGTCGCGGCGATGCTGGTCGAGCAGGGCGTCGCGGACATTGCGACGCTGGCGAAACTCGATGCGGCGCAGGCCGATGCGGTCGCCGCGCAGCTGGGCATGTTCGCGCCGCGCATGGCGAAGGACCGCTGGGTCGAACAGGCGCAATTCCTGGCAGCGGGCGATATTGCCGGGTTCGAGGCGACGTTCGGGAAGCTGTAGGAAGCCTATCGTTCGACCGGGACGTAGCGGGCGACCGCCTCTACCAATTCATCGAACGATCGGTTCGTGCCGATCGTGGTAAGCGCAATGTCGCCGAACCCCATGCGGGTCGCCAGAGGTGTGCCAGACGTCGAGCGCCGGTCGTCCGCTGATGATCCGGCACGCAGCCAGAGGCACAGAAAGGGTTGCTGTCGCCGCTGTCGCCGTATCTCGACCCGCTCCACGTCTTGCCATGCGATGCGATGGTCCGACCAGTGCCGCCAGAATAGGCCGTCCGCCGATACGGCAATCTCGGCCTGGGGACCCCGCGCGAGGCGAATGGCCGCAGCGATACCGCAGCCACCGAAGAACAGCACCGACAAGCCCCCGACCATTTGCGAGACCGCCCCGCCTTGCAGCGCGATCACGACACCGATCACCACGAAACCCAGCGCCAGCACGATCAGCAGCGATAGCCGCCAAGGTGAACTACGGGCTTCCCACATAGCCGCCCTATTCCACGGCCTCGACCAGCAATTTGTCGATCTTGCGCCCGTCCATGTCGACGATCTCGAAGCGCCAGCCCTGTTCGGAGAAATGCTCCCCCTCGGTCGGCAGGTGCTTGAGGATGGCCAGCGCCAGCCCGGCGACGGTCGCATAGTCGCGGTCCTCGGGCAGGTCGATGCCGATGCGCTCGGCCAGCTGGTCGGCGGGGGTCTGGCCCGACACCAGCAGCGACCCGTCCTCGCGGCGGATGATGTGCGGCGAATCGCCCTCGTCGGCGTCCGATGCGAAATCTCCGGCGATCGCCCGCAACAGGTCGGCGGGAGTCACGATCCCTTCGAAATGGCCATATTCGTCGTGGACGAGGCCCATCGGCACCGCCGCGCGACGGATCGCCTGCAGCGCGTCCATCGCGTCGACCTGATCGGGCAGTACCGGCGCTTCGTGCAGCAGTGCGCGCAGGTCGAGCGGTTCCCCGCGACAGATCGCCGCGACGATATCGCGCGCCTGCACCACGCCGATCACCGCATCGACCGATCCTTCGGCAACCGGCAGGCGGGTGTGCGGCGTCGTCGCCATCGCCGCGCGGACGCCGGCTTCATCGAGCGTGACGTCGAGCCATTCGACGTCGGTCCGCGGCGTCATCACCTCGCGCACCGGACGGTCGGCAAGGCGAACGACGCCCGAGATGATCGAGCGCTCATGCTCCTCAATCACGCCCGAGCGGCTGGCTTCGGCGACCAGCAGGTGCAGTTCCTCCGCCGTCACCCGGTTTTCGGATTCGCGGTTCATGCGCAGCAGCTTGAAGATCAGCCCCGAAGTGGTGTCGAGCAGCCACACGAACGGCGCGGTGATCCGCGACAGCCACAGCATCGGCACCGCGACCAGCACCGCGATCGGCTCCGGCGAGCGCAGCGCGAACTGCTTGGGCACCAGTTCGCCGATCACGAGGCTGGCGAAGGTGGTGATGGCGATCACCACGCCGAAGCCGACATTGTCGCCCAGCGATTCGGGTACGCCGAGCAGCACCAGCCGCTCACCCACCGGTCCGCCGAGGCTGGCGCCCGAATAGGCGCCCGACAGGATGCCGATCAGCGTGATGCCGATCTGGACGGTCGACAGGAACTTGCCGGGATCATCGGCGAGGCGCATCGCGGTCTGCGCACCGCGCCCGCCGGCTTTCGCCAACCCCTCCAGCCTTGCCTTGCGCGCGGACACGATGGCGAGTTCGGACATGGCGAACACGCCGTTCAACGCCACCAGCGCGAGGATGATGACGACGTCGAACCAGGGGAAGGGTGTGAGAGGTTCCATTGAACTGCTCCATCCATGCCGCAACGCGGCGCTCCGCACAACCGGCGAGTCGCGCCGCCGATACCGATTATTCCGTGCCGGTCGGTCAGGAACCGTTCAAAACGGATGCGGAACAAGATCGGCACTGCCCGGTTTTTCCGGGCAAGGCGAAATCGGATACGACGAAAGGAATCGAGTATGGCGACGGGCAAGTTCTGGATCGCGGGTGCATTATCGGCAGCGCTGCTGACCGGCGGCTGCGTGACCGACCCGGACACCGGGGAGCGCAGCATTTCGCGCGCGGGCATCGGCGCGATCGGCGGCGCGGTCGGCGGCTATCTGCTGGGCGATCTGGTCGGCGGACGGCGCGACCGGACCGAAAAGATTTTGGGCGCTGGCATCGGCGGCCTCGCGGGTGCCGGGATCGGCGCGTACATGGACCGGCAGGAACGCGACCTGCGCGCCCGCACCGCCGGCACCGATGTCGAGGTGACGCGCCGCGGCGACGATCTGGTGCTCAACATGCCGTCGGGCATCACCTTCGCCTATGACAGCGCCAACGTGCAGCCGCAGTTCCGATCCACGCTGGACCAGGTCGCCGACGTGCTGCGCGATTACAACCAGACCTATATCGACGTGTATGGCCATACCGATTCGACCGGTTCGGATGCGTATAACCAGACGCTGTCGGAGCGCCGTGCCTCGGCGGTCGCCAGCTATCTGACGTCGCGCGGCGTTCAGTCGGCGCGCGTCGGCACCCGCGGCTTCGGCGAGACCCAGCCGATCGCATCGAACGAAACCGAGGAAGGCCGCGCCGAAAACCGCCGCGTCGAGATCAAGATCGTGCCGATCGAGCAGGATCAGCTGCGGTAGGGGGGCGGTAGGCCGGTCCCGCCACCCACCCGTCACCCCGGACTTGATCCGGGGTGACGTTCTACGCGGGCGTTAAGGGCTGTCGAGCCCCGCCAAACTGCGAAGGTACGCGCCTGCCGATCAGCGCCGCCCCGGCCGCACCTCGTCCGACCGCAGCGTCAGCACCTCGACCCCGGTCGCGGTCACCGCGACGGTGTGCTCGAACTGCGCCGACAGCTTGCCGTCGGCGGTGACGACGGTCCAGTCGTCGTCCTCGCTCACCACCTTGCGTGATCCCTGGTTGACCATCGGTTCGACGGTGAAGGTCATCCCTTCGTGCAGGACCGCGCCGGTGCCGGGCCGGCCGAAATTCAGGACCGAGGGTTCCTCGTGCATCTCGCGGCCGATGCCGTGTCCGCAATATTCGCGGACGACCGAATAGCCGAGCTTCTTGGCATGGCGTTCGATCGCATGACCGATATCGCCCAGCCGCGCACCGGGGCGGACCTGTCCGATGCCGGCCCACATCGCGCCTTGCGCCGCCTGTACCAGCCGCCGCGCCTGCGGGCCGACGTTGCCGACCAGATAGGTTTTCGACGAATCGGCGATGAAGCCGTCCTTTTCCAGCGTGATGTCGAGGTTGACGATATCGCCGTCGCGCACGACCACCCCCGCATCGGGCACGCCGTGGCATACCACGTCGTTGATCGAGCTGTTGAGCACGAAGCCGAAGCCATATTGCCCCTTGCTCGCCGGCCGAGCGGCGCAATCCTCGACGATATAGCGTTCGACCAGATCGTTGATCGCCAGCGTCGACATGCCCGCCAGCACCTGTCGGTCGAGCATCTCGAAAACGCAAGCAAGCAGGCGCCCGGACGCGCGCATCAGGTCCAGTTCGGCAGGCGTCTTCACCATGTCAGGCGGCGACCGCATCGACCGCGCGGACCTGCGCCGCGGCCAGCCGGGTGCGGACGATGTCGTTGAACGACAGGTCGGGATTGGCTTCGGCGATCATGCCGATCGTCATCCAGAATTCCGCCTGTGCGTTGATCGAACGGCACAGCACGCCGCTCGCCCGCCGCACTTCCTCGTGCAGCATGTCGTCGATCTTCACGATACCCATTGGCAGCCCCTCCAATATACGAACCGTTTATGGTTCGTATATCGCCGCGTCAAACGCTGCGACGCCCGGCGAAGAAGTCGCGCAGCAATGTGGCGGATTCATCCTCGGCTATGCCGGGATAGAGTTCGGGGCGGTGATGGCAGGTCGGCTGGGCGAAGAAGCGCGGGCCATGTTCGACCGCGCCGCCCTTCGGATCGGATGCGCCGTAATAGAGCCGGGCGATGCGGGCATGGGCGATGGCGCCTGCACACATCGCACACGGCTCCAGCGTCACCCACAGATCGCAATCTTCCAGCCGATCGCGACCCAGCGCCTGTGCCGCGGCGCGAATCGCGAGGATTTCGGCATGGGCGGTCGGATCGGCCAGCGCGCGCGGGGCATTGGCGGCGACCGCGATCACCTGCCCCCCGCGCTGCACCACCGCGCCGACCGGCACTTCGCCCGCCTGCGCAGCAGCGCGGGCGGCGGCAAGCGCACGGTGCATGGGAGAGGCGTCGAACATGCCCCTCCCCTTGCCAGCCGGCGGCGGTGGCGGCCAGCCGTTACTGGCCGGCGGGGCGTTCGACCTTGATCGCCGGCACCTCGACCGAGCGGTTGACGGTGCCGACCTCGACCTTGCCGACCTCGACGTCGAACTTGGGCGCCTGTCCGCCCTCGACCTTCACCTGCGGCAGCGCGGCGCGCTGCGTCTGATCGACGTTGATGAAGTTGAACGCCATCAGCCCCGCCACGATCAGGACGACAACCCCCAGCAATCCCAGAAATGCGCGCATCCATCTGCTCCCTGTACGTGTCACGATCCGAATCGATGCCGTAACAACGCAGGCGTGGCGATGAGGGTTGCAGCGGGTCCGTAGCGGTTGACGCGGGCGCCGTTCGACGCTATCCGCGCCGTCTTTCCGGGGCATCTGTCCCGATACAGAATCAGGATCAACGATCATGTCGCGCATCTGCGAGCTGACCGGCAAGGGCCGGCAGGTGGGTCACAACGTTTCCCACGCCAACAACAAGACCAAGCGCACGTTCCTGCCGAACCTGCAGAACGTCACGCTGATGTCAGAAACGCTGGAGCGCTCGATCCGCCTGCGCGTGTCGACCCACGGCCTGCGTTCGGTCGAGCATGTCGGCGGCCTTGACAACTGGCTGCTGAAGACCAGCGACGACGACCTGTCGCTGCGCGCCCGCCGCCTGAAGCGCGACGTGAAGAAGAAGACCGCAGCGGCCACCGCCGCAGCGTAAGCTTTTTCGCGCGAAGGTTTTAAAACCCCGGACGGCCCGCCCGCCGCCCGGGGTTTTCGTGTGCGCGGTAATGGTGGTGAGGGTGGCGGTATGGCGTTGCCCGGCCAAGGCGGGCATCTGCGGGTGAGCAGAGACAACAGTCACTACTGTCTTCGTCGAGTCCCTTCTGTCATTCGCTGATCCTGTTCGTCATTCCCGCGCAGGCGGAAATCCATATGCGCCGACGTTCGCGCAAGAGGCGCCGACGCTGCGTCTATGGATCCCCGCCTGCGCGGGGATGACGAAGAAGAGTTCAAACGGCGTGGATGGTTACCGCAACGACACGCCCCCCTTTCCGCGACCGTCACCCCACCGCAGGCTGGGGTCTCCGCGTGGCGGGTGCTGCGCTCTTCAACGGGGAGACCCCAGCCTGCGCTGCGGTAACGTGTGTGGGGATTTAGAGAGTGGGCCGAACGCACCTCCGCCCCTACAACTCCAACCGGAACTTCAGCAGCAGCGAGCGTTGCCAGAACGCCTGATTGTCGTCCGATGCGATCCACACCACGTCGCGTCCGCCCTCGCGGGTCAGGGCCAATGCTTCGAGATTGTCGTGGATCGCATCGCCTTCGAACGCGGCGATCGTTCGGCCGGTCACGGTCGCGCCGGGGCGGATCGCGCCGGCCTCGATCAGTTGCAGCCGCGCGGTGAAGAGCTGCGGCAATCCGAAGCGGCGTACCAGCACCAGCATCCGTCCGTCGGGCAGCGTGACCGCGTCGGTCACCGCGAATTTCGGCGGCGCGACATAGCGGAAGCGATACCACGGCACCGCCGGATCGACCGGATTGCCGAACAGGCGGATCGCCGCGAACCCTTTCGTCCCGCGTTTCGCGTTCGATTCGCTGAAGACGACCACGCTGCCATCGGCCAGCGTCGCCATCGCTTCGGGCCCGCTGTTTTCCGACCATTTGCGCATCGAGCGCGGCGCGCGGAAACCGATCATGCGGGCCATGGCGCCATCGTAGCGCCACAGCGCGTTGGCGCGTTCGAAGCCGACGAGGATGTCGCCGCCCGGCAATTGTACCATCGATTCGCTGTCGCGGTCGCGCTTCTGCCAACCGGTGCCGGGGCCGCCGGGCAATTCGCGCGCGGTGGCATCGCGCACGCGCCAGTCCGGCCCCATCGTGAAACGGACGATGCCCCCACCATCGGACAACAGGGTGAAGCGGTCGCCGGTCACGCGCATCGACGAGAAACCACCGAACACCGGGTCGCGACTATGCAGTTCGACCCCGCCGAGATAGGTCAGCGCTCCCAACCGCTTGCGCGACGGGTCGTTCGCGAACAGGTCGACCGGCGTCGCGGTGATCTGCGTCGCGCCATGCTGCAGCAACGGCAGCCGCTCGGCCCCCGACCAGCCGGGCACGATCAGCAACACGGCGAGGATCACGAACAGAACACGCATCGCGCACGGCTCTAGGGACGGCATGACCCCGCCGCAATCGCTCGCGGCCATTGCATCCGCGGCGTGGCTGCGCGATGCGGCGCGCTGCATGTCCGTTCGATCAGAAAGTCGCCCGATGTCCGATGTCGTCGCCCTGACCAGGGCCCTGCTCGCCTGCGACAGCGTCACCCCGGCGGTGGGCGGTGTGTTCGACGTGGCGGAAGCGATGCTGCGTGCCGGGGGCTTTACGGTCGACCGCTTCGTGGTCGGCGAAGCGCCCGACGGACCGGTCGAGAATATGCTGGCGGTGCGCGGCAACGGCGGGCGGCACTTCGCCTTTGCCGGGCATCTCGATGTCGTGCCACCGGGGCCGGGCTGGATCAGCGGGCCGTTCGCGGCCGAGGAGCGCGACGGGATGATCTTCGGCCGGGGGGCGGTCGACATGAAGGGCGCGATCGCCGCGTTCATCGCCGCAACCGCCGCAGTGCCGGTCGAGGCGGGCACGATCAGCCTGATCCTGACCGGCGACGAGGAAGGACCCGCGATCTTCGGCACGCGCGCGTTGATCGACCGGATGGCGGCACGCGGGCTGTCGCCCGACCTGATCCTCGTCGGCGAGCCGACGTCACAGCAGCGGCTGGGCGACATGGTGAAGATCGGGCGGCGGGGATCGGTCAATATCTGGATAGATGTGCCCGGGCGGCAGGGGCATGTCGCCTATCCGCATCTGGCCGACAATCCGATCCCCAAGCTGATCGCGGCGCTGGCCGAAATCGAGGGGATCGTGCTCGACACCGGCAATGCGTGGTTCCAGCCGTCGAACATCGAGGTAACCGACCTGACCGTCGGCAATCCGGCGACCAACGTCATTCCGGGCCATGCCGCCGCGCGGCTGTCGATCCGGTTCAACGACGAACATGATGGGCAAGCACTGATCGAGCGGATCACCGCCATCGTCCACACCCATGCACCCGATGCGCGGGTCGAAGGGCGGGTGTCGGGCGAGGCGTTCCTGACGCCGCCGGGCGCATTTTCGG
This sequence comes from Sphingomonas hankookensis, assembly GCF_022664465.1. Taxonomy (GTDB): domain Bacteria; phylum Pseudomonadota; class Alphaproteobacteria; order Sphingomonadales; family Sphingomonadaceae; genus Sphingomonas; species Sphingomonas hankookensis. The sequence goes on along the minus strand of NZ_JAKREV010000004.1, from coordinate 297,112 downwards.
CGATGGTGTCGGCAGCGATCGCGCGGCACACCGGATTGACGCCCGAATTGTCGACGACCGGCGGCACGTCGGACGCGCGGTTCCTGTCACGGCTGTGCCCGACGGTCGAGTTCGGGCTGCTGAACGCGACGATGCACAAGGTCGACGAGGCGGTGGCGATCGACGACCTGCGCGCGTTGACCGCCATCTATGCCGATATCGCGGTCATGGCGCTGGCGGGGGATGCCGTTCCCGCCGCCTGACAGCAGACTAGCGCTGTCCCCCTTTCTTCGTCACTCCCGCGCAGGCGGGAATCCATAGACGCTGTCCGATCGAATCCGGTCGAGACGTCGGCGGCAATGGATTCCCGCCTGCGCGGGAATGACGGATTTTGCTGCGGATAGCAGTCAGCCGACCCTAGCGCTGGGTGAACACCGTCGAAGTCCGGCTAAGCAGCGGGCCGAGCAGGAAGTCGATCGCACGACGGGCTTGCGTGGGGATCATCACCTCGACCGGGGTACCGGCACGGATGCCGCCGGCCATCGCCCCGTCGCGCGCCGCCTGTTGCAACGCCTGTCGCGAGACCGCGATCGAGGCGGTGTAGAAGCTCTGCCCGGTGCGCTGGTCCTCGACCGTGTCGGCCGAGATGCGATCGACGCGACCGTGCAGCGCGGGCTGTACGCGCGCGCCGGGACCGACCAGCCGGACCTCGGCCGCCTGCCCGGTCTGCAATTCGGCGGCTTCGGCGAGCGGCACGCGCAGCTCGACGGTCATCTCGCCGCGATCGGGCACGACCTCCATCAGCGGCGCGCCAGCGGGCAGGACCGCGCCGGTCGCCGGTATCTGCGCGCCGCTGACCGTGCCGGCAAAGGGCGCACGCACCACCATGCGGGCCAGTTCGGCGCGGGCGGCGTGCCATTGCGGCAGCGTCGCCTGCAATTCGCCCTGCGCCGCGCGCAGGCGGTCGGAGGCGGCGGACATGCGCTGGCTGCGCGCATGGTTCAGCTGCAACCGGGTTTCGCCCGCCTGCAGCCGCAGCCGGCCGATCTCGGCAACGCTGGCGCCGGCATCGCCGCCCAGCCCCGCCGCCGAGCGTTGCAGCGCCAGCACGCGCGACCGCGTCGCCAGCCCCTTGGCCAACAATTGCTGATAGGCGGCCAGTTCCTGTTCGTTCAGGTCGCGCTGCTGGCGGATCGACGACAGCCGTTCGCCATAGCCGCCGATCTGCTGCGCGATCTGGCGCGAGCGATCGTTGAGCACCGCCGCTTCGGAACGTTCGAGCGCGCGATCGGCGTCGAGCTGTGCTTGTTGCTGGGCGAGCGCGGCGTCGGCGAGCGCGCGCTCGTCGCCGGTCAGCGATGCGAAACCGGCGGGTGCCGGGACGCGCGCGCCCCCGGCGAGGTCGGCTTCGAGCCGGGCGATCTCCGCCATCAGCCCGACGACGCGCGCGCTGAGTGACTGGGCCTGCGCGCGGGTTTCGCTGGTGGTGAATTCGACCAGCGTCTGCCCGGCCTGTACCGTAGCGCCGTTGCGCACGCGCACGGCCGAGACGATGCCGCCGGTCGGTGCCTGCACCACCTGCCGCGTGCCGGCGAAGCGGACCATGCCGGCACCGACAACGGCGGCATCGAGCCGGGTGGCGACTGCCCAGCCGCCAAAGCCCAGCACCAGCGCCGCGGCCAGCGCGATACCGGCGCGGATTTCGGGCCGGGGGTCGTGGAGTGGGCGGGGGCCGCGCAGCGCCACGCCGTCCATCGTGAGGGTGAAGGACATCGGATCAGGCCTTTGCAAGCGAGGTCGGCTGCGCGACCCGCGATTTGGGAGAAGGGCCGAGCGCCCCGAACGTCTCGATCCGCCCTTCGGACAGGATCATCAGCTTGTCGCAGGCGGCCAGCACGTCGGCGTCGTGGCTGGCGACGATGATCGTCCGCCCCGCCTGGCGCAGCGTGGTGACCAGCCGGGCAAGCGCGCGGCGCGCATCGGCATCGAGATGTGCGGTCGGTTCGTCGAGGACGAGGATGCGCGGATTGCCGAACAGCGCACGGGCGATCGCCACCCGCTGCGCCTGTCCGCCCGACAGGCCGGTGCCGCCGATGCCGAGGACGGTATCATAGCCCTGCGGCAGGCCGGCGATCATGGCATGCGCGCCGATCGCCTGCGCCGAAGCGACGGCGGCGGCGTCCAGCGCGGACGAATCATCGGCGTTGCCGACGTGAAACCGGACGATGTTCTCCTTGACCGTGCCGGGGAACAGCACCGCTTCCTGCGGCAGATAGCCGATATGGCGGGCGAGCAGGTCGGGGTCCCAATCGTTACGATTGGCGCCGTCGAGGCGGACATGCCCCTGTTCCAGCGTCACCGCGCCGACGATCGCGCGCAGCAGCGTCGACTTGCCAGCACCACTGGCGCCGGCGATGCCGATGACCTGTCCGGGTGCGATGGTGGCGGTGACGCCGGCGAGCACCGGCTGGCCGCTATGCGGCGCGACCACGCTGACCGCGTCCAGCTCGACCGCGCCGGTCGGATCGGGCAGCCGGGTGCGCTCGACCGGATCGGCGGCGTCGTCGGACAGCAGGTCGTTGAGGCTGGCATAGGCGACGCGCGCCTGCACGATCGTGCGCCACGATCCGACCAGCGCCTCGACCGGGGCCAGCGCGCGCGCCATCAGCAGCGACGCGGCGATGACCGATCCGGCGGAGATCGCATCCTCGATCACCAGCACCGCACCCAGCGCCAGCGCGCCCGATTGCAGCGCGAGGCGGACGAACTTGATCGTGCTGGAGAAACCGTTGCCGGCGAAGCTGGCGGCGACCTGCAACTGGCCAGCCGCGTGGCGGTCGCGCAACTGACGGCGCGACAGCGTGCCGACCATGCCGAGCGCCCGGACCTCGGCGGCATGGGCGACGCCGTGGTTCAACCGGCTATAGGCGATTGCCTGTGCCTTGTTCGCGCGCTCGATCGGGCCGGCGGTGGCGCGTTCATTGGCCCAGGCGAGCGCGACCAGCAGCGCGGCGGAAACCAGCATCGCGATGCCGAGCGCCGGGTGCAGCAGGAAGCCGACGATGACGTAGATCGGCATCCACGGCGCATCGAGCCCGGCGAGAACCGCGGGGCTGGCCATCGCCTGGCGCAGGGTGTCGACATTCTGCGTCGCCTCGCTGCGCTGCATCCGTGCGACGCCCGGGCGACTGAGCGCAACGCGCAACGCCCGCACCGACAATCCCTGTTCCAGCAGCACGCTGGCGCGAATCAGGAGGCGCGATCGCAGCCATTCGAACGCCGCCAGCGCCCCGAGCGCGACCAGCGTCAGCAGCCCGAGCGCCGCGAGCGTGCCGAGCCCGTGGCTGGGCAACACGCGATCGTACACCTGAAGCATGAAGAGCGAGGGGGCGAGATAGAGCAGGTTGCTCATCGCGCTGAACGCGGCCGCTGCGACGATGTGGCGGCGGCACTGCCGTAGGACACGCCAGACGGGCGAAAAACGCACCCCGTCCTGGCCGGCGGATACAGTCATCGGTCGAATCCCTGGTCGTCGGGCAAGTCGCCCGCGACGGCAGGGTTAGGCACAAACGATTAACATCACGCCAATGTAGGGGATCGGGACCGTACGGAGACGGGCGGTTCGGGGGTAGTTCTCTATTTCCCTGCGTCACCCCGGACTTGATCCGGGGTGACGTGGAAAACCATAATCGGAAAGGCAAACTCGCGGGCCGCCCCGCCCTATGACGCCGCGTCGATGCCGCCCCGGCCCTTCTTGCCGAACACATAGGCGACGAGATCGGCGGTGCGCTGATACGCGGTCGTCGGCAGCATCACCTGCGCGCCGACGACCAGCGCCAGCCGCGGCGGATAGGCGCCGTGCAGCACCGATTGCAGATATTCGCGCGTGGCATCGAGCCGGCGGACTTTCGACAGGCTGCGCGCATAATGCCAGCCGCGATACGCCCAATAGGCGCGGTCTGAGACATGGTTGTGGCGCATGTCGTCGATCCAGCGCAGCAGCGGTTCGTATTTCGGCGATTTCGACACGCGCTGCGGATCGAAGATATCGTCGCCGATCGCCAGCGCTTCGGGAATATAGACGAACCTGATCCCGGCACTGGCGCAGCGAATCGCGAAATCGGTGTCCTGCGACGATGGCAGCGCTTCGTCGAACCGGACCTTGCGCGCGACGTCGGTCGACAGCGCCATCGTAGAGGTGGGAACCCAGCCGCGCGCGCAAAAGAAATATTCGTCGATCCGCTCGCCCGGCGCCGGCCCGCGCGGCGGCTTCATCCAGTAGCTGCCGATGCCGCGATCCATCGCGATCTGCGAGAAGATCATGGCGTCGGCGCCATGTTGTTCGAGCAGCGCGGCATTGCGCGCCAGCTTGGCAGGCAGGAAGCGATCGTCCGAATCGAGCAGCGCGACGTAGCGGCCACGCGCTTCGTCGAACCCGGTGTTGCGCGCGGCGCTGGCCCCGCGGTTCGGCGTGCGGATGTACCGGAACCGGTCGTCGCCCAACCCCGCCACCACGGCCGCCAGCGCATCACCGTCGCGCGATCCGTCATCGACGACGAGGCATTCGAAATCGCCCAGCGTCTGTTCGCGTACCGATTCCAGAGTCGGCAAGATCTTGTCGGCGCGGTTATAGGTGGGAATGATGACCGAGAACAAAGGCGCTTGTGTCATGCCAAAACCTTTCGCGTTCGGCCGATCCCTGTAACAGGCGCAACCGTCATGTCGCGTCCTGTTCCTTTCGAGGCTTTACCCTGCTCCCGTCAATGGCCCCCGCATCGGGTTCGTCGCCATTTTACCGCACCAGACCGCTATTTTGTCGCAGCGCACAATGAATAGGCCATGGGGGTATGGCCGGCAATGGTCCTTATCGGTTAAGGGGCAGCCGGCCGCGACGGCCGGGCGACCAATGGGAGGCGCAGATGGCCAACAATCGCGGCCACGATACGAAGGCGATGGAACGCACGCGAATCGCCGGGCTGCCCGTCGTTACCGCCGGCCGGGCCGAACTGGTCGATGCGATGATCGCCGACTGCCGCCGTGCGCAGGCCGACGACACGGTGCCCGCGACGCTGGTGTTCGACATCAACGGCCATGGCATTTCGATGGCGGGCACCGACCCCGCCTATCGCCGTTCGCTGGAAGCCGCCGACCTGATCCATGCCGATGGCGGCATCTGGGTCGCGATGTCGCGATTCACCGACGCGCCGATCGCCGAGCGCAGCAGCACGACCGACATGATGACCGACTTCGCCGCGGCATGCGAGCGTGAGGGGCTGACCTTCTACGTGCTGGGTGGGACCGAGCCGATCAATGCGGCGTTCATCGATTTCCTCGCCCGCAACTATCCCAGGCTGAAGGTCGTCGGCCGGCGCAACGGCTATTTCGGTCCGGCGGACGAGGCGGCGGTGATCGCCGATATCAACGCGGTACGCCCCGACGTCCTGTGGGTCGGCATGGGCAAGCCGCGCGAACAGCAATTCTGCGTCACCCATCGCGACTCGATCAAGGCCGGCTGGGTCGTCACCTGCGGCGGCTGCTACAATTATTTCGTCGGCGAATATAAGCGCGCGCCGATGTGGATGCAGAACGCCAATCTGGAATGGCTGCACCGCATGGCGACCGAGCCGCGCAAGTTCGGCTGGCGCTATCTGACGACCAACCCGCATTCGCTGGCGCTGGGGCTGATCGACCTCGCCAAGCTGCGCCTGACCAAGCGCAAGTCCGCCCGGCGGTAATGGCCGCCGCCCCCGCCGCCCCTCCGTTCGTCGTCGTCGCGATCCCGACGTTCCGGCGGCCGGAACAACTCGTCCAGTTGCTCCGGTCGCTGGCGGCGATGCACGATCGTCCCGACATGGCGATCCTGATCGCCGACAATGACGATCGCGGGCGGGGCGGCATCGCCGCGGCGCAGGCGCTGGTCGAACAGGGGTTTCCGATCCCGATCGACGCCTTTCCGGTCGCCGAACCGGGCCTGTGCCACAACCGCAACGCGCTGGTCGCGCGCGCGCTGGTGCACCCGCGGATGACGCATGTCGCGATGCTGGACGACGATCAATGGGTCGATCCCGACTGGATCGCGACGCTGACACGCGAGGCGTTCGCGCAGGATGCCGATATCGTTGCCGGCCCGGTGCTGTTCGAGTTCGAGGGCGAGACGCCCGACTGGAACGCGGCGATTCCGCTGTTCCGTGCCGAACCGCATGCCACCGGCCCGGTCGACATGCTGTTCAGCCTGACCAACGCGCTGTCGACCCGTGCCTGCTGGGAAGCGACGCCCGCCCCGTGGTTCGACCTGCGCTTCAACCAGATCGGTGGCGAGGATTTCGACCTGTACAGCCGGTGGAAGGCGCAAGGGTTGCGCTTCGGCTGGACCACCGCTGCGGTCGTGCACGAAATCGTGCCCGGCGACCGCGCGCAGCTGCCATGGATCTGGCGGCGGATGTGGCGGGTCGGGAACACCGATACGATGGTCGCGTGGAAACATGCCGGCATGGGCCGCCGCGGCTGGCTGGTCGCGCGCACGCTGCTCATGACCGGCGCGGCGGTGGCGACGGCGCCGCTGTCGCTGCGGTCGCGGCTGGCGCGGATCGAGCGGACCGGGCGGATCATCCGTTTGGGTGGTCGCATCGCCGGGCTGGCAGGCTATGGTTGGCGCGAATATGCCGATCGCAGTTGACGCGGCGACGCGCAGTGGATCAAGGGACGGAGGCGTGGCGATGGCGACGACGGCGGACTTTGCGAAACGGCGGACGTTCCACACGCTCGACGGGCTGCGCGGCATCGCTGCGCTGGCGGTGCTGACCCAGCATTATGCCTTGCTCCTCGCCCCAATCCGGCTGCGCGGGTCGTATCTGGCGGTCGACCTGTTCTTCGTGATGAGCGGGATGGTGATCGCCCATGCCTATGAGGGCAAGCTGCGCGCGACGCTGACGCCGTGGCGGTTCTTCGGGTTGCGATTCGTCCGGCTGGCGCCGCTGTACCTGATGGGCCTTGCGCTGACGATCGCGATGGTCGCCGGCGCGCTGGTGCTGGGACGCAGCGAGCATTGGACCTGGGGCAGTTTTCTGCCACTGGCGGGCATGGGGTTGCTGATGCTGCCCAATGTCACGCCCAGCACGCATGGCGAGCTGTATCCGCTCAATCCTCCGGCATGGTCGCTGTTCTGGGAAATGGTCATCAACCTGGCCTATGCGCTGGTCGGGTACCGGATGCGCAATGCGCAGCTGGCGATCGTGTGCGGCGTGGCAGCGGTGGCGATGATCGTGCTGGCGACGATGCGCGGGTCGCTGGACCACGGATTCCGGTGGGACGATTGGGAGATGGGATTGGCGCGCGTCAGCTTTTCGTTTCCGCTGGGGGTGATCCTCTATCGCCTGTACCGCGCGGAGCGGTGGCGATTGCCCGCGCCACCGGCCTGGACGCTGCTGCTGGCCGTCGCCGGGCTGATGGCGCTGCCGCGGATGGGCGCGGCGCTCGACCTGCTGACCGCGCTGGTCGCGTTCCCGGCGATCTGCCTGCTGGCGCTGGGCGTGGAGCCGGCCCGGGTGCGGTTGTACGCATTCCTTGGCGCGATCTCCTATCCGCTGTACGTGTTGCAGATCCCCATCCCGAGCGAACGCATCGCCAGCGCGATCCTCGGCCGGCCGGCCGTGTCGCTGGCACCGTATAGCGGCATCGCGATCACGATCGTGCTGCTCGGCGTCTGCTGGGTCGCGGCGACATGGATCGATCCGCTGGCGCGGCGGGTGCTGACGCTGCTGGTGCTGCGTCGCGAACCGGCCCGCGACCCGGCGGCGATGCATTGACTCCGGCCGGAAATCCCATGGTGGCGGAGGCCGGTCGGCCCCTGCCCGGAAACGAGCGCATGACCAGTCCCCAGCCCATGAAGTTCCATTCGCTGCAGATCCTGCGCGCGGTCGCCGCGATCGTGGTGGTGTGGCACCATATCCTGCGCGCCTACAGCATCCACGCCACCGCGCCGATGGCGACGCTGCCGCCGACGCCGCTGGCGGTGGCGTGGCTGCGCGAGGGGCTGGCGGCCGGCGTCGACATCTTCTTCGTCATCAGCGGCTTCATCATGGTCTATGTCGCCGGACCCTATGTGCGGGGTACCAAGCCGCCGCACGACTTCCTGATCCGCCGGATCGAGCGGGTCTATCCGCCCTATTGGATCGCGACGCTGATCGTGATCGCGGGCCCCCTGCTGAAGGGCGCGACCGGCGACCTGACGCTCGACCGCGTGGTGCGATCCTTCCTGCTGGTGCCGGGGTTCAATGCCGAGGGACTGGTCCAGCCGCTGCTGGGGGTCGGGTGGACGTTGTCGTATGAGATGTATTTCTATCTGAGCTTCTGCGCGGCACTGACGCTGCTCAGGACGCGCTACTGGTTGCCGCTCACGGCCGGAATCGTCGGCATCTGGGCCGCGGCAATCGTGATCGGGAATGGATCGGCGATCGGACGGTTCCTGGCCGATCCGATCGTGTTCGAGTTCCTGTTCGGGTGCGCGATCGGGTGGTATCTGCAGCGCCGCGGCCGGCCGCGGATGCCGTTCGTCGCCGTGGCCGTCGCGGTCGCGGTGATGTTCGGCGCGTCGCACCTGCATGAGACCGGTGCGATCGCCCCGATCTGGCGCTGCCTCTACTGGGGTCTGCCGGCAGCGGTGATCGTCGCCTATACCGTGTCGCTGCCGTTCGAACCGACCGGGCCGGTCGGGCGGTTCGCGGTGCTGCTGGGCGACGCGTCCTTCTCGATCTACCTCGTGCACGTCACCATCGTCTATGTGGTGATGGGCCGGGTCTATCCGCCGCTGATCGAGCGCGGGCTGCTGACGCGAATCGAGCCGGCGATCCTGCTGTCGACGCTGGCCGCGATCGCCGCGGGGGTCGCGTTCCATTTCGCGATCGAACGGCCGATCAACCAGTGGCGGCACCGTCAACGCAGCGGTGCCGGGAGGCGTGCCGGCTGAGCTAAGCGTCGATCGCGGCAGGAAAAAACAACTTTCCTACAAGAAAGGCAGGAACATATGTGGAACATACGTCAGCGCGATCCTGCGTTGCCGTTCAGGAGGTTCCCATGCCCGATCCCTTCCCCTGCCACGGAGACAGCCCCGACGCACCGTCGCGTGCGCCCTACCTCGTCACGCCGTCGGACTCGACCGACCTGCCGGTCATTCCCAAGGGCCTGTACATCGGCACCGGCGGCGACGTGACGCTGCGCGGCATGAACGCCGCCGGCGACGTGACCTATCGCAACCTGCCCGACGCTTCGTACATCAACGTGCGCGCGCAATATGTCCGGGCGACCGGCACGACCGCCACCGACATCATCGCGGAGGCCTGAGCCATGGCAGGATTTTCCTCAGGCGCGCAGGGCGGCATCGGCGAACGGGCACTGACCGCGAAACTGCGCAACCGCAACCTCACCACCCCGCGCAACAACCGCATCTGCGTGTTCGGGCCGAGCCATGCGGCCAATCACTTCATGTCGGCGTCGGCCACCGGCCAGCCGGCGCAGCCCAGCGGTTCGATCATCGGACCGGTCAACTGGGCGAACTGTCTGAGCGGAGGCCGCGCCGTGCTCGACACCGGCGGCGCGCACGGCTTCAACGGCGACCGCACGATCGCCGATGCCGGCTATCCCGGCATGCTGTCGCGCCTCGATGCGGCGATCGCCAGCGGTGCGGGGCATATCGTGATGTGTGCGCCGACCGCGAACGATCGCAATTCGATGACCGCCGTGCAGTCCATCGCCGCGCTGACGACGATGATCGACCGGATCACCGCCGCCGGCATCTTCCTGACGATCCTGACCGACTATCCGCATGGATCGGCGGCACGGACCGACATGCGGTTGCAGAATACCACGGCCCAGCCGCAGATCGATGCGTGGCAGGTCGTCAACCGCTGGCTGCTGGGGCTGAACGCCGAACGCGGCGTGCGCGTGATCGATTGCACCGCGATCCTCGGCGACTTCACCAGCGGCTTCGGCCAGGGCGCGGCAGGCGTCACCTATGACGGGCTGCACCTGTCGACGCTGGGCGCATACATGATCGGGCGGGTGCTGGCGCGCGAATGGCGCAAGCTCTACCCGCCGCCCGGCGCGCTGCCGATGGGATCCGCCGAACGTCAGCTGCAGGCCGGGGCCAATGCCGCCCCGGTGCTGTCGCTGCAGCCCTATTTCGGGGGCACGACCGGCACGCTGGGCAGCGGCGCTACGGGCACGCTGGCTGCGGACTGGACGGCACCGGCACTGACCGATGGCGTCACGGGCACCTTTTCGAAGGTGGCGAGCGCTGCGTTCGGCGGGAAGTCCTATGCCGACGATGGCGATGGCCCCTTGTCGAAGGATTGGCAGCAGGTCGTGCTGGGCGGCACCGCCACTGCCAGCAACGAAGTCGTGGTGCTGCGCCAGTCGGTGACGTGCGCGATCGGCGACGTGCTGCGCGCCTGTGCCGAGATCGAGGTCGATGGCGGGTCGACCGGCCTCGCCGGGGTAACGCTGTACGTCTACCACAACACCAGCAACACGACGGTCCGGCAGTTCCAGATCCCGACCGTCACCGCGACCACCCCGTGGCCATCGGCACCGGTCGCCGGCATCCTGCGCACCCCGCGCTGGACGGCGGACAGCGCCTCGATGCTCCTGCAACTGGCGGTACGGCCGATCACCGGCCAGCCGTTGAACGCCACCCTACGCGTGCGCGGCATGGCGGTCGGCAAGGGGCTGTAGCCCTCAGCGGGTCAGGGAATACGCTGTTCGGTGCAGTCGAGCGTGCCGAGCAGCGTATTGCGCTGCCAATAACTGTCGGTCACGCCGCAACCGGTCGCGCGGTAGATCGCGGTGCGGGCGAGGCTGGTGACCTGTTCGGTGCGCGGTGCGGCGTCCTCGCCCCCGCGCACCTCGACCGAGCGATCGCGTGCGACCGATACGGTATAGCGTTGCCCGGCGACTTCGACGGTGCGGACCCGGACATCGTCCTGCTGGAGCATCGTGGCCAGCATCAGAACCAGCAGTGACAATGTAACGCATCCTTATTCCGAATAGCCAACGCGGCCTTTACCACGAGAAGCGTTCCTTAACACCTGTCGGTTACACGGCTTCCATCCTGCGCAGTCGAGAGCGCTTTGGGTGGAATGTCATGCAATCCAAGTATTTGCGTATTTTCATGATCCTGTTGCTGTCCAGTTGCGGCGGGTCCGGATCGTCGGGTGGCGGTACGGTCGTCACCGCGCCGGCGCCGAGCCCGGTCGCCCCGGCGCCGACGCCCACACCGACGCCGACGATCGCCGCACCGATCGCCACCGGCCCCTGCCCGCAGGCGGAGATGCCGTGGCGGTCGTTCGACTTCCGGCGCGGCATGGCATTTCCCGATCTGGCGGAGGCACGGGTCGAACCGGCGAGCTATGACGCGGCATCGGGCGTGGTCAACGTGCCCGTCGTGCTCGATCGCCAGACCCCGGTCACCGTCATCCTGCGCGTCGGCACGGTCGACGGCTCCGCGCGTGCCGGCGTCGATTTCCAGTGGACCAATCGCTGGGTCGTGTTCCGCCCGGGCGATCCGCTGCGCCAGACGGTGAAGATTCCGGTGGTCCGGCATGTCGAGGGGCGCAGTTTCACCTTCCAGATCAACCAGATCAACGGCGCGACCGGCGCGAACAACGCCGCCAGCGTCACCGCGACCGCTGCGGCGACGCCGTTCGAGAGCATCACCGATTGCCGCCGGGCCGGACGGTCGTTCCTTGCGACGGGGACGCTCGCCTATTCGCTCGACCGGTCGAGCTTCGCCATGTCCGACCTGGGGTCGGCGAATGCATGGGCGACGTCGCTTTCCTATGGCCGCGAGCGATTCGCGAACGAGGAAACCGGGCTGTACGTCGATTCGACGCTGCCGCCGTTCCGCCACCTCGACCCGACGTTCCGCTGGACCGACGAAGGGCTGGTGCTGCACACCGAACAGTTCGCGACGCCGATCGTCTATAACGGTTCGACCTATCGCCAGAGCGCCGCGATGCTCGACGGGCGCAAGCTGCAAGCGGCGCGGGTCACGTTCGGCCAGTATGAATGGGTCGCGAAGCTGCCCGACCGCGCCGGATCGTGGCCGGCGTTCTGGCTGAAGACCGATCGCGGCTGGCCGCCCGAAATCGACGTGTTCGAAGGGTTCAACTACCAGAGCTGGTGGAAGGCCGACACGTTCATCTCCTCGACCATCCATGGTGGCGAGGCGGGCAAGCGCGCCTTCATGACCGGCGTCGTCGCCGATGCCGAGGCGCTGTTCGGGATCAGCGGGCTGACCACCGGCTTCCACCGCTATGCCGTCGATATCCAGCCCGACTTCATCACGACCTTCGTCGACGGGATCGAGGTGAACCAGGTGGTGAACCCCTTCCCCGGCGAGACATGGTACCCGCTGATGGACGTCGCGGTGCGTGCGCCCGGCGACTATAGCGGCAAGTCGGGCGACATGGTGGTGCAGAATTTCCGCGCCTGGCGTAATTAAGGGGCGGGACTGTGCCGCATGCCAGCCGGTCGTTCCCTCGCTGACAGGACAAGGGAGCGGCGTTCGAAACCCTTCCAGGGTTTGATCCGTCGAGGTTACAGCAAACGTCATCCCAGCGAAGGCGGGGATCTCCCGGTTACGGCGCACAGCAGGAGCCGCGGGAGGCCCCAGCCTACGCTGGGGCGACGTTGTTTTGCGGAAGGATCAAACGCTACGCGGCCCCGCGCCGCCAGCGGGGGCGCGCTGGCGCGTCGAGGAACGCCTGCGCGATGGCGGTGCGCATCGGCTTGGGCCGCAGGTTCGCGTCATAGGGCAGCGCGCGGGCGACGCCGCCGTTGGGCCAGGGGTCGCTGGCGAAGCGGCTGGTGAGCCACGAATAGCGATCGGTCACCCCCCACGTCATCACGGTCCGCGTCGCCGGATTGTCGAGCGCCACGTCGAGAAACGCCTTCGCCGCCGCCGCCATGTCGATGTCGCGCTGCCGCGGGTCGTTGCTGCCGCCGCGGTCGCTGAAATCCATCTCGGTGATCGAGATGCGCAGCCCCATGTCGGTCACCTGCCGCAGGAAGGTGGCGAACACTTCCTGATCGAACTTGTCCTTGTACGGTCGCAGATGCGCCTGGATGCCGAGGCCGTCGATCGGCACGCCGCGCTGTTTCAGGCGGCTGAGCAGCAACAGAAGCGCGTGGCGCTTGCGCTCGTTCCACGACGTCGCGGCCTCGATGCCGAATTCGTTCAGGAACAGCGCGGCCGACGGATCGGCGGCGCGGGCGGTGTGGAACGCCATGTCGATATAGCGTTCGCTCAGCACCGCCCAGATGTTGTTGCGGGTGCGCATGCCCAGCGGCCAGCCGTCGGCGGGCTCGATCGCTTCGTTGACCACGTCCCATTCGGCGATCCGGCCGCGATAGCGCCCGGCGACCTTTGCGACATAATCGGTCAGCAGCTTGCGCTTGGCGGCGATCGGCAGGTCGGACTTCATCTGCACGTCGAGCCACGGCGGATTGGTCGCGTACCAGCACAAGGTATGCCCGCGCATCGCCATGCCGTGCCGCTGCGCATAGGCGACGATCGCATCGAGCGCGGCGAAGTCGTAGCGGTCGGGCGCGGGCTGCAACTGCGCGCGCTTGCCCTGATATTCCGATACCAGCATCGCCGCTTCCCGCGCGACGATCGCGGCATAGCCGGCATCGCCGAACAATGCGTGTGTGCCGGTCGAGGTGCCGTAACGGACGCCTTTGGCAGCGGCGAGTTGCTTGAGCGGCGAGTCGGTCTGCGCCCCCCAGGCGATGTCAGGCGACAGGCCTGCGCACAAGGTCGACGCGAGAAACAGGCGGCGATCCATCAATCTTTCTCCGGCCCAGGTTGCGCAGCGCGATCATACTGTCGGCCAGCGCCCGGTACCATGATTGCGGAACGTAGATTTGTAGAAAGATGACCGCCGCCATGCGGATATTGTACGACCGGCCGAACAGCGCGCGGGCATAGAGCTTCGTACTGCGCCACGGGCTGCGCCGCATCATCCCCTTGGCGACGTGCCAGCCCATGTAGCCGCGATAGGCCATGTCGGGGATGTCCGGGCGCAGGTCGTTGAGCCAGCCGATCGAATCGACCATCTGCCCGGCGTGCGACAGGCGGTCGGGGCGGACGTCGTCGGCCCACACCACGCTCGGCGCGTCGCTCATGCGGAAGCGGCAGCCCGCCAGTTGCAGGCGGACGGCGAAGTCGACATCGTCGCCGAACGACACGTCCTCGCGGTACAGCACCCGCGCCGCGATCGCGCGGGGCACCACCAGCCCGCTGGTCTGCACGAACCCGCGATCGCACATCAGGTAGCAGGCCATGTTCTCGCCCTCGCCGATCGGGCGCGGCGGCTTCACGATCCAGCGCCCGCCGCCCCGGTCGGCGATGACCGGGCTGTACGCGGCGACCGTCTCGGTCGCGTCGAGCAGCGCGTCCATCGTGCTCAGGTGATGCGGCAGGAACCGGTCGTCGGAATCGAGGAACGCGACATAGCGGCCGCGCGCGCTGCGGATGCCGAAGTTGCGCGCCGAGCTGGCCCCGCCATTGGCGCGTGCCAGCACGCGCAGCCGGGGATCGGTCACGGCGGCCAGCTGCGCCACGCTGTCATCGGTCGATCCGTCATCGACCACGATCACCTCGAAATCGGTAAAATGCTGTTCCAGCACCGATTCGACCGCGGCGACGATCGTCCGCGCACGGTTGTAGTTCGGGATGACGACCGAAATCTTGGGCCAGGGAGCGGCGCCCGTATCGCTCACCAACCGGTCCGCCGCGCTGTGACAGGGCGATCCCGGCGCGGTACGATGGGTAAGCACTTCACGGACACGACTCCACCCTTTCGACGCCATCGCAGGTTTCCTGCAGATGGACCCTAACGCCCTGCCGGTGAACGACGTCCTAAAACGCAGCCAATCTATGCAAGATAACGCGCAAAAAAACGAATACCCGTAATCCGTTGCACTACCATGCGTACGACGACGGGCCCCGCCACCCCGGCGGTCATCAACGCAACAAGGAAAGCGGGGTTCCAGCCGCCCTGTACGGGCAGGACCTTCAGCCAGACCAGCTTGGCGACACCGATGAAAATCGTGTTCATCAGGTAGATCGCCATCGAATTGTCCCCGACCCAGCGCAGCAGCGTGGAGCGCGTGATCGCGGGCGTCAGGACGATGCCGTGCAGCGCCGGTGCGGACAGCAACCCGCAGAATACCAAGGCGTAGTGCGTCCGTCCGAAGAAGACGATCAGCACGACGAGCAACGCGAGGCACGGCCATGCGATCCGGCGCAGCAGCGGATAATAATGGTCGCGGCGCAGAGCAGCGACGCCGCCGACCGCGAAGAACAGGAAGAAGCGCAGGATGCGGGCGAGGTAGAAGCGTTCGGTGACCGGACCGAGATAGGCGATGGCGATCATCGCGGCGGCCACTACCAGCAGCAGCCCGGCCTTCCGCCCGACCGCGCGCCACAGCAGCGGCGTGATGATGCAGTAGCTGAACAGGACGACAAGGTACCAGATCGAGATGCTGGGATTGTCCGGCGCGTTGGTCAGGACGTCCATCACCCCCTGCGAGAAGCTCGATACCCCGTCATGCACCTCGCCGATGCGCGACGCGTAATATTTGCCGACGATGACGAGGAAACCGAAGGCGAGGAACGGCAGCATCAACCGGTCGAACCGGGCGACGACGAAGCGACGATATCCGCGCGCCAGTGCCTCGTGCCCGTTGGTCAGGAAGAATACGAAGCCGCTGAGATACATGAAGAACGGCATGTGGAAGGTGTAGATCGCATCGCGCAGCACCGCATAGCCCTGCGTCTCGCCAGGCGAATTGGTCTGCACCAGATGGCCGAACACGACGAGGAGCATGCCCAGCCCCTTCGCGACGTCGATGTCGACGAGCCGCGCCCGTGGTCGTTCGTTCGCGGCCGTTGCCACCTTGTCCGTCATCCGTCCGTTCCGATTGGTGCGATGGGTTTGCCTGCCATGCGCAGCGCGGGCCGCTGCGCATGGCGCGCGCGATAGCGCAACTGTTGTCCGAGGATCGCGATCAGGTAGATCACCCATACTTCACGGTCACGGCTGTAAAGCTGCGTTTCGAGGAAATTCTCGCAAAAGGCGAAGACGAACAGGAGGAACACAAGCGTGTTCGCCATGATCTGGCTGCGATCGCGCTCGCTGAGCAGCTGATAGAGCGGGTAGAGGATCGCCGCCAGCAACGCGAGCGTCAGCCCCGGAATACCGGTCGTCGCCAGCAGCTCAAGATAACCGCTGTGCGAATGGACCATGAACTCCTGCGTCGGTTCGTTCACATACGGCAGGATCGGTGTCGGCGTGACGTTCACCCCCCAGAGCGAGCTGTACCCCGCCCCGAGCCACGGATGGTCGCGCACGAAGCCAATGACCGCTTCCCACAGCCCGGCGCGGCCGGTGAACGACTTGGGATCGTCGAGAACCCGTTCGATCACGTACATCTTGGCGAAGACGAGGAACGTCGTGACACTGGCGAGCGCAATGAAGCCGAACGCGAACCAGTTCCGTCCGAAATCGCGGGTATAGGCCTGATAATAAAGCCAACCGATAGCGAGCGTCGGGACCAGCAGCAGCGCAGGCGTCTTCGACTTAGTGCCGGCGAGGAAGATGATGGCGACCGCGACCAGCAGCCATTGATACGCGCGCCGTTCGCGAATGGCATAGTGCAGGAACAGGATGATCGACGCGGCGGTCACCGCGCCCGCCGTGTTTTTGTGCACGAACACCCCGCGCCAGCCGCCGGCGATCGACGGATCGGCCTCGGTCATCGGATGCTTGGCGAAGGGGAAGATCGGGACCGCCAACAGCGATATGATGACGCAGGTTGCGAGCAGCCAGTAAAGAACACGCATTGAGCGTTCGGGCCCTAGCAGGTCGATACCCATCGCCAGCGACGAGATGACCGTCAGCAGCAGCACCACCCGTCGCAGCGAGACCGCCGGATCGATCGCCCATGAGATGCTGAGGATGATCCACGCGAACAGGACGAGCTGAAAGATGGACAGGCATTTGGGGAGTGTCCAGCCGCGCAGACGCACCCACAACGAGACGAACGCGCCGCTCGAAAGGACGTAGAGGATCTGCTTGGTCGAATCTCCCGACGCCACCGACGCCTTGCGGATTTCGCGCGCGAGTTCGCCGTCAGCCTCGCCCGAACTGATGCGGACCATGACGAACAGCAGGAAGATGTAGAACAGCACCTGCAGCAACCGCATCAGCCGGTCCTGATCGTCGAAGATCGACGCCCGGTCGCGCCAGCGGCGATAGGGCTTGCCCGTGCCGGTGACCGCAGGCGCGGGGTCGCGCCGCCAGGGGCGGGAAACGGGCGTCCTCGCGCTATCGGTCATCAGCCTGCTTCTCCACGCCTACGCCCGATCAGCGCCAGCATCGACCGCAGCCAGGTGCGGTTGATGATCCAGCTGACCGACAGATACACCAGTCCGCCCGCGATCCCGCCGACGACGATCCGCACGAAACTGTCCGACACCGGCATCGCGACCAAGGTCGCCACGACCGCCGCGGCGGCGCTGGCGATCAGCGGCATCACCCATTGGCGGTTATATTCGATAAAGCCGGCATCGGTCAGCGGACGGACCACGCCGGCCCATACCGCCAGCGCAAAGCACAGATAAAACAGCGTCATGCCGATCGCAACGCCCATCGTGCCCCATCCGGCGGCGATCCCGACCGCGATCGCCAGCGTCACCGTCACCGACAGCGCCTGCACCAGCGCCAGTTTCGACCGGCCGGTACCATAAAGCAGGCTGCCGATCGGGTTGCCGATCGACCGGAACATGCCCCACAGCGCGAACATGCCGAGCAGGTCGGCGGCACCGGTCCAGCGCGGCCCCAGCGCCAGCAGCGCGACGTCGTGGCGGAACGCGGCGATGAAGGCATAGATCGGGAAATTGATCGCCGACGTCATCGCCAGCGTTGTCAGGTATACGCGGCGGATACGCGCCTTGTCATTCTGCACCTCGGCCAGCAGCGGCGTACCGACGCGGGTGATGATGGGGTTGGTCGCCATCATCACCTTCAGGCACAGCTCGCGCGGGACCGAATAGATGCCCAGCATCGTGCTGCCCAGCAGCCGGCCGACGATCAGGATGTCGATCTGCACCGACGCGGTGTTCGCGAGGCTGGTGCCGAGCAGATACATGCCCGACGACAGATACGGCTTCGCATCGGCCCAGCGGAAATGCAGTCGCAGCCGCCAGTCGGTCCGCGCGAAGATCCAGTAGAGCAGGCTGTTACCGCCGCTGACGATCAGCAGCGCGGCGACCAGCGCATAGACGCCCGCGCCGTGCCAGGCGGCGACGATCGCGACCAGCGTGCTGAGCGCCGCTGACGACAGTTCGACGATGGCGATGGTGCGAAATTCCAGCCGCTTTTCGGCCAGCACCTTGATCTGCTGCCCCAGCGCGAGGAACAGGAACGAACAGCCGGCCAGCGCCAGCGGAATCGCCGCCCGCGGATCGCCGAGGAAGCTGGCGAGCATCGGCGACAGCGCCGCGATCAGCAGCGTCATCGCCGCGCCGACCGCGACGTTCAGCCAGTACAGGCTGGACAGCGCATCGTCGGTGATCTGGCGGGCGTGGATAATGACCGAGCTGACGCCGAGGTCGGCGAACAGCTGGACGAAGGCGGTGACGCTCAACACCATCGCCATCAGGCCGAAATCATGCTGCGACAGCAGCCGGGCAAGCGCGAAGATCTGCAGCGTCTGCAACAGCACCCGCCCCGCCGTGGCGAGGCTGGTCCAGCGGACCGCCGCGATCGCGCGCCCCTTCACGCTCACCGGACATTCTCCGGCAGGCCGTACGCGTCGATGATCGCGGCAAGCTGTTCGTCGTTGTTCGACCCGTCGACGAAATTGACGTTCATCAACGCCACCGCCTGCGACCCCGGCCATTCGCGAAAGCGGCGGTTCGGGCCGACGCGGCGCACCCCCGCCCCCGACAGCCGCGCCATCCAGTTGAGCCAGACGTCGTCGGTGGTCGGGCACAGCGCCAGCAGCCGGTCGACCCGCGTTACGTCGGGATGGAAGATGCCGGGCGGGTAGAAGATGCCGCCGATGCCGGTCGCGAACAGGTTCGGCGTGTCGCCGGTGTCCGACACCGTCATCTCCCAGCTGGCATAGGGCGCGAGGCCGTTGCCGACGACGCGCATGCGGTGCGCGCGGTGGCACAGTATCTCGCGTCGGTCTGCGCGATAGGCGTCGGTGATGTACCCCAGCCAGTCGGACGGGTAATAGACATCGTCGTCGGCGGTCACGATCGCCGCCTCGGGATAGTCCGCCAGCGCCGGGATGATCTTCTTGTACGAGCGCAAATCCTCCGCCTCGCGGATTGTCAGCCCGCGCGCCTTGAGCGCCAGCACGTCGGCGGGCAGCGCCGCCATGTCGCCCGGCGCGATCCACAACACGATCGCGTCGGGCTTCACCTGTTGCGACAGCAATGTCGCGAGCGTCGGCGCCAGCGTAGGATAGCGTTTGGGATAGGAGGTCAACGAGACGACCACCGGAAAGGGCAGGCCATGCGGCCGTTGCCGCACGGTGCGCAGCCGCACGAACGCGAAACGCTGCAATGCGCCCAGATAGGCGGCCTTGGCGATCGATTTAAGCATGTCCGTCCATTCCCGTTCGCATCTGCCCGGTCGAGCCGCGCCATGCCCGCTCGGCGGCGCGGATGCCAGCGAACATTGCCAGCTGGCCCAGCGCAATTCCGGCCAGCGTCCAGGCCGCGGGCAGGAACCACAGCAACAGGACGACCGACACCACCGACACGCCGCAAGCCAGCACGCTGGTCATCGCCAGCGAACGGAACCGGTCGGCAGCCTGCAGCAGGACGCTGGGCGGGACCAGCGCGCACTGGATCAGCGCGATCACCGCGCTGAGCGCCACCGCGACCCGCACCGCGCCCGCATCCAGCGTCGCCGGTACCACGAGGTGCGCGGCGAAGGCGAGGATGCCGCCCGCCAGCACGACGGTCGCGCCCCAGATCAGGAACAGGACCATGCGGAAATGGCGCAGCGAGCGATAGGCCGCGGGCGCCCCGCCCTCCGCCAGTTCGCGCGCCATGCGCGGCCGTTCGGTCTGGGTCAGCGCGGTGATGACCACGTTGAGCGGGCGCAAAAACAGCACCGCGACCCCCAGCGGCGCGAACGCCGCCGGGCCGAGCATCGCGGTGACGAGATAGCTGTGCGCGTTGCTGGTCGCCTCGGTCGTGGCGACGCCCATCAGCGCCCATGACGCCTGTCCGCGCCAGATCGGCAGATAGTCGCGCACCGGCGCGAACGGTCGTACCAGATCGCCCAGCATCGGCGCGAAGCACAGCATCCCCGCGGCGGAGGCGATGACGAAGCCGATCGCCACCTGCACGAAATCGCCGCCGGTCAGCAGCGTCGCAACCGACCATCCGCTGAGCACCACGGCATAGGCCAGGTCGGACCATGCCGCCTGCATCGGCTGGTCGCGGATATAGGCATCGTTGCGCGCGAACCAGCGCAGCAGCAGCAGCGCCGTCGCGACGCCGAACCCGATGCCGGCCTGCCCAGAGGTTCCGGCGGCGACGATCGCGCCGCTCAGCGCGCCATAGCCGATCGCCAGCCATGTGCCGACCATCGTCAGCACCGCGACGGTGCGCCCCACCCGCCCCTCGCGCGCGGCGGCGACCGAATGCGGCGCGCAGACCAGCGCGTTCGACAGGCCGAACCCGAACTGGATCAGCGTGATGGCGAAGGCCAGCATGCCGATGTCGCTGGCCGGCAGCCGGGCGATGGCACATGCCTGCGCCACCAGATGCGCGACCGACACGAGGGCGGAGGAGATGCTGACCAGCCCGTAACGGCGCAACGCACCGCCGATGGCGGCACGGCGTCCGCCGGTCGACGGCGTTGGCGTGGTCATGATACGGCGCACCTGTCGTGGCCCGGCGCGCGTCCGCCCGATGGGTCGCGGGCGCGCGCCATGGCGGTTCAGCTGATGACCGACCCGAGCACCGGCACACCGCGCTCGTCGAGCGCGTCGATCACGCGGCGGATCGCCGACATGCGGGTCCGGCCCTGCTGCGCGACGAGGATCACCCCATCGAAGCCGGCGACCATGTTGGCGAGCGCGGTCGGGCGCGACGCCATGCCGGGCAGCGACACGATCGCCTGCCGCGCGCCCGACAGCGACCAGTTGCCGGTCAGGTCGGCGATCGGACGGGTTTCCAGCCGGTTCTCGACCGCCGCGCTGGCGTCGCCGGCGGGCAGCACCATCAGCCGCGGGACCGCGGTCGGCAGTGCCTGAATCGGGAAGTCGGGATCGTCGAGCGACTGGGCAAGGCCCGGTCCTGCCGGCACGCGGAATAGCGCGGCCATCGCCGGGTTGCCGAGCCCGCCATCGACCACCACCGTCGCGGTGCCGGCCTGCGCGAACACGACACCCAGATTGGCGGCGAGCACCGCGGCGGCATCGCCCTCTTCGAGACCGACGACCGCCAGCAGCCGGACCGACGAACCGGCCGGATCGGCATCGGTCGCCGCCAGCACCTTGGCCCGGATCGCGCGCATGTCGCCGGTATAGCGATCGTTCAGGTCGAACGCCGCGACGACCAGCTCGCTGACCCGGTCGTCGCCGGGGCTGAGCACCATGACCGCATCGCTGGCAGGTCCGGTCCGATCGAACCCGGTGTCGCCTTGCGGCGACGTAGAGGAGGTAAGACGCATGGTTCGAATCCTAACAGGCTAGATACGGCGCAGCGCGCGGCCGGAACGGGGCAGGTTCGCCAGGTCGGCCAGCACGTCGGTGCTGGTCGCCTTGGCAAGGCCGCTGGCCGAACGGACGCGGGGCGACAGGATTTCCAGCACCAGCGCCAGCCCGATCCCGCTCAGCACGCCCAGCAACGCACCACCGATGATCCACAGGATCAGGTTCGGCTTGAACGGCAGCAGCGGCGCCGATGCCCGATCGAGGATCGTGGTGTTCGCCCGCGACACTTCGGTCTTGATCGACGCATCGTTGAAGCGCGCCCGCACGGTGTCGTAGGTCTGGCGCGCCGCATCGACGTCGCGCTGCAGCACGGCCAGCTGATCCTGCACGCTTGACATGCGCAACATGCGTTCCTGCTGCGCGGCAAGACGCGCGCGCAGGTCGGCCTCACGCCGCTGTGCCGCCACGCCGGCACCCGACAGCGCGCTCGCCTGCACGCCGCGTGCCGAGCCGAGCTGCCCCTGCAGCGTCGACAGCTCGGCCTGCGCCGCGCGCATCTGCGGATGGTTGGGGCCGAGCGTCTTCGACAGCTGCGCCACCTCGGCCGCCTTGGTCGCGACCTGCTGCTGGATGCCCTGCACCGACAGCGCGCTGGCGACCTCGGGCATGTTCGCCGCACCCGCCGCCTTGGCGCGCGCATCGGCGGCCGCGGCACCGGCCGCGCTCAGCTCGGCGGTCAGGCTCTTCATCCGCTCCGCTTCGAGATCCATGCGGTCGATGCCGAGGATGCCGTTGGCGCGCTGAAAATCGGTCAGGCGCTGCTGCGCCTGTTCGAAGCGGCCACGCACTTCGGCGGTCCGCGCGTCGTACCACTGCGCGTTTACCCGCGCCGGATTGACGCGCAGTTCGACCTGCTTTTGCAGGAACGTGTCGGCGAACAGGTTGGCGATCCGCGCCGCGACCTCGGGGTCTTCGTCGACGAAGCTGATGCTGATCACATTGCTCTGGCGGTCGGTAACGACGTTCAGGTTACTCGCGATCCGCTTCTGCGCCTGTTCGAACGCCGCCTGGTTGTTCGGTTCGGTGATCAGCCCCGACCGGCGCGTGACCTCGTCGAGCACCAGCTCGCTCTTCAGCACGCTGACCTGCGTCCCGATGATCGAATCGATGATCGACGCGCTCTGCGGCGTGGTGTTGTCCGACTGATCGGTCTGGGTCAGGTCGACCAGCAGCGACGACGTCGACACATATTTGCGCGGCTGGACCAGGGCCAGGACGACCGCCAGCGCAAAGATGGCCCCCGCCACGGTAATGACGAGCATCATGCGCGAACGCAGTGCCTGCCAGAGATCCGCGAGATTAAACGTCATGTCCGATCACCTCTTCCCGGAATACGCCGGCGTCGGCGCCCCCCATCATTGTCCGACAAACCGGTTCGCGCGTGCACCATTGGCCGCCATGATGGCCAGGAACTGCGGTGCCAGACTGTCTTGGAATACATAGCGTCCCGGTGCCGCCTGCTGCAGCGCGGGCGACAGCGCGTCGACCACCGGCTGCGGGACGACCGGGCCGGTGCCGCCATCGACCACGGTCAGCGTCGCCGCCTCCGCGATCTGGAGCAGCGGCGCGCGCGCCGCCGGATCGCGCAGCAGGTGGTTGAACAGGCCGTATGCCTGCCCGCTCACTTCCGCCCAGTCGGTCAGCGCCGTGGCGAAGCCGGCATCGACATCGCCCGGTTCGATCCGGTTCGACCCGCGCCGGTTGGCGGCCAGCGCCGCGTTCAGCCCGAACAGACGTGCGTGATAGGGCGAACCATAGGCACCCTGTGCCAGCAGCGCCGCGACGTCCGGTTCGATCGTCAACCCGCTCTTGCGCGTGCAATTCTCGATCAGCGTGACCAGTTCGTCCTGCGCGATCGGACCGACCGCGACCCCGGCCATGTGCCGCCGGAGCGACGGATGCCCGGCGACCAGATCGGTGACGCTGGTTGCGATGCCGACGACGCAGATGGTGAGGCGCGCGTGCATGTCGGACAGCAGCTTCATCAGCGCCGCCACTTCCTCCTTGACGCGCGCATCCTCGACCCGGTCGAACTCGTCGATCACCAGCACGGTCGCGGTACGCACCTCGACCAGTGCCCCGGCCAGATCGCGCGCGGTGAAGGTCCGGTCGCGCAGGCCCGCGACCGCACGACCGACCGGCGTGTCGCGGTCCGCGCCCGGAAGTGCCGACAGGAACGGGCGGAAGATATCCGAAAAGTCGATCGCGCCGCTGATCGATTCGTACAGAACGACCTGGCCCACTTCGTCGGCGAGTTCGCCGAACACGCGGATCAGCGACGTCTTGCCCGACCCGCGCGCGCCATAGACGACGACATGCTTGCGTTCGCTAAGCATCGCCCGGACCAGCCGGTCGATCTCCATCGTCCGCCCCGACAGGCCGAAGCGGTCCTCGACCGGCAGCGCCGCTGCGAAGCCGCGATGGATGCGCTGCTGCACGATGCGCGCTTCGACCGCCGGATCGCGCGGACGCGGCGTCGCCCCGCCCTGTGCCGGGGACGGCGCGCGCGACGGCGCGGTGACCGTGCGGTCGATCAGCAGCGGCGGCGATTGCCGGCCGCTATCGGCCAGCTTGCCGAACAGGTCGCTGATCCATGTCAGAAAGCCCATTACCGCCCCCGCCCGATCGTGCGATCCCGCATCGTCAAAACAGCTTTTCCTTGATGACCAGCACGTCCTCGGCCCGGACCTGATCGTCGAGGTTCACCCCCTCGACCTTCTGGCCGCCGCGGCGCACCTCGATCCGGCGGGTCGAACCGGCCAGCGTCGGACCACCGGCACGGGCCAGCGCCTGGCGATAGGTCATGTTCGCCTGAAAGGGGAACGCGCCCGGCTGGTTCACCTGGCCATAGACATAGACCATCTCGGCCGGCGGAATGAACAGCGTGTCGCCCGGACGCACCATCTGCGCCGCCAGACCCGCCGGATTGCCCAGCTCGATCCGCTGCGCCGCGCCGCCGCCCGCCGGGGTCAGCACGACGACGTTGGCACCGTCGGCACGCACGCCGCCGGCCCGCGCGACCATCATCGCGACGGTATAGGGCCGGTCGAGCGGATAGTTGCCGGCATTGGGCACATTGCCCAGCACGGTCGCCGCGCGGCTGACATAGTTGGTGACCTCGACGTTGATCGACGGGTTCGTCAGATAGCCGCCGGCGGAGTAGCGATCCGACAGGCGCCGCGCGAAGTCGGACGGCGTACCGCCCGCCGCGGGCACCGCGCCCAGGAACGGCACGTTGACCGTGCCGTCGGCGGCGATGCGCGCACGCACGCCCATGTCCTTCTGCCCGAACACGGTCACTTCGACCTCGTCATTCGGGCCGAGGATATAGCCGGTCGGAACGGCGTTCGCCGCGACCGGCGCCGGCGCCGCCAGCGGCTGTGCCGCTGCGTTGCCGACAGTTGCCAGGAACAGGATCGTGCCGCCCAGCGCGCGCACCGCGTTGCTACCCATGGAAGCCCCTCGTCAAAATCGATAATCGGCGGTTGCCGTGATGCGGTTCGCATCGAAGTCAGCGATTGTCGGCGTCGTCAACCGCTTGGTATGGGATACGTCCCCACGCAGGACGATTCGGTCCGAAATGCGCCGTTGGACTCCCGCACGCAATACTACATAGTCGTCGTTGCTTAACCCGCCCCGAACGAGTTCGGGCGCCGCCCGAAAGTCGCGCGTGCGATAGTCGACCCCTGCCGATACCGAACTCAATCCGCTGATCGCCGCGGTGACGCCCAGCCCATAGCTGGACTGCAACACGAAATCGTTGGTCAGCAGCGTGTCGTTGACGATCGTGCGCGCGGTCGTCGCCTCGATCCGCAGCGGGTTGATCGCGCGGCTGATCAGCTGCACGCGCCAGCCCGGGCCGGTATAGTCCGACACCTGCGGATCGGTGCTGCGCACCGACAGGAGGTTCAGGTCGATGCTGGCCGACAACAGTGAAGAAATCGCACGGTCGAACGACAGACCGAACCGGTCGGTGGTGTTGGTCGTGCCGATCGTCGGGCGATCGGTGTCGTCGCGCCGGTAATAGAGCTGCAGCTGGCCCAGACTCGGCCGCCGATAGCCGACGCCGACGATATAGGTCTTCGTCGTCTGGTCCGCGAACTCGAACAGGTCGTCGTTGCGCGTCGAATAGCGTTCGAACGCGACGCTGGGGAAGAAACCCGCGGGCCGCAGGCAGGTCGCCAGCACGCCGAAGCGCGCCTGGCGCGACGTGTTGTCGATCGCAGCGTTGATGTCGCCGAAATCGGTCCGCTCGCGGCGATAATCGGCATAGGGCGTAACGCCGCACGTTCCCGCGATGTTGCTGGTCGCGCGGCCGGCAACGCCGAGGCGCGGGCGGCTGCGATCGGGATGGAAGGTGAAGATGTCATAGCCATATTGGCCCCGCACCGCGACCTGCGTCGTGCCCAGGATACGCGCCACGTCCAGCGCGGCAGCCGGCGCCACGATCAGTTCGTCGTCCTTCGCTCCCGATTCGTCGGTCGAGCGGAAGATGTTATCGTCATACGCGACACCCGCCTGCGCCGTCAGACGGAACAGGTTCTCGCGCAGCGACAGTGGCAGCGGCGTGGTCGGCGACGGCAGGAACCCGGTCGGGACGATCGTCTCGCCCAGTTGGCGGGTATCGATATCGCCAAGGCCACTGCGCTGCAGCGGCTGCGCCGAGGCGGCACCGGCCGCAGCGACGCACACCGACGCCAGCAGCGGGGCGACCAGACGTCGATGGTCGGTGAAGACGAACCTCAAAGCGTACCTCTTACCCTCGTGAGCGCACGTCCGGCCCGGACGTCGCATACCAAATGCGTATACCTGCGTCAAAAGCCGGCCCGGTCCGTCACCGGCCCACGCCATGCCACGCCACCCACCGCACGCGGCACCCGATAGCAGGGATTCCGCACTGCACCATCCGTTAAATTATCACCAACGCTAAATTAACCTGCTGTAGAGGGCCGCGGTAAAGGTCTCCCGCCCCAATTAAGATGCTGTACTGCAACGGGGTATCTTCATGGGTTACATCAACGCCATCGGGCGCGAGCTATCGCTGTCGGGACCGATCCAGTCGTGGATCGGCAACTCCATCGGATTCGACGTCCAATACGGCACCGCACGCAATGACGGGTTCCACGGCAAGTCGATCGGCGCCCCCGATCAGCTGATCGGTGGCGCCGGTGACGATACCTACACCTTATGGTCGGCCAGCGACGTCGTGGAACGCGCCGGCGAAGGCAATGATACGGTTATCAGCTATCTCCCCAACGGCACCGTTCTGGCCGACAATGTTGAAAATTTGGTTCTCATGGGGACCAATTCGCGGTTCGGCATCGGCAATGCGCTCGACAACATCCTGAAGGCCGGGATCGTCGGTGCCGAGCTGCAGGGCGGCGGCGGCAACGACGTGCTGATCGGCGGTGCGGGCGCGGACACGATGGTCGTCCGCGCGGGCGAGGGATCGGACGTCATTATCGATTTCGACGTGGCACGCGACAATATCCGCCTCGGCGGGTTCGGCTTCAACGACTTCACCCAGGTCAAGTCGGCGATGCAGCAGGTCGGCCGCGACGTGGTCATCACGCTGGACGACGACCAGACGCTGACCCTCCGCGACACCAAGATCGGCGCATTGTCGGCCCGCAACTTCGAACTCGACGTCGACCGTTCGAAATTTTCGCTCCTGTTCGACGAATCGTTCGACACGCTCGTCACCCAGTCGCAGGGCGGATACTGGAAGACCGATTTCGGCAACGGCGACGCCACCGACCGCGTGCGCGTCGGGTCGAACGAGATCTATGTCGATGTCGATTTCGCCGGCACCGCTGCCAAGGCGCTGGGGATCAACCCGTTCTCGGTGCAGGACGGCATCCTGACGATCACCGCCGCACCGTCGGGCGACAATG
Organism: Sphingomonas hankookensis; assembly: GCF_022664465.1. Classification (GTDB taxonomy): domain Bacteria; phylum Pseudomonadota; class Alphaproteobacteria; order Sphingomonadales; family Sphingomonadaceae; genus Sphingomonas; species Sphingomonas hankookensis. The sequence goes on along the minus strand of NZ_JAKREV010000004.1, from coordinate 269,435 downwards.
CGAAATATCTCGGCGGGCGTGACTACACCACCGGCGTGCTGTCGACGATCGGCACCTTTTCGCAGCAATATGGCTATTTCGAAATGCGCGCGGCGATGCCCGAGGGCGCCGGCTTCCTGCCCGCCTTCTGGCTGAAGCCCAAGAACGGGTCTTGGCCGCCCGAGCTGGACGTCATGGAATCGCTCGGCAAGGACCCCGACACGATCTACCTGTCGAACCATACCAAGGAGACCGGGGTCCACACCTGGCAGAACCAGGCGACGCATATCGATGCGTCGGAGATGCACACCTATGCGCTCAACTGGACCAAGGACGAACTGGTCTGGTACATCGACGGTACCGAGGTCGCACGGGTGAAGTCGACCAGCGATCTGGCGCAGGAATTCTACGTCATGATCAACCTGGGCGTCGGCGGCGACTGGGCGGGCAAGCCCGACGCCAACACCGGCACCGGCCAGATGAAGGTCGATTACGTCCGCGTCTATGCCAACCAGGACACGGTCAGCTATACCGACCGCGGCCAGACGACCTTCCTCGACCAGTCGAAGGGCGTCGAGGTATCGGGCACGTCGGGCGCGAACCTGATGCGCGGTACGATCCACGGTGACAAGATGACCGGCGGCGACGGCAATGACACCTATATCGTCAACCATGTCGACGACCAGATCGTCGAATGGAACAACAACGGCAAGGGCGGCTACGACATCGTCGAGGCGTCGGTGAACTACACGCTGTCCGAGAATGTCGAGGAACTGCGCCTCGTCGGTGCGGCGACCAAGGGGACCGGCAACAACGGCAACAACCTGCTGATCGGCAACGACCACGCCAGCGAATTGTACGGGATGCGCGGCGACGACCGGCTGGTCGGCAAGGACGGCGACGATCTGCTCGACGGCGGCAGCGGCATCGACACGATGGAGGGCGGCCGCGGCAACGACAGCTATTATGTCGATCAGGCCGGCGACAAGGTGATCGAACGTGCCGGCGAAGGGCGCGATACCGTGTACGCGTCGGTCAGCTACGTCATGCCCGCCAATGTCGAACGCCTCGTGCTGACCGGCATCGCCGCGATCAACGCGACCGGCGGCGCTGGCGACGACGAACTGGTCGGCAATGTCGGCGCGAACCGGCTCGATGGCGGCAAGGGTGCCGACACGATGTCGGGTGGCGACGGCGACGACACCTATGTCGTCGACAATGCCGGCGACCGCATCATCGAATGGGGCAATGACGGCAAGGGCGGCATCGACACCGTCGAGGCGTCGATCGACTATCAGCTGGGCGCGCAGCTCGAACGGCTGAAGCTGACGGGGACCGCGATCGTCGGCGTCGGCAACGAACTGGACAACGACCTGTACGGCAACGACCAGGACAACCGGCTCTACGGCCTCGCCGGCAACGACCGCCTGTATGGCGGCGCGGGCAAGGACCTGCTCGATGGGGGCGTCGGTGCCGACTATATGGAGGGCGGCGACGGCGACGACACCTATTATGTCGACAATGTCGGCGACCGGATCGTCGAATGGAACAATAACGGCCGCGGCGGCAACGATACGGTCATCAGCTCGGTCAGCTACACGCTGGCGGCCTATGTCGAAACGTTGCGCCTGACCGGCTCCGTGGGGCTGGAGGGGACCGGCAACAACGATGCCAACCTGATCGTCGGCACGACCGGCGCCGACGTGCTGCGCGGCATGGGCGGCAACGACATCCTCTATGGCGAGGACGACCACGACACGATCGACGGCGGCACCGGTGCCGACACGATGTATGGCGGCGACGGCAACGACACCTTCTATGTCGACAACGTCAACGACCAGGTGATCGAATGGTATAATGGCGGCCGCGGCGGCTATGACCGGGTCTTCGCCTCGGTCAACTACACGATCGGCGACAATGTCGAGGATCTGACGTTGACCGGCGCGGCGAACCTGACCGGTACCGGCAATATCCACCGCAACGTCCTCACCGGTAACAGCGGCAACAACCAGCTGTACGGCATGGGCGGCGACGACCATCTGATCGGCGGTGCGGGCAACGACCTGCTCGACGGCGGTACCGGCGTCGACCGGATGGAGGGCGGCACCGGCGACGACACCTATTATGTCGACGACAGCGCCGATCAGGTCATCGAACTGGCCGGCGAAGGCCGCGACGTCGTCTTCGCCTCGGCCAGCTTCACGCTGGGCGACAATGTCGAGGAGCTGCGCCTGACCGGTTCGGCCAATATTGACGGCACCGGCAACGCGCTCGACAACGTCATCAACGGCAATGACGGCAACAACCGCCTGTTCGGCGGCGCCGGCAACGACCGGCTGTGGGGCGGTGCGGGCAACGACTGGCTGGACGGCGGCACTGGTGCCGACATCATGACCGGCGGCGATGGTAACGACACCTATGTCGTCGACAATATCGGCGACCAGGTGATCGAATGGACCGGCGCGGCCGGCGGCATCGACACGGTGCGCTCCTCGATCAGCTACACGCTGGCGAGCACGCTGGAGAACCTGACGCTGACCGGCACCGCGGCGATCGATGCGACCGGCAACGGGCTGGACAACATCATCATCGGCAACAGCGCAGCGAACATCATCATCGGCGGCGGCGGCAACGACCGGCTGACCGGCGGTGGCGGGGCCGACACGTTCCTGTTCCGCGGCGCATCGGGCAACGACGTCATCACCGACTTCGACGGCAACGACAAGATCGACCTGTCGGGCTGGCTGTACCAGGGGGCCGCCGATCTCGCGAAGATCGCGATCACCGACAGTGCGGACGGCGCGGTCATCACGCTGGCCGGCCGGGGATCGATCCAGCTGCTTGGGGTGACGGCACACGAACTGTCGATCAACAGCTCGGGCATGGTCTACCACGTCTGATCGGAGTGCTTCGGGGGGTGGGAACGCCCCCCGGAACGACAAAACCCCCGGTTGCCGAAACGGCGACCGGGGGTTTTCCTGTGCAACGCAGCGGGCGTCGTTATCCGGCGTCGTGGTAGCTGCGATACCATTCGGCGAAGCGCCGCAATCCCTCGTCCAGCCGCACTTTCGGCGCATAGCCGGTCAGCGCGTGCAACCGGTCGATATTGGCATAGGTTGCGGTGACGTCGCCCTGCTGCATCGGCCGCATGACCTTGACCGCCGGGTGGCCCAGCGCCGCCTCCAGCGTCGCGATCATCGTCATCAGCTCGACCGGATGGCTGTCGCCGATGTTCAGGATACGATGGTCCTTGCCCGCCGGTGGCCGGTCGAGCGCGCCGACGATCCCGTCGACGATATCGTCGATATAGGTGAAGTCGCGCGCCATCCGCCCCTCGCCGAACACCTCGATCGGTTCGCCCGCCAAGATTCTGCGCGTGAACGAGAAATAGGCCATGTCCGGCCGACCCCACGGGCCATAGACGGTGAAGAACCGCAGGCCCGTCTGCGGCAGCGCATAGAGCGAAGCGTAGGACGCGCTCATGAGTTCGCACGACCGCTTGGTCGCGGCATATAGCGACACCGGCGACACCGCCGCATCGTCCTCGCGAAACCCGTCGGCGTTGATCGCGCGGTCGCCATAGACCGAGCTGGACGAGGCGTAGACGAGGTGTTCGAACCCGGCCGCGTGGCGGCACGCTTCCATCACCGACAAATGCCCCAGCAGATTGGAATGCTGGTAGGCGAACGGATTGTCGATGCTGTAGCGAACACCCGCCTGCGCGGCGAGGTGGACCACGCGCGTCACGCCGTGATCGACCACCAGCCGCGCGACCAGCGCCGCATCGGCGACGTCGCCATGGTGAAACTCGAAACTGTTGCGCCCGTCGAACGTCGCCAGCCGCGCGCGCTTCAGCGCGGGATCGTAATAGTCGTTGACGGTGTCGATGCCGATCACCCGCTCGCCCCGGGCGAGCAGCCGATGCGCGGTCGCATGCCCGATGAAGCCGGCGACACCGGTGACGAGGATCGGCGCAGTCATCGGGCGGTGATCCGGGCGCGCGTCGTTCGTCGATGTCGTCATCCGTGCGTCTCCGCTAGGGCCGATGGTCGTTTTGGGCCGAACCGCCCGATCCGCCGCTGCCATGCCCGGGTGGTGCAGGACGGCAAGCGCAATGCACCGGTCCGGTGACGGACGCTATGGCAGATCGACAGTGCGCGATAACCCGGAATATTCGTCATTCCCACACAGGCGCGAATCCATCGGCTCCCGCGTTCCGGCTGGACTCCCGCCGGCGCGGGAGGGACGACAGGGTATGAAACGGCCGTCCTGCATCCGGTGACCCGAATGTCGATCCGGCCTAGCGCAGCGCCACCAGCGCAAGCGCCCCGATCGCGACCCACGGTCCGAGCATGATCGCGCCGATCAGCGCGAATCGGGCCGGTCGCGACCATTTGGCCACGGCGGGACGGCGCAACTCGATCGCCCGTTCGATCGGCAGCGATGCGACGTTGCACGCCACCGCGGCGGTCACCGCGCCGTCGGGCAACGGCAAGGTGAATTCGCAGCCATAGCTGTCCTCGCCCGACCAGCGGACGATCGCATCGACCGGGCCGATCCCGGCGATCCCCAGGCGCAGTACCGATCCCTCGCCCAGCAACTGGTCGCTTTCGATCCGGCACCCGTCGCGCGTCAGGTCGAGCAATCGGACCTCGACCGGCTCGCCGCCGTCGCGTACGATCGCGACCCGGCCGATCGGCACGCGGGCATCGCGGCGACGTCCGTCCCATGTTGCGAACTCGGATGCTACAAACTGGGCCGTTGCCACGCCTATTCCCCTTGAACTGCGGGAGCGATGGTTAAAGCGGCTGCGTTACTATTTCGGCGCGAAGCGTGGTTAACATCTGGTAGGGAACAAATCGCACACTATTCGGTAACGATAGCACGATACCGGCGATGTGCGGTCGACTGCATCGGATGTCGGACCGGACGATCGCAGCGCCGGGGAAAACCGGTTGCCGAATACTTCCTATTCTTGCCACACGTCACTATTACCGCGACGCAGCGAAACGCCGGACTTCATCAGGGGCAGGCAGACCGGCATGCGCCATCGTTCAGGGGATACGGGTTGAACACGACACCATCATCGGCGCGACCCGATCTCGATGCGCCGGCGGTGACCCGGCAGTGGAATCGCCCCCACGCCGCCCGCATCACGCTCTATGCCGGCCTGCTTGCGCTCGATTTCCTTGCGATCGTCATCGGGTTCATCGCGCCCAGCCATTTCGGCATGCTGTCGCCGGGCTATGCGCAGGAACTGCGCACGACACTGCCTGCGGTCGCCACCATCGCCTGCCTGCTCTATGGCGTGATCGCGTTCAATGCCGGCGCCTATTCGCTCAACTGGGTCCGGGTGATCGCGATCGAGACCGGTCCCGCGGTGCGCTCGCTGATCCTGACCTATGGCGCGCTGTTCCTGATCTCGTATTTCTTCCGCCTCGAACGCGACGTCTCGCGCATCCTGCTTGCCGTCGCGATGGTGCTCAGCCTGATCCTGCTGATTCTGTTCCGGCAGTTCGTGGCGCTGCTGATCGACGGGCGGCTGCGGCGCTATCTGGTGGTGCAGCTGCTGCTATGCGACCAGTATGAGGTGTCCGTGCCACGCGACTTCCGTCGGATCGACGCCGCGGCGCTCGGGCTGCGGCCGGACCTGAAGAATCCGGCGATGCTGCACCTGTTCGCGCAGCTGGTGCAGGGGGCGGACCATGTCGCGGTCGCGTGCCGGCCGGAGGACCGGCGCGACTGGGCGATGATGCTGAAGGGCGCGAACGTGCGCGGCGACATCATCGTCAACGAAATCGACACCTATGGCGCGCTGGCGGTGTCGACCATCGGCGACGCGCGTGCGCTGACCGTATCGGTCGGGCCGCTCAAGCTGCGCAAGGCGATCGGCAAACGGTGCTTCGACCTCGCCTGCGCCAGCGTCGCGCTGCTGCTGCTCACCCCGGCGCTCGCGTTCATCGCGCTGGCGATCAAGCTGGACAGCCGCGGCCCGGTGCTGTTCCGCCAGCGCCGCGTCGGGCGCGGCAACAAATTCTTCTACATCCTGAAATTCCGCAGCATGCGGGTGGAAAGGACCGATTCGGACGGCAGCCGCTCGGCCAGCCGCGACGACGACCGCATCACCCGCGTGGGCTATTTCATCCGGCGGACCAGCATCGACGAACTGCCGCAGCTGTTCAACGTACTGTTCGGGCAGATGAGCATCGTCGGCCCGCGGCCGCACGCGCTGGGGTCGCTGGCGGGCGAGCAGCTGTTCTGGGACGTCGACGAACGCTACTGGCATCGCCACGCGCTGAAACCCGGCATCACCGGCCTGGCGCAGGTGCGCGGCTATCGCGGGGCGACGGTCCATACCGAAGACCTGACCAACCGGCTGCAGGCCGATCTGGAATATATCGCCAACTGGTCGTTCTGGAAGGATCTCGCGATCGTGTTCCTGACGCTCAAGGTGCTGGTCCACCGCAACACCTATTGATGTTGCAGCACCAGCCGGCCACCCACACGGTATTCCGATGGGTGGCGGGGCGGGGAAGCGGGCCGGCGCCGCCTGAAACTCCCTTTTCCGCGAGTTTCCGAATAGCCCTTCACCGCCCCGGGCGGCGCAGCACCAGATAGAGGGCGCCCTGCCCGCCGTGCCGGATATGCGCCGGCCGGATCGCGGCGACGCGGTCGGCGTGGCGGCTGGCGGCGATCCAGTCGCCGATCGCCGACCGGATTGCCCCGCGCGCATGCGGCCGTTCCGATCCGGCACGCGGCGGCTTGCCCGTCACCAGCAACAGCACGCGGTCGCCACGCTGGATCGCATGGGCCAGCCCGCGATCGAGCATCGCATGCGCCGATGCCAGCGTATGGCCGTGCAGGTCGATCGTCGATTCGGGGCTGACCAGCCCGCGCGACAGGCTCTTGTCCCATCCCGCGTCCAGCGTCGCCCCCGGCAACCGGTTGCGGGCAGGCGGCACGACGACCGGCGCAACCCGGGCCCGCACCGGCTTGGGCGCCGGCGCGCCATGTTTCTCCAGCGGTGCCGGCGCGACGGCGACGGCGCGCGCGGGATGCAGCGGCTTTACCGCCGCGACCACCCGCGCCCACAGCGCCGCCTCGTTCGGATCAAGGCGTCGTCCGGCCACCGGCGATCCGTGCGACGGTGCCCAGCGGCAGCAACAGGAAGGCGGTGCCGCGCGCACTCATGCCGCCCGCGATCGCCCGCGCCTCGTCGCCCGCACCCCAGAAGGTGTCGAAGCGATTGGTGCCCTTGATCGCGCCCCCGGTATCCTGCGCCACCCACAGCCCGGTGGCATCGGTCCGGTCCATCGACAGGAACACCGGCGCGCCCAGCGGCACGAAGCGGACGTCCGCCGCGACGCTGGCATTGCCGGTCACCGGCAGGCCCATCGCGCCCAAGGGCCCCGGCCCGGTCAGTTCGCGAAAGAACACGAAGCTCTTGTTTTCGCGCATGATCGCGCGCCCCTGTTCGGGATTGGCGCGTAGCCACGCCATCAGCCCCTGCATCGACGCCTGTCCGGGCTGGACCAGCCCGCGGTCGCGCATCAGCTTGCCGATGCCGGTATAGTCGCGGCCGTTCTGCCCGGCATAGCCGATGCGCATCACACCGCCATCGGGCAGCAGCAACCGCCCCGATCCCTGTACCTGCAGAAAAAACATCTCGACCGGATCGGCCGCCCACGCGATTTCCAGCCCGCGGCCGGCCAGTGCGCCTTCCTCGATCGCGGTCCGATCGAAATAGGGGACGAAGGCGGTACCATCGACCCGCCCGCGTATCCGCTTGCCCTTCAAATCGGTCGAGAACAGGCCAAGGTCGACCTCGACCAGATCGCCGGGCACGCCATAGATCGGCGTTTCATACCCACTGCGCCGCGTGCGCGACCCATGAATTTCGGGTTCGTAATAGCCGGTGGCGAACGCCTTCCCATCCCCGACCTGCGCGGTTTCGAACCAGCGCGCGAAGAACGCCCGCGCCCCGCCCGACGCCACGCTGCGCGCCGCATCGCACGACGGCTGCCAATCGGCACCGCGGGTCAGTCCGGTCGGATCGGCACGCCGCACGACCGAGGCGCAACTGATCCGGAACGCGGCCAGCGCACGGGCGGCAACGGCCTCGGTAATCGGCAGCGAGGCGACCGGCGGCCCGGCGACGACACCGGCGGCCAGCGCAGTCGTCGCCCCAGCAGCGGTGCCGACACCGGTAATCGGCGGCAGCGGAACGGCGGCGGTCGGCTGCCGCACCGGCAGCGGCCGAGTCGGCGTGGTGAGGACCGGCTGCGCCTGCTCGGGCGTCGGCAGCGACGCGGCACTCTCCGCACCGCGCGGCACGATCGCGTTGGAACAGCCCGCCAGCAGCAGCGCGGCGAATGCCGCCATCCCCCCCTTTTGCATCGGCGTCAGGCTTCGTCGGTGTCGGCAAGCTTCCAGTTCGGGTCGCCGCTCTTGAGCACCCGCAGGAACGTCCAGACATCATGCGTCTCGACCGCATCGGACAGCGACCCGGCGATCATGTTGCCATCGGCATCGCGGGTAATCGCGGCGATATCGGCATCGAACCGGACCGCGACGCGCGCGACGCCGCCTTCGACCGACGCTTCGGTCACCACCGCACGCTCGATCGTCACCAGCCGGTTGTCGAGGACATGGCCGGCGGCGTTGCGCTCGGCGATCGCCTGCGCAAAGGCTTCGCGGACGTCCCGTTCGGTCAGCCATTCCAGCGTCGCCTCGTCACCCTTCCAGAAGGCTTCGAGGATCATGCGATAGGCCGACTTGGCACCGTCGAGGAACTGCGCGACGTCGAAGCTGGGGTCGGCGGCGATCAGCGCGCGCAGGCCGGCTTCGGCACCGCTGTCGACGTGCCGGGGGCCCAGCACACGCGCCTCGGGCGTGACCTCGATCGGGCGAGCGACCGACGGCGCGCCGACGCGTTCCTCGGCCGCGCGCGGCAAGGGTTCATGGCCGGTACGCTTGCCCAGTACGGCATAGAGCCGCATGGCCAGAAACGCCGCGACCATCGCGAGCAGGACGACAAAAACCACCATGCCTCAACTTCCTTCCGTCGACCGGACATAGGACCGATCGGGCGCGGATACAAACGGTGCGACGGCCATTAGCTTCGCCGGGCCGGTCGACCCGTTGAATCGCGGTCCTGCCGCTGCTAGTCCGCGCCATCTTAACGCGGCAAGCGCCAAAGCTTTCCGCCGTAGCGGACAGGGAATACCATGGAAGATCAGAACGACGCCACCGGCATCGACGCCTTTGCCAATGGGGACGACAGCCAGCCGTCGGTCAATGTCATCACCCAGTACGTCAAGGACCTGTCGTTCGAGAACCCGAACGCGCCGGGCGTGTATCAGGTCGCGGGCGCGCCGAAGCTGGACGTGCAGTTCAACATCGGCGCCAACCAGGTCGGCGACGACGTCCATGAAGTCGTGCTGAAGATCGAGGCCCGCGCCGAGATCGAGGGTCAGGTGATGTACCTCGTCGACCTGTCGTTCGCCGGCCTGTTCGCGCTCCGCAACATTCCCGCCGAGCATCTCCAGCCGTTCCTGCTGGGCGAAGCGCCGCGCATCCTGTTCCCCTTCGCCCGCCGCGTGCTGGCCGATGCGGTCCGCGACGGCGGCTTCCCGCCGCTGATGCTCGAACCGATCGACTTCGCGCAGCTCTACGTCCAGCAGGCCGACCAGCAGGGTGCGCTGGGCGAAGTCGCCGGCCACGCCTGAAGCGTCGGGGGGTTGGTCGACATTCAGCCGGACGGGCATCGAAAGCCTCTCCCCTCCCTGACAAGGGAGGGGTCGGGGGTGGGTCGGCCCGTTGTGGCGCGCTCACCGTCCCTCGCTGACCAACCCACCCCCTGCCCCTCCCTTGTCAGGGAGGGAAGTAATGTTGCCTTCGCTCGGTACAGTGAAGTTCGATCTGCCCTTGGGGCACATCGCGGAACAACCGCATGAAACTCGCCAAATCGCTGGGATCGGTCGGTGGCCTGACCCTCGCCAGCCGGGTGCTGGCGCTGGTCCGCGATTCGCTGCAGGCGACGTTCGTCGGGGCGGGGTTCGCGTCGGACGCGTTCCTCGTCGCCTTCCGCCTGCCCAACATGTTCCGCGCGCTGTTCGCCGAAGGGGCGTTCAACGCCGCCTTCGTACCGCTGTTCAACAAGAAGGTGGCCGAGGGCGACGCGGGCGCAGAGGGACACGGCCTCGCCACCGGCATCGATTTCGCCCGCGACGTATTGTCCGTGCTGCTGCCGGTGCTGGTCGCTGCGACGGTCGCGATGCTGATCGCCGCATGGCCGCTCACCTGGCTGCTGTCGGGCGGGTTCAACGATCCGACACCCGACCAGTTCGCCTATGCGGTCACGCTGTCGCGGATCACCATCCCCTATCTGCTGCTGATCTCGATCGTGTCGCTCTTGGGCGCGATCCTCAATTCGCTCGACAAATTCTGGGTCAATGCCGCCGCTCCCATCCTGCTGAACATCGCGATGGTCGCCGGCCTCCTGTTCTTCCACGGCCCCGATCCATACGCGACGGCGCAGGTACAGGCGTGGACGGTGACGATCGGCGGCGCGTTGCAGCTTGGCTGGCTGATGCTCGCCTGCCGCCGCGCCGGGGTGTCGCTACGCCCGCGCCGTCCGCGGCTGACCCCCGATGTGCGGCAGATGCTGCGCCTGATCGTACCCGCCGCCGCCGGCGCCGGCGCGATGCAAGTCAACCTCGTCATCTCGACCGCGCTGTCGGGCAAGCTGCTCGATCCGGGCTCGATCTCGTACATCTATTATGCCGACCGGCTGAACCAACTGCCGCTGGGGCTGATCGGCATTGGCCTCGGCACCATCCTGCTCCCGACCATCTCGCGCCAGTTGAGCCGCAAGGACGATGCCGGCGCGATGGATACGCAGAACCGCGGTATCGAACTGGCGCTGCTGCTGACGCTGCCCGCGACCATCGCGTTCCTGACCGTCGCCGAACCGATCATCCGCGCGCTGTTCCAGCACGGCGCGTTCGGTCCCGAAGACACGATCCGCTGCGCCCAGTCGCTCGCCGCCTTCTCGCTGGGACTGCCGGCCTATGTCCTCATCAAGGTGCTGACGCCCGGCTTCTACGCGCGACAGGATACGCGGACGCCGGTGCGCTTCGCGATGTGGTCGATCGTGATCAACATCGTCCTGAACCTCGCGCTGATCCCGACCATCGCCCATATCGGCCCGCCGCTGGCGACCGCCGTCGCGGCGTGGGTCAATGTCGCGATGCTGTACTGGACGCTCCGGCAGCGCGGGCATTTCGCGCTCGACCGGCAGCTGACGCACCGCCTGCCCCGCTTCGCCGTCGCCGCGCTGCTGATGGGGGCGGCGCTGTTCTTCGCCGATGTCGTGGTGGCGCCATGGACCACCGGCGCGGTGCTGACCCGCGTCATCGGCATGGTAGCCCTCGTCGGGACGGGTGCCATCGTCTATGGCCTCGCCTGCCTTGCCACCGGGGCGTTCCGGCTGGCCGATCTTCGCGCGCTGCTGCGGCGGCGGGCTGCGTAATACAGGAAACCCAACATGCGTGTCGTCTCCGGCATCCAGACCACCGGCAATCTTCATCTCGGCAATTATCTGGGCGCGATCCGCAACTGGGTGCGGTTGCAGGACCGGATGGGCGCGGACGATGTCTGCCTGTTCTTCCTGGCGGACCTCCACGCGCTGACGGTGACGCAGGACCCCAGGGAGATGGCGTCGAACACGATCGAGATGGCGGCGACCCTGCTCGCGGCGGGGATCGACCCCGACCGCTCGATCCTGTTCAACCAGGCGCGAGTGCCGGCGCATAGCGAACTGGCGTGGATTCTCGGCGGCACGGCGCGGGTCGGCTGGCTCAACCGCATGACCCAGTGGAAGGACAAGGCGGGCAAGAACCGCGAAGGTGCCAGCGTTGGGCTGTTCACCTATCCGGTGCTGCAGGCCGCCGACATTCTCGCCTATCAGGCGACGCATGTGCCGGTCGGCGAGGATCAGAAGCAGCATCTGGAGCTGGCGCGCGATATCGCCACCAAGTTCAACCTCGATTTCGGGGTCGAGTTGTTCCCGCTGCCCGAACCGATGATCCCGGAGGACACGCCGCGGATCATGAGCTTGCGCGACGGTACCGCAAAAATGTCCAAGTCCGACCCGTCGGACATGAGCCGCATCAACCTGATCGATTCGGATGACCAGATCGCGGCCAAGTTCCGCAAGGCCAAGACCGATCCCGAACCCCTCCCTTTCGAAGTTGGCGGGCTTGCCGAACGGCCCGAGGCGCGCAACCTCGTCACCATCTATGCCGCCCTGTCGGGGGACGCGCCGCAGGACGTCCTCGCCAACTTCGGCGGCCAGGGGTTCGGCGCGTTCAAGCCGGCGCTGGCCGATCTGGCGGTCGCCAGGCTCGGCCCGATCCGCGACCGGCTGGTGGCGCTGCTGGGTGACCGAGCGGCGGTCGGCGCGACGCTGGCCAAGGGTGCGGCCAAGGCCGAGTCGCTGGCCCGACCGACGCTGCGGGCAGCGCAGCAGGCCTTGGGCCTGCAAATCTGAATATTTGTTTTAGTTAATGCAGGTGTCGCGGCCAATTTAAGGTTGTCCGCGACACCTTCGCCACCTTATGCGTTCGGCATCGCTCACCCAACAGGGGATGCCGTTCGTGACCAGCACCACCGTCGATACCCAGCCCTTCACCGACCAGAAGCCCGGCACGTCGGGCCTGCGCAAGAAGGTGCGGGTGTTCCAGCAGCCGCATTACGCCGAAAACTTCGTCCAGTCGGTGTTCGACGTGGTCGAGGACAAGGCCGGCGCCACGCTGGTGATCGGCGGCGACGGCCGCTACCTCAACCGCGAGGTCATCCAGACCGCGATCCGCATGGCCGCCGCCAACGGCTTCGCCCGCGCCATCGTCGGGCAAGGCGGCATCCTGTCGACCCCCGCCGCCTCCAACGTCATCCGCACCCGCGGCGCGATCGGTGGTCTCGTCCTGTCGGCCAGCCACAATCCCGGCGGCCCGGACGAGGATTTCGGCATAAAATACAACGTCTCGAACGGCGGCCCTGCGCCAGAGAGCTTCACAGACGCGCTCTACGCCCGTACGCTGGAAATCGACCGCTACGTTATCAGCGACGTAACCGGCATCGACCTCGACACACTCGGTGAAACGTCCGTCGACGGGCTGACCGTCGAGGTGATCGATCCGGTCGCCGCCTATGCCGAATGCATGGAGGGACTGTTCGACTTCGCCGCGATCCGCGACCTGATCGCCGGCGGCTTCCGCCTGTCGTTCGACGCGATGCACGCGGTGACTGGGCCCTATGCGGCCGAAATTCTCGAACGCCGCCTCGGCGCCGCGCCGGGCACCGTCGTCAATGGCACCCCCCTGCCCGATTTCGGCGGCCATCACCCCGACCCCAACCTCGTCCACGCGCACGAACTGTACGAGCGGATGATGGGCGAGGACGCGCCCGAATTCGGCGCGGCATCGGACGGTGATGGCGACCGCAACCTCATCATCGGGCGCGGCATCTTCGTGACCCCGTCCGATTCGCTCGCCGTGCTGGCGGCGAACGCGCACCTCGCGCCGGCGTACAAGGACGGCATCGCCGGCATCGCCCGCTCGATGCCGACCTCCGCCGCCGCCGATCGCGTCGCACAGGCGCTGGACGTACCGCTGTACGAAACGCCGACCGGCTGGAAGTTCTTCGGCAACCTACTCGACGCGGGACTCGTCACCATCTGTGGCGAGGAGAGTGCGGGCACGGGATCGAACCATGTCCGCGAGAAGGACGGACTGTGGGCGGTGCTGCTGTGGCTCAACATCCTTGCCGTGCGGCGGCAGCCGGTCGCGGAGATCATGGCCGACCATTGGGCGCGCTATGGCCGCAATTACTATGCACGACACGATTATGAGGGTGTCGAGCAGGCCGGCGCCGATGAGCTGATGGCATCGCTGCGCGAGCGGCTGGCGACGCTGCCGGGCATGACGATCGGCGACCTGATCGTGTCGGAGGCGGACGACTTCGCCTATCACGACAGCACCGATGGATCGGTCAGCCGCAACCAGGGCATCCGCATCCTGTTCGCCGACGGATCGCGCATCGTGTTCCGCCTGTCGGGTACTGGCACGCAGGGCGCAACGCTGCGGGTCTATATCGAACGCTACGCGCCGATCGATGGCGATCTGGCACAGGAAACCGGCGACGCGCTGGCGCCGCTGGTCGCGGCTGCGGAGCAGGTTGCGTCGATCCGGGAGCATACGGGTCGCAACGCGCCGGACGTTATTACGTAAGAAGGAGGTAGTTCACGCGAAGACGCGCAGGCGCGGCGGGGTTGCGAGATGGGCAGCCCCTCCGCGATCGGGAGACGGCTGCGCTTGCGGCTGGATAAGGGTGAAGGCCGCTGACGCGGCAGGACGCCTGCCCGAGGCGCAACTCTCCGCGCCTCCGCGTGAACCACCTTCTTCTTTTACCCAATCCGTTCGGTTCGAGCAGGTTCGAGCCTGTCGAGAAGCGTCCGTCGAGAACGCGTAGTTTGGGGCAACCCCTTCTCGACTTCGGTTCTCGACAGGCTCGAACCTGCGCTCGAAGCAAACGGGGGACTCGAGGGGGGACGCTCAGCCTTCGAGCGAGCGCAGCAGCGTGCGGACAGCGGTGTCGATCTCGCGATCGACCCCACGCAGTTCCTCGATCCGGCGCACCGCATGGATCACCGTCGAATGATCACGGTTGCCGAACTTGCGGCCGATCTCGGGCAGCGAGCGGGTGGTGAGGCGCTTGGCGAGGTACATCGCCACCTGCCGCGGCCGTGCGATCACCTGCGCACGGCGAGCCGAGACGAGGTCGAGCTGCTTCACCTCGAAATGCGCCGATACCGCGCGCTGGATATCGTCGATCGTCACGCGCTTGGCCGGGCCGGCCAGCATCTCGCCCAGCGTCGCATGGGCGAACGCCATGTCGATCGTGTCACCGGTGAGTGAGGCATAGGCGATCAGGCGGTTGAGCGCGCCTTCCAGCTCGCGCACGCTGCCGCGGATGCGCCCGGCGAGCAGGTCGACGACGTCCTCGGGCACGGTGATGCCCGGCACCTCGGCCAGCTTCGCGGCGAGTATCGCGTGGCGCAGTTCGGTTTCGGGCGCCTTGATATCGGCGACGAGGCCGCCGCCCAGCCGCGACAGCAGCCGCGGGTCGATCCCGTCGAGCAGCGCGGGCGAACGGTCGCAGGCGATCACCACCCGCTTGCCCGCGTCCATGAACGCGTTGATCGTGTGGAGGCATTCCTCCTGTGTCGCGTCCTTGCCGGCGACGAATTGCAGGTCGTCGATCATCAGCAGGTCGACGCCGCGCAAGCGCGCCTTGAAGCCGTGCGTGTCGCGGGCACGCATTGCCGCCACGAATTCGAACATGAAGCGCTCGGCGGGCAGGTACACCGCGCTCGCCGCTGGATCGGCCTCGAGGAAAGCATGGCCGATGGCGTGCATCAGGTGCGTCTTGCCCAGGCCCGTGCCGCTGTGGAGGAACAGCGGGCTGAAGCGCGGCACGCCGGGTTCGGCCACCGCCTTGGCGGCGTTGAACGCCACGCGATTCGATGCCGACACGATGAAACGGTCGAAGCGATAGCGCGGGTCGAACGCCGGACGCTCGGCCGGGGCACGCTGCGGTACCGCCGGCGCCGCGATCGGTGCCGCGGTGATCGGCGCGGGCACTAGATCGACCATCGGCGCGGGCGGCACGATTCGCGCCTGCAGGGCGGTGGCGGTTTCGACCACGACGTCGCGGACCTGGGGAAGCTGCGCGCGGAATTCGTGGGTCAGACGCTCGGCATAATGGTTGCGGACCCAATCGGTCATGAAGGCGGACGGCAGGGTCAGGCGGACGACGCCGTCGCCATCGGGCGCGACCAGCTCCATCGGCTTCAGCCACCGGTCGAACAAGCGCTGCCCGGCGGATGCACGCAGGTTCTGGCGCACGCGGGCCCAGGCCGCCGCTACCTCCACCTGTCCATGATCCACCGGCATCGTCACGTCAGGCACACCTCTCCCGTGCGGAGAAGCGGGCCTCTCCACCACGTTCCATCGTCGTTTAAAAATCCCCCCTCGATCCCGCCGAAACGGTGATCGCACACGAAGATTCGCGTGGGCCCCGGATCGCCGCAGCGGCGCCGGGAAGTGCTGTTTAGGAACCGGAACGGCCGTCGATCAAGTCATCAAACCGAAATAAAGACGGTTGACAGGCCATGGGCCGCAGAAATGCGTCGGATTTCTTTTTTTCCGTTCCTTATCAATTACTTGAGGAAGTTCGGGCGCATCGATCCGGCAGAATCCTAGGATTTCCGCCATTTCCGAAAGCGTTGATTCGAACGTCCGCGGTGCGCCCGATTTCACGCCGCGGGACAAAGCGGAAACACCGGTTTTCGGTATACCGGATCGGACGCAAGAAACCCCGCCGACCCTGGGGTCGACGGGGTGCATTGCTTGGCCGACGTGGCCGTCAGCGGATCAGGCGATTCCGCCGACCGCCTTGGTCAGACGCGAGAACTTGCGGCTCGCGGTGTTCTTGTGCAGCACGCCCTTGGCGACGCCGCGGGCCAGTTCAGGCTGCACGTTCGCCAGCGCGGTGGTGGCGGCTTCGCGGTCGCCGGCGACGATCGCTGCTTCGACCTTCTTCACGAAGGTACGGATGCGGCCGACGCGCGCACCATTGATTTCCGCACGACGCGCATTGCGCCGGATACGCTTCTTCGCCTGTGGCGTATTCGCCATGCCGTCCTCGACTCTCGCAAATGATTGGTGCCAATCGAGCATATCCCGACCGGAGAAGGTGCGCCCCTTAAACCGTCGGGGGCGCGGGGTCAACTATTGCTGGCAGGTTCGGCACCAGAAGGTGGAGCGCCCGCCATCGACGCGACGCTCGACGGTGCCGCCGCACGGGCACCGCTCGCCCTCGCGGCCATATACCCGGAATTGCTTAGAAAAATAGCCGAGTTCACCATCGGGCCGGGCATAATCACGCAGGGTCGATCCCCCCGCCTCGATCGCGGCGAGCAGCACGGCGCGAATCGCATCGACGAGCAACGCGAGCCGTTCGGGCGCGATCTGCCCCGCCGGCCGGGTCGGTGCGATTCGCGCGACGTTGAGCGCCTCGCAAACATAGATATTGCCAAGGCCCGCGACGATCCGCTGGTCGAGCAGCAGCAGCTTGACCGGTGCGATCCGCCCGGCGAAGCGGCGTTCGAGGTGGTCGGCGGTCAGGTCTGGTCCCAGCGGTTCGGGACCTAGCGCCACGAACGGCGGCCATACGGGCACGTCGGCCGTCGGCATCAGGTCGACCGATCCGAAGCGGCGCGGATCGTTCAGCACCACCTGCCGTCCGCCTGCCGTCTCCAGCACGAGGTGATCGTGCGGCAACGCCTCGTCCGGATCGACCCGCCAGCGCCCCGACATGCCGAGGTGAAAGATGAAGCTGTCGCCGCGATCGGTATCGATCAGCCCGTATTTGGCGCGGCGCGACAGGCCGGTGACCGTCGCCCCGGTCAGCCGCTGCCCGAGATCGACCGGCATCGCCCGGCGCAGATCGGCACGATTCGCGACGACGCGGGTCAGGCGCTGGCCGTGCAGCACCGGGGTCAGGCCGCGCACGGTGGTTTCGACTTCGGGCAGTTCGGGCATGCTATCCTTCTATCGCCGCGGACCGTGTCATACCGGGGATGTACGCAAATAGAGCTAGGTTCGGTTTGCTCCGGCCACAAGGCGCCGCTAGGGCAGGCACATGAACGACACGGTATCCTTCGGCTATGAAGACGTAGCCCCCGACGAAAAGACGCGGCGCGTCGGTGACGTCTTCGCGAACGTCGCCGCACGCTACGACCTGATGAACGATGCGATGTCGGGGGGGATGCACCGGTTGTGGAAGGACCGGTTCGTCGCGCGAGTGAAGCCGCAGAAGGACGATGCGATCCTCGACATGGCCGGCGGCACCGGCGACATCGCGTTCCGCATGGCAAAATCGGGGGCGGGCGTCACCGTCGCCGACATCAACCCGGCGATGCTGGGCGTTGGCATGGAACGCGCCGCCAAGCGCGGAATCGACGGGCTGGTGTGGTCCGAACAGAATGCCGAGACGCTGGGTTTCGCCGATCGCAGCTTCGATGCCTATACGATCGCGTTCGGCATCCGCAACGTGACCGATATCCCCAAGGCATTGCGCGAGGCGCACCGCGTACTGAAGCGCGGCGGACGGTTCTTCTGCCTCGAATTCTCGACCGTGACGTGGCCGGGCTTTGCCGATGTGTACGATCAATATTCGCACAAGCTGGTGCCGAAGCTCGGCAAGCTGCTGGCGAACGACGAGGACAGCTATCGCTATCTAATCGAATCGATCCGGCGCTTTCCCGACATGCCGACGTTCGAGCGCATGATCGGCGAAGCCGGCTTCATCCGCACCCGGGTCGAGCCGATAATGGGGGGGCTGGTCGCGATCCATAGCGGGTGGAAGATTTGATGCGGCACCGGGCGCGTCCCGCCGCATGACCTCGACGCTCACCCATGGCTGGCGCATCCTGAAATGGGGGCGCACGCTGGCGCGGCATGGCGCGCTGATCGATATCGAGCGCAATCCGCGCACCCCGCCGCGGTTGCGCCGGGTGGTGCGGCTCGCCCGGTTCGGTGCGCGGGTACCGAAGACGCCGCGCTATGCCGAGGCATTCGCCGCGTTGGGCCCTGCCGCGATCAAGCTTGGGCAGACGCTCGCCACCCGCCCCGATCTGGTCGGCGAGGCGGTGGCGCAGGACCTGCTCTCGCTGCAGGACGCGCTGCCGCCGCTGCCGTGGAGCGTGGTGCGCCCGGCGATCGAATCGGGGCTGGGCCAGCCGATCGAGGCGCTGTTCGCGTCGATCGAAGAGACGCCCGTCGGGGCTGCCTCGATCGCGCAGGTCCACCGGGCGATCACTACCGATGGCCGGCAGGTCGCGGTAAAGGTGCTGCGCCCCGGCGTCGAAGCGCAATTCTTCGACGCGATCGACACCTATGAATGGGCCGCCGCCCGGATGGAGACGATGGGCGGCGAGTTGAAGCGGCTGCGCCCGCGCCTCGTCATCGAAACGATGAAGCGCTGGACTGCGCGTGAACTTGACCTGCGTCGCGAAGCTGCCTCCGCATCCGAACTGGCCGACGGGATGGAGGCCGAGCCCGACTTCACCATTCCCGCGATCGATTGGCAGCGCACCACGTCGAAGGTGCTGACCACCGAATGGATCGACGGCATCAAGCTGTCGAACCGCCCCGCGCTGATCGCCGCCGGTCACGACCTGAACGCCATGGCGACCCGGCTGGTCCGCGCTTTCCTGCGACAGGCGATCGCCGACGGTTTCTTCCATGCCGACATGCATCAGGGCAATCTGTTCGCGCTGCCCGACGGGCGCATCGCCGCGATCGATTTCGGCATCATGGGCCGGATCGACCGGCGCGCGCGGGTGTGGCTGGCCGAAATCCTCTACGGCCTGATCACCGGTGACTATAAGCGCGTCGCGGAAATCCATTTCGAGGCGGGCTATGTCCCCGCCCACCACAATGTCGCCGAATTCGCGACCGCGCTGCGGGCGGTGGGCGAACCGATGCGGGGCCTTGCGGTCAAGGACATGTCGGTCGGCATGATGCTCGATTCGCTGTTCAACATCACGCGCGACTTCGACATGCAGACCCAGCCGCATTTGCTCCTGCTGCAAAAGACGATGGTGATGGTCGAGGGCGTGGCGACCGCACTCGATCCCGACATCAATTTGTGGGAGACGGCGGCGCCGTTCGTGCGCGGCTGGATTCGCGACGAGTTGGGGCCGGAGGCGATGGTCGCCGACCGGATCATCACCGACCTGCGCACCTTCGCGCGGCTGCCCGACCTGCTGCGCAATATCGAGGCGCGCTATCCCGGCCCCGGCGGCGCCCCGCCCTCCCCGCCGCTGCCCGATATCGCGGTGATCAAGGTCGGCGGCGGCTGGCGCTATGGCCTCGTTGCCCTCGCAAGCGGTGCGGCGGGTGCCGGCCTGATGCAGCTGCTGGGATGATCCGTCCGCGGCCGCCGATATGGCTGTCGTCGTCCAGCCGGTTCGCATGCGTGCGCCCGGCGATCGCCGTTGCGCTCGCAATCCTGTTCGCGCTGCTGCTGGGATCGGCATGGGTTCAACCGGGCGAGGATAGCGGCGTGCGCGGCAGTGGGCAGACCGATCTCGGCCTGTACGGTGCGGTAGTCGACGGCCTGCGCGCGGGCGGCGATTATTATGGCGTCGCTGCGCAGGAGTTGCGCGCGGGCGGCTATCCGCTGCGTCCTTTCCCCGCCGTGCGCCTGCCGACGCTGGCGGTGGTGCAGGCCGCGTTGCCCGACATCGTCCCGGTCATCGCCATGGTGTTGCTCGCCATCGCCACCGGGCTCGCCTGGACCCGGCGGATCGGCGAGTGGTTCGCGCGGGGGAGCCCGAGGATCACCGCACTGTTCCTGCTGGCGGGCGGCATGGTCGCCTTCGTCCAGCCGTCGCTGGTGCATTTCCATGACCTGTGGGCGGGGCTGCTGATCGCCCTGTCGCTCGCCATCCGCCGCGACGATCGCTGGATCGAGCCGGTCGCGATTGCGCTCTGCGCCATGCTGATCCGCGAAACGGCGGCGCTCTATGCACTGGTGATGCTGGCGATGGCACTGGTCGAGGGGCGGCGGCGCGAGGCGCTGGGCTGGATCGCGGCGCTGCTGGTGTTCGTCGCGCTGCTGTCACTCCATGCGCGCGCCGTCGCCACGATCGCCGGGCCACTCGACGCGGTGTCGCCGGGGTGGAGCGGGTTGCACGGGCCGGGGCTGTTCGCCTCCGCCATGGCACGCTCGACCGCGCTGACGCTGCTGCCGTGGTGGCTGGGCGCGCCGCTGGCGATGCTGGCGCTGATCGGCTGGGCGGCGGCGCCGGGGCCGCTCGGCCTGCGCGCGGTGCTGACGTTCGGTGGCTATGCGGCGGCGATCGCGTTGTTCGCACGGACCGACACCTTTTATTGGGTATTGGCCGCCGCCCCCGCCTATCTGGTCGGGATGGCGTTCCTGCCCGATGCTGCGCGCGACCTGACGCGGACGTTGCTCGACAGACGGCGCGTTCGGGTGCAGAGGATCACGCGATGACACGCATATTGCTGATCGTCGGTGGTGGCATCGCCGCGTACAAGGCGTGCGAGCTGATCCGCCTGCTGCGCGGGGCCGGGCATAGCGTCCGCTGCGTCCTGACCGATGGCGGTGCGCAGTTCGTGACGCCGATGACGCTGGCGGCGCTGAGCGAACAACCGGTCCATACCAGCCTGTGGGATTTGAAAGACGAGGCGGAGATGGGCCATATCCAACTCAGCCGTCAGGCCGATCTGGTCGTCGTCGCGCCCGCGACCGCCGACCTGCTGGCGCGGATGGCGGCGGGGGTCGCCAGCGATCTTGCCACCACGCTGCTGCTCGCGACCGACAAGCCGGTGCTGGCGGTGCCCGCCATGAACGTGCGCATGTGGCAGCATGCCGCGACGGTTCGCAACGTCGCGACGCTGCGCGGCGATGGCGTGACGGTGATGGAGCCCGACGAAGGCGCGATGGCGTGCGGCGAGTTCGGTCCCGGCCGCCTGCCCGAACCGGTCGCGATCGTTGCCGCGATCGAAGCGATGACGACCGCGGCCGCGCCACCATCGCTGGCCGGTCGCCGCATCCTGATCACCGCCGGACCGACGCATGAGCCGATCGATCCGGTCCGCTACCTTGCCAACCGGTCGTCGGGGAAACAGGGGTTCGCGATCGCCGCCGCCTGTGCCGCGCGGGGGGCGGACGTAACGCTGGTCGCCGGGCCGGTGACGCTGCCTACCCCGACGGGGGTCACCCGCATCGACGTCGAATCGGCGCGCGACATGGCCAATGCCGTGGCCCAGGCGCTGCCCGCCGATGCCGCGGTGATGGTCGCCGCGGTCGCCGACTGGCATGTCGAAGCGGCGCCGTCGAAGCTGAAGAAAGGCGACGGTCCGCCGACGCTGACGCTGCAGCCCAATCCCGATATCCTCGCGATGCTGGGTCGATCGCCACGCCGCCCGCGCCTGCTGATCGGCTTCGCGGCCGAAACCGACGACGTACTCCCCTATGCCACTGCCAAGCGGACCGCCAAGAATGCCGACTGGATCGTCGCCAACGACGTGTCGGGCGATGTCATGGGCGGCGATCGCAACGCCGTCCATTTGGTCACCGCTGACGGGGTCGAGCACTGGGCCGACGCACCCAAGGGCGATATCGCCGCGCGCCTTGCCGATCGGATCGCCGATGCGCTGGCTTAGTCCCCTGCTGCTCCTCGCCGCCGCCGGTTGCGCGACGCATGGGTCGTCCTCGCCCGCGCTGTCGGCGCAGAGCTTCGGCCCCGATGCGGCGCGCGACGTGCGGACCCTGGTGCTGGTGCTGCATGGCGATGGTGATGGCGACGTGCCCGCGGCATTCGCCGACGCGGCGCACGCCATCGCCGATGCCATTCCCCATGCGCGCGCAATCGCGCTGCTGCGGCCGGGCTATCGCGACGCGGCGGGCAACAGCTCGCCGGGGATGCGCGGCGGGATCGGGGGCGACAGCTATACCGCCGAACGGATCGCGGCGGTGGGCGACAGCATCGCCCAGTGGCGGGCCCGCTATCCACAGGCGCGCACGATCCTTGTCGGGCAATCGGGCGGCGCGGCGATGGCGGCGGCGCTGACCGGCATCCGACCGGGGCTGGTCGACGGCGTGGTGCTGGCCGGGTGCCCGTGCATGCTGCCCGAATGGCGCAAATATCGCGCGAAACAGGGGCATGGCGGCTTCGCCACGCCGGTGTCCAGCTTCGATCCACTGATGACGGTCGGCGGCGTCGCGCCGGCGACGCGGGTCGCGCTGCTGGTCGGGTCGGACGATACCGACACCCCGCAACGCTTCTCGCGCGCCTATGCCGAGGCGCTGGCGCTGCGCGGCATCGCCACCGACTATCGCGTGCTGCCCGGACGCGGCCACGACCTGCTCGGCGACCCCGACCTGATCGACGCGGTGCGCCGCATGTCCGCCGATCCGGTACTGCAGCAGAATGCGAAGGTGACGCCGTGATCGCGCTGCGCCTGCTCCGTCTGCCGCACGGCGCCGGCCTGCCGCTGCCCGCCTATGCCACAGCCGGTGCGGCGGGAATGGACGTGGTCGCGGCCGAAGACGTCGAACTGGTCCCCGGCGCACGCCATGCCGTCGCCACCGGCTTCGCCATGGCGATTCCCGAAGGATATGAGGTGCAGGTCCGCCCGCGTTCGGGGCTGGCGCTCAAGCACGGCATCACCTGCCTCAATACGCCGGGTACGATCGACAGCGACTATCGCGGCGAGGTGAAGGTGATCCTCGCCAATCTGGGACAGGAACCGTTCCGCGTCGTGCGCGGCGAACGAGTCGCGCAACTGGTCCCCGCCCCGGTGCTGCGCGCGACGCTCGACGAAGTCGATTCGCTGGACGACACCGCCCGCGGCGCTGGCGGGTTCGGGTCGACCGGGCGATGACGGCGCTCGCCCTGCTCGGCATGGCCTTGCAGCTGACGCCGGTCGCCCCGCTGATGCCGCCGGCAGAGGTGCAGGTCGCGCCGGTGGCGCGGTCGCCGATCGACTGGGAGGCGCTGCCGCCGCTCCCCTATCGCCGCACACCGCGCCCGACGCCGCAGATGAACGCGTTCGTCCTTGCCGAAATGAAGCGTACCGGGTGCCCGCACCCGATCCCGGTCGCGGGCAATGCGCAGTTGCGGGTCGATGTCGCGGTGCTGATCGGCGACGACCACGTCGTGCGCGCCACCATCCCGCGCGCGATCAATTGCCCGACGGTCGAACAATATGCCGCGGGGCTGGTCGTCAGCTATGCGCGCGGCAACCTGGTGCCCCGCTTCGTCAATGCCGGCAGCTGGTATCGCGCGGTGCTGCTGTTCGATTGGGTCGAATGAGTTTTTCCGACGCCGAACTCGACCGCTATGCCCGCCACCTCGTCCTGCGCGAAGTCGGCGGCGCGGGACAGGCGGCACTGAAAGCGGCCCGCGTGGTCGTGATCGGCGCGGGCGGCATCGGGTCGCCCGCCTTGCAATATCTCGCCGCGGCCGGGGTCGGCACGCTGGTCGTGATCGACGACGACCGCGTCGATGCCAGTAATCTGCAGCGCCAGACGCTGTTCGCCGATGCCGATATCGGAATGCCGAAGGTTGCGGCGGTGGCGGCGGCGCTGGCACGGATCAATCCGTTCGTCGCGGTCGAGCCGCATGCGCTGCGCATCCACGCCGGCAACGCCGCCGACCTGCTGGCCGGTGCCGATGTGGTGGTCGATGGCTGCGACAATTTCGCGACGCGGCTGGTGGTCGCCGATGCGGCGCTGACGGCGCGTATTCCGCTGGTGTCGGCAGCGGTCGGCCAGTTCGAGGGGCAGTTGGGCGTGTTCCGCGGATGGGAGCCCCACCTCCCCTGCTATCGCTGCTTCGTCGGCGACGATCCCGCGCGTGCCGATGCCAGCTGCGCCGATCAGGGCGTGTTAGGCGCGCTGACCGGGATCATCGGCAGCATGGCCGCGCTGGAAGCGATGCGCGCGATCATAGGGTTCGGCGACGATCCCGCCGGGCGGGTATTGATTGCCGATCTGCTCGCCTTCCGCTTTCGCACGCTCACCCTGCCCAAGGACCCCGGATGCCGATGCGCGGGCTGACGATCGTCGTCGTCAGCCCCGACCCTGACCGGTTCCGTGCGGCGCTGACCATGGCCTGCGCCGGCGCCGCGCTCGGCGGGCGGATGCGGGTCTATCTGCATGAACAGGCGGTTGCAGTGTTGACCGCGCGCGGTTCGGCGCCCGCCGGCTTGCCCGATCTTGCCGAACTGCGCGCGATGGCGACCGAGAGCGGCGTAGAGCTGAACGCGTGCCAGACCGGCCTCGCCCTCGCCGGTATATCGGCCGAGCATGCGAACGTCGCGGCAGGCGGCATGATCGACCTGCTCACGACGCTGGCGGACGACCGGCTGGTCACCCTGTAGCGGGCGGGAGCAACGCCCCCGCCCCGAACCCCTCAACCGTTGGCGAGCGCTTCCTGCGCAAACGCCCGCACCGCCGGACCGATATCGGCCCGCGCCAGTGCCAGCGCGATGTTCGCCTGCACCCAACCGGCCTTGTCGCCACAGTCGTAGCGCTTGCCGTCGAAGGTGAAGCCATGGAACGGCTGGTTGCCGATCAGCTTCGCCATCGCGTCGGTCAGCTGGATTTCGCCGCCCGCACCCGGCTCCTGCGAATCGAGGATCTGCATCACTTCGGGCTGCAGGATGTAGCGGCCGGGGATCATCAGGTTCGACGGCGCCTTGCCCTTCGGCTTTTCGACCAGCGCGGTGACTTCGGTCAGGCGCCCGTCCTGCTTGCCGGGCGAGATGATGCCGTATTTGTCGGTCTCGCTGTCGGGCACTTCCAGCGCACCAATGACATTGCCGCCGACCTGCTCATAGGCCTGAACCATCTGCTTCAGGAAACCGCCGACCATCAGTTCGTCGGGCAGCAGCACCGCGAACGGCTCGTCGCCGAC
Organism: Sphingomonas hankookensis; assembly: GCF_022664465.1. Lineage (GTDB taxonomy): Bacteria > Pseudomonadota > Alphaproteobacteria > Sphingomonadales > Sphingomonadaceae > Sphingomonas > Sphingomonas hankookensis. Next base: position 243,877 of record NZ_JAKREV010000004.1, on the reverse strand, counting down.
GATCTCGCGCGCGCACCACACCGCATGGCCCAGACCCAGCGGCTCCTGCTGACGGACATAGACCGGGCTGCCAGGCTTCTGGCGGATACCCTCGATCAGCGCCATCGACTTGCCGCGGGCCTTCATCGTCGCTTCCAGTTCGTAGGAAACGTCGAAATGATCCTCCAGCGCGCCCTTGCCCCGACCGGTGACGAAGATGATCTGTTCGATGCCGGCTTCCAGCGCCTCTTCGACCGCATACTGGATCAGCGGCTTGTCGACGACGGTCAGCATCTCCTTGGGCATCGATTTGGTCGCAGGGAGGAACCGGGTGCCAAGACCGGCGACCGGAAAGACTGCCTTGCGAACCTTCTTGATCGTCATCGCTTCCATCCCTCAAAATTGCTGCGCCGCAATAGAACGCCGGTAGATGATTGGCAAATCGCCATCGTCGTGCCGCCCAACGCCTTCTAGGCGCTTCGGGTTCACCGCCGCCACGGTTCATTGAACGTGCAGCCCCTTTCGCCTAGAGGCGATCGCGCATCATGGTTTTTTCCCGACTTTTCCGCAAATCCGCAGCACCGGCGCCCCGCATTCCCGACGGTCAGATCGTCTATGCGATCGGCGACGTTCATGGGCGGCTGGACTGTCTCGAAGATTTGCTGGCGCGGATAGATGCCGATCCCGACCGTGGTGACCGCCGGGTGAAGCTTATCTTCCTAGGCGACCTGATCGATCGCGGTCCGGATTCGCGCGGCGTCGTCGAACGGGTGATGACGCTGTGCGCGGCGAGCGAGGACGTCACCTGTCTGTGCGGCAATCACGAGGAACTGCTGCTCCATGCTGCCGAAGGCGCGCGCCAGTCGCTGGGCATCTTCGTGCGTGCCGGTGGCCGGGAAACGCTGCTTAGCTACGGCGTGGACGAGGCAACCTATGAAGCCGCCGATCTGAAGGGCGTAGCGCAGCTGGTGCAAGACCATGTGCCGACCGCCCATCTCGACTTCCTGCGCGCGCTGCCCGACCAGATCGCGATCGGCGACTATGTGATGGTCCATGCCGGCATCCGCCCTGGCGTGGCGCTGGATGCGCAGAAGTCATCGGACCTGCGCTGGATTCGCGCGCCGTTCCTCGATCATACCGGGCGGTTCGAACGCTTCGTGGTCCACGGGCATACCGTGACGGCCGAACCCGATATCCGGCCGAACCGGATCGGCATCGATACTGGCGCCTATCGCAGCGGCCGCCTGACCGCGCTGGTGCTGCACGACGAGGTGCAACGATTCCTGACCACCGCGCTGCCGGAAGGAACCGGCCCCAGCGTCGATTGACGCTTGCTGTATCGGGTCAGAGTACAATCGCGCGATCCGGCATGCCCGAGTGTTTGACGTATTCAACCCGAGCACGGCGCCCTTGGGGCCGATCGACATGCGACGAGGCCGGATACAATCCGGGAGGATGAGGCGCATTTCCCGCCAGTCGTGCCCTGCGTAGACGGAGGTCCAGACCATCCGACGATAGCGCGCCAGCGTCGGCGGGTGCGCCCCCGCGCAGGCGAAGATTCAGGCGGGCGGCGCATGGCAGTTCCGCCGCACTCCACGTACCCCCGCGTGGGCGGGGGTCCAGGGTAACGACAGGACGACATCTGGGGCTCTGGCGCCCGCCTGCGCAGGGGTACGGCATAAATTTCGATCGCTCTTCGACGGATCAAGCTTGGAGCAACCACTGCCATCGCTGCCGACGTAGCGCCCAAGGACACCCGTGCGAATCACCCAGTCCAAACGCAAAAGGGCGCCCCAAACGGGACGCCCTTCCTACCGATCGGTGCGCGGTTGCCCGCGCGGAACGATTAGTTGCTGTCCGAGTCGCTGTCCGAATCGGCGACGACAACGATGCCGGCGACGACGGCAGCAGCTGCCAGGATGGCGACGATGATGCCACCGCCGGCCAGCTTTTCGCCCTTGGCGGCCGGAGCCGACGCACGGGCAACCGACAGCTTCGAAGCGTTCGCAGCGTTGGCGATCGTCGGAGCAACGGTCATCGAAACGGCCGAGGCCGCGATCAGCATCTTCTTAGCAAAACCCATTTCTACACTCCCTTGTAAAACTCTACGTCACGCCGCCTTTTGCACAGCAGCAGGCAGGCTGCAAGCCGAATCATCCCGTTCGCGACCGCCCGTTCCGGGTGATGGACCAGCAACGGTCGTGCGGGTGCTTGGCCGGAAACCCGTTAATTTTCACTTAGTTCCAGCACCGGGAAGCTAGCGTATACGATTGTTGGTGCAAGCGAATACCGCCATTCCGGTCTATTCCAGCGGCCGGTCCCGCGTTGTCAGTACCGGCGGGCGATAGGGGATCGGCGCGCGGGGCGGCAGTGCGGCGATCTCCGCCGCGATCAGTTCGGCACGCTTCCCCGCCGACGAATGCGTCCGGCTATGAAAAATTCCGCCGTCGATCCGTGCGCCCGGCCCTTTCCAGAACGCGACCGCCAGCGACGGGTCCCACCCGGCGTTGCGCAACAGGTGCACGCCCAGCCGGTCGGCATCGTCCTCGGTCGAACGGAAGATGCGCCCGTTGCGTCCCAGTTCGCGGAACAGCCCGCGACTGACCTTCGCCGCCTCCAGCCGGGCGTGGTGGCACAGGATGTTGTGGGACAGCTCGTGCGCGACGACCACCGCCAGCTGCGGATCGGCGAAGCGTTCGAGAAACTGGCTGGAAATCTGCACCAGTCGCCCGTCGGCCACCGCATCGAGCGACGGTCCGACTTTCAGCTCGAACAGGGTGCGACATCCGGGCGAGGCCGCGATGGTAACCGCACGATCGACACCGGCACTGCGGAGGACCATGCGCAGCGGACGGTCGGCCGGTAGCGAATCGAGCAGGGCCACGAACGCGTCGCGGGTGGCCAGATGCCCGCCGCCGGTCGCCACCGGCACCGAACGCCCGTCGACACTGACGATCGAATCATTGGCCTGCACACCGGCCCGCGCAGCGGCGCTGCCCGGCACGACCGCTTCGACCGCCACACCGGTCGCGAAACCGAACGCCCTGCGCGCCACCGCCTGTTCGTCGACACCATATTGATCGATCGCATGGACGATCATGCCGGTGACCGGTGCAAGATCGGTACACAGCGGCGCATTGGCGATGGCCAGCCGATATCCGATCGCGCCAAGCCGCAGGTCGGCCGCGCGCAATGCCTCCAGCGTCGCGACATCGGCCGGGGGTATGGGCGCGGGCACCGGCGCCGCCCCAATGGTCAGGCAGGCGCTGAGGATCGTCGCGAGGCGATAGCGCCACGATCGAACGAGGGGGGCGGAAACGGCGCTGGATCGGGAAACAAATGACATGTCACGCGAATACCATGAACGCGGCGGGCAAGGCGATGCCGTCGCCGCACACGAAAACGGCGCCGGAGGGACCCCGGCGCCGTCTGTTCGTCCATCCCGGTCGTCTTAGCGTCCGGCGGGTGGCGGTACCGCGCCTGCCGGCGGCATGCCGCCCCCACCCTGCTGCTGCATCATCTGCTGCATCTGAAGCTGTTGGAGCACGGTTTCCGGAATGAAGTCGACCATCTCGACGTCGAACACCAGCACCTGCTTCGACAGCGTTTCCATTTCCGCCGGCATCGGCGGCGCACCAGCGGGGCGGGGCGCGCCATAGCCCAGCTCCGGCTTCAGCCAGAAGCGATAGCGCGATCCCTTCGGCATCAGCTTCAACGCTTCGCCGAACCCCGGAACGACGCCCTTGGGCGACATCGGCGTCGGGCGCTGGCTCTGGTCGAAGGTCGTGCCGTCGGGCAGCTTGCCGACATAGTTGATCAGCGTGACGTCGGCATCGGTCGGCGTCGGGCCACTGCCCTTGGCCAGCACTTCATATTGCAGGCCGCTGGCGGTGGTCACCACGCCCGGACGCGATCCGTTGCCGGACAGGAACGCATCGACGCCGCTGCGCGTGCCGGCAAAGGCGAACCCGACCGCCAGCAGCAGTGCAAGGACGATACCCACCCAGATCCAGGTGATATGGCGCCGTTTCACGGGACGCAGCGGAACGGCAGTGACCGACATCGAAACCCCTTATGGCGCATCCATCGCGCCGTATCGCTTGGAACCAGTCGCCCCGCCGGTCACGTACCGGCACGGCATCGACGGCGAAACCCCTTACCGTGCGCTGTCGCGCTCCACCCGCTTGCGCTCCAGCTTGCGCGAGCGGCGAACGGCGGCGGCACGCTCGCGGGCGCGCTTTTCCGACGGCTTTTCATAGTGACCGCGCAGCTTCATCTCGCGATACACGCCCTCGCGCTGCAGCTTCTTCTTGAGCGCGCGCAGGGCCTGATCGACGTTGTTTTCGCGAACCATGATCTGCATGTGGCCGTGGAACTCCGGGAATCTTCATCGCAATAGAATATGGTTCGCCGAAGCAGGGCCGCGGCGTGACGATTTCCCCTATCAGCAGTACCGCACCCACGCAACCGCCGCTCCCGGGCGCGTCAGAACAGCAGGTCCCCGCCGCTGCGCCGGGCAAGGATTCGGCCGATCGCGTCGAACAGCGCGTCCATCGCCACCGGTTTGAACAGCACCTCGTCGGCGCCCATCGCGATGCAGCGTTCGGTCAGGTCGATCGCGGTATCGGCGGTGACGACGATGATCGGCAGGTCGCGCTTGGCATCGGTGCGCGCGCGAACCCGGCGGATGACCTCGAACCCGTCCATCCCCGGCATGCGCAGGTCGAGCAGCACGAGATCGAACGTCTCCTCATCGATCCGCTGCAGCCCCGCCTCGGCCAGATCGGCCTCGACCATGACCGCACCGGCCACGTCGAGCATGTCGCGGACGACGCGGCGATTCATCGCGTCGTCCTCGACGAACAGGATTCTCATGACCTGTAGGCCCAAGCGGCCAAGCTGTTCTTAACGCTGCTCATATTGCAATCCGCTATCGCGCTATGCCGCATCGGACACAAGGGGCACCGGCTGTCCGTTTCCACCATCGACGCCGAACAACGCATCGATCAGTTGCGTAGCCGAAACAGGTTTGCGCAGCAACGTCAGTATATCCGCCGCAATCTGCACCCGATCGTCGGGGCGCAGCATGACGACCGCCGGCACGTCGCGCCCATCGATCGCGCCCGCAAGATCGGCCAGCATAGCCGCCGGATCGGCCGAAGCTTCGGTCAGCGACGCCATGTCGACCAGCACCCCGCGCACATCGTCGCGGCCAAGCTTCTCCGCCAGCCCCGCCGCATCCTCGACGAACTCGACGGTCGTCACCTTGGGGGCGAACAGCGTCCGCATCATGCCCCGGGCGATCGGGTTGCGTTCGAGGATCAGCATGCGACCGCCGCTCGCCATATCCCCCGACCCGACGGGCGCACGGGCCGCCAGCACCAGCGGCAGGTCGAGCGTGAAGGTCGACCCCTGCCCCGCCGTGCTGACGACGGTGATGTCGCCGCCCATGGCGCGCGCAAGGTTGCGGCAGATCGTCAGCCCCAACCCGGTCCCGCCGAAGCGTCGGGTCGTGCTGTTGTCCGCCTGCTGGAACGATTCGAACACGTCCTCCAGCCGGTCGATCGCTATACCGATGCCGCTGTCCGACACCGCGATGCGCAGCCGGTCGCCCGCGACCGCCACCGTCATGCCGACCGCCCCCGCCTGCGTGAATTTCAGGGCGTTCGACAACAGGTTGGACAGGATTTGGCGCAGTCTTGTCGGGTCCCCCTCGATCCAGCGTGGCACGTCGCCGATATCGAGCGCGAAGCCGATCCCGCGATCCTGCGCCTGTCGCCGCCATGGCCGGGCCGCGTCCTCGACCGTCGCGACCAGATCGGTCGGCACGCGTTCGACGCCCAGATTGCCCGACTGCATCTTGGCGACGTCGAGGATGTCGTCGACCAGCGCGCGCATCGCTATCCCTGCGTCGTGGACGATGCCCAGCCGGTCGCGCATATCGGGTGTCAGCCGGTCGTCGCGCAGCATCACCTGTGCCATGCCGAGGATACCGTTCAGCGGCGTGCGGATTTCATGGCTGGTGGTCGCCAGGAAATCGCCCTTGGCCTTCAACGCCTTTTCCAATGCCACATTGGTCGCGGCCAGATCGACGTTGGCGCGGCGCACGGCATCGCGGCTGCGCCGCAGCGTCACGACGCCCACGACCAGCAGGACGATCAGCACCAGCACCGCCGCGGCGATGCTGCCGAACAGGATGCGTTGATAATGCGCGCTTGCGCGTTCGAACGCGATGTTGCGGCGCAGTTCCTCCTGCTTCAGTCGCGCGATCCGCAGTTCCTGGTTCTGGAAATCGAACCGGGCCGACATCAGCGCGGTCTTGGTCGAGGTCGTCAGCTGCGTCGCCTGCTCGTTCAGCCGGTCGAGCGCCTCGAGATGCGCCAGCGCTTTCGTCGTCTCGCCCGTGGCGGAATAGACGGCATAGGCGTTGCGGTGATTGTCGCGGGCGGCGAGTGGCGTTGTCGTCAGGTCGACGCCGGCAAAGGCGCGGTCGACCAGCCGCATACCCAGGGCGCGATCGCCGCGAGCGACGGCGATCCGGCCGGCCAGCGTCGCCAGCTGATCGGCGACCGGTTTCACATCCGCTTCGCGCGCAATGGACATGCCCCGCACGATCGATTGCCACGCGGCGTCTTCCTCGCCTGCGCCGCGTTGCGCCCGCGCCATATTGCCCATGATCCGCGCGGTGAAGGCGGGACTGTCGAGCTGCGGAGCAAGCGCCAGCGCGCGCTTCAGGTCGACCAGCGCGTCGCGATACCGGCCCATTTCCGTTAGGACGTTGCCGCGATTGTTCAGCATCGACACCAGCAGCAACGGGTCGCCGGCATAGGTATCGATCGCTTGACCGTAATAGCGCAACGCACCCGCGAAATCGGCGCCTTGCCGATAGAGCGAGCCGATACTGAGCAGCGCCATGGCTTGCCCGCGCCTGTCCCCCGCGCTTTGATAGACGCGATACGCCGCCTGATAGTCGGCCAGCGCGGACGCGACGGTCCCTTCGTCAGACGCAATATCGCCGCGCGTCCGCAGGATATCGCCTTCCAGCGCGATCCGCGACGGCATCGCCTGAACGATCGATAGCGCGGACGCGATCTTGCTGCGTGCCATCACGGCATCGCCTAACCGCGCATGTGCTTCACCCTGCAACCATAGGCCGGCCGCACGCATTCGCGACGTCGTTCCGTTGCGGGCCTGCGCCGCGCGCTCGAGGTCGATGCCTTCCTGCAGGACAAGTTGCGGCTGAGTGGCCAGTCTGGCCCGCGCAGCGTCGAACCGTTGCTCCAGTGTCGCCGCCTGCCCGAACGCCGGCGCGATCCCTCCTGCGAACAGCAGCATGGCGAACCACAAGAGGCGAATGGATCGCACGGTCATATCTCCTCGTACGACCGCCCCGGTTAATGCGGGGTAAGCGTCACGCGGTCTTCCACTGCCCTTCGTTGCGCAGGAACGTCATGCGCGGGCTGACCATCGCGGCAAGATGGCGATCCTCGGCAAGGAACGTCTGGAATGCCGCGAACTCGACCGGACGGCTGATCAGGAAACCCTGCACCATGTCGCATCCCATCACGCCCAGCAGCGCCAGCGCGGCGGGGGTTTCGACCCCTTCCGCGGTCACTTCCATGTCGAGCGCATGGGCGAGGTCGATCGTCGAGCGCACGATCAGCGGATCGCGGTTGCTGCTGGTCAGCTGGGTGACGAACAGCTTGTCGATCTTCAGTTCGCTGGCGGGCAGGCGCTTGAGATAGGCAAGCGACGACAGCCCCGCGCCATAATCGTCGATCGCCAGCGGGACGCCGATATCGGCGAAGGTGCGCAGGTTCGCGATCGCGCTTTCGGGATCGCGGATGACCGCGGTTTCGGTGATTTCGAACCCGATCTTCGCACCGCCCGCCGCGACCAGCGCGCAGGCGTCGCGCACGAACCCGGTATCCGACAACAGCACGCCCGAGATGTTGATGAAGATCGGGATGTCATACCCTTGCGCGGCAAGCGTGCGCTGGTCGGCGATCGCCCGGCGGATGATCCACAGCGTCAGCGTACCGATGATGTTCGACCGTTCCGCCGCCTCGATGAACGCCCCGGGCAGGATCAGCCCGCGCGTCGGATGCCGCCAGCGCACCAGTGCCTCGGCACTGACCACCTTCTGCTGCCGTACGCGGACCTTGGGCTGATATTGCAGGAAAATCTGCCCCTCGGCGATGGCGCCGGGCAGTTCGCGCATCAGCTGTATCGGATCGTCGCCTGCCGCCGGATCGATCAGGTCGCGCAGCACGTCGGCCTGCATCTGCCGCGCATCGACCAGCGCCTGTTCCGCCGCCTCGATCATCTGCACCTCGTCGGCATCGGCGGCGGCTACCCCGACCCCGCCGATTCGCAGCGATAGTCGATAGGGCTCGCCATCGAGGTCGAACGGCGCGGCTATCGCCACACGCACCCGGTCGAGGATCGATGGTCCGGCGACCGGCGAAGTGCAGTCATATCCCAGTTCGAGCAGGTTCGGTCCGGCCGGCCGAGCCCGCAGGTCGGGCAGCGCCGCGACGAGGCGCGCGGCGACATCGTCCATCAGCAACCGCGCGCGTGTCACGCCCATCGCACGGCGCAGCGATGCGAACTCTTCCAGTTCGCACAACAGGATAAGCCGGTAGCACGGCAAATCCCGGCACAGCCGGCGCCGATCGGCCGTCGCCAGAATCGCCCGCCGGGGACGTTGGCGACTCGCGATCCCGGCAAGCGGGGGGTGATCCGATCGGACGCGGGGCATGGTGCGCCTGTCCTAGCCGGCAAACTGCAAAGCATCGGTTAACACTACCGAGCGGTGCTCAAACGCGTTAACCATGAATCACGTTTGGCTTAGGGTTAATTTTCGGTTAAGAAGATGCTGCGCTTCGGCGCAACCTGGGAGAAAGAAAATGCAGGCGTTTTTCGCTCTGTTCCGTGACAGCTACGGCGACGATCTTCGTCCGGTTTGAATCGGAACTGTGCCTGGGTTGTGCCGGTGCATCGGCGTGACCCAGGCACTTCTCATCCCCGGCGCGCGTCGCGCCCGCGCTTTCGGCTGCGAAAGCTGAACTGGCGCATCCCCGCAGGAATAGTTGTTTTGTCGCGGCACCCGCGATCACTACCTGCGATCGGGTAATGACCGATATCCCGACCGATCGTCTCACCCATCTCGAACGCCTCGAAGCCGAGAGCATCCACATCCTGCGCGAAGTGGTGGCGGAGGCCGAACGACCGGTCATGCTCTATTCGGTCGGCAAGGATTCGGCGGTCATGCTGCACCTTGCGAAGAAGGCGTTTTATCCCGCGCCCCCGACCTTCCCGTTGCTGCATGTCGATACGACGTGGAAATTTCGCGCGATGTACGATTTGCGCGACAAGGCGGCGCGCGATGCCGGCATGGAATTGCTGGTCCATCACAACCCCGACGCGATGGCGCGCGGGATCAATCCGTTCGACCATGGCAGCCTGCACACCGATCTGTGGAAGACCGAGGGGCTGAAGCAGGCGCTCGACCACTACGGCTTCGACGCGGCGTTCGGCGGCGCGCGGCGCGACGAGGAGAAGAGCCGGGCGAAAGAACGCGTCTTCTCGTTCCGGTCGGCGAACCATCGCTGGGACCCCAAGGCGCAGCGGCCCGAACTGTGGCACCTCTACAATGCGCGCAAGGCGAAGGGCGAATCAATCCGCGTCTTTCCGCTGTCGAACTGGACCGAACTCGATATCTGGCAATATATCCTGCGCGAGCGGATCGAGATCGTGCCGCTCTATTTCGCCGCTCCCCGTCCGACCGTCGAGCGCGACGGCATGCTGCTGATGGTCGATGACGACCGGTTCCGGCTGATGCCGGGCGAGGTCCCGGTCGACCGATCGATCCGCTTCCGCACGCTCGGCTGCTATCCGCTGACCGGCGCGGTGGAGAGCGAGGCGGCGACGCTGTCCGAGGTCATTCAGGAAATGCTGCTGACGACCACCTCCGAGCGACAGGGCCGCGCGATCGACCGCGATGCGGGATCGGCAAGCATGGAAAAGAAGAAGCAGGAGGGCTATTTCTGATGGCGACCGTCCCCGCCTATACCCCCGATGCGCTGATCGCCGCCGACATCGACGCCTATCTGGCGCAGCATCAGACCAAGTCGCTGCTGCGCTTCATCACCTGCGGATCGGTGGACGACGGCAAGTCGACGCTGATCGGGCGCCTCCTCTATGATTCGAAGATGATTTTCGAGGATCAGCTGGCCGCGCTGGAGAACGATTCGAAGCGGGTCGGTACGCAGGGGCAGGAGATCGATTTCGCGCTGCTGGTCGACGGCCTCGCCGCCGAGCGTGAGCAGGGCATCACCATCGACGTCGCCTATCGCTTCTTCGCGACCGAGAAACGCAAGTTCATCGTCGCCGATACGCCCGGCCACGAACAATATACCCGCAACATGGTGACCGGCGCGTCGACCGCCGATCTGGCCGTAATCCTGATCGATGCGCGCAAGGGCGTGCTGACCCAGACGCGGCGGCACAGCTACCTCGCGCATCTGATCGGCATCCGCCACATCGTGCTGGCGGTGAACAAGATGGACCTGGTCGACTACGATCAGGCGATTTTCGACCGCATCGTCACCGACTATGCCGCATTCGCCGAATCGATCGGCATCGCCGGTTTCACCGCGATTCCGCTGTCGGGGTTCAAGGGCGACAATATCGCCGCCGCGTCCGCCAACACGCCATGGTACGGCGGCCCGGCGCTGATCGAGCATCTCGAAACCGTCACGCTCGACAGTGAAGCAGCTGTGGTGCGGCCGTTCCGCCTGCCGGTGCAATGGGTCAACCGCCCCGATCTCGACTTCCGTGGGTTCGCGGGGCTGATCGCCAGCGGTACTATCCGCCCGGGCGACGCGGTGCGGGTGCTTCCGTCGGGCAAGACGTCGCGGGTCGCGCGGATCGTGACGATGGACGGCGATCTGGAACAGGCGGTTGCCGGCCAGTCGGTGACGCTGACGCTGACCGACGAAATCGACTGCTCGCGCGGCGACGTGATCGCCGCCGCCGATGCGCCGCCCCAGGTCGCCGACCAGTTCCGCGCGACGATCGTGTGGATGGACGGTGAACCGCTGCTGCCGGGTCGCGCCTATTGGCTGAAGACCGGGGCCGGCACGGTGTCGGCGACCGTTCAGCCACCGCGCCATGCGATCGACGTCAACACGCTGGCCGAATTGTCGGTCAAGACGCTGTCGCTGAACGACATCGGCATCGCCGACGTCTTCACCGATCGCGGCATCGCCTTCGAACCCTATGCCGACAATCGCGACCTCGGCGGGTTCATCCTCATCGATAAAATCACCAACGCCACCGTCGCCGCCGGCATGATCGACTATTGCCTGCGCCGCAGCCAGAACGTCCACTGGCAGTCGATTGACATCACCCGTGAGGCGCACGCCACGCAGAAGAACCAGAACCCGCGTGTGCTGTGGTTCACCGGTCTGTCGGGATCGGGCAAGTCGACCATCGCCAATCTGGTCGAAAAGAAGCTGCACGCGCTCGGCAAGCACAGCTTCCTGCTCGACGGGGACAATGTCCGCCATGGCCTCAACCGCGATCTGGGCTTCACCGATGCCGACCGGGTCGAGAATGTCCGCCGCGTGGGCGAGGTCGCCAAGCTGATGGCCGATGCCGGCCTGATCGTGCTGACCGCGTTCATCTCGCCGTTCCGCGCCGAGCGCGATCTGGCGCGGTCGATGCTGCCGGCGGGTGAGTTCGTTGAAGTGTTCGTCGACACGCCGCTCAGCGTCGCGGAGGCCCGGGACGTGAAGGGGCTGTATGCCAAGGCGCGCAGCGGTACGCTTGCCAACTTCACCGGCATCGACAGCCCGTACGAACCGCCGATCGCGCCGGAAATCCATGTCGACACCACGCGCGAGACGCCGGAAGCCGCCGCCGAACGCATCGTCGAGCATGTGCTCGGCATCTGGGCGCCGGTGCTGTGACCGACGATGCACTGCTCGCCACGGCGATCGCTGCCGAGGCGGGCAAGCTGTTGCTGGCAATCCGGGCCGAAGGGCGCGAGACCGGCAAGGCGCTGGGCGACCGTGCCGACGCACAGGCCAACGCGCTGATCCTCGAACGGCTGCGAACCGCCCGCCCGCAGGCGTTCGTGCTGTCGGAGGAGTCGGCCGACGACAAGGCGCGCTGTGCCGCCACCCAGACCTGGATCGTCGATCCGCTGGACGGCACACGCGAATATGCCGAGGGACGCGACGACTGGGCGGTGCATGTCGCGTTGGCGGTGAACGGTCGGGCCGAGGCGGGAGCGGTGGCGCTGCCGGCGCTGGGCGTGGTGTTGTCGAGCAGCTCCGCCCCGATCGTGCCCCCGCGCCCGACACGGCCACGCATGGTCGTCAGTCGCACCCGCCCCGCCCGCCAAGCGCTGGCGGTGGCGGACGCGATCGATGCCGAACTGATCCCGATGGGGTCGGCGGGCGCCAAGGCGATGGCGGTGGTCCGCGGCGAGGCCGACATCTACCTCCATGCCGGCGGGCAATATGAATGGGACAGCTGCGCGCCGGTCGCGGTGGCGCTGGCCGCCGGGCTGCACGCGTCGCGGATCGACGGGTCGCCGCTCTACTATAACTGCCATGACACGTGGTTGCCCGACCTGCTGATCTGTCGGCGGGAGGATGCGGCGCGGATCTTGCCGCTCATCAACAGCTAGGCAGCCGGCAGCGTCAGGATCGCGCGGGCGCCGCGGTTGGGGCCGTCGCTTTCGAGGCGGAGACTGCCGCCCATTGCCGCCATCCAGTTCGCCGACCAGTGCAGCCCCAGCCCGCCCGACTTCGCGCGCCGGGTCGAATAGCCGCGCTGGAACAGCATCGGCGCGGCGGCGGGGTCGAAGCCGTCGCCATCGTCGGCGATGACCACCGTCACCCCCTCCCCCCCGCGCGCCACCGTCACGTCGATCCGGCCGGGGGCGTGCGGCCGGGCGGCGATCGCTTCCCCGGCATTGCGGAACAGGTTGCCGATCACCTGCCCCAGGATCACGCGGTTGGCGCAGACCCAGGCGGGTTGCGCCGGAAACGACACCGCGATCGATTGCCCGTCGCCATAGCGCGCGATCGCGCCGTTGCGCGCGATCAGGTCGGTTACGTCGCAGCGTTCGAGCATCGGCGGCTCGGCCACACCGTCAAGCGGCTGACCGATGATTTCCAGCACGTTGGCAAGCGCGGTACGCCCGGTGTCGAACTGCGCCAGCCGATCGATCCGCGCGCGCGCGGCCGCGTCGATCGCGGCCATGACATAGGCGGCGAGTTTGGCGCGACGCTCCGGCGGGACGTCGCCCGCCGCCAGTTCGCCGACCGCGCGCTCGATCGTCTCGCGCTCGGCGATCGGGGGCTGGGCAAGCCCGTGCGACAGGATCGCGCTGATCGGCGACAGCGCGTTGCGGACGTTGTGGACCAGCGCGGCGCGGCTTTCCGACCGGCCGAGACGGAACGAGTGCAACTCGCGCTGCGCTGCGCGCTCCTGTTGCCCCGCGAGCATCGCGTTCAACGCGGTTACGAGGCCGCCGATCTCGTCGTCGCGACGCTCGCGCGCGATCGCGCCCGATGCCTCGGCCAGTTGCTGCTCGATGCGCCGCAGCCGGTCGCCCACCAGCCGCACCGCCGCCCCATGCACCACGACCAGCAGCATCGCCACTAACGCGCCGCCCGCGAGCAACCACGCTTCGCCCGCCCGGCCCAACAGGATCAGCAGCACCCCGATCGCCAGCACCGCCGCCGCCCCCGGCCACGCCACCGCCCGCGTCAGCGTGGCCGCGAGCGTCGCCCGGCGGCGCGGCACCTTCATGCGCCGGGTTCGTGCGCGACCCGGTCCGGCGCCCGCCCGCGACACGCCATCGCGGTCGCGGCCGCCCCGTCGATCGGCTGCGCGAAATAATAGCCCTGCAGGTGCGAACAGCCGGCCAGTCGCAGCGCCTGTACCTGCTGTTCGGTCTCCACCCCCTCGGCCACTACCTCCAGCCGCAGCGCGCGGGCGAGGTGGATGATCGAATGGACGATCGCCGCGCTTTCGCGCTCGCGCCCCATGCCGTCGATGAAGCTGCGGTCGATCTTTAGGCAATCGAGCGCGAACTTGCGGATGTTGTAGAGCGAGGAATAGCCGGTGCCGAAATCGTCCAGCGCGATGCGGAATCCCATCTGACGCAGGCGGTAGAGCGTATCGGCGGCACGTTCGGCATCGTCGAAGATCGCGGTTTCGGTGATCTCGATCTGCAACCGGTCGGGCGCCACCCCGGCGCGCTGCACCTTTTCGATCAGATGCCCGACGAAGCTCGGCCGGCGGAACTGGCGCGGCGAGAAATTGACCGAGACATATTGCCCGGGCCATGCCGGGAGCATCGCCAGCGCTTCGTCCAGCACCCATTCGCCCAGATCATGGATCAGGTTCGATTCCTCGGCGATCGGGATGAAGGTCGCCGGGCCGATCGCGCCATGTTCGCTGCTGTGCCAGCGCAGCAGCCCTTCGAACCCGACCACGTCCAGCGTGTCGCGCGACACGATCGGCTGGAACAGCAGCGCCAGTTCGCGGTCGGCGATGGCGCGGGTCAGCCCCTGTTCGACGCGGCGGCGGAAGCGGATCGATTCGTCCATGCTGTCGTCGAACAGCCGCACGACGCCGCGCCCCTGCCGTTTCGCCTCGTTCAGCGCCAAGTCGGCGCGGCGCATGATGTCGACCGGTTCGCGCCCGCCATCGGCCGCGACCATCATCACCCCGCACGACGCCGCGCCGCGGATCGGATGGCCGAACACCTGCAGGTCGGTGGAACAGGCGCGCACCAGCCGTTCGCAGCGCATCACGGCGTCATCGGCGCTGTCCGCGGCGATCAGCACGCCGAATTCGTCGCCGCCCAGCCGCGCGACGAACCCGTGCTCACCGACTTCGGCGATCAGGATCGTGCAGATGGTGCGGATCAACTCGTCGCCGACCAGATGCCCCAGCGTGTCGTTGATCAGCTTGAACCGGTCGAGGTCGATCATCGCCATCGCAAAGGCACCCGGCCGCCGCGCGTGTTCGGACAGAATGCGCAGGAAGGCGAGGCGATTGGGCGCGCCGGTCAACGGATCGCGATTGGCGAGGCGGATCGCCTTGCTCTCGTTCGCGGCCAGTTCGCGCGTCTGTTCCTCCAGCTCGTCGATCTTGGCGGCGAGTTCGGCGCGGGTGACGGCCAGCGCGCGGTCGGCGTGCCAGCGATGCGACAGCGCGGTCGCGATCTGCAGCACCTCCTCGGCGGCGAACGGCTTGGCGATATAGAACAACCGGTCGGGCGGGCCGGCGACGCGGGCGATCTCGGCCGGCGAAAAGTCCGAATAGCCGGTGACGATCACGATCTGGATATCGGGATCGGCCGCGCGGATGCGCCGCGCGGTCTCGCGCCCGTCGATCCCCGGCGGCATCCGCACGTCGATGAACGCGACGGCGAAGCGCGTATCGCGCGCGACCGCGCGTTCGACCACCGCCACCGCCTCCTCGCCCTGATGGACATGGGTCAGCGTCAATTCCGCCCGATCGGTGTCGCGGCCGTCCATTTCGGCGAACAGCTCGGCAGCGAGATCGGCGAGCGCATCGGCGTCGGGCGCCGGCCGGAACGACATGCGATAGGATTCGTGGACCGCCGGATCGTCGTCGACGATCAGGATGCGCGCCGATGGTTCGTCCGTAGCCATGGTCCGTACAACACTGCCTTGTTGCGACAACGGTCGCAAGGATCGCCCGGTCAGCGCGCGAGGCGACGTTTCGATCCGGGGGAAGCGATTGTTAAGGACGTTTGCGGGACCGGGTGGTGCGGGAATGGGATGGGGCCGGCCGCCGCTTCCTCACACCAAAGCAAGGTCGACCGGGAACATCCGGTGCCAGTAATTGAGTACGGATGGCGGGAACGCGGTCATGGCGCGACCGTAGCAGACTATTCCGTGCACCGCAGATGGCACGATGCACCAGCACATGCTGGTCAGCCCGCCTGCCGCCTGCCACAAGGCACGCCATGGGCGGACATCATCACGGACATGACCATCATCACGGCCACGGACATTCGCATGCCCCGGCGGATTTCGGACGCGCGTTCGCGATCGGCACGCTGCTGAACATCGCGTTCGTGGTGGTCGAGGGGGGTGCCGGGTTCTGGTTCGATTCGGTCGCGCTGCTGGCCGATGCCGGGCACAACCTGTCGGACGTGCTGGGGCTGTTGATCGCGTGGGGCGGGATGGAGCTTGCCAAGCGGCCGGCGACGCGGCGCTTCACCTATGGGCTCGGCGCGTCGACGATCCTCGCGGCGCTGGCCAATGCGCTGGTGCTGCTGATGGCGGTCGGCGCGATCTTGCTGGAGACGATCCAGCGGCTGGGCGATCCGCGGCCGATCGATGGCTGGCCGGTGGTGTGGGTGGCGCTGGCCGGGATCGGCGTGAACCTCGCGACCGCATTGCTGTTCGCGCGCGGGCGGCACGGCGACGTCAATATTCGCGGCGCCTATCTCCACATGGCGGCTGATGCCGCGGTGTCGGCAGGCGTGGTGATCGCCGGGCTGGCGATCCTGTGGACCGGGGCGACGTGGATCGATCCGGTCGTCAGCCTGCTCGTGGTGGTCATCATCCTGGTCGGCACGTGGGGGCTGCTCAGCGAATCGCTGCTGCTGGCGTTGCAGGCGGTGCCGCGCGGGATCGATGCGCAGGCGGTCGAGGCGCTGCTGGCCGCGCAGGCCGGCGTGGCACGGGTCCACGACCTGCATATCTGGCCGATGAGCACGACCGAAACCGCGCTGACCGCGCATCTGGTGATGCCGGCCGGGCATCCGGGCGACGGGTTTCTACGCGAGTTGGGCCACCGGCTAGAGCATGATTTTGGGATCGGCCATGCGACGGTGCAGATCGAGACGGGCGACGACTGCGCGCTGCGCCACGCGCATTGAGTGGGGTGGGAGCGAACACCTCTTCTTTCGTCATACCCGCCAAGGCGGGAACCATAGACGCCGGCGTTGCCGATTGATCCGGATCGTCAACGTATAGGGATTCCCGCCTTCGCGGGAATGACGAAGAATTGGTTTGTCAGCTTACCGCGCGACCGACACCCGGTACACCATGCGGTGGTGGTACGGCTTGCCCGGCTCCACCCGTGCCGATCCGAACGCCGGCTGGTTGGGCGTGTCGGGGAATTTCTGCGGCTCCAGCGCGATGCCGTCGCCCATGCGGTACACATGGCCCTGCTTCCCGATCAGCGTCCCGTCGAGGAAATTGCCCGAGTAGAATTGCACGCCCGGTTCGGTCGTCAGCACTTCGAGTACCCGGCCCGAGGCGGGGTCTTCAAGGCGGGCGGCCAGCTTCGGCTCCTTGGTCACGCCGGCGTCTAGGACGAAATTATGGTCGTAGCCACGCCCGGCGACGATCTGCGCATCACGGCCGTCACGCACATCCTGCCCGACGATGCGGCCGCGGGTGAAATCGAACACCGTCCCCTTGACCGCGCGGCGCTCGCCGGTCGGGATCAGCGCATCGTTGACCGGCGTGTAGCGGCTGGCCGGCATCGTCAACCGGTGGTTCATCGTGCCGACCACACTCCCCTCGCCGCCCATATCGAACAGCGCGTGGTTGGTCAGGTTGACGATGGTCGGGGCATCGCTCTTGGCATCGAAATCGATCGTCAGCGCGCCCTTGTCATCGAGCGCATAGGTGACGGTGACGTCGAGCGCGCCGGGATAGCCCTGATCGCCCGCCGGGCTGTTCAGCGTCATGGTCACCGACGCGGTTGGGCCGTCCTTGACCGACACGATCCGCCACACCCGCTTGTCGAAGCCGACCGTGCCGCCGTGGAGCGAGTTCGCCTTGTCGTTCCGGGTCAGCTGATACGCCTTGCCGTCCAGCGTGAACTGGCCGCCGGCGATGCGGTTGGCGTAGCGGCCGATCGTCTGGCCCCAGTAATTGGGCTTGGTGATGTAGCTGGCGGCATCGTCATAGCCGAGCGTGACGTCGGCGACCTTGCCGTTCCGGTCGGGCGCGTTGAACGCCTGGAGCGTGGCGCCCAGCGTCATGATCCGGGCGCTGACGCCGTTGCTGCCAGTCAGAGTCACAGCCTCGATCACGGTATCGTCGGGCAGCTTGCCGAAGCTCGCCCGCTTGGCCGTTGCCGCGCCCGCCTGCCCCGCGGTCAGCGCCATCGCCGCGACCATCGTGCCGGCCCAAACCGCCTTGTGCATCGTCACCCTCCCAAAGCGACCGTGCCGTTCGCGCAGCATCCGGTCCGTCGAGAGCGATATAGTCCGACAATAACCGCCAGTTCAAGCGCGGTACATCAGCCGTCGCCGAGGCGCTCGATATCTGCACCGACCGCCTGCAGCTTTTCCTCCAGCCGCTCATAGCCACGGTCGAGGTGATAGACGCGGCTGACCGACGTCTCGCCTTCTGCGGCAAGGCCGGCGATGATCAGGCTCATCGACGCGCGCAGGTCGGTCGCCATCACCGGCGCTCCGACAAGGCCAGCGACGCCGCGCACCACTGCCGAGCGACCGGTGACGGTGATATCCGCCCCCATCCGCGCCAGTTCGGGGACGTGCATGTAGCGGTTTTCGAAAATCGTCTCGGTCAGCACGCTGGCGCCATCGGCACGGGTCAGCAGCGCCATGAACTGTGCCTGCATGTCGGTGGCGAACCCCGGATAGGGCGCGGTCGACAAATTGACCGGGCGGATGTCGCCCCCCGCTTCGACGAACAGCGAGGTCGCTTCCTCGCGCACCGCGACGCCGGCTTCGACCAGCGCGTCGATCGTCGCGCGCATGTCGCCGGGTACGACGTTCGCCAGCTCGACCGCACCGCCGGTGATCGCGGCGGCGCAGGCATAGCTGCCCGCCTCGATCCGGTCGGGCATGACGGCATAGGTCGCGCCGTGCAGCTTGTCGCGGCCCTCGATGGTCAGCGTGTCGCTGCCGATGCCGTCGATCACTGCACCCATCGCGACGAGGCAGCGGCACAGGTCGACGATTTCCGGTTCGCGCGCGGCATTTTCGAGGACGCTGGTCCCCTTGGCCAGCACTGCGGCCATCACCGCGTTCTCGGTCGCGCCGACCGACACCACCGGGAAGCGATAGCGCCCGCCGGGCAGGCGGCCGCCGGGTGCGGTCGCCTTCACATAGCCCGCCGCCAGTTCGATCTCGGCGCCCAGCGCTTCCAAGGCCTTCAGATGCAGGTCGATCGGGCGGTTGCCGATCGCGCAGCCGCCGGGGAGCGACACCGTCGCCTCGCCCGCGCGCGCCACCAGCGGGCCCAGCACGAGGATCGACGCGCGCATCTTGCGGACGATATCATAGGGGGCGACGGTCGAGGTCAGCCGCTGGCCGCGCATGGTCATGACCCGGCCGAACTCGGACGGGTGCGATCCCTCGACCGTGGTCGACACGCCGAACTGGTTGAGCAGGTGGCCGAAGCTGTCGACGTCCGCCAGCCGCGGCAGGTTGCGCAGCGTCAGCGGCTCTTCGGTGAGCAGCGCACAGGGCAGCAGGGTGAGCGCGGCGTTCTTCGCGCCGGAAATGACGATGCGGCCCGACAGGCGATTGCCGCCGCGAATGACGATACGATCCATGGGGCAGCTTCTAGTGGTTGCGGTTGGACGCGCAAGAGGGCGGCGGCGCGATCAGGCCGCTGCCGCCTGCGCCACGACGAACGGTGCGATCACGCCCATCGCGCGTTCGACATAGGTCGCTTTCTCCCCCACCGGGGCCACATAGCGAACCGCCGCCTCCGCATGGACCAGCGATCCGCCGCGCGCGATCATCCACGCCGCGAGATATTGCGACGCGAGGCAACCGCCCGCCGTCGCGACATTGCCATGGGCCACGAACGGCGCGTCGATCACGTCGACGCCGGCTTCGATCACCCATGGCTTGGTTGTCAGGTCGGTGCACGCAGGCAGGTCGCCAATTAGCCCCAGCTTCGCCAGCAACAACGTCCCCGAACATTGCGCACCGATCAACTGACGCGCGGGATCGAGGTCCAGTTGTGCCAGCAAGTCGGCATCGGCGGCGATCTCCCGCGTGCGGATGCCACTGCCGATCAGTACTGCGTCGGCGTCGCGTGCGAACGCGATCGGTCGCTGACGGCGCACGGTCACGCCGTTCATCGACGTCACGTCTTCGGTCGGCGCGGTGATATAGGCGTTCCAGCCCTGTGGCCGCATCCGGTTTAGGATGCCGGCGGCGATGAACGAATCAAGTTCGTTGAACCCGTCGAAGGTAAGGATCGCGATCTGCATGCACCAATTCTACCCGTTGCCGCAGTGCGTGCAATCTTACGGAGCGGTCGCAAGGCGATCGGCATGCCCGACGTCGGCGCGTGGGACCCTGCTCCTCCACCAGCCTGCGACTGGTCCCCTCCCGATGTAAGGGAGAGGATGTTTATGGCACCTCGCCCTTACGCCTTTTCCAGCGTGCATTGCAGCGGGTGCTGGTTCTGGCGGGCGAAGTCCATCACCTGACTGACCTTCGTCTCGGCGACCTCGTAGGTGAAGACGCCGCAGACGCCGACACCGCGCTGGTGGACGTGCAGCATCACCCGCGTCGCCTCCTCCATGCTCATCCGGAAAAAGCGTTGCAGGCACAGGACGACGAATTCCATCGGCGTGTAATCGTCGTTGAGCATCAGGACGCGGTACGGCGTCGGTTTCTTGACGCGCGTTTGCGTGGCAACGCCAAGGCCGGTTGCGTGGTCGTCGTCATGGTCGCGGTCGTCACCGGCCATCTGGATGCAAGGTTGTCGAGACATGTCGCCGCAAAATATGGCATTGCGGGGCGGCAGGGCAAGGGGGCGTCGGGGTTAACGGCGGACGCGACGTTGCATTCCCGTGCAGCGGCTCGTGCGAGCCCTCGCGACGGGCCGGATCGGTGGGCGGGCTGGCGAGGTCAGCGAACAGTCGGCATCGAAGATTCGTCGTCGTTCCCGGGCGTCTGCTTGTGCCGCGATGGTAAAGAAGGCTGCCGGAGTACGGCATGGCCTCGGCCAGAATACACCGGCCAGCGTCTTACCGCACCCCCGCGCAGGCGGGGTCCATAGCCAGGGGAAACAACGGCTGGCGTATGCCGCCCTGCCCCCCTTCGCGGGGTACGCGGGTGCGGAAAGGGCTCGCCCCGTCGTTGGCGCCTTGCCCCCGCCCTAGCGGAGAGCCAGCGGAAGTCCCGAAGCGTGCCGGACGTTCGCAAAGTCTCGATCAAGTCAGGGGTGACGAAGCAGCACGCGCGATCGCGGCATGGCCACGCCTGTCATCCCAGCGGAGACTGGGATCTCCCGGGAGTGGCGCGCCGACCTGGTCGCGAGAGATCCCAGCCTTCGCTGGGGTGACGTACGTGCGGGGGACGACGGGACAGATGCTGAATGAGTCTGGCCGCACTGATTGACGTTCTGTGCCGGCGAATGGGCTAACCGCTCATCCGGACAAGAAAGCGAGCGACTCGGCGACGATCCCGTAATGAATATCGACCGGTCCGAACCGTCGCTCGGTCGCGGCCCCCACACCGATCGCCCGAACACCGCCCCAACGAAAAGGGGCGGCCGCTCACGCGACCGCCCCCTGTTCGATCCGGTGAACCGATCGCTTACGCGACGGTCTTCACCTTGTCGGTGGCAACCGCGACGCGGTTGCTGATCGGCTGTGCGGCGTCGCCGGCCAGCTTGATCATCATTTCGGTGGTCTTCGACGCTTCGGCGACGAACGAGTCGAACGACTGGCGCACGAAGTCCGACTGGAGCTTCATGAACTCGGTCGGCGACTTCACGGTCGCGAGGGTCTTGGCGGTCGCCGTCGCATGCTCGAACGACTTGCGGCCATATTCGGCCATTTCCTGACCCAGCGTTTCGAGGCCCTTGGCAGCGATGCGGCTGGCTTCGACCATCGCTTCGACGTTGCCCTTGGCCATCTCGTTCATTTCCTCGAAGCCCTTGGCGCCCTTTTCCATGGCGGCCTTGGCCTTCTCGTTCATGTCGGCCATCACTGCCTGCGCCTTGTTGGCGGCGTTCTGGGTGGTGGCGGTCGCTTCGTTCGTCACGTCCATGGTCTTTTCCTCAACTTGCGCGGTGACGGTTTCGACCGCCGCGGTGGTTTCCTCGACCGCGTTTTCCGCGGTTTCGACAACGGCCTGTGCGACCTTGGCCACCGGTTCCGCGACGATGGCGGGCGTGGCGGCGGGGAGTTCGGCCTTGAAGGGCAGCTCGCTTGGCTGCGCCTTCGACTCGGCGACGAACGGTACGGGCGGGACTTCCGCCTCTACCGGATCGGCGACGGTCGGCAGGACCGGCTTTGCGGCAGCCTCAACCGGATTGGTCGCAATCGGGCGGGTGGAACGGGAACTGGCGGGCTTACGCGCGCCGGTCTTCGGACCTCTCGTGGCCACTTGGACATCCTCCATCTAGTGCTGCTGCGACGCACCAAATAGAGCATGTCCGTGACCGTTTCAAGACGGATTTTGTGCGGCGCAACATAAATATATACAGCTTTTTTACAGGTACTTAGCGCGTTCGCACATATTCACCGGGTGCATCGCAAAGCGCAGCAATGCCGCCCTCGCCGGGCACCCGCGCGCCGGTCGCCGGGACGGTGGCACCGTCGACCGACTCGATCCAGCCGCGCCAGTCGGGCCACCAGCTGCCCTTGGTCTCGCGCGCGCCGGCGATGAACGCAGCCAGCGAGTCGGCGGGCGTGTCGTTGGTCCAATACTGGTATTTCCCGGCCGAGGGCGGGTTGACCACGCCGGCGATATGCCCCGATCCCGCCAGCACGAAGCGCAACGGGCCGGTGAAATGGTCGGTGACCTTCCACACGCTTTCGGGCGGGGCGATATGGTCCTCGCGGCCCGCCTGGATATAGGCGGGGGTTTGCACGGTCGACAGGTCGATCGGCACGCCGTCGACGGTCATCGATCCCGCCTGCACCAGCCGGTTGTCGCGGTAGAGATCGGTCAGATAGCCCAGATGCCAGTTCGACGGCAGGTTGGTGACGTCGGCGTTCCAGTGGAGCAGGTCGAACGGCGTATAGTCGTTCCCCAACAGATAGTTGTTGGTGACATAGTTCCAGATCAGGTCACGCCCGCGCAACAGGTTGAACGTCGCGGCCATGTAGCGCCCGTCGAGATAGCCGTCCTTGCCCACCTGCCGGATCAGGTTGAGTTGGTCGTCGTCGACGAACAACGACAATTCACCCGCATCGGTGAAATCGACCTGCGCGGTGAAGAAGGTGGCGGTGGCAACCTTCGCCGCTTCCCCCCGCGCCGTCAGCAGCGCAAGCGTCGCAGCCAGCGTCGTGCCCGCCACGCAATAACCAATGGCATGGACAGATTCGACGCCCAGCACGTCGCGCACCGTGTCGATCGCGTCGATCTGCCCCCGCACGACATAGTCGTCCCACGTCACGTCCTTCATCGTCGCATCGGCCGATTTCCACGACACGACGAAGACGGTCAGCCCCTGCTCCACCGCCCAGCGGATGAAGCTCTTTTCGGGCGTCAGGTCGAGGATGTAGAAGCGGTTGATCCATGGCGGGAAGATCAGCAGCGGAATGCTGCCGACCGTCTCGGTCGTCGGCGAATATTGGATCAGTTCGTAGAGCGGCGTGCGCTTGATGACCTTGCCCGGCGTCGTCGCGACGTTGCGGCCCAGTTCGAACGCGGCGGTGTCGCTCTGCGTCATCTGGCCCTTGGCCATGTCGGCCAGCATGTTCTGCAAGCCCTTGAGCAAATTCTCGCCGCGCGTCTCGATGATCTTTTCGACCACCAGCGGGTTGGTCGCCGCGAAGTTGGTCGGGCTCATCGCATCGATCAGCCCGCGCGTGGCGAAGCGGAGCTGCTCCTTCTGTTTCGGCTCGACATTGTCGAGCGCGTCGACGCCCTTCAGCATGTGGTCGGCGATGAGGAAATAGCTCTGGCGGATGAAGGCGAACAGCGGGTCGTCATGCCATTGCTTGGCCTTGAACCTTTTGTCGCGCGCGTGCTCGGGCGATTCGTCGGCGGGCACGGCGTTCGCGGGGTCGAGGAAACGCTGCCACAGCTTCATCGTGTCGGTCCAGAAATCGGTCTGCACCTTCAGCAGGCCGGTCGGATCGGGCAGCGCCGGTGCACGGTCGAGCAGGTCGATGCCCTGTTCCAGCATCATCTGCTGCGCGCGGCCCAGCATCTGCGTCCAATGCTGCAGATCCTCGAGCGACATTGCGGGAGCCGGCGGCACGTTCGACTCGTCGGTCATTTTCTTCTCCTGAAGGCGCGCAGGCCTACCCGTTAGTTGCTTCCTAGCGTAAGGGCGATGACGAAAGGAACGAGAATGTCCGACGAGTTCTACCGCATGAAGCGCCTGCCCCCCTATGTCATCGCCGAAGTCAACGCGATGCGGGCCGCCGCGCGTGCCGGTGGCGAGGACATTATCGACCTCGGCATGGGCAACCCCGACCTGCCGCCGCCCGACCACGTCATCGAAAAGCTGGTCGAGGTGGCGCGTAAACCCTCGGCGCACGGCTATTCGCAGTCGCGCGGCATTCCCGGCCTGCGCAAGGCACAAGCGAATTATTACGGTCGCCGCTTCGGCGTGGAGATCGATCCCGACAGCGAGGTCGTCGTGACGATGGGGTCGAAGGAAGGGCTGGCCAGCCTCGCGACCGCGATTACCGCGCCGGGCGACGTGATCCTCGCGCCCAATCCCAGCTACCCGATCCACATGTTCGGCTTCATCATTGCCGGCGCGACGATCCGCGCGGTGCCGACCACGCCCGACGAACATTATTTCGAGAGCCTCGAACGCGCGATGGCGTTCACCGTGCCGCGTCCCAGCGTGCTGGTGATGGGCTATCCCTCGAACCCGACCGCGGAGGTCGTCGACCTCGCCTTCTACGAACGCGTCGTCGCGTTCGCGAAGGAACATGGCCTGTGGATCATCTCCGATTTGGCCTATTCCGAGCTGTACTATGACGGCTGCCCGACGCCCTCGATCCTGCAGGTGAAGGGCGCGAAGGACGTCGCCATCGAGTTCACCTCGCTCTCCAAGACCTATTCGATGGCCGGCTGGCGGATGGGCTTCGGGGTGGGCAACAAGAAGCTGATCGCGGCGATGACGCGGGTGAAGTCGTATCTCGATTACGGCGCCTTCACCCCGATCCAGGCGGCGGCGTGCGCGGCGCTGAACGGCCCGCAGGATATCGTCGAGAAGAACCGCCAGCTGTATCACAAGCGCCGCGACGTGCTGGTCGAGAGCTTCGGCCGTGCCGGCTGGGACATTCCCAGCCCGCGCGCGTCGATGTTCGCGTGGGCGCCGCTGCCGCCGGCGCTCGCGCATTTGGGCAGCCTTGAGTTTGCCAAGCAGTTGCTGACCGAAGCCAAGGTCGCGGTCGCCCCGGGCGTCGGCTATGGCGAGAATGGCGAAGGCTATGTTCGCATCGCGATGGTCGAGAACGAACAGCGGCTGCGGCAGGCGGCGCGCAACGTGAAGAGGTATTTGCAGTCGATGGGGGTGAATACGCCGGCGGGGCGGAACGCGGGCTGACGCCAATCCTGATCATTCCCGCGCAGGCGGGAATGACGAAGAAAAACGCCGGAACCGGGCGGCGCGCCCGACACTTATCGTCCGTACCCCTTACGGAGCCCACCCATGACCACCCTGCCGATCGAACTCACCCTGCTCGGCTGGTCGGTGGTACTGCTGGTCATTGCCGTGATGCTGCAGGGGCAACTGGCGACCCGCGAACTCGGCGTCGGCTGGAACGCCGGCCCCCGCGACGGCGACCAGCATCCGCAGGGCGCGCTGGCCGGACGCGCGCAGCGGGCGCTCGACAATTTCAAGGAAACCTATCCGGCGTTCATCGCGCTCGCACTGGCCTTGGCGGTCAGCGGCCGTACCGGCGGGCTGGGGGCGACCGGTGCGATGCTGTGGTTCGCCGCACGCATCGTCTACCACCCGCTCTACCTGTTCGGCGTGCCGTATCTGCGCAGCCTCGTATGGGTCGCGTCGATGCTGGGGCTGCTGCTGATGCTGATCCGGCTGCTGTGACAAGCGCGGCTTGATTGCTCCGCAGTTAATCTCGCTACGCTGGAACCGCGCCATGCCCCACGCCCGCACCGCCCGGCATTCCGCAGGGGCGGAGTCGACGCGATGTTCGTGTTCAAGGGTCTCGAAAGCCATCCACGCAGCTTCGTGAAGGCGGTGTCGTGGCGCACCGTCGGGTCGATCGACACCTTCGTGCTGGGCCTGTTCTTTTCGGGATCGGCGAAGCTCGCCGGGGCGATCGCCGGAACCGAGGTCATCACCAAGATCCTGCTCTTCTATTTCCACGAACGCGCATGGTCACTGGTCCGCTGGGGCCATCGCCCGGACACCGCGGCCGAACCGGAAGCAGAGGCGCTACCAGCCACCTGAGTAAAATTCGTTATAATACAGGTTAGTACGTCGGATTTTCCTGGTTCGTTTCGCACGGGCGCGCGTTGGGCGGCGGGAAATGCTTCCCGAACCGACAGGAGGTCTTGATGGCCCGTATGACGATACTCGCCGCTGCTTTTGCTACCCTTGCCGCTGCCCCGCTGGCGGCGCAGACGACCGATCCTGCGACCTATGTGGCGAAGGCCGGCGCCAGCGACCTGTACGAGCGCACCTCCAGCCAGCTGGTGCTGCAGTCGACCCAGAACCCGAAGGTCCGCGAATTCGCGACGATGATGCTGCGCGATCACGCCAAGAGCACCGCCGACGTGAAGAAGGCGGCCACCGCCGCCCGCGTGCGCGTCCCCGCCCCCAAGCTGGAACCGGCACAGGCGAAGATGGTCGCCGAGCTGCGCGCCAAGACCGGTGCCGAACGCGATCGTACCTATGTGATGCAGCAGCAGACCGCGCATCAACAGGCGCTGGCGCTGCACAGCGGCTTTGCGCAGGGCGGCACCGCCGCACCGCTCAAGACCGTTGCCGCCGCAACCGCGCCGGTGGTCCAGCATCATATCGAGATGCTGCAGGGAATGTAAAAGCGCACTGTTCGTCACCCCGGCCTTGCGCCGCGGTGACGAACCCGTCGCCTCAATCGCGCGCGACGTCTTCCTGCAGCGACCACACCAGATCGCCCTTGCCCAGCGCCCGCCCGTCATGGCTCAGCACCGCGACCGGCTGCACCGGGCGCCGGTCGCGCGTATCGACCAGGATCGGGTTGGCGGGCACGCCGGTTTCCCATCGCTCCCCCCATTGGCGCAGCGCCACCATCGTCGGCAGCAGCGCATAGCCCTTCTCGGTCAGCCGATATTCGATCTTGCGCCGGTCCGCCTCGACCGCGCGGCGTTCGAGGATGCCGTGCCCGACCAGCCGCGACAGGCGGTTGGCAAGGATGTTGCGCGCGATGCCCAGTTCCGACTGGAACTCCTCGAAATGGCTCAGGCCATTGAACGATCCACGCAGGATCAGGAACGACCAGCGCTCGCCCATCGCCTCCAGCGCGGCCGGCAGGCTGCAGCGATTGGCCAAATCGCGCAGCGGCTCTCGAAGCGTCGTCGTCATTCGCACCGGTGTAGCGCAACCCCGCGCACAAGGGAAATAGTGCGACGCAGCAAACATTGCCATTTGCAACTTACACTAATGTATATTAGCGCACGCCTGTCCTAATCACGTCGCTGGAGTCGTTTGCCATGAAGATGCTCGCTTTGTTCGCCGCCGCCGCCATGACGGTTTCCTTCGGCGCCGCAGCACAGTCGCGCGGCTTTACCGCCACACCGGCGACCGCACCTGCTGCCGCCAGCATCATGACCCGCAACACGATGTGGAAGTGCGCCGGCGACCGCTGCATCACCCAGCGCGCCGATGGCAGCCACCTGACCATGTGCCAGCTGGCCGCGAAGGAGCTGGGCACGCTCACCGCCTTCACCGCGAACGGCGAAGCGTTCGCCCCCGAACAGCTTGCCAAGTGCAATGTCCGCGCCAAGGGCGCCTGAGGCTGTTTGAAAACTCGCGAAAGAGCGAGTTTCGAGGCGGCACCAGCCCGCTCCCCCGCCCGGCCACCCATCAGAATACCGTGTGGGTGGCCGGGCGGGGGAGCGGGCTGGTGCCGCGAAATGCGTTTCTGCGCATTTCCAAACGGGTGCTCACTCCACGAAAACGGTTGCAATGCGGCACCGGCCCGCCCCATCTAGATTCCATGCTGCGGCAGTATGAATTGGTGGAGCGGGTCAAAGCCTATGACCCCGATGCGAACGAGGCGCTGCTGAATCGCGCCTATGTCTTTTCGATGCATGCGCATGGCAGCCAGAAGCGCGCATCGGGCGACCCCTATTTCAGCCATCCGATCGAGGTGGCCGGCATCCTGACCGACCTGCACCTCGACGACGAGACGATCGCCACCGCGATCCTGCACGACACGGTCGAGGACACCGTCGCCACCCACGAGGAAATCCAGGCCAAGTTCGGCGAAAACGTCGCGCGGCTGGTCGAGGGCGTGACCAAGCTGTCGAAGATCGAGGCGCAGACCGAGAACGAGCGCGCCGCGGAAAATCTGCGCAAATTCCTGCTGGCGATGTCCGACGACATTCGCGTGCTGCTGGTCAAGCTTGCCGACCGGCTGCACAACATGCGCACGCTCCATCACATATCGAAGCCCGACAAGCGCAAGCGGATCGCGCGCGAAACGATGGACATCTATGCCCCGCTGGCCGAGCGGATCGGCATGTACGAGTTCATGAACGAAATGCAGACGCTGGCATTTCGCGAGATCGAACCCGAGGCATATGAATCGATCACGCTGCGCCTCGCCCAACTGGAGGAAGGCGGCGGCGACCGCGTCGCAAAGATCGGCGGCGACCTGAAGGCGATGCTCGACCGCCACGGCATCGCCGCGGAAGTATCGGGCCGGCGCAAGCATCCCTATTCGATCTGGCGCAAAATGTCGGAACGGCATGTCAGCCTCGAACAGCTGTCGGACATCATCGCGTTCCGCGCGATCGTCGACAGCGAGGAGGAATGCTACCGCGCGCTCGGCATCATCCACCGCCGCTGGCCGATGGTGCCGGGACGGTTCAAGGACTATATCTCGACGCCCAAGCGCAACGGCTATCGCTCGCTGCACACCGCCGTCATCCATGCCGAAAACATGCGGATCGAGGTGCAGATCCGCACCCGCGAGATGCATGCGCAGGCCGAGTTCGGCCTCGCGGCACATTGGGCCTACAAGCAGGATGCCGTGCGTCCCGACACGCAGGTCCGCTGGATTCGCGACCTCGTCGAAATTCTCGACAATGCCGAGAGCCCCGAGGAACTGCTCGAACATACCCGCATGGCGATGTATGCTGACCGCATCTTCGCCTTCACGCCGAAGGGCGAACTGCACCAGTTGCCCAAGGGCGCTACCCCGATCGACTTCGCCTATGCGGTGCATACCGATCTGGGCGATCAGGCGGTCGGCGCCAAGGTGAATGGCGGCGTCGTGCCGCTGCGTACCGAACTCAAGAACGGCGATCAGGTGCAAATCCTGCGATCGAAGGCGCAGCGCCCGCAGGCTAATTGGTTGAACTTCGCCATCACCGGCAAGGCCCGCGCCGCCATCCGCCGCTATATCCGCCTGCGCGAACGCGACGAGACGGTGGCGCTGGGTACCAAGCTCTATCAGGAACTGATCGCCCGCCTGCCCGTGCCGCCGGGCACCGACGCGCTGGCCGAAGGGCTGAAGCGATTGAAGATCGCCGACGAGGCGACGCTGTTCGAGGGGCTGGCGCGCGGCAAGCTCACCGAGGAAGCGGTGATGGAGGCGGTGATGCCGGGCGCCATCGCCGATCCGAAGGCCGAACCGATCCCGGCGCAGCGCGCGCCGATCGAGATCAAGGGGCTGACCGCCGGCGTCGGCTACGACCTCGCCACCTGCTGCCACCCGGTACCGGGCGACCGCATCATCGGCGTACGCCGCGGCGCCGGCCGGTTCGAGGTGCACGAGATCGGCTGTGCGACGATCGAGGCCATCGACCCGCATCACTGGATCGATTTGACCTGGGGTGACAATGCCGAAGGCGCCACCGCGCGCATCGCGGTGACCCTCAAGAACGAACCCGGCGCGCTGGGCGCCGTCGCGACGGTGATCGGCGGGCACAAGGCGAACATCCTCGGCCTACGCATGGACAACCGCGACACGACGTTCCACACGAACACGATCGACGTGGAAGTCCGCGACGCACCGCATCTGATGAAGTTGCTGGCCGGGTTGCGCGCGGCCGATGCGGTGAACAAGGCGGAGCGGGTTTAGACCTAGTGCCAGCGACTGCGTTCTCTGCGGCTTATACTTCATGTTCTACGAAGCCGGGCTGCACTTCACGAGCGATTGCGCGCATTCGAGGGTAATCTGCCTTTAACATGCCGTTAGCAACAAAAAAGGCCCCCTCGGTGAAGGAACGCTCAACGGTTCCAAACAGACTTGCAACATTACTGAATTCAACGACTTGATCCGTCTCTCCTAGTACAAAACCTACAACCTCCCCAAAATACGAAGAAGATTGATCGCAAATAACTGCGTAAAAGTCACCGCCGCCATTCGCAAAAATAGGTAGCCATGAGGCCTGCCACTCAGCGCTTCTCGAAACGCTTCGATACGTCGCCAATGCCTCATTTAAACTCATCCAGTAAAATCCAGGAATAAATTGTATTTCTTCAAGCTTTTCACCCTCCAACGTCGAAGTTCCGTCACAGTAAGCATAAAGAGTTGTTAGGTCGACTGATGGCTTTAGACCTAGCCCCCCCATGACCTCCTGTATGACCTCAGGGCTCAGACCCACACGCCGCCTGCTCGGGATCACAGACCCAAGCTGCTGGAGGTAGTCAAAAATGCGATCGACCGACGCGTCAATGTTCATGCTGATATTGCTCACGGTATGACAATCACCCTGTATGGATCACCATGAGTGATGCCATGCTTCTGATAAAAACTGGAGAGCATTCCGCCCTGAACATTCTGCTCGCCCACTGGCACCGGAACGACCCTAGCGCCGGCACCACCCTGTTTGCTGGAAGCAAATGGAAATTCATCCAGCGAGTAACCCGTCGGTGGTTTAGCTTGCCCGGCAAGCGCGTCGGCCCGCTGCGCCCTGATGGCGTCTCGCCCTACCAGGCGATTTAGGATCGAAGAATGGCCTTCAGCAAATGCAGCTTCGATATTGGCCGCGATCCCGGGGGTTTGGGCTTTACGAAATGCAATTGTGGGCAGTTTGCCTTCTACGGCTGCGATGGAGGCTGTGACACCACCAACGCCTGCCGGAACATATGTACCAATTTGTGTTCCGGCAACAAAATCACCGGTCAGACTGACTGCCGTGCTGAGCCGGAATGCATTGGCGTATACCAAGCCTTCGACGGCAGGCGCGGCAAAGACGGCACCGGCCACGACACCTCCCGCCACGGGGCCCGCCAGAACGATGCCAGCGATCTCGCGGTCGATCCGGGCATCGATCCTCGTTTCAACCTCGGACAAATAGGCATACCATTTGTCATAACTCGCCATCGCAGCCTTATAGGCTGCGACATTGTAGTAGCTGGGCTTGCTATCGAAGCTGGCTTGATATCCCGCTTTCTCTCGCTGAACGATGGCCGACGATGCGAACTCGCCTTCTACCGTCCGCACTGCGGGTCGAACATCCCGCCCTGTCACCGTAATTTCATAATCGTAGGTTGGCGAACCGGCTCCACCGCTGGTGCCGCCCGCAGCCGCGACATTCCAGGCGTGCTCTTCCGCAACGAGCACCATCCGATACCGTTCGCGATTGATCGTCCGTTGCAGCCCTTCGGCGGCATTCTCTGCCAGATCGACACCCGCCGCCTCGTAGTTCGCGAGTTGTTCGCTAGCGGAACTGTCGAAATCGACGCCCGTGCCGCTTGATGGTGGAGCGGCTGCCCCGCCACGCCTTGAAACACCCGCCGCAACCGCGCCCCCCACCGTCTGCCCAATCACATCCGGCAGCGCCGCCAGCATGTTGTCGCCGAAGCTTGTGCCGGTCGCCAGCGCGCGGGTGGCGGCGTTGGCGATGCCGGCGGCGGTGTTGGTGAGCGCCGTGCGCGCGACGTTGCCGGAGGTCAGGTCGTCACGTAGCGATTCCAGTTTCAGGACATTGCCGAGACCGCCGGCCACCCCGCCGCCGACCGCGGCGGTGGCGACGCCCAGCCAGTTCATCTCCTTTTGCAAATGGGTGGCGACGGCCAGCCCCTGCGTGACGAAGCTGCCCAGCGCGCCGCGGACCGCGCCGTTGGCGAAGCCGGTGAGGAAGTCCTTGCCGCTGCCGAACGGGTTGACGCCGCCGATCGCGCCGCCCACCGCACCGCTGAGCGCCGCCATCGCCACGCCCTTCCAGTCGAACCTGTTTTGGATGCCGGTGGCGACACCGACGGCCTGGCTCACCACGCTGCCCGCCGTTGCCGAGATGGCGCCGGTCAGGATCGGGCTAACCGCCGCTGGCAACGCGACCGCGGTCAACGCCGTTACCGCCACCGCGATCACCGTCAGCAGGATCGCGCCGAACGCGCCGCACTTGTTCTTCTTCGCTTTCGGCTGGACGCTGGGCGATGTGTCGCCCATCGCTTCGGCAGGGTCGTATGGGGTGAACGTCGCCGCATTGTGCGTCGATTTCTGCACGCCCGTCGGGATGGTCAGCGACTGGCCCGCGATCAGTGCCGATGCGCCGTTCAGCCCATTGGCTTCGGCCAGCTTGTACCACAGACCCGCATCGCCCCACAGCTGCGCAGCGATGCCCGACAGCGTATCGCCCGCGCGTACGGTATAGTTGCCACCGCCAGACCCTTGCGCATAGCTGGTGATCGGCGCCACCGACTGGTCGAAATCGGCATAGGGCGACGCATAATTCGATCCGCCAGCAAAGGGACCGGTCCCTTGGGTTCGTGTCCGACTGCCGATCGATTCCTGATAGCTGGTGTCCAGCGTGCCGTTGTTGCCGACATAGCCCAGCGTCCGGCCGTTGAAGCGGTACCATTTCTCGCTGGGATTGCCGGTGCCGCCATTACGCGCATATTCGCTGCGTTCGATGATCTGGCCGGTCATATCGGAAAAATAGGAAACGTTCCTTGGCCGGCCGTCTGCGATCTCAACAAATGACAGCTCGCCGTTAGCGCGGTAGAAGTAGCTGCTTATCCTGAGATCCTGCTTACTCTGCTTATAATGTACGATGTTGATCGCAGCGCCGGAGAACCATTCATAATAATTATTGGTGTCCGCCGAATATTCGGAATTGTTATTCTTGTAGACCACGCTGTTGGCGTGGACGATCGATCCGAGCGCATAATTTTCCCCCGAACCATAGGCGTTGGTCGTGGTCGTACGGATCGTATCGTTGCCCTGACGCTGCCAACTAGTCTCGTTGGTCACCTGCCCCCGTGCGTTGAAGGTCGCGACCCGCTGCCATGCCACCGCACCATTCTGGTCGCCATCGTAGAGATAGTCGGCCTGGCTCGTCTGGCGGCCGATGCCGTCATAGCCGAACATGGCCTTCAGCTCGAACTTCGCCGGATCGGTTACCGTGACCGTGCCATCGCCGTTGTCGGCATAGCCTTGCGTCCCGATACGAACCGATGTCAGGCGGCCGTCGACGTCGTAGCCATACTCCTCCTGCTGGGCGGCGTCGTAGAAGACGATCGTCGATCCGTCTTCGTTCGGACTTTGAATCCACGCCGTCGCGCTTATCGTCCGCGACGACAAGACCCGCTGGCCGGCCAGATCATATTGATAGCCGACACCGGCATAGCCCCGCTCGATCTGCGATCCGACCAATTGCCCTTTCGCAATGGTCACACGGTTCATCGCGTCATAGGTGTACCAGTAATCCTGGGCGGTTTTCGTTCCATTTAATCCACTGCCATCCAAAGCATAAAAACTCGACAGCGAGCGACGGATATTGCCGTTCTCGTCATATCGATATTCTAGCGCAGTATATCCCCCCTGATCTTCCCACCGGGTCATACGTCCCAGAGCGTCATATTGTGCGGTCGCATTCTGGTACGACATGCCATGTTGCTGGTAGACGTAATTGGGGTCGCCGTTGTCATCGTATTCGTTTTGCCAGCGCCCATTGTCTACGCTGTGATATTCGCTCGTTCTGTTTCCGGATGCATCGTAACCATACACGACCGATTCATAGTTCCAGTCCTCGCCTGGATTATTCGGGGCAGTATCGAACTTGTTCTCCCCTTCGGAGATCGACCCCAGCATACCAGTGTTGAGGTAGTGATAATCGGTCCGTTCGCCGGAATATCGGTCGCCCAGGTACCGGACCGTCATCCGCCCGGCCAAATCGAAATCGAAATTGCTGACATGGTGGCCGAGATCGGTCGTCTCGACGGTGCGTCCAAACATATCGGCACGGCCGATACTGGTTCGGCCATTGGCGTAGGTCGTGGTCGTCACCCACCCGCCGAACGTCCCCATCCCCTCGGTCACCAGGGTCGACGACCAGTCGTAGGTCGTGGTCGTGACGTCGGCGATCCCTTCGCTGCCGCCTGCCGAAACCTGCCGGACGACACGACCCTGCATGTCATAGTCGGTCTGCTCGGCATTCGTCGCCCCGTAGAAGCTGTCCCAGCGGCGCAGGCGCTGGCCGAGCATGTCATAGGCGTAATAGTCGGACTGCCCGCCGGGACGCGTGACCTGGGTCAATCGGCCCATCGCGTCATAGTTCATGTACGTCCAGCGGGCGATGCCGTTGCTCGACGCGCGCAGGTCGAGGAACTGGTCGTACAATCGACTGACCGTCGCCCCGTCGGCCGTCGTCTCGCGCGTGACCAGCGCTTCCGACCCGCCATAGCCGGTGCCGGCCAGCAACTGCCGGGTCGTCAGCGCGCCGCGGGCATCGCGCGAGGCAACCGCACGGCCGGACAGATCATAATGGATATATTCGGTCGGGTTGACCAGCCGGCTCTGGCCATTCGCGTCGGTTACCTCGACCTGCGGACGCTGCCGCCACAGCATCCGGCCCATCGTGTTATAGGCCATGTGCGTATAATATCCGCGGGCGTCGCGTTCCCACGCGACCTCGCCGAACGCGGTGTAGGCGCGCGCCGTTTCGATATCGACGATGCGGACTGTCGGATCGGTGACATACTGACCGTCGTTCAGTTCGCGATTGGTCTGGATCGTCCGCGTCGCCTGTCCGCGCCGGTCATAGGCGGTCAGCGTCGTGTTGATGCCGTCGATGTACAGCTTGCCCAACGACCGGCTGAAACCCTGCGTCGCATAGTGCAGGATGCCGTCCAGCGTCTCGCCGTGGATCGACGTGCCTTCGCTCTCGATCGCGGCGGTCTGGTTGCCGAGCTTGTCGTAGACGAAATAGCGCCACACGCCGTCGCCGGCATTGCTGCGGAACAGGCGGCCGACGCGATCATAGGCGAATTGTTCCTGCCAACCGCCGTTCATGCCGCGCTGGCTGATGTCGCCATAGGCGTTGTAGGCCGTCTGCTGGATATCGCCGCGGTCCCAGCCGGTACCGTTCCAGCGCCCCATGCCCTGCGACGTGATCCGCCCGGACAGGTCGCGGATATACAACATCGCCTCGGTCAGGATGTCGCCGCCGCTGTCCTTGCGAAACCGCATTTCCTGGACAAGATTCCCGGCGGCGTCATAGCCGTAGCGGGTTTGTCCCCCACCAGCATCGTGCTTCGCGTCCAGCCGTCCGCTCGCGCCATAGAAATACCGGGTGGTACGGAAACCCCCGGCATAGTCGCGGTCGCCCTGCTGCATGCGGGTCAGATTGCCGAGGCCGTCATAGGCGAAGCTCAGCTTCGAGCGGACCTCGTTCGTGCTGTGGTCGAGGAAGGCGGCGTGCACCTCCTCGGTCATCCGCCCCATCGTGTCGAAGACGAAGCGCGTCGTGTCGCCCGTCGCCTCGGTCTTGCTGGTGATCTTGCCGAGGCCGTTATAGGTGTAGGAAACGATCGAGTTGCCGGTCGCGGACTGAATCGTACCGCCACTGACCGAAACCCATTCGACGTTCAGCCGTCGTTCTAAGGTCCGGTTGCCATTGCGGTCGTAACCGAACTCCGTGATGCGATCCGCACCGCTGTCGGCGACCGCGGGCAGCACACCGACCGTCGCGCCGCTGGTCTGCGTCGCATAGCGGCGTTCACTGCGGACATTACCCTCCGCATCATAGGTCCAGCGGGTGACATAGCCTTCCTTGTCGACCTGCGCGGTTTTGCGCGCATTGCGGTCGTAGAAAAGATAGGTGACGGCCCCCTCGGCATCGGTTTCCGCGATGATGTTGCCGGTCACATCATATTGATAGCCGGTGGTGATCGCATCGGCGGTGAGGACGAAGGTGCTGCCGTTCCACCGCCCGGTCCGCTCGGCCGCGACGCTGCTGCTACGCAACCGGCCCAGTGCGTCATAGGCAAAGCTCGTTTCGCGAAAGTCGCCGCCCGGCACGGCGGGCGGCGGCCCGCCCGGATCGGCCGGCAGCGCGACCGTCGTGCCGTACACCCGCGACGCCGTCTGCATGCCTGTCTTGCTATAGGTATAAGTCGATAGCGTGCCCGTGGGACCGATCTGCGCGACCTTGCGGTCGAGGTCGTCGTAATAGAACAGCGTCCGTGCGCCATTGGCATCGCGACTTTCGATCAGGTTGCCGCGCGTGTCGTAGCGATAGGTGGCGACCAGATCGGTCGACTGGGTCCGGAACGCAGCGTCGAGATAGGGGATCGCCGATCCGCGCACCTCGATCAGCCGGTCGGCCTTGTCATACAGGTTGCGGGTGACGCGTTCCTCGGCCAGTCCCTCCGCCTCGATCGTGACGACGCGATTGCCGCGCGCGTCATAGTCGAACCGGTTGACGACGCTGGTCGCCCGGACCTGTCCCTCCTGCGTGATCGAGGTGATCGGCAGCGTCTGCGACGTCAGCAGCCCGCGCCGGTCATAGGTGTTGACGGTAACGCCGCCCAGCTTGTTGGTGACGGTAATCCGGTTGCCGAACCCGTCGAGCGTATAGCGTTCGGCATGGCCCTCGCCATCGATCGTGCCGGTCACGCGGCCCAGGCGGTCATATTCGAAGCGCGTCGTCGCATCGAGCGCGTGCGTGCCGTACCCGCCAGGCAACGTGGCGATGGCTGCGGTGTTGGTCGCGCGGTTATAGGCGCGCTTAACCCATTCGATCTCGCCGAAACGGGTATAGCCGGTTTCGGTGACGTAGTTCTCGGCATCGCGTGTCGCGACCGTGCGGCCCAGCCGGTCGAAATAACGATAGATCGAATTGCCCCGCGGATCGATCGTCCGCACGCGGTCGCCGAACGCGTTATATTCGTGGCGGGTCGTGATGCCATAGGCCTTCGTCTCGGTGACCATCTGCCCGACGCGATCATAGGTCCATGCGATCGCGACACCGTTCCCATCGACCGTTCGGGTCAGGTTGCCGAGCCCGTCATAGGCATAGGCCATCGTGCTCTGTTCGGGCGTGCCGTACGCCGCCGACACCGATGACCGCCGACCGGCCAGATCGTAGTCGTAGAAGGTCTTGCTCTCGTCGCCCGTCCCCTGGCTGCGGATTTCCCAGACCAGCTGGTCGTTGGCGCGGTACGAATAGCGTGTCGAACCTCCGACGCTGTCGGACAACAGGCTAAGGCGACCGCGCGCGTCGTAGGATCGCGAGGTCGCGCTATAATCGCCGGTGATCGCGTTGCCGACCGACGTCGTCGTCCAGCTGTCGTCGGCGGCGACCTTGCCGTCCCAGCGCCCGGTAAACACGACGCGTCCTTCGGCGTCGTAATCGTTTCGGGTCACATAGCCTTCGGCATCGATCGTGTAGCGAACCTCGCCGCGCGCATTGTAATAATAGCGGGTGGTCCGGTCGGCCGCTCCCTTCGCACCGCTGGCCCAGTCGGCCATGGCCTCGGGCGATGGCAGCGTGGTCGTCGGGCGCAGCGTCGCATAATCGATGCGCGCGATCACCTGCCCCCGATTGTCGTAGCGATAGCTGCTGACCGCGCCGGCGGCATCGATCGCATAGGTCAACCGCCCACCGGTATCGTACACCGCCCAGTCGGTGCGGTTGGCGGGATTGCTCGCCAGACCGGCCACGGCAGACCGCACCGCTTCGAAGCTGTAGGTCGATAGCGCACCGAGCGGAGCGGCATAGCGCGTGGTCTGGCGGACCGGGCCGAACGCGGTCCATTTCGAGCCGTCATAGTGATAGCCGAGTTCGGTCACCCGCCCGATCGCATCGATCGTGTAGCGCAGATACCCCTGCTGGTCGTAGACGAAGCGGGTCGAACGGTCGTTGGCGGTGCCCGCGGCGACCGCGCTGTCGATCAGCGCCTGGAAACTGCCGCCGGCGCGCAGGTTCGCCGCCGTGACGTTGGCGTACGCGATCGCCTGCACCTTCCGACCGCCCGCGTCATAGACGACCTGCGACAGATAGCCTTCGCCGTTCAACCCGCCGATGACGTTGCCGTCCCCGTCGTAGAAGACGCGCGACACGCTGTCCGCGGCGTTCGTCGCCGGCAGGACGAGCGTCGTTGGGGCGGTGCTGCGAAAACCGGCGATCTGGTCGGTCGTGAGCTTGGTGACATAGGCGGTCGTCGCCACCAACCGCCCGGAATCGTCATAGGCGTTGAGGCTGGTCGATCCGTCGCCATCGATCGTCTGCACGACCCGGCCTTCGCGATCGTAGACCGTCCAGTCCCACAGGTCGCCATTGGCCGCCGCCGGGCGGAGCGACGCCACCGACACCGTTGCATTGGGGTCCTGCAGCGCCGCGGACATTGTGACGTTCGTCGCATAGCGCACCATCGCAACGATCCGGTCGTTCGGGTCGTAGCGATATTCGGTCATCTCGCCATTGCCGACGACGTCCGCCACGCGGCGTCCGGCGCCGTCATACACGGTATAGGCCTTGCGCCCGGTCGCGTCGGTGGCGATCCTCAGCCGGCCCAGGCGATCATATTGGTTCGACGCCGTGCCGCCGGTCACATTCGATCCGGATTCGGTCAGGCTGAGCAGTTCGCCCGACTTGGTGTAGGTCGATGTCTGGACGAAGCCGTTGGCGAGGGTGACGGTCGTCTGGGTCGCGGCGTCGTTGAAGGTGATCCGCGTCGTGCCGCCGTTGACGTCGGTCGTCTGGATCACCCGGCCGAGGCCGTCATAGCTGAAGCTATTTTTCGTGCGCCCTGCCGGACCGCGGCTGAGCAGCTGCCCCGCCGCGTCGTAGACGAAATATTCGTGGGTGTAGCCGGAGTCGCGATTGACCGATCCGTCGGCGTTGGTCGCACCGAAGCTGATCTTCTGCGTCAGGTTGCCGCGCGCATCGTACACGAACTGCGTCATCGACGACTGGCTACGATCGGCCGTGCCGCGCCAGTTGTCCAACTGGCTTTCCGACAGCGCGGTCGTGGCGGACAGGCCGCCGACGTCATAGCAGCTGGCGGTATAGTCGATGTTGAACCCGACCAGCCCCGCGCTGTCGTACCGCGTCTCGCGCACGCGGCCTTCGGCGCTGACGACATAGCGCAGACGGTTGAGCGTATCGTACACATGGCGTGTGGTGTGTGCCGCCGCGTCCGATGTGCGGTCCGATCCGGTCTGCGTTTCGGTCAGCACCTGATTGGCGGCGTTGAAGGTCCGGGTGATCTCGTCGCCCATCCGGTCGGTCTGGCGGACGATGTTGCCGTTCGCATCATGGCCATAGGTCGCGCTGACACCGGCGGCATCGGTGACGCTCACCAGGTCGCCAGTGGCGTTATAGCCGAACTGCACCCGCTGCGCCGTGCCGCCCGACACCGCGGGCGGCGCCGTGATGCCGGTCAATCGACCGGCCGAATCATGGGACAGCGTCGTCACCTGCCCCAGCGGATCGGTGACGACGGTACTCCCGCCGCTATAGGCGAGCGTGGTCGTGCGACTGACGCTGCCGCCGACCAGTTGCGACATGCTCAGTACGCGATTGGCGCCGTCATATTCGAACGTGATTGAAGAACCGTCGGTTTCGCTGATCGACGCGATCAGCCGGCTGTCGCCATGATAGCCGTAGGTCGTGGTATAGACGTTGCCGTCGGCGACGCTGTTATCATAGGCGGTACGATCGACGGTTACCGTCGAAAGCCGCCCCTGCGCATCATAGCCATAGCGCGTCCGGACCGTGGTCGTGCCTTGGCTGACGCTGGTGATGCCGGTGATCAGGTTGCCCGACCAGCTATAATCGAGATAGCCGCCGTCGTGACCGGTGATCCGCGATAGCCTGCCATCGGTATAGGCGAACTGGGTGACGTGTCCCGACCGATCGGTCGATTTGGCGAGGCGCAGGTCGGCGCCATAGGTTTCGACCGTACCGCTGTCGCCGTCCTGCCAGCGCCAGTTGGTCCCGTCCCAGGTGATCCGGTCGTACGCGCCGGCGCCGTCGGTCGTGGCATAGGCCGAACCGTTCCAGCGATAGTTGACGATCGCTCCGTCCGCAGCGATCCGGTTGATGGTGCTGCCGGACGCGTTGACCGTACCCGAGAGGTTGCGCAGTTGGCGATGCTCGCCCATCCGCCAGTTGTCGCCATTGGTGTCGGACAGGTCGCCCTTGCTGTTATAGACCCGCAGGACCGCGACATCGTCGCCGACCGTGCTCAGATATTCGTCCTGCCGGGCGATCACCAGATTGCCGTTGGCGGCGTTCACCTGCACCTGGCTGCCGCCGCGTCCGAACGCCGCCGAACCGATCGTACCGCCCGCGCCGACGATGTTCCCCGAACTGCGCTCCAGCCCTGTGCCGGCGCTCGCGAAGATCGCAACCATGCCCCAATCCCCCTGTCGGCCACCCGTCGCGGCCAGGGGATTGATCCGCGGGATCGGCGGAATGTTTAGGGTGGGGGCCAGAAATTCCGTCGCCGAAACGGACGCAGCCGACCGCGATTGCGTAGCACAACGGAGGCGATTGCCGCCCACCCCGCCCGTCTGCGCGCTACGAGCCGTTGCGTGGACGAAGGGCGGGGGCCGTGGATTCAGATCGCGCGATCGGGTTGATGAACGACATGCTGTGGACCTGCATCACCGTCGCGGGACCGCTGCTGGCGGCGATGCTGGTCGTGGGACTGGCGATCAGCGTGCTGCAGGTGGCAACGCAGCTACAGGAAGCGACGCTTTCCTACATCCCCAAGCTGCTGGTCGCGACCGCACTGCTGCTGCTGACCGGATCGTGGATGATCGCGCGCATCACCGATTTCGCGCGGTCGATGCTGATCGCGATCCCGTCGCTGGTCCTGTGAACGGCTTCATCGACATGGTGGTCGCCAGCCTGCTGCTCAGCCTGCGCATCGTCCCCCTGCTCGCCTTCGCGCAACCCTTCACCCTGTTCCGCGTGCCGGCGATCCTGCGGGTGATCCTCGGCATCGGCCTCGCCGCATGGCAGGTCGCCGCCAACCCGGCAGCGACGTCGGACAGCGGCTTCTGGGCGCAGGGCCTGCCCTTGGTCGCCGCACGCGAACTGTTCCTCGGCCTGACGCTGGCGCTTGCGCCGCAGCTCGCCTTCGCGATGCTGCTCTGGGCCGGGCGGGCGATCGACGTGCAGGCCGGGTTCGGCATCGCGACGCTGGTCGATCCGGCGACGCGCAGCCAGATGCCGTTGGTCGGCACGTTGTTCGTCTATCTCGCCGGGGCGATCTTCTTCGCCACCGACGGGCCGCAGGATTTGCTGGCGATATGGGCGGCCTCGGTCGCGCAGGTTCCGCTGGGCGCAGGCGGCGGCAGATCGCCGGTCGCCATGCTCGACTATCTGTCGGGCGTTGCATTAATGGCGGTCGGGCTGGCGGGGCTGGTCCTGCTCGTCCTGTTCCTACTCGATCTCGCCGTCGCGCTGCTGTCGCGCACCCTGCCGCAGATGAACGTGCTGGTGCTGGGGTTTCAGGTGAAGGCGATCGCGACGGTCGCCGTCCTCCCGCTCGCGCTGTCGCTGTCGGGCGCGTTGATACTGCACATCCTGCGCCGCACGTTCGACACCATGGCGGATATCGGCTGATGGCCGAGCAACAGGACCAGAATCGCAGCGAGGACGCGACCCCGTTCAAGCTCAGGCGCGCGCGAGAGCGCGGCATGGTGGCGCGCAGCGTCGAACCGGCGTTCCTCGCCGCGATGGTCACCCTCGCCGCCTTTGCCGCCACCGGTGCGGAGGGGATCGCCGCCCGTTTGGCGCTGTGGACCCGCACCACCATCGTCGGCGGGATCGCCGCCGCAGCGGGCGACGAACCCACCGCGATCACCGCGCCCGGCGGTTGGTGGCAATGGTTCGAACCGCTCGCGCTGTTCGGCGGCACGGCGATGGCACTGGTGCTGCTGCTCGAACTGGTTCAACTGCGCGGCCTGCTCTTCTCCAGTCATCCGCTCAAACCCGACTTCTCGCGGCTGAACCCGGCCAAGGGGTTGAAGCGGCTACTGTCGGCAAGGCTGATCAAGGAAGCGGCGAAGAGCGTCGTCAAGCTCGCCGCCTACGGTATCGTGACGCTGCTGGTCGTTACCCGCGCGATCGATCAGCTGGCGCTGGCGACGGGCGATGCCCCCCGCCTGCCCGCGCTGTTGCTGGCGAGCGGGTTGCGGCTGCTGCTGATCTATATCGCGCTGGCGGTCGGGTTCGCGCTGCTCGACCAGCTGCTGGTCCGCAAGGATTTCGCCAAGCAGATGCGGATGAGCCGCCGCGAAGTGACACGCGAGGCGCGCGACCGCGAAGGCGATCCGCGCATCAAGCAGAAGCGCAAGAAGCTCCACACCGACTTCGTCCGCCAGTCGGAGGGGATCGACCGGCTGCCCGGTTCGGACCTGCTGGTGGTGAACCCCGAACATTTCGCGGTCGCACTGCGCTACGATGCCGATGCGATGGATGCGCCCAGCGTGTCGGCAAAAGGGCGCAACCGCTTCGCCCTCGCGCTGCGCGAACGGGCGGTCGCGCTCGACATCCCGATCGTCCGCAATCCCCCGCTTGCCCGCGCGCTGTTCCACGGCGCCACCGCCGGCAGTGAAATCCCGAGCGATCACTATGGCGCGGTCGCCCAGCTCTATATCGACCTCGCCCGCAGGAAGCAGCCATGACCGTGACGACCGCCACCTGGCGCGACACCCTCGCCGACAACAAGGATCTGGCGCTGGTCGGCGCGACGATCGCGATCCTGACGATCCTGTTCGCACCGATCCCGACGGTGCTGCTCGACCTCGCCATCATCCTGAATTTCGGGTTCGCGCTGTCGATCATGCTGCTGACC
This sequence comes from Sphingomonas hankookensis, assembly GCF_022664465.1. Taxonomy (GTDB): domain Bacteria; phylum Pseudomonadota; class Alphaproteobacteria; order Sphingomonadales; family Sphingomonadaceae; genus Sphingomonas; species Sphingomonas hankookensis. The sequence goes on along the minus strand of NZ_JAKREV010000004.1, from coordinate 200,690 downwards.
TTTTACGTCGGCAAGCCGGTGGAGTTTTCGACCTTCCCCTCGCTGCTGCTGGTCGCGACCTTGTATCGCCTGTCGCTCAACGTCGCGGCGACGCGGCTGATCCTGACCGGCGGCGATGCCGGCGACGTCATCGGATCGATCGGCGCGTTCGCGGTGCAGGGCAATTTCGTGGTCGGTCTGGTCGTCTTCGCGATCCTCGTCGTCGTGCAATATGTCGTGGTGACGGCGGGCGCGCAGCGCGTGTCGGAGGTCGCCGCGCGCTTTACGCTCGATTCGATGCCGGGCCAGCAGATGAGCATCGATGCCGACCTGAACATGGGCCTGATCGACCAGAAGGAAGCGATCCGCCGCCGCGAGGGGCTGGAGAAGGAAGCCAATTTCTACGGCGCGATGGATGGCGCATCGAAGTTCGTGAAGGGCGACGCGATCGCCGGCATTATCATCCTGCTGATCAACATCGTTGCCGGCTGGGTCGTCGGCGTGACGCAGATGGGGCTGGGGTGGAGCGAGGCGCTGCACCATTTCACGCTGCTGACGATCGGCGACGGCATCGCGACGCAGCTGCCCGCGCTGATCATCTCGATCGCGACCGGGATCATCGTCACCCGGTCGGCCGCCGACCGGCAATTGTCGCTGGAGATTTTCCGCCAGCTGACGTCCGAACCGCGCATCCCGCTGATCGTCGCCGCCGTCCTGCTGGCGCTGTTGCTGATGCCCGGCATGCCCAAATGGCCGATCCTGCTGATCGCACTGGCCGCGGCCGGGGCGTGGTGGCGGGCGCGGCGGCTGGCCCCCGCGACCGACCCGGACGAGGCGGCGCAGGCGGAGGAGGACAGCGCCGCCCGCGCGACCGGCGCGATGATCGACATCGCCCTGGGGCAGGCACTGGCCGACCGGTGGCGTGCGGACGAAGCGGTGATCCTCGACCGCATCGCCGGACTGCGCCGCGCGCATGAGGGTGAGTTCGGCGTCGCATTCCCCGCGGTCAAGCTGCTTCCCGATCCGGCGATCGGCACCGACGACTATGTCATCCGCCTGTTCGGCGCACGCTATGGCGCCGCCACCGTCCTGCCCGACCAGCTGCTCGCCATCGCTGCACAAGGGGCGAGCCCGGCGATCCAGGGCATCGCCACCACCGATCCCGCCTTCGGCCTGCCGGCATGGTGGATCGCCCCGGAGCAGGAAGAGGCAGCGCGCACCGGCGGCTGTTCGGTGATCGACCCCGTCACCATGCTCGTCACCCATCTGGGCGAGATCGTGCGCGGCGAGATCGGCACGCTGATGACCCGCGCCGCCACGATCGACCTGTTGAACGGCGTCCGTGCGCGGCAACCGGGGCTGGTCGAAGAACTGGTCCCCAACATCCTAGCGGTCCCCGACGTCCAGCGCGTGCTGCAGAACCTGTTGTCCGAAGGAGTGTCGGTCGCGCCGATCGACACGATCGTCGAGCATTTGACCGATCTCGGTCGGGTGCAGAAGGATCCGCAGGAGCTGACCGAACTTATCCGCCAGCGCATGGCGCACGCGATCTGCAACCAGCTGCGCGGGCGCCATCCCGATCTCGCCGTCCTCAGCCTCGACCCCCGCATCGAAAACCAGGTGACTGGCGCGATCGCCGCACAGGGCGGCGGCGGCGCGACGCCGATCGATCCGCGCCTCGCCGAACAGATCGTGCGCAAACTCGCGCCGCTCGCCGATCAGATGTTCCAGCAGGGGCGCAGCCCGGTGTTGCTGTGCGCCGCCGAAACCCGCCGTGCGTTCCGCACGCTGACGCGACGCGCGGTTCCCCGACTGGCGATATTGTCGGTACAGGAGATACCCATGCGCATCACGCTCAAGTCCTTCGACGTCGTTCGTCTGGAAAGTTGATCCATGACCCCCGTTCCCGCAGGCCGTTTCGACCGGCTGACCGCACTGCTGTCGCACGACCCGGCCAATCCGCACCTCCTGTCCGATACCGCCGATGCCGCGCAAGCCGAAGCGCGCTGGGACGCGGTCGACGAACTGCTCGACCGGTTGGCAGCAGTGCAGCCGCTATCGCCGACCCAGCTCCATCTCGCCGGGCTGGCGGCGCTGCAGCGGCAGGACTGGGCGGCGGCGGAACGGCGTTTCGCCGGGCTGATCGACGACGGCATCGCGCCGCCGCCGGTGCGCTTCAACCGCGCATGGGCGCTGGCGATGGCCGGGCGGGCGCAGGAAGCGGTCGACCTGCTCGACGCCGATACGGTCGCGGCGTTGCCACAGGCGGCGCAGCTGCGGGTGCAGATGCTCCACGATATCGGCGCGATGGACGAGGCGATGGCGCAGGGGCAGGACTCGCTGGCGCACTTTCCCGATCATCGCGGGCTGAACGCGGCGGTAGCGATCCTAGCGACCGACATGGACGACCTGCCGCTGGCACGCGCTTGTGCGCAGGCCGCGGGCGACCATCCCGATGCGCTGGTGACGCTCGGTACGCTGGCGCTCGACGATGCCGACCCGGCGACCGCCGCGCGCTGCTTCGCCGATGCGCTGCACTGCAATCCCGACGCGCCGCGCGCGTTGGTCGGCAGCGGCCTTGCCCGCATCGCCGCCGGCGGCGACCTGACCGCGGCGGCAACGGAGATCGATCGCGGTGCCGAACGGTTCGCGACTCATCCCGGCTCGTGGATCGCCGCCGGCTGGACCCATTTCCTGCGCGGCGACCACGCCACCGCCCGCACACGGTTCGATACCGCGCTGGCGCTCGACGACAGTTTTGCGGAGGCGCATGGTGCGCTGGGCGTGCTCGACCTGCTGGCGGGCGATGCGGCGGCAGCGCGGCAACGGCTGACGGTGGCGACCCGGCTCGACCGCGACTGTTTCGCCGCCGCGCTGGGGCATATGCTCGGCGCGACGGCGGTGGGCGATGCGGCGCGGGCGCAGGCGATCCTCGACACCGCGCTGCACGCCCCGATCGACGACGCCGGCCGCACGCTGGCCGACGCAATGGTCCGCGCCGCGTGCCAGCGTTAGAAAGCGAAACCCCGGCAAAACCACGCTGTCGTACCCCGGCCTACGCCGGGGTACGGTGATATCAACCGCCCCAAACATCCTTTAGCGCATCCGCCACCAGCACCCGCCCCTCTTCCGTCGCATCGAGCAACGCCAGCACCCGCTCGCTTACCTGCTGGAACGCCGCATCGTTGGCGACCGCCTCCCCCAGCCGCTCCGCCAGCACCGCCCGCACCAGCATCCGCCGCCGCGCATCGGGATCGAGCGCCGCCAGCGCCGCCATCGCCCGTGTGCGCTGGACGGGCGACAGCGGTCCCGGCACGGCGGCTGCATCGGCACGCACCGCCGACGCACCACGCTGCAACCGCTCGCGCAGCAGCAGCAGGACCGGATCACGCGGCGCGATACGCGGCATCGCGTCAGTGCAGCATCCGCCCGCCGCCCAGCGGATCGAGCAGGAACGAGGTGGCCGACGTCTCGCCCACCGCTACCGGTTCCCCCATCTGCGCCTCGCACTCCGCGATCAGCAGTTGCATGTCGCCGTTCAGCGGTGGCGTTTCAGTATTCGCCGCGATCCCGTCGCGTAGTGTCGCGACCGCGTCGGCGAACCGATCGTGGATCAAATGCGTCAACCCGGTGACGAACCGGTGCAGATAATGCCCCTCCGGCAAGTCGAGCAGCGGCGCCCATGTCGCGATCGCCCGCGCGCCCTCCCCCGATGTCAGCTCGAAAAACCCCAGCTGGAACCGCGCGATCGCGAAGTCGGGAGCGATCGCCACCGCGCGACTGAACGCGGCATGCGCCTCGATCGGGCGGCTGCCGACCAGTAGCGACGCGCGGAGGAAATGCAGCCGGGCATCGTCGGGATATGTCGTCAGCAGATCGTCGATCCGTGCCAGCCCCGCCGCGCTGTCCGCACCGACGATGCGCAGCGTTTCGGCCAGCGTCGCGCCGTCCACCATGGCTGTTCCCGTCATCGAATCGTTCCTATCGCACCGCGCAGTCGCCCGATCGCGCTGGCGTGCAGTTGCGACACCCGCCCGCGGCTGATGCCCAGTATCACGGCGATCTGCGCGAAACGGACGCCATGTTCATAATGTTCGCGGATCACCGAACGCTCCCGTTCGGGCAGGCGCTCGATGGCGCTGCCCAGCAATGCATGCAGTTCGCGCCATGCCAGACTCTCATACGCATTGGGCCGGTGATCGCCGCGATTGGCATCCTCGACCATCCCGGTATCGGCCAGCATCACCCCGATGGCGAGGCCCGCGGCAACATCGGCCAGCCGGTCGACTGGCGCGGCGTCCGGCGCGCGCGGAGCGAGTGAGCGCACCCGTTCGTCCGCGACCCGCCGCCAGGCATGGTGCTGCGCGTCAAGCTCGCCCAGCCGCGCCGCGCCGTTGGAGATGCTGCCGACGATCCGCCGTCGGGCAAAGGCGGGAAACGGGATGCCGCGCAGCGGATCGAACCGCTCCATCGCCAGCAGCAGCCCTTCATAGGCGAATTGCTGCATATCGCCCAGTTCCGCGCCATGCGCCGGTCGCCGCGACAGCTGGCGCGCGGCGATCGCCTTGGCCAGCGACCGGTAGCGCACGAAAATCTGTTCGCGGCATCCGGCCTCCGCCTCGTAGCGCCAGCGCCGCCACAGCGACGCCTCCGCGCGCGGCGCGATCGTCACCAGCGCCAGTCCCCGCCCGATCCGCCGCATCACCGGAAACTGCCGAGCACGCCCTGCAGGATCAGGCTCCAGCCATCGATCAGGACGAACATCAGGATCTTGATCGGCAGCGATATCGTCGCGGGCGGCACCATCATCATGCCCAGCGCCAGCAAGATGCTGGCGACGATCAGGTCGATCAGCAGGAACGGCAGCATTACGACGAAGCCGATGGTGAAGGCGACGCGCAGTTCGTTCAGCATGAACGCGGGCGCCAGCTTCAGCAGTTCGACCTGCTCGGCGCGCGCCGGGACCGGCGTCTTGGCGATGGTATAGATCGCCTCGATATCCGAGTCGCGGGTCTGCGCCAGCATGAAGTCCTTCAGCGGCGCCTGCCCGCGCTCCATCGCCCGCTCGACGGACATGCGCCCGGCGAGCAGTGGCGTCACCGCCTGTTCGTTCAGTCGGTCGAGCGTCGGCGTCATGGTAAAGCCGGTCAGGAACAGCGCCAGCGACACCAGCACGATATTGGGCGGCGTCTCCGGCATGCCGAACGCGTGGCGCACCATCGACAGCACGACGACGATGCGCACGAAACTGGTCATGCTGACCAGTACTGCGGGCACGACCGCCAGCATCGTCAGGACCAGCATGGTACGGATCGCGTCGGTACCCATGCCGGCGCTGCCGATCGCGTCGGTCAGCGGCGTCATGCCCCCGCCTCCGGCACGCTCGACAGGACGCGGTTCGCCTGCGCCCCGCTCAGGATCGCATATTCGCGGCCCTGCACCCGGACGAGCGACAGCTCGGTATATTGGTTCAGCCGGCGGCTCTCCACCACCTCGATCCGCGCCTCCCGGCCGACGACCGACAGCCGCCAGCCGCCGCGCCGCCGCAACCACAGCGCCATCAGCAAAGCGACCATCGCGCACAGCACCAGCGCCGCGCCGATCCGCAGCCACGGGACCTCGACCCCCGTGCTGCCGCCCAGCCGCGCCGGTGCCGCGGCGGCGACCGCGATCAGTCCGCCCATGGCGCGATCTCGGTCAGCCGCACGCCGAATTTACCGTCGACCGCCACCAACTCGCCCCTCGCGATCTCGCGATCGTTCAGCCGCAGCGCGACCGGCCGGTTGAGCGCGGCGTCGAGCGGCAGCGTGGCGCCGGGCGTCAACCGGGTCAGCTCGCCCACCGTCATGCGGGCATGGCCGACGATCGCCTCGACCTCGACCGCCACTGTGTCGATCAGCCGCGGGTCTATCACACTATCGCTCATGCCGCCTTCCCCAACCGGCTGGTATCGATCTGGAGCGTCCATCGCTCGGGCTCGCGCACGACGCGCGCGGCGGCGATGCCGGTTGCGGCATCGTCGATCACCACCGGCAGCGCGGCATCGATTGCCGCGTCGAACAGCAGGACGTTGCCGACCTCCATCCCGCGCATCTCGGCCAGTTGCAGCGTACAGCGCCCCAGCCGTACCGACACCCGCACCGGCCGCGCCGCCACCGCCTGTCCCAACCGCGTCAGCGGCGTGCCCGCCGGGGGTGCTGGCAACCGCGCCAGACTGGCCGCCACAAAGCAACGCTCGCCCAAAACCATCGTCACCGACAACCGCCCAGCGATATCGGCGAACCGCTGACGATAGGCCGGTTGCCACGACAAGCGATCGACTGCCGCGAACGCACCGGACAGCGCCAGCGCCGCTCCCACCCGCCGGTGCAGATCGTCGCGCACCGCGTTACCGACCCGGTCGAGCAACCGCTGGTCGGCGTCGGTCCGCGCCACGCCGCTACGCAGACCGAGCGCGACACCGCCCAACGCCTCGCCGCCCAGCCCGATCGCCACGTCCTCGCCCAAAGCATACAACCCGCCGGCATCGTCCCCCGCCCGCGGCTCGACCGCGAACCCGAACCACGCCTGTGCCCAGTCGGCCAGCACCTGCGCCACATCGCAGTCGAGCGCAGGCGACACCGTCCCCGGCGGCAACCATCGGCACACCATGTCGCTCATCCCTGCCCCCGCATGCCGAACAGCTGCTGGATCATGTCGTTCGACACGCTGACGATCTGCGACGACGCCTGGAACCCGCGCTGGATCAGGATCAGGTCGCCGAACTCGCGCGACAGGTCGACGTTCGACGCCTCCAGCCGCTGCGCCACCACCTTCCCGACGCGCGGATCGGCGCTGTCGGAAAAGGCCACGCCCTGCCCGCCGGCATGGTCGAACAGCCCGCCGCTACGCTGCACCAGCGACTGCGGATCGCGGACATCGCCCAGCGCTACCGCGCCCAGCACCGTCTTCTGCTCGTTCGAATAGGCCAGCTCCACCTTGCCATCGGCGTTCACCGCCACCGTGGTCAGCGTCCCCGCCCCCTGTCCGTCGACCGATGCCGCGCGCAGCGTCGACACGTCGCCCGACGAAAACGCCGTCACCCCCTTCGAAAAATCGAACGCGACGGTGGCGCCGTTATCGGTGAATTCCAGCTTCGTTGTCGTCGGATCGACCGTGCCGCCGGCGGTGAACTTCAGCGCACCGGTTCCGATCGTGCGCCCCTTGTCGTCGCCGACCGTCACCTTCCACGCATTGGTGCCGTCCTTCTCGAACGTCGCGGTCCACACATGCCGCATGCCGCTGACGTCATAGACGCCGATATCGGCCACGCTGACCGGCTTGGTCGCGGTGGTCGACAGATTGTCGGCGAAGATAACGCTGGTGGTCGGCTTGGGCGCGCTGGTCCGGGCGGCATCGATCGACAGTGCCACCGGACGCCCCGCGGCATCCAGCGTAGCGAGCCTGAGCGTCGTCCCCGCCAGCACGATATGCCCGTCCTGCGCCACTTCGAAGCTGCCGGTCCGCGCGAACACCGTCTTGTCGCCGTCGAGCAGCACGAGGAACCCGGTGCCGTCGACCGCGAGGTCGAGCCCGCGATCGCTCTGGCGCAACTCGCCCTGCTTCAGGTCGAGCATCCCCTCGCCCACCCCGACGCCATGTCCCGCCGGACGGCCATGATCGGCATGGGCCAGCCCGCCGCTGTACGACGATCCGAAATAGTCGCGAAACGACACCGTCGTGCCCTTGAACCCGGCGGTGTTCAGGTTGGTCACGTTGTTGCTGACCTGTTTCAGCCCCGCCGCATGCGCGCTGAGGCCGCTCAAGCCGATATAGATGGCACCGAACATCGCGTTATTTCTCCCTGATCTGTGTGATGGTGCCGATGGCGACGCCGCCGATCGTCTGCCCCTTGTCGGTTTCGATGGTGGCGGTCGGCGTGCCACCTGCGAAGGACACGCCGACCACCGTGCCGGTCAGCGTCGCGGCCCCCGCCGGCACGTCGACCCGCTTGCCCAGCAACCCGGTCGCCTGCACCGTGACGGTCGATGCCAGGATCGCCTGCAACCGGTCGCTCATCGCCTGCCCCTGCTGGACCTGCGAGAATTGGGCGAGCTGCGAGACGAACTGGAAATTGTCCATCGGCTTCAATGGGTCCTGATAGGTCAGCTGGGTCAGGATGATCTTGAGCAAGGAATCGAAGCCGAGGCCAAATGCGCTGTTCGCCTCGCTGCCCGACGCCGCCGTGCGGGTGTCAGGCGCCGTCGCCGGGGTGACCGGTTGGGTTTGCAACATCATCGGAACTCCACGGATCGGGACGGCGCGGGCGCCGCGAGCAGGGTGACGGCACGCGGATGATAGCCGTGGCGCAGCAACAGCGCGGCGATCGCATCGCGCATCCGGTGCCGCTCGGCATCGGGCAGCGCACCGACCGATGCGGCAACCGCCAACCCGTCCGCCAGCGCGGCGACCGCGACCTGCGGTGCGGCCTGGGCAGCATGGGTGCGCGCGCGTGGACGGACGACGGTGGGCAGGGCGACTTCACGCTCCGTGACCCGCCGCGCCGGTGGCATCGTCGCTATCGGTATGGTGGCGGGTGGCGGCTGGTCGATAACCGCGTGACCGTTCGACACCGACGGCACCGGAGACTCCGCAACGGTCGATCGGAGCAACCCGTGTGCCTGCGTCGGCAAGGCGGTTTCGGTCGCTCGCGGTAGATCGCCCTTAGCCGCAACCTCGCCGATGCCCGCCAGCGCCGGACGCATCGCAGCCATTCCTCGATCGCCTCTCGGCTCGACAGCGGTCGCATCCAGCACCCCGCGCGCATCGAACCGGTCGGCATGGTCGACGACCTCGGCACCTAGCGGTTTGGGCTCTATGGGATCGGGAAACGGCACCGTCGCTGGCAGCGGAAACGGCACCGCGACCTCCGGGTCTAGTGCGTCCGGCGTTTCAGCCGCCACCGGCATCCCCTGCGCCAGCAACGTCGCGAAGCCCGGTCCGACCGGCGTACGCACCTCGACGCCAACAGTCGGCGGCACGACGAGCGGCAGCTGCGGCAACGAAGCGTCGATCATACCCGGCTCCAGTGCTGCGTGACGGTATCGGCATGCTCGGCCAGCCGCCGTTCCTCGCGCCGGCGCCGATCGGCACGGTGCAGCTTCGCGACGATCCGCCCGCTCTGTTCGACCGCCGCATCGGCGCGACACAGTCCCTGCCGCGCCTGCGTCAGTGCCGCATCCGCACCGACGCTCAGTTCTTTGGCATTGATCTGTCCGCGATCGGCATCGATCAGCAGCACGGCGTGGCGACGTTCCGCATCGGGATCGAACCGCATGTCGCGCGTCTGCGCGCTCCACGCTACGAATGCCGCCTCCGCCAGCCCCGTCGCCGCCGTCAACGCCGCATCGGCGCTCGCCGACTGCTGCACCGCGCCGTACAGCGCCGTCGCCGCCCCCGCGCGCTCGGCCGAGCGGATCGCCGCCACCCGCCGCATGGCCTGCAACCGTCGGTCAGCCATGGGCGGTCGCCCGGACCAATCCGGCCACGCTGTCGCGCAAGCCGATCCGTTCGTCCTGCCGCTGTTGCAGGAAGCCCAGCAGCGCCGGCCGCATCTTGATCGCCGCATCGATCTCGGCACTGGCGCCCGCCTGATACATGCCGCTTTCGATCAGGATGCGCGCTTCGTCATAGACGCCAAGCATCGCGACGGCACGCCGCGCGGCGGCGGCATGGGGACCGTCCATCAACCGCGCCGCCTGTCGGCTGATGCTGCGTGACAGGTCGATCGCCGGGAACTGCCCGCGCTCGGCCAGCGTGCGCGACAACAGGATATGGCCGTCGAGCATCGACTTCATCACCTCCGCCACCGGGTCGTCGATCTCGTCGCTTTCGGCGAGCACCGTCATCACCGCGGTGATCGCCCCGCCGCCCGCCGCCGCGCCGCACCGCTCGACCGTCCGGGGCAGCGCGGAAAAGACATTGGGCGTATACGCGCGCACCGTCGGCGGCTGGCCCGCCGCCAGCCCGACCTCGCGCAGCGCCATTGCCAGCCGCGTGACCGAATCAATCGTCAGCAGCACCTGCTCGCCTTGGTCGCGCCAATGTTCGGCCAGCGCCAGCGCGACCCCGCTCGCCCGCGCGCGCAGCGCCGCGCTCTGGTCCGACGTGGCGGCTACCAGCGTGAAGCGCGTCGCATCGCGCCGCTGCGACAGCGTGCGCCAGATCGCTTCGACCTCGCGGCCCCGCTCGCCGACCAGGCACAGCACGCAGCGATCGGCGCGGGTCTGGGTGACGATCTGTTCGATCAGGCTGGTCTTGCCGACCCCGGCGGCGGCGAACACGCCGATGCGTTGCCCGACGCCCAACGTCAGCAGCCCGTCGATCGCGCGGATGCCGGTTTCGACCACGCGCGGCGGCGCGGCGCGGTCGAGCGGCGACAGGACGGTGCCATGGATCGACCGCACCTCCTTCGCCAGGATCGCCGGTCCGCCATCGATCGGTTGACCCAGCGCATCGATCGCCCGCCCGGCAAAGCCGTCGCCGACCGCGGTGCGTCCGCCCTGCTCCGATCGCCACGCCCGCGCGCCGGGTCGCAGGCCGCTATCGCCCGACAGCGGCATCAGCACGACCTCACTACCGTCGACCGCGACCACCTCGGCGGGCACGCGCCCGCCCCCCTCGGTCTCGATCGCGCACAGGTCGCCCGGCGTGCAGTCCGGCCCTTCGGCGACGCACCGTCCCTGCCCCACCCGGCGCAACCGGCCGTGCGGACGGGCGAGCGGCACCGCGGCCAGTCGCGTGAGAAACGAATGGCTCATACCCCCGCCGCCATCGCGTCGAGCGTGACGGCGAGCGCTGCCCATTCGTCGGCAAGGTCAAGCGACAATTGCTCCGATCGCAACTCGATGCGGCATTGTCCGCTGGCGAGGTCGGGGTCATGCCGGAGGGCGACGTCCAGATCGGTCAAGCCATCCACTGCGCTGACGGCGATCGCAACGACCGCCTCCCGCCGAAACTCGCCCAGCCGCCGCGCCAGCATCGCCTCGACGAGCGCCGCACGATCCTGATCCGCTGCGAACAGCCGGTCGAGCACCACCCGCGCCAATGCCGGCGCCAACCGGTCGAGCGCTTCCAGCCGCGTATCGAACGCCGCTTTCGCGCCCGCCAATGCCCGTTCCAGCAGTGCGGTCCGTGCGGCATCGTCGCGCTGCATCGCCTCGCATGCCTTGCGGGCGGCGTCCTCGGACGCGCGCGCGACGCGGGTCTCGGCGGCGGCGGCGAGGCTGGCGATCTCGGCCCGCAGCGTCTCGATCAGCACATCGCGCGGATCGACGACCGGCGCGGGCGCCACCGGATGGACCACCGGCAACGCCGCGATCCCCGTCGCCGATCGGAGCAGCGCGCTCATCGCCGCCACAACCGGTCGAGCAGCGTCGGGCGATGCGACGTCGCTGCGACCATCGGCACCTCGGCCATCGCCGCGGCCAGCGCCGTCCGGGCCAGTCCGGTGAGCCCGTCGCCCCCCGCCGCCAAGCCTGCGATGTCGGCGGAATAGCTGTCGCCAACCACCGGCCGCAGCGCCGCCTCGAACCTCCGCCGCTCGTCGAACGACAGCCGGGCAAGGATCGCCCGACGATCGGCATCGCCCAGCGCGCGGAACTCGGCGACCAGCTGCCCCATCGTATCGTCAGCCATGCGGGTCGCCCCCGTCCATCGCGTGCCGCAGCCGCAGCGCGAACGCATCCTGCGCGCCATCGTCCAGCGTCGGCCGCCGCCGCCGCCGCACGACCGCGATCAGCGCAACTCCCGCCAGCGCGAGCAACGCCACGACCCACGGCCACAGCGCCGGTGCCGCGACCCGCTCGATATCCGTCACAGGATCGGATGCAGCCGGCGCGAACGCCGGTGCAGGTAGCGCGACCGGTGCGGCCTGCCCCGTAACGAAGCGCAACTGGTCGCCTTTTGCCGGATCGATTGCCAGCGCGGCGGCAACGCGCCGTTGCTCCTCCGCGCCCGGCACCTGCTGCGTCACGACCTGCACCTCCAGCGGAAAGCTGCGCTCGCCGCCGTCCCATGCCACCGGCCCGTCTTCCGCGATCCGCACCGTGACGCGCGCGCCCGGCAGCACCGGGGCGATGGCTGCATCCGCCCGCGCCGCGAACAGGGTGCGGATCGCTTCCCGTTCGTCGGGCGCCGGATTGTCGCCGACGGCACCGTTACTGCTGATCTGCCGCCCCGCCCCGTCCAGCACGACGACACGCGCTTCGGGCAGGTCGATCGCCGCGGCGGCGACCAGTCGCTGGATCCCCTCGACCCGCGCCGGATCGAGCGCCACGCCGCGCTTCATCTCGATCGCGACCGCCGCACTCGCCTCCGCCCGCTCGCCGCGGAACAGCGACTTTTCGGGCAGCGCCAGGTGCACCCGCGCGTTTTCGACCCCGTCCATCGCCAGCAGCGTTCGGGTCAGTTCCCCCTGCAACGCGCGCTGGTAATTGATCTTCTGGGCAAAATTGGTCAGCCCCATGTCCGATTCATTGAACAGTTCGAACCCGACCAGTCCCCGAGCGGCAACGTCGCTCCCCGCCAACGCCACGCGCGTGTCGTCGGCCCGGTCGGTGGGGACCAGGATCGTGCCGCCGCCCCCGTCCAACCGATAGGGCGTGCCGCGCTTGTCAAGTTCGGCGACCACCGCCGCCGCATCCGCCGGGCGCAGCCCTTGCGCGAACACGACATAATCGGGCCGCGACCACCACCAGTAACCGACGCCCAGCGTCAGCAGGATTGGAACCAGGATCAGGATCACCCGCCGCATGTCAGAGCTGCATCGACATCAGTTCGCGATACCCGTCGAGCAGCCGGGTCCGCACCTGCATCGCCAGTTCGACGGCAAGCCGCGCTTCCTCCAGCGCCATCGTCACCTGATGCACCGGGATCGAATCGTCGACCGCGAAGCGCCGGGCGAGCGTATCGGCATGCGCCAGCTTCGCATCGACCTGTTGCAGCCCTTGCAGCAGCAGCGCACCGAACCCGCCGCCGGGAACGGCCTGCACCGGCGGCGCGATCGGCGGCAACGCCGCGCCCAACGCCGCGATCGCCTCGATCCCGCTCATGCCGATTTGCCCAGTTCGAGCGCACGCGCATACATCTGGTGCGCGACCGATAGGGCGGTCAGATTGGCTTCATAGGTCCGCGCCGTGCGGATCAGCAGCGTCATCTCCCCGGCATGATCGACCGCGGGATAGCTGACGAAGCCATCGGCATCGGCATGCGGATGGCCGGGTTCATGCACCCGCCGCGTCTCCACCGACGCGGCCATGCCGCGCACCGCGACGCCCGCGGGCCGGTCGAGCATCGCCGCGAACGGCTGCACCGGCCCCGACACCAGCCGCATCGCGCGATAGCCGGGCGTACCCGGCGCCCCACTGCTGTTCATGTTGGCGAGGTTGAGCGCGATCGTCTGCAATCGCTGCCATTCGACGTCCAGCCCGGTCCGGCTGATCTGGGCCGCGTCCATGCTCAGCGCCCTCCGCTGACGACCGCGCGGTCGATCGCCATGCATCGTCCGGCGACCTCGACCAGCGCCGAATAGCGCAGCGCCGTCTCGCTCGCGGTCGCGAGTTCGAGGTCGAGGCGCTGTTCGCCGATCGCCGCGCCCTGCGTCGTTTCCGCTCTCACCCCGGCCAGCGCCGCCGCCCCGGCCTGTGCCGCCGCGCGCAGCCGTTCCTCGAACCGCACCGTCAGCGGCCGGAACGACGGCGTGCCGCCATTGGCGATGTTGTAGGCGGTGGCGACCTGCCGCTGGTGCAGCCCGTCCAGCGCCCTGGCCAGGGTCAATGCGGTGATGGCGTCCATGATCGGCCCTATTGAACGAGGATGTCGGCATGCAGCGCGCCCGCCGCGCGGATCGCCTGCAGGATGCTGATGATGCGGCGGGTATCGACGCGTGCCTGGTGCAGCGCCTGCACGAGGTCGGCGACCGAGGTATTGGGAAAGCGGAAGGCCGCGTCGCTCGCCCCTTCGCGGACGCTGAGCGCGGTGTTGGTCACGATCAGGCTGCGTGCATCGCCAGCGAACCCGTTCAGGAAGCCCGGCTGCGACGCAATATTCTCGGCGACGACCGACACCTTGATATCGCCCTGCGCGATCGCGACGCTGGAAATCATCACGTCGCTGCCCGCGACCACCGTGCCGGTGCGTTCGTTGATGACGATCCGGGCGTTGCCGTCGGGCTCGACGCGCAGATTTTCGATTCCGGCGATGAACCCCACGACCTCCGCCGGGCCGCCGCCATAGCGGATGCGGACCTCGTCGGCATTGACCGCGCGCGCCGCGCCCTGGCCGATCTGCGCCGAGATGCGTGCGGCGACGCGCTCGGCGGTCGAAAAGCTCGGGCTGGCGAGCAGGAACGACACTTCGCCCTGTGTGCTGGCGACGTTCGATTCGACCGCCCGCTCGATCGTCGCCCCGCCGGGCAGCACCGCGCTGGTTGGATAGTTGCGCTGTTCGCGGTTCAGGTCGCTGTCGAACCGGTGACCACCCGCCAACAACGCCCCCTGTGCCAGCGCATAGGGCTGCTGGTCCGGCCCCAGCAGCGGCGTCATGATCAGCGTGCCCCCGGCCAGGCTGCGCGCATCGCCGATCGACGATACGGTCACGTCGATATGATCCCCGACATTGGCCGAGGGCGGCAGCACCGCCGTAACCATTACCACCGCGACGTTACGGCTGCTGATCTGGTCGTCGGCGACGTTGGTACCGAGCCGCGTCAGCACGTTGCGCAACGCCTGCCGCGTTACGCCGCTGCGCCGCGTATCGCCCGATCCGGCCAGCCCGGTGACGAGGCCGTAGCCCACCAGCGCATTGTCGCGCCATCCGCCGAAGCGCCCCAGCCCCTTGATCGGCACCTGCTGCGCCTCGGCCGCCATCGGCGACGCACAGGAAAGCGCCAAGCAGAGAAGAATGCTCCGCATCATCCGAGCCCCAACAGGCCGAACAACCGGTCAATCAAGCCGGGACCGCTACCCCGCGTGACAAAACCCTTGCCGTCATAATCGATCTCGGCACCGGCGATCCGGCTGGACAACACGCTGTTGTCGCTGGAAATGTCCGCCGGGCGCACCCGCCCGCGCACCGCAATGTCGGTGCGTTCGCCGTTCACCCGCACCTGCTGCCGCCCCAGCACCAGCAGGTCGCCATTGGGCAGGATGTCGTCGATGGTGACGCTCAGCTGGGTCAGCAACCTTTCCGACCGCCGCACCTCGCCGCGGCCCGAAAAGCCCCCGCCGAAGCTGATCCGCGCATCCTCGTCCACACCGCCGACCCGGATGCCGCCGCCGGTATCGGTCGCCCGCCGCCGCGCGCGCTGGGTCACGTTCGACGATTCGGCAACCTGATGGACGACGATGGTCAGCACGTCGCCGCGCGCACTGGCGCGACGATCGGCGGCGAGCGCCGACCAGTTGCCGTCGCGAAACAGGTCCTGCGTCAGCGCCAGCGTGGCGACGAACACCCGCCCGTCGCCATCACGCACGAACAGCGGTCGGCCCGACCGGCCACCCTGCAGCACCGTCACCCGCCGTTCGATCACCGCCGGCCCGATGTGCGAGCGCAGGAATAACGCATCGCCCGGCGCCACCGCCGGCCGCGGATCGATCCAGAGCGTGCCGAGAGACGTTCCCGCCGCGATCGGCTCGGCAGCATGAACCAACCCTGATCGCCGGTCGTAGCGGAGTGCGGGCGGTCGCCTCGCCTCGCACGCGGCGGCATGCAGATCGTCCGCGTGGATCGCATCCCCGATGGCCAGCGCGTGCATAGGCGCGACACAGGGTGTGCCGGACGCACCCAGCAACAGGCCGAACACGACGCTCATCGCCGCAACCCGTTGGCGATACCCATCAACTGGTCGGCGGCCTGCACGATCTGCGCATTGGCGGCATAGGCGCGCTGGACCAGCATCAGCTGCACCATCTCGTCGGTCAGTTGGACGTTCGACCGCTCGACCGCGCCCTGCACGAACAGCCCGACGCCGTCCTCCCCCGGATCGGCGGCGACGGTACGCAGGTCGTCGGCCATGCGATAGACCCCGCCGTCCAGCCGCACCAACGCCGCCGCATCGTCGCAGCGGACCAGTTCGATCCGGCCCAGTTCGACCGGCTCGGTCCCGTCGGGCAATGTCGCGCGCACCGTGCCGTCGCGCGCAATCTCCAGCGCGCTCGCATCGGCGGGAATGGTCATCGCGGCACGGAGCGGCAGGCCGCCGTCGGTGGCCAACAGTCCGTCGGCATCGACCTTCAACCCGCCGCCGCGCCACAACAACGTCTGCCCACCCGGCCCTATCAGTTCGATGAATCCGGCGCCTTCGATCGCGATATCCATCGGCCGTCCGGTCCGCTGCAATTCGCCCTGCTGATCGATCACCAGCTGCGTATCGAAGCGGACACCCGCATCCGACGGCACGGCGGCGGTCGCCGACGCGCTCTCGGTCGCCCCCTGCGTCGCCAGGTCGGAAAACCGCACCCGCGCCCGCTTGAACCCCGACGTGTTCACATTGGCGATGTTGTTCGCCAGCGCTTCCAACGCCTGTTGCTGGGTGCGCATCGCCAGCGCGGCGATGCTGAACGCGTCGCTCATCGCCCGGCCTGCCCCAGCACGGTCAGTGCCCGGCCCATCAGTTCGTCATAGACCTGGACCAGCCGTGCGCCGCCCTCCGCCTCGCGCATCGCGGTCATCATCGACAGCATCTCGTCGCCCAGCGTCACGTTGGACGCTTCGACCATTGCCTGTCGCAGCGACGGTTCGCTGCCGTCGGTCGCCCGCACCGCGATGCGCGCCACCGGCCGCTGTCCGTCCAATATCGTGCCGTCGGGCAGGATCGTCACATCGTCGCGCGCCAGCACGACGTCGCCGCCGCCGGCATCCTGCACGATCCGCCCGCGCCCATCGGCCAGTCGCCCGTCGTCCACCCGGTGGAACTGCCCGACCCGCGATTGCACCAGTTGCTCGCCGTCGCGCAGCTCGAACGCGCCCGCGCCCTCGATCGCGACGTCCAGCGATGCGCCGGTCGCCTGCAACTTGCCCTGCGTCGCGTCTTGATAGGAACCGGCCGTCGCCTCGGCATCCAGCGCCGCCTGCAGCGTGCGATACGCGACGCTGCGCTTGTATCCCGGCGTCGACACGTTGCCGACATTTTCGGAAACCTGCCCCAATCGCGCCGACGACAGCCGCAAAATGGACATGGCCGATTCCAGCAGCCCGCTCATGACGCCCCCCTTTCGATCCCCAAGCGCGTTAGAGACGTCGGCGGACGGCGGTTCAACGAAGGCCCGGTCGGGTTTGGAATCAGTTCCCCACGATCGTATCCGTTTCGGATCGGTGCGTGCTTGCACCGCCCCCTTGCCTCCCCCGCCACCAATCCCCAAAGCATGCGGCATGGCACAGGAATCCCCGCTCGACCGGTTTCGTGACGTCTTGCGCGGCACCTCGCGCGCGATCGCCGAGGAGCCGGAGGTGGAGCTGGCGTTCACCGCCGACGCCCCCGTCGCATCGGGCAAGCATATCAAGGTGCCGATGCCCGCCCGCGCGCTGCCCGCCGATCAGGTGGCCGAAGCGCGCGGCCTCGCCGACGGCTTCGCGCTGCGGATGCGGCATCATGACGGCGCGCTGCATGCTCGCACCGCGCCCGGCGAAGCGGTGGCGCGCGCGGTGTTCGATGCGGTCGAACAGGCGCGGGTCGATGCGGTCGGATCGGCCGGGTATGACGGGATCGCCGACAATCTCGACCATGCGCTGGCGCTGCGCATGCGCTCCGACCCGATCACGCGGGCACGCACCCGCGCCGAGGTGCCGCTGTCGACCGCCGTCCAGCTGATGGTGCGCGAACGGCTGACCGGACGATTGCCGCCGGCAGCCGCGGCGCCGGCGATGGCGCTGGTGTCCGACTGGATCGAGGAGCGTGCGGGCGCGCAGCTCGACACGCTGGCCGCGCTGGTCGACGATCAGGCGGCGTTCGGTCGCGGTATCGCCCGCATCCTGCAGGACCTCGAACTGGTCGAAGGCGAGGTCGAACCCGAACAGGCCGATGACGGCGGCGACGAGTCGCAAGGCGAGGACGAACAGACCCCGCAGGACGACGGCGAGGACGAAGGCGAACAGCAGGGCGGCGAGGGGCAGGTCGAAGCCCGCGGCGAGGATCGCAGCGACGACCAGTCTGACGGGCAGAGCGACGACCTGTCCGAAGACAACGACGCCGAAGGCGACGACATGGCCGATGGTGAGGACGAGGGCGGCATGATGCCGGTCCGCCCCAATCGCCCTTTCGCCGATCTGAACGCGCAGTTCGAATATCGCGCCTTCACCACCAAGTTCGACGAGGTGATCGCCGCGACCGAGCTATGCGATGCCGACGAACTCGAACGGCTGCGCGCCTATCTCGACCAGCAACTGGTCCAGTTGCAGGGGGTGGTAACCAAGCTCGCCAACCGGTTGCAGCGGCGGCTGATGGCGCAACAGTCGCGGTCCTGGGATTTCGATCAGGAAGAGGGGATGCTCGACGCCGCGCGGCTGGCGCGGGTCGTCATCAATCCGGCGCAGTCGCTCAGCTACAAGATCGAGCGCGATACCGAGTTTCGCGATACCGTCGTCACGTTGCTGATCGACAATTCGGGATCGATGCGCGGCCGCCCGATCGGCATCGCCGCGATCAGCGCCGACATCCTTGCCCGTACGCTGGAGCGGGTCGGGGTGAAGGTCGAGATCCTCGGCTTCACGACCCGCGCGTGGAAGGGCGGGCAGAGCCGCGAATCCTGGCTCGCTGCCGGTCGCCCGCCCCAGCCCGGCCGGCTCAACGACATCCGCCACATCGTCTACAAACAGGCCGACGAGCCGTGGCGCCGTGCAAAGAAGTCGCTCGGGCTGATGATGCGCGAGGGGTTGCTGAAGGAGAATATCGACGGCGAAGCGCTGCTATGGGCGCACGGCCGGCTGATCGCGCGCCCTGAGGATCGCAAGGTGCTGATGGTCATCTCCGACGGCGCGCCGGTCGACGATTCGACGCTGTCGGTCAATTCGGGCAGCTATCTGGAACGGCACCTGCGACAGGTGATCGCGTGGATCGAGGGCAAGTCGCCGGTCGAACTGGTCGCGATCGGTATCGGCCACGACGTGACCCGCTGGTACGGTCGCGCGGTGACGATCATGGACGCCGAGCAGCTAGCGGGTACGATGATCGAGCAGCTGGCGTCGCTGTTCGACAGCGAATGAAGCCGGCCGCCCCGCCCGGCGGCTTTCGCGGGCCGGTGAAGCGGTCGATCACGATTGCGGGGCATGCGACGTCGATCAGCCTCGAGCCGGGCTTCTGGGCGGCACTGGAGGATGCAGCGGTGCGGCGGTCGCTGCCGCTGTCGGCGCTGGTCGCAGCGATCGACGCGGTTCGGATCGAGGGGGACGATCCGCCGAACCTTGCGAGCGCGATCCGGTCTTGGTTGCTTAGCGAGGTTGGCGCTCGGTAAGTCGTTTTCACGCGAAGGCGCTAAGACGCGAAGAGAAGAAGGAATTGGTTCGCGCAGAGACGCGGAGGCGCAGAGACGCGGAGGCGCAGAGAGGATGCGTCCGGGGCCACCGCTCGCGATCGGCAGACCATATCCTTCGTTGCCGCGAACAATAAGGCAGCTGACGCGGCAAGACCTGCCCACGCCCGCAACACCTCTGCGTCTCCGCGTCTCTGCGCTATCTTCTTCGCGTCTTAGCGCCTTCGCGTGAAACCAGCTTTCTACTGCTGCTCGGGCAACACCGGCGACACGGTAACATCCCCGCGATCGCCCGCCCGATACCCCAGACTGGCCCGCCCCTTCACCGGCCCAGCGACATCCGCGACGAGATACAAGGGCCGCCGCTTCGATTCGACGTACAGCCGCCCGAGATACTCTCCGATCATCCCCAGCACGAACATCTGCACCGCGCCGAGGAACACGACGACCAGCATCGTCGACGTCCACCCCTGCACCGCGCTGCCCGAAATCCAGCCGATCGCGATATAGGCAAACAGCAGCAGCGACAGACCCGTAAGCACCAGCCCCATATGGCTGGCCAGCCTGAGCGGCGCGGTCGAGAACCCCGTCACCGCGTCGAGCGCAAAACGGATCATCTTACCCAGCGGATACTTGCTCTCGCCCGCCAGTCGCTCGTCGCGGTCATAGGGGAACGGCACCTGCCGGAACCCGACCCACGCCACCATACCGCGGATGAAGCGCGCCTGTTCGGGCAGGCTCAGCAGCGCATCGAGCGCCCGGCGGCTCATCAGCCGGAAATCGCCGGTGTCGAGCGGGATCGGCGTGTCGGTCACCCGGTCGAGCACGCGGTAGAAGGCGGCGGCGGTCAGCTTCTTGAAGAACGTCTCGCCCTCGCGCTTGCGCCGCACCGCATAGACGACGTCGGCGCTTTCCGCCTCCATCGTCGCAATCATGTCGGCCAGCAGTTCGGGCGGGTCCTGCAGATCGGCGTCGATGATCAGGATGCGCTCGCCCGCGCACAGGTCGAGGCCCGCGGTCAGCGCCAGCTGGTGCCCATGGTTGCGCGACAGGTTGATCGCCACCAGCCGCGGGTCGGCGGCGGCCAGGCGCTCCATCACCGCCCAGCTCTGGTCGCGCGATCCGTCGTTCACCAGCACGATCTCGTGATCGTCGCCGACCACCGCCTTCGCCACCGCCGAGATACGGGCGTGCAGCACGTCGAGGCAGGCGGCCTCGTTGTAACAGGGGACGACGACGGACAGCGCGGGACGGATCATGGGGCGTGGCGTTACCCCATGCCGCGCGACAGGAAAAGCCGGATGGCGCGCGCGAACCCTTCTTCGAACAACAGCCACCACGATCGTCATTCCCGCGCAGGCGGGAATCCATTGCCGCCGACGTTCATGATAGCGTTGCTATCGTCGCGTTTATGGGTCCCCGCCTGCGCGGGGACGACGATCAGAGTTTCGGCCCAAGCTGCCCGAGGAGACCCGCCGATGCGTGCCACGCTGCCCTTGCTGTTGCTGACCCTCGCCGCCCCCGCCGACGCGCAGATATGGGACGGTGGCCGTTCCGCGATCCGCGAAACACCCGCCCCGCCCGCGACGATCGAGCACGATCTGCACGACATCGACCGCGCAATCCGCGACGGGCGGCGCAGCGGCGACCTGACCCGGGCCGAGGCGCGAACGCTCCGCGCGCAGAGCGCGATCCTCGACCGGCAGGCACGGCAATATCGCCAGGGCGGACCGATCGCGACCAACGGCGCGGCACTGACGCAACAGGCGCTGATCCTGCGCGAACAGGTGGCGGCAGCGCGCAGCCGACCGCGCTGAGCCCCTTGTAATGTAGGATTTCGCCCGCCAGCGTTCCCCCGCCATCAGCAACGGAGCGGACGATGATCGAGGCGAGCGTGGGACAGGATGGCGACAACCGGGCCGCGGATGTGCGTACCGTGCAATGGCTGGTGCTGCGGATCGGGATCGAGCCCGGTGGGATCGACGGCATTGTCGGCCCGCGCCTGATCGCCGCGATCCGTAGCGTGCAGGAGCGGTTCGGGATCGAACCCGACGGCCGGATCGATCCCGGCGGCGCCACCCTCGCCCGGCTGCGCGCCGCGCCCGCCCGCTGGGCCGACAGCAGCGACTGGCCGGAGGCGCGCAAGCTCGCCAGCCTGCACCCGCAATTCCGGCGACAGGTCGTGACGCTGATCGACCGGCTGCGCGACGACGGGTTTCGCCCGGTCATCGTCTATGGCTGGCGCTCGGTCGCGGTGCAGGAACGGCTGTTCCGCGCCGGGACCAGCAAGGTCACCTTCAGCTTTCACAATGCGCAGACGCCTGACGGCCTGCCCGCGGCATGGGCCGCCGATCTGGTCGACGAACGCTGGTACTGGCGCGAACCCGACGCGCATGTCTTCTTCCGCGCGCTGGGCAAGGCGGCGAAGGCGCAGGGGCTGGTGTGGGGCGGCGACTGGAAATTCCGCGACTGGGCGCATGTGCAGGGGCGGCGCAATGCCGAACTGGCGGCGGTGCGGCGCGAGAGCGGGCTGTCGTGATCGTCGGCTGAACCCGACGTCATCCCAGCGAAGGCTGGGATCTCCGGATGGTAGCACGTAACAAGAGCCGCTTGAGGCCCCAGCCTTCGCTGGGGCGACGTTCAAGTCAACCGTCCTGCGCCGATCGATCGAGCTGCCCCAACGCCCAAACCGCCGCCTCCGCCACCACCGCATCGGCATCGCCGCACGCCGCCCGCACCGGCGCGACCAGCGCCACGTCGCCACTATTCCCCGCCGCGATCAGCGCGTTGCGCACCATGCGGTTGCGCCCGATCCGCTTGATCGGCGACCCGCGAAACACCTCGCGAAAGCTCGCGTCGTCCAGCGCGATCAGGTCGGCCAGGCGTGGCGCGGCGAACTCCGCCCGGGCCGCGAACGCGCGGTTCGCCGCCGCGACTTGCGCGAACTTGTTCCACGGACACACCGCGAGGCAATCGTCACAGCCATAGATGCGGTTGCCGATTCCCGCACGCAGCTCGACCGGGATCGGCCCGGCATGTTCGATCGTCAGGTACGAGACGCAGCGCCGCGCATCCAGCCGATAGGGTTCGGGAAACGCTTGCGTGGGGCACGCCCGCTGGCACGCATCGCACGACCCGCAGCTATCGCGCCCCGGCCGGTCGGGCGGCAGGTCGAGCGTGGTGTAGATCGCGCCGAGGAACAGCCAGCTGCCATGATCCCGGCTGACCAGGTTGGTATGCTTGCCCTGCCACCCCAGCCCCGCCGCTTCACTGAGCGGCTTTTCCATCACCGGCGCGGTATCGACGAAAACCTTCAGGTCGCAACCCGCCTCCTGCGCCAGCCAGCGGCCAAGCGCCTTCAGCGCCTTTTTGACCACATCGTGATAATCGCCGCCCTGCGCATAGACCGAAATGCGCCCACGATCGCCCACCTCCGCCAGCGCCAGCGGATCGCCGGCGGGGGCATAGCTCATGCCCAGCGCGATGACGCTCTTCACCTCGCTCCACAATCCGGCGGGCGATCCGCGCTGTGCGCTGCGCTCCTCCATCCAGATCATCGACCCGTGCCGCCCCTCGTCCAGCCACTGGCGCAACCGCTCGGCGGTGCGCGGCGCGGCGTCGGCGCGGGCAATGCCGCAGGCGACGAACCCGCATTCGGCCGCCTTGGCACGAATACGGTCGACAATATCGCCGGAGGAGCCCTTGTCTTGGATCACATCCCCCCGCTACGCTTTTCGATGCGGTAGCTAAAGAGCATCGTTTGGGGGGATGAGGGTGCAGGACGATCATCTGGCATTGCGGGCGACCGGGCTGGTCAAGCGGTTCGGCGACCGCCGCGTCGTCGACGGCATCGACCTCGCCGTGCCGACCGGCGCGGTGTACGGCGTGCTCGGCCCCAATGGCGCGGGCAAGACGACGACGCTGCGCATGCTGCTCGGCATCATCGAACCCGACGAAGGCACCCGCACCCTGCTCGGCCACGCGCTGCCGCGCGACGCATCCGACCGCGTCGGCTATCTGCCCGAGGAACGCGGCCTCTATCCCGGCATGAAGGCGCGCGAGGCGATCGCATTCATGGGCGCGCTGCGCGGGCTCGACTGGTCGACCGGTCGCAAGCGGGCGGCGACGATGCTCGAACAGGCAGGCCTCGGCCACGCGGTCGACAGCAAGATCCGCAAATTGTCGAAGGGCATGGCGCAGTTCGTCCAGCTGCTGGGCAGCGTCGTCCATCAGCCCGACTTCCTCGTCCTCGACGAGCCCTTTTCCGGGCTCGATCCCGTCAACCAGGAACGGCTGGAGGCGCTGATCCGCGGCGAGCGCGATCGCGGCGCCACCATCCTGTTTTCGACCCATGTCATGGCCCATGCCGAACGGCTGTGCGACCGGCTGTGCGTCATCGCGCACGGCAAGCGCCGGTTCGAAGGGACGGTGGACGATGCCCGCGCGCTGTTGCCGATGAAGGCGCATTACGTGCCGCATCACCCTGCCCCCGGCATCGCAGGCCTGCTACCCGCCGGTGCGCAGGAGGATCGCGGCGGATGGCGCTTCACGCTGCCGCCCGAGGGGATAGAGGGGATATTGGTGCGACTGATCGACGCGGGCTACGGCATTTCGGGACTGTCGATCGAACGCCCCGGCCTGCACGATGCGTTCGTGCGCATCGTCGGTGAAGCCGCGCGGGAGCAGGCGGCATGAGCAGCACCCGCAAACTGATCCGCCAGACGCTGACCATCGCCCGGCGCGATTTCATCGCGACGGTGATGACGCCGATGTTCCTGCTGTTCCTGCTCGCCCCGCTGCTGTTCGCCGGGTTCGGCGCGATGGGCAGCCTGGGCGCGATGACCGTGGGCCAGGGGACCGAGGGCAAGGAAAAGCTCTACGCCATCGTGTCGGTAGAGGACGCCGCGCGGCTGCGCGCCGCCGACACGCTGATCCGTCCGGCGATCTCGCGCGAACGCGGTCTGCCCCCGCTCGTCACCATCGCCCCGGCCGGCGACCCGGCGGCACAGGCGCGCGCGTTGCTGTCCGATCCCGATATCGACGTACCCGCAGTGCTGTACGGCCCGCTCGACCGGCCGCAGCTGATCCATGCCAATCCGGTGTCGACCACCGCCCGCTATATGGCGGCGCTGGCCGAACAGGCGGTGCGCGACCGGCGCGCAGGCCTTGGCGCCGCGCCGCTGTCGCAACCGACCTTTACCCGCGTCGAGCGCGACAGCACGTCGCTGGGCGGCAAGAGCGCGGCGGCGACCTTTGCCGTCGTCTCGCTGTTCGTCGTCACGCTGATGCTGGCGGGACAGGCGGTCGGCACGATGGCGGAGGAACGCTCGAACAAGGTGATCGAGGTGCTGGCCGCCGCCGTGCCGCTCGAATCGGTGTTCCTCGGCAAGCTGATCGGCATGTTCGGCGTCGCGGTCCTGTTCCTCGCCTTCTGGGTCGCGGTCGGGATCAACATCACCGCGCTGCTGCCGCCCGATTTCGCCACTGCCATGTCGGGCATCGCCCCGGCACTCGGCTTCCCCGCCTTCGCGCTGCTCTACATCCTGTATTTCACGCTGGCGTACATGCTGCTGGGGTCGGTGTTCCTGACCGTCGGCGCGCAGGCGACGACCCCGCGCGAAATCCAGATGCTGTCGCTGCCGATCACCATCTTCCAGATGGCGATGTTCGGCTTCGCGCTGGCAGCCGTCGGTCGTCCGGGCAGCTGGGTCGCGACCGCGGCCGAGCTGTTCCCGTTCAGCTCGCCCTTCGCCATGGCCGGCCACGCCGCGACCAGCGCCGATATCTGGCCGCACATCGCCGCGCTGGCATGGCAGCTGCTATGGGTCGCGATCACGATCAGCGTCGGCGCCCGCCTGTTCCGCCGCGGCGTGCTGCAATCGGCGGGGCCGAAATGGCGGTGGTTCAAGCGGGGTTAGCGCATCGGTAACCCAGCATCGTCCATGATGATCGTACACCATGTACGACATTCGCTTCGATCCGGATCACCGCCTGTTCCACCTGACGCTCTGCGGCTTCTGGACCATGACGACGGTCGTCCAGTTCGCCGCCGAACTGCTGGCACGTACCACCGCGGCACGATTGCGCTACCGACGGTTCGCGATGCTGAGCGATTCGACCGGCTTCCCGGTCCAGTCGACGCAGGTCGCCACCTATTTCGAACGGATCATGATCCGCGGCATCCAGATGGACATCGGTCCGTGCGCGATCATCGTCGGATCGCATCTGAACAAGCTGCAGGCCGAACGGGTGTTCGACTCACAACGCGTGCGGGTGTTTACCGATCGGGCACGGGCAGAGGCATGGCTGACCGAGGTTTGGCCGTAGCGGCTATCTGCTGACCAGCGTCACGATCGACAGCCCCGGCGGCATCGGCACGCGACCGATCAGGAAGCGTTCCAGCCGGAAGATCGCTTCGAACGCGGTGTTGAGCGGCTTGGGCGGCGGCGAATCGTCGCTGTCGTCCTTGCCACGCAATTTACCAGCGACCCGGGCCGCGACGGCCGCCGGAAACAGCAGCGAGTTGAAATAGCGCAGGCCGTTATGCTTGAGGCCCGCATCGGCGATCGCCTTGGCCAGCGTCGCCTTCGAATAGCGGCGGTGGTGATGGTTCACCACGTCGTGCGCGCTCCACATCCACTGGTGCGCGGGCACGGTGACGAGGATCCTGCCGCCCGGCACCAGCCGGTCGGCCATGCCGCGGAACGTCGCGACGTCGTCCTCGATATGCTCGACCACGTCCAGCACCGCGATCAGGTCATATTGCCCGGTCACCCCGGCCAGCGTCGGCAGCGGCGCGGTGCCGACCGGCTTGCCCAGCCGCTCGCTGGCGATTGCACGTGCCGCCGGATCGATCTCGATCGCATCGACGTCGCCGAACGCGCCCAGCATCGGCAGATTGTGCCCGGTGCCGCACCCGATCTCGAGGATGCGCGCGCCCGGCTTCAGCCCCGCATAGCGATCGACATAGTCGGCAAGGATTTCGCGCCGCGCGCGATACCACCAATGTGTGGAGTCGTGCGCCGCCATGCGGTCGTAAACGATGCGGTCCATCTTATCCGAATACCCATGAACGATTGAGCGCGAAGGTGGCGAAGGGGGTGACCAGCACGGCGGGGACCAACGGTGCCCAATCGGCCAGTCCGGCGATATCGACCATGCCGAAGGTGAAGAGTCCGTTCAGCACCATGCCGAACCCCTGCACCAACAGGAACCTGACCGGCTGTTCGGCGCCTTCGGTCCGCGTGCCGTGCCCCTGGAAGCTCCAGCGACCATGCGCGACCCAGCCGAACGCCGCCGAGACGACGAAGGCGGGCACGACCGCCACGAACGCATAGCCGGTCGGCAGGACATGATAGACCAGCGGCAGATAGACCGCCGAATAGATCACCGTCGACAGTCCACCGACGATACCGAAGCGGATCAACTGCCCCAGCACGCCGTCGTTCATCAACCGTTCGATCCGCGCGATCACCCGCGTGCCACCCTTGTCCTTTGCGCGCCATCCGATACAGCGCCTCCACTGCCACCATGGCAGAACGGCCTGCCGTAGAATGCGCAAGGGCGCGGGGGAAGCGATTTTGACCGACATACCTGTCCGCCCGCATCCGCTCGACAGCCATTGGCAGCGCTGGCTGATCCTCGCCTGGGTCGCGATCGCTGCATGGTTCCTGTGGGACCGGTGGAACGCGGTACACTGGCTGGCGCTGTCGGACACCGACGACAATATGCGGCTGATGCAGGTCCGCGCATGGATGGGCGGTCAGGGCTGGTACGACCTGCGCCAATACCGGCTGAACCCGCCGGGCGGGCTCGATATCCACTGGTCGCGGCTGGTCGACCTGCCGATCGCCGGGTTGATCCTGTTGCTCAAGCCCTTTGCCGGGCCGGTCTGGGCGGAAAAGCTGGCCGTCGGCATTGCTCCGCTGCTGCCGATGGGGGTGGCGATGGCGGCGCTGGCGGTGACGGTGCGGCGACTGGTCGCGCCGGTCGCGTGGCCGCTCGCCATCCTGTTCCTGTTCGGCTGTTCGTCGACACTGCTGATGTTCATGCCTGAACGCATCGACCATCACGGGTGGCAGCTCGCCTGCCTCGCCTGGACCGTTGCCGGGCTCGCCGATCGCAGACAGGCGCGTGGCGGGATGGTCGTCGGGCTGTCGTCGGCGTTTTCGCTGACCATCGGTCTCGAACTGCTGCCCTATTGCGCGATGGCCGGCGCGATCGTCGCGCTGCGCTGGGTGTGGGACCGTTCGGAAGCGCGGCGGCTGATGGTCTATGGCGCGACGCTGGCCGGCGCGAGCGCGATCGGGTTCGTCGCCTTCGCCTCGACCGTCAATTACGCGATGCGCTGCGACGCGCTGACCCCGGTATGGCTGTCGGCGGTGGTCGCGGGTGGCGCGCTGCTGGTGCTGCTGGCGTGGATCGCGCCGGCCAACCGCATCGTGCGCCTGATCCTCGCGCTGATCGCCGGCGGGGCACTTGCCGGCGCCTTCGCCCTGCTGTTCCCGCAATGCCTCCAGCGTCCCGAAGGCGTGTCGGAGGAACTGTCGCGCATCTGGCTGAACAATGTGCGCGAGGCCAAGCCGCTCTATGCGATGCCGTGGCGCACGATCCTGCCGATCATCACCGGTCCGATCATCGGGTTGCTCGGCACCTTCTTCGCGACGTGGCGCGCACGGCGCGGGCCGACGATCGTGCCATGGGCGGCGATCACGCTGTTCACCGCTTTCGCCGTCGCGATGCTGTTCTGGCAGATCCGCTCCGGCCCCGCCGCACAGTTGCTCGCGGTGCCGGGCGCCGTTGCGCTCGCCTGGGTCGTGCTGCCATGGCTGCTCAGCCGCAAGAGCCGGGCGGTCCGCATCCTCGGCACCGTCGCGGCGGTGCTGGTCCTCTCCAGCATGGCGGTCGGCTTCGTCGTGCAGAAGCTGCGCATCGATCCGCCCGACAACCGGACGAAGACGGTACTGCGGGCCGGATCGCGCTGCGCCAGTCTGCCCGCGCTACAGGCGCTGAACCGCATTCCCGCCGCCGTCATGTTCACCCATGTCGACCTCGGACCCCGCCTGATCGTCGCGACGCATCATGACGGGATCACCGGCCCGTACCACCGCAACGGCGACGCGATCCTCGACGTGCACCACGCGTTCATGGGCGACCCGGAGAATTTCCGCACCATCGCCCGGCGGCACCACGCGACCTATCTGCTGACCTGCCCCAACATGGCGGAGACGACCAACTACCGCGCCCGTTCGCCCGGCGGCTTCTACGACCTGCTGGCGCATAACAAGGTGCCGGCGTGGCTTAGCCCGGTCGCCTTGCCCAAGGGTTCGCCGCTCCGGCTGTGGCGGATCGATTATGCCGGGATGGCATCGAAGTAGAAGGTGGATTCACGCGGAGGCGCGAAGACGCGGAGGGAGAACCGGGCAAGCGTCTCGCGATCGGGAGACAACCTCTTCCGTTGCAACCGGGCATGAAGCCGCTGACGCGGGGGACGCAAGCCCCGAACGTCACCCTCCGCGCCTTCGCGCCTTCGCGTGAACCCATCCCCGGCCAGCTCCACACACCACGCCGCTGGCTACTCCAAACACAAAAACGCCCGCCCCCTTTCGGGAACGGGCGTCAAAGCCGGCAGGGAGCCGAAAGCGCTTAGCGAGCAGCAACCTGCGCCGAACCGTTCAACGGCTTGGCGATACGGAAGCGGACCGGGCGGCCGCCGACATCACCCGACACGGTGCGGTCGCGCACGACCAGGCGGAACGGTTCGCCGCTGGTCGTGACGGTGCCGGCCAGCACGGTGTCGCCGGTGTCGGTCACGCTGCGGGTATAGGCGAACTTGTACCCGTCACGCTCCAGCTCGTTGGCCGACGCGAGCGTCGGGATCAGCATGCCCGCAGCGACTAGGGCAACGCGAAAGGCGGCGGCGGCGGCAAAGCTGCGCATGGTCTGTTCTCCGGCTGGTTGGGGTCGACGCTCATGCGTCGTTTCGTTGCCGGAGATATGCGCTTGTGCAGTGCAGCATCGCAACTGCACAGGTTATTATCGCAATTGCAAAAACCGAAATCGTTATTCGGGCAGGAAGCGATGCACCACGTCGCGCGCCACCCGCGCCGGGCGTTTGGTGATCGAATCGAGCGAGCACCACGTGCTCTGCACCTCGGCCAACACCTCCTCGCCGCGCTGGATCAGCGTGGAAAAGTACGCGCGCACCCCCTCAACCCGCTCGGCCACCACCGTCGCGACGATCGTGTCGTCGAGGAAGGCGGGCCGGCGATAGGTGATCTCGTGCTTCAGCGCGACCCACAGGTGCTTGGCGACCGCATCGGCCGGCGCGACCCGCTCCCAATAGGCGACGACGGCGTCCTGCACCCATGACAGGTACACGGCATTGTTGACGTGCCCCATATGATCGATGTCGCCGGGCGCGACGGCAAGCGGATGCTGGTGTGCCATGGCGGAATGATGGGCGTTGCTGACAGGGGAGTCAATGAGACTCACGGCGGACGGAGCGGACCGATCGATGGTGCGACACCGGTCTCCACACCACCGCCCCCCCACAGGCGGGGGTACGGTGGTGTGCCCGCGTTACGCCTTCGCCACCACGCTCTCGGGCAAATCCTTCCCGAACACCCGCTGGTAATATTCCGCCACCAGCGCCCGCTCCGCCTCATCACACTTGTTCAGGAACGACAGCCGGAACGCAAAGCCGACATCGCCGAAGATCAGCGCGTTCTGCGCCCAGGTGATGACCGTCCGCGGGCTCATCACAGTAGAGATGTCGCCATTGACGAACCCCCGCCGCGTCATGTCCGCCACGCGCACCATCTTCTCGACCGCTTCCTTGCCGCCGACCTTGTCATATTCGCCCGACTTGGCGAGCACGATCCGCGCCTCGGTCGCGGCAGGCAGGTAGTTCAGCGTGACGACGATGTTCCACCGGTCCATCTGCCCCTGATTGATCTGCTGCGTGCCATGATACAGGCCCGACGTATCGCCCAGACCCACCGTGTTGGCGGTCGCGAACAGCCGGAAATAGGGGTTCGGGCGGATCACGCGGTTCTGGTCGAGCAGCGTCAGCTTGCCCTCGGTTTCCAGCACGCGCTGGATCACGAACATCACGTCGGGGCGGCCCGCGTCATATTCGTCGAACACCAACGCGGTCGGCGTCTGCAGCGCCCATGGCAACAGCCCCTCGCGGAACTCGGTGACCTGCTGCCCGTCCTTCAGCACGATCGCGTCGCGCCCGATCAGGTCGATACGGCTGATATGCGCGTCGAGGTTGATGCGGATGCACGGCCAGTTCAGCCGCGCCGCGACCTGTTCGATATGCGTCGACTTGCCGGTCCCGTGATAGCCCTGCACCATCACCCGCCGGTTGTGCGCAAAGCCCGCAAGGATCGCCAGCGTGGTGTCGGGATCGAACACATAGGCCGGATCGGCATCGGGCACGCGTTCGTCGGCGACCGAGAAAGCCGGGACTTCCATATCGCTGTCGATGCCGAACAGGTCACGCACCTTCACCATCCGGTCGGGGGCGTTCAGGATCGTGGTCTCGGACGGCTGGGGCATAGTATCGGTGGTCATGCGGGCCTTTCGCGGGGGCGCCAAGATGCGTCGCGGCGTCCTTTAGGACGAAGCGGGCCGCCTACTCAACCTTCGGCGGCAATCGGAACAGCGTCGTGAACCGTTCGGCGATGGCCCGGTTCCCCGTAACCGTGATCGCATCGGCCATCGCCAGCGGCATGGCCCCATAGACGACCGGCAGGAACGCACTGGGACTGCCCGACAGCGTCGCATCGGCGTCCCCGGCCTCCCCGCGCCGAACCGCCAGCGTTCCGTCCGCCAGCACCGCGACATACGCATCATCGCCGAAGCGGAACGCGACGGTTGCCCGCCAATCCCCCGCCCGCTCGACCACCAGCAGCATCTTGAGCGACAGCATCAGCGACACCGCCGAAAACGGCAGCGACGGGTCGTGCGTCGGCGACCTGAGCGCCCATTTGGCCAGCGCCAGCACCACCGGCTCCGCCTCCTGCCCCCACGGCGTCAGCGCATAGACCTGCGCATTGGCGGGCGACGGCAGCCGCCGCCGCTCGACGATCCCCGCCGACTCCAGCCCGCCCAGCCGCTGCGTCAGCACGTTCGCGCTGATCCCCGGCAGTCCGGCGCGGATTTCGCCGAAGCGGCGCGGCCCCAGCAGCAATTCGCGCATCAGCAGTAACGCCCAGCGTTCGCCGACATATTCCATGCCCAGCGCCGCGCCACAGGCATCGTCGTACCGCCGCTTCGCTTCCTTGGTTACTTTTTCTAACCCCATCGTTGCTTTTTGTAACCGATGGGCGCACCCAACACAAACAGCGATTCGTCACGACCTTGGGGAGAGGGTGTCATGCCGAAGATGATTTTCGTGAACCTAGCCGTTACCGACGTCGCCGCGGCGACCGCCTTCTACGAAGCGATCGGCTTTACGAAGAACGAGCAATTCTCGAACGATCGCGGATCGGGGATGGTCTGGTCCGATACTATCCACATCATGCTGCTCGACCGGGATTTCTACGCCACCTTCACGCCCAAGCGGATCATCGACGCACATACCGAAAGTGGCGTGCTGCTGGCGCTGTCGTTCGACGATCGCGCCGCGGTCGACGCGATTACCGACGCGGCGATCGCCGCGGGCGGACGCGAACTCCACGATCCGCAGGACGAGGGCTATATGTACAGCCGCGCATTCGCCGATCTCGACGGCCATGGGTGGGGCCCGTTCACCATGGACGTGGCGGCGCATGCCGAGCAGCACCCGTGACCCGTCCCGTCATCACCGCATTCGACTGGGTCCCCGACTTTGCGAAGGGGCAGGTCCGCGACCTGCGCGTCCGCTGGATCCTGGAAGAAGCTGGTCAGCCCTATGACGTCCACTATCTGTCGCAGGGCGCGCAAAAGGCGCCCGCCCACCGCGCGCTGCAACCGTTCGGACAGGTGCCGACCTATCAGGACGGCGACCTGACATTGTTCGAATCGGGTGCGATCGTGTTGCATGTCGCGCAGCGTCATGGCGTGCTGTTGCCGACCGATCCGGCCAGCAGGGCGCGGGCGACCGAATGGCTGTTCGCCGCGCTCAACACCGTCGAACCGCCGATCATGGACCATGCCGTCGCCACCCTGTTCGAACGCGACGAGCCGTGGTCGAAACCGCGCCTGCCCGCCATCGAGGCGCGCATCGCCGAACGGCTGGGGGAGGTCGCGGCGCGGCTGGGCGACCGGCCGTGGTTCGACGGTGATTTCAGCATCGGCGACCTGATGATGGTCGCGGTGCTGCGGATCATGGAGGGCAGCGATCTGCTGGCCGCGCATCCGACGCTGACCGCCTATGTCGAACGCGGTACCGCCCGGCCCGCCTTTCGGCGCGCGCTGGCGGCTCAAATGGCCGGGTTCACCGGCGAACCGCCCGCCGGCTATGCCGAATGGGCTGCGAAGGGAGAGCAGGCATGACCTATATCGACGGTTTCGTGACCCCCGTCCCGCGCGACGGTCGCGCGGCGTATGAAGCGCATGTCGCGGCGGCGGCGGCGATCTTCGCCGATCTCGGCGCCACCCGGCTGGTCGAATGCTGGGCCGACGACGTCTCGCCGGGCAAGATCACGGACTTCCCCCGCACGGTCGCGCTGGCCGAAGGGGAGGACGTGCTGTTCAGCTGGATCGAATATCCCGACCGGGCGACCCGCGATGCGGCGGGCGCGGCGATGATGGCCGATCCGCGCATGGCCGAACTCGACATGCCGTTCGATGGCAAGCGCATGATCTATGGCGGGTTCGCCGTCATCGTCGACGAACGCGGGTCCGGCACGACCGGCTATGTCGATGGCTGCCTGACCCCGGTCGCGACCGACGCCCGCGCCGCCTATACCGACTTCGCAGCGCAGTCCGCGCGGCTGTTCGTCGAACATGGCGCGGTGCGCGTGGTCGAATGCTGGGGCGACGACGTGCCCACCGGCACGCACACCGACTTCCCCCGCGCCGTCGCGCTGGAGCCGGGAGAGGTCGTCGCCTATTCGTGGATCGAATGGCCGTCGCGCGCCGCGCGCGACGCCGGCTGGGGCGCGATCATGGCCGATCCGCGCATGGCCGGACGCGAGATGCCGTTCGATGGCCAGCGCATGTTGTACGGCGGTTTCACCCCGATCTTCGACCAATCGATGGGAGCAGGCAAATGAATCGGCACGGCGACTTCATCTGGTACGAACTGCTGACCCGTGACATCGATGCGGCGGCGACTTTCTACGCCGACGTGATCGGCTGGACACTGCAGGATTCGGGCACGCCCGGCATCGACTATCGCCTGTTCGTTGCCCCCGATGGACAGCCGGTCGCCGGGCTGATGGCGATGCCCGACGCGATGCCGGCACCGACCTGGCTCGGCTATGTCGCGGTCGACGATG
Source organism: Sphingomonas hankookensis (assembly GCF_022664465.1). Taxonomy (GTDB): domain Bacteria; phylum Pseudomonadota; class Alphaproteobacteria; order Sphingomonadales; family Sphingomonadaceae; genus Sphingomonas; species Sphingomonas hankookensis. Next base: position 166,774 of record NZ_JAKREV010000004.1, on the reverse strand, counting down.
TCGACGCCGCCGCGGCCGATTTCGTGGGCGCCGGGGGCACGCAGCATATGCCGCCGACCACCATGCCCGGCGTCGGCCGCATGGCGATGCTCACCGACCCGCACCATGCCCCGCTCTACCTGATGCGCGGCGAGCGCGATGCCGCCAGCACGTCGTTCTGCGGATCGGAGAACGCGACGCCCGGCCATGTCGTCTGGAACGAACTGACCGCCCCCGATCAGGCCGCGGCGATCGCCTTTTACGCCGACCGCTTCGGCTGGCGACAGGAAGGGGGCATGCCGATGGGGCCGCTTGGCGAGTATAAGTTCCTGCACAGCGGCGACACCTGCATCGGTGCAGCGATGGGCATGGTGCCCGGCGGACAGCCCGGCTGGCAATATTATGTCCACGTCACCGATATCGACGCCGCGACCGATCGCATCACCGCCGGCGGCGGGCAGGTGTTGCAGGGTCCCGACGAAATCCCCGGCGGCAGCTTCTCGGTCGTCGCCAGCGACCCTATGGGCACCCGCTTCGGACTGGTAGGACCGCGCGCATGACCGATGAACACGAACTGGCGATCGAACGACGCATCGCCGCCCCCGTCGACCTCGTCTAGCGGGCATGGACCGAACATCTGGCCAAATGGTGGGCGCCGCGTCCGTGGACGACCGAGCTGCTCGGCCTCGACCTCCATCCCGGCGGCCGCTTCGCGACGACGATGCGCGGTCCCGGCGGCGAGGCAATGACCGGCGAGGGCGTGATCCTCGACGTGGTGCCGCACCAGCGCATCGTCTTCACCAACATGCTGCGCCCCGGCTGGCACCCGCAGCCGCAGCGGCTGGCGTTCGTCGGCGTCTTCACCTTCGAGGACGATGGCGGCGCCACCCTCTACCGCGCCGCCGCCCGCCACTGGGACGCCGAAACCGCGCAGGCACATGCGGAGATGGGGTTCGAAGGCGGCTGGGCGATGGTCGCGCAACAGCTGGAGGCGGTGGCGGTCGGGTTGGCGTAACGCCGCCTGCCGCACCCCGTTTGGTTCGAGCAGCTTCGAGCGAAGTCGAGAAGCGTCCGTCGAGAACTTCGTCGCTTGGGGCAACCCCTTCTCGACTTCGGTTCTCGACAAGCTCGAACCTGCGCTCGAAGCAAACGGGGAGGTAGATGAGGAAAGGGAAGAGGAACACCCCCTCAAGCAAACGCCACCGCCCCCTTCAACTGCTGATACGCCGCGATCACCTTCTGCAACGCCGCCTCATGGCTGCGATCCCCGCCATTCCGGTCGGGATGATATAGCCGCACCAGCTCCGAATAGCGTTTCCGCAACCCCGTCCGGTCGACATCCACCGCCAGCCCCATGACCTTCAGCGCCGACCGGTCGGCGGGGCTCAGCGGCCGTCCGTCCTCCCGCTCGGCCCGCGCCTCGCGCACGGTCCGGAACTTCGCGCCGATCGCGTCCAGCGGATCGGCGAAGTCGGCCCAGGCCGGCCCCGGATCGGTCCCGGCCCGCGCAAAGGCGCGCGTCTCGCGCTCCCACCCGGCATAGGGTCGCTGCGCGTCGCTGATCTCCTCGGCGGTCATCCCCGCGAAATAGTTATACCCCGCATTGAACGCCCGGATATGGTCGAGGCAGAACCAGCGATAGGCGTTCGGCCGTTCGCCACCCTGCGGCGCGCCCTCCAGCGGCGGCGCGCGAAATTCGCCCGCCTCCGCGCATCCCGGTACCTCGCACGGCCGCCCGTTGGCCTCCACGCGACCGTGGAAGCGGGCATTCGGACGGTCTTTGTTGATCTTCTCGCGCGCCACGCGACTCCCTTTGGCAAAACGCGTTATATAGGGCGCATGACCGACACCGCCACCGCCCCCCTCGCCGACCTGCCCCTCGCCGACCTGATCGCCACCCGCCTGCGCGAAGCGCTGTCGCCAGAGGCCCTCACCGTCACCAACGACAGCCACCACCATGCCGGCCATATGGGCGACGACGGCACCGGCGAGACCCATTTCTCGGTCGACATCGTCGCCGACGCGTTCACCGGCCAGTCGCGCGTCGGGCGCCAGCGGCTGGTCAACCACGCGCTGGCCGACCTGCTGGCGACGCGCATTCACGCGCTGGCGATCCGCGCCCGCGCTCCTGGAGACGGCGATTGATCTATGACCTGTGGTACTGGCCGACGATCCAGGGGCGCGGCGAGTTCGTCCGCCTCGCGCTCGAAGGCGCAGGTATCGCCTATCGCGACCGCGCGCGCGAAGAGGGGGTGGAGGCGATGCAGCGTCGGCTGGCGGCATCGCCCCGCGCGCCCTTCGCCCCGCCCTTCCTCGAACTCGACGGGCTGCGCATCGCCCAGGTCGCCAATATCCTGCAGTATCTGGGCGAGCGCCACGGCCTTGCGCTGTCGAACATCCGCGACCGCATCTGGGCGAACCAGTGGCAGTTGACCATCGCCGACCTCGTTGCCGAAGTGCACGCCGTCCACCATCCGGTCGATATGGGCGCCTATTATGACGAACAGCGTGCCGAGGCCGCCCGCGCCGCCGCGCCATTCCTCGACGAACGCCTGCCCAAATTCCTGACCTATTTCGAAAGCCTGCTCGACGGCAGCAGCGCCCCGTGGGCGATCGACCATCGCTGGACCTATGTCGATACCTCGCTGTTCCAACTGATCGAGGGGCTGCGCCATGCCTTTCCCCGGCGGATGGCGCGGCTGTCGGCCGATCTGCCCCGACTGATCGCGATCCGCGACGCAGTGGCGGCGCTGCCCGGCATCGCCGACTATCTTGCCAGCGACCGCCGCTTGCCCTTCAACGACAACGGCATCTTCCGCCACTATCCCGAACTGGACGCCGACTGATGGAGAACGACCGCTTCTTTTTGCAGACGATCCGGCCGGTCACCCATGATCTGGGCGGGTTCAAGGTCCACCGGACGCTGCCGACCCGGACGCGCACGATGGTCGGCCCGTTCATCTTCTTCGACCAGATGGGCCCGGCCGAACTCGACCCCGGACAGGGGATCGACGTGCGCCCGCATCCGCACATCAACCTTGCCACCGTCACCTATCTGTTCGGCGGTGCGATCGACCATCGCGATTCGCTGGGCACCCATGCCCGCATCGAACCCGGCGCGGTCAACCTGATGACCGCCGGCCACGGCATCGTCCATTCCGAACGCTCCCCCGCCGACGAACGCGCCGGCGGCCCGCTGCTCTCGGGTATCCAGACCTGGCTGGCGGTGCCCGAGGACAAGGAAGAGATCGACCCGGCGTTCGAACATGTCGAAGCCGCCCGACTGCCGATCGTCAGCGGCGGCGGCGCCAGCGCCCGCGTGGTGATGGGCGACCTGTGGGGTGTCTCCGCCCCGACCACCCAATATGCCGCAACGATCTATGCCGATATCGTGCTGGAGGGCGGCGGCGCGATCCCGATCGACGCGGGCGCCGACGAACGCGCGCTCTACCTGACGCACGGCGATGCCGCGCTGGACGGTGTGGCGCTCGAACCGATGACGCTCTACGTCCTGCGCCCCGGCATCGCCGCCACGCTGCGCTCGTCGGGCGGCGCACGGGTGATGCTGTGCGGGGGAGAGGCGTTCACGACCCCGCGTCATGTGTGGTGGAACTTCGTCTCGTCGCGCCGCGACCGCATCGATCAGGCGAAAGCCGACTGGAAAGCGGGCAACTTCCCCAAAGTGCCCGACGATGCCGAGGAATTCATCCCGATCCCCGAAGTGCCCAAGACGGTCAGCTACCCATGATGCCGTTGCGCCGCATCGCGCTGTCGACCGGCGTCGCGCTCGACGTGGCGGTCGCGGGCGATCCGTCGGCACCGGCGATGATCTTCCTCCACGGCTTTCCCGAATCGCACCGGACGTGGCGCCACCAGCTGGCGGAGTTTTCCCGCGACCATTTCGTCGTCGCCCCCGACCAGCGCGGCTATGCCGCCTCGGACAAGCCGCCCGCGGTCGAGGATTACGCCCCGGCAAAGATCGTCGCCGACCTGATTGCGCTCGCCGATGCGCTCGGGATCGACCGCTTCACGCTGGTCGGCCATGACTGGGGCGGCGCGATCGCGTGGATGGCGGCGCTCCACCATCCCGACCGCATCGAACGCCTGATCATCTGCAACGCCCCGCATCCGCTGGTCTTCCAGCGTTCGCTGTTCGACGATCCCGAACAGCGCGCTGCCAGCCAGTACATGACCCGCTTCCGCGACACGTCGCTCGACCAAGGGCTGGTGGGTGCCGGGCTGGAGCGCTTCTTCGCCACCGGCTTCGCCCGCTTCGTCACCCGCACCATCGCAGGCGAGGACAAGGCGGCGTATCTCGCCGAATGGGCCCATCCCGGCGCGATGACCGCGATGCTCAACTGGTACCGCGCCTCACCGATCCTCGTTCCTGCGCCGGGCGAAACGCCCGAACGTCCCGCATGGCTCGACGCTCCGTTCCCGCCGGTGACGCAGCCGACGCTGGTGGTGTGGGGCATGCAGGATCAGGCGTTGCTGCCGGTGCAGCTGGCCGGGCTCGGCGCACTGGTGCCCGACCTGACGGTGGCGGAGGTGGACGCCGGGCATTTCGTGCCGTGGGAGGCGCCGGAGGCAGTGAACGCCGCGATCCGGGGGTGGCTGCCCTGACAGGACCTTACCTCCCCACTCCGTTTAGTTCGAGCAGCTTCGAGCTTGTCGAGAAGCGTCCGTCGAGAACGCGGTCGTTTGGGGCACCCCCTTCTCGACTACGGTTCTCGACAAGCTCGAAGCAAGCGGATGGAATGGTAGAGAAAAGAGAAAACGGAAGAATTACCCCCGAACCACCTTGGCCACCGCATCCAGCAACCCGTTCACAAACCCCTTCTCACGCCGGTCGTAAAACGCATCGGCCACGTCGAGATACTCGCTGATCACCGCAGCGACCGGCACATCCGCCCGCGCCAGCAACTCATACGTCCCGGCGCGCAGAATCTGCCGCATCGGCTTGTCCAGCCGGTCGATGGTCCACCCGCTCGACAGCTTGCCCGCGATCAGCGCGTCGATCTCCTCGCGGCGCGCATCGACGCCCTTCACGACATCGTCGAAGAAATGGACGTCGGCCTCGGCATATTCGACCTCTTCGATCGTCGCGCCAAGGCGGTGCTGGTGGAATTCGTGGAGCAGCGCCGGGATCGGCGTCGCTTCCATCTCATGCTGGTACAGCGCCTGGACAGCGGCCAACCGGGCGGCGGCGCGGGCCTGACGGGCGCCGCGCGGGCGGGAATTCTTGCTGGTCATAAGCGCCGCCCCATAGCGCCACCCGGTGGCGGAAGTCGAGGGGCCGCTTTCCTACACGCGTGTGGCGTGACAGGGTGACGGCGCTCTTTGAACCGTCAGACCCCCTCCGTGCCCCAACCGTCATCCCAGCGAAGGCTGGGATCTCCCGGTAATGGAGCGCCCCCCCAAGCCGCACGACGCTCTCCCCTGCCGCAACGCGGCGTGACGCTGAAATGCGCGCGAGTGTGAACTTAGTGAACTTTGGCCCCGCCTACCCCCGCGCAGGCGGGGGTCCAGACCCGCTAGAACCAGACCCGCATACCGGAGTCCTACAACCGGATCGCCACCGACCGCGCATGCGCCGGCAGCCCTTCGGCCCCCGCGAGCGTCACCGCCGCCGGCCCGATCTTCGCCAGCGCCGCCGCGTCCAGCCCCAGGAAGCTGGTCCGCTTCATATAGTCGAGCACCGACAGCCCCGACGCGAAGCGCGCCCGCCGCCCGGTCGGCAGCACATGGTTCGGCCCCGCGACATAATCGCCCACCGCCTCCGGGGTGTATCGCCCGAGGAATACCGATCCCGCATGACGCACCGCTTTGAACAAAGGCTCGGGATCGCCCACCGCCAGCTCCAGATGCTCGGGCGCCAGCCGGTCGACGAGCGGCATCGCATCGGCCAGCGTGGGGACGATCACGATCGCTCCGTTCGCATCCCAGCTCGCCCGCGCCACCTGTCCGGTCGACAACTCGGCGATCTGGCGGTCGACGGCGTCCGCGACCCGATCGGCAAAGCCCGCATCGTCGGTGAACAGGATCGACTGGCTGGTCGGATCATGCTCGGCCTGGCTCAGCAGGTCGGCGGCGATCCATTCCGGGTCGTTCTGCCCATCGGCGACGACCACGATCTCGGACGGTCCGGCGACCATGTCGATCCCGACCACGCCGTATAGCTGCCGCTTGGCCTCCGCGACCCAGGCATTGCCCGGCCCGGTCACGACATCGACTGCCCTGATCCGGTCGGTCCCGTACGCCAGCGCCGCTACCGCCTGCGCCCCGCCGATCCGCCACACCTCGTCGACCCCCGCCAAAGCCGCCGCCGCCAGCACCAGCGGATTGACCTCGCCCTTCGGCGTCGGCGTGACCATCACGATCCGCTCGACCCCGGCGACCTTGGCCGGCACCACGTTCATCAACACCGACGAGGGATAGGCCGCGCGCCCACCGGGCACATAGACCCCCGCCGCCGCGACCGCGCTCCACCGCGCGCCCAACCGGACGCCGTCGGCGTCGACCTCGTCGCGATCCTCGGGCCGCTGCTTCGCGTGATAGGCGACGATCCGGTCATGCGCGAGCTCGAGCGCCTGCCGCAATTCGGGGTCCAGTCCGTCCAGCGCCGCCCGGCACGTCGCCAGCTCGATCCGCCAGCCGATCGCATCCGGATCATGTCCGTCGAACTTCTCGGTGAACGCCCGCACCGCCGCGTCGCCCTCGTCGCGCACCGCGCGCAGGATCGCGGTCACGTCGCGCGCCACATCGCTGTCCGCCTCACGCCGGGCATCGACCAGTGCTGCGAAGTCGGCGGCGAAGCCCGCTGCGCCCGCGTCCAGCCGGATCACGCCGCCACCGCCCGGCGGAACGCATCGACCAGCGGCACGACCTGTTCGCGGGTCTTGAACGCCGCGCGATTGACGACCAGCCGCGACGTCACCTCGGCAATGGTTTCGACTTCCACTAAACCATTCTCCTTCAGCGTCCGACCCGACGACACCAGATCGACGATGCGCGGCGCGAGGCCCAGCACCGGTGCCAGTTCCATCGCCCCGTTCAGCTTGACGCACTCCGCCTGAACGCCCCGCGCGGCGAAGTGGCGCTGGGTCGTGTGCGGATATTTGGTGGCGATGCGCACATGGCTCCACCCGCGCGGATCGTCGCCCTCGGCCATGTGCGCGGGTTCGGCGACCGAGATGCGGCAATGCCCGATCTTCAGGTCGACCGGCGCGTACAGCTCCGAATAGTCGAACTCGGCCAGCACGTCCGACCCGACGATGCCCAGCTGCGCCGCGCCATGCGCCACGAAGGTCGCGACGTCGAACGCGCGCACGCGGATCAGGTCGATATCGGCGCGGTCGGTGCGGAAGCGCAACGCCCGGCTGTCGGGATCGCGGAACGCCGCCTCGGGCAAGATGCCGGCGCGGGCGAGCAGCGGCATGGCTTCGTCGAGGATGCGCCCCTTGGGCACGGCGATGATGATGGGGTCGGTCATGGGCGTTCGCGCTTTACTTGGGGTGCGGGGCGGGCGCAACACGCGCCCCATGGCCGACGAAGCTACGAATCGCGAAGCCTTTCGCCAGCAGGCCGCGTTCTGCGCGGCGATGGACGCCCCGACCACCGCAGCGGTCTGCGACGCACTTGCCACCGCGCTCACCCGCGACGGCCGCACCGGGCGGACGGTGCTCGACTGGCCGGGTGAGCCGATCCCCGACGCACTGCCGCTGCGCCTCGTCGGCGGCCTGCATGCGCTGGCCCGCACCGGCATCGATCCCGAGCTGACCGCGCTATTCGGCGGCGAAGGCGAACCGCAAGCGATCCTGCGCCGGGTCCTGCTCGACCGCGACGCCGCGCTCCTGCCCTGGCTCGACGGTCCGCCACAGACCAACGAGCCGATGCGCTCCGCCGTCCTGATGACCGGACTGCTGGAAGTCGCCAAGCGTCACGGCCCGCGGGTCGAGCTGCTGGAGATCGGGTCGAGCGCCGGCCTCAACCTGCTGATCGACCGCTATCGCTTCGATTTGGGCGGTGTGGTCGTCGGCCCGCAGGACGCCCCGGTAACAATCCGCCCCGACTGGCGCGGAGCCCCACCGCCTTCCGCTCCGATCCGGATCGAACGCGTGCGCGGCGTCGATATCCAGCCGCTCGACGCGACCGCTCCGGCGGTCGCGGCGCGGCTCGCCGGCTATATCTGGGCCGACCAGCCCAAGCGGCAAGACCGGCTCGCCGCCGCCACCGCGATGCTGCGCGAGCGGCCGGTCGATCTGGTGCAGGGCGACGCGGTCGACTGGCTCCGCGCGGCGCTGTCCGAACCGCAAGCGGCGGGTGTCATCCGCGTCCTGATGCACTCGGTCGTCTGGCAATATCTCGGCGACACCCGCCGCGCCGCGATCACCACGATGATGACGCAAGCGGCGGCCCGCGCCACCGCCGACCGCCCGCTCGCCTGGGTCCGCATGGAGCCCGACCGCGTCCTGCAACGCCAGGAGTTGATCGTCCAGAGCTGGCCCGGCCATGGCGAGGCTCAGATGCTCGCCACCGCCCATGCCCATGGCGCGTGGATCGCGCCCGTATGACCGAAGCCGACGTCCTCGCCGCGTTGCGCACGCTACCGCTCCACCCCGGTGCCCACCGCCTGACCGACGACGCCGCGCATCTCGGCGACCTCGTGCTGACCAAGGACCTGCTGGTCGAAGGTGTGCATTTCCTGTCCCACGATCCCCCCACCGATGTCGCGTGGAAGCTGGTGGCGACCAACCTGTCCGACCTCGCCGCCAAGGGCGCGGTGCCGGTCGGGGTCATGCTCGGCTATCCGATCGACGACGACGCATGGGACAGCGCGTTCCTGTCCGGCCTCGACGACGTTCTCCGAACCTTCGCCTGCGCCCTGCTCGGCGGCGATACGGTAAAGCTGCCCGCGGGCGCCCCCCGCCTCCTGTCGCTGACCGCCATCGGCCGCAGCCCCCATGCCCCCCGCCGCGATGGCGCACGGGCAGGCGACGGCCTTTGGGTCACCGGCACGATCGGCGATGCCGGCGCGGGCCTCGCCATCGCGCAAGGTGCGGACGGGCCAGCGACGCTGCTGAACCGCTACCGCCGCCCGACACCCCGGCTGGCGGAGGGGCAGGCGCTCGCCCCCCATGTCCATGCGATGATGGACGTGTCCGACGGACTGCTGATCGACGCCCGCCGCATGGCAGCGGCCAGCGGGCTGGCGGTGACGATCGACCTAGCGAGCGTGCCGCTGTCGGATGCGCTGCAGGCGTTCGGCCACGACGCAATGACCGCCGCCACGGCCGGCGACGATTACGAATTGCTGTTCGCCTGCGATGGCGAGCCGCCGGTCGCGGCCACCCGCATCGGGGGGTTCGTGGAAGGCGAAGGACTGCACCTGCTTCAGAACGGCCACCCAATCCCCCTGCCCGACCGCTTAGGCTACCAGCACTAAATCCTCCCCATGAACATGGGGAGGATCGAACGCCGCCCGCCGCATTCCCCCTTGCGCCCCCCGCCCATCCGCATAAGCTGCCCCCTTTGAAGGGCATCGACCCGACGAGACAGCCGGGCGGCCCCGTTCAGGAGGGGTTTGCGGATGACGATCGTCTACCTGGCCATGGCATGTGCCGCGCTGGCCATACTCTACGGCATCTTCACCAGTATGCAGGTGCTGCACGCGCCTGCGGGCGATGCGCGGATGCAGGATATCGCCGCCGCCATCCAGGAAGGGGCCAAAGCGTATCTCGGCCGGCAATATCGCACCATTGCCATCGTCGGCGTCATCGTCGCCATCATCCTCTTTCCCACGCTCGGCGCACTGTCGACCGTCGGCTTCGTCATCGGCGCGGTGCTGTCGGGCGTGGCGGGCTATGTCGGCATGGAGATTTCGGTCCGCGCCAACGTCCGCACCGCCGAAGCCGCACGCGGGTCGCTGCAAGGCGGGCTCACCATGGCGTTCCGCTCGGGCGCGATCACCGGCATGCTCGTTGCTGGATTGGGCCTGTTCGCGATCGCCGGCATCTTCTGGTACCTCGTCGCGATCGACGGCCATGGTCCGGGCGACCGCGAAGTCGTCGAGGCGCTGACCGCCCTCGCGTTCGGCGCCTCGCTCATCTCGATCTTCGCGCGGCTGGGCGGCGGCATCTTCACCAAGGCGGCCGATGTCGGCGCCGATCTGGTGGGCAAGGTCGAGGCCGGCATCCCCGAGGACGACCCCCGCAACCCCGCCGTCATCGCCGATAATGTCGGCGATAACGTGGGCGACTGCGCCGGCATGGCCGCCGACCTCTTCGAAACCTATGTCGTCACCATCGGCCTGACCATGGTGTCGATCGCGCTGTTGGTACAGGCTCCGCCCGCCGAGCTGCTGCGGCTGATGGCGCTGCCGCTGATCGTCGGCGGGGTGTGCATCGTCACCTCGATCCTCGGCACCTACATGGTCCGGCTCGGCAAGGGCCAGTCGATCATGGGCGCGCTGTACAAGGGCTTCTGGACCACCGCGCTGCTTGCCGTCCCGGCCATCTATTTCGCCGCCAGCTGGGCGCTGGGCGATCTGAACGCCGTCATCGGCGGCGCGGGCTTCCTCGATCCAGGCGGCGACACGCTGACCGTCGAAGGCGCAATGGGCGCACAGGCCCCGGTCGCCGGACAGAGCTTCACCGGCATGGACCTGTTCTGGTGCATGATGATCGGCCTTGCCGTTACCGCCGCCTTGGTGTGGATTACCGAATACTACACCGGCACCGCCTATCGCCCGGTCAAGTCGATCGCGAAGGCCAGCGTCACCGGCCACGGCACCAACGTCATCCAGGGGCTGGCCATCAGCCTCGAATCGACCGCGCTGCCGACGCTGGTGATCGTCGTCGCGGTGGTCGCGTCGTACCAGCTCGCCGGCATCATCGGCGTCGCCTTCGCCGCCACCGCGTTGCTGGCGCTGGCCGGCATGGTCGTCGCGCTCGACGCATACGGCCCGGTCACCGACAATGCCGGCGGTATCGCCGAAATGGCGAACCTGCCCGACGAGGTCCGCCACCGCACCGACGCACTGGACGCCGTCGGCAACACGACCAAGGCGGTGACCAAGGGCTATGCGATCGGCTCCGCCGCGCTCGCCGCGTTGGTGCTGTTCGGCGCCTATACTACCGACCTGAAGCTGTTTTTCCCCGATCTGACCGTCGATTTCTCGCTGTCCAACCCGTACGTGATCGTCGGGCTGCTGCTCGGCGCGCTGCTGCCCTATCTGTTCGGCGCGTTCGGCATGACCGCGGTCGGCCGCGCGGCAGGATCGGTGGTGGAGGATGTCCGCGCGCAATTCGCCGCCGACCCCGGCATCATGGCCGGCACCAGCCGCCCGCAATATGGCCGCACCGTCGACATCGTCACCCGCGCCGCGATCCGCGAGATGATTATCCCCTCGCTGCTCCCCGTCCTCTCGCCTGTCGCGGTCTATTACATCGTGACGTGGGTCGCCGGGCAGTCGCAGGGGTTCGCGGCATTGGGCGCGATGCTGCTCGGCGTCATCGTCTCCGGCCTGTTCGTCGCGATCTCGATGACCAGCGGCGGCGGCGCATGGGACAATGCCAAGAAGTATATCGAGGACGGCAATTACGGCGGCAAGGGGAGCGAGGCGCACAAGGCGGCGGTCACCGGCGATACCGTGGGCGACCCGTACAAGGACACCGCCGGCCCCGCGGTCAACCCGATGATCAAGATCACCAACATCGTCGCGCTGCTGCTGCTCACCGCACTCGCCGGGGGTGGCGCGGGCTAACAATTCCCGGTTGGCAACCCCGGCGACCGCGCGCTAGCATTGGCGGCGAACGGCGGGGGCCCTTCTACAGTGGAACGACCTGCGGCACCGGGGGGTGCCGTGTGCAGTCCCGACCCCGACCGGCAAGGGGGAATAATTGATGCGGTTGCTGCCTTGGATCGGGATTGCTCTGGCCGGCGCGCTCCCTGCGCAAAGTCCGCCCGCCCCGGCCAGTACCGATCCCGCCGCGGTCGTGCCGATCACCGCCTTCGCCGAACTGCCGCTGCTCGAATCGCCCAAGCTGTCGCCCGACGGCACCCGCGTGCTGGCCAAGGGTGCGGTGGGCGGCCGGCAGGTGCTGCTGCTGACCTCGCTGATCGACGCCAAGCAACGCCATACGCTGGGAGCGCCCGAAAACACCGACATCAACTGGTGGCGCTGGGTCAATGACGACTGGCTGCTGATCGGCCTCGGCGCGCAGCAGGACTATTTCGGCCACGAAATCTACGTCACCCGCGTGCTGGCGGTCAGCACCGACATGAAGACGACGCGCCGGCTCGACTGGACCGGATCGGGCGTGCGCGCCGACGACGTGCTGTGGGTCGCGCACGACGGCAGCCCGCGCATCCTGTTGTCGCGCCAGACCGGCATGAGCAGCGAGGCCGAATTCTACCCCTCGGTGTTCGAAATCGACGTATCGACCGGCAAGTCGCGCCGCGTCGCCGAAGGACGGCCCAACGTCTATAACTGGTATGCCGATGGCGAGGGACAGGTCCGCGCCGCCTATCAGTATAACGACAGCTCGCGCACCTCGGCGTTGCTGTACCGCGCCAACAACCGCGAAAGCTTCCGCACCATCGCCAGGCGGGCGCGCAAGGATGAGGACGGGATGACCATCCCGCTGACCTTCCGCCCCGATGGCAGCGCGGTCGCGTTCGACGACGAGGACGGCTTCACCGCGCTCTACGACGTGTCGCTGCCCGACCTGAAGCTCGGCAAGAAGCTGTACGCGCTGGAGGGCTACGACGTCGACGGCATCATCGACAATGCCGACGAGAACGACGTCATTGGCGCCAGCGTCACTGGCCAGTTCGGTCGCTCGGTGTGGTTCGACGAGCGGCTGAAGGAACTGCAGCAGGCGATCGACGGATCGATCGGCGACCGCCGCGCGCGCATCGTGTCGTGGAACCGCGACCGCAGCCGCTTCCTGATCGAGGTCGGCACGGCGTCGCAGCCGGGCGGGCTGTATTTCTGGGACACCGGCAATGCGAAGATGAACCGCATCGCGTGGAACAGCGGCACGCTGCAAAGCCGCCGCCTCTCCAACGTCAGCACCATCCGCTACGCCGCACGCGACGGTACCCCGATCGAGGCGGTGCTGACCATGCCGCGCCACCGTGCGGGCCAGAAGAACCTGCCGCTGATCGTCCTGCCGCATGGCGGCCCCTCGGCCCGCGACAGCGAGGGCTGGGACTGGTGGACGCAATATCTGGCCGAGATCGGCTATGTCGTCGTCCAGCCCAACTACCGCGGATCGTCGGGCTATGGCGTCGCCTTTGCCAAGAAGGGCGCGGGGCAATGGGGCCTGAAGATGCAGGACGACCTGAACGACGCCGTCACCCATCTGGCGAAGGAAGGCATCGCCGATCCCAAGCGCGTCTGCATGGTCGGCGCGTCGTACGGCGGTTACGCGGCGATGCGCGCGGCACAGCGCGACGGCAAGCTGTATCGCTGTGCGATCAGCTATGCCGGCGTGTCGGACCTCGCCGCGCTGCGCGGCTACGACAGCCAGTTCCTGAACGGCCGCACGATCGGCGACTGGCTGCGGGGTCAGGCACCCGATTTCCAGTCGGTCTCGCCGCGCTTCCACGCCACCGACTTCTCGACCCCGATCCTGCTGATGCACGGCAAGGTCGACAAGCGTGTCCCCGTCGCCCAGTCGCGCACGCTGGCCGCCGAACTGAAGCGCGCGGGCAAACCGCACCGCTATGTCGAACAGCCGCTGGGCGATCATTTCTTTTCGCGCAGCGAGGACCGGCTGCAATTCCTGAGCGAAATGACCGCGTTCCTGAAGGAGCATAATCCGGCGTAACGGCCATCCGTCATTCCCGCCTGTGCGGGAATGACGAAGGTAGAGCCACCCTTGCCCTCCCCGCCCCCACGCCCTATTTCATGCCTCACAGCAGCGACCGGCCGTGTGCGTCACGGGTCCGGTCGTTCGCGCTTTCCTTTTTTTCGTTTAGCGCCTATGGGAACCCGCCCGGTTGCCGGTGCGCCATAATTTCACGAGGTATCTGTTTGGCGAAGGAAGAACTTCTCGAAATGCGCGGCCAGGTGGTCGAACTGCTGCCCAACGCGATGTTCCGCGTCCGGCTCGAGAACGATCACGAGATCCTGGGGCATACTGCCGGCAAGATGCGCAAGAACCGCATCCGCGTGCTGGTCGGCGACGAAGTCCTCGTCGAACTGACCCCCTATGACCTGACCAAGGGTCGCATCACCTACCGCTTCAAGTAAGCGGTGGCCGCATGACCGGAACGGCGGCCATGCGCCTGATTCTCGCCTCGACCTCGCCCCGCCGCCGCGACCTGCTGGCGCGGATCGGTGCGGTGCCCGATCGCGTCGAGGCGCCCGATATCGACGAAAACCCGGTGAAGGGCGAACTGCCGCGCCCCTACGCGCTGCGCCTTGCCGAGGCGAAGGCCCGCGCGATCGGGCCGCAGGACGGCGCGGTGGTGCTGGCCGGCGACACGACGATCGCGCTCGGCCGCCGCATCCTGCCCCCCGCCACCACAGAGGATATCCAGCGCGAGCTGCTCGGCCTGCTCTCGGGCCGTCGTCATCACTGCCTGTCGGCGGTGTGCGTCCTGATGCCCGACGGCGCGGCACGCATCCGCATTGCCGACACGATCGTCGCGTTCAAACGCCTCGAACCGCGCGAGATCGACGCGTACATTGCTTGCGGCGAAGGGCTGGGCAAGGCCGGCGGCTATGCGATCCAGGGCCGGGCCGAGGCGTTCGTCCGCTTCCTGTCGGGCAGCCATTCGGGCGTGATCGGCCTGCCGCTGTTCGACACCCGCGCATTGCTCGAAACCGCCGGCGTCCCGCTTGGCTGACTGGATCGTCGAGCGCGGCATCGGTGAGGTCCGCGCCGCGCGGATCGTCGATGGCGATATCGTCGAAGCCCGCATCGAACCCGACGACACCCTGCGCGCCGGCGCCATCCTGACCGCCCGCCTCGTCCGCCGCTTGCCCGTCCGGAACGAAGGCATCGTCGCATGGGACGGAGGCGAGGCGCTGCTCCACCCCCTGCCGCGCGCCGTGACCGAAGGCGCCACGCTGCTGGTCGAACTCACCCGTCCGCCCACGCCCGAGCCCGGCAAGCCCAAGCGCGCCCGCGCCCGCCCCGCCGCGCCCGACGCGGTGCCGGGCGACGGCCCGTCGCTTGCCGACCTGGCGCAAGCGCGCATCGTCGGTCCGTTCGATCGCGACCTGCTGGGCGCGGCCGGCTGGCCGTTGCTGATCGAGGAAGCGGCCACCGGACAGGTCGCCTTTCCCGGCGGCGCGCTGTCGATCGCGCTGACGCCCGCCATGACGCTGATCGATATCGACGGCGACCTGGCGCCCGCCGACCTCGCCATCGCCGGTGCCCGCGCCGGGGCACGGGCGATCGCCCGGCTCGACCTCGCCGGGTCGATCGGCATCGACCTGCCGACCGTGGGCGACAAGGCCGTGCGCATCGCCGCCGCCGAAGCGGTCGACGCCATCCTGCCGCAACCGTTCGAACGTACCGCGGTCAACGGCTTCGGCTTCCTGCAGATCGTGCGCCGCCGCACCCGCCTGTCGCTGCCCGAACTGTTCGCGCAGGTGCCCGCACACGCGCGCGCCCTGCTGCGGCAGGCGGAGCGGACCGGCGGCAGCGGCGAACGCACGCTCTCGGCGCATCCGGCGGTCGTCGCGGCCATCGCCGCCCGTCCCGACTGGACCGCTGCGGTCGAACGCACGCTCGGTGCGCCGCTCATCTTGCGGGCGGAAGCGACGCTCGCCATATCCGCCGGACATGTCCAGGCCCGCTTCCCGTAACAACTGCCCGCTATGTTCGGCCCCCACCGATCCGGCGCACCGCCCCTTTTGCAGCCGCGGCTGTCGCGACCGCGACATGCTGAACTGGATGGGCGAAGGCTATCGGATCCCCGGCCCCCGCGCATCGTCCGACGAAAATGTCGAAACCGGGCTGGACAGGCCTGACGCCCAAGGCTAACAGGCCCGCTCTCCCGGACAACCGGGCGTGCCCGGATAGCTCAGTTGGTAGAGCATGCGACTGAAAATCGCAGTGTCGGCGGTTCGAATCCGTCTCCGGGCACCACTTTCCCCAAATCGCTGAAATGTTCGCGGGCAGTGCGTCGCGTGAGACGCTCTTTCTCTTCGTCACTCCCGCGCAGGCGGGAGCCCATAGCCGCTGACGTATGGGCATGACCCGCAACAACGGCGTGTATGGACTCCCGCCTGTGCGGGCGTGACAAAGAGCGTTACTACCTCACACCCGAATCCCGTCCAGCGGCGCCTTCAACAACTGCGGCTTCGTTGCCGCCAGATGCAGCACGAACTCGCCGAACAGCCCATTGGCCCAGGCGAACCAGCTGCGGGTGAATTTGGTCGCGTCGTCCTTTTCGAACGCCTCGTGCATGAAGCCGGTGCCGGCATGGGTGCGCTTGAGCGTGGCAAGGCATTTGAGGATCGTCGCATCGTCGGTCGCGGTCAGCCCGCGTACGATCAGCGACATCGGCCAGATATAGTCCATGCCCTGATGCGGCCCGCCGATGCCCTCGCCAGCCGACCCCTTGAAGAACCACGGGTTCGCGTCGCTCCACGCCGCCGCCGCCGTCCGCTGCCACCGCGCATCGCTGGCGGGGACGCAACCCAGCCACGCCATGCTGGAGAGCGAGGGCACGTTGGCGTCGTCCATGAAGATCGCATTGCCGAACCCGTCGACCTCATAAGCCCACACGTCGCGCCCGTCGGGCAGCTTCATGGTCCCGTATTGCGCGATCGCCGCCGCGACCTCGCTGGCCAGCGCCGTCGCGTCGTTGGCGAGCGCCGTATCCTTGCGCGCTTCGTTGGCGACCTGCGCCATTTCGCGCAGCGTCGTGACCGCGAACATATTGGCCGGCACGAACAGCGGGTACTGACAGGCATCGTCCGACGGGCGGAAGCCCGAATGGATCATGCCGACCTTGCGCGTCGGCGCGCCGTAACCGGCCAGCAGCGTCTCGGTCGGCTGGCGGCTGGCACGCTGGAACTTGTACGGCCCCGGCCCATCTTTACGCTGTTGTTCGCGGAAGGTGCGCACGATCGCGCGCATCGCATCCGCCCATAGCGCATCGAACGGCGTCGTATCGCGCGTCGCGGTCCAGTATCCGTGCGACAGTCGCATCGAATAGCATAGCGAATCGATCTCCCACTTCCGCTCGGCGACGCCGGGCTTCATCTCGGTCTCGTCGACCTGCGACCATTCGAGGTTGGTCTTGGCCGCCGGGTCTTCCATGAAGGCGTTGGCGTAGGGATCGATCAGCACGCTGCGTGCGTGGCGCGCGATGAGGCCCCGGAACAGTTCGCGCAGCTTCGGATCCTGCTTCGCCAGATGCAGATACGACTTCACCTGTGCGGCGGAATCGCGCAGCCACAGGCAGGGAATGTCGCCGGTGATGACGAAGCTGTCGGGCTTGCCGTCGACCCGCCCCATCTTGACCGTGGTATCGAGCGTGTTGGGATAAGCGTTGGCGAACAGCCATGCCAGTTCGGGGTCGGCGATCATCCGGCTGACCCGCACGATCTCCTGTTCCACCGCCTTGCTGACGAAGCGGCGATCGGCGGGCGCCGGACGCTTGCTGACATAAGTCTTGGCGCCAGTCTGCGCGGAAGCGATCGGCGCCAGCACCCCGGTGGCGAGGCCCGCACCCAGCAGCGCGCCCTGCGTCATCAGATTGCGTCGGTCGGTAAGCATCGGGACAGTCTCCGTTCTGGTCAGGCTCGGGTAGGTCAGGCGACCATCGCCTTGCAATGGCGGTCGATGAAGGCGTGATGCGGCGGCATCGTGGCGACGGCGGCGGCGATCTCGCCGCGGATGCGATCGAGATACTGGTCGAGATGCGCTTCGGGCATGGCATCGACGATCGGATGATAATCGCGCGGCACGATCCCCTGACCGATCATCACCTGCACCCAGCTGGGCAGCGCGAAGAAATCCTCGCCGTTGCGGAAATAGCGGCCATCGGCGCGGAACAGCGCGATGGCTTCCTTCAGCGGATCGGGCACGTCCATCGTCCGGCAATCGTTCCAGAACGGCGTGTCGTCGCGGGCGGTGGCGTGGTAATGCAGCACGAGAAAGTCACGCGTGCGCTCATATTCGAACGCCGTCTCGCGATTGAACCGCTCGGGCAGCGCCGGATCGAAATCGCGCTGCGGAAACAGCCCCAGCAGCCGCCGGATACCCGCCTGCGCCAGATAGATGCTGGTCGATTCCAGCGGTTCGAGGAACCCGGCGGCCAGCCCCAGCGCGACGACGTTGCCGTTCCACGCCTTCGCCCGCCGCCCCGCGGTAAAGCGCAACTGGCGCGGCACGTCGAGCGCCTGTCCCTCAAGCGTCCCCAGCAACGTCGCCAGCGCCGCTTCGTCGCTCAGATGCGCGCTCGAATACACATACCCGTTGCCGACGCGGTGCTGCAGCGGGATGCGCCACTGCCACCCCGCCGGCCGCGCCGCCGCTTCGGTGTACGGCATCGGCGGCCCGACCGAGGCGGAGGGTACCGCAAACGCCCGGTCGCATGGCAGCCAGTGCCGCCAGTCGAGGTAGCCGGTCTTCAGCGTCTGTTCGATCAGGACCCCGTGAAACCCCGAACAGTCGATGAAGAACTCACCCTCGACGCTCCGCCCGTCCTCCAGCACGATGGACTGGACATGGCCGTTCTCGCCGTCCTGTTCGACATCGACGACCTTTCCCTCGATCCGCTCGACCCCGCGCCGCTCGGCCAGTTCGCGCAGGAACCGGGCGTAAAGGACGGCGTCGAGGTGATAGGCATAGGCGATGTCGCCGAGCGGCGTGTCGGCGGGGCCGCTCCACTGGAACTTGCCCGCCGGCGCCGCGACCGTCTGCAACGAATAGTCGCCCAGCGGCGCGGCCTGTCCGGCGAGGAAGCGTTTGAGCCACAGCTGGTGGAACGGCAACGGCCCCAGACCCCGCCCGATCGTCCCGAAGCCGTGGAGATAACGCTCGCCGATCCGCCCCCAGTCGGTGAAGCGGATGCCGAGCTTGAAGGTGCTGTTGGTCCGCGTGACGAACGCGCGCTCGTCGATGCCCAGCGTCTCGCTGTTGAACGTCTTCATATGGGGGACGCTGGATTCGCCCACCCCGACGATGCCGACCTCTTCGGATTCGACCAACCGCACCGACACGCCACGCCCGAGATAGGTGGCCAGCGCCGCCGCCGCCATCCACCCGGCACTGCCGCCGCCCAGCACGACGATGGTGCGGATGCGGTTGTCGGCCTCGGTCATATCCTCGCTCCGGTTGCCATGTCGTACCGCCTGCCGCTGCCGCACCATGTCCGCCGCAACAAGCCGGGACCGGTGCGAACATCCAGACCACCGACTCCTCGTCGTACCCCCGCGCAGGCGGGGGTCCAGAGCCAAACACAACAACAGCTGGCGTATGTCGCCCTGGACCCCCGCCTGCGCGGGGGTACGGCAGAATGGCGGCCCCGCGCCGATCGGCACGGGGGCGCGCGTCTTCAGAACTTGAACGTCGCCCCGGCGAACGCGATCCGGCCCGAATAGCCGTTGGTCCAGAACCGGGCCTTGGTATCGTTGCCCAGATGCTGGCGCAGCTCGGACTTGGTCAGGTTCAGCACCGATGCCGTCAGCACCAGCTGCGGCGTGATATTGAACGCGACGTTCACGTCCACCTGCTCGTACGGCTCGGTATAGATGGTCAACTGGTTGTGCGTCCCGTTCACCACCTCGCCGCGCCGGTTGTACGACGCCCGCGCCAGGAACCGGTCGTTTTCGTAGAACAGCGTGAAGTTCGCCTGGTTCTCGGCACTGCCGACCAGCGGCGATTCGGCGATCTCACGGCCCGCCAGCACGACGGCGGCAGTGTTGGTGTCGTTGAACGTCAGGTTGGCCTGATAGCCGACGCCAAAGTCGAACGTATGCTGGGCATAGAATTCGATGCCCTGCGACACCCCGTTCTGCCCATTGGCCTGCGTCGAGAAGTTGCGGACGTTGACCGTCTCGCCACCGATCGTCACCGCCTGATCCTGCGACACCGGCACGACGAAGTTCTTCACGTCCTTGCGGAACAGGCCGATGCCGATCACCGACCCGCGGTGATAATACCATTCGAGGCCGAGGTCGTACTGCCACGCCTGGAACGCTTCGAGGTCCTTGTTCGAACCGCTGCCGGTCCAGCCGGGCTGGCTGGTACCGCCGCCCGCCACGCGGTCGCTGCTATATTCCTCCGACACGAAGTTCAGCGCGCCGGGGAAGGCGAGGTTGGTGAACGCCGGCCGTGCGATCACCTTGGCCACCGCGCCGCGCGCCACGAGGCTGGGGGTGACGTCGAACGCGACGTTCAGGCTGGGCAGGACGTCGGTATAGGTCTTGTCGAGCGTATTCATCTCGAACGTCTTCTCGCGCACTTCGGCCCGCACGAACCCGCTTTCGCAAATCTGGTTCGCCGCCCCCGGGGTACAGGCGAGCGGTCGGCCGTCGGGACCATCGGCGAAATAATCGAGGAAGCGTTCGACCGCATCGGTCGATTCCGCGCGCTGCTGGGTACGGACGACCCGCACGCCCCAATTGCCGCGCAGGCGATCGGTCTTGAAATTCGCCTGGACATATCCCGACCAGATCTTCTCACCCACCTCGTAGATGAAGTCGGGCTCCTCGAACCGCACCGACCCGCCGTAGCGGCTGTCGAGATAGCCGAGATAGTTGGTGAAGTTGATGCCGGGGAACACGTTGGCGCTGAAGCCGCCCGGGATGTTGGTGATCGAGTCCGACAGGAAGAATTCGGGCCGCGCGGTGCTCGCGGTCGTGTCGCACTGCTGATAGCGGGTGGTCGTGCCGGGGCAGTTCCAGATGGTGTTGCCGGTGTTGCGATGCACCGATCCGTCGCGATACTTCACGCCGAACTGCAACGTGTCGAACGCGCCGTTCGACACCATCCACGTGCCGTCGGCCTGGCCGTAATATTGCGAGATGCGGGTATCGATCCACGACGAATCGGTCGACCCGACGTCGATCTCGGCGAAACCGCCGAGGATGCGGTCCTGCAGGTCGGGTGAGAAGGTCATCGACGGCGTACCGGTCAGGTCCCATGCGGTCGAACGGTTGCCCGGCTGATACTGGCCGTTGATCGCCACGCGCGGCTTGGCCGACATGCGGAAATTGATCGACGGGCCACCTTCCGACCAGGTACGACCGAGCTTCACGATGCCGACGAAATTGTCGGTCTTGTATTCCGCCTCGAAGTCCGCGGTCTGCGACAGCGCTTCCTCACGGCTGTAGCCGCCGGTCAGCTGCGGCGTCGGCACGGTGCAGTCATCGGGACCCCAGCCGCCGGGGCGCTGACCGCCGGCCGCAGCCTGCGCCTCGCTACAGAAATAGCGCTTGCCCTCGATCAGGCTGAACTGCGCGCCGGTCACGATCGTGCCGCTCGGATCGAAGTTCAGCCGGTCGAGCAACCGCCCGCCTGCCCAGTTGCCGTCGCCGTTGAAGCGGGCGATGTTCCACTCTGGCACCTTCAGCGAATTGTTGACGTAGTCGCCGGTCAGGTTGAACCGGAAATAATTCGCGGTCAGCGTCAGTCCGTCGGTCGGCCGCCACTGCGCCGTCGCCTGGATGCCCAACCGTTCGCGATTCTCGTCGCGAATGCCGAAATTGACCGCGGTCGGCATGAAGAAGCCCGAATAGAGCCGGCCATTCTGGTCGTTGAACCCCGACTGGCCCCACCATTCGCTGGGCGCGGGGGTGAAGGGATTGCCATTGACGTCGACGCCGCTGCGCGCGCCGTTCTGGTCGTACCACAGCCAGTCTTCGGTCGTGGCGCTCATCGAACGCGTCTGGCGCTTCTGCCACGTCGCGCTCGCCAGCACGCCGAACGTCTCGTCCTTGTTCTTCCATGACAGCTGGCCCGACAGCTGCGGGTCGACGCCCTTGGTCGTGTCGGCATAGGTGCCTTCGGCGGTGACGAAGCCCGACCATGCCGGCAGGTCGAGCGGACGGCGGGTGTGCAGGATCACCGTGCCGCCGATGCCGCCTTCGTCGATGCGCGCTTCCGACGACTTGAACAGCTCGGCCTTGCCCAGCAGATTGGACGGCATCAGCAGGAAGTTGAACGAACGGGTCGCCTCGCTGTTCGTCTCCGACGTCGCGATGTAGTTGCCGTTGAGCAGCGTCAGCGTCAGGTCGGGTTGCAGGCCGCGGACGCTGACCGTGCGCCCTTCGCCGCCGTCGCGGGTGATGACCACGCCCGGCACGCGCTGCAGCGCGTCGGCGACGTTGCGGTCGGGGAACTTGCTGATGTCCTCGGCCGTGATGACCTCGACCACCGCCGCCGCGTTGCGCTTGTCGCGCAGGTTGCGGTCGATCGACGAACGATAGCCGCTGACGACGATCTCACCCTCGCCTTCACCCTGCGTCGCCTCTGCCGTGGTCGCCGGGGCATCGGTCCCGACCGGATTGGCGCCGACGGTCGCCTGCGCCTGCGCGCCGCCCGCCAGTCCGAACATGCCCACGGTCGCGACGCCGGCCATCAGCCCTGCGCGAACGGTCCCGCCAAATCTAAACGCTTTCATCCGGTCCTCCCCTTCCCTGTCGCGACGGTCACGGTCGCGCTGTCCCTTGTCCCGGTCGGTCTTGCGCCGATTCGAGCCATCGCATGATGTAATCGATTACATGCATCGGCCATCGCGAATATGTCAAGCGTCTTTCTAATCGCTGCAACCGGCCTCGATCGAAATCCGGCCGAGATTGAGCGGTTGACGTGCCGCACCACGCACGACGACCGACACCCGCGTTTCCCCTGCCACCGGGCGCACGCACCATCGCGTCGTCTGCCAGCCGGTCGACGCTGTTAGCACCCGTGCCGCCTTGCGGACGCGTAGCATATAGCCCGCCCCACCGCGACTGACCGCCGTCACCGTTACCGGCCCGTCCAGTCGCAACGCATAGAGCGGCACCGTCGCGCTCCCACCCGATCCTGCGGGCGCGAGGCGGAGCGAGGACCCGCCGCTGAACGGCGCGGCGAAATCGTAATCGACCGCCACCTGCCGCTTGCCCGACGTCGCGAACTGCCATGTCGGCTGCACGTCCTGCCGCGCCATGTCGTGCCACGGCCCGCCGACGACCTTGCCGTCCTGCGCATCGACCCGGCCATGCCCGGTGTTGAAGCTGGTCCGGAACGGCAGCACCGGCACCATCCCGTTGGTGGGTGCCAGCGACGCGACCCCCGGCCAGCCGCTTCGCGCCGAACGGCCAGGGTCGCGCGTATCGCCCGCGAACAACCGCCGCTCGGCATCGTAGAAGCGCGTCACGTCACGGTCGTCACGATCGAAATCGCTGAACCGTGGCGTGCGCGCGTCGCCGGGGAAGTTATACCCGAAATGCGGCGCGAACAGCGCGACCGATCCCAGCGCTTTCCCGCCCGGCCGCTCGCGCAAGGCGTCAAGCCAGCCGCTATTGCGAAACGCCGGCTGCGCATCGCGTGCCGGCCACAGATCGGCGCCGATGAACAGGTCGTAGCGGCTGCGCCCCAGCCGCTGCGCCAACGTAGCGCCCTCGATCAGCCCCGCCCGCGTCCAGTCGTAATTGAGGAACATCGCGTCCGCCGTCCGTCGCTTCCCGTCCTGCAGGAACCGGGCATTGGCGGGGGTCAGCGCATTCTGCCACACGACGCGCCCATCGGGCAGCAACGCATCATACCAGTGGATCGTCATGTCGGACGGCGCGACCTCACGCAGTTCGGCCATGAAGTCGATCATCGCCGCGCCGTCCGCGCCGCCGGTCTCGGCATTCACGAACCAGCCGTCGAACCCGTAATAGCGCGCGATCCGCACCAGCTGCGCCGCTGCCGGGAACCGTCCCTGCGCATCGCGCCGCAGGAACGATGCGACCGTCTTGGGCGATCCGCCCCATGCCACCGGCGCGAAGAACACCGTGCCGATCACCGGCACCCCGTTGCGATGCGCCGCCTCCACCCAGCCGCGCGACGGCAGCTGTACGCCGCGTGTCGCAGTCCCTGCGAACCACGCGAACACGTCGATCTGCGGCCAATGGGTGAAGGTATAGCCGTTGAACCGCGCCGTCGCCGTGCGCTGTCCGCCCAGATCGTTCATCCCGTCAGGCGCATAGAGCACGCGCACCTGCGGATCGATCGCCGCCTTCCGATCGAGCGCTTTGGTCTGGAACCGCCGCGCCACCGGCACGCGCGCGACATTGCCCGGATCGGCGGTCGCGCCCTCCGGGGTCCAGCGCATCAGTTCGTCGATCGTCAGCGCCAGCGGCGCGCCCTGCGCCGCCGCCGGTGCGCTCGCCAGCAACGCCGTGGCGGCGATCGCGGCCTTCATGTCCGCACGATCCAGTCGGTCAGACTGGCGACCGTCACCGCCGCCCCGTCCGGCAACCACCCGTCGCGCAAGGCCACGCGTCGCGTCTCGCCCGGCAGCAGGTCGAAATGATTGTCGGCCAGATTGCCATGCGCCGCATCGACGACGATCCGAACCGCCCGCGCGAACCGCTGCGCCGTGACGACGACCGCACCGTCCTCGACCCATGCGCGCAGTCCCGGATCGGGCAGGTCGCGGACCTCGCCCAGCATCCGCACGTCGCGCGCAATGTCGCCCGCCGCGCCGACGATCCGCCCCACCAGCACCTCCGCGCCCTCGACCACCGGCACCTGCGCAACGACCGCCGCACTGTTGCCGGCAACCGTCACCGGCTCCTCGCATCGCCACAGCACGCCGCCATCGAAATCGATCAGCTCCAGCACCAGCGTCGCCTCGACCGCTTCGATGCGGTCGGACACGATATGGATCGCATGGCCGTCCGCCACCGCTTCCACCGACAGGATCACCGGCGCGAACGACCGTGCCGCCTGATAGTGCAGCGCCTTCCACCGCCCGTAATAGTCGATGCTCGACCACGAGATCGCCGGGAAACAGTCGTTGAACTGCCAATAGAGCGAACCCATGCACCGCGGCATCGCCCGGCGATGCGCCTCGAACGCGATGCGCAAGCCGTCGGCCTGGGTCAGCTGGCTGAGCGTGCAGAAGGCGGCGAAGTCGCGCGGTTCGCCATAATGCTCGCGCAGGAACCGGCCGATGATCGCATCGCCGCGCGGATGCTTCTGGTGCAGCGCCAGCACCGCCGATCCCACCGCCCGGTCTTCGGAATCGGTGAACCGCTCGACCGAGGCGATATCGGGATAGGACTGGAACCCGTATTCGCTCATGAAGCGCGGCACGCGTTCGGCATAGGCGCTCAAGGGCTCCTCGCCGTGCCATACCCCCCAATAATGATTGTCGCCGCGCGCATCGTCGGCGGGGTCGTTCCAGAACCCGATCGGCGACGACGGCATATAAAAGCGCTCGGGATCATGGTCGGCGACCAGCGCCGGCAGCAGCCCTTCGAACAGATCGCGATTGGCCGCGACCAGCCGCTCGAACAGTTCGTTCGGATAGCCGAACGTCGTCGGCCAGTTCCAGTGCGCAATGCCCAGCGACACCTCGTTATTGCCGCACCACAGCGCCAGCGAGGGATGCCGCCGCAACCGCCGGATCTGCTGCCGCGCCTCCTCCGCCACCGTTTCCAGAAACGCCGGATCGGACGGGTAGAGCGTGCAGCTGAACATGAAATCCTGCCAGATCAGGATGCCATGTTCGTCTGCCAGGTCGTGGAACAGGTCGCTCTCATACGTCCCCCCGCCCCACACCCGCAGCATGTTCATGTTCGCATCGAGCGCATCGCGGAACAGCTGGCGGTAGCGTTCGGGCGTCACCCGCTCGAGGAAACTGTCCGACGGAATATAGTTCGCGCCCTTCATGAAGGTCCGCCGCCCGTTCACCTCGATCTCGAAACACTCGCCGATCGCGTCGGCCTCGTTGCGCACGCGAAGGGTGCGCAGGCCGACCCGCGTCGTCGCCCGGTCGATCACGCCCGCCGCATCGCTAAGCGTTACGGTGAAGCCATAGAGGAACGCCTCGCCCAGCCCGTTCGGCCACCAGCGCCGCGGGTCGTCGATCACTACCCGCGCCGTCGCGCCCCTGACCGGCGCAACGCCCGCCACGTCGCACGCGATCTCGATGTCGCCGGCCCCCTCGACCGTCACATCGAAGCGCACCACCGCCCGCGCATCGTCGAGCGCCTCGACATGATGCTGCACCTCGACGATCCGCCCGCGCCGCACGACGTCGAGCCTCACCGGCCGCCATACGCCCGAGGGCACGTATTTCGGCCCCCAATCCCAGCCGAAATGATAGGGCGCTTTCCGCACATACACGCTGGCGCGCGCGTCGGTCTTGTCGTTCTCCGCCGGATAGTGGAACCCGTCCGCCGCCTGGCGGCTCTCGCCATGTACCACCGGCGAACGGAAATGCAGCGCCAGTTCGTTCGCCCCCTCCCGCAGCCGATCCTTCACCTCGACCCGGTGCGCGCGGAACATGTTGTCGCTCGACAACAGGTCCGCGCCGTTCAGCCGCACGTCGCACAGCGTGTCGAGCCCGTCGAACACCAGCGCCACGCTGTCGCCCGCCAGTTCGTCCGCCGTCACCTCGAACGTGCAGCGATAGTCCCAGTCGACCCGCTCGATCCATTGCAGCCGCGGCTCGGCATCGCGGTGATACGGGTCCTCGATCACCCCCGCACGCCACAAATCGGTGAAGTTCGACCCCGGCACCACCGCCGGCAGCCACGCGTCCTGCCCGGCTTGGCGAAAGGTCCAGCCGCTACCCAGTTCGCGGCGGGTCGTGGCAGGCATCATTGCAGGTTGATCTCGTCGAGGAACAGCCACGAAGGCCGGCCGGGCGGCTTGAGCGAAGCGGGCAGGTCGCCCCACGCGATCCCGCGCACCCGGTAATAGCGGTACGCACGCCCCGGCAGCGATATGGCGATCCGCGTCACCCGCTGCGTCACCCCGCCCCATGGCCCGATGTCGCGCTGGCCGACCGGCACCAGCCGCGCCGGATCGTCGCCCGCCAGCACCTCGATCCGGCGCGGCGGCATGATGCCGTTCATCGCATCGTCGAGATAGCCGATGGTCAGCGTCCGCGCCGGCCTGGAAGTGCCGAGGTCGATCGTCGCGGTGATATCGCCGACCCGCCCGGTCCAGCGTTTGTCGCCGTAAGCCTGCCCGCCGACGATCCCGTCGATCAGCATCGCCCCGTCCTTCGCACCATAGCCGATGCCGTCCTCGGCGATCGCGATTCGCGGGAAACCCGCCGGCGCGCCCTTCAACAGGCTGCGGACATAGTGCCGCTCCAGCGTCGTGCTCTGCCCCAGCGCCGGATCGAACGCCGCCGCGCGCAGCACGGTGTCGCGATCGATCCGCACCGGCGCGGCATAGCGCGTCGACCGCGCGGTCGGCACGCCCGCACCCCGCGTATAGCGGATCGCACCGCCCGCCGCCCGAAACGTCACCTCGCGCGTCACCGCGAAACGCGGATCGTCGACCGGATCATAGGGTGCCCATGGCGCGCGCTGCGTCACTGCCACTGGCGCCGTGTCGTCGAACGCGCCGAGGCTGCTGTCCGCCACCCCCGCGCCCCATCCCGACGGTTTCGCCCCCATCACGAAGCGCAACGTACCGCCGCTCAGCAGCTGCGCATGCGTCAGATAGCTCCGCGTCAGCGGCCGCCCGTCCAGCGTCGCCGACTGGACATAGATGTTGCGCGGCGACAGCCCGTCCGCCTCGACCACGAACGCCCGCCCGCCGGGCAACGTCACCGTCGCCCGCCGGTGATAGGGCGCGCCGATCTGATAGGTCAGGTCACCCGGCGCGACCGGATAGAAGCCCAGCGTGCTGAACACATACCAAGCCGACATCTGGCCCAGGTCGTCATTGTTGACCAACCCGCCGGGCCGGTCCGAATACATTTCGCGCAGCACGCGGTTGACGTAATATTGCGTCCGCCCCGGCTGTCCCGCGAGGTTGAACAGATACGGCATCTGGTGCCCCGGCTCGTCGCCATGACCATAGCGCCCGACGAACCCCGACAGGTCGACATGCTGTTCGCCGCCGATCGGCGTCGTGTCGGTAAAAATCCGGTCGAGCCAGTCGCCATAGGCGGCGCGCCCGCCGTGCAGCCGGATCGCCGCGGCCATGTCGTGCGGAGTGTAGGCGGAATAGGCCCAGATATTGCCCGAGACATAATGGCGGTTCAGGTCGCCCCAGTCGTCGCGGCGCATCGGCGCCTGTCGCCCGTCGGCCAGGCGCGGCAACAGCCAGCCACTGGCCGGATCGTACAACTGCCGCCACCCGGTCGCGCGCTGCGCGAACAGCGCGGCGTCGTCGGCGCGGCCGAGCTTCGCCGCCACCTGCCCGATCGTCCAGTCCTGATAATTCTGCTCGGTCGTCTTCGACACCGAACTGGCGACGTCGGCGGGCACGAAGCCGTAGCGCAGATAGCCGTCCATGCCGTTCAGGTCATAGACGTTGCTATGCTTGGTCCGGTCGAACGCGCTCGCCCGGATCGCGGCATAGGCGCTGGCCGGATCGACGCCCGGCAGCCCCTTGATCACCGCATCCGCCACGATCGACACGATCGGATAGCCGATCATCACCCGGTTATCATGCCCGACCGCTTCCCAGCTGGGCAGGATCAGCCCGGCATCGCGGTGGCGCGACACCATGCTCGCCACGATCCCGCCCGCCTTGTCCGGATCGACGATCGTCAGCAGCGGATGGACGGCGCGGTACGTATCCCAGTTCGAAAAGTTGCTGAACTGCGGGATCTTGGAGCGCAGCACCTTGCCCTCGACCCGATAGTCGCCGGTGACGTCGGACACCAGATTGGGCGCGATCGCGGCGTGATAGCTGGCGGTGTAGAAGACACGCTTCTTCGTCACATCGCGCTCATCGATGCGGATAACCGACAGCCGCTTCGCCCACGTCGCCTGCGCCGCGCGCCGCACCGTATCGAAGCCCTGCCCTTCCGCCTCGGCCCGGAAATTGGCGAGCGCGCCGGCCGCCGACGCATGCGAGATCGCCACAGCAACCTCGACCTGCCCAACGTTATTTGCAAATCGCACATAAGTACGCCGCGCTGCGCCCGTTCCCTGTCGTCCGGCGACCGGTAGATCGGCCTCGGTCAACTGCGCCGCGACGAATGGCTGCGAGAAGCGCGCCACGAAATACACGGTGCGGGCGCCTGCCGACGATCCGATCGTCCGCCGCCATCCGCGAATTTCGCGGTCCGACACGATTTCGATCGCGCTTTCGAGCGCATGGTCGTCGCCGACCGCATGGATCGGATCGATCACGACATAGCGCTCGCCAGCGCCGTTGAAGCGATAGCGGTGGAAGCCGGTGCGCAGCGTCGTGGTCAGTTCGACATCGACATCGGCGTCGTCGAGGTGGACGCGGTAATAGCCTGCCTCCGCCTTTTCCCGATCATGCGAGAAGCGCGAGCGATAGCCGGAACCGGGCCGGTCGAGCGCGCCCATCGCCGTCCCCGCCACCCGCGTCGGCATCAGCAGGATATCGCCCAGCGCGCCCAGCCCCGCCCCGCTGATATGGGTATGCGCGAACCCGTCGATGACGGTGTCGCTGTAATGATAGCCCGACGTCCATTTCCACCCATCGCGGGTGTTCGACGGGCTCAACTGCACCATCCCGAACGGCAGCGTCGCGCCCGGAAAGACATGGCCGTCGCCATCGGTGCCGATCATCGGATCGACCCATTGCACCGGATCGTCCGCCTCCTGCGCCACGGCAGGCGCAATGGGCGGCATCGCCAGCGCCAGCAGCATCGCCCCGGCGAACCACTTCACGGCCGCTGCTCCGCGGGGCCGTCGCCCAGATCCTCGGGCCAGTCGGCCAGCCGCCGATACCAGGTCCGCCACAATATCCCTCCACACACCAGCACGACGGCCAGACACGCGGCCATCGCGGTAAAATTCTTGACCACCAGAAACACCGGCGTCGCCACCAGCGCGGTCTGCATCAGCGTGCCGACCACGATGTTGAACGCATTGCGCGGCAGTTCGCGGTTGGGCTGCGCCGCCGGGTTCTCCGCCTGCATCGATGCCTGCACCGGACCCCAAAACCCCCACGGCCGCACCTGTCGGTAGAAACCCAGCAGCACCACCGGATCGGTCGGCTTCGTCATCAGGCTGGCCCCGATCGCGACCGCACCCGACACCGCAATAATGAGCGGGAACAGGTACAGCGGCAGGATCGCCCCCGCGCCCGGCATCAACGGCCCGAAGATGAACGGAAAGCTCAGCGAACAGGCGATGCCCGCTACCATGCCGGCGAAATAGCCCTCGCCGTTGAAGCGCCACCAATACCATTTGATGACGTTCGACACGGTGTACCCGCCCCACAGCCCCGACACGATCCATTGCAGCGCATCGTTGATCGACGCGACGAACAGCCCGATGCCCATCGCCAGCAGCACCACCGCAACCGATACCGCATAGCTCAACCGCACCAGCAGCCGCTGCGACGCATCGGGGTTCACGTAGCGGCGATAGACGTCGTTGACGATGTAGAGCGGCGCAGCGTTCAGGCTGGAGGCGAAGGTCGCCATGAACGCGGCCAGCAGCCCGGTGATGATGACCCCGCGCACGCCTGCGGGCATGAACGCCTGGATCGCGGCGGGCAGCAGATTCTCGAAATCGACCTTGCCACCCGATGCGAGGTCCAGCCGGTCGACGAACACCAGCGCCAGCACGGTGAACCCGGCGATCATCAGGTAGCGGATCGGCATCAGCACCACCGACACGAACCCGGTCACCTTCGCCGCGTCGCGTGGGGAGCGCGTCGCCAGCACGCGCTGCATGTCGTAGCTCGGCGCGGGACCCGCCGCGCTCTTCAATGTGCCCGAAAACAGCATCATCATCATCAGCGCGGTGAACAGTTCGTAACCGTCGCCGGCGATCTTCGCCGCCGCCTCGGGCCGGATCGCACTCCAGTCCAGCCCCAGATGCCAGCCGAAGCCCGGACTCATCCACCCCACCGGCGTCGCCGCCGCGATCTGCTGCGGCGTGACCATCGTCATCGCCATGCCGGCGACGAAGAACGCTGCCAGCGTCATGATCCCGAATTGCAGCACATCGGTCCACACGATGCCCGGCAGCCCGCCCAGTACGACATAGACCGTGACCAGCGTGGTGAAGAACACCGCATAGGCGACCGGCACCTGCGCCGGTGTCAGCGAAAGTCCCAGCGCAGGGCCGATCGCCTCCCACGGCAGGAACAATTCCATGAACTTGCCGATGCCGACGAACGCATAGACGAGGAACCCGACGACACAGATGACCGAGAACAGCACGACCGACAGATGCGACAGCCGGCTGCCGCGATTGTCGCCGAAGCGGAACAGGATCCATTCCGCCCCCGACCGCACGTTCGACCGCCGCAGCCAGATGGCGAGATACGCCATCAGGAACACCTGGTTGAACACCGGCCACAGCCATGGCAGCCAGATGCTCTTCATCCCGTACAGGAACAGCAACGTCGACAGCCACATCGTGCCCGAAATGTCGAACATTCCCGACGCATCGGACAGGCACAGCAGGTACCACGGCATCTTCTTGTTGCCGAGATAATAGCTGTCGATGCTCTCGGCGGCGCGCGCCCGCACCTTCAGCGCGATCGCCAGCGTCGCCACCAGATATGCGAGCACGATCAGCCCGTCGATCGGCGCCACGCCGCCCTCCCCATCATCGGGTCCGCGCCGGGACCGCTTGCTTGGTCCAAAGACTAGGCAGCATCGTCGGGGCTCGCAAGCGAATAATGTAATGGATTACATATGCCATCCGGCCTAAGCGCCGGTCGCGGCGGTCCGCTTGACTTGGGGCCACCGGTCGGCAGAACGATCAGGCGGGGGAAGACAGGGCATGAGCAGTATCATCGACGTCGCGAACGCGGCCGGTCTGTCGACCGCCACCGTGTCGCGCGCGCTGCGCACCCCCGAAAAGGTGACCGAGGCGACCCGCGCGCGGGTGATGGCGGCGGTGGCGGCGGTCGATTACCGCCCCAATCTGCTGGCGCGCAACCTGCGCTCCGACCGGTCGTTTTCGGTGCTGGTGCTGGTGCCCGGCATCGCCAACCCGTTCTTCGCCAACGTGACCGCCGGCATCGAATCGATCGCGTGGCGGCGCGGCTATTCGGTGTTCCTGGGCGACACGCGCGACTCCCGCGACCGCGAGGCGCATTACGAACAGCTGGTCGAAACCCGGCTGGCCGACGGCGTGATCCAGCTGAGCCCCGATTACGGCTTCAACGCGCGGCAGCGCGCGGCGACCTATCCGATCGTCCATGCCTGTGGCTGCGAACTGACGCAGGCACCCTCGGTCCGCATCGACAATGCCGGCGCGGCGCGCGAAATGGTCGACCATCTGATCGCCGCGGGCCATCGCCGCATCGCCGCCATCAGCGGCCCGGCGGCCAACCCGCACGCAGTCGACCGGATGAAGGGCTATCGCACCGCGCTCGACGCCGCGGGCGTCGTGTTCGACCCCGCTCTGGTGCGGTTCGGCGACTGGACGATGGGATCGGGGCACGCCGCCGCGTCCGAACTGCTGGCAGTGCCGCATCGTCCGACCGCGTTGTTCAGCATGAACGATGAAATGGCGATCGGCGCGATCCAGGCGGCAACGGCAAAGGGACTGCGCGTGCCGCACGACCTTGCCATCACCGGGTTCGACGACATCAGCTTCGCTGCCCATTCCACCCCGTCGCTGACCACCATCGCCCAGCCGGCCGAAGCGATGGGGGCCAAGGCGTGCGAAATCCTGATCGACCGGATCGAGGGCAAGGGCGCCGACGATACCGTCCATGTCCTGCCCCACGAACTGATCGTCCGGCAGAGCAGTGGCCCGGCGGTCTGAGATCAGCCGTACCCTCTTCCCGCCTGCGCGGGAATACGCGACGATCGCCGCGATCCATCCGTACCAAAACGTCACCCCAGCGAAGGCTGGGTCTCCCGGTTGTAGCGCGCAGCAGGAGCCGCCTGAAACCCAGCCTTCGCTGGGGTGACGTCAGGGGTCGATGGGAACAGATCGACTTCCGCTCCCACCGCGGGCTCCGCGCTTGCGACAAACAACCCCACGCGAATTACCCTTGGCGCAACCCGATGTAATGGATTACACGACCGACGAAGCGATGGCGAACCCGCCACGCAGCCTGTGGGAGGGTGGATGATCGTCGGGGTCGATATTGGGGGACATCACGTCGCGGCGGCGGCCGTTGCCGATACCGACCGTGGTGCGCTGCTGCCCGACAGCTATCGCCACGACCCCTGTGCGCCCGACGACGACCGCGCCACGCTGATCGCGGCATGGGCCGGGGCGATCGATGCGGTGATCGACCGGGTCGGGCCGGCGCGCGTCACCGGCATCGGCATCGCGATGCCAGGACCCTTCGACTATGCCGCCGGGATCGGCCATTTCGCCGGCAATGCGAAGTTCACCGCGCTGAACGGCGTCGATATCGGCGCTGCCCTCGCCATCGCACAGCGTTTTCCGCGCCCCGTCCGCTTCCTGAACGACGCCACCGCCTTTGCGGTCGGCTGCGTGGCGATCGGCGCGGCCCCGGCCGACGACAACGTGGTCGGCGTCACACTCGGCACCGGATTGGGCTCTACATTCCTGCGCCATGGCATTCCGGCGATCGACGGCGGCGACGTGCCGCCGCACGGATCGCTGTGGCACCTGCCGTTCGGCGACGGCATCGCCGACGACCATGTCTCCGCCCGCTGGCTGACCGCGCGCCTCCGCGAACGGTTCGGCAGCGACGCGACCGTCGTCACCGGCGCCGATGCCGCACGGACCGGCGACGCCCATGCCGCCGCGATCTTCGCCGACTATGGCACCAGCCTCGGCACGATCCTGTCGCCGTGGGTCCACCGGTTCGGCGCGGGTACCGTCATGCTCGGCGGGCGCATCTGCGGCGCGTTCGACCTGTTCGGCCCGGCACTTGCCGCGATGCTGCCTGCCACCGCGCTTGCGGTCCATGCCGATACCGAGGACGCCGCGATCATCGGTGCCGCCGCCACCTTCGACCCCGCCTTCTGGGATCGCGCCCGCCACCATCTGCCGACCCGTTGAGAAAGAGGACCGTGCCCATGGCCCCGCCCCGCCTGACCGCCGCCGCCACCGCACTCGCGCTGATCCTCGGCACCCTCGCCCCCGCGATCGCGCAGGAGCGGCGTGCCGACCCGGCCGATCTGGTCAACCCGTTGATGGGGACCGATTCGACCTACGAGCTGTCCTACGGCAACACCTATCCGGCGATCGCGCTGCCCTGGGGCATGAACTTCTGGACGCCGACCACCAACAAGGCGGGCGACGGCTGGGCGTACCGCTACCGCGACACGAAATTGTGGGGGTTCAAGCAGACCCACCAGCCGAGCCCGTGGATGAACGATTACGGCGCGTTTTCGCTGATGGCGATGACCGGCGCGCCGAAACTGGCCGAGGCCGACCGCGCATCGTGGTATTCGCACAAGGCGGAGACGGCGCGGCCCTATTATTACAGCGCGTACCTCGCCGATTACGACACCACCGTCGAGATCGCGCCAACCGAACGCGCCGCGCAGTTCCGCTTCACCTTTCCCGAAAGCGACCAGAGCTGGATCCTGCTCGACGCGTTCGACAAGGGTTCGGCAGTTACCATCCTGCCCAAACAGCGCCGCATCATCGGCTGGGCCAAGAACAACAGCGGCGGCGTGCCGGCGAATTTCAGAAACTACTTCGTCCTCGAATTCGACCGCGACTTCACCGTCGCCGACACCTTCGGCGACGGCTTCAAACGCCAGCCGGGGGTGACCAGGGCCGAGGGCAAGCGCGTCGGCGCGCTGATCGGGTTCCGGACGCGCAAGGGCGAGCAGGTCGGCGTCCGCGTCGCGTCCTCGTTCATCAGCGCCGAACAGGCGCAGCTGAACCTCGACCGCGAACTCGGCCGCGACGGCTTCGACGCGACGAAGGAAAAGGCGCGCGCGGCGTGGAGCGCGCTGCTGGGCCGCTACAAGGTCGACGACCCCGATATCGACAATGTCCGCACCTTCTATTCGGCGCTCTACCGCACGCAGTTGTTCCCGCGCCGCTTCCACGAATATGACCGCGCCGGGAAAATGGTGCACTACAGCCCGTATAACGGGCAGGTGCTGCCTGGACCGATGTTCACCGACAACGGCTTCTGGGACACGTTCCGCGCGGTCTTCCCGCTGTTCACGCTGATGGAGCGCAAGCTCGACGGCGAGATCATGGCGGGCCTTGCCAACACCTATCGCGAATCCGGCTGGCTGCCCGAATGGGCCAGCCCCGGCCACCGCGACGTGATGATCGGGTCGAACTCGGCGGTCAACATCGCGGACGCGTATCTGAAGGGCATTCGCGGCTACGATATCGAAACCCTGTACGCAGCGATTCTGAAGAACGCGACCACCAGCGTCGGCCGCCCCACCTCGGCCGACGGCAAGACGATCGGCGCGGTCGGGCGCGAGGGCGTCGAATATTACAACCGCCTCGGCTACGTCCCCTATGACGTCGGCATCAAGGAAAACGCCGCCCGCACCCTCGAATATGCCTATGCCGACTTCACCATCGCGCGGTTGGCAGAAGCGCTGGGCAAGAAGGACGACGCTGCGATGTTCCGCGCCCGCGCGCAGAACTATCGCAAGCTGTTCGACCCCAACGTCGGCTGGATGCGCGGCCGCAACCAGGACGGCAGCTTCCAGACGCCGTTCAACCCGCTCAAATGGGGCGATGCCTTCACCGAAGGCAATTCGATGCATTACAGCTGGTCGGTGTTTCAGGACGTGCGCGGCCTGATCGACCTGATGGGCGGCGACCGCGCCTTCGTCGCGAAGATCGATCAGGTGTTCGACAGCCCGCCCAAGTTCGATGAGAGCTATTACGGGCAGGTCATCCACGAAATCCGCGAGATGCAGATCGTGAACATGGGCAATTACGCCCATGGCAACCAGCCGATCCAGCACATGATCTATCTCTACGACTATGCCGGCGCGCCGTGGAAGACGCAGTGGCATGTCCGCAACGTCATGCGCCGCCTCTATGCCGCGCAACCCGACGGCTATCCGGGCGACGAGGACAATGGCCAGACCTCGGCATGGTATGTGTTCAGTGCGCTGGGCTTCTATCCGGTGACGCCGGGCGCGAACCAGTATGTCATCGGCTCCCCGCTGTTCCGCCGCTCCGAACTGGCGCTGGAAAACGGCAAGCGCTTCGTGGTCGAGGCGCCGGGCAACAGTGCCGCCAACGTCTATATCCAGTCGGCGACGCTCAACGGCCGCAAGCTCGATCGTACATGGCTGTCGCAGGACGAGATCATGGCCGGCGGCACCTTGCGCTTCGTCATGGGCCCGACCCCGAACAAGGCATGGGCGACCGGCCCCGGCGCGGCGCCCTATTCGATGACGCCGGCGGGGTAATCCGTCACCCCACCGGCCGGCGCAACAGGCTGTGGCGCCGGCTGTAGAGGAAGTAGAAGCTCAGCCCGGCGGCGTTCCACACCGCGCACCAGAAGAACGTCGTCATCGGCAGGCTGGAAAACAGGTACAGGCAGCCGAGGATGGTGAACGATCCCACGACGAACGGTGCCGGACAGCGGAATCGGCGCGGCGCGTCGGGCGCACGGCGGCGCAGGATCATCAGGCTCGCCCCGACCGAGATGAACGCGATCAGCGTGCCGGCATTGGCCAGTTCGGCGATCCGGTCGAGCCGCACCAGCCCGGCGATCACCGCGATGGCGATGCCGGTCAGCAGCGTGATCCGCGTCGGCGCACCCGATCGCGGACTGACCGCCGCCAGCCAGCGCGGCAGCAACCCGTCGCGCGCCATCACGAAGAACACGCGGCTCTGCCCGTACATCATCACCAGGATCACCGACGGCAACGCGATCACCGCCGCCAGCGCGATCAGATACGCCGCCCCCGGCTGTCCCAGCGAACGCAGCACCAGCGCCAGTGGCTCGGGGCTGTCGGCCAATGCACGGAACGGCACCGCTCCCACCGCCGCGACCGCGACCGCCATGTAGATCACGGTACACACCACCATCGACCCGACGATCCCGATCGTCAGGTCGCGCCCCGGATTGCGCGCCTCCTCAGCCGAGGTCGCGACGGTATCGAAGCCGTAGAACGCGAAGAACACGATCGCCGCCGCCGCCATCACCCCGCGCTTGGCCCCGTCGACCTCGGTACTGCCGAAGCCGTACGGCATGAACGGTTGCAGGTTGCCGCCGTCGAACGCAGGCAGTGCAAAGGCGACGAATACCGTCAGCGCGACCAGCTTGATGACGACCAGCACGATGTTCAGCGTCGCACTCTCGCGCGTGCCGACCAGCAGCATCCCCATCACCGCCAGCGCGACCAGCACCGCGGGCAGGTTGACGATCCCGCCGCCATGCGGCCCGACCAGCAGTTCGGGCGGCAGCGTGACGCCGACCGCCTGTATCCATCCGACCAGATAGCCCGACCACCCGACCGCGACCGTCGAACACGCCAGCGAATATTCGAGGATCAGGCTCCACCCGACGATCCATGCGATCGTCTCCCCGACCGCGGTATAGCTGAACGTATAGGCGCTGCCCGCCGCCGGGATCATCGTCGCCAGCTCGGCATAGGCGAGCGCCGCGCACGCGCAGATCGCCCCGGCGATCGCGAACGCCAGGATCACCGCCGGCCCGGCGCGCTCCGCCCCGACGCCGGTGAGCGTATAGATGCCGGTCCCGACGATCGCCCCCACGCCCAGCGCGATCAGGTGCGGCCAGCCCAGCGTCTTGGCCAGCCGGTCCCCCGGCGCCGCCGCGCTGCCCAGCGTCTTGCGTGGTCCGAACATCGTCACTCCCCTGTTACCCTTTGCCGCCCACGCTGAACCTGTCGCGACGATTGCGCAACATTCTTGCGTTGGGTGGGGAGGTGCGGCGCACGCCACTAAACCGAAAATTCCGTTTGGTTCGAGCTCGTCGAGAACGGGGCTCCGCAGGGGCAACGCCGGCGGAAAGCCCACCCTCCCGTTCAGTTCGAGCCTGTCGAGAACGGGCTTCTGCGGAGGCAGCGGCGGCGGAAAGACCCACCCCCTCCCCCGTTCAGTTCGAGCCTGTCGAGAACGGGGTTCCGCGGGAGGTAGCGTCGGCGGGAAGACCCGCCCTCTCCCCCGTTCGGTTCGAGCCTGTCGAGAACCCGCCTTCCCCAAACAACCCGTTCTCGACGGACGCTTCTCGACAAGCTCGAAGCTGCTCGAACCAAACG
Organism: Sphingomonas hankookensis; assembly: GCF_022664465.1. Lineage (GTDB taxonomy): Bacteria > Pseudomonadota > Alphaproteobacteria > Sphingomonadales > Sphingomonadaceae > Sphingomonas > Sphingomonas hankookensis. Next base: position 128,557 of record NZ_JAKREV010000004.1, on the reverse strand, counting down.
GAGTGGGTCGGGGCTGGCGTGGCTAACCCGTGTGAAACTTCTCCAACCGTTCATGCTGAGTAGGGACTGAGCTTGTCGAAGGCCCGTATCGAAGCACCCCTAGCGGTCCTTCATTCCAACAAGCACAATGCCTACTCAACCCAAACAGGCCAGGGTAAAGTCACCCCCCTCCGCACCCCGCACAAGGACCAGCAACCATGACCATCGGCGGATCGACCGCGGCGACCGAACTCGCGGCGCTCGCACCTTGGGCCACCCCCGCCCCGCCGATCACCGCCGCCGAGCGTCACGCCCGGATCGAGCGTGCCCGCGCGCGGACCGAGGCCACCGGCGCCGACGCGCTGCTGGTCCATACCGGCGCGTCGCTCGATTATTTCACCGGCATTCCGTGGGGGCCGAGCGAGCGGATGGTCGCGTTGCTGCTGCCCGTCACCGGCACCCCGCGCATCGTCTGTCCGGCGTTCGAGCGCGGCACGCTGGAGGCCGACCTGACCATCGCCGCCGACCTGCTGCTTTGGGAAGAGGATGCGGACCCGACCGCACTGGTCCGCGACGCGCTGCCCCCCGGTGCCAAACTCGCGGTCGATCCGCTGCTGCCGTTCGCGTGGGGACAGAAGCTCGCCCGCCACGGCCTGACGCTGACCGACGGCGCCCCGGCGATCGACGGGTGCCGCATGGTCAAATCGCCCGCCGAGCTGGCGCTGCTGCAACAGGCGAAGGACATGACGCTCAGCGTACAGGCCGCCGCCGCGCGAACCTTACGGCCGGGCATCCTCGCCAGCGAAGTCGTCCGCTTCATCGACGACGCGCACCGCGCCATCGGCGGCGGGAGTTCGTTCTTCTGCATCGTCCAGTTCGGCCGCGCCACCGCCTTTCCCCACGGCCTGCCCGGCGACCGTGCGCTGGCGGAAGGGGAACTGGTGCTGATCGACACCGGCTGTCGCGTACAGGGCTATCACAGCGACATCACCCGCACCTACGCCTTCGGACGCTTAGCCGACGAGGTCCGCGCGATCTGGGACATCGAACACGCCGCACAGGCCGCCGCCTTCGCCGCCGCCGCCCCCGGCGTACCGGCGCAAGCGGTCGATGCCGCCGCCCGCGCGGTGCTGGTGCGCGAAGGGCTCGGCCCCGACTATCGCCTCCCCGGCCTGCCGCACCGCACCGGCCACGGCATCGGCCTGTCGATCCACGAACCCGCCTATCTGGTACGCGGCGACACCACCCCCTTGGCACCGGGCATGTGTTTTTCGAACGAACCGATGATCGTCGTCCCCGACCGCTTCGGCATCCGGCTGGAGGATCATTTCCACGTCACCGATACCGGCGCGCAGTGGTTTACCCAGCCGCAGCCGTCGATCGACCGGCCGTTCGGGTGATCCGCCTCGGGCTGGCGGCCTGGCTGGCGGCGCAAACGATCGGCCCGCCGCCGCCCGCGCTACGGCTCGACCCCTTCTACACCCGCCACCTCGATGCCGGCGGCATTCCGATCGTCGCCTCGGCAAAGGTCCCCGACGAAGCGCTCCGCTCCGCCCGCGACATCGCCGTCGCGATGCTGGCCGAACGACCCGACCTGCACCGCTGGATGGCGGCGTCGGGGTTTCGCGTGGCGGTGATGGCGCCCGACGAAGCCACGCTCGACCTGCCCGAACAGCGCGACTGGAAAAAGCCCGCGCCCGACGATCCGCGCCTGACCCGGTGCGAACGCAAACATTATGCCGAGCGGATCGGGGCTTTAAGCGACCGCGACTATTGGAACGCCCGCGCCCGCGGCATGGGTGGGCAGTTGACCAGCGCCGCGACCGAGAACCTGCTCGGCATCCCCGGCACGCGCTATTATGGCGAGAATATCTTCGTCCACGAATTTTCGCACGCGATCCTCGATGCGATCCGGCAGCGCGACCCGACGCTCTACGCATCGATCGCGAACGCCTATGCCGCGGCAATGGCGCGCGACCTGTGGCACGGCGAATATGCCGCCACGACCGTCGGCGAATATTGGGCGGAGGGGACGCAGCTCTGGTTCGACACCAACCAGATCACCGTCGTCGACGGTCGGCGGCTGCTGCACCATGGCGACCTGCGCCGCTACGACCCTGCGCTCCTACGCCGTGTTGGGGCAGGTCTATGGCAAACGTCACCGTCTCCCCGGCGACGTCTTCCACCGGCATCCGGCACGCGTCCCGCGCGGCGGCCCGCCAAAGGCGACAGCGGAAGTGTGCTGACCAGTACGTCATTCCCGCGCAGGCGGGAATCCATACGCGCCAAGGTTGCGGCTGTACTTCGAACGTCAGCGTCTATGGGTTCCCGCCTGCGCGGGAACGACGATGCGGCAAGCTATTCGCTCACCCCGTCGGTGCCAGCGTCCGCAACCGCCCCGCCACCACCGGCCCCAGCCGCGCGACGATCCGGTCCACGCCCTGCGCATTGGGATGGATGCCATCGGGCAGCATCAGCTGCCGGTTGCCGATCACGCCCGCCAGAATGAACGGATCGAGCGTCGCGTCGTAGCGCTTGGCCATGTCCGGCCAGATCCGGTTGAACGCCGCGGCATAATCGGGGCCGAGGTTCGGCGGCACCATCATGCCGGTCAGCACCACCGGAATGTCGCGCCGCTGCAATTCGTCGAGCATCGCCACGAAATTCGCCCGCGTCTCGGCCGGCGGAATCTGGCGCAGCAGGTCGTTGCCGCCCAGCCCCAGCAGCACGAGGTCGGGCTTGCGATCCAGCCGGTCGAGCGTGAAGGCCAGCCGCTGCCGCCCCGCCGCGCTGGTGTCGCCCGAAATCCCGCCATTCACCACCCGCGCGTTGATCCCGTCGGCGCGCAGCGCATCCTGCAGGTCGTCGGGCAGGCTGTCGCCGCGGGCAAGCCCGTACCCCGCATATAGGCTGTCGCCGAACGCCAGCACCAGCCGCTCCGGCCCCGTCACCGGTGCAGCGCGCGCGACCGGCGACGGCGTCGCATCGGCGGCGACGTTCACCGGGGTCGCGTCACTGCCTTCGGATAAATCGGGCTGATTGCACGCGCCCAGCAGCAGCGCGCCTTGGAGAATGGCGAACGCGCCCGCATATGAGGGTCCCTGCTTCGTCACTGGCGATAAACCTCCCATGCACTCGGTTCCGAACGATATGGTCATCGACGCGCGCGGTGTCACCCTGACGCTGGGCGATGGCGATGCCGCCACGCACATCCTCCACGGCATCGACCTGACGGTCCCGGCCGGGTCCAGCGTCGCGCTGCTCGGCGCATCGGGGTCGGGCAAGTCGTCGCTGATGGCGGTACTCTCCGGATTGGAACGCGCCAGCGGCGGGCAGGTCCACGTCGCCGGCGCCGATTTCGGGGCGATGGGCGAGGACGATCTGGCGCGCGCCCGGCGCGGGCGGATCGGCATCGTGCTGCAGGCGTTCCACCTGCTGCCGACCATGACCGCGCTGGAAAATGTCGCGGTGCCGATGGAGCTGGCCGGCGTCACCGATGCCTTCGCGCGGGCCGAGGCGGAACTGGCCTCGGTCGGCCTTGCCCACCGCCTCCACCATTATCCGACGCAATTGTCGGGCGGCGAGCAGCAGCGCGTTGCCATCGCCCGCGCGCTCGCCGGGCGGCCGGCGCTGGTGTTCGCCGACGAACCGACCGGCAATCTCGACCGCGCGACCGGCCATGCGATCATGGACCTGCTGTTCGAACGCCGCGCCGCCACGCAAGCGACGCTGCTGGTCATCACCCACGACCCGGCACTCGCCGAACGCTGCGACCGGGTGGTCGAACTGGCCGATGGCCGCATCGCGCGGGACAGCGCGCGATGACGCTGCGAGTGTCCGTCTCGCTTGCCTCGGCGAAGGCGAAGTCGCGACAAAAGCCGAAAGCGACGCGACATCCCCACCGTACCCCCCGCGCAGGCGGGGGTACGGTGGAGGATGCGCGGCAACATAGTCGCGGAGCCATCCGATGACCGAATGGCGCCTCGCATGGACCTTCGCCCGCCGCGAACTCGACGCCCGCTTCCGTGGGCTGCGGCTGCTGCTGGTCTGCCTGATCCTCGGCGTCGGCGCGCTGGCGGCGATCGGCAGCCTTACCCGGTCGATCACGCAGGAACTGGCGGCGCGCGGCCAAAGTTTGCTCGGCGGCGATATCGAACTGTCGGTGTCGCACCGGACGGCCGATGCCGCCGAGCGCCGGTCGATGGCGCGGCTGGGCAAAACGTCCGAAACGGTGCGGATGCAGTCGATGGCCGCCAACTTCGGCGGCGACACCGCACCGATCGAGCTGAAGGCGGTCGATACCGCCTACCCCCTTTATGGCACGCTGACCCTGCAAACCGGCACCGCCCGGCCGCTGTCGCCGACCGAAACCTATGTCGGGCCGGCGCTGGTCGAACGCCTGAAACTGCGCGTCGGCGGCCCGGTCCGCTTCGGCACCGCGCGCTTCACCGTCGCCGGGATCATCGCCGACGAACCCGACCGGCTGAGCGAAGGCTTCACGCTGGGCGCGGTGGCGCTGGTGTCGCTGGAGGGGTTGCAGCGCACCGCGCTGATCGCGCCGGGCAGCCTGTACGAGGCGAAATACCGCATCGCCAGCGGCTATGACCCGGCGACGGCGATCAAGGCGTTCACCGACCGCTATCCGGCGCAGGGGTGGGACAGCCGCACCCGCGACCGCGCCTCGCCAGGGGCCGAGCGGTTCCTGACGCGGATGGGCGAGTTCCTTGTGCTGGTCGGACTGACCGCGCTGGTCATCGCCGGGATCGGGGTCGGCAACGGCGTGTCCTCCTACCTTGCCACGCGGCGGTCGAGCATCGCGACACTGAAGGTGCTGGGCGCCACCTCCGGGCTGATCGCACGCGTCTATCTGCTTCAGATCGTGGCCGTTTCGGCGATCGGCATCCTGATCGGCCTCGCCATCGGCATCGCCGCCGTGCCACTGATCGTGGCGCTGGCGGGCGATGTCCTGCCGGTCGCGCCCCGCTTCGCGATCCACGCGCTGCCGCTGGTGCAGGCTGCCGTATACGGCCTGCTGATCGCGCTCGCCTTTGCCGCGCCGCCGTTGTTGGCGGCGGGCGCGGTGCCCGCCGCCGGGCTGCTGCGCGGCGTCCATGACGGCCGCCGTGCGCCGTGGGGCAAGGCGGCGGCATGGATGGGCGCGGCCTTTGCCGCGATCGTCGCCCTGGTACTGGCGACCAGCGAACGCCCCTGGTTCGGCGCGGCGTTCCTCGCCGCCGCCGGCGGACTTCTCCTGCTGTTGTCGGCACTTGGCTGGTTGATCCGCTGGAGCGCGGCCCGCCTGCCCCGGTCACGCAAACCCCTGTGGCGCCTCGCCGTGGCCGCCCTCCACCGCCCCGGCGCGCGGACCGGAGCGTTGGTGGTGGCGCTGGGCCTGGGGCTCACCCTGTTCGTGCTGCTGGCCGCGATCCGCACCAGCCTCGACGCCAACATCCAAAAGACCGTGCCCGCCCGCGCACCCGCCCTTTTCGCCCTCGACGTCCCCCCAAATCGCGAATCGCCGTTCCGCGACACCATCGCCAACATCCAGCCCGGTGCCGAGGTCCAGACCGTGCCGCTGATGCGCGGCACGATCACCGCCTACGGCACCACCCGCGTCGCCGATCTCAAGACGATCCCGGAGGGCGCATGGGCGCTGCGCGGCGAGCGCGGCCTGACCTTCGCCGCCGACCTGCCACCGGGCAGCGAACTGGTATCGGGCCGCTGGTGGCCAGCAAACTATACCGGCCCGCCGCTGGTGTCGGTCGACGAGCGCATGGCGGAGGCGCTGAACCTGAAGCTCGGCGATCCTCTGACGATCAGCGTCGCCGGACAGGAACGCACCGCGCGCATCGCCTCGCTGCGCAAGATCGAATGGGACACGATGGGGTTCAATTTCGTGATGGTGTTCAGCCCCAACGCGCTGTCCGACGTGCCGCATAATCTGGCGGCCACGATCACCATGCCGCCGGGGCGCGAACGCGCGGTCGTCCGGGCGTTGTCGGCCGGCTTCCCCTCGACCTCGGTGGTCGAGGTGCGCGAGGTGATCGGGCAGGTGCGCACCATCGTGTCGCAGATGGCGACCGCAATCGCCGCGGCAGCCGGCATCGCGATCCTCGCCGGCATCGCCGTGCTGGTCGGCGCGATCGCCGCCGCGCGCGAGACGCGGACCTATGATTCGGTGATTCTGAAAACGCTGGGTGCGACGCGCGGGCAGATACTGGCGGCGCAGGCGCTGGAGTATCTGCTGCTTGCCGTGATCCTCGCCGCACTGGCGGCGGCGATCGGGATCGCGGGCGGCTGGTATGTGGTGGTCGAGCTGTTCGCGTTCGACTGGCTGCCCGATTACGGCGCGATCGCCGCGACGCTGGCAGTCGGGGTCGGTGTGACGGTCGGGATCGGGTTGCTCGGGGCGTTGCCGATCCTGTCGGCACGCCCGGCGCGGGCATTGCGGGAGCTCTAAACGAAAAGTCCCGGCAGTTACCTACCGAGGCTTCACGTCGCGTCCGTCAAATCCTCCCCATCTCATGGGGAGGGGGACCAGCCGCAGGCTGGTGGAGGGGCAAGGCCGCAAGCGCGACGCCGGTGGCTTACCCCTCACCACCGCTTCGCGGCGGTCCCCCTCCCCACCCGGTGGGGAGGATTGGGAATTATACCGAAGCGCGGGGAGCGCCACCGCCACCGCCGCGACCACGGCCGCCGCGGCCACGACCGCTGCCGCCATTGCCGCCGCTACTACCCGGACGGCCACCGCCACCCGGACGACCGCCACCACCGGCACCGGCCTCACGCGGCGGACGACCGCCGCCCTGGCCTTCGCCACGCTGCGGCTGACCGCCACGCGCCGGGTTGCCGACCGGACCACCACCGCCGCGACCATGCGCCGGCTTCGCGCCATGGGCATGGGTCGCCCGCGGCCGCGCCGGGCCACGCTCGCTGGGCAAACGTTCGGGACGATCGGGAGCATAGGGCGCCCGGCTCGCCTTGATCTTGGCACCCTGTTCGAGGAAGTCGGCGGGCAGCGGCACGACTTCGACCTTCTGCTTGGTCAGCCGCTCGATCCCCTTCAGGAACGGCCGCTCGTCATCGGCGCAGAAGCTGAACGCCACGCCCGACGCACCCGCGCGCGCGGTGCGACCGATGCGGTGGACATATTGCTCCGACACGTTGGGCAGTTCGAAGTTCACGACATGGCTGACCCCCGACACGTCGATGCCGCGCGCGGCGATGTCGGTCGCGACCATGATCGGCACGCTGCCGTCGCGAAACGCGGCCAGCGCCTTTTCGCGCTGCGGCTGCGACTTGTTGCCATGGATCGCGTTCGACGCGATGCCGTTGGCGGCCAGCAGCTTCACGACGCGGTCGGCACCATGCTTGGTGCGGGTGAATACCAGCGCCCGGTCGATCTTGGTATTGCGGAAGAACATCGTCAGCAGCGTCTGCTTCTCCGCCTGCTGGACGAAGGTGACGTACTGCTCGACGCGTTCGGCGGTCGACGACACCGGCGTCACCTGCACGGTGGCCGGATCGGTCAGATACTTGTCGGCCAGCTCGCGAATGTCCTTGGGCATCGTCGCCGAGAAGAACAGCGTCTGGCGCGACTTCGGCACCATCGACACGATGCGGCGCAGCGCGTGGATGAAGCCGAGGTCGAGCATCTGGTCGGCTTCGTCGAGGACGAGGATTTCGAGTTCGCCGAGGCCCAGGCACTTCTGGTCGATCAGGTCGAGCAGACGGCCCGGCGTCGCGACGAGAATGTCGACGCCCGCCGCCACGTCGCGGATGTTGCGCGGCACCGGCACGCCGCCGAACACGGTGGCGACGGTCAGCTTGCTGTGCTTGGCATAGGCGCGCGCGTTGTCGGCGATCTGGCTGACCAGTTCACGCGTCGGCGCCAGCACCAGCATCCGGCAGCGCATCGGGCGGCGACGGACGTTCGCCTTCACCAGCAGGTCGATCGAGGGCAGCACGAACGCGGCGGTCTTGCCGGTACCGGTCTGGGCGATGCCCAGCAGGTCGCGCCCTTCGAGGACCAGCGGGATCGCGTCGCGCTGGATCGGGGTGGGGGTTTCGTAATTCTTGGCGGCGAGCGCGTCGAGGATCGACTTCGACAGGCCGAGCGACTGGAAGGTCATGACAGTTCCTGAAATAGGGTCCGGCACCCGAAACGCACATGGGCGCACGGGCAGCGGGGCAAAAAATTGCGACCCGCGTGACTAGGGAAGCCGGTTGGAGCTGCGACGCGGAGCCGAGACCCGTGCGGGTCCGATCACGCTGCCTGAAAAGCGTCGCTGCGTTGCGGCAAATAGGCGAGAAGGGCGGAATGGTCAAGGTTGCGGCCTGCGACCGGTACCAATTGGCTATGGTAACTAGTGAATCCCGCCGTTAAGACCGCGCGATGATCGATCCCGCATCGACCGACCCGGCCGTCGACGGTTTGCCGCGACGCCATCTGCGCCTGTTGGGTGAGGCGGCCGACCGGCTGCTCGCGGCCGACGATTCGGCCGGGATGGTCGACGACCTTTTCACATTGATCGCCGACGAACTGCGGCTCGACGTGTTCTTCAACTATCGGCTCGACGGCGACGACCTGCTGCTGGAAACCCATGGCGGGCTGACGGCGGCAGAGGCGACGTCGTTCGAACGCCTCGCGATCGGGGAGGCAGTCTGTGGCTGTGTCGCGCGCGATCGCCGACCGATCGCCGCCTACGGCGTACAGCGGTCCGACGACCCGATGGCGCACTTCGTCCGTTCGCTGGGCGTCGACGCCTATGTCTGCACGCCGTTGATGCACGGGTCGACGCTGCTCGGCACGCTGAGTTTCGGGCGGCGCTGGACCGATCGGTTCGACAACGACGAAGTCGCGTTCATCCGTACCGTCTGCCATTATGTCGCGCTCGCCAAATACCGGCTGATGATCGAGGCGGAGCTGCGCGAGGGCATCGCCGTGAGCGAACGGCTGCTCGCCGAACTCAACCACCGGGTGCGCAACGCGTTGCAGACCGCGGTGGCAGTCGTCCGGCTGGGTGCCGCCGACATGGTCGATACGACCGCGCGGAGCGCACTGGCCGACGCTGCGGCGCGGCTGGAGGTGCTGGCCGCCGCGCATCGTCCGCTCTACGCGACCGACAGCCCCAGCCAGGTCGACATCGTCGCGCTGATCGGATCGATCGCCGTGCGCAGCGACGACGAACCCGTCACGATCCTCGGCACCGGCAACCCGTCGCTCCCGGTCGAACAGGCGGTCGCCGTGGCCCTGCTCACCCATGCCTTCATCGCGCCCGATCCCGACGCGCTGGCGCAGGTCGTGATCGATACGAGCGGCGACGCGCTGCGCCTGACGCTGTCCGGCCCGACGATGGGCCAGCCGCGCGCGGCGCTCGACGACGGACGGCTGGTGCGCGGCCTCGCGCGGCAATTGCGCGCCGAAGTCGCCCGCGACGGCGCCGAGCGGCTGACGATCGCCATCCCCGGCCGCACCGATGGGTGAAGCGCTGCGCATCCTGCTGGTCGAGGACGAGGCGCTGGTCGCGATGCTGGTCGAGGATGCGCTGGCGCTGCACGGCCATGTCGTCACCGGCATCGCCGATACCGAGGCGGAGGCGCTGACGCTGGCCTTCGCCGAGCATCCCGACCTCGCGCTGTGCGACGTCCGGCTGGCCAATGGCGATTGCGGCCGCCGCACCGCTGTGGCGCTGGCCGAGCGCGGCATCCCGTGCCTGTTCCTCAGCGGCAACTGCCCTGACGATGCCGACCATCCGCTGATCCTTGGCTGCGTCGCCAAGCCGTTCCACACCGCGGCGCTCGGCCGGGTGATCGAGGCGACGCTCGCCAAGCTGCGCGGCGAAGCGCCGGAACGGGTGCCGGGCGAGTTGCGGTTTTATTGAGGGGCCGACATCCCCTTTCCATCCGTCACTCCCGCGCAGGCGGGAGTCCATACACGCCAACGTCACGGCACTGACCGAACCCTCAGCGTGTATGGATTCCCGCCTTCGCGGGAATGACGACCCTAGCCCCCCTAAACCCGGTCGATCCGCCCGCCCGTCACCTCGAACCGGGTGGTGTCGCCCGGAATGTCGCTGAACAACCCCGCCTCGGTACCGGTCAGCCACACCTGCCCCGCCCCCGCCGCCCGCGCGAACAACGCGGCCCGGCGACCGGGGTCGAGATGCGCGGCAACCTCGTCGAGCAACAATACCGGGGGGCGCCCCGCCCGGTCGGCGACCAGCTCGGCATGGGCCAGCACCAGCCCGAGCAGCAGCGCCTTCTGCTCGCCGGTCGAACAGCGTGCGGCGGCCATGCCGCGGTCGCGATCGGTGACGATCAGGTCGGCACGGTGCGGTCCGCTCAGCGCCCGCCCCGCCGCCGCATCGCGCGCGCGGCCCGACGCCAGTTCGCGCGCGAACAACGCGCCATCGCCATGCCACCCCTCCAGCACCAGCGCGGCACGCGGGAAATCGGTCGCGGGCAACGCCGCGATCCGATCGTCGAGCATTGCCACGCACTCCGCCCGCGCCGCGCCCAGTGCGACCCCATGCTCGACCATCCGCGCCTCCAGCGCCGACAGCCAGTCGGGATCGGGCGCGGCATCCTCCGCCAGCAACCGGTTGCGCTCGCGCATCGCCGCGTCGTAGCGCGTCGCCTGTGTCGCATGGCCGGGCAGCAGCGCCAGCGTCATCCGGTCGAGGAACCGCCGCCGTTCGCCCGCCGGCTCGACGAACAGCCGGTCCATCGCCGGGGTCAGCCACAGTACCGACAGCCATTCGGCCAGCGCCGTCGCCGCCGCGCCCGCGCCGTTGACCCGCACGATCCGCCGCTCGGGCGCGGTCGCCTGCGTCCCCGTGCCCAGCCGCACGTCGCCGATCAGGTCAGCGGCGACGCCGAAACCGCCCGCCCCGCCCTCACGCGCCATGTCCGACAGCGGCGCGCGACGCAGCCCGCGTCCCGGCGCGAGCAGCGACACCGCCTCCAGCACATTGGTCTTGCCCGCCCCGTTCGGCCCGCTCAGCACGACGAATCCCGCGCCCGGTTCGATGGTACCGCCCGCATGGTTGCGAAAATCGGTCAGGGTCAGGCGGGTGAGCATCTGGCATCGACCGTTAGCGGTGCGGCGCAGGGCGCGAAACCCTTGTGGACCAGCCACAACGTTATACGAACGAAACTTTCCGGGGCTTTGAGGATTGGAACAGGCGAATTACGACAGGAATCGCCCATGCCCCGTTTTGTCCTGATGGCCGCCGCTGCCTTCGCGCTCACTGCCTGCGGGTCGCAGACCCCCGAACAGCAGCGCGCCGACCAGCTGCGCGATCAGGCGGATGCGGAAGCGGATGCGATCGAGGCTGCAGCGGAGAACCAGACCGCGCAGATGAAGGTCGAGGCCGAGGGGCTGGTCAACCAGGCCGGACAGGCCGGCGGCTACGACGCCGAACGCCTGAAGGTCCGCGCCGACGCCATCCGGCAGGAAGCGAAGCTGGTCGAGCAACAGGCCGATGCGCAGGCGAAGGCGGTGCGTGATCGCGGCGAAGCGCAGGCGAGCGCCGCACTGGCGAAGTAGCATTCCTCTCACCCCGGGCTTGATCCGGGGGACGGGATGGCCCGGTGCCTTCCGCGCCAGCACTTCACATCCGCCACGAACGTCACCCCAGCGCAGGCTGGGGTCTCTCGCGGCTTCTGAACCGCGCTATAACCGGGATACCCCAGCCTTCGCCGGGGTAACGTTTTGGTAGAGCGGCACAATCGCTGGCGCCGTCGCCAGCGTCAGCGCGCTAAATCCCCGCCAACCCCTGTTCACGTAACCGCGCCTGCGCCGCGTGATACGCCACCGGCTCGGCAATGTTCAGCCGTCGCCGTGCCGCGTCGAGCGGTTCGGCGAGCAGCGCTTCGTAATCCTCGGCATGCAGCCAGCGGGCGCGACGGCCGTTGCGATAGCCTTCCCACACGGCTCGCGCGAACGCGCGTTCGCCGGTAATGCGCAGCGACTTCACCGCCGCGCCCAGACCGATCGCCGCCCAGCCGAGCCCGCCGGTCTGCGCATAGGAAAAGGCGACGAGGCACGCCTCGCCCAGATGCTCCTCGGCGGTATAGCCGGTCAGGACGTGCCAGATGTCGTGGACGTCGCGCTCGCGCCGCCCGAACCATGCGACCGGATGCACCGCGTCGCGCCAGCCTTCATTGTCGGCGGCGCTGATGTCGGCCAGCCCCTGCGCCGAAAAACCGGTGCGATCGAGGAACGCGCGATACTGCGCACCGACGCTGCCGTCGGGCAGCGCGTCGACCCAGGCGCGATCGGAAAAGCGCTCGGCCAGTTCGACATGCTCGTACGCGATGCGCCCGCCGCCGGGCTCGCCCAGCAGCCGGGCATAGTTGCGGTGGCTGGTATCCGCGTTCAGCGCACGCATGATGCGGAACACTTGCACCGTGTCGTTGCCATCGGCCAGCAACCGCTTGAGCGCCGCCCAAGCCGCGCCCCAGTCGCGCCGAAGCGGTTGTACCGTGTCGATCCCCTCCGTCGCCATATTCGACTCCACTACTTACAATGATGTAAGTAATTGGATGTCGTTAGGTCGTCAAGCCGTGATGGCCGTTGGAAATCGAGCGACACAGGGCCTGAGCCGACATTCAGCGATGCGCACGCGTATCCGTCATTCCCGCGAAGGCGGGAATCCATAGACGCTACCGTTTCAGCTAAATGCGTGACGCTGGGGTATATGGACTCCCGCCTTCGCGGGAGTGACCGCAGTGGATAAAGCAATTGCCCGCGACCAGCGAACCGAACACCGACAGCCCAGTCAGCTAGGACGGCGTTGCCTCAATACGCCGCACGACCGCGGCGGACCGCAGTGATGCGTACGTACCCACCATGCCCCGCTCACCCCTGCCGCGGCTTGCCCCGCTTCGCATTGTCGACGACGAACTGCCCGCCGCGTTCGCAAGCGGCGCTGATCACCGGATAAGACAGGTCGGTGTTGCTGGCGAGCATCGCGGGCATCGCCGCCTGACATTCGGCGACCGATTGATAGCTGGCGGGGGCGACGCGTTCGCGCGTGCAGGCGGCGCCATCGTCGCCGCATCCGAGGATCGCCATGACATAGACCAGAGGTGCCATTCGCCGTCTCCTTGCCAAGGTTTCAATCCGCCGCGACGCCGGATGTTCCGACGAAACGTTGCAGCCGCGCGCCCGCTTCCCCAAATGGCGCTTGCAATGCCGCCAGAAACCCATTCCGCCTCCGGTCCGACCCGACCGATGCTGGCAACGCTCCGCCGTTTCCTCCCCTATCTGTGGCCCGTCGGTGCCATGGGGCTGAAGGTGCGAATCGTCGCCGCGCTGCTGCTCGTCGTCGCGTCGAAGCTGGTGCAGGTGTACGGCGCGCCGTTCGCGCTGCAGGGCGCGATCGACACGATGGCATCGGGATCGCGCGACGCGCTGTGGCTGGTCGTCGCGCTGGTCGCGGGTTATGCCGTGGCGCGCTTTGCCGGCACGTTGTTCGACAATCTGCGCAACGTCGTGTTCGAACGCGTCGGACAGGATGCTACGCGGCGGCTGGCCGCGTCGGTGTTCCGCCACCTCCACGCGCTGTCGTTGCGCTTCCACCTCGAACGGCGCACCGGCGCGGTGACGAAGGTGGTCGAGCGCGGCACCAAGAGCATCGACACGATGCTGTATTTCCTGTTGTTCAACATCGCACCGACGATCCTCGAACTGGGGCTGGTGCTGTCGATCTTCGGCACGCGCTTCGGTGCATGGCTGGTCGGCGGTACGGTGGCGATGGTGGTCTTCTACATCGGCTTCACCCGCTGGGTCACCGACTGGCGCTCGTCCTTGCGCGAACGGATGAACGACCTCGATACCGGTGCGGTCGCGCATGCGGTGGATTCGCTGCTGAATTTCGAGACGGTCAAATATTTCGGTGCCGAGGAGCGCGAGGCCGCGCGCTACGACCGCGCCGTCGCCAGCTACGCCGATGCGGCGGTGAAGTCGGAAAACTCGCTGGCGCTGCTCAATATCGGGCAGGCGCTGATCACCGCGCTGATGCTGGGCGGCGGCATGGCGCTGATCGTGTTCGGGTGGAGCAGCGGGCGCTTCACCCCCGGCGACGTCGTGCTGGTGTCGACGCTGCTGACGCAGCTGTTCCGCCCGCTCGACCTGCTCGGCATGGTGTATCGCACCGTGCGGCAGGGGGTGGTCGACATGGCTGCGATGTTCGACCTGATCGATACGCCGGCCGACGTCGTCGACGTTCCCGGCGCCACCACGCTCGCGGTCGGGCGGGGCCATGTCCGGTTCGAGGGCGTAGGCTTCGGCTATGGCGACGGGCGGACGATCCTGGGCGGCATCGACCTCGACATTCCGCCGGGTACGACGCTGGCGGTGGTCGGACCGTCGGGCGCGGGCAAGTCGACACTCGCACGGCTGCTGTTCCGCTTCTACGATCCGACCGCGGGACGGATCACCATCGACGGACAGGATATCGCGCAGGTGACGCAGGCCTCGCTGCGGTCGGCGATCGGGATCGTGCCGCAGGATACGGTGCTGTTCAACGACACCATCGGCTACAACATCGCCTATGGCCGGGCCGGCGCCACGACCGACGATATCGCGCGCGCCGCGCAGGGGGCGTCGATCGCGCCATTCATCGCCAGCCTGCCGCAAGGGTTCGACACCCGCGTCGGCGAACGTGGGCTGAAGCTGTCGGGCGGGGAGAAGCAGCGCGTGGCGATCGCGCGCACCCTGCTCAAGAACCCGCCGGTGCTGATCCTCGACGAGGCGACGAGCGCGCTCGACAGCCGGACCGAGGCCGATATCCTGAGCACGCTGGAAGCGATCGAGCGCGGGCGGACCACCATCGTCATCGCCCACCGCCTGTCGACCGTGGTCCATGCCGACCGCATCGTCGTGCTGGAGGGTGGCCGCGTCGCCGAAAGCGGATCGCACGCCGACCTGCTGCGCGCAGGCGGCACCTATGCCGAGATGTGGGCACGCCAGGCCGCCGAGCGCGAGGCGGCGCTGGAGGACGCCTGAAGCGTATCCTTGTGGACACTCCGCCAGCCCCATGCGTATCCCCGGCAACGCGGGAGGACGACGCATGAAGGACGGGTTCAAGAAGGTAGCGACTACGACGGCGCTGATCGGCGGAGGCCTCGCACTATGGACCGCGCTGGCGGCGAGTGCGGCGGAGGCGCTGGTCCCGGCCGATGGCGCGTTCGTCGACGTGCCCGGCGGGCGGCTGCACTATGTCGATACCGGCGGCGACGGTCCGGCAATCGTATTGCTCCACGGCATTTATGGCCAGCTGCGCAACTTTTCCTACGCGCTCACCGCCGAACTGACCGATCATCGCCTGATCCTCGTCGACCGGCCCGGCTGGGGCCATTCCATCGTCGAGGGCGAGCATCCAACGCTCGAAACGCAGGCACGAATGGTCGCCGACCTGATCGACGCGCTGGGGCTCCACCGGCCGCTGCTGGTCGGTCATTCGATGGGCGGCGCGGTGGCGCTGACGATGGCGGTCAACCAGCCCGCCAAGATCCGTGGGCTCGCGCTGATCGCGCCGCTGACGCAGCAGGTCGACCGGATGCCGCCGGTGTTCCGCGGCAAGGTGCCGCCCGCCCCGGTCCGCGGCCTCGCCGCATGGACGGTCGGCGTGCCCTTCACGACGCTGACCGGCGCGGCGGTATCGAAACAGGTCTTCGCCCCCGATCCGGTGCCGCTGGACTTCGGCACGCGCGGCGGCGGGCTGACCGCGCTGCGCCCATCGAGCTTCGAGGCCGGGGCGTTCGAGCTGGAGGACGCCAACCGTGCGCTGTCGACGATCGTACCGCGCTATGGCGCGATCGCCGTGCCGGTCGCGATCCTCTATGGCCGCGACGACCAGCTGCTCGATCCTGCGGCGCAAGGCGATGTGACTGCGGGTCAGATTCCCGGTGCCACGCTGACGAAGATCGGCGGCGGCCACATGATCCCGGTCACGCATGCGGGCGAGACGGCGGCATGGCTGCGCGGGGTGGCCGCGGCGTGAGGATCGCGGCGCTGCTCGCGGCCGTCCTGCTCGCCGGGTGCAGCGCGTACGGCGACGGGATGGGCGATATCCTGCGCGGACAAGGCATCGCCGCGCGCGAGCCGAATTACGACGTGCCTTACGTCCCAACCCCCGAACCGGTGGTCGACGCGATGCTGGATATGGCGCAGGTCGGTCCGGCCGATACGGTCATCGACCTCGGGTCGGGCGACGGGCGCATCACCATCGCCGCCGCGCGAAAGGGCGCCGCTGCCAGCGGGGTGGAGATCGACGCGACGCTGGTCGACCGTGCGCGCCGCAACGCCGCGCTGTACGCCCTGCAGGACCGCGCTCACTTCTCCAACGCCAACCTGTTCGACGTGCCGCTGCGTCAAGCCAGCGTCGTCACGATGTACCTGCTGCCGCGCATCAACATGGCGCTGCGGCCGCGCCTGCTGACCGAACTGAAGCCCGGCACGCGGATCGTCACCCATGCCTTCGACCTCGGCGACTGGCGCGCCGACGGCGAACGGCTAGTCGGCGACCGCCGCGTCTATCTGTGGATCGTACCGGCGGTCGCCGGCGGCAGCTGGCATGCGACGCTGCCCGATGGGCGCGAGGTGGCGCTGACTTTCGACCAGCGGTTTCAGGACGTGACCGGAATGTTGGGCACTGTGCCGCTGACCGGTAGCCTGCGCGGGGTGGCGCTACGCTTTACCGCAGGCGGTCGCGAGTATCGCGGGACGGTCGGCGAGGCGGCGATCGTCGGAGAAGGCTGGCGCGCGGTGCGGGTGGAGTAGGCCATTCCGGTCGTCACCCCAGCGTAAGCCGGGGTCTCTGGCGGCTCCTTTCCCCAATCGATAAGCCCGCCCCACCCCTCGACGCCCCCGCCCCGCATCCCTAGGTGAAGCCCGATGGCGCTCGATCCGATCCCCGTACTGCAATCGACCTTCGGCTTTCCCGACTTTCGCGGCGTCCAGCGGCAGGTGGTCGACCGGGTGCTGGCCAGACAGCGCACGCTGGCGGTGATGCCGACCGGCGCGGGCAAGTCGCTGACCTACCAGCTGCCCGCGCAGATGCTGCCGGGCACCTGCGTCGTCGTCTCCCCGCTGATCGCGCTGATGCACGACCAGCTGCGCGCCGCCACCGCCGTCGGCATCCGTGCCGCGACGCTGACCAGCGCCGACGACAACCGGGCGGAAACGCGCGGCCGGTTCCTCGATGGCGAACTCGACCTGCTCTACGTCGCGCCCGAACGCGCCTCGGGCAGCGATTTCCGCGACCTGCTCTCGCGCGGCAACCTGTCGCTGTTCGCGATCGACGAGGCGCACTGCGTCAGCGAATGGGGCCACGACTTCCGCCCCGACTATCGCCTGCTGCGCCCGCTGTTCGACCAGTTTCCCGACGTTCCGCGCCTGGCACTGACGGCAACGGCGGACGCGCATACCCGCGCCGACATCCTCGAACAGCTCGGCATCCCGCACGACGGGCTGATCGTCGCCGGCTTCGACCGGCCCAACATCCGCTACCACATCACCCCCCGCGATCAGGGTACGCGCCAGATCGCCGACATCATCGCCGCCACCCCCGGCCCCGGCATCGTCTATGTCCAGTCGCGCGCCGGCACCGAACGGCTGGCCGAGGCGCTCGGCAAGACCGGCCGCCCGGTGCGCGTCTATCACGCCGGGCTCGACCCCGCCGTCCGCCAGCGCAACCAGCACGACTTCGTCGCATCCGAAGACATGGTGATGGTCGCGACGATCGCGTTCGGGATGGGGATCGACAAGCCCGACGTCCGCTTCGTTGCCCATGCCGGGCTGCCGAAGTCGATCGAGGCCTATTATCAGGAGACCGGCCGCGCCGGGCGCGACGGCGATCCGGCAGTCGCGCACCTGTTCTGGGGCGCCGACGACTTCGCCCGCGCGCGCCAGCGGATCGGCGAGGTCGAGCCGAACCGGCAGGCGGGCGAGCGGCAGCGGCTGAACGCACTGGGCGCGCTGGTCGAGACCGCCGGGTGCCGCCGCGCGATCCTGCTGAAGCATTTCGGCGAGTCGCCGCCCGAATTTTGCGGGAATTGCGACAATTGCCTGACCCCGCCCAACGCAGTCGACGCGACGCAGGTGGCGCAGAAATATCTGTCCGCGGTATTCCGCACCGGCATGATGTTCGGCGCGACCTATATCGAACAGGTGCTGACCGGCCAGTCGACCGAGCGCAGCATGACCAACGGCCACGAAAAGCTGTCGGTGTGGAACATCGTCGAGGGGGACGAGGTGGCGCTGCTGAAACCCGTCGGTCGCGCGCTGCAACTGCGCGATGCGCTGCGCGCCAACGACCATGGCGGGCTGGAATTCGGACCCGCAGCGCGCGGGTTGCTGAAAGGCGGCGACACGCTGTCGTTGATCGTGCCGCCCAAGCGCGAGCGGCGGCGCCGGGGCGATGCGACGCCCAACCCGACCGGCGATCCGCTGTTCGAGGCATTGCGCGCCAAACGCCGTGAACTGGCGCAGGAGGCGGCCGTGCCGCCGTACGTCATCTTCCATGATTCGGTGCTGCGCGAGATGGCGGCGGACAAGCCGCAGACGATCGGCGGCATGCGGCGGATCACCGGCGTCGGCGAGAAGAAGTTGCAGGCGTACGGCGACGCGTTCCTGAGCGTGATCCAGCAACACTAAATCCTCCCCATCTGCGATGGGGAGGGGGACCGCTCGCGCAGCGAGGGGTGGAGGGGCGATGCCGCACACGTAACCCTCGTGGCTTCGCCCCTCCACCAGCCTGCGGCTGGTCCCCCTCCCCACCCTGTGGGGAGGATTTGCTTGCGGCGAACGGGATCGCTATCCTCCCACCATGCAAATCCGCCGTATCGACGACCGCATCTCGGTCAGCCCGCAGATCACCGCCGACGACGTCGCGACGCTGAAGGCACAGGGCTTCACCACCATCGTCAACAACCGGCCCGAGGGCGAAGAAGCCGGCCAGCCGACCGGCGACGCGATCGCCGATGCGGCGACGGCGGCGGGCATGGCCTATCATGCTATTCCGATCACCCATGCCGGGTTCAGCCATCCGCAGCTCGATGCGATGGCGGGCGTGCTGGCCGACAGCAGCGGCCCGATCCTCGCCTATTGCCGCTCGGGCACGCGCTCGTGCAATTTGTGGGCGCTGGCCAGTGCCAAGACCGGCGGCGATCCGGACACGCTGGTCGCGGCGGGCGGCGCGGCAGGCTACGACCTGTCGGGTATCCGCCCGACGCTGGATGCGCTCTCGCAAGGGTAGCGGCCGGCACGGCGGAGCCCCCGGCACGTCCCGCCCGACCTTAAGTTCAGCGTGCGTTAACGTACCGAACCGGTGCGGTTATTCGCGTTAACCAAATCGCAACCCCCAGCCGGCAATTTCGTGCCTGTACCAATGGGGGTTCAGAACATGGGCATTAGTCAGAAAGGCGCCCTCTTCCTCGCGGAAAGCCGAGTGGAAGATGCAAGCGCCAACAACAGCACGGCGTGGTTCGAACTGGGCATTTGCTATTCCAGCGGGACCGGCGGCGCGGTCATCGACCTCGTCGAAGCGCACAAGTGGTTCAACCTTGCGGCGATGACGGGGTCGGAACAGGCGCAGGAATGGCGCGCCGAAATCGCGTGCGACATGACGCCGCGCCAGATCGCCGACGCGCAGAAAGCCGCGCGGGCGTTCCTGCAATCGGGAGCACGGGCGAACTGACGGCGTTCGCGGACGGGTCCGGCCGCACGATGGTTCGCGCCATCGCAAGGTCGGGGGCAGACAACCCGTTAGCGACAAATGTTAGCCGACCGATACGCTTTCGTCACTCCGGACTTGATCCCGGGTGATGGCCGTGACGGGGGCTTCGCTCGCAAAAAAGGTCGTGGCTTGCCCAGCCTGCCTGCGCGACCTCACCCTCCATCCGTCATTCCCGCGCAGGCGGGAATCCATACACGCTGACGGTTCGGCATGATCCGCCACGCCAGTGTATATGGACTCCCGCCTTCGCGGGAGTGACGAAGAAGGTCGCCGCTACGCCTTCGCCGCCGGCTTCTTGGCAGCCGCCTTCTTGGCCGGCGCCTTCTTCACCGCGCCGTCCTTCGCCGCCGCCTTTTTCGGCGCGGCCTTCTTCGCCGCCGGCTTCTTCTTGCCCTTGGCCGGGGCCGCCGCCGCGCGGTCGTCGATCAGCTGCGCGGCTTCCTCCAGCGTCAGCGCGTTCGGTTCGACCGACTTCGGAATCGTCGCGTTGGTCGTGCCGTCGGTGACGTAGGGGCCATAGCGCCCTTCCATCAGCTTGATTTCCAGCTCGGTCCGCGGATGCGCGCCCAGCACCTTGAGCGGTTCCTTCGCCGCCCCCCGCGCGGTACGTCCGCCGCCCGCCGCCGCTTCGGCCAGCTTCACCACCGCCGCGTTCATGCCGGTTTCGAACACGTCCGCCGTCGACTGCAACCGCGCATATTTGCCGGCGTGCTTGAGGTACGGGCCATAGCGCCCGATCGCCGCTTCGATCGGCTCGCCCGTCTCCGGATGGTTGCCGATGGTGCGCGGCAGGCTCAGCAGCTTGAGCGCCCAATCGAGGTTCAGCTCGCCGATATCCTTGGGGATCGACGCGCGCTTGGCCTCCTTGCCCTCGCCCAGCTGGATGTACGGCCCGAAGCGTCCCGACTTGCGCTCGACCTCCAGCCCCGTCGCCGGATCCTTGCCCAGTCCTTCGGGACCGGCATCGCCGCCGTCCTCGCCGCCCGGCTGCGCGAAGCGGCGGGTGTATTTGCACTCGGGATAGTTGGAGCAGGCGATGAACGCGCCGAATTTTCCGCCGCGCAGCGCGAGGCGCCCCTCGCCGCAATTCGGGCACAGCCGCGGATCGGTGCCATCGGCCTTTTCGGGGAACAGGTACGATCCGAGAAACTGGTCCAGTTCGGCGGTAATCGCGCTCGGCTGCTGTTCCATCACCTCCGACGTGCGCGGCTTGAAGTCGCGCCAGAACGCCTCGAGCACCGCCTGCCATTCGGCACGGCCGCCCGACACGTCGTCAAGCTCCTCCTCCAGCTCGGCGGTGAAGTCGTAGCCGACATATTTCTCGAAGAAGCGTTCGAGGAACGCGGTCAGCAACCGCCCGGTTTCCTCGGCGAAGAACCGGTTCTTCTCGACCCGGACATAGCCGCGGTCCTTCAACACCTGAATGATCGAGGCATAGGTCGACGGACGCCCGATCCCCAGTTCCTCCAGCCGCTTGACCAGCGACGCTTCCGAAAAGCGTGGCGGCGGCTGGGTGAAATGCTGTTCGGCGACGACGTCCTTCTTGGCCGGGCTGTCGCCCGAGCGCAGCAGAGGCAGGCGGCGCGAATCCTCGTCCGCCGCATCGTCGCGCCCTTCCTCGTACAGCGCGAGATAGCCGGGGAAGAGCACGACCTGTCCGGTGGCACGCAGGCCGGTCTGGCCGGTCTGATCCTCCAGCTCGACGGCGGTCCGCTCCATCCGCGCCGACGCCATCTGGCTTGCCAGCGCCCGCTTCCAGATCAGGTCGTACAGCCGGCCGTGATCGCCGCTGCCGGCGCGATCTTTCGAAAAATCGGTCGGGCGGATCGCCTCGTGCGCTTCCTGCGCATTCTTGGCCTTGGTCTGATACTGGCGGGGCTTGTCCGGCACGTAGCTGCCGTCATAGCGGTTGGCGATCGCGCCGCGCGCGGCATCGATCGCCGATCCGTCCATCTGCACACCGTCGGTCCGCATGTACGTGATCGCGCCGTCCTCATACAGCGACTGCGCGATCCGCATCGTGTGGCTGGCCGAAAAGCCCAGCTTGCGCGCGGCTTCCTGTTGCAGCGTCGAGGTGGTGAAGGGCGGCGGCGGGTTGCGCGTCGCGGGTTTCGTCTCGACGTTGATGACGGTGAAGCGGCCATCGACCACTGCCGCCTTCGCAACCTCCGCCGATCCGGCATCGCCCAGCGACAGCTTGTCGAGTTTCTTGCCCTTCAGCTTGACGAGGCGCGCGTCGAACGGCGTGCCATCGGCCTCCATCTTGGCGACGACCGACCAATATTCCTGCGCGACGAACGTCTCGATTTCACGCTCGCGCTCGACCAGCAGGCGCAGCGCCACCGACTGCACCCGCCCGGCCGACTTGGCGCCGGGGAGCTTGCGCCACAGCACCGGCGACAGGGTGAAGCCGACCAGATAGTCGAGCGCGCGCCGCGCACGATACGCATCGATCAGGTCAGTATCCAGCTCGCGCGGAGCCTTCATCGCCGCGAGGATCGCCGGCTTGGTGATCGCGTTGAACGTGACCCGCTCGACTTCCTTGGGCAGCGCGCGGCGTTTCTTCAGTACCTCCTGCACATGCCAGCTGATCGCCTCCCCCTCACGGTCAGGGTCGGTGGCGAGGATCAGGCGGTCGGCGGTCTTGGCGAGGTCGGTGATCGCCTTCAGCTGCTTCGTCTTGTCGGCGTACGTCTCCCAATCCATCGCGAAGCCGTCGTCGGGGTTCACCGACCCGTCCTTGGGCGGCAGGTCGCGGACATGGCCGTAGGAAGCGAGGACGCGGTAATCCGACCCCAGATATTTTTCGATGGTCTTCGCCTTGGCGGGCGATTCGACGATGACGAGCTGCATGATGTGGCGGTCGGTCCTTGTGCGTA
This sequence comes from Sphingomonas hankookensis, assembly GCF_022664465.1. Lineage (GTDB taxonomy): Bacteria > Pseudomonadota > Alphaproteobacteria > Sphingomonadales > Sphingomonadaceae > Sphingomonas > Sphingomonas hankookensis. The sequence goes on along the minus strand of NZ_JAKREV010000004.1, from coordinate 105,951 downwards.
CGCGTACGAGAGTGGGGAGCGCCGGGGGGTGGCGTCAAGTCGGGTTGGGCTGGTGAAGCAGCGGCGTTCCGCTTTGATGGCGAATGCTACCCCAGACTGACTCGTCCCCCGGCGTGTCGCTCCAGCCGCCCGGCCAGTTCCAGTTCCAGCAGCACCGTCTGCACGACGGTCGTCGGGCACCCCGATTGCCGCACCAGTTCGTCGACCGCAACGGGCACCGGTCCCAGCAGCCCGACGATCCGCGCCCGCTCCGCCTCGCTCGCATCCTGCGCCGCCGGTTCGGGGCGGTAGGGTGCCCCCGGCGAGCGCACTGCCCGCGCGTCGATCGGGCGCAGCATTTCCGCCACGTCGGCGGCATTCTGCACCAGCGTCGCGCCGTCGCGGATCAGCGCATTGCACCCTTGCGCGCGCGGATCGAGCGGCGATCCGGGCACCGCCATCACCTCACGCCCCGCCTCTCCCGCCAGCCGTGCCGTGATCAGCGATCCCGATCGCGGTGCGGCCTCGACCACCACCGTCCCCAGCGCCAGTCCGGCGATGATCCGGTTGCGCGACGGGAAATGACGGGCGAGGGGCTGCGTGCCCGGCGGCTGTTCGGCGACCAGCAGTCCGCGGGTCGCGACATCCTCCTGCAACGCGGCATTTTCGGGCGGGAACACCACGTCGATGCCGCTGGCGATGACCCCGATCGTGGCATGGCCGATCGCGCCGTGATGCACCGCCGTGTCGATCCCTCGCGCCAGCCCCGACACGACGGTATAGCCCGCCGCGCCCAGTTCCTCCGCCAGCCCGCGCGCGAACCGGCATGCCGCCGCCGATGCGTTGCGCGCGCCGACCATCGCCACCGCCGGCCGGGCCAGCAGCGACAACTCGCCCCGCACGATCAGCGCAGGCGGCGCGCTGTCGATCTCCGCCAGCAACGCGGGGTAGTCGGGGTCGCCCAGCAGCAGATAGCGCCCGCCCAAGCCGCGGACGGTGGCGATCTCGCGCCGCACGACGGCGTCGTCGGCCAGCACCGGTGCCCGCCCGCCACCCCTTGCGGCGAGCATCGGCAGCGCCTCGATCGCCGCCACCGCATCGCCATAGCGTTCGATCAGCGCGCGAAACGTCACCGGCCCGATATTCGCCGACCGGATCAGCCGCAGCGCCGCGAACCGCGCGGCGTTTTGGTCGGCGGCACCCGAAGCGCCATCACGCACGCTTGCGACCGATCCTCGGTTCGGTACCGGCCACCAGCCGCTCGATATTCTCGCGGTGCTTCCACAGCACGATCAGGGCGAGGCCAAGGAACAGGATCACCAGGTCGAACCGCCCGACCGCCGCTGCCGCGATCGGCGCGGCGACCGCCGCCGCCATGCCCGCGACCGACGAGATGCGCAGCACCGCCAGCAGCCCCAGCCACACGATCGCATAGACGAGCCCCGCCAGCGGGCTGAGCGCCACGACCACGCCCATCATCGTCGCCACGCCCTTGCCCCCGCGGAAGCGTAGCCACAGCGGATAGCAATGGCCGACAAACGCCGCCGCGCCCGCGATCAGCTCCTCGCCGGGGAACAGGTGTTCGACCAGCAGCACCGCCGCTGCGCCCTTCAAAAGGTCGAGCAGCAGCGTCGCCGCCGCCAGCCCTTTCCGCCCGGTACGCAGCACGTTGGTCGCGCCGATATTGCCCGACCCGATCGTGCGCAGGTCGCCGGCCCCGGCGATCCGCGTGAGCAATATGCCCCACGGGATCGACCCCAGCAGATAACCGATCAGCAGCGCCGCCGCCGGCTGTACCCAGAGAATTTCGCTCGGCAGGATAGCCCCCGTTAAACTTGCCGTCTGTGGGGCACAGGGTAAGGGGTTCGGCGACGGCTTGCAACGCGGTGGGCGGCGAGCAGGGAGTAAGCGATCATGGCCGAACCGACGCAGCCGATCCTGTTCTTCGATTCGGGCGTCGGCGGGCTGTCGGTCGTGACACCGACCGCCAGGCTGCTGCCGACCGCGCCGATCGTCTATGCCGCCGATTCGGCCGGCTTCCCCTATGGTACCAAGACCGAGGCCGAGATCGCGGCGCGGGTGCCGGCGCTGCTCGGGCGGCTGGTCGAGCGCTATCGCCCCCGGCTGGTGGTGATCGCCTGCAACACCGCCTCCACCATCGCGCTGCCGGTCGTCCGCGCCGCCCTCGACGTGCCCGTGGTCGGCACCGTGCCCGCGATCAAGGTCGCGGCGGAGGCGAGCAGGACGCGCGTGATCGGCGTGCTCGGGACCGAAGCGACGGTGCGCCAGCCCTATGTCGACGACCTCGCGGCACGCTTCGCCGCCGACTGCACCGTGCTGCGCCATGGGTCGGCGGCGCTGGTCGAACTGGCCGAAGCCGCACTGGCCGGCACCCCGCCTTCCCGCGATGCGATCGCCGCCGAACTGGCCGGGCTGTTCGGCCAGCCGGGGGGCGGGCGAATCGACGTGATCGTCAACGCCTGCACCCATTTCCCGCTGCTGGAGAAGCGGATGCGCGAAGTCGCGCCGCATGTCGCGTTCGTCGACGGCGGCCCCGGCATCGCGCGACGAATCGTGACGTTGACGGTGGGACAGGCGTTTCCGGCGACTCCGGTTCCCGGCCGGCTGGTCTTCACCCGGCTGGGCGAGCGAGAACGGCGAATCGCGGCGGGGCTGGCGTCGCAGGGGTTCGGGACGGTCGAGGCGTTGTAGGGCACGCACGCCTAGAGGCCCACACGTCATTCCAGCGAAGGCTGGGATCTCCCGGTAATGGAGCGCGCCTCGCCGCAGGAAGGCCCCAGCCTTCGCCGGAGCGACGACGAGCCGCTGGCGCGCAACCACGACAGCCTGTGCCCCGTCCCTGCCCCCTGGGACAAAATGCCCACCCCCACCGATCACCGTAACCGCTTTTATCCGCTGGAAACGTGCGCGCCCAGCAGGTACACCCGCGCCCCATGAGCATCGACGCAGTTCCGGCCCGCTCGGTCGATTACAACCGTGTCTTCGCACAGGCGATCGACCGCCTGCACGAGGAAGGGCGCTACCGCGTCTTCATCGACATCCTGCGCAACAAGGGGCAATTCCCCAATGCGCGCTGCTTCGCCGGGCATAACGGGCCGAAGCCGATCACCGTGTGGTGTTCGAACGATTACCTTGCGATGGGGCAGCACCCGTCGGTGATCGCGGCGATGGAGGAAGCGCTCCACGACGTCGGCGCCGGATCGGGCGGCACGCGCAACATCGGCGGCAACACCCATTATCACATCGACCTCGAGAACGAACTGGCCGACCTGCACGACAAGGAAGCGGCGCTGCTGTTCACGTCGGGCTATGTCTCGAACGAGGCAACGCTGTCGACGCTGGCGCGCATCCTGCCCGGCTGCATCATCTTTTCCGACGAGTTGAACCACGCGTCGATGATCGCGGGCATCCGCCATTCGGGCTGCGAAAAGCGGGTGTTCCGCCACAACGACCTTGCGCACCTCGAGGAACTGCTGGCCGCCGAAGACCCTGCGGTCCCCAAGCTGATCGCGTTCGAAAGCGTCTATTCGATGGACGGCGACGTCGCCCCGATCCACGCGATCTGCGACCTTGCCGACCGCTACAACGCGCTGACCTATCTCGACGAAGTCCACGCGGTCGGCATGTACGGCGCGCGCGGCGGCGGCATTTCGGAACGCGACGATGCGGCCTCGCGGCTGACCATCGTCGAGGGCACGCTGGGCAAGGCGTTCGGCGTGATGGGCGGTTACATCGCCGCCGACCGCACCGTCATCGACGTTATCCGCTCCTACGCGCCGGGCTTCATCTTCACGACCTCGCTGTCGCCGGTGCTGGTCGCAGGGGCGCTGGCGAGCGTCCGCCACCTGAAGGCCTCGCCGGTCGAGCGCGCGGGGCAACAGGCCGCCGCCGCGACGCTCAAGGCACTGTTCGCCGATGCCGGGCTGCCGGTGATGGACACGACCACGCACATCGTGCCGCTGATGGTCGGCGATCCGGTGAAGGCCAAGCGGATCAGCGACATCCTGCTGCGCGAATATGGCGTGTACGTTCAGCCGATCAATTACCCGACGGTACCGCGCGGCACCGAACGGCTGCGTTTCACGCCGGGTCCGGCGCATGACGAAGGGATGATGCGCGAACTGACCGCGGCGCTGGTCGAAATCTGGGGCCGGCTGGAGTTGCGGAAGGCAGCGTAATCCAAAATCCTCCCCGCTCGCGGGGAGGGGGACCGTCGCCGAAGGCGATGGTGGAGGGGGAGTGCGGCGCAACGCAACTGTTCCGTATGCGGACAGCCCCCTCCACCATCCTGCGGATGGTCCCCCTCCCCGTTTCGGGGAGGATATCCTACACCTCCACCCTGTTCCCGCCCGCGGCCAGCGCGGTTTCGATCTTCGCCCGCGCCTCGCGCAGGATTACTTCGAAATTGCCGACATGATCGGGCACGATCGCCGCCGACGCCGTTACCCGCCCGATCGACTCGCCCGACCCGCGCAAGCGGAAATTACGCTCGGCCAGCAACTGCAGCACTTCCTCGGCGGCCACGCGAACGGCGGTGATCGTCTGCCCGGGGATCACCACGATGAACTCGTTCCCGCCCCACCGGATCGCCTCCTGTTCGGGAAAGGTCTGTTGCAGCTTGGTGGCGAAGGCGTTGAGGATATTGTCGCCGACCGTATGGCCGAATTCGCGGTTGATCCCGACCAGCCGGTCGATCCCGAACATCAGCACGACGAAGCGCCGGTCCTGCTGCCCGATCTGATCGAGGATGCGCCGCGCGCCGGTCTGGTTCAGCGCATTGGTCAGCTTGTCATGGTCGGCATCGCCGCCCTGCAACAGCGCGCGCAACGTCGCCACCTGATCGCGCAGCAGTGCCACGTCGCGCTCGGTCGCGGCAATCCGCATCGCCAGCGCCTGGCGGTCGGTCGGGTCCGACGTGCCGCGCAGCGTCGCATGAAGCTGCATCGCCTGTTCGGGACGCAACCCGCCGTCTTCGGCCACCGCCAGCGCGATCGCCTGCGACAACGCCGGATCGGCGTCGGACAGATGGACCAGCGCCAGGTCGTACAGCGCGGGGCTGGGTTCGAGGTCGTGGCGTTCGAGAAACGCCAGCGCGGCATGGGCTTGGTCGAACCGGATCGGCATGGTGGCACGCTAATCCGCGAAATCGCGGCTTTCAATCGCGCCGACCCCCCGAACGGCTCAGGAAATGGGTTAATTCCGACGCAGTCCGTTACCGCACAGAACAAGGCAGAACCCGGCGGTCAGCGCTGCGCCAGCAAACCGGCAAGCAGCGTCAACGCCGCCAACCCGACCGACAACGGCACGCGCAGCTTCATCCACCATGGCGGCGCATGGCCCGCACGCACCAGCGCCATGTCGACCAGCAGCGATCCGAGCAGCCCGGCCGCGACGATCGCCGCCGCCGACACCACCGACGCGAACAATACCGCCCCCGCCGTCAGTGCCACCAGCGTCGGCACCACCGCCACCGCCAGCCACAGCGTCATCGCCGCGCCGGTCACGCGCGCCGCCGCCATGCCCCACCACATCCCGCCCAGAAAGCTCAGGATCAGCGCGGCATAGAATAGCGACAGCGCCAACATCATGCCGCCCTTCGCCGGATCGATCACCCGGATGGCGATACCGACCATCGGCGGCAACAACCCGGCATAGCCCAGCAGCAGCGCCGCCACCGGCGGTCGCACCGCTGCGACCGGCGGCGTAATCGGATCAGTCACGGCAATAGCCTTCGCTGGGCTTGACCGTCAGGCAGTCCTTCTTGCCGGCCAGCCATTTTAGGCCGGTGGCGTCGCCGTCGCTCGGCCGCAGCAACAGCGTCTCGCCATTACGCTGGAACCGGATGCCCTCGGGCGTGATCGTGCCGGTATATTGTCCCTTGTTGTCGAGGTCGTATTGCATGTCGAGCTTCACCTCGCCCTGTGCGGGGTCGCTGACGTTCAGGACCATGCCCTCAACGCCGATCCAGCGGCCCAGGTAATGGTTCGCGCCCAGCGTCGCGGTCGCGGTCGCGCTGGGGGTGGGCGTCGGCGTGGGAGTCGGCGACGGCACGCGCGGCGCGGGCAGCGGCGTGGCGGCACTGTTCTCGATATCGGCCTGCGTGGCGGCCCCTTCGCTGCGTCGCTCGTTGGCGCCGCACGCGCTCAGTATCAGAGCCGCTACGATGATCGATCCACGCATCCGTCCATCCTTTCCTGACCGTCGACGACACAGCCTAGCGCCGCCGCGTCGTGACCGCTAGAAGCGGCGCCATGGCCCGTATCGCAATCGCATCCGACCACGCCGCTCTGACGCTCAAGGCAGAACTCGCCACTTGGTTGCATGACCAGGGGCACGAGGTCGCTGACCTGGGCCCCCACGACGCGACCAGCGTCGACTATCCCGACTATGGCTACAAGTTGGCGCAGGCGGTTAGCGGCGATGCGGCCGATTTCGGCGTAGCGCTGTGCGGATCGGGCATCGGCATCTCGATCGCGGTCAACCGGGTCGCGGCCTGCCGCTGCGCACTGGTGTCCGAACCGCTTTCCGCCGCGCTCGCACGCGAGCATAACGACGCCAACGTCATCGCGATGGGCGCACGGCTGATCGGCAGCGAGATGGCAAAGGCCTGCCTTACCGCCTTCCTCGCCACCCCCTTCGGCGGCGACCGCCACCAGCGCCGCGTGGACAAGCTGGGCAATCCGCCGGTCTAAGCGGAAGGTTGGGGTTCGCGCGAACCCGCCTTCGTCTTCTCGACCTGACGACCGTCTAAACCCGATTCCCCGGGTGGCATTTGGACGACACCCGGACTAAAGCGCGCGCAACCTCTTCTTCAGCGGGAGCCGCGCCCATGACCGACCAGTTCCGCCCCGACAGTTTCTTCGAAACCACCCTCGCCGATGCCGATCCCGCCGTCTTCGCGGGCGTGGCGCACGAACTGGAGCGCGAGCGCTACCAGATCGAGCTGATCGCGTCGGAAAACATCGTGTCGAAGGCGGTACTGGAGGCGCAGGGCAGCGTCTTCACCAACAAGTATGCCGAGGGCTATCCCGGCAAGCGCTATTATCAGGGTTGCCACCCCTCCGACGAGGTCGAGCAGTTGGCGATCGACCGCGCCAAGCAGCTGTTCGGCTGCGGCTTCGTCAACGTGCAGCCGCATTCGGGCGCGCAGGCGAACGGCGCGGTGATGCTGGCGCTGACCAAGCCCGGCGACACGATCATGGGCATGAGCCTCGACGCCGGCGGTCACCTGACCCACGGCGCCAGGGCGGCGATGTCGGGCAAGTGGTTCAACGCGGTACAGTACGGCGTCGACCGCGAAACGCATCTGATCGATTACGACCAGGTCGCGGCGCTGGCGCGCGAGCACAAGCCGACGCTGATCATCGCCGGCGGCTCGGCTTATCCGCGCCAGATCGACTTCGCCAAGTTCCGCGCGATCGCCGATGAAGTCGGTGCCAAGTTCATGGTCGACATGGCGCATTTCGCGGGCATCGTCGCCGCCGGGCTGCACCCGACCCCGTTCGGCCACGCCCATGTCGTCACCACCACCACGCACAAGACGCTGCGCGGCCCCCGTGGCGGCATGGTGCTGACCGACGACGAAGCCATCGCCAAGAAGATCAATTCGGCGGTGTTTCCGGGGCTTCAGGGCGGCCCGCTGATGCACGTCATCGCGGCCAAGGCGGTAGCGTTCGGCGAAGCGCTGCGCCCCGAGTTCAAGGACTATATCCGCGCCGTCGTCGAGAATGCGCAGACGCTGGCCGCGACGCTCAAGGACCGCGGCGCCAACGTCATCGCCGGCGGCACCGACACGCATCTGGCGCTGATCGACCTGACTCCGCTGGGCGTTACCGGCAAGGATGCCGACGAGGCGCTGGAGCGCGCGGCGATCACCTGCAACAAGAACGGCATCCCGTTCGACCCGCTGCCCCCGGTCAAGACCAGCGGCATCCGCGTCGGATCGCCCGCCGGCACCACCCGCGGGTTCGGCAAGGCCGAGTTCGCCGAGATCGGCCATATGGTCGCCGACGTGCTCGACGGCCTGCGCGCCAAGGGCGAAGCCGGGGACCCGCACGTCGAGGCGGACGTTAAGGCACGGGTTCGGGCGCTGTGCGAGCGGTTCCCGATCTATCCGGGTCTGTAAGGAGTTCGTGACATGAAGGACAAGTCGGTCGGCAAGAGCATGGCGAAATGGGGCGCGCTGGGCGCGGTCATCGCCATTCCGGTACCGTTTGTCGGCCCGCTGATCGGCGCCGCCGCCGGCGCGGGCTATGCCTATTACAAGGCGAACAAGAAGCCGCGCTACTGACGCGGCACCCAGCCCGCCCCGCCTGATGGCGGGGCGGCGGGTCCAACGGGAATTACGATGCGCTGTCCGTTCTGTGCCCATGAAGACAGTCAGGTAAAGGACAGCCGCCCCAGCGACGACGGTGCCGCCATCCGCCGCCGCCGCCAATGCAGCGGCTGCGGCGCGCGCTTCACCACCTTCGAACGCATCCAGCTGCGCGACCTGACCGTCGTGAAGTCAGGCGACCGCCGCCAGGCGTTCGACCGCGACAAGCTGCTGCGCTCGGTCGCCACCGCCTGTCGCAAGCGGCCGATCACGCCCGCGCAGGTCGAACGATTGGTGTCGGGCATCCAGCGGCAATTGGAAACCACCGGCGACAGCGAAGTGGCATCGGGCCGGATCGGCGAGCTGGTGATGGAGGGGCTGCAGGGTTTGGACCCGGTCGCGTACATCCGCTTCGCCAGCGTCTACAAGGACTTCCGCGAGGCGAAGGACTTCGAGGAATTTGCCGGGGCGGTGGGGGATGCGGCGAAGGGGTAGCGCCTCTTGGCCTTCCTCGGCTCACGCGGTTTTCACCTGCCCCGACCAACCCCGTTCAGTTCGAGCAGCTTCGAGCTTGTCGAGAAGCGTCCGTCGAGAACCCGGCCATTTGGGCCACCCCCTTCCCCCCGTTCGGTTCGAGCAGTATCGAGCTTGTCGAGATACGCCCGTCGAGAACCCTTCTCGGCCCTGCGAACCCAAGGCCCATCATGTTCTACGTCTACATCCTCAAATGTTCGGATGGCACCTATTACACCGGCCAAACCGACGACCTCGACCGCCGCATCGCCGAGCATCAGTCGGGCGCGTTCGAAGGCTACACCCATGACCGCCGCCCGGTCGAACTGATGTGGCACGAGACCTTCCAGACCCGGACCGATGCGCTGGAGCGCGAGGCACAGGTGAAGGACTGGTCGCGCAAGAAGAAGGAAGGGCTGTTCCGCGGCGACTGGTCGACGATTTCCACGGCGGCCAGTTCTCGACGGGCGGATCTCGACAAGCTCGATGCTGCTCGAACCGAACGGGATGGGGCGGAAGGTGCGCTCCCCCCCGTCATCGTCCTCGTCCGCCCGCAACTCGGCCAGAACATCGGCAAGGCCGCGCGCGCCATGCTGAACTTCGGCCTCGTCGAAATGCGCCTCGTCGCCCCACGCGACGGCTGGCCCAACCCCGAAGCCGGCCCGGCGGCCAGCGGCGCCGACCAGGTGCTGCGCGACGCCACCGTCTATGAAACGGTCGCCGACGCCGTCGCCGATTGCGCCCATGTCTACGCCACGACCGTCCGCAAGCGCGGCATCACCAAGCCGGTCGTCACTCCCGAAGCCGCCGCACAGGCGATCCGCGCCGAGCCCGGCCGCTCGGCGATCCTGTTCGGCCCCGAACGCTCCGGCCTCGAAACCGACGATGTGGCGCTCGCCCGCACCATTCTGACCGTCCCGATCAACCCGGAATTCGGCTCGCTCAACCTCGCCCAGGCGGTGATCCTGGTCGCCTATGAATGGTCGAAGGGACAGGCCCTCGCCAGCCCGCCGACCGTCGACCTCGGCCAGCCCGCCCTGCACGAGGAACTGGAGGGGATGATCGGCCAGCTCGACGACATGCTGGAGGCCGCGCGCTTCTTCTTCCCCCCCGAACGTGCGGCGACGTCGCGGCGGACGCTGCGGACGTTGCTGACGAAGGCAGGGTGGACGTCGCAGGAGGTGCGCACGATGCGCGGCGTGCTGTCGGCGCTGGATGGGGCGAAGCGCCGGCGGTAGCCTCGTCTCTCCCCCACACTCTCCCCGTTTAGTTCGAGCAGCTTCGAGCGAAGTCGAGAAGCGTCCGTCGAGAACGTCTTGTTTGGGGCAACCCCTTCTCGACTTCGGTTCTCGACAAGCTCGAACCTGCGCTCGAAGCAAACGGGAAAGGGGGGTGGGTTGCAGGCCTTGCCCTACCCCCGCGTCGCGTCGAACCGCGCCAACTCATACCCGATCGACGCCTCGACCAGCCGCTCCCACAAATCACCCACCACGTCCTCCGGCACGCCCGCCGCAACCGCCGCCGCCCGTGCATTGGCGATCACCTCAGCCTTGCGCGCCTCGTCGCGCACCGCCTCGCGCCCCGGCTTGATCCGCGCCGCGGCGTCCATATACGCAAACCTGCGCGCCAGCAGCGCCACCAGTTCGCGGTCGAGAGCGTCCACGCCGGCGCGGACTTCGGTCATGGTGGTGCACTCGGGCCCAGGCAGGATCGTCATGCAACGCGCTGTGGCGCGGGACGCTCGCCCTGTCCAGCTTGACTCCTCGGGCCCACCCGGCTAACCGCGCCGCTTCGCAATTCGGCCCCGCATTCCCGGTGAAGCGGTGGCCCCGACCACAAGTCGGAGGCGAAGACCGGGAGCCGCGATCGTCCCCGGACGGTCAAACGTCATACCAGATTGCATTGGAAATACCCATGTCGAAGCGCTCCAGCGCCAAGTACAAGCTCGATCGCCGCCTTGGCGAAAACATTTGGGGTCGTCCCAAGAGCCCGGTGAACAAGCGTGAATATGGCCCCGGCCAGCACGGTCAGCGCCGCAAGGGCAAGATGTCGGACTTCGGCATCCAGTTGCGCGCGAAGCAGAAGCTGAAGGGCTATTACGGCGACGTCACCGAAAAGCAGTTCAAGCGCACCTATGAAGAAGCGTCGCGCATGAAGGGCGACACCGGTCAGAACCTGATCGGCCTGCTCGAACAGCGCCTCGACATGATCGTGTACCGTGCCAAGTTCGCCCCGACCGTCTTCGCCGCGCGTCAGCTCGTCAGCCACGGCCACGTCCGCGTCAACGGCGTGAAGTGCAACATCGCGTCGCGTCGTTGCTATGTCGGCGACGAAATCTCGCTGGGCAGCAAGGCGCAGGAAATGGCGCTGGTCCTCGAAGCGCAGACCCTCGCCGAGCGTGACGTGCCCGAATATATCGGCACCGAAGGCACCAAGGTCACCTTCACCCGCGTTCCGACGCTGGACGAAGTGCCCTATCCGGTGAAGATGGAACCGAATCTGGTCGTCGAATTCTACTCGCGGTGAAGTCGCGCTGAGCCAAGGTCCAGCAAAGCTGGACCGAGGCACCACCTCAGCGCGACCGGCCGGCGGGGCCAAAGCCCCGACCGACGGCATGGGCTTTGCCCATGGCGCTGGCAGAAAAGAAAGGGCGGCCCTGCAAGAGGCCGCCCTTTCTGCGTCTCGGCCCTCGGGGCGGTCCGCCAAGCAACCCGCGCGCCCAGCCGCAGAAGGCCCCAGCCTGCGCTGGGGGGACGTGATATAGCGGGCGGAAAACGGACATCTTCTCCCGCCACAAACGTCATCCCAGCGAAGGCTGGGATCTCCCGGTTGCAACAGCACCGCCGCACCACGAGCGCGCCTGCCGCTCCTCCCCCACGATCCCCCTTTACGCCCCCACCACCTGCACGTCACACTCCCCGCGCCACCATTCGCGAGGTCCCATGCTCCGCCTGTCGATCGCTCTCATCGCCCTTTCGATCGCCACCCCCGCCCCGGCGCAGACCGCCGACAACCCGGAAATGGCGAGGATGTTCGCCGAGGATCAGGCGATCCGAAAGAATGTGAAGCCCGAATGGTTCAAGGACATGACCTTCGTGCGCAAGATGTGGGCCGACGACACCGCGCGCCGCGAACGGACCCGCACGCTGCTCGATCAGGGCAAGCTGACAACGGCGGAAGACTATTACGCCGCGGCGTTCGTGTTCCAGCATGGCGACAAGCCTGCGGACTATCTCCTCGCGCACACGCTTGCGCTCGCCGCCGCCGCCCGGGGTAAGAAGGACGCCAGCTGGATCGCCGCCGCGACGCTCGACCGCTATCTACAGGCAGTCGGACAGAAGCAGATTTACGGCACCCAGTGGCGGGCACCGGAAAATCGCGAACTGACCCGCGAACCCTATGACCGTGCGCTGATCCCCGACACGCTGCGCACCGCGCTCGGCGTCCCGGTACTAGCGGTCCAGGACAAGCGCCTGGCCGAAATGCAACCCAAGCCGGCACCGACCAAATAACCGCTTTCCTACAACGAGACCCAACGCCACGATCGCCAACGCGGCCCACTGCGTCCGCCCGCTCTTTGACCCCGCCGGACACTACCATCGAACCTAATGTACAAACACGCCACTAGTGTGAACTTCGTGATCTTTGGCCCGCGCTACAGCCCGCTCGCCCGCAATTGCGCCCGCAAATTGGCGCGCGTCGCCTCGTCGACCGGCCGCAGGTCGCGCGCCGCCTTGCCCCGGCGCAGCCGCGCCCGGTCGCGCTCGGCGGGCGACACCACCCGCACGCGGACCGGAACCACGCCCCGCCCGCGCGCGCCCAACGCCTCGGCCGCGCCCCTCGACAGGTCGAGGATGCGCCCGCGTCCCGTAAACGGTCCGCGATCGTTGACCCGCACGACGATCCGCCGCCCGGTGTCGAGCGCGGTCACCTCGACATAGCTTGGCAGCGGCAGCGTGGTATGCGCCGCGGTCACCCCGCGGGCACGGAACCGCTCGCCATTGGCGGTCTGCCGCCCCGACTCGCTGCCATACCAGCTCGCCAGCCCGAGCATGTCGTAGCTTGGATCGGCGGCCGGGACATAGGTCACGCCCCGCACCCGGTACGGCGCGCCGATCTTGACCGCAGCATCGCTGACCGGACGATAGCTGCCGCCGGCGCAGCCCGACAGGAACAGCAGCGCAAGGATCGGGAGACGTGGCGACATGGCCGCGCGATGTAGCCGATCGCACGCCCCTTGCCGACCCCCGCCCGCCCCCGCTAGGTCGCGACCATCAAGGAGACGTCCCATGAAGACCCGTGCCGCCGTCGCGTTCGAAGCGAAGCGCCCCCTCGAGATCGTCGAACTCGACCTCGAAGGCCCCAAACCCGGCGAAGTCCTGATCGAGATCATGGCGACCGGCATCTGCCACACCGACGCCTACACATTGGACGGGCTGGATTCGGAAGGCATCTTCCCGAGCGTGCTGGGCCATGAAGGCGCGGGCATCGTCCGCGAAGTCGGCGCGGGCGTGACCAGCGTCGCGGTCGGCGATCACGTCATCCCGCTCTACACCCCCGAATGCCGCCAGTGTAAGTCGTGCCTGTCGGGCAAGACGAACCTATGCACCGCGATCCGCGCGACCCAGGGCAAGGGGCTGATGCCCGACGGCACGACCCGCTTCAGCTACAAGGGGCAGCCGATCTACCATTATATGGGCTGCTCGACCTTCTCGAACTTCACCGTCCTGCCCGAGATCGCGGTGGCGAAGATTCGCGAGGACGCCCCGTTCCAGACCAGCTGCTATGTCGGCTGCGGCGTCACCACCGGCGTCGGCGCGGTGGTCAACACCGCCAAGGTCGCGCCGGGCGACAACATCATCGTCTTCGGCCTCGGCGGCATCGGGCTGAACGTGCTGCAGGGGGCGAAGATGGCCGGCGCCAACATGATCGTCGGCGTCGACATCAACCCCGACCGCGAGGAATGGGGCCGCCGTTTCGGCATGACCCACTTCGTCAACCCGCGTGAGGTCGGCGGCGACATCGTCCAGCACCTTGTCGCGCTGACCGACGGCGGCGCCGACTACACGTTCGACTGCACCGGCAACACCGACGTCATGCGCCAGGCGCTGGAGGCGTGCCATCGCGGCTGGGGCACCAGCATCATCATCGGCGTGGCCGAGGCGGGCAAGGAGATCGCCACCCGCCCGTTCCAGCTCGTCACCGGGCGCAACTGGCGCGGCACCGCGTTCGGCGGCGCGAAGGGGCGGACCGACGTGCCGAAGATCGTCGACTGGTATATGAACGGCAAGATCGAGATCGACCCGATGATCACCCACGTCCTCAGCCTCGAGGAGATCAACAAGGGCTTCGACCTGATGCACGCCGGGGAAAGCATCCGCTCGGTCGTCGTCTACTGACGCTTTTGGTTTTGACAGGTGAAATTACTTCGCGGATACTCGCCGGGAGAGGATAGGCGATGACGCAGAGGCAGGCGCCCGCCAGGCTGGGTTTTGGCGGCGCCGCGATCGGGAATCTGTATCGACCGGTCGGCGATGACGCCGCCCGCGCGACGATCGACGCCGCTTGGGGCCGCGGCATCCGCCGCTTCGACACCGCGCCGCATTACGGCTTCGGCTTGTCCGAACGCCGGCTGGGCGATGCGCTGGCCGACCTCGATCCCGATGGCGACGCGATCCTCTCGACCAAGGTCGGTCGGGTGCTGCGCCCGGTGCCCGACCGCGACCTCGCCGTCGAACGGCAGGGCTTCGTCTCGCCCGAACCGGTCGAGAGCGCGTTCGACTATTCGCGCGACGGCATCCTCCGATCGTTCGACGCCAGCCGCGACCGGCTGCGCCGCGACCGGATCGACCTGCTGCTCGCCCATGATTTGGGCGCGATGACGCACGGCGCCGACCATGCGGCGCAAATGGCGACGTTTCTCGACGGCGGCTATTTAGCGATGCGCGCGCTTCGCGATGCCGGCGCGGTCGGCGCGATCGGCGTCGGCGTGAATGAGATCGCGGTGTGCGAGGAACTGCTTACCCAAGTCGAGCTCGACGCGATCCTGCTCGCCGGGCGCTACACGCTGCTCGAACAGGACGCGCTCGACACGCTGCTGCCGCGCTGTGCCGCGCTCGGGGTAGAGGTGATCGTCGGCGGGCCGTATAATTCGGGCATTCTCGCCTCGGGCACCGGGCCGGACGCCCGCTATAATTACGAAACGCCGCCAGCCGACGTGACGCGCCGGGTCGACGCCATCGCCTCGATCTGCGCCCGCTACGCCGTACCGATGGCCGCCGCCGCGCTGCAATTCCCGATGGCGCATCCGGCCGTCGCCGCAGTGATCCCCGGCATGGCCGATGCGACCGAATTGGCGCAGGCGGTGACGCTCGCGACCCTGCCCATCCCGCCTGCGCTATGGGCCGATTTGATCGATGCCGGTCTGATCCGCGCCGACGCCCCTATCCCCCTGGAGATCGCATGACCCGCCTGTCCGGCAAAACCGCCATCGTCACCGCCGCGGCCCAAGGCATCGGCCGCGCCGCCGCCGAACTGTTCGCGCGCGAAGGCGCCCGCGTCCTCGCGGTGGACATCAACGCCGATGCGCTGGCGACGCTGACCGGCTGCGAGCCGCACGTCGTCGACCTGATGGACCCTGAGGCGATCAAGGATTTTGCCGCAAAGGTCGGCGCGGTCGACATCCTGTTCAACTGCGCCGGCTTCGTCCATGCCGGCACGATCCTGACCACCGAAGAGGCCGACTGGGACTTCAGCTTCGACCTGAACGTCCGCGCGCAATATCGCCTGATCCGCGCGCTGCTGCCGGCGATGATCGACGCAGGGAGCGCCTCGATCGTCAACATGTCGTCGGTCGCCAGCCATGTGATCGCCGTACCCAACCGCTTCGTCTACACCGCGTCGAAGGCGGCGGTGATCGGCCTGACCAAATCGGTCGCGCTCGATTTCGTGGGGCAAGGCATACGCTGCAACGCGATCTGCCCCGGTACCGTGCAGTCGCCCTCGCTGGAGGACCGCATGGCCGCGACCGGCGATGCCGACGCCGCCCGCGCCGCCTTCACCGCGCGCCAGCCGATGGGGCGGCTGGGCCGGGCGGAGGAGATCGCCGAACTGGCGCTCTACCTCGGCTCCGACGCATCGTCCTACACCACCGGCGCGGTCCATGTGATCGACGGCGGCTGGTCGAACGCATGATCCGCGTCCTGACCCTCGACCTGGTCGACGACGCAGCGGCGATCGCGGAATATGAACGCTGGCACACCCCCGGCAACGTCCCCGCCCCGGTCCTCGCCGCGATCCGCGCGTCGGGGGTTGCGGAAATGCAAATCTTCCGCACCGGCACCCGGCTGGTCATGACGATGACCGTCCCCCCCGGCTTCGATCCCGCGGCAAAGGCCGATGCCGACGCCGCCGACCCGCAGGTCGCCGAATGGGAGGCAAGGATGGGCGAGTTCCAGCGGGCGCTGCCCGCCGCGCCCGCTGGCAGCCGCTGGACGCCGATGACCCCGATCTTTACCTTAAGCGACCACCCATGATCCCTCCGACCGCCCCGCAGGCGCAAGCGCCCGCCGCTGCCGAACGCCGCTTCATCACGCCCGGCTACGCCACCGGCTTCGCGGTCGTGGTCAGCCTGTTCTTCCTCTGGGCGGTCGCCAACAACTTCAACGACATCCTGATCCGCCAGTTTCAAAAGGCGCTCGCCCTCGACCGTGCGCAGGCCGGGTTCATCCAGTTCGTCTTCTATATCGGCTATTTCGTCATGGCGTTGCCGGCGGGGATGGTGCTGCGCCGCTTCGGCTACCGCGCCGGCATCCTTGCCGGGCTCGGCTTCTACGCGGTCGGCGCGCTGCTCTTCTATCCGGCGGCGGAGGTGCGCGAATATGCCGCGTTCCTGGGCGCGCTGTTCGTGCTGGCATCGGGCGCCGCGTTCCTCGAAACCGCCGCCAATCCCTATATCGTCGCGTTCGGCGATCCCGCCCGCGCCGAACAGCGGCTGAACCTCGCGCAGGCGTTCAACGGCCTTGGCGGCGCGATCGCCCCGGTGATCGGCGCGAAGTTCATCTTCTCGGGCGTCGAGCATGACCGCGCCACGCTCGACGCGATGGCCCCCGCCGCACTCGATGCCTATCGCGCGACCGAGGCGCAGATGGTGCAGTTGCCCTATCTGGTGCTGGCCGGAGTCGTGGTGCTGATCGCCATCACCATCGCCGTCGTCCGCCTGCCCGAAGTCCCGCGCGACATCGGCGGCGATACGCTGGGCGGGCTGCGCTCGGTGATCGGCGTCCGGCTGTTGCGCTGGGCGGTGGTGGCGCAGTTCTTCTATGTCGGCGCGCAGGTCGGCGTGTGGAGCTTCTTCGTCGATTTCGTAAAGGCGCTCAGCCCCGCCACGCCCGAGCGGGGGGCGGCGTATCTGCTGTCGATCAGCCTCGCGCTGTTCCTCATCGGTCGCCTGATCGGCACGGCGCTGATGCATCGCATCGCCGCCACGCGGTTGCTGACCGGCTTCGCGCTCGCCAATATCGTGCTGATGCTGGTCGCGGCGCTGGGCAGCGGGATGGTGGCGATCGGCGCACTGCTGCTGACCGGTTTCTTCATGTCGATCATGTTCCCGACCATCTTCTCGCTCGGCGTCCGCGACCTCGGGCCCCGCGCGCCGCTGGGGGCGCCGTTGATCGTGATGGCGGTGATCGGCGGGGCGGTGTTCCCCCCGGCGATGGGCTGGCTCAGCCACGGCGTGGTGTCGATCCAGACGGCGATGCTGGTCCCGTGCCTGTCGTTCGCGGTCGTGCTGGCCTTTGCGCTGGCCGCCGCCCGCGCAGGTCAGCGGTAGAAGCGGACCTTCGCCAGTTCGAGCCACGCCCGCCCGCCGGGCTCACCGCTCAACCGCACGCTGACACTACGCAACCGGGTGAGGTCGAGCGGGGTGCCGCCATTGGCAAAGGCACTGAACGGCAACCGGATCTCGCGCCGGTCCCCGCTCGCCTCGAACGGCGCGCGAAACCCCGACCGCGCGCCATAGACGTCGAACGCCATCACATAGCGCCCCGCCCCGCGCGCCTCGAACGCGATGCCGGTAAAGCCGCGCGCATCGGCGACGTCGATCGCGCCCTTCGTCAGCGGCAGCACCAGCGCCGCGAACGGCCGGTCCGCCGCGCCCAGCCGCGCGACCGCGAACAATCGCGGATCGTGCGGCGCATCGGGACGAACAATATCGAGCCGGCTGTGATCGGTCCCCGGCTCGACGCTCTCGACCGGGAGCGTGTCGAGGTCGGTGCGCCCGTCGCTCCGCGCACCGGTATCGATCGGCCCGGCCATCCGGTGCACCGGCATCGGCGTCAGCGCCGGATCGTCGATCCGCCGGCGTAGCGGCACCAGCGGCACCTCCCGTCCGGCAACGAACACCCGCCGCACGTCGTGCAGGTCGTCGATCGTCACATCGGGCCGCCCGCCGACGAGGATCAGGTCGGCGCGCTGGCCGATGGCGATCCGGCCATGGTCGCGCTGGCGCAGGATATCCGCCGCCCCGCCGGTCGCCGCGACCAGCGCTTGCGCAGGCGTCAGCCCCAGCCCCGCCAACAGCCGCGTCTCGCGCACCGCGCTCGACCCGTGATAGACGCCGCCGATCCCGGCATCGGTGCCGACGCCGATGCGGATGCCCGCCGCGTGCAGTGCGCGGACATTGGCCTGCATGATCGCCCAGCGCTTCGATTCGAGTTCGGGGATTGCGTCGACCGGCCGCGCCATCCGCGCCGACTCCGCCGCGCGTTCGGGCACGGCCAGATGCTGCCATTCCAGCGGCACGAACGTCCGGTCCTGCTGCGGCTCATACACCACCAGCGTGGGCACATAGGCGACGTTCTTCGCCCGCATCAGCGCGATCAGTTCGGCATCGACCGGGGCATCGCCGACGCCATGGCCCAGCGCATCCACTCCGGCGGCAGCGGCGATCTTGGCGCCGGCCAGCGTCACCGTGTGGGTGATGACCGGCAGGCCAGCGTCATGGGCGTCGTCGACGATCGCGGTCAGGGTCGGCACGTTCATGCTCGCCAGGTCGGGCGACCGGCCATAGCGCCAGCCATCGGCGAACACCTTGATGACGTCGGGCTTGTACGACAGCGCGGTCTTCATCGCGACATGCGCGGCGCGCGGCGTCGTGGCGGTCAGCGTGAAGAAGCTGCCCCAGCCATATTCGGTACCATGTCCCCCCGGCACGCCCAGCCGAATGGCGAGGTTCAGGCGCGGCGTCGGGATGGCGCCGTCGGCGGCGATGGCGCGGATCGGCGCCAGCATCTCTCCCGACAGCGAAAAGTCGTTGGCGCTGGTGATGCCGTTCACCAGATGCGAGCCCCATGCCTTGCCCAGATCGTCCGGACTGCCATAGCCCGACGCGCGCAAATGGGTGTGCAGATCGTGCAGCCCGGGCAGGAGCGTCAGCCCGCGCGCATCGATCACCCGCGCGCCGCGTGGCCGCGCCAGATGCTTGCCCACACCGACGATCCGGTCGCCCATCACCAGCACGTCGCCCGGCACCGCCGCTGCCCCCGTCCCGTCGAACACCCGCGCGCCGCGGATCAGCAGCGCGTCGCCCGACGCCGCCGGCCGGTCGGCGGCAACCAGCAACAGGGGCATCAACGCGAGCAGGAGGCGATGGAGCATAGGTCCATGTGTATCGGCTATAGCCGGCAGGTCCAACCGGTTGCGCGGCGCCCGGCGCGCTCTAGGATGCGGTCCCATGCACAGGATATCGACGATCTTCATCGGGGCGGCAGGGGTGATGCTGGCGGCGGCGGCGCCCGATCCGGGGATCGAGGCCAGCGTCCGCGCGGCGCTGGCCAAGGCGCCGCCGGGCACGCGCTTCGGACTGGTCGTCGCCGATGCCGCCGGGGTGGAACGGGTCGCGATCGATCCCGACGGACGCTACGTACCCGCTTCGAATACCAAGATTTTCACGACGTTGGCGACCTTCGCCACGCTGCCGCTTGACGGGCCCGACGATGCCGGGACGGGCGTGCGGATGGAGGAACGCGACGTGGTGCTGGTGGGGGCGGGCGACGCGCGGCTGTCGAGTGCCGCCGATTGCCGGGTCGATTGCCTGTCGACGCTGGCCGATGCGGTGGCGGCGCGGACGAAGACCGTCGGCGACGTGATCGGCGACGACAGTCGCTTCCCCGACCAGCGCTGGTCGCCGGGGATGGGGTGGAACAACATGGCCGGGCGCTATGGCACCGCCGCCTCCGCGCTGACGCTGGACGACAATGAGGTGGCGGTGACGATTACCGCCGACGGTGGCCGGGCGGTCGTCGGTGGTTCGGACTATTACCGGATCGACAACCGGATACGCGTCGGTACGACCAACGCCGTCGGCTTCGACCGGATGCCGGGCAGCGACGTGCTGCGCCTGTCGGGGACGGTCGCGCCGGGACCGGGTGCGACGGTGCGGGTCGGGGTGGAGGACGCGGCGCATCATGCGGCGTGGATGTTCGCGAAGGTGTTGCGGACGAAGGGCGTTCGGGTGACCGGGCGGGTGGGGGTGCGGCACCGCCCCTATCGGGCGGAAGAGGATGGCGGCGTCGTGGAAGGTGGCACACCGCCGCCGATGTTGGCGCGCACCCTGCCCGCCCCGCTGATCGACGACATCGCGATCACCAACAAGGCCAGCCAGAATTTGCACGCCGAACTGTTGCTGCGGCGTATCGGGAGCGTGCGCGGCACGGGATCGATCGCCGACGGGCTGACGCAGGTCGCGGGCATGTTGCAGACGGCGGGCGTGCCGCGCACGGCATGGACCCTGTCCGACGGATCGGGCATGTCGACCTATAACCGCGTGACTCCGCGGGGGATGGTGACGCTGCTGCGCTGGGCACAGGCGCAACCCTGGGGCGCGCGGTGGATCGCGACGCTGCCGGTCGGCGGCGTCGACGGGACGCTGGCCCGCCGGTTCAAGGATACGCCGCTCGCCGGCAAGCTGCACGCCAAGACGGGAAGCCTGAGCGGTGCGTCGGCGCTGGCCGGCACGATGACTGCCGCCAGCGGACAGGCGCTCACCTTCGCGATCTACGCCAATGATTTCCCCGATGGCAGTCCGGCAACCCCGGCGATGGACGCAGCGCTGTTGGCGGTGGCCGCCGCACTATAGCCGCAAGCTATGGCGCTGCCATGTTTCTTGGGTGAGTGTTACCGTATTGCTACGGTCGCACCGAAAAGCGCCATGCCCGCCCCTTTCACACGATGACGCTTTTGTTGCTTATTGTTGCCGACAGCCGCCGGGGGGCGGCGCGGACAATTTGGGGGCGACGACATGCGGGCTGGCAAGGCGATGATGCTGATGAGCGGTTCGCTGCTCGCGGCGATGATGGCGACGGGTTCGGCCGGCGCGCAGACGGTCAGCGAAGGCGTGACGACGCAGGAGGCAGCGACCCCGACCGGCGTCGCGGTACAGACCACCCCGGCATCGAAGGCGGACGATGGCGAAATCCTCGTCACCGGATCGCGAATCAAGCGCGACCCCAATAACAGCTCGCTCCCGCTGCAGATCATCAGCAATGCCGAACTGGAACGCAACGCGATCGCCAGCCCGGAACAGCTTATCAGCCTGCTGACCAGCAACGGTACCGGTGCCGACAACCTCGCCTCCAACGCCGATGTGACGACCGGTGCGCAACGCGGCACCAACGGCCTGTCGGCCGCCAACCTGCGCGGTCAGGGGTCGGCGGCGACGCTGGTGCTGCTCAACAGCCGTCGCGTCGCGGCGCACGGTCTGTCGGGCGCGGCGGTCGATGTGAACCAGATCCCGTTCGCGGCGATCGAGCGGGTCGAGGTGCTGAAGGACGGCGCGTCGGCAATCTATGGCACCGACGCGATCGGCGGCGTCATCAACTTCATCACCCGCACCGATTACCGGGGCGTCGGCGTGATGGGCGCGACCGACATCACCGAACAGGGCGACGGCAATATCTATCGCGTGTCGGCGATCGCCGGCTTTGGCGATCTGGACGATCAGGGGTTCAACGTGATGGGCGCGGTCGCCTATCGCTGGAACAACATCCTGTTCGGCGCCAATCGCGACTTCGTGAACGGCAACCAGCCCGATCGCGGCCTGTCGGTCGACACGCGCGGCACGCCGATCGCCACCGCTTTCCCGCTAAACCGTTCCACGCTGCAAGGCAGCACGCTGGCGAACGGCACGCTACTGGGCGGCACCGCGACCGCACAGGTACTGGCCGGCCTCGTCATCCCCGGCACGACCACGGCGGCATCAGGCGGGATCAACCCGCTCGACCTGCCCGGCGGTGCCGGATGCGAATCGATGGACGGCGGCATGGCCTATGACGATGCGCTGTGGAACAACGTGTCCGCCCGCTATGCCTGCGCCTGGGATACGGGCCGCGCGGCGGTGATCCAGCAGCCGATCAAGACACTGACCTATCTCGCCCGCGCCGTCGCGCGCGTGGCGGAGGATCACCAGATTTCGCTGGAAGTCACCGGATCGAACGCCAATTCGGCCAAACTGTTCTCCAATGCGCAGGTGTCGAGCAACACCACCAACCTGCAGGTCGCCTATCCGCTCAACAGCCTGACCGCGCCGACCTACAACGCGGTCTACAACGCGATCCGCGGCACCTTTCCGGCGGTCGCCGCCAATTACGGCAAGCCGATCGCGTTCCGCTGGCGCTGTCTTGCCTGCGGCCCGCGCGAATATGAGACCGATACCAAGACGCTGCGCGTCACGCTGGCCGCTGAAGGGCCGCTGTGGACCGGCTGGGACTATCGTGCCGGCGGGTCGTATGCGCGCAGCGAATCCAGTTCGGTGCTGGGCAGCGGCTATTATTATCGCGGCACGCTGAACAACGGTGCCTATGATCCCACCGCGCCGACCGCAGCGGGCGCCGCCGGCCCCGGCCTCGCCGGGCTGCTCAACAGCGGCATCCTGAACCCTTTTACCGTCAACCAGACCGACGCGGCGCTGGCGGCGCTGGCATCGGTGTCGGCGGAAGGATCGACGCTCTATGGCGGGCGCTACGAGGTCAAGCAGATCGACTATTCGATCGCCGGTCCGCTGTTCCGCCTGCCCGGTGGCAAGGCGCAGCTGGCGGCCGGCATCGATTTCCGCAGCGAAACCTACAGCTTCAACGGCTCCGAAGCCGCCGCCGCCAACGCGCCGGTCATCTTCCTTGCCGCGTTCGACAATGTGAACGCGTTGCGCCGCCGGAACCGGCAGGTGAAGGCGGCCTATACCGAATTGCTGCTGCCGCTGTTCCGCGGGTTCGAACTGACCGGGGCGCTGCGCATCGACGATTATGGCGATTTCGGCACCAGCACCAATCCGAAGGTGTCGGTGAAGTACCGCCCGTGGGAACCGCTGATGTTCCGCGGATCGTTCAGCACCGGGTTCCGCGTGCCGACCTTCAACCAGATTTTCAACGGGCTGACCGATTCGCCCTATGCCGGGCGCGACCTCGCCGATCCGGTGCGCTGCCCCGGCGGCATTCCCAACACCACCAACCCGGCCTGCCAGGCGGTACAGCCCAACATCTATACCGGCGGCAATCCCGATCTGGGGCCGGAGAGTGCCAAGATGTTCAGCGCGGGCGTGGTGTTCCAGCCAGCACCGAAGTTCAGCGCCTCGGTCGATTTCTGGGCGATCAACGTCGACGACACGATCCAGCTGCTGACCGAGCGCGAGCTGATCGACAATGCGAGCCTGTTCCCCGACCGCTTCATCCGCAATGGGGCGGGCGAGCTGGTCATCATCGACCGGCGCTGGATCAATGCCGGTGCGCGGCGGACGCAGGGCCTCGAACTTACCGCGCGCGGCGGGGTCGACGGGTTCGGCGGCAGCTTCCTTGCGGGGATCGACGGCACCTATATGCTCAAGCGGCGGGAGAAGCTGACCGAGGGGTCGGACTATGGTCCCAGCCTGATCGGCGTGTTCAGCTTTGCCGGCGACCTGAGCCTCAAATGGAAGCACAATGCGTTCGTCAGCTATACCAACGATCAGGTAACAATTGCCCTGACCCAGCTGTACCGCGACGGGTACCGGAACCAGGCGCTGCCCGGTATCGCCGCGGGCACGGTGACGCGGCCGGGATTCAACGAATTCGTAAAACCCTATGTCACCTATAACCTTGCGGTCAGCTTCCTGAATCTGGGCAACAGTGCGACGCGGCTGACGCTGGGGGTCAAGAACCTGTTCGACGTCGATCCGCCGTTCGCGATCACCTATGATTCGAACACCGGCTCGGGCGGGGCATGGGAACCGCGCGTCGCCGATCCGCGCGGACGGGCGTTCACGGTGCAGGCGGATGTGAAGTTTTAGGGGGGAAGCTCGCCACTTCCCCGTTTGGTTCGAGCAGCTTCGAGCGAAGTCGAGAAGCGTCCGTCGAGAACGGGTAGTTTGGGGCAACCCCTTCTCGACTTCGGTTCTCGACAGGCTCGAACCTGCGCTCGAAGCAAACGGATGGGGTAAGGTTGGGTAGAGCGGAAACCGGGGAAGCCATATGCCGATAGTCGCAGCCGCCCTTCTGCTCGCCGCCTCACAACCGGTCGCCGAGGTGCGGGTCGCGTTCGATCGGCGTGGCGAGACGGCGGTCATCGCGACCGGCCTTGCCGATATCGCCGCCAACCGTCCCGTCACCGCCGACGATCCGGTGCGCGTCGCGTCGATCTCCAAGCTGGTGACCGCGATCGCGGTGCTGCGGCTGGTCGATGCAGGAGCACTCGATCTCGATGCCGATGTGTCGGAAGCGCTGGGCTGGCGGTTGCGGCATCCACGCTACCCCGATGTGCCGATCAGCCTGCGCATGTTGTTGTCGCATCGCGCGGGCATCGCCGACGGGGTCGACTATGTCCTGCCCCTTGATGGCGAACTGGCACCGGTGCTGGCCGATCCGAAGGCGTGGGATACCGCACACGCGCCGGGCAGATGGTTCGCCTATGCCAATCTCAATTTCCCGATCGTGGCCAGCGTGATCGAGCGGATTACCGGCGAGCGGTTCGACCGGGCGATGCAGCGGCTGGTGTTCGCGCCGCTCGGCATCGAGGCCTGCTATAATTGGGCAAGCTGTCCGCCCGATTTCGCGGCGCGGGCGGTCGTGCAATATCGCGGACGCCAGCCGACCAAGGACGACCATCAGGGCCGCCCCCCGCCCTGCCCGGTAGAACCGGCGCGCGACGGGTCGTGCGACCTGTCGCGGTGGCGTGCCGGGGTGAACGGCGCGATGTTCTCGCCGCAAGGGGGCTTGCGCATTTCCGCGCGCGGGCTGGCGACGATCGGGCGGATGCTGTTGAATAAGGGTCGCATGCCCGGCGGGCGGTTGTTGTCGCGGCGGGCGTTCGCGACGCTGACTACTCCGCTGTGGACGTGGGACGGGACCAACGGCGATACCGGCAGCGACGCGACGACGGGCGCGAAGCAAGCCGGATTCCTGTGCCGCTATGGCCTCGCGGTAACGTTCCTCGCCACGCCGGCCGGCGGGTGTCGCGACGACCCGTTCGGCGACGGCCGGGTCCGCATCGGTCATGCTGGCGACGCCTATGGCCTGCGCTCGGGGCTATGGGTCGATCTGCGGCGCGGGACGGGCGTCGCCTATTTCGCGACCGACGTGCCGGTCGTGCCCTCACCGCGTTCGGCTTTCACGCCGACCGAGGAGCGGTTGGCGCGCGGGGTGGTGCGGTAGGTTGGGGGTGGTTGTTGCGTTCCCTTACCCCACCCTACCAAATCCGTTTGCTTCGAGCGCAGGTTCGAGCTTGTCGAGAACCGAAGTCGAGAAGGGGGTGCCCCAGGCGACCAAGTTCTCGACGGGCGCTTCTCGACAAGCTCGAAGCTGCTCGAACCGAACGGTGGGCGCCGGGGGTGGCGGGAAGCGAAGGGAAGCCCCGCCCTCAATGCTTCTTCGGCAGGACGTGCAGCACGCCGGCGATGATCCCGCCGATCACGATACCGAACACCGCGGCGGCGGCAGCGTTGACCAGCCAGTCGAGCACGCCGCCCAGCG
Source organism: Sphingomonas hankookensis (assembly GCF_022664465.1). GTDB lineage: Bacteria > Pseudomonadota > Alphaproteobacteria > Sphingomonadales > Sphingomonadaceae > Sphingomonas > Sphingomonas hankookensis. The sequence continues at coordinate 80,130 of NZ_JAKREV010000004.1, read as the reverse complement.
CAGGCACCGCTTGCGCCGCGTGGTGCGCGGTGTCGTGGACGAAGTGCGGCAGGGTGGCGAAGCCGAATTCCTCCATCCCGTGCAGGATGATCTGTCCGCCGACCCACAGCATCGCCGCGGTGCCGATCAGCGCCAGTGCCTTCAGCACGACCGGCATCGCCTGCACCAGCCCGCGGCCGACCGTCTGCGCGATCGCGCTGGAACGGCGGGCGAGCGCGAGGCCGATATCGTCCATCTTCACGATCAGCGCGACGACGCCGTAAACGCCCACGGTGATCGCGATGCCGACCACCGCCAGCGCGATGCCCTGCATCCAGATCGACAGCGCGGGCAGTTCGTTCAGGGCGATGATCATGATCTCGGCCGACAGGATCAGGTCGGTGCGGATCGCGCCGCTGACCTGCGTGCGCTCCATCTCCGCCGGATCGGTGCTGACGGCGGTCTCCGCCGCTTCATGCCCGCCGAGCAGCGGGGCGAGGACCTTTTCCGCACCCTCGAAGCACAGGAACGCGCCGCCCGCCATCAGGATCGGGGTGATCGCCCATGGCGCGAAGAATTTCAGCAGCAGCGCGGCGGGCAGCAGGATCAGCAGCTTGTTGCGGAGCGAACCGAGCGCGATCTTGCCGATGATCGGCAGTTCGCGCCCGGGCGACAGGCCGGTGACGTAGCGCGGGGTGACCGCGGCATCGTCGATGACGACGCCCGCCGCCTTGGCCCCGGCGCGCCCGGCCGCCGCGCTGACATCGTCGAGCGATGCCGCGGCGAGCTTCGCGATCGCGGCAATATCGTCGAGCAACGCAACCAAACCACCAGCCATCGGCCATTCCCCATCTTGTGCGGACCGAGCGGTAGCGGCAGCTTCCAGACAATTCCACGAAAAGCGTGTCTGGCCCCCGGGGCCCCGGTGGCGGCACCCGGTCCCTGCGGGATTTGCGCAACCACGCCGAGTATTTTTATTCCGTGTCGCCGCCGGGTCGATGCAGCGCGTTAAGCATGTCTCCCCCCTGCGGAACGGCGCAACCATGACCGGGCCGGTGCGACCGGGCGGCGGGAGGTCGCCCCAAGCCGCTGCCATTGCAGCGTTTCGGATCGTGCCGTTCCTGCCAGCGGCGAACTTGCAGAGAAATCGGCAGGAAAAGACATATCCTGTCGCAGTGATCCGCCCGAACGGTCGTTAACTTCCCTTCCCGCAATCCTAACAGCCGTCGAACCAAATCTTAGAAACCATCCGCATATTCCGCGATCGTACCTTCCACTTCGGACAAGCGAACAATTTCTTGCGATCGGAAACAATATGCGCGCTACGATAAAGATGAAGCTGGTAGCGACATTTGCCGTCGTCCTGCTGTTACTGTCGGGGATCGTCGGGTTCAGCGTCAGCCGGCTGGGGAGGCTGAACACATCGATGAGCGATCTGGTCGATGATTCGGCAACGACACTCGACCGTATCCAGCAGTTCAACGATGCGGCGAACTCGGCGGTGATCGCCGAGAAGAACGTCGCGCTGACGACCGATCCGACGGTGCTGGCGCAGCAGCTGGCCGAAATGAAGCGCCAGCGTGCCCGCGCCGACGACCTGATCGCGGTGACGCCGGATACCGCCGATGCGAACGACAAGGTGCTGTTCCAGAAGATCCGGCAATCCTGGGCGACGTACAAGCAGGTGGCGGACAAGGCCTTGGCGCTGTCCCGCCAAGGGAACAGGCAGGACGCCGCCGTGATCTCGATGGGCGAGGGACGCGAGGCAGCCGACATGTCGGGCAGCATCGTCGACCAGATGGTGTCCCGCCAGCGCGAGGAGATGCGCAACGCCGATCGCGAAGGCGACGCGCTGTATGCCCAGTCGCGTACGACGCTGTTCGCCGTGGCGCTCGGCGCGTTCCTGCTGGCGATCGCGGGAGCGACGTGGGTCAGCCTGCTGGTGTCGCGTGGGCTGAAGAAGGTGTCGGTCGCGCTCGACGCGGTGGCGCAGGGCAACCTCAACCCCGATGTGCACGCCAGGAGCAACGACGAGATCAGGGATCTGGTCGACACGGTCGGGCGGATGACCGGCAATTTGCGCCAGTCGGCGGGGCTGGCCGATGCGATCGCGCTGGGCGACCTGTCGCTGGACCATCAGCCGCTGTCGGACAAGGATCAGCTGGGCATCGCGATGGGTCGGATGGTCGCCGGGCTCCGCCAGTCGGCAGCGCTGGCGGACAAGATCGCGCAGGGCGACCTGACCGTCGACCATACGCCGCTGTCGGACAAGGACCGGCTGGGCCATGCGCTGGTGACGATGGTCGAGCGGCTGCGTGCCGTCGTCGGGGACGCAACGGCGGCGGCGGACAATGTCGCGGGCGGCAGCCAGGAACTGTCGGCCTCGTCGGAACAGGTATCGCAGGGTGCCACCGAACAGGCCGCTTCGGCGGAAGAAGCCTCGGCATCGATGGAAGAGATGGCCGCCAACATCAAACAGAATGCCGACAATGCCGCGCAGACCGAAAAGATCGCACGTCAGTCGTCGAAGGATGCCGAAGCCAGCGGCGTCGCGGTCGACCGTGCAGCCAAGGCGATGCGCACCATCGCCGAAAAGATCGGCATCGTGCAGGAAATCGCGCGCCAGACCGACCTGCTGGCGCTGAACGCCGCGGTCGAGGCGGCACGCGCGGGCGAACATGGCCGCGGCTTCGCGGTCGTCGCCTCCGAAGTCCGCAAGCTCGCCGAGCGTAGTCAGACGGCCGCTGCCGAGATCAGCGCGGTGTCGAGCGACACGGTGCAGGCGGCGGCACAGGCCGGCGAAATGCTGACCAAGCTGGTTCCCGACATCCGTCGGACTGCCGAACTGGTGTCCGAAATCAGCGCGGCGTGCCGTGAACAGGACATCGGCGCCAGCCAGATCAACCAGGCGTTGCAGCAGCTCGACCAGGTAACGCAGCAGAACGCGTCGGCGTCCGAACAGATCACCTCGACCTCCGAGGAACTGGCCGGACAGGCGAACGAACTGCAGCAGAGCATCGCCTTCTTCCGGGTGGACGACGGTCCCGCCGCGCGCCGTCCGGCCGCGCGCAAGCCCGCCGCCCGCACCCAGCCCAAGGCGAAGGCCAAGCCGAACTCGGTCGCCGATCAGCAGACCCGCGCCCGCGGCTTCGCGCTCGACCTGTCGCACGGCGGACCGGACCATGGCGACGCCGATTTCGGACGCGCGGCATAACCGGCTGCCCCCCGGGGGCGGGGGGCAGCCGCAGCACGACAGCATGGCAGGGGGAGAGGAGCGATGATTCGACGGTGGATCATGGGTAGCGCGATCGGCCTGATGGCCGGAATGGCGCCGGCCCATGCACAAGAGGAAGCGGCCGGCCCGGTCAGCCTCGACTTCGTCTACAAGGGCGATGTGATCGGGATAGCGGCGGGCGACGATGCGCGCGGCGTGCGTTATCTCGACAATATCGATGTGCTGGCCGCCATCGACCTCGACCGCGTGGTCGGCTGGCAGGGGGGCAGCGCCTTTGCCAGCCTGCTCAGCAACACTGGCGGGCGGCCCAACGATCTGGCCGGCACGTTGCAGGGCGTCGACAATATCGAGGTCGCGGGGGCCGACCTGCTGCTCTATCAGGCATGGGTGCAGCAGAGCTTTGCCGGCGACCGGGTTTCGATCCTGATCGGCAAATACGACCTCAACAGCGAATTCTACGCCAGCGATGCGGCGTCGCACCTGATCGCGCCCGCGTTCGGGATCGGGTCGGAACTGTCGGCGACCGGCCCCAACGGTCCGTCGATCTTTCCGCGCACCGACCTGGCCGTTCGGCTGCGCGCCGGGGACGAGCGCAACTATGTGCAGGCAGCGGCGATCCGTGCGCCGCGCGGCACCGCCGATACCGGCGAGCGGCGATCGACGCTGTTCGTCGGCGAAGCGGGCTGGCAGGGGCCGGTCACGCTGGCGATCGGCGGCTGGGCCTATAGCCACCGCCAGCCGCGGATCGTGCCGCCGGGCGTTTCGACCGGCGCCGGCGACGCCGCTTCGCACGGTGTCTATGCGATGGTCGAGGGGACGATCGCGGGACGGGCGGATGCACCGGGCCATTGGCGCGGGTTCTGCCGGATCGGCCTGTCCGACGGGCGCACCACGCCGTTCGCGGGCGGGTTCCAGGTCGGGGTGACCGGACAGGGCATCGTCGGCGGACGGCCCGAAAGCCGGCTGTCGCTGGGCATCGCCAGCGCCGACCTCAGCACCCCCTATCGCCGCGCCAATCCGGCGGGGGAACCGCCGCTGACCGGATCGGAGGGCATGGTCGAGCTGACCTATAGCGACCAGATATTGCCGTTCCTGACGCTGCAGCCCGATGCGCAATATATCCGCCGCCCCGGCGGCCTGCGCGATGCCGGGGATGCGGTGGTGGTCGGGCTGCGCGCGATCCTGGCGTGGAAGGCGCTATAGGGCGTCAGGCGGCGGCGGTCTGCTCCAGCCCGGCATCGACGAGGTTGCCGACGAACTGATCGGTGCAGTGCGACCAGCAATAGGCGGTGCCGGCACGGACGCAGGCGTCGCGATCGGCGGTCAGCGCGAGGGTGACCGCCGCCGCCAGATCGTCGTCGACCGCACCGATCCGCGCGTTCCCGCCGCCCATCCCGTCCAGCCCGATGATGTCGAGCGGTCCGGGCACCGGATAGCCCGCGACCGGCGTGCCGCAGGCCAGCGCCTCGATCATCACCAGCCCGAAGGTGTCGGTGCGGCTGGGAAAGACCAGCACGTCGGCGGCGCGATAGGCGGCGGCGAGGCCCGCGCCCTGCTTCAGCCCGACGAAGCGGGCGAGCGGATAACGCTGTTCGAGGTCCGCGCGCGCCGGACCGTCGCCGACCAGCAGCTTGGTGCCCGGCGTATCGAGCGCCAGAAACGCCTCGATATTCTTTTCGACTGCGATCCGGCCGACATGGAGCAGGATCGGCCGCGGCAGCGTGGCGACGTCGAGCCGCGCGCCATCGGGCTGGAACAGCGACAGGTCGACCCCGCGCGACCAGCGCCGGGTATGGCCGATGCCGTGGTCGCCGAGCGACGCCGCGACGCGGGTGGTAGCGGTCATCACTCCGCTGGCCGCGGCATGGAAGCGGCGCAGGAACGGCCAGAACAGCCCGGCGGGCAGATGGGTACGCATCGCCAGATAATCGGCGAAATTGGTGTGGAACGACGTGGTGAAGCGCGCACCCTGTCGCCGACACCACGCCCGCGCCGCCCAGCCGAGCGGTCCTTCGGTGGCGATATGGATCGCGTCGGGCCGGAACGCCGCGATGCGCCGGCCGAGTTCGGGACCGCAGCCCAGTGCCAGCCGGATTTCCGGATAACCGGGACAGGGCCGGGTGGCGAAGCCGTCGGGGGTGAAGGCTTCGACCACATGGCCGCGTTGTTGCAGGCGGCCGATCGTCGTCTGCAGCGTGCGGACGACGCCGTTGACCTGCGGACTCCACGCATCGCTGACGATTGCGATCCTCACGCGGTGGCGACCGCCCGACCGGGGGCATCGGCCCTGCCCGCCGCCTTCGCCAGTTCCCGCTCCCAGGTCTCGGCGCGCCAGTCGATCAGCGACATGGCACCGGCATGATCCTCGACCAGTGCGGTGCAGCTTTCGACCCAGTCGCCGTCGTTATAGTACATGATGTCGCCAATCCGGCGGATTTCGGCGGTGTGGATATGGCCGCAGACCACGCCGTCGACCCCGTGTTCGGCGGCGGCATGGGCGACCGTTTCCTCGAACCGGCCGATGAAGTTGACCGCGTTCTTGACCCGGTGCTTGGCATAGGCCGACAGCGACCAATAGGGCAGGCCGAGCTTGCGCCGCGCGAAGTTCCACACGCTGTTGGCCTTCAGCAGCGCGGTGTAGGCATGGTCGCCGAGGAAGGCGAGCCACTTGGCATAGAGCACCACGCCGTCGAACTTGTCGCCGTGCAGCACCAGCAGGCGGCGACCGTCGGCGGTTTCGTGGATATCCTCCTCAACCATCTCGACCCCGCCGAATTCGAGGCCGACATAGTCGCGGAACGCCTCGTCATGGTTGCCGGGGATGTAGATGACGCGGGTGCCGCGGCGGGCGAACTTGAGGATCGAGCGGATGACGTCGTTATGGCTCGACGGCCAGTACCAGCCGCGGCGGATCGCCCACCCGTCGACGATGTCGCCGACGAGGTACAGCGTCTCGCATTCGAACGAATGGAGGAAGTCGACCAGTGCGCTTGCGCTGCATCCGGTGGTGCCGAGATGGACGTCGGAGATGAAGACGGTGCGGTACGACTTCTTGCGCCCTTCCGCCTGATAGCTTTTCGGATCGTTGATCCAGTCCGGTATCTTGCGGGCCAGCGACTTCATCGTCGACTGCGGTGATTTTTCATGATCGGTCCGGGATAAAAAGGCCGTCGTCATCGTTACCCTCCGGAATTTAGGATCGGATATCCGTCCTTACTGCTGTCCGGTCATTTAGCGGCCTCACGCGACAATAGTATTTCGCGGATGTGACGGCCGCTCTCATCAAACTGAAACCTTTCCGCCATGCGCATGACATTGTGGTGTCATCGAACCGCGTCACCCTAGTCCGCCAGACAAGCCCGACACGGCGCTGGACAAGGAAACTCTCGGATTGGCTCAGGAACTGAACCGCGTCGGCGTGGCGAGCGCCTATGATCGCTGGGCGCCCATCTATGACCTGGTGTTCGGCCCGGTGTTCCGCCGCGGGCGACGCGCGGCGATCGACGCGGCCGAGACGGTCGGCGGCCGCATCCTGGAGGTCGGCGTCGGCACCGGCATCTCTCTGCCACACTACCGCGCCGAAAGCCGGATCACCGGCATCGATATTGCCGACCAGATGCTCGACAAGGCACGCGACCGGGTGAAGCGGTTGCGGCTGGATCATGTCGAGCGGATCGCGATCGGCGATGCCGAGGCGCTGGATTTCGACGACGCGTCGTTCGACGTGGTCGTCGCGCAATATGTCGTGTCGGCGGTGCCGCATCCCGACCGGGCCTTGAGCGAGTTCCTGCGCGTGGTGCGGCCCGGCGGCATGATCGTGATCGCGACCCGGCTGGGCGCGGAAGCGGGCATGCGTGCCAAGATCGAGCGCGCGCTGATGCCGATCACCAGTCGCCTTGGCTGGCGCACCGATTTTCCGTGGTCGATCTATGGCGACTGGGCGGCGCGCAACCCGCAGGCGCAGCTGGTCGAGCGCCGGCCGCTACCGCCGCTCGGCCATTTCTCGCTGGTGTGCTTCCGCCGGTCCGCGGCGGCGCAGGACAATCATCCGACGCCCGCATTGGGCGCGACTGCCTGAAAACCCACTTTTCATCAAAGGCTTGAACGATGCCCGGATTCAAGGAAGCGTTGCAGGAACAGCGGTGGGACGATCATCGCTATTACCACCACAGCATCATCAACCAGGCGCTGCACTTCGTCAGCGCGACGACGTTCCTGATCGCCTATGTCGTGGTGTGGATCGATCCGGCGGTGGCGAGCCTGCTCGGCTGGCTGGTGGCGATGACCGCGCGGCAATCGGGGCATTTCTTCTTCGAACCCAAGACGTACGACCATGTGAACCAGGCGACGCACGAGCATAAGGAAGAGATCAAGGTCGGGTACAATCTGTTCCGCAAGGTCGTCTTCATGGCGCTGTGGGCGGCGATGCCGATCCCGTTGCTGCTCGATCCGACGTTCTTCGGCATTTTCGAACCGCATGTCGGCTTCGTCGGGTTCCTGCGGCATCTCGCGCTGCTGTGGCTGGCGTTCGCGGTCGGGGGTCTGCTGTTCCGGGTGATCCAGTTGTTCATCCAGCGCGACGTGATGACCGGGATCGTGTGGGCGACCAAGATCGTGACCGATCCGTTCAACGACTTCATCCTGTACCGCAAGGCGCCGGTGCAGCTGTTGAAGGGCGCGCGGATCGATACGGATTTGCAGGAAGCGGCGCGGCACTAAGCGCCGGGCAAGGGGATAGCGCAGCTATCCCGAGCCGCACAAGGCGCGCTAGGCCGGCGGCGCGAACAGTGCCGTCCGACGAGCGTCGAGGTGCGGACTGCCCCGCAGTCCGCAGGTCGTGCCGGGGGCACGATCGACCTCGACACGGGCTCTGCCCGTGGCGGGCCGGAACGCCCACCATGTGGTCGAAGTTCACGAAGTTCACACTCGCGACCGGTTTGCACAATTGCGAGCCGGTCGCATTGCGTTGCGGACGAGACGATCGACGAAGAGAAAGAGCGGGCGCGAGGTTGGCAGGGCCTTGCAGTGTAGGAAAGCGGATTTGGCCAGCCGCGCAGCTCATTCCGCCCCTGCAACATTAACCGCGCCGACACCTGTTATCCCGGCGGCACCCACCCCATATACGATCCGGTCCCGCCGAACCCGGTTGGCCCTGCTACCGGCGCCGGCTGGTCGACCTTTTCGCGTGGCCCGGCCGGTCCGCATGCTCGAACGATGAATGGATTGGCATGCAGGACGATTGGCGACGGGGCAGCGCGACTGCGGTAACGACTTCGCGCGCGATGAATGTGCGCATTGCACAGGCCGATGTGGAGGCGCTGTGCCGCAAGCATGGCGCATCGATCAGCGCGATCGAGACGCTGCATTCGGGCGGCACGCATGTCGTGTTGAAGAACGGCGACGCCGCCGACACGATGCGCAAGGCATTCGGCAAGAAGCTGATCGCCGGCACGGTCGTGCGGACGCCCTGGGTGCGCAACGGCTGACCCGGCAGGCGACACCTCGATGACCCGCGACACCCCGGCCTTGACCCGTGCGCTCGAACTGGCCGCGACGGGCGACTTCATCTCGGTGAACCATATCCGGCAGGCGCTACGCCGCGAGGGCTATACCGCCCTCGCGCTGGAGCTGTCCGGCCATCAGGCGAATCGTGCGATTATCGAGGCGTTGCACACGGTGGCCGACGCACGGCGGGGGTAAGGATAGCGCAAGCCATTCCCGAGCGATGCTGCGTGCCTTGCCGATGCCTGTCACCAAAGTTCATACTCGAGACAGGTTGCTGGGATGATCGGCGGGCCCGCGGCTGGCAGCGCGTGGCGATGCAGGAAGGCGATTTGGTTTCAACGCAGTCATGCACTAAACTGCACCGATAATATGATGCGGTTGGAGATCGACATGGCGGTGGTGCGCAAGACCATAACCCTGACCGAGCAACAAAATGCGTGGATCGGCGCGCAGATTGCGGCAGGTCATTACACCAACGACAGCGAGGCGATCCGCGACCTGATCCGCCGCGAGCAGGAACGAGGACAAGCCGTCGAACGCCTGCGCGCCGCGCTGATCGAGGGCGAGGATAGCGGTGCGCCCGAACCGTTCGACTTCGCCGCATTCAAGGAGCGCAAAGCCGCGCAGCATGGCTGAGGTCCGGCTGACGCCGGCAGCACGAGGCGATCTGGACGCGATATTCGATCACAGTGTCGCGGCATGGGGTTTGCCGCGGGCAATGGCCTATGCCGATCGGATCGAAGCCGCGTTTCGTGCATCTGCCGACGCACCGATGCAGGCTGCCAGTTGCGACCATATCCGGTCCGGATATCGACGACGGTCGGTCGGGCAGCATGTGATCTTCTTCCGACCGACCGATTATGGGATCGCAGTCGTACGAATATTGCATCGTCGCATGGATCATATCCGTCATTTGTAGCTGGCGATCCGGCTGGCTTGCGCCGGGGTCGCACATTCTAACCGCGCGAAGAGGAAGCGGGACCCCGGATCAAGTCCGTGGTGACGAAAATGGCTTTTCGCTCTCACCCCCGCCCCAGCCGGCGCGACAGGGTTTCCTTCAGCACCTGTCGTCGCAGCATCTTGTTGGTGGTGTCGGGTGCGGTCCACCACCAACCGTCTGCCTGACACGCCTGCGCCGCCTTCACGAACCGACGCACCACCTCCGCAAACGACGCATCGTCATAGTTCAGGCTGAAGATCAGGCGGCCGGTGCCGACCCAGCTGAGCGCCAGCCCTTCCGCGCGCGCATAATATTGCAGCATCCAGTTGTAGCGTGACGGTACGGCATAGGTGATCGTCCACACCGTCTGCATCCCCGCCGCACGGACCGGCAGGTCGGCAGCGGCCATGGCGGCGTTGAACTGGTCGAGGCGGGCGTCCCAGCGGGCGTCGACACCCTCGTACATCGCCTGCACTTCAGGCGAATCAAGCCGTTCGAGGAACACGTCCATCGCCCCCATCACATACGGATGCGCGTTGAAGGTGCCGCGGGCAAAGCAGATATCGGCGGGCTGTTCGGGGCGGAAACGTCGCATCAGGTCCGCGCGGCCGCAGACGACGCCGATGGGGAGGCCGCCGCCCAGCGTCTTGCCATAGGTGACCATGTCGGGCTGGACGCCGAACGCTTCCGCCATGCCGCCGCGCGCAAGGCGGAAGCCCATGAAGACCTCGTCGAAGATCAGGACGATGCCGGCCTTGCTGCACACCTCGCGCAGGCGCACCAGCCAGTCGTGATAGGCGGCCCGGTCGAGGTGCGCGCTGCGGCTGCTGTCGATCAGCGTGCCGTCGGACGGGGCGCCCTTGTTGGGGTGCATCGCCTGCAACGGGTTGACCAGCACGCAGGCGATATCCTTGCGCGTGGCCAGCACCTGCAGCGTCCGGTCGGACAGTTCGGACAGCGTCAGCGTGTTGTCGGCCGGGGTCGGGTTGCCGATGCCCGGCTGCACATCGCCCCACCAGCCATGATAGGCCCCGGCAAAGCGCACCACGCGGCGGCGGCCGGTATGGTAACGCGCGAGGCGCACCGCCTGCATCACCGCTTCGGTGCCGGACATGTGGAACGACACCTCGTCCATGCCGCTGATCGCCTTCAACCGATCGACATTGGCGGTGATGACCGGGTGGTAGCTGCCGAGGACCGGGCCGAGTTCGGCAACGCGGGCGGCGCCTTGCGCGATACAATCCTTGTAGAAATCATGGCCGAACAGGTTGACGCCGTAGGAGCCGGCAAGGTCGTAGAAGACGTTACCGTCGAGGTCGGTGACGGTGACGCCCGACGACGATTGGTAGAAGGCGCCGGTAGCGAGGTGTTCGCGGACCTTCGCGCTGAACTGGAACGGTACGCGGTAGCGGCCGGTGAATTGCAGGTCGGACAGTCCTTCGCGCAGGTCCTTCGTCGCGGCGACGGTCTTGGGGAAGCGCTCTGCGTAGAGCGCGGACAGGCGGTCGAAGCCGGCGCGACGCTGCGCGGCGACCGCGGCCGGTGCATCATCGGCGGCGAAGAAGCGGGCATCGTCATAGTCGTAGAAGGCGATCTGACGCGCGATCCGCTGGCCCCAGCGGACATGGCCGGTCAGCGAGCCATGCTTGGCACGGCTGAGCCGAAGGCGGGCGCGGCCCTTGGTGGCGGCAAGACCGGCGACGCCGGCGGCGAATGCGAGGGCGAGAGGCATCATGACTGACGCGAATATGACCCGATAAGGAAATATTGATGACGGCCATGGACCGCACCGCCCCCTCGCCCGCTCCCTCCCGCCTCAACCGCGCCATCGCGAGGCTGACCGAACTCGAATCGCTGAACTATGCCGCGACCAACTGGCTGCCGCGCCGGACATGCACGCGCGCGATGGGGTGGTTCAGCAAGGTCGAGCAGCCGCTGGTCGCCAAGGCGTCGATCGCGGTGTGGCGGACCTTTTGCGACGTCGACCTGTCCGATGCGGCGGAGACGCGCTGGCCGTCGATGCATGCGTGCTTCATCCGCCGGTTGCGGCCGGGCGCGCGGACGTTCCGGGCACAGGCCCATCAGGTGGCGGCGCCGTCCGACGGGATCATCGTCGCCAGCGGGGCGATCACCGGCGATTCGATCGTGCAGGCCAAGGGGAAACGCTATTCGATCGCCGAACTGACCGGGGGCGAGGGTGAGGCGTATCTGGGCGGGAGCTTCGTTACGCTGCGGCTGACCGCGGGGATGTATCACCGCTTCCATGCGCCACAGGACGGGCGGGTCGACCGGGTGCGCTATTTTCCGGGCGACTGTTTCAACGTCAATCCGCCGGCACTGAAGCGGGTCGACCGGCTCTATTGCCGCAACGAGCGGGCGACGGTGCGGATGCGATTGGCGGACGGGACGCCGATGCTGCTGGTGCCGGTGGCGGCGATATTGGTGGCGGCGATCCGGCTGACGTTCCTCGACACGGTCAAGCTGCTGCGCGAGCGGGCGGAGCCGATCGCGACGTGCGACGTGCCGCTGACGCAGGGCGCGGAGATGGGGTGGTTCGAACATGGATCGACCATCGTCCTGCTGCTGCCCGCGCCGTTCGTGGTGGCGGACGGGGTCATGACCGGCGACCGGGTGCGGGCGGGCGACGTGCTGTTCGAACGGGTGGTGGTGGAAGAGATTTAGGGAAACGACCTTCGTCACTCCGGGCTTGACCCGGGATGACGAGGAGGGTTGCGTTGCGCCCCTGCCCCGCGCCACTCTGCCGGCGATGAGGGGGACGGGATGACGGATATCGTCGACGCGCATCTGCATGTGTGGCGGATCGATGCGGCGTTTCATGGCTGGCCGGCGGCGGGCGATGGCGGCTTGTATCGCAGCCACAGCCTGGGCGATGCACGCGCGGCGATGGGCAACGCGCCGGTCGGGCGGGTGGTGCTGGTGCAGGCGCAGACCGACGATCGCGAAACCGACTGGTTGCTGGAACTGGCGGAGGATGATCCGTGGGTCGCGGGGGTGGTCGGCTGGGTCGCGCTGAACACGCCGACCGCCCCGGCGCGGATCGCGGCGCTGGTGAGGCGGCGCAAGCTGTTGGGATTGCGACCGATGCTGCAGGCGATTCCGGACAGCGACTGGCTGCTGCGGGACGATGTGGCGCGGGGCGTCACGGCGATGGTCGCGGGCGGGCTGCGGTTCGATGCGCTGGTGCAGCCGCGGCATCTGGCCATGCTGGCGACGTTCGCGGATCGCCGGCCCGACCTGCCGATCGTGATCGACCATGCCGCCAAGCCGGTACCGCCGGGCGATGCCGACTGGGCGGCCGGAATGGCGGCGCTGGCCGGGCAGAAGAACGTGTGGTGCAAGCTGTCCGGGCTGCGCACCGAACAGGCGGCAGGGGACGATCCGGCGGCGTTGGCGGGGGTGGTCGAACGGGTGCTGGGGTGGTTCGGCGACCGGGTGATGTGGGGTAGCGACTGGCCGGTGCTGTCTGCGGCGGGGGATGACTATGGCGACTGGCTGGCGACGACGCGGGCGTTGACCGGTGGGTTGTCGGAAGCGGAATGGGCGCGGTTGATGGGGGGTGCGGCGAAGGAATTCTACGGGATATAGCCGCCGCCAACCGTACCCCCACCCTGCCCTTTCCCAACGCCCCGAACGCCCGCTACAAGCACCGGCAACTCGAAGGGGAATTGCCATGGTTCGTTCGCTGGTCGCCGCGTTGCTCGGCTCATGTCTTGCCCTGCCCGCGCTAGCGCAGACCGCGCCCGCCCCCGTGACCGTTGCCGCCCCGCAGCGCGATCCGGGTGCGAGCGCCCGGGTGCGCTATGACGTGTCGTTCCCGCAGGCGAGGCATCATCGCGCGCGGATCGCCGCGACCTGGAGCGGGGTGCCCGCCGGCCCGTTGCGCGTGCAGATGTCGCGGTCGTCACCGGGGCGTTATGCAATCCACGAATTCGCCAAGAACGTCTATGACGTCAGCGCGACCGACGGCGCGGGGCGGCCGCTGAAGCTGACGCGGACCGATCCCTATGGCTGGAGCGTCGACGGGCATGACGGGACGGTCAACGTCACCTACACGCTGTATGGCGACCGGGGGGACGGCACCTATGCGCAGATCGACGCGACCCATGCGCATCTGAACATGCCCGCGACGTTCCTGTGGGCGACCGGATACGACGCGCAGCCGATTCGGGTGCGGTTCCAGAGCCCCGACCCGACATGGAAGGTCGCGACGCAGCTGCCCGCCGCCGATACGCCCGGCACCTATTGGGCGCCGAACCTGCAATATTTCATGGACAGCCCGACCGAGCTGTCGAACCACATGGTCCGCGAATGGCAGGAAGGCGGCAAGACCTTCCGCCTCGCGCTGCATCACGACGGCACCGCCGCCGACATGGACCGCTTCACCGAAAAGGCGAAGAAGGTGGTGGCGGAGGAGATCAAAATCTTCGGCGCACCCGCCCCTTACGATTTCGGCACCTATACCTTCATCGCCGATTACCGCCCGTCGATCGCGGGGGACGGGATGGAGCATCGCAACTCGACGATCATCACCGATCGCCGGTCGCTGGCCGAGGCCAAGGACGACCAGCTCGGCACGCTGGCGCACGAGTTCTTCCACAGCTGGAACGTCGAGCGGCTGCGCCCGCGCGAGCTGGAGCCGTTCGACTTCACCCGTGCGAACCCGACGCCGTCACTGTGGCTGGCCGAGGGGTTCACCAGCTATTACGGGCCGCTGGCGATCCGTCGCGCAGGGCTGGCATCGGTCGACGACTATCTGGGCGAAATGGGTGCGATGGTGAACGGGGTGGTGAACAGCCCGGCGCGGATCGCGACACGAATCAACGCATCGCCGCAGGAGATGAGTCTCCGCGCACCATTCGTCGATGCGGCGACCGCGATCGATCCGGTCGAGCCGAACATCTTCGTGTCCTATTATCCGTATGGCGCGGTGATCGGCCTGTCGCTCGACCTGCAGCTGCGGCAGCGGTTTCCGGGCAAGACGCTGGACGATTACATGCGGCTGTTGTGGCAGACGCATGGCGCGACCGAGCGGGCCTATGCTCCCGCCGACCTGCGCGTCGCGCTGGCGACGCTGACCGGGGACAAGGCGTTTGCCGACCAGTTCTTCGACCGGTCGATCGAGGGCAGCTTCCTGCCCGACTTCGCCCCGCTGCTCGATCAGGCCGGGCTGGTGCTGCGCGCGGCGGCTCCGGGCAAGGGCTGGGTCGGGCGGGCGACTGCGACGCAGGACGAGGGTGGCGTCGCGCTGGCACTGTCGCCGGCGCAGAACACGCCGCTGTTCGCCGCTGGCGTCGATCGCGGCGATGTGATCCGGTCGATCGGCGGGCAGCCGGTCACGACGGTCGCCGGATGGGATGCGGCGGTCGCGGCGCTGAAACCCGGTACGCCGGTCGAGCTGCGCTATCGCCAGCGCGGGATCGAGCGGACGGCGACACTGACCCCGGCGGCCGATCCGACGCTGGAGATCGTGCGGGGCGAGACGGTCGGGCGCGCGCCGACTGCCGCACAGCGGAGCTTCCGCGCGAATTGGCTGGGCGCGGAGTAAGCGCCATGCGGTTGTGCGCCGATGTCGGCGGGTCGTTCATCGATATCGCCGCGTTCGGCAGCGATGCGCAGATCCGCTGGCGCCGCAAGACGCCGACGCCGGTCGGCGACTGGGCGGCGTTCGTCGCGGTGTTCGCCGATGCGGTGCAGGCGGCGCCGACCGATACGCTGTCGATCGCGACCGCGGGGCTGGTCGACCCGATCGGCGGGACCGTCACCAGCGCCAACATCCCGTGCATCGACGGACGGCCGCTGGCGCGCGACCTGAGCGACGCGCTGAACCTGCCGGTGCGGGTGGTGAACGATGCCGATGCGTTCGTGCTGGCCGAAGCGGCGCTGGGGGCGGCGCAGGGGCATGACCGGGTGTTCGGCATCATTCTGGGCACCGGGGTCGGCGGCGGACTGGTCGAGCGCGGGCGGATCGTCAGCGGTACCGGCGGGATCGGCGGCGAATGGGGCCATGGGCAGGTGGTGCATGGCAGCCCCAGGGCGCCGGGTGCGGTGCCGGTGTTCGCCTGCGGATGCGGGCGGCACGGGTGTCTCGACACGATCGGCAGCGCGCGCGGGATCGAGCGGCTGCACGGCTTCCTGCACGGCGAGGCGGTCGACAGCATCGCAATCACGCGCGCGGCCGATGCCGGCGAAGCGCGGGCGCGGGCGACGGTCGAGTATTATTGCGACCTGGTCGGTGGGCCGCTCGCCATGCTGTTGCACGCGACGTCGGCGACGATCGTGCCGGTCGGCGGCGGGCTGGCCAATGCCAGCGGGCTGATCGCCACACTGGACGCGCGGGTGCGCGCGAACCTGCTCACCCCAGTCACGACGCCGGTGGTCGTGGCCGGACGGCTGGGCGACGAAGCGGGGTTGATCGGGGCGTTCGTCGCGGGGGGTTAGCCGTCGCCCTCACCCTTCCCACCCGGCTGCGCCGGGCGGGCCCAGCAGCGGGTCGGCCGTGCCCCCGGCATGGCCTGAACAGCATGGGATGCTGTTCACCCGCTGCTCCTCTCCCGGCGGGAGAGGGAGGGAGAGGCGAAGCCGCGGAAGGGTGAGGGTGCGGGAAGTGCCTTACCGCCGATAGCCCGGGCGACCGTTACGGTCGTTCTTGTCGACGCGGACCTTGTACGACAGCGCGTTGAAGCGGCGGTCGAGGTCGCGGCGTTCCTGCATCGACAGGCCGTTCGAGCGGCGATAGCGCTGTTCGAGCTGGGCGATCTGGCGGAATTCACCGCGCAGGTTGACCGCCTCGCGCCGGCTGAGCGACCCGTTGCGGATGCCCTGGTCGATGCGGCGTTCAATCTGCGCCTGGCGCTGGTTGATCGACTGCCACGGCTGGGCGGCGGCGGGCAGCGCGGTCATGGCGACGCCGAGACCGGCGAGCATCAATGCAAACTTCTTCATCCCTCTTCTCCTCTTTCGAACCACCAGGGTCGACAGCGAAAATGGCGAACGCGTGTCGCAGACGTTTGTCGCAAACCGATGGAAATTGTGCCGAATTGTCGCGGGTCGGACGGGTTCGTTCAGCTTCAGACCGGCAGGCCCTTGGCGCGCAGCACCGGGGTCAGCGCCGTTTCCATCGCGGCATAGCCCGGCGCCTGCGGATGCAGGCCGTCATTGGTGTACTCGGGCCGCATCGCGCCGTCGGGCGTCGCCAGCACCGGGGTATAGTCGACATAGGCCGCGCCTTGGTGCCCCGCATAGTCGCGCAGCCAGCGGTTGAGCGCGCGGACCGGCTCGACGGTGGCGAGGTCGGGTTGCCACGGGATGCCGGCGGTCGGCGGCACACTGCCCAGCAGCACGCCGATGCCCGCGGCGCGCGCCAGCATCGTCATCATGGCGAAATTGTCCTGCGTCTGCGCCAACGTCATCGGCCCGGTATTGCCGGCGATGTCGTTGATCCCGCCCATGATGTGGACGAATTTCGGGCGGTGGGCGATAACGTCGGCCATCATGCGCAGCACCATCTGCGGCGTGGTCTGCCCGCCGATCCCGCGACAGACCCGGCCGGGGCGGAAATAGTCGGGGCGCTTGCCCTGCCACCCCTCGGTAATCGAATCGCCCATGAAGACGATGTCGGTCGCGACGCCGGACTTGGCGAGCGCGGCGTTGTCGGCGGCATAGCGGCCGAGCCACGGCCAGTCGGTCTGCAACTGGCGCTGGTGCCGGGCATCGCGGACCTCTGACACCAGCTTGCACCCGCCGAGCAGCGGGACCGCGGCGGCGAGCGCGAGGACGGTGCGGCGGGCGGTCACAGCGCGCCCTGCAGCTTGCAGATTTCCGGGCGAATGTCGCCGTCGCGCGGGGTGGCGCCGCGCGCGTCGAACAGGATGTTGGCGGGCTTGCCCTTGGCGCTGCGCGCCCATGCCGGGCGGCCGTCGCCATTGGGATCGCCGGTGGTGGCGAAGGCGACCCAATAATCCTGCATCGACACCGGCCCGACCCGGCGGTCGTTGAAAATATAGTCGATCTCTGCCGCATGGGTCGTCTGCCCCGCGCCGCCGCCCCGCGCCATGTCGAACTCGTAGCGCCAGACCGGCCAGTTGCGGTTGGCGAGCAGGTTGGCGAGCGCACCGGCGGGGCAGCGGAAGGTCGCGTCGGTCGCGATCTGCTGGTCGCGGGTGCCGAGGCGCGGCTGCGGCAGCGGGTCGGCATCGTCGAGCCGGTAATAGGTCCGCGCGCCATCGGCATTGGCGCCGAACGACAGGTCGACGAACCCGTCACGCGCCGGGCGGCCGCCGGGCAGGTCGAGTTCGAGGACGTTGCTGCCAAGGATCACCGGCCGCTTGGGCGCAGTGACGAACAGCCGGTCGGGCGTGTCGGGCAGCACCGCGCCATCGATCGTGGTGCGCAGATAGAGATAATCGTCGGCGGTCAGCTTGGCATCGTGGAGCTTCAGGTCGGCCGCGAGCAGCGCGGCAGGCGATGCGGTGCGCAAGGGTGCGCTGCCGCGGGTGCCGAGCAGCACGTCGAGCTGGTCGCCGATGCGGAACGCTTCCTTGAGCGGACGCCATGGCAGACCGAAGCCGGGAGTGCCCGATTCCATCGCCGCCTTCGCGAACAGCCCGCGCGCCAAGGGGGATGCGAGCAGCAGCGAGACGTCCTGCGACCCGGCACTCTCCCCGGCGATGGTGACGTTGTCGGGATCGCCGCCGAACTTGGCAATGTTGTCGCGGACCCAGCGCAGCGCGGCGATCTGGTCCATCAGTCCGTAATTGCCGCTCTTGCCATCGGCCTCCGCCGCCAGCGCGCGATGGGGCAGGAAGCCGAAGATGCCGAGGCGATACTGGACCGCGACGACAACCACGCCGCGCTTGCCGATCGACGACAGCGCCATGTCGCCCGCCGAGCCGGCCCGGTTGCTGCCGCCGTGAATCCACACGATCACCGGGCGCTTGCCGGTCAATGCCGGCGTAGCGACGTCGAGCGTCAGGCAGTCCTCGCTGGCAAAGACATGGTCGGCGCGGTTCCAGCCATAATCGTTCTGGAGACACGCGGGCGCACGGGCGGTCGTGGTGCGGATGCCGGTCCATTCGACCACCGGCTGCGGTTCGCGCCAGCGGTTGGCGCCAAGCGGCGGCGCGGCGAAGGGGATGCCGCGGAACACGGTACGGTCGGGATCGATGCGACCCTCGACGATGCCGCCGGAGACGGACACGCGGGGGGGCGTAGGAGCGGTGGGGGTGGTGGCTTCCTGTGCGGTGGCAGAGGTTGCCGTGGCCAGCAGGATAGATGCCCAGATTGCCTTCATCGCCGTGCCCCTGTGTGTTGCCGTCGGTGTCCTACGGGGAGAGGCGAAGGGATGCCACGCAAAATCAATCCTCCCCATATCATGGGGAGGGGGACCGCCGCGCAGCGGTGGTGGAGGGGCAGAGCCGCAAACGCCTTGCTCGTGGCCTTGCCCCTCCACCATCCTGCGGATGGTCCCCCTCCCCACCCTGTGGGGAGGACCTTTAGCGCGCGCAGTTGACCTTTACGTCCGCCGTCGTGCCCAGCGCCACCCGCGCGACGCTGACCGTCATCGTGCCTTCGGTCGAGAGGATGAACGGCGAGTCGACCTTGCCCATGTTCGCATTGCCGCCAAAGCATTTGAGCGGCACGCCCAGCGTCTTCCACTGACCCGCAGGCAGGTTTTCCATGCGGCCGAGCGCCACCTGCCCACCGCCGGGGCCGCTGCGCAGCGACAAAGTGACCGGCTTGGTCGGGGCGGCGTCGACGCGCATCGTCGACAGCAGCATGACGTCGCCATTGGTCTGGCGCGTCAGGTCGACCGGCGACTGGGTGCTGAGCGCGATCTGCGCCGGGCCGCTGCCGTCGAGGGCGAAGCGCCGCGCGCCTTCCTGTACGCCGTAATCGGTCGCGGTGACCTTCACCCGGCCACCGCCCGACTGCGCGGGAACGGTGGTGACGCGGGTGTTGCCGCCGGTGCCGGCGCCGCCGACTTCCAGCGACCACGCCGTCGCGGGCATCCCCTTGTCCATGAACACGTCGCCGGCATCGGCTTCGGCGACCTTGGCATCCTCCGACAGTGCGGGCACCGTCGTCCGGCTGGCACCGGTCAGGCCGTAACCGAGCGGGAACTGGGTCGGCCCGGTCGCATCGGCCGTCGCCGGCCATGCGAAGGACAGAGTCCCGGTGAAGTCGCGCTTCGCCTTGCCGCTGCGGTCCTTGAGCAGCACATCGGCGACGCCGGCGCCTTCCGACCCCGGCAGCCATGCGACGACGAACGCGTCGGCGGCGTTGATCGCGGCGTTCACGAACAGCGGTCGACCGGTCAGCATGACCGCGACTACGGGAATCCCCTGCGCCTTCAGCTTCTTCATGGTTTCCATGGGCTTACGCAGTTCGGGGCGGAGTTGCAGCGTCTTGATGTCGCCCTGGAACTCGGCATAGGGCGTTTCGCCGAACACGACGATCGCCGCATCGGGCTTGGCACCGGTGAAGCTGCCATCGGCCGACAGTTGGGTCGAACCGCCCGCCGCCTTCGCCGCGGCTTCCAGCCCCTGGTAGATCGACGTCGCGCCGGGGAAATATTTCGGGTCGATGCCCGTCCCCTGCCACGTCAGCGTCCAGCCGCCCGACTGGCGCGCGACGTCGTTCGCGCCGTCCCCGGCGACCAGCACCCGCGCGCCGGCCTTGATCGGCAGCAGCGAACCGTTGTTCTTGAGCAGCACCAGCGACTTCGCCACCGCTTCGCGCGCGATCGCGCGGTGTTCGGGGCTGCCGAGCAGGTCGAACTTGCCCGACAGCGGACGCGACGACGGCTTGCCCGCCTCGAACAGCCCGGCGCGCAGTTTTACGCGCAGGATGTTCGATACCGCGTCGTCAAGGCGGCTCATCGGCACTTCGCCCGACTTGACCTGACGCACGAGGTTTTCCCAGATCGGCTTCCAGCTGTCGGGCGCCATATACATGTCGAGCCCGGCGTTGATCGCGCGCGAACAGCTGGCGTTGGTGCAGCCGGCAACCTGGCCGTGGGCGTTCCAGTCGCTGACGATGAACCCGCCGAACCCCATGCGCTTTTTCAGCACATCGGTCAGCAGCCCCTTGTGCCCGGTGATCTTTTCGCCGTTCCAGCTCGAAAAGCTGGCCATGACCGTCTGCACCCCGGCGTTGATCGCCGAGACATAGGGCGTGCCGTGGATGTCGCGCAGCTGGGTTTCCGAAATCTTCGCGTCGCCCTGATCCTGCCCGCCGAAGGTGCCGCCATCGGCGAGGAAATGCTTGGTCGAGGCGAGGACGTAGGGTCCTTTCAGCTGGTTGGTGGAGCCCGGCGCACCCTGTAGCCCCTCGATGAACTGTGTGACGTAGCTGGCGACGAGCTTCGGGTCGGACGAATAGCCTTCGTACGCACGGCCCCAGCGCAGGTCCTGCGGCACGGTGATCGTCGGCGCGAACGTCCATTCGATGCCGGTCGCACGGATTTCGGCCGCGGTCGCCTGCGCGATCTTCCGCATCAGCGCCGGGTCGTGCATCGCGCCCAAGCCAACATTGTGCGGGAACAGCGTCGCGCCGACGATGTTGCTGTGGCCATGGACCGCATCGGTGCCCCAGATCACGGGGATACCGACCCCGCCGCCGCTCTTGTCGACCGATGCCGCATAGAATTTGTCGGCGAGCTTGAGCCATTCGGCCGCGGGCGCGAATTCGTCGTTGTTGGGCGCCGAATTGCCGCCGTTCAGCACCGAGCCGAGGTGATAGCGCTTCACGTCTTCGGGCGTCAGGCTGGCGATATCCCCCTGCACCACCTGTCCGACCTTTTCCTCCAGCGTCATCCGCTTGAGCAGGTCGGCGATGCGTGCCTCGATCGCCGGGTCGGCCTTGTACGGCCAATTCGCCTGCGGCCAGAGTTCGGGATGCGCGGTCGCGGCGGGGGCCGGCGCGGGCACCGTCTGCGCCACGGCGGGAAATGCCGTCGCGCCGATCAACGCAGTGCACAGCAGGAACGTCGTAACCGGTTTCATCGCATCGCTCTCCCCATCGCGTGCCCCACGACGCGCGCTTCTTTATGCCCCGTTCGGCAAATCCGACAGCGTTGTCAACGTGCTAATCGCGGTTTTCGAAATCATGTTTGCGATTGAACCGCGGGGGTCGCTGGTCCACGCTGTTGTCGGACAAACTGACGGCATCCAGCGCCGCACCGGGAGATACCATCTTGCCCCCCATATTCCCCGTCGCCATTTGGGGCCACGCGTGACCGACGACCGCGCGCCGATCCGCCTGTCGGGCACCAACCTCGAACGGGCGGCGGATCATAACCAGCGGGTAACGCTGCACGCGATCCGCGTGTCGGGATCGCTGACCCGGATCGACCTGGCCAACATCACCGGCCTGACCCCGCCGGCGATCGCCAACATCACCCGCCGCCTGCTGAGCGAAGGGCTGGTGCAGGAAGCGGGACAGCGGCGTGGCGGGCGCGGGCAGCCGCCGACCAAGCTGATCGTCAATCCGGCCGCCTGCTACGCGATCGGCATCAACATCGATCGCGACCATGTGACGATCGTGCTGGTCGATTTCGCCGGACAGACGCTGGCCCGCGCCAGCCGCGAGGTCGATTTCGCGATGCCCGACGACGTCGCCGCCTTCTACCGATCGGCGGTCGAGGGACTGATCGCCGAGGCCGCGATCGAGCCCAAGCGCATCGTCGGCATCGGCGTCGCCCGCCCCGACGATCTGGGCACCGTCGACCTGCCCGGCCGGCCCGAAGCCTATACGGTGTGGGAAACCGCCGACATGACCGCGCTGTTCAGCGAACCGCTGGGCCTGCCGGTGTTCGTCGAGAACGACGCGGCGGCAGCGGCGATGGGCGAATTGCAGCTGGGGCACGGCCAGCATCATGCCAGCTTCTTCTACATCCTGATCTCGTCCGCGCTGGGTGGCGGGCTGGTCCTCGACGGCAGCTATTATCGCGGGGCGCAGGGGCGCTCGGGCGAGCTGGGCTTCCTGCTCGGCAATGACGGGCGCGGCGGGCAGACGCAGATCCAGCATACGGTGTCGCTGTCGGGCCTGTCGCACCCGTTGCGCGATGCGGGCTTTACCCTGGCCGACATGCTGGGCGGGCGCGCCGACGATCCGGCGCTGCTGGCGGTGGTCGATGCGTGGATCGATGCGTCGGTCGAACGGCTGGTCGAGCCGCTGACCGCGATCAACTGCCTGATCAATCCGGCGGCGATCTTCGTCGGCGGGCGGTTGCCCGGCGGGCATGTCGACACGCTGGCCGAGCGGCTGAACCAGCGGATGCAGGCGGCGGCGGCGAACATCCCGGCGCTGGCGTCGGTGCGCCGTGCGATGCTGGCGGAGGACGCCCCGGCGGTGGGCGCGGCGATCCTGCCGTTCAGCCATTTCCTGTTGCCCAGCGCCACCGCGCTGTGGAAGGCCGAAGAGGTCGCTTGACGGGTCAGCCCTTTGGTGGGCGGCCGATATGGGGCGCGGGCGGAACGCATCCGGTCTTGAACGCGGCGACGAGCGCCAGTGCGAACCGGCCGCCACACGAGGGCGAGGCCGCTGTATTCGGGTCGGGTGGCTGCGCAGGAGTCCGCATCGGGTTCGCCTCCGGAAGGTCAGGCGATAGCGTCGCAGAAGATGGTTAAAGCGCGGTTAGCGTAATTTGCGGGTTTGGGAGGGGGACGGACGATGAAGATTTGGATGGGGGCGTGCGCGCTGATGACGGTGGCGGTCGGTCCGGCGGTCGCGGCGCCGACGCAGGATGCTGCGGTCGTGGCGCTGATCGACCGGTTCGATGCGGCGCGGGCGGCGTTCGATCCGGCGGCACTCGCGGCGACGCTGGCACCCGACTATGTCGAGATTTCACCGGTCGGCACGGTCGATCCGCGCGCGGCCGTGCTCGATTTCTACCAGCCGGCGCGCAAGCAGACGCCGCCGCCGATCACCGCCGACGAGCGGGCCGTACGGCTGTCCGGTCCCCTCGCCATCGTCAGCGAACGCAAGACGATGGCACTGCCCAACGGCATGATCCGGGCATTGCGCGTCGGCTATGTCGCGCGGCGCAGCGGCAATCGCTGGCAGCTGGTATCTGCGCAATACACGCCGATTCCACCGAAGCGGTAATTCCGATTTCAATTTGCGGTTTTCGACAAATCCTGCGACGCTGATACGATATTCACCGGTGACAAGGGTTTTGGGGGATGAACATGGCATTCGATCCGGCGGCGCGGGGCGGCGCCTTGCCGTTCGCGGGCATCGAACTGGGCGGCACCAAATGCGTATGCACCCTGGCCTATGGCCCGGGTGTAATCGTCGCGCAGGAAACCGTGCCGACCGAACATCCCTCGGTTACTATCCCGGCGATCGCTGCGGTGTTGCAGCGCTGGTGGGATGCCGGTGGCTTCGCCGCGCTCGGCATCGCCAGCTTCGGCCCGGTCGACCTCGACCCCGCCTCGCCGACCTGGGGCCATATCCTTGCCACGACCAAGCCCGACTGGCCGATGACCGATGTCGCGGGCGCATTGTCGGCCGCGTTCGATGTACCGAGCGCGTTCGACACCGACGTCAATGGCGCGGCGTTCGCCGAAACCCTGTGGGGCTGTGCGCAGGGGCTGGACGATTTCGCCTATGTGACGATCGGCACCGGGGTCGGCGTCGGGCTGCTGGTCAACGGCAAGCCGACGCGCGGGATCGGCCATGCCGAGCTGGGCCATTTGCGCGTACCGCGGCTGCCGATCGATACGTTGCCGAGCGGTTGCCCGTTCCATGACGACTGCGTCGAGGGGCTGGCATCGGGAACGGGGATCAAGGCGGCGCTGGGCGACGTCCATGTCTCGACGCTCGCGAACGACCATCCGGTGTGGGATCGGGTCGAGGCGGCGATCACTGCCATGTGCCATGCGATGGTGTGCACGACGGGTCCGAAGCGGATCGCGATCGGCGGCGGGGTGATGAACAAGCAGCCGCACCTGCTGGCGCGGATCGAACCGGCGCTCAGGGCGAGCATCAACGGCTATCTGCCGCTGCCGGGGTGCGACTATGTCGTCGCACCGACGCTGGGCGATCAGGCCGGACCGATGGGATCGATCGCGCTGGCGCAGGTGGCGTTGCGCGACCGGGTCGCGGCGTAACGTCCAAGAACGTCACGCCAGCGGAAGCCGGAGCCTCCCGGAGCTGGAGGTTGATCCATCTGGCCGGAACCGCCACCCCAGCGAAGGCTGGGGTCTCAGGCGGCTCTTGTCCCGTGCTACAATCGGGAGATCCCAGCCTTCGCTGGGATGACGCAGGTTGGATGCGGGTGGATCGTCGCCCCAGCGCAGGCTGGGGCCTTCCGCGGCTAGGCGCGCGCTTGATAGCGGAGGCCCCAGCCTTCG
Source organism: Sphingomonas hankookensis (assembly GCF_022664465.1). Taxonomy (GTDB): domain Bacteria; phylum Pseudomonadota; class Alphaproteobacteria; order Sphingomonadales; family Sphingomonadaceae; genus Sphingomonas; species Sphingomonas hankookensis. Next base: position 55,094 of record NZ_JAKREV010000004.1, on the reverse strand, counting down.
CCGGGGTGATGTCCGGGCTCAGCCGGTCAACGCGCCATCGACACCTGATTGCCCGCGCCGGCGATACTGACGCGCGGCTTGGTGCGGTCGGGGGTGCGATAGACGACGCTGTTGCTGGCACCGCGGATCGTCACCGTCGCCTTGGGCGCCAGGTCGATCCTCACGCGGTTGCCTGCCCCTTCGATCAGCAGCGCGGCGCAGCGCCCGGTCACGATCGCGGTATTGCCCGCCCCGCGGATCGTGGCGATGCTGCCACCGCAATCGATGTCCTGTCGCGCGCCTGCCCCTTCATACTGGGTCTGTGCCGACAGCGCGGCGGGCAGCGCGAGGATGGTCAGCAGGGCGAATTTGGCGACGGCCATGATATTCTCTCCGATACGGATCGGGCGCAGCCTAACCCGGTTACGCAGGCGAAACCATGGCCGTCTTCGGCCGGTCAGTGCAGGCTCTTCGCCGACGCGACGTTGCGCGTCGCGGTGCGCCCGGCAGCGATCGCGAAGCCACATAGCGCGGCATAGCACAGCGCCGGCACGACGAACGCCGGGCCGTGCCCGACCGACCCCGATACCAGCCCGACGATCAGCGGGATCACCGCCCCGCCGAAGATCGCGGTGCACAACAGGCCCGAGGTCGCCGCCTCGCTGGCGCTGGAGCGTTCCAGCGTCAGGGTGAAGATGACCGGGAACATGATCGAGTTGAACAGCCCGATCGCCAGCGCGACGAAGCCCGCCCCGACCCCGCCGACCAGCGCGACGTACAGGCACATCGCGACGGCGATACCGGTGAACAGCGCCAGCAGCTTGTGCGCCTTTACTTTCGACAGCAGCACCGATCCGATCGCGCGGCCGACCATCGCGCCCAGCCAGTAGAAGGCGACTGCCTTGCCCGCTTCCTGCAGCGACACGCCGGGGACACCGTCGCTGCCCATCGCCAGCCCCAGCAGCGGAACGCCGAACGCCGCGTCCGATGCGCCCCATACGGTGTCGCCGTTCAGGAACAGCGCCATCTGCGTCCCGATCGCGACTTCGGCACCGACATAGAGGAAGATCGCGCCCGCGCCGAGCACCGCCCAGCGCGACGAGAACGCATCGCGCAGCAGCGCGCCGGGCGATGGAATGTCGGCCGGTGCATCGGGCACGGCGGCCGACACGACCTTGCGGCTGAGGAAGAAGAAGATGGCGAGCGCGGCGATGAGCCCCGCGATCCAGAAATAGGCGCGGTCGATCCCGGCCAGCGCGCCGGCGCGCACCGCCTCGGTCAGCACCGTGCCGTCCTTTACCTCGACCCCTTCGAGGAACAGGCTGGCGCCCAGCAGCGGGCCCAGGAACGTGCCGAACGAATTGAACGTCTGGCTGAGCGTCAGGCGGAAATGGCTGAGCTTGGGATCGCCCAGCGCCGCCGCCAGCGGGTTCGCCGCGACCTGCAGGATGGTGATGCCCGCCGCGAGGATGAAGAGCCCCAACAGCACGATCGGGAATACCGCGAGGTTCGCCGCAACCAGCATGGTCAGGCAGCCGACGATCATCGTGACCAGCGCGAACAGGATCGACGGCACCGCCTTCAACCGGCCGAGCAGGATCGCGGCAGGCATCGAGATCAGGCCATAGGCGAGGAAGAACGCCGACGCGGCGAACTGCGCCTCGAAATCGGTCAGGGTGAAGATGCCCTTCACCGCCGCGACCAGCGGATCGATCAGCGAGGTGATGAACCCCCACGCAAAGAACAGCGTGGTGACGGCGGCGAATGCCAGCCCGGTGGTGGCGGAACCCGCCCGTGTCTGTGCCAAAGCGGCCTCCCCTTGATCGGCTTTGTCGGACTAATTCGTCTATTTACTTACGATATTCGTCCGCTCGCCGAGCGGGGCAAGGATGTCAAGAAATTGGTAGGGATTGGGCGTCCCGCGCCCTTCGTCACCCCAGCGCAGGCTGGGGTCTCCTGCGGCAAGGCGCGCGCTTTGTAACAGGGAGACCCCAGACTCCGCTGGGGTGACGGGAGTGGTTGCGGCAGATCAGGCCAGCCGCGCCACCATCCCCGCCGCCAGTTCCGACAGCGTATCGTCGCGCGCGCCCATCACCACGATGCGATCCCCCGCCCGCGCCTGTTCGAGCAGCGACGCCACCGCATCCGCGCGATCGGCGATGTGGCGCGCCGGCGCGCCACGTGCGGTCAGGTCGGCGACGATATCGGCGCTGGTCACCTCGCGCGCGACGGTCCCGCCGCGATAGACCGGATCGGGCAGCACCAGCAGGTCGTCCGCCGCCAGCCGCTCGGCGAACATCGCCACCAGCTCGCGGCGCATGACCTTCAGCGGACCATAGCCGTGCGGCTGGAACAGCAGCAGCAGCCGGCCGGGCTGGCTGCGCAGCGTGGCGATGGTCGCGGCGATCTTGTCCGGGTTGTGGCCGAAATCGTCGATCACCGACACGCCGCCCGCCTGTCCGACCAGTTCGAACCGGCGCTTGAGCCCCGAAAAGCCGGCGATCGCGCGCACCGCGTCGGCGACCGGTACCCCGGTGGCGATCGCCGCACCGATCGCCGCCAGCGCGTTGGCGACATTGTGCCGCCCCGGCACCGCCAGCCGCACGGCATGGACCTCACCGCCGATCACCAGCTCGAACCGGCTGGCAAAGGCGTCGAGGTCGAGCGCGCGTGCTACCAGATCGGCGTCGCCCTCGACTGCAAAGGTGGTGCGCTTGTCCGCCGCGATCGTTGCGGCCAGCGCCGCCGCCTCGGCATCGCCGACATTGACGACCACCCGCCCCGCCCGTGCCGCGAAACCGCCGAACAGTGCGCGCAGTTCGTCGAGCGACTTGTGGTCGAGGCTGACATTGTTGAGCACCGCGACCTGCGGGTCATAGAATGCGATCGACCCGTCGCTCTCGTCGACTTCGCTGACGAACGCGTCGCCCTGCCCGACCAGCGCGCTGGCGAAGGGGCGGTCGGGGCCTGCGAAATCCTTCATTACCGCGCCGTTCATCACCGTCGGATCGCGGCCGAGCGTGTGGAGGATATAACCGATCATGCCGGTGACGGTCGACTTGCCGCTGGTCCCGGCAACGCCGATCGACAGCGGTGCGGCGTTGAACAGTTCGGCGAGCAGCTCGGCCCGGCCCATTCGCTTCGCACCCACCGCCTTCGCCGCGACGATATCGGTGACGGTCGATTCGATCGCGGCGGAGGCGACGACGATCTGCTCGCCCGACACGATGCCGCTGCCGTCTTGGGGGAACAGCGCGATGCCGAGCGCGCGGAGCGCGTCGAACTTGGCGGGCAGGCTCGCCTGATCGAGGCTGCGATCGGAGCCGGCGACGGTCGCGCCGCGCCCGGCGAGGATCATGGCCAAGGGCATCATGCCCGACCCGCCGATCCCGACGAGGAAGAAGGATTTGCCGTACAGCATCGCGTGGCGCTATCGGGGTTGGTCCGGAGTGGCAAGCGGGGTTGCGTGATGCGTATCGGCGTGGTGGCGCCCGCACGGCGGGTGGATGAGGATCAGATGGCCCGGACACAGGGCTATGCCGCGCTCACCTATCCCGCGGTCGATCTGGTGGTGCATCCGCAATGTTTCCTCGACGTCGGCCATTTCGCCGGCACCGACGAACAGCGTGCCGCCGCTTTCCTCGAATTCGCCAACGATCCCGGATTCGATGCGATCTGGTTTGCGCGCGGCGGATACGGGTCGAACCGTATCCTCGACACGGTGATGCCGCAGCTGAACCGCGCGGCGGCGGCGAAAAGCTATCTCGGCTTTTCCGACATGGGGTTTCTGCTGGCGGCACTGTACGCCCGGCGGATCGGGCGGCCGATCCATGGGCCGATGGCGGCGCAGGTCGGCAAGGCCGGCGGCACCAACAGCGCGGCGCGCGCGCTCGCATGGCTGGTCAACCGCGACCGCACGATGCTGGCGCCCGAACTGGACGGGCGGCCCACCGTCGCGTTCAACCTCGTCATCCTGTGCGCGCTGATCGGTACGCCGTGGCTGCCCGACCTGACCGACCATGTCGTGATCGTCGAGGAGGTCGGCGAAGATTTGTACCGCATCGACCGGCTGCTGTGGCAGCTGAGCGAGGCGACGCAGCTGAAGGGGATCGCTGGTATCCGGCTGGGCGCGGTGACCGATCGCCATCCCGACGACACCGGCTTCGGCGAGACCGAGGAACAGATCGTCACCCGCTGGGCCAAGGCGATGGCCGTGCCGTATCTGGGCCGGGCGCATGTCGGGCATTATGCCGATAACATGGTGGTGCCGTTCGGGGTGGCGTGAGGCTTCGTGCCCATTGGCGCTTGGTCCATCCCGCCACGAGCGTCGCCCCAGCGAAGGCTGGGGCCTCGAGCGGCTCTTGTCCCGTGCCATAACTGGAAGATCCCAGCCTTCGCTGGGATGACGTCAGGTGCAAACGGGAAGGATCAGGGTCTAACCTTCGGCACGTTCGGCTATCATCGTCGCGCGAACGGCCTCACATTCGAAGCTGATCGTGCCATAAGCCCAGTCCATCGTCATTCGGTGACGCGGAGGCAGGCCTCGATCAGCGCCCGGCAACGTGTTGATCGCCAGTGAATGGATACCCCCAAGATCGGGCAGCTCGTCGCGCGGATACTCCGCCGGCACAAAATGCGCGAATCTCAGCGGCATATCCAACTTCTGAATGCCGGCGAACGACAGGATGAAATAGCCAAACTCTTCCCCGGCGGTTCGGGGCACCGCGCCAGATATGTCCGCCAACATCACCAGATCGATGCCGGCCGATGTCAGCCGTATCTCTATAAGACTGGCGTCTTCCCACGCAATTCTGTCGAGCGCCTCGGCGGGAAGCTCGTCCAACGCCCCTACTCCCCGAACGTCCGCGGCGCAGGGCTGACCGTCGCGGCACCCCCGGCGCGCACCTCCTGCACCTCCAGCGCGCGCTCGGCCACGCCGTCGCGGCCGAAGCGGAACGCGCCGTCGAGGCCTGCAAACCCGTCCTCGGCGCGCAGCCGGCTTTCGGGGAAGTCGCGGCCGATCGTCCAGTCACGCGCGATGCGGACGGTCAGCAACACCGAATCATAGCCGAGGCTCGACAGCCGGTACGGCGCGGCGTTGAAGCGCGCGCGGTACTTGGTCGCGAACTGGCGGTAGAGCGTGTTCGACACGCTGGCATACCATGCACCGTTCAGCGCCGGCATCGTGCCCAGCGCGGTTTCGGTGTTCCACAGCTCGGTGCCCAACACCTTGGCCGATCGGCTGGGCGTCTTGCGGATCGCGGGCACCGCCAGTGCCGCCTGCCCCGCCTGATCGGCGATCAGCACCGCTTCATAGGGCGAGTTCTTCGACAGCCGCGTCACCGCTGCCGCGATCCCGCCGCGCGGATACGTCTGGAGCGAGACGACCCGCCCGCCCGCCTGCTCGACCGCGCGCAAGAAGCTGGTCGAGGCGCGCTGGCCATAGACGCCGGCGGGGACCAGTCCGGCGAACTGGGTCATGCCGCTGCTGCGGGCATAGCCGACGACGCGGTCGATCGACTGCGCCGGGGTATAGCCCAGCAGCCAGGCGCCGTTGCCCGCGACCGACACGTCGTTCGAATAGCTGATGACCGGCACCTTCGCCCCGCGCGCGATCGGCGCGACCGCGCGGACATCGTCGGCGAGCAAGGGCCCCAGGATCAGGCGGTTGCCTTCCGCGATCGCACGCTGCGCGGCGGCGGCGGCACCCAATGCCGTGTCATAGGTGGTGATTCGCACCCGCTCGCTGCGCGTGTCGAGCAGTGCCAGCTGCGTCGCATTGGCGATCGACCGCCCGACGCCGCCATTGGGACCGGTCAACGGCACGAGCAGCGCGACGCGGTGGCGCTGGGTATCTTCGGGGATGCCGCCGGTGACGACCGGGGGCCGGGTCGGCTGCGGGCGGGTGGTCGTCGGCGGTGCCTGTTCGACCGGCCCCTTGGGCACCAGCGTGGTGCACCCTGCCAGCAACGCCGCCCCGATCAGCGCCGTGGCGCGCGCGATGTGATGCCGCCATTGCCGTGGCGCTATCGTGTCTGCCATGGACCTACCCCTGATGACCGAAAAACTCGAACCCGGCCTCTACATCGTCGCGACCCCCATCGGCAATCTCGCAGACCTAAGTCCGCGCGCCGCCGATATTTTATCGCGTGCCGACATTATCGCGGTGGAGGACAGCCGGGTCACCGCCGGGCTGCTGCGCCATATCGGCGTCAAGCGGCCGATGCTCCCCTATCACGACCATAATGCCGAAGGGATGCGCCCCGGCCTGATCGCGCGAATGGCATCCGAAGCGGTGGCGTTGGTGTCGGACGCGGGCACGCCGCTGATTTCCGATCCGGGCTACAAGCTGGTGCGCGACGCGCGCGCGGCGGGCCATGCGGTAGTGACGATCCCCGGCCCCTGCGCGGCGGTCGCGGCGCTGACGCTGGCCGGGCTACCGACCGACCGGTTCCTGTTCGCCGGCTTCCTGCCGCCCAAGGCGCATGCCCGCGCCGAATCGATCGCCGAGATCGCCGCGATCCGCGCGACGCTGGTCTTCTACGAAAGCGGGCCGCGGCTGTCGGCGACGCTCGCCGCGCTGGCCGAGGGGCTGGGCGACCGCGAGGCGGGGGTGGCGCGCGAGATCACCAAGCGGTTCGAGGAATGCGTTACGGGTACGTTGTCGGTGCTGGCGGAACGCTACGCCGATGCGCCGCCCAGGGGTGAGATCGTGATCGTTGTCGCCCCCCCCGGCGCCCCGCCCCCCGCCACCGCCGACGATGCCGATGCGGCGCTGCGCGAGGCGCTGACCCGCCTGCCCGTGTCGAAGGCGGCGGGCGAAGTGGCGAAGGCACTGGGGCTGGACCGGCGCGAGTTGTACGCGCGGGCGATGGCGATGAAGGGGGCAGATTAAGCGAGTTCCACACGTCGCCCCAGCGTAGGCCGGGATCTCCCGGTAGTGGAGTACTCGCCCAGCCGCAGGAGGCCCCAGCCTCCGCTGGGGCGACGTCGAACTAACTCGCGGTGAACTAACCGGCGGTTACGCCGCGATATCCCGCAGCTTCGTTAACTGCGTCGGCCGCACCGCGTGGTTGATCGGCAGCGTATCGCCGCAGCACGCGCATTCGGCGATGATCCGGCCCACGAACCATTGCGACGCCCCGCAGCTCGGACAGCTGTTGCGACCGTGCAGCGCATAGAGCGGCACGCGCGTCGGCATCGATACGGTTCGTTCCATGGCATTCTCCCTGTCGGCAAGGGAACGCCACCACCGCGCCACGGTTCCGTTGTGAAGGGTGTCGAGAAGGGAACGGTACGACATGGTTCCGGACGATCGGCAATATTGGACGATGCCCGGCACCGGTTCACCGCAACGTACCGGTCAGGCGGGGGCGCGTTCGTCCAACAGCGTATGCGCGTCAAGCCCCAGCAGGTCGATATGCGCGCGAATCCGTGGCCAATGGCCGGTCAGGAACCGCTCGCGCTCGGCGATGCGCAACCGCTCGATCGCGCCGGGCAGCACGAACATGCCGACCCCGCGCCGGACCTCGACATAATCGTCGTCCTGGAACGTCTGATACGCCTTCGCCACGGTCAGCGGGTTGGCGCCATGTTCGGCGGCGAACGCGCGCACCGAGGGCAACTGGTCCCCGGCACGATAGTCGCCGCGCAGGATCGCGGCGGCGATCAGCGCGCGCAGGCGGAGGTAGACGGGCGTGTCTTCATGGTCGATCGCTGTCATGCTGACTTAATACAGCAACGGGCGAAAAAGTCTACCATATCACCCGACCCAACGCGTACCGACCCGCGCCAGTTCGGGACGCGGCCGTTCGTCAAGCGGACGGCCGGGCGAACCGAGAAACACGAACCCGGCGATGCGCTCGGTGGGGCCACCGAACGCGTCGCGCACGGTGTCGCTGAACGCCGCCCATCCGGTCAGCCAGCTGCCGACATAGCCCATCGCATGCGCGGCATGGAGCAGGTTCATCGTCGCCGCCCCCGCCGACAATTCCTGTTCCCAGCGCGGGATATGGCTGTCGACCGGCGACGACAGCACGACGACCAGCGCCTCGCCCTCTGCCGCGAAGCGATCGCACGCTTCCAGCTGCGCGGTCGTCGCCTGTGGGTTCTCGGCGGTAAAGGCCGTGCGCAGCAACGCCCCGAACGCGGCGCGACGATCGCCCGGCACCACCACGAACCGCCACGGCGCCAGCTTGCCATGGTCGGGAGTACGCGCGGCGATGGCGATCATCGCGTCCAGTTCGTCATCGGTCGGCCCGGGTGCCACCATGTCGCGCGGCTTGCCCGAACGGCGGGTACGAAGGTGGCTGAGCAGCGAGGAGCGGTCGTTGAAGATCATGGCCGCGATGTAGGCGCCACCAGCCCGCCCGCCAAGCACGCGCGCAACGCCATCGTCACAATCGCAACAATCCCGCTTGGCATCGCGATTTTCGCCGTTAGGCTCACCGTCATTCGCGTGCCCCGCCCGTAAGAGGCGACGGGCGCGCCAGTTTTTTCCTGGGGGATGCATCCTTGTTCGGCCTACCCATCATTCCATCGATCGCGGCGGGGTTCCTGATCCTGTTGCTGGTGCTGGGCGGCGTCGCCGCCGCGAGCAAAGGCGACGAATTCGCCGGCCATCCCAAGGGGCTGTACGTCCTGTTCTTTGCCGAGATGTGGGAGCGCTTCTCCTATTACGGCATGCGCGCGCTGCTGATCTTCTACCTCACCAAGCACTGGCTGTTCGGCGACGGGGAATCCAACCTGATCTACGGCGCCTACACCTCGCTGGTGTACATCACGCCGGTGCTGGGCGGCTATCTCGCCGATCGCTATCTGGGTCAGCGCAAAGCGGTGCTGTTCGGCGCGGTGATCCTGACCATCGGCCACCTGCTGATGGCGTTCGAAGGGCAGACCGGCGTCACCGACCCGCTGCTCAAACAGGCCGATCCGGCGATCAACATCTTCTGGGCCGCGCTCGCCTGCATCATCGTCGGGTCGGGCTTCCTGAAGGCCAACATCTCGGTGATCGTCGGACAGCTCTACAGCCGTACCGACCTGCGTCGCGACGGCGCCTACACCATCTTCTATGTCGGCATTAACGTCGGCGCGGCGCTGGGCGTGATCTTTGCCGGGTTCCTCGGCGAAACCTATGGCTGGTCCTACGGCTTCGGTGCGGCCGGGTTCGGCATGCTGCTGGGCCTGATCGTGTTCGTGCTGGGCAAGCCGTTGCTGAAGGGCCAGGGCGAGGCTCCGCGCCCTCTGTCGAAGGGCACCGAATGGGGGCTGTACGGCCTCGGCGTGGCGTCGATCGGCGTGATCTGGGCGCTGATCCAGTATCAGTCGGTGATCGAGACGCTGCTGATCATCTCCGGCGTGGCGCTGCTCGCCTATGTCCTGTTCGAATCGTTCAAGCTGCCCAAGGAACCGCGCGAGCGGATGTTCGCCATCCTGTTCCTGATCGCGCTGAACCCGGTGTTCTGGGGGCTGTTCGAACAGGCGGGCGGGTCGCTCAACCTCTATACCGACCGCTTCGTCGATCGCGGCGGCGTGCCGGCATCGCTGTTCCAGTCGATCAACGCGATCTACATCGTGCTGCTCGGCCCGATCTTCGCGGCATTGTGGGTGGCGCTGGCCAAGCGCAACGTCGAACCCTCGGCCCCGGCCAAGTTCGCGCTGGCGCTGTTGCAGGTCGGTTTCTCGTTCCTGGTGTTCGTCTGGGGCGCCCGCACCGTCGGCCCGGAAATCGCGACGCCGGTGCTGTTCGTCTTCCTGATCTATTTCTTCCAGACGACCGGCGAACTCTGCCTGTCTCCGGTGGGGTTGTCGGCGATGAACCGGCTGGCGCCGAAACACCTCGCCAGCCTGATCATGGGCGCGTGGTTTTACATGACCGCGGTCGGCAATTTCGTCGCGGGCAAGATCGGCGAGGCGACCGGCGGCCATGACGGCGAAATGACCAAGGAAGGCACGCTGTCGGTCTATAACAGCATCGGGTGGTGGACGATCGGCATCGGCTTGGTCGTGCTGCTGCTCTCGCCGATCGTGAAGCGGTGGATGCACCTCGACACGCTGGGCGACGACACCGACCACAGCCTCGCCGGGCAGGGCGCGATCGGCGAGCCGAAGGCGGCGGGCGTCGATGTGTGGAAGGAAGAGAAGTAAGACGGCGCATGTCGGGCGACGACGATCGCCCGACATGCAAATCCCTGTTGCAACCGCGGCAAACCACGGTATGCCGCACCTCTCCCGGTGACGGGGGCGCTTAGCTCAGTTGGTAGAGCATCTCGTTTACACCGAGAGGGTCGGCGGTTCGAGCCCGTCAGCGCCCACCACCGCGCAGCGCGACGAGGTGCTGCCAAGGCAGCACACGACAGCGCAAGCGCGGCCAGCGGGTCGAAGCCATGCCACAAGGCGTGGCTTCGCCACGACTGACGGCAGGGCGGGCGCGGGACGTCGGTTTCGAGCGTTCGTCGGCTCGCGGCGAATGGTGGTGCGTCATCACCGGGATGCCCCAGCCTTTGCTGGGGCGACGTGTGTGGCGAAAGGGATGCGGGCATATCCCGCCAGCCCGCAAGGTGGCGGAATCACCGCTCCAAACGTCATCCCAGCGAAGGCTGGGATCTCTCGGTAAAACCACGCGACGACCGCCGCGCGGCCACCGTCACCCCGGACTTGATCCGGGGTCCCGCTTCTAACTGTGGTCGAGAAGAAGCGGGACCCCGGGCAAAGCCCGGGGTGACGAGAAGCGCCCCCCTACGCCCAGCCCAACCCGGCCTTCGCCACCGCCTGCCCATAGCCCTGCATCCCCGCCACCCCGCGCGCGGTCAGCACGATGAACGCACGGCGCCGGTCGCTCGGGTCCTCGCGCCGCATCAGCAGCCCTGCATCGGTCAGCGTCGTGATCCAGCGCAGCGCGGTGGTCGGCGGCACGGCGGCGGCGATGCACAGGCTCGACACCGACACGCTGCTCCCCTCCAGCCGCGCGGCGAACAGGTCGAGCAGCATGTCCCATGCCGGATCGGCGAACAGGTCGCCGGGCACGAACTGGTCGCGCATCCGCCGCGCGCGGATCGCGCCGCGCACGGTCGCGGCGGAAATCTCGACCGGAGCGGCATCGTCGGCGGGCGGCGCGGCGAAGTCGGACGAGCGGTCGCGGACGCCGTCGCTCGCCCCGTCGCGGCTGAGCTTGAGCAACGCCTCGGCGATCCGCGCGACCTCGGCGTTCAGCCGTCGCAGCCGTTCGGCATCGCGTTCGACCGCCTGCACGCCGTTGCCGAGTGCGCCGCCGACCATGATCGCTGCCACCCGCTCCTCGGGTCCCGCCTCGCACAACAGGGTCGCAGGGCCGCCCAACAGGTGCAGCGTGACCACGTCCAGCGCGTCGAGCGGGAAGCCGACCACCAGCAGCGCCCGGTCGCGCGTCGCGCGCTCGGCCAATAGCGGCAGCGCGACGTCGAGCACGTCCAACGCCACCCCCGCCGCTTCGACCACCAGCACATCGGCATGCGGCAATGCGTCCAGCGCCGCCGCCAGCCCGGCGAAACCGATGCTATCGCCCACCGCCACCCCGGCGGCACGTGCCGCCGTCACGGCATCCTCGCGCGCGATCATGTCATCGGCGACGATCAGCGCCCGCCGCGTCGCCTGTCGGTCGAAACCCTCGAACTCCGTCAACCTGTCCCCCTTCCGTCCGGACCGTACCGTATACGACCCGTCGTAGGGCGGACGGATGGCGATGGCGAGCCCCGTGGGGCTCAGTCCATCGCCTTCACGATCTCCTCGACCATCTTCTTCGCATCCGCGAGCAGCATCATCGTGTTGTCGCGGTAGAAGACTTCGTTATCGACCCCGGCATAGCCGACGCCGCCCATCGACCGCTTGATGAACAGCACCGTCTTGGCCTTTTCGACGTCGAGGACGGGCATGCCGTAGATCGGCGAGGTCTTGTCGGTCTTCGCCGCCGGGTTGGTCACGTCGTTGGCACCGATGACAAAGGCGACGTCGGTCTGCGCGAACTCGCTGTTGATATCCTCCAGCTCGAACACGTCGTCATAGGGCACGTTCGCCTCGGCCAGCAGCACGTTCATATGCCCCGGCATCCGCCCCGCGACCGGGTGGATCGCATATTTCACGCGGACGCCATGCTCCTTCAGCTTGTCACCCATCTCGCGCAGCGCGTGCTGCGCCTGCGCCACCGCCATGCCGTATCCGGGGACGATGATGACCTGTTCGGCCTGTTGCATCAGGAACGCGGCGTCCTCGGCCGAACCGCGCTTCCACGGCCGGTCGGTTGCCGCCGCCCCGCCCCCGCCGCTGTCGGTCGCACCGAACCCGCCGGCGATCACGCTGATGAAGCTGCGGTTCATCGCGCGGCACATGATGTAGCTGAGGATCGCGCCCGACGACCCGACCAGCGCGCCGGTGACGATCATCGCGGTGTTGCCGAGCGTGAAGCCCATCGCGGCGGCGGCCCATCCCGAATAGCTGTTGAGCATCGACACCACGACCGGCATGTCCGCCCCGCCGATCGGGATGATCAGCAGGAACCCGATCGCGAACGAAAGCACGACGACCGCCCAGAACGGCCAGCCTTCCTGCCCATGCGCGAACTGCGCGACGAGGAACAGGATCGCCGCCAGCGTGGCGAGGTTGATGACATGGCGGCCGGGCAGCAGGATCGGCTTGCCCGACATCGACCCATTGAGCTTCAGGAAGGCGATGACCGATCCCGAAAAGGTGATCGCACCGATCGCGACGCCCAGCCCCATTTCGACCTTGCTGACCGGATTGATGACCGCGAACGGCTGCCCGATCATCGGGATCACCATCGACGAAATGCCGAACGCCTGCGGGTTCAGATACGCCGCGACCCCGACCAGCACCGCCGCCAAGCCGACCAGCGAGTGGAACGCAGCGACCAGCTGCGGCATCGCCGTCATCGCGATGCGCTTGGCGGTGGTCAGGCCGATGACCGCGCCGATGGCGATCGCGGCAAGGATTTCGGCGAAGGTGACGCTGTCGATCAGCGTCAGTTGCATCCAGTAAGTATAGTCAGCGGCTGGAGCGAATACAGTCACCTCCTGCAGCGGCAGATGGGTGAAGATCGTGGTCAGCACCGCGATCCCCATGCCGACCATGCCCAGCCGATTGCCCCGTCGGCTGGTGGCGGGCGACGACAGCCCGCGCAGCGCGAGGATGAAGCACACCCCCGCGATCAGATAGGCGAGCGCGACCCATGGATTGACCGGTGCGGCCTCGTGCATCCCCCTCACCCCTTCTTCTTGTACATGGCGAGCATGCGTTCGGTGACGGCGAACCCGCCAAAGATGTTGATGCTGGCCAGTACCACGCCCAGCAGCCCCAGCCACTTCGCCCCCGGCACACCCGCCGCGGCGGCGGCAATCAGCGCACCGACGATAATGACCGAGGAGATGGCATTGGTCACCGCCATCAACGGCGTATGCAGCGCCGGCGTCACCGACCACACGACATAATAGCCGACGAAGCAGGCGAGGACGAAGATCGACAGGATCGAGAGGAAGTCCATCGGGTTATTCCTGTAGGACGGGGATGGAATCCTCCCCGGAAGGGAGAGGGGGCCGGCTCAAATCCTCCCCAAGCATGCTTGGGGAGGGGGACCGCCGGCGTAGCCGGGGGTGGAGGGGCAGCGCGGTGGCCACGATCGCTTCGGCTGCGGTGTCGGCATCGGTCAGGAGGTCACGGGCGGGGATACGGAGGATGGTCAGACCATGCGCAGTGATCGCCGCATCGCGCTTGGCATCCCGCGCAGGCCGATCTCCGCGATCATGCGCTTCGCCGTCGATCTCAATCGCCAGCCTGGCTCGGGCGCAGTAGAAGTCGAGGATGTAGGTCAGTATCGGATGCTGTCGGCGGAACTTGAGCCCGTGCGATTCAAGGCGGAGGCGTTGCCACAGCAGCACTTCCGGCAAGCTCATCTCTCGCCTTAGCCGACGCGCTTGCCGGACGGTCGAGGCCCCTCTACCACGCTTCGCGCGGTCCCCCTCCCCATGCTGCGCATAGGGAGGATTTGGGGTGGCTATCGTATCACGCGCGCGCGCTCCTCCACCGGCTGCGCCGGCCGCCCTCCCCGTGCCGGGGAGGACAAGAGAGGGCGTTTCGCTCACCGCTTCCCCAACACCAGTTCCGCCAGCAACCGCTGGATTGCCGCCGGATCGGCATTGCGGCTGACCTTCAGCACCATCGGCGTCGCCTGTCCGGTCACCCACACATGCAGGTCGCTGTCGAGGTCGAACGTGCCTGCGCTTTCCACCGAAAAGCTGGTGATTGACCGGTACGGCACGCTGCGGAACGCGATCTTGGAGCCGGTAATCCCCTGCACATCGACCAGCACGAAACGAAAATTGGTCAGGAACGCGGTGTCGCGCAGCGAGCGGAACGCCGCCAGCACCTCTTCGCCCGCGATCAGCGCGTGGCCGTATTTCTCGTGGATTTCGGCCGGATCGACCTCGTGACTGCTGAACAGACCCATCTTCCCCCCTTCACGCGGTCAGGCGCGCGTTCACCACCTGCCCGTTTTGCGTCAGGCGGATCGCCTGCGTCACCTCGTCGTCGGCGGGCAGTACCGGGCGTCCGGCATCCTTGTCCCAATAGGCCGACAGGAAATTGAACAGGTTGCGCGCGAACAGTGCCGAAGCATCCGCCGCCAGCCGGCTGGGCACGTTGCGATGGCCGACGATCTTGACGCCGTGGCGCACCACCACCTCGCCCGCGACCGCGCCCTCGACATTGCCGCCCTGTTCGACCGCGAGGTCGACCAGCACGCTGCCCGGCCGCATCGACGCGACCTGCGCGTCGCTGACGAGGCGCGGTGCGGGCTTGCCGGGGATCAGTGCCGTGGTGATGACGATGTCCTGCTTGGCGATATGCGCGGAGACCAGCTCGGCCTGCGCCGCCTGATATTCCGCGCTCATCTCGCCGGCATAGCCGCCCGCGCCCTCGCCCTCGATCCCCGCCACCTTCTCGACGAAGATCGGTTTGGCGCCGAGCGACTGAATCTGTTCCTTCGTCGCCGATCGCACGTCGGTCGCGCTGACCTGCGCGCCCAGCCGCCTTGCGGTCGCGATCGCCTGCAGCCCCGCCACGCCGACGCCCATCACGAACACCCGCGCCGCGCTGATCGTGCCCGCTGCGGTCATCATCATCGGAAAGGCACGGCCATATTCTGCGGCCGCATCCAATACCGCCTTGTATCCCGCAAGGTTCGCCTGCGACGACAGGATATCCATGGACTGCGCCCGGGTGATGCGCGGCATCCATTCCATCGCCAGCGCCTCAATGCCGAGCGCAGCATAGCCATCGACCCGCGCCCGCTCGCCGAACGGATTGAGCCCGGCGACCAGCCACGCGCCCGGCTTCGCACCGGTCAGGCTGTCGGGGGCGGGCCCGGCGACGCCCAGCAGGATATCGGCATCGGCGATCGCCTGCGCCCGCGTGCCGACGCTGGCACCCGCCGCGGTATAGGCGGCATCGTCGATCGACGCGCCGACGCCCGCCCCCGCTTCCACCGCCACCTCGGCCCCCAGGCCGATCAGCTTCTTCACCGTTTCCGGCGTCGCGGCGACCCGGCGTTCGCCGGCGGCCTGTTCGGCGAGAAGCGCGAGCTTCACGTCAGGATGCGATCAGGTAGATGACCAACGCAGCTAGCGCGGCACACACCACCGCACCCCAGGTGAACCAGCGCAGAAAGCCGGTATAGGTCCCGGCATGCGCGGGCGGGCGGCCGTCGATCGCCATCGAAGCTCCTCTCATGTTCGTTTCGTTGGCGTGCAGACTAGCGCGCACCATCCGACGCGCCAACCCCGCACGTGCGGTGCATGAAATCGCTGATCCGCCGCGACGCGATGCGGCGGTCCGATCGCACGCTTAAGCCGAATTTTACGAACGTTGGCGCATGGTTGCACCGTTACGGGACATTAGGGACGTGGGGCAGCAGATGACGCGCGACGGGCAAAGGCTGCTGATGGTGATCGACGACGAACCGGCGCAGCGCCGGCTGGTGGCGGCGATCGCGGGGCGTCGCGGGTGGCGGACGGTGTTCGCGGGCGATTCGGAAGCCGCGCTCGCCACGCTCGGCACGCCCGACGGCATGGCGCTGGACGCGGTACTGCTCGACGACTGGTCGCCGGATGCCGATGCCACCGCATTGATCGCCGAGCTGCGCCGCAACCGCCCGGCGCTGCCGATCCTGATGCTCACCGCCAACGAATCGGTTGCCGGCGCGGTCGCGGCGATGCGTGCCGGCGCCAGCGACTTTCTGGTCAAGCCGATCGCCGCCGAACGGTTGCTCGCCGCCCTCGAAGCCGCGGTCGGCGGGGCAGCGCGCGGCGAGTTGCGCCCGCTCACCGAAAAACTGTCGATGTCGCTGGCGTTCGACGAGATCGTCGGCGCCGCCCCGCAATTCCGCGCCGCGCTGGCCATCGCGGCCAAGGCGGCACGCGCGCGTGTGCCCGTGCTGATCGAAGGCGAAAGTGGCGTCGGCAAGGAAGTGGTGGCGGATGCGATCCACGCCGCCAGCCCCCGCGCACGCAAGCCGATGGTCCGCGTCAATTGCGGCGCCATCCCCGCGAACCTCGTCGAAAGCGAGCTGTTCGGCCATGAAAAGGGCGCGTTCACCGGCGCGTTCGAACGCAAGATCGGCCGGTTTCAGGAGGCGGACGGCGGCACGCTGTTCCTCGACGAGATCGGCGAGATGCCGTTCGAGACGCAGGTGAAGCTGCTCCGCGTGCTGCAATCGGGCGAAATCCACCCTGTCGGCGCGCGCCATCCCCGCGAGGTCGACGTCCGCGTCGTCGCCGCCACCAACAAGACGCTGACGCAGGAGGTCGAGGCCGGGCGCTTCCGCGAGGACCTGTATTACCGCCTGAACGTCGTACAGGTGACGATCCCGCCCTTGCGCGAGCGCACCGGTGACATTCCCGCGCTCGCCCGCCACCTGATGGCGCGGATCGCGCAGCAGCCAGGGTTGCGCCAGCTGGGCATCACCGACGATGCCATCGCGCTGCTCGGCACCTATGCGTGGCCGGGCAATGTCCGCCAGTTGCAGAACGCGTTGTTCCGCGCGGCGGTGCTGTGCGACGGCGACGCGCTGACCCGCGCCGACTTCCCCCATATCGCGCAGATCGCCGAGGGCGGCGCGCCGCAACCCGCCCTCCCCGCCCAGCGCCGCGACGTCGCCGGCGGCGTTACCCTGTTCCGCGCCGACGGCAATCTGCGCGCGCTGGAGGAGATCGAGGCCGACGTCATCCGCCTCGCCATCGGCCATTATCGCGGCCGCATGACCGAGGTCGCGCGGCGGCTGGGGATCGGGCGCTCGACGCTGTATCGGAAGCTCGGCGAACTGGGGATCGACCAGAACGCGGCGTGAGGGGCGCTGCGCTGGCTCTCCGTATCGTCACCCCGGACTTGATCCGGGGTGACGGCATTGGCGGATGGTTCGATCCACAAAAACCGTATCCCCGCGCAGGCGGGGATCCAGAGTTACAAGTGGCGACGCTCGCAGCTCTGGATCCCCGCCTGAACGGGGATACGGATCAAGCGACCACCTCCCGCCATTCCCCCGGTGCCAGTCCCTCGACGCTCCACCCCCCGACCTGCCAGCGCACCAGCCGCAGCGTCGGCAGTCCGACCGCGGCGGTCATCCGCCGCACCTGCCGGTTGCGCCCCTCGCGGATGGTGATCGACAACCAGTGATCGGGCACCGACTTGCGGAACCGCACCGGCGGCACCCGCTCCCAAAGGTCGGGCGGATCGATCGCCGCGACCTCCGCCGGACGGGTCGGCCCGTCGTTCAGCGTTACCCCGCGCCGCAAGGCGTCCAGCGCCCCCTCGTCCCGCGCCCCTTCCACCAGCACCAGATACGTCTTGGGCAGCTTGAACCGCGGGTCGGCGATCCGCGCCTGCAACGCGCCATCGTCGGTCAGCAGCAACAACCCCTCGCTGTCGCGGTCCAGCCGCCCGGCGGGATAGACGCCGGGCACCGCGACATGGTCCGACAGCGTCGCCCGCGCGCCCTCGGTCCCGCGATCGGTAAACTGCGACAGCACGCCGTAAGGTTTGTTGAGCAGGATCAGCCGCGCCATGCCCGTTCCTGTCGACGATCCGCCCCGTCCTGTCGAGGGGGCGGGAACCGCTACCCCTGCGAACCGTCCCTCGCCTATAGCGCAAGCGCAACCAGTTACGGAGAGCGTTCATGAAAACCGTTTCGACCGCCCGCGCCCATGGCGGCACGCAGGGCGTCTATGCCCATGAATCGACCGCCACCGGCACGACGATGACCTTTTCGGTGTTCGTACCGCCGCTGGAAACCGGACAGCGTGCGCCGATCCTGTGGTATCTCTCCGGCCTCACCTGCACCCATGCCAACGTCACCGACAAGGGAGAGTTTCGCGCCGCCTGCGCCGAACACGGCATCGCCTTCATCGCCCCAGACACCTCGCCGCGCGGCGACGGCGTGCCCGACGATCCCGACGGGGCGTGGGATTTCGGGCTGGGCGCGGGCTTCTATGTCGACGCGACCGAGGAACCGTGGGCCAAGAATTACCGCATGCGTTCCTATGTCGAGGACGAGCTGCCCGCGCTGATCGCTGCCGAATTTCCGATGCTGGACGGCAGCCGCCAGTCGATCACCGGCCATTCGATGGGCGGGCACGGCGCGCTGACGATCGGCTTGCGCAACCCCGATCGCTTCCGCTCGATCTCCGCCTTCGCGCCGATCGTCGCCCCGAGCCAGGTGCCATGGGGGGAAAAGGCGCTGGGCGGGTATCTGGGCAACGACCGTTCGGCATGGCGCGGCGCCGATGCGGTCGCGCTGATCGAGGATGGCGCGCGGGTGAAGGAAATCCTGATCGATCAGGGCGATGCCGACAACTTCCTTTCCGAGCAATTGCGACCGGAATTGCTGGAAAAGGCGTGTGCCGACGCCGGGATCGACTGCACGCTGCGGATGCAGCCGGGCTACGACCACAGCTACAACTTCATTTCCACCTTCCTCCCCGACCATATCCGCTGGCATGCCGAGCGGTTGAAATAGTTTTCCCAGCGCTCACCGTACCCCCGCGCAGGCGGGGGGCCAGAGCCAAGCAGACCACCGGTTACGCTCGTAACCCTGGCCCCCCGCCTGCGCGGGGGTACTTGGGTTGGCTGCGAACCTTTACCCCTCCCCCCGCACCTCGATCAGCACCAGCACATCGCCGATCAGCGCGCGCATCGCATCGCGCGCCGCCAGCGGGTCGCGCGCCGCGATCGCATCCGCCACCGCGGCGTGCTGCTCGACGCTGGCCGACCGGCCGACGATGGTGTTGGTGAAGCGGATCGAGGTGTTGAGCGCGGTCGCCACCATCTCGCGGAACTGGGCGTAGAACGGGTTCTTCGCCGCCAGCAGGATCGCGACGTGGAAATCAATATCGGCGTCAAGGGCGTCATCCTCGCCCCGTTCGGCCGCCGCCATCCGCGCCAGCCCCTGCCCGATCCGCGCCAGATCGTCCGCATCCGCCGCCACCGCCGCCAGCGCCGCCGCCTCCGGCTCGATCGCGATGCGCAGCTGGTTGAACTGGCGCAGCAACTCGACCGAGAATTTGCGGTCGAGCAGCCAGTGCAGCACATCGGGATCGAACAGGTTCCACGACGATGCCGGCCGCACCACCGTCCCCTGCCGCGGCCGGGCGCTCACCAGCCCCTTGGCGGTCAGCATCTTCACCGCCTCGCGCGTTACCGACCGGCTGATGCCGTGCGTCTTGCCGATCTCGGCCTCGGTCGGAAAGGGGCGGTCGTCATATTCGCCGGTGACGATCGCCCGGCCCAGCGTGTCGAGCATCGACCGGGTCAGGTTCCCACCGGGCATCCCGCTCATCCGCACCGCCATGGTCCGTACCTTCTCCCGTCGCCCATGTGCCGCTTCGTGCTGGACACATCGTATTCGTCGTATAATTGTCCGTGCCAAAGCGCCAGAGGGCGGGGAGGAATAACCATGGGTCTGTCGACGATCGATCTGGTCGTAGTGATCGTCTACGCGATCGGCATTTTCGGCCTCGCGCAGTGGGTGAGCCGCGACAAGGGAGGCCATCAAAAGGACTCTTCCGATTATTTCCTCGCCTCCAAGTCGCTGCCGTGGTGGGCGATCGGCGCGTCGCTGATCGCGGCCAACATCTCGGCCGAACAGATCGTCGGCATGGCCGGATCGGGCTATGCCATCGGCCTCGCCATCGCATCGTACGAATGGATGGCGGCGCTGACGCTGCTGATCGTCGGCAAGTTCTTCCTGCCGATCTTCCTGCGCAACGAAATCTACACGATGCCGCAGTTCCTCGAACAGCGGTACGGCCCGTCGATCCGCACGCTGATGGCGGTGTTCTGGCTGGCGCTGTACGTCTTCGTGAACCTGACCAGCATCATCTGGCTCGGCTCGATCGCGGTGACGCAGGTTGCGGGCGTCGATCAGACGGTGGCGCTGGTCGGCCTCGGCCTGTTCGCGCTGCTCTACCAGCTGCGCGGCGGGCTGAAGGCGGTGGCGCTGACCGACATCGTGCAGGTCACGTTGCTGGTCTTCGGCGGTCTCACCATCTCCTACCTGACGCTGTCGCAGATCGGTGGCGATGCCGGGGTGCTGGGCGGCTTCGCCGAACTGACCCGCCGCGCGCCCGAAAAGTTCGACATGATTCTGTCGGCGGACAATCCCTTCTACAAGGACCTGCCCGGCCTGTCGGTGCTGATCGGCGGCATGTGGATCGCCAACCTCAGCTATTGGGGGTTCAACCAGTATATCATCCAGCGCGCGCTCGCCGCCAAGTCGCTGCCCGAGGCGCAGAAGGGCATCGTCTTCGCCGCCTATCTGAAGCTGCTGATGCCGCTGGTGATCGTGGTGCCGGGCATCGCCGCCGTGGTCCTCGCGCCCGACCTCGCCAAGCCCGACGAAGCCTATCCGACGATGATGCGGCTGCTGCCCTCGGGGCTGCTCGGCCTCGTCTTCGCTGCGCTGATCGCCGCGATCATCGCGTCGACCGCGTCAAAGATCAATTCGATCGCGACGATCTTCACCCTCGACCTCTATGCCAAGCGCACCAGCCAGAGCGGGGCGATGGACGCGGCGATGGAGCGCAAGCTGGTTCGCATCGGCCGCATTGCCGCCACCGTCGCGATCCTGATCGCGATCGTCGCCGCCCGCCCGCTGCTGGGCGGCGCGGATCAGGCGTTCCAGTTCATTCAGGAGTTCTCGGGCTTTTTCACGCCGGGCATCACCGTCATCTTCCTGCTCGGCCTGTTCTGGAAACGCGCGACCGAAGCCGGTGCGATCGGCGCGGCGGTCGCGTCGGTCCTGCTGTCGTGGCTGTTCCGCACGGTCGCGCCGGGCATTCCGTTCATGGACCGGATGGGGATCGTATTCCTGCTCAGCCTCGGCCTCGCGGTCGTCCTGTCGCTGGCGATGAAGGGGCGCGGCGATGCCAACCGGATCACGATGGACGGCGTGCGCTTCGGCACCTCGACCGGGTTCAACATCGCCGGGGTCGGCGTGGTCCTGATCCTGATCGCGCTCTACGCGACGTGGTGGTGAGCCCGTTCCTCGCCCTCGACTGGGGCACGACCAACCGCCGCGCCTACCGTGTCGAGGACGGGCGCATCGCTGCGACGCTGCGCTCGGCACAGGGGGTGTCGACCACCCCCG
Organism: Sphingomonas hankookensis; assembly: GCF_022664465.1. Classification (GTDB taxonomy): domain Bacteria; phylum Pseudomonadota; class Alphaproteobacteria; order Sphingomonadales; family Sphingomonadaceae; genus Sphingomonas; species Sphingomonas hankookensis. The sequence continues at coordinate 33,433 of NZ_JAKREV010000004.1, read as the reverse complement.
CCGATGCCTATCCGGCCGAACTGGCGGCGATCCGGGCGGAACTGGGCGACCTGCCCGTGCTGATGGCGGGCATGGTCGGATCGACGATCGGCTGGCGCGTCGCCCCCTATGTCGCGGTCCCGGCGGGGCTCGACGCCATCGCCGCCAAGCTGACATGGATCGACGACCGTACTGCGATCGTACCCGGCCTGTCGTTCACCGATGGCCCGCGCGGCGACGTGATGCGCGGCGAGGAGGTGCAGCTGCTCGGCGCCGCGCTCGCCGGACAGGTCCCCGCCGACGCGCTGCTCTGCCAGCCCGGCACCCACTGCAAATGGGTCGAGCTGCGGGGCAACCGCATCGCCGCCTTCACCACCGCGATGACCGGCGAACTCTTTGCCCTGCTGCGCGCGAACGGCGTCCTCGCGCCCCAGCTCGCCGCCCCCGTGACCACCGACGACGCGTTTCGCGACGGCGTCCGGGAAGGGGCCAAGCGCGATCTCGCCGCCAGTCTGTTCGGCATCCGCGCGTCGCATGTGCTGGGTCTGCGCGACGATGCCCATGCCGCCTCCTATGCCAGCGGCCTGCTGATCGGCAGCGACGTCGCCGCGCGGATCGATGGCGGGCGCGACGTCCACCTCGTCGCCGACGGCGATCTCGCCACCCTCTATGCCACCGCGATCGAAACGCTGGGCGGCCGCGCCCTTGTCAGCGGGTGCGAGGCTGCCTTTATCGCCGGTATCACCCAGATTCGAAAGTTGTCCGCATGAGCCACATCGCCACCTTCGACGCCGCCTTCGCCCGCTGCCCGCTGGTCGCGATCCTGCGCGGCGTCCAGCCGCATGAGGTGGAGGCGATCGGCGACGCGCTGCTCGACGCCGGCTTCACCATCGTCGAGGTCCCGCTCAACTCGCCCGATCCCTATGAAAGCATCACCCGCCTGTCGGAGAAGCTGGCCGGCTATGCCGCGGTCGGTGCCGGCACGGTGCTGGGCGTCGAGCAGGTCGAACGGGTCGAGGCGGCGGGCGGCACGCTCATCATTTCGCCCAACGCCAACCCGGCGGTGATCTCGGCGGCGGCAGAACGCGGGCTGGTCGCCATGCCCGGCATCGCCACCCCCACCGAAGCCTTCGCCGCGTTGGAAGCGGGTGCCGCCGCGCTGAAGCTCTTCCCCGCCGAGGCCGCCAGCCCGGCGGTCATGAAGGCGATGCGCGCCGTCCTGCCGCGCGACGTGCGGATGCTGCCGGTCGGCGGGATCGTGCCGTCGGTGCTCGCCGACTGGCATCAGGCCGGGGCGGCCGGCTACGGCCTCGGCTCGGCGCTGTACGTGCCGGGGATGGACGCGGAAACCGTCGGCGAACGCGCACGGGCGTTCGTCGCGGCGTGGAACGCGCTGGAGAAGTAATCAGCCCGATCTCCAACATCGTCACCCCAGCGCAGGCTGGGGTCTCCCGTTGATGGCGCGGTGTGTTCACCGCAAGAGACCCCAGCCTGCGCTGGGGTGACGCTCGTTGCAGTGGAGGGACGCCTCGCTAACCGTACCCCCGCGCAGGCGGGGGTCCAGAGCCAAGCAGCGCCACCGTTCGTGGCTCCGTATCCCCGCCTTCGCGGGGATACGGGTTCATAGCGCACCCCGCGCACGTTCGGCCCGTCTGACCCGCCGCCTCCGCGGGGATACGCGGTGCAGCAGCGCCCGCACGTGCAAACCGCACCGAGCCGGCCTACGACGGAAACCCCAGCCACCCCGACCGTTACCCTTGTTCCCCTGCCGGAGCACCGCTCATGTCACACCCCCGCCCCGTCCTCGGCCTGTTCGCCGGCATCGCCGCCGGCGTGATCGCCTCCGCCGCGATGGCCGCGTTCCAGTCGATCGCCGCCAAGCCGTTCGGACAGGACCAGAGCGACGACGACCCCGCCACGGTGAAAGCCGCCGACAAAGTCGCCATCGCCACCACCGGCCAGCAGGTGCCCGACGCCTATCGCGCGCCCGCGGGACAGGCGGTCCACTATCTCACTGGCGCGGCGCTGGGCGGGCTGTACGGCGTCCTCACCGAATACCGCCCCGGCGCCGCGGCCGGCTTCGGCAGCGTGTACGGCGTCGCGACCTCACTGCTGCTCGACGAAGCGACCGTCCCCGCGGTCGGTTTGGGCAGCGCGCCATGGGACACCGACGCCGCCACCCACGCCTATGGCGCGACGGCGCATCTGGTGTTCGGGGTGGCACTGGAAGGAGCGAGATCGCTGCTCGGCGGGCGGATGGGGTAAGCTACCTACCCCCCACTCAGCACGACACCGTTCGGTTCGAGCAGCTTCGAGCTTGTCGAGAAGCGTCCGTCGAGAACGGATAGCTTGGGGCACCCCCTTCTCGACTTCGGTTCTCGACAAGCTCGAACCTACGCTCGAAGCAAACGGATAGGGCAGGAAAAAGACGGACGTAGGCAGAGGCCCTACCGCCCCACCATCTCCACCACTCCGACCTCGGCCACCGGCACCTCCCACGGATGCACCGCCACGATCGCCGCCAGTTCCGCGCCGATATCCGCCCCCGCGGCGGCATAGCTCTTCACAACCACCGTCGCCACGACCTCCGCCGCACCGGCACGCCCCGTCGCCGGCACCGCGTCCGTGCCGGGCACGAAGCTCTCCAGCCCGAACCCCAGTTCGAACACCCCGCGATACGGCCCGACCGCGCCGAGCACCTCGCTGCCCCGGATCACGTCGACCACCGCCGCCAACACCGGATCGTCGGCCAGCGCCGCCGCCTCGCCCGCCTGCAATCGCGCCAGCACGTTTCCCGACACCGGGCAATGCACCCGCACCACCTGCATCGGCGTCCGCGTCACAGCAGCAGCCAGTCGTTGCGGGTCCGCTTCACCTCGCCCCCGCCCTGCCGCCGCGCCAGTTCGGTTTCGGCGGTGAAGCGGACATCCTCGTCGCGATCGGTCAGGAAGCCGTCGAGTGAATCGTCGTCGATCTCGGTCCACGCCCGCCCGCGATCGGGGCCGTAGCGCACGCGCGGCAACAGCCCGGGCTGGCGCGACCATTCGAGCAGTTGCGCGACCGACGCCTCGTTCAGCATGTCGCGCAGGTGGAACGCGGTCACATAGGCATCGGGAAACGCGCGGTGCGCCGGCAGCCCGCGCTCATGCTCGATCCCGTACGGCTTGCGCCAATAGCGCAGCATCTGGTTCGAAAACCCCGGACTGTCGGGCCACAGCCGCAGCGCGCATTTCCACGTACAGATCCACTCGGCGCCGTGGGTAAGCTGCGCAGTACAGAATTTCTGTTCGAAATCCGCGCGATGCGCCGCCAGCGCTAGCCGCTTGGGGTAGGGATCGAGCACCCGCCGCGCGATATCCTGCCACCACGGCGCGTCGGCGACCTGTTCGTCGAGGATATGGTGCACCGCCTGCGTCACCGCCGGGATGGGGCGGCCGGGATTGACGAAATAGGCGCCACCCTCGCCCGACAATTCCCAGCGCCCATCGTCGCCCAGCGCAACGTCCTGCCAGCCCACCTCGCATACGCCATGCACCGGCGGGGCCTGCCCCGTGGTTTCGAGGTCGACGACACGGATGATCTGCGCTTGGGCCATAAGGGTCAGATGGCGTGTCGCGGGCGGAAAAGCCACCCCGGCGGGACGAAGCACCCTCACCCTTCCCACCCGGCTGCGCCGGGCGGGCCCCTTCCCTCTCCCGCTGGGAGAGGGAGGGAGCGGCGCAGCCGCGGAAGGGTGAGGGTGAGTGCGAACGCCCTACCCCCGCACCACCCCCGACGCCGCCAGCTGCGCATCGACCTCCGCCAGCAACCGCGCCAGCCCCGCTTCATCGCGCGCCTCGGCCCGCGCGGTCAGCACGTCCTGCGTGTTCGACGCGCGTAGCAGCCACCAGCCATCCGCCGTCGTCACCCGCGCGCCATCGGTCGTGTCGACCTCCGCCCTCGCCGCCTGCAGCCGCGCCAGCACTTCCTCGACCACCGCGAACTTGCGCTCCTCGCCCACCTTGAACCGCAGCTCGGGCGTGTTCACCATTTCGGGCATCGCATCGCGCAACTCGGTCAGCGACCGCCCGCTCAAATGGATCGCACGGATCAGCCGCACCGCACCGTAGGGCGCATCGTCGAACCCGTGATCGTCGCCCCCGAAAAAGATATGCCCGGACATTTCCGCCGCCAACGGCGCGCCAGTTTCGCGCAGCTTCGTCTTCATCGGACTGTGCCCGGTCTTCCACATCAGCGGCACGCCGCCCAGCTCGGCGATCCGGTCGAACAGCGCCTGGCTGGCCTTCACGTCGGCGATGATCGTGGCCCCCGGCGTCTCTCTCAACGCCGGTTCGGCGAGGATCGCGAGCAGCTGGTCGCCCCACAGCACCCGCCCTCGCCCGTCGACCGCGCCGATCCGGTCGCCGTCCCCGTCGAAGGCCAGTCCGAAGTCGAGCTGCTTTTCGGCGACAAGCCGTTGTAGATCGGCCAAATTCTGTTCTTCGGTAGGATCGGGATGGTGATTGGGAAAATGGCCGTCGACATCGGTGTACAACAAATGATGCTCGCCGGGCAGATGCCGGACCAGCGCCTCGATGACCGGCCCGGCGGCGCCGTTGCCGGTGTCCCAGCCGATGCGATAGCTGCCCCCGGCATAGCCGGCGACCAGCCGCCCGACATAGGCGTCGGTGAAATCATGGTCCGAAACGGAGCCTTCCCCGTCGTCCCATTCGCCCGCCGCCGCCATCTTCCCCAGCCGCGCGATATCGTCCCCGAAGAACGGCCGATGCTGCATCACCATCTTGAAGCCGTTGTAATCGGCGGGATTATGGCTGCCGGTTATCTGTATGCCGCCATCGACCTCCAGCATCGCCTCGGCATAATATAGCATCGGCGTGGGCGCGAGGCCGATGCGGACGACGTCCACCCCGCTCGCCGTCAGTCCCTTCACCAACGCCGCCTCCATCTCGGGCGACGATACCCGCCCGTCGCGCGCGACCACGACACGCGTCCCGCCGGCCCGCCGCAGCAACGTCGCGAAACACCGCCCGATCGCGGTCGCATCCTCGACGCCCAGCGTCCGCCCGACGATGCCACGAATGTCGTATTCGCGCAGCGAACTCGGGTGGAACTCATGGGACATAGATCGATCCTGCCGGCTTTGGGCCGGCGACTTTAGGCGCAAGCGGTCCGGCTGAGTAGAGGCGTCTTTTTGGAAGAAGAAAGGACGTTTTCACGCGAAGGCGCGAAGACGCGGAGGAGTTGCGTCCCGCGCAACGTCACCCGCGCCAGCGGCCTCTATCGATGGCTGCAGCGAGCGATGCGGTCTTCCGATCGCGAAAGGATCGCCACAAGCGCAACACCCTTCGCGTCTTAGCGCCTTCGCGTGAAAACAACCTTCTACCCCCTCAATGCCGCAACCGCCCCAGCAGCACATCCCTGGCCGCATTGATCCGCCGCGCCAGATCCGCCGACCCGCCCCGGTCGGGGTGCACCGCCTGCATCAGCCGCTTGTGCGCCGCGCGAATCTCGCCCGGTTTCGCATCGCGCCCGACCCCCAGGATCGCCCGCGCCTCCACCTCGTCGCCGACCTTTTTCGGCTTGGCACGCAGCCACAGCCAGAAGGCCAGCACGATCGCGACGATCAGGATCAGCTTGACCATCGGTTCAGGCGATGGCGCGCGAGCCGGCCGGTTCGGGCAGCTGCAACCCGCCCATCATCTCGCGCAGTTCCTGCCGCGCGGCGACATGCGCCAGACCCATTTCGCCCAGATCGTTGCGATCGAGCATCGTCAGCCCCGACGGAAACAGCTCGCGATAGATCACGCGCTCCGACAGGCCCGGCGTCACGCGGAACCCGACCCGCTTCGACAGCTGGTTGATCGCCTCCGACACGCGGCGCATGTTGCGCGCCTCGATATGCTGCAACCGGTTGCGCAGCACGACCCAGTCGATCGTCGACCCGTCGATCTTCGCGCGATGCTTGCGCGTTTCCCAGATCAGCTCGGAATAGAAGGACGGCCGGGTCACCTTGAACGTGTCGGGATCGACCTGTCCGATCAGGTCGAAATCGACGAAGCTGTCGTTCATCGGCGTGACCAGCGTGTCGGCGTTGGTCACCGCGATCCGCGCGAAGCGGTCGTCGCGCCCCGGCGTATCGATGACCATATATTCCGCCTGCTCGCCCAGCCGGCCGAGACAGTCGTTGAACCACGCCATGCTTTCGCCGTCATGCGTTTCATAGATCGGCATCGGCAGGTCGCGCCCGGTCCGCTTGATCGTCTCGGCCCGATTGTCGAGATAGCGGCCCAGCGTCCGCTGGCGATGGTCGAGGTCGAAACACGCGACGCGCGCGCCCTTTGCGGCCAGCGCGATGGCGACATGGACTGCCGTCGTCGACTTGCCGGTGCCGCCCTTTTCATTGGCGAACACGATAACGTGCAACCGATCCGAAGCTTCGTCCAAAGCGCACTAACCCAAGCTTGTTGATCCGTAGCGGCTTGCCCCATAGAAGCCGCCTCCCCCGTCCATATCGAAGGGCCATCGGCCGTGCAAATTATCCGTCGACTGGAAGCGCTGCAGGAAGCGCTCGCGGCTTATGCCGAAGCGGGCGAGGCCGTGGCGCTGGTTCCGACCATGGGTGCGCTCCATGCCGGGCACATGGCGCTGGTCGACGCCGGGCGCCGCCATGCTCCTCGCGTCGTCGTCTCGATCTTCGTGAACCCGAAACAGTTCGGCCCGAACGAGGACCTCGCCCGCTATCCCCGGCGCGAGGCGACCGATGCGCAGATGCTGTCCGACGCCGGCGTCGACATCCTGTGGGCACCCGATGCCGAGGAAATGTACCCGGCGGGCTTCGCCACCAATATCAGCGTCGCAGGCGTCAGCGACGTCCTCGACGGCGCGCACCGCCCCGGCCATTTCGACGGAGTCGCCACGGTCGTGACCAAGCTGTTCGGACAGATCCGACCGGCCGTCGCGCTGTTCGGCGAAAAGGATTTCCAGCAACTCGCCGTCATCCGCCGCCTGACCACCGACCTGAACCTGCCCGTGGAGATCGTCGGCGTGCCGACCCAGCGCGAGGACGACGGCCTCGCCCTGTCGTCGCGCAACATCTATCTCGACGAGGGCGAACGCGCCCGCGCCGTCACCCTGCCGCGCGCGATGGGCGAGGCGAAGCGCACGATCGAGCGCGGCGACGACGTGGCGACCGCCCTGTCCGCCGCCATCGCGACGCTGACCCGTGCGGGCTTCGATCCCGATTACGTCACGCTGGTCGACGCCGAGACGCTGGCCGACCCGGTACGCGGCCAGCCGGCCCGCCTCCTCGCCGCTGCAAAGCTCGGCACGACCCGCCTGATCGACAACATCGCGGTGGAGTTCGAATAGGGCGGCCCATAGCGCCAGCTTGTGACGACGCGCGTCCGTCGCCAAAAGAAGCATGGTTCACGCGGAGGCGCGGAGAGGTTGCGTGCGCGGGAAATCGCCCGCGTGCGGGAGACGCTTCCGGGCGGTGCCAACTTGCACCGGGCCCGCTGACGCGGGAGGCGTTGGTCCTTGGCGCGACCTCCTCCGCGCCTCCGCGTGAACAAACCTTCTGCTACATCCGAACCAACATCCACAGCGCCATCGCCACCATCAACACATTCTCCAGCAACGACACGAACCCCAGCGGCACGTTGCTATTCCCCCCGACGCACGCGCATTTCAGCGAGCGCTTGTCGACATAGACCGCCTTCACCACCGACACCGCGCCGATCGTCCCGATCACCAGCGCGACGGGAATCGCGATCCACAACAGCGCGCCCGCGATCATCAGCACGCCGGCCAGCCCCTCCGCCCATGGATAGACCCATGCATAGCGTACCACCCGCTGCGCCAGCAGGTCGTAGTTCAGGAACCCGTTGGCGAACCCGTCGATATTGCGCAGCTTCTGCAACGATAACAGGCACATCGCGATGCCGACGAACCATTCCCCCGCCCGCATCGTGAACACATCGCCGAACGCCGAAAAACTCGCGGCTCCGGCGATCGCCGCCGCCATGCCGAAGATCGCCGCGACCGGCGCATAGGTCGTCGCCTTGGGATCGCGGACCCGCTTGCCGAGGAACCGGCGCAGATCGTCATGCCCGCCGATCCGCTTGCCATCGACAAAGGTCTGCGGCGTGGTCTTCACGCCATGCTCGGCCTTGAATGCATCGACCTGCTCTCGCGTCGTCAGGTGTCGGTCCTCGACCGCATACCCCTCCCGCCGCAGCAGATCGAGCGCACGCCTGCCGAACGGACAGACATGATCGGGCATCACCATGCGATACAGCGTTGCGGGCTTCGCCATACGTCCTCCTGGGTCCGATATGGGATACGCAGTCCGCACGATCACCCCGCAGGATGCGCTTTCCTACACGGCGGCGCTCTGTCAGGCTCCGGCGGTTCTTTGACATCGCCGGCTATCCCTTCGTCACCCCGGACTTGATCCGGGGCGACGGGGGAGAACGACCTCGCCCCAACCGTACCCCCGCGCAGGCGGGGGTCCAGAGCCACGATCGCTACCGGCAATGACGAGCAACCTTGGATCCTCGCCTGCGCGGGGATACGACCGGAAAACAAACCGTCGCGAGTGTGAACTTAGTGAACTTTGGACCGGCCAAACCCAACGCGTAAAACCGTCGCGAGTGTCAATTTCGTAAACTTTGCCTCACCCGCTATTGCGCAACGCAGTTGCTATCGCGTTGATCGACAACAAAATTCCTTCACCGATCCGCGCATCCGCCTCGCCCGCGCGATGCCGCTTGAGCAGTTCGATCTGCAACAGGTTCAGCGGCTCGATATAGGGCGTACGCAGCCGGATCGACGCTTCCAGCGCCGGGCTCTTCTCCAGCAGCCGCGTCTGGCGCGTCACCGACAGCAGCCCGTCATGCGTCGCCTGCCAGCCGTCGCGGATGCGGCCGAAGATCGCCTCCGACAGCGCCTTGTCCTCGACGAGGCCCGCATAGCGCGCGGCGACGTCCATGTCGGACTTGGCCAGCACCATTTCCATATTGGCCAGCGTCGCGGCGAACAGCGGCCACGCGCTTGCCATTTCGCGCAGCAGCCCCTTGTCCTCGAACCCGGTCAGCGCCGCGCCGACCCCGTACCAGCCCGGCAGCATGATCCGCGCCTGTGCCCAGCTGAACACCCACGGGATCGCCCGCAAATCCTCGATCGCGTCGGACTTCTTGCGGCTCGCCGGGCGCGATCCGATCTTCAGGCCGGCGATCTCGGCGATCGGCGTCGCCTGTCGGAAGAAGGTCGTGAAGCCGTCGGTGCCGTAGACCAGGTCGCGATAGGTCTTGAACGCGGTATCCGACAACCGGTCCATCGCCGCCGCGAACCGCGCCGCATCGGCGGGCGCCAGCATCTCGGGTTCGAGGCTGGCGAGCAATGTCGCCGACGTCATCGCCTCGAGGTTCGTGACCGCGCTGTCGCGCGTACCGTACTTTGCCGCGATCACCTCGCCCTGTTCGGTGATGCGGATGCGGCCCTGCACCGTGTCGTGCGGCTGCGCGCGAATCGCCGCGAACGACGACCCACCGCCGCGCCCGACCGCACCGCCGCGCCCGTGGAACAGCTGCATGCCGATGCCCGCTTCCTCGAACACCGGCGCCAGCGCGGTCGATCCCTTCGACAGCTGCCACGTCGAGGTCAGATAGCCGCCATCCTTGTTCGAATCGGAATAGCCGATCATCACTTCCTGATGGCCGCGCGCGCGGGTGATCGCCGCGACCTCGGGCAGCTTCAGCCACTTGGTCATGATCTCGGGTGCGGCCTCCAGATCGGCGACCGTCTCGAACAGCGGGATCGCCATGATATGCGCCTGCGGCGTCTCGCCCGGCACGTACAGGCCCGATTCCTTCAGCAGCAGATGGACCTCCAGCAGGTCCGATACCGACTGCGCCATCGACACGATGTAATGGCGGATGCACTCGCGCCCATAGCGCGCATGGGCATCGGCCGCCGCGCGCAGGATCGCCAGCTCGGACGCGGTCTGCTCCGAATAGTCGGCATAGGGGCTGACCAGCGGACGCGGGCTCTCCAGCTCGCGGCGCAGCAGTGCCACCCGCGCCTCCTCGTCCAGCGCGACATAGTCGCCTTCGACGCCGGCGACCTTGAGCAGTTCGGCGACGACGCTCTCATGGATCACGCTGTTCTGCCGCATGTCGAGCGTGGCGAGGTGGAACCCGAACGTCTCGACCGCGCGGATCAGACGGCCGAGCGCACCGCCGGTCGACAACGGGCCATTGCCCTCCTGCACCAGCCCGCGCGCCAGCGTGGCGAGGTCGGCGCGGAACGCGGCGGGGTCGGCATAGGGTTCGCCGGTCAAATTGCCCGGACGCGGCGCGGCCTTGCCCGTGAGCTTCTGGTAGGTCGCCGCCAGCCGCGCATAGACGCCGCTGATCGCGCGGCGGAACGGTTCGTCGGCGCGGCTGGCGGCATTGTCGCCGCTCTTGTCGGCCAGCGCCGCGATCGCCTCGTCCACCGCGACATGCTTGGTCGAGATCGACAGCTCGGCGCCGAGGCTGTGGAGCTGGTCGAGATAATAGCCGAGCACCGCCTCGGCCGCCTTGGCCAGCGCCAGCCGCATCGCCGCGGCATCGACGAACGGGTTGCCGTCGCGGTCGCCGCCGATCCAGCTGCCGGGCTTGAGGAACGATGGCGGCCGCTCGCCCAGCACCCGCTCCCACCGCGCATAGAGCGCGGGCAGCGTCGGCAGGAACACGTCGCGCAGATAGCTCAGCGCCGTCTCGACCTCGTCGGCGACGTACAACCGCTCGCGCCGCAGCACGCGGGTCTGCCACAGCAACGCGATCTGGCGCAGGATCGCCTCGTCCACCCGGTCGCCCTCGGGCGTCTCCTCGGCGCCGTGGTCCTTGAGCAGCATCAGGTCGGCGATGCGGTTCTTGTGGTCGATCATCGACTTGCGCCGCACCTCGGTCGGGTGCGCGGTCAGCACCGGCGCGATCAGCGCCTGGTCGAGCAACGCGCGGACCGCGTCGCGCCCAATGCCCTCGGCGGCCAGCTTCTCGATCGCGGTCGCGACATCAGCACCCGGTTCGGCGGCGATCCCCTGCCGGTCCTCGGCCAGATTGGCGAGCATCGAGAACAGCATGAACCCGCGCACGAACGCGATGGTGTCGTCGAGGCTGAGGCTGTCGAGCCCGAGGTCGATCCCGTCGGCCCCCGCCACCCCGCGATGCCGGTCGACCGAGGTCGAACGGATATGCTCGATCCGTTTGAACAACGCGTCGCCACCATAGGTACGGATGACATCGCCCAGCAGCCGGCCGAGGAAGCGGATGTCGGGATTGTTCGTGATGGGGGGCAGAGTCGTCATGGGCACACTTGCTGCAATGCGGCAGGATGCGGGTCAACCCACGATGACTGCCATGGCGTAAAGTCCCGCCATCGCGTAGGGCGTTGGCGCTGCACCCGTCTGGGGAGACGATCGATGACGACGCCGATGACCGCCTGGTGGCAAATCTGGACCGATGCCGCGAAGACCAGCCTGCGCCTGTGGGAAACCATGGCGGCGTCCGCCGTGGTGATCGACCGGCGGATGCCGATGATCGACGCGGGGATGCGAAATCCCTGGACCGCCGATCACGTCGAACTGACCGGCATGGTCACCGAAAAGGCGCAGGCCTTCGCCAAGGCGGGCGACTCGCTGGCGCACGACATGGCGGCGATGCAGACGCTGTGGATGCAGACGATGCAGGATGCCTGGTCGATCGGCACCGCGGGGCGCATGCCGAGTGCCGGCCGGATGGCGGCGGGCAACGACCGCGCGATGCGGTTGGCCGCGGGCATGATCGGTGCCGGCGGACGCGCGCTGACCCCGATCCATGCCAAGGCGACGGCGAACGCGAAACGGCTCGGTCCGCAGAAAAAGTGAGCGCTCGCTCACAAAAATTGAACCGTTCGCGGCGCGTAACGTTTACCCGATCGATCCTGGGTCCATCACGAGCCGCGCCATTCCGATTTCCCCACCCATAGCGTCATCTACGCCAGTCGAGCACCGGCCAGCCCCGCTTGCGCGCCAGCGCTTTCAGCGGCGCATGGGCGTTGACCGGAAACGGCTCGTCGGCCCAGTCGAACACCGGGGCGTCGGACACATGGTCGCTGTAGAAGCGCACGGCGACATCGCCCCGCGCGATCCCCTGCCCCGCCGCCCATGCCTCGATCGCGCGCAGCTTGGCCGCGCCATAGCAATTCTCGCCGTCGATCCGCGACAGCACGTCGCCACCCTGCCCCCGCGCGCAGTCGGTGGCGATGACCGCGTCGAAGCCGAGCAGCTGTGCGATCTCCTGCGCATAGAAACGGTAGGATGCGGTCGCCAGCACCAGCATTCGTCCGTCCGCCCGGTCCGCCTCGATCCGCGCCCGCGCCCCGTCGAGCAGCCCGGTGGCGACCGTCGCGCGGGCAAAGGCGCGCGCCGTCTCGATCAGCCGCGCATCGGGTACCGCGCGCCCCAGCACCAGCCGGTGCGTCATCTCCTTCAACCGGTCGCGGCCATAGAGTTTCAGGGCATAGCCCGCGACCGCGACTCCGGCGATCGGCAGCAGCCACAGCGCGCCGCGTCCCCGCTCCTTCAGCGCATGGCGCAAAAACGGCGTCCATGTCGCGACGCGGGTGATGGTCTTGTCCATGTCATAGATGGCGAGGTCAGGATGGCCCATGGCGGACGCGCGTACCACCTTGCCGCGACGCCGCAAATCGCCGATGGATGGTCGCGATGAGCGCTTCCGCCGATTTTTCGCACGACCGGGCCGATGGCGGCGGCGTGCTGCGTTTCACCGGCGACCTTTCGCTGGCGCATGTCGGCGACCTGCCCGAACGGCTGAACGCGGTCGACGGCCCGGTCGACCGGATCGACCTATCGCAGGTCGATCGCATCGACACCGTCGGCGCGTGGCTGGTCCACCGCTTCGCCCGCGACCGCGACGTCACGATCGACGGGCTGAACAGCGACAGCCAGCATCTGTTCGATCAGGTCGCCGCGGCCGACGATCCCGTCGTCGCCAAGCAGAAGGCGCTCAGCCCTCCGTTGCGCGTGCTGGAAGAGATCGGCGACGCCGTATCCGGCAGTGCGAAGCAGCTGCTCGGCCTGCTCGGCTTCATGGGCGCGACCGTCATCGCTTTCATCAACGTGCTGCGCCATCCGCGCCGCTTCCGCTTCAACGCGACGGTGCAGCGCTTCGAGGTCGTCGGCGTCTCGGCGCTCGGCATCATTGGCCTCATGAGCTTCCTGATCGGCATGGTCATCGCGCAGCAGGGCGCGGTGCAGCTGCGCCAGTTCGGCGCGGAAGTGTTCACGATCAACCTGATCGGCCGCCTGACCTTCCGCGAACTGGGCGTGCTGATGACCGCGATCATGGTCGCGGGGCGTTCGGGTTCGGCCTTCGCCGCGCAGCTTGGCACGATGAAGCTGACCGAAGAGATCGACGCGATGCGCACGATCGGTGTGTCGCCGATGGAGGCGCTGGTCTTGCCGCGCGTCATCGCCGCGATCGTCATGATGCTGCTGCTCGGCTTCTACGCCTCGATCGTCGCGATCATCGGCGGCGGACTGCTCAGCTGGGCGCAGCTCGGCATCCCGCCGATCACCTTCGTCACCCGCATCCGCGAGGTCGTGCCGATCACCGACCTCTATATCGGCCTGATCAAGGCGCCGGTATTCGGCGCGATCATCGGCATTTCGGGCTGTTTCCACGGGATGCAGGTCGAAGGCGACGCGGAACAGGTCGGCGGCCGCACGACCGCGGCGGTGGTGCAGGCGATCTTCCTCGTGATCGTGCTCGACGCGTTCTTCGCGATCTTCTTCGCGTGGATCGGATGGATATGAGCGACGAAGCCATCATCCGCGTCCGCGGCCTCAAGAACCAGTTCGGCGATCAGGTGATTCACGAGGGGCTCGACCTCGACGTGCGTCGGGGCGAAATCCTCGGCGTGGTCGGCGGGTCGGGCACCGGCAAGTCGGTGCTGATGCGCTCGATCATCGGGTTGCAGACGCCGACCGCCGGCACGATCGACGTGTTCGGCGAAAACACGATCGGCCGCGAGGAAACCGAAGCCACCGAAATCCGCAAGAAATGGGGCGTGCTGTTCCAGGGCGGGGCGCTGTTCTCGACGCTGACCGTCGCCGAGAACGTGCAGGTGCCGCTGAAGGAATTCTACCCGAAGCTCAAGCCTGCCCTGCTGGACGAGATCGCCGGGTACAAGGTCGTGATGACCGGCCTGCCCGCCAATGCCGGCCCCAAATACCCCAGCGAACTGTCGGGCGGCATGAAGAAGCGTGCCGGCCTCGCCCGTGCGCTGGCGCTCGACCCGCAGCTGTTGTTCCTCGACGAACCGACCGCCGGGCTTGATCCGATCGGTGCGGCGGCGTTCGACGAACTCACCGCGTCGCTGCAAAAGACGCTGGGGCTGACCGTCTTCCTCATCACCCACGACCTCGACACGCTGCACGCGATCTGTGATCGCGTCGCGGTGCTGGCGGACAAGAAGGTCATCGCCGTCGGCACGATCGACGAACTGCTCGCGCTGGATCACCCCTGGATCCAGGAATATTTCAATGGACCCCGTGGCCGTGCCGCCACCGATGCGCAGGAACGCATCGCCAAGGCGCAGGACCACCCCCGCGATGCCGGACCCGAACCGGTTTCGCCGCAAGCCCAGAGGCGCTGATGGAAACCCGGTCGAACCATGTCCTAGTCGGCGCGGTGGTGCTGATCCTGCTGGTCATGCTGGCGCTGTTCACCGTGTGGCTCGCCCGCGTCGGCGGCGGCCATGAAAAGGAATATGACGTCTTTTTCAAACAGGGCGTCGACGGCCTGGCAAAGGGTTCGCCCGTGTCCTTCTCCGGCGTACCGGTGGGTCAGGTCGATGATATCGCCTTGTGGCCTAAGGACCCGCAATTCGTCCGCGTCCGGCTCAAGGTAAAGGACGAAACACCGGTTCTGCTCGGCACGACCGCGACGATGGTCGGCAGCTTCACCGGTGTGTCGACGATCACGCTCGACGGCGCGGTCAAGGGCGCGCCGCCGATCGCGTGCCCCGAAACCAACCCCGAACAGTCGTGCCCAATGGGTGTGCCGGTCATTCCTCCGAAGGCCGGCGGCGTCGCCGCGCTGCTCAGCTCGGCGCCGCAGCTGCTCGAACGCGTCACCACGCTGACCGAACGGCTGGCCGACGTGCTGTCGGATCGCAACCAGAACTCGATCGCCGCGATCCTCGACAGCACCAACCGGCTGACCGACGCGCTGGCCGATCGCGGTCCCGAAATCGCCGCGACGCTGGCCGAAACCCGCATCGCGATCCAGCGTGCGGGCGTCGCGTCGCAGCAGATCGGCGAACTGGCGGCGACGACCAACGGCGTGCTGGCCAACGACATCCAGCCGACGATCCAGCAGCTGAACCGCACCATCGCCAGCGCGCAGAAGAGCGCCGATACGCTCAACGAGGCGATCGGCGATGCGAAGCCCGGGCTGCAGGCGTTCAGCAAGCAGACCATCCCGCAGGTCAACCAGCTGGTCGGCGACCTGCGCGCGATGACCGGTGCCCTCGCCTCGGTCGCGGAAAAGGTCGATCAGGGCGGCGCCACCGCGCTGGTCGGTCGCTCGAAGCTGCCCGATTACGATCCCAAGAAGTGACGCGGACGATATGAGGCCCCCCATGAAGAAGCTGTCCGTTCTGCTCCTCCTGCCGCTGGCAGCCTGTATCCGCTTCGGCGCCGAACCGCCACCCGCGCTGCTGGTGCTGACGCCCGCCGCGCCGATCGCCGCCGGGCAAACACAGACCTCGGCTGCCGCGCGCTCGATCACGGTACAGGTGCCGGTCGTGCCGCAGGAGCTGGCGGTCAACCGCGTGCCGGTCCAGTCGAGCCCGACGACGATCGCCTATGTGAAGGACGCGCAGTGGGTCGAACCCCCCGCGCGGCTGTTCGCCCGGCTGGTGTCGGATACGCTGACGTCGCGCGCGAACATGGTGGTGCTGAGCTCGCGGCAGGGTTTCATCGACCCCGGCGCGCAGCTGAGCGGCGAACTGCGCGAATTCGGCATCGACGCGATCCGCAACGAAGCGGTCGTCGTCTATGACGCGACGTTGCAGCGCGCCGGCGCCACGACCTTCGAAAAGCGCCGCTTCGAAGCCCGCGCACCGGTCGCCACGATCGACGCCACCAGCGTCGGCCCGGCCATCAACCAGGCCGCCAACACCGTCGCGACCGCCGTCGCCGACTGGGTCCGGGGCTGACGGACGACGGCATGGCGCTGCACAGCTGGCTGTTGTTCGTCGCGGCGGTCGTCGTGCTGTGCGGGACGCCGGGGCCGAACATGCTCCACATCCTGACGCGCAGCGTGGCATTGGGCTGGCGCGGCAGCCTGCCGGCGATGGCAGGCTGCCTGACCGCGTTGGTCACGGTGCTCGCCGCGTCGGCGGCGGGACTGGCGGCGGTGCTGACCGCGGTGCCCGGCCTGTTCGACATATTGCGCTATGTCGGTGCCGCCTATCTCGTCGGGCTGGGATTCAACGCGTGGCGCAACCGCTCCGCGCCGATCGACGTCGGGTCGGCCGAACTGCCGCGGGCGCACCTGTTCCGCGGCGGCTTCCTCGTCGGGATCAGCAACCCGAAGCTGCTGCTGTTCGCCACCGCCTTCCTGCCGCAGTTCATCGACCGCGCGCAGCCACAGGCACTCCAGTTCGCGATCCTCGTCGCGACCTTCGCGCTGGTCGAATGCCTGTGGTACGCCGCCTATGCGCTCGGCGGCAGCTCGCTGGCGCGCCATCTCACCCACCCGCGCGTGCGCCGCTGGTTCGACCGCGCGACCGGCGGCATCTTCATCGGCTTCGGCACCGCCCTGCTCATCGCGCGCGTCTGACCGTCACGCGTCGGGCGTCTTGCGCACCGGCGGCATTGCGTTGCACACATCCGCGCCGCCCGCCGGCACGGTGAAGAACGGCGGCTCGCGGTTTTCGCGCCCGCGCAGCCATGCCGCGAACCGGACATTGTCGGCGGCGCGATACTGATAACGCGGTCGCGTCGCCGCCGGCATGTCGCTGGCCAGCTGCACCGTCACGATCGGCATCGGCACCTGATCGGTCGCATAAAATCCCATGTTGCCGGTCCCGCGCGGCAGCGACGACAGATACTCCATCCCCTCGATCACCCGCCCGACGAGCGCGATATTACGGTCGAGGTGCCGCGGCGCATGGCCGATCACCGTATAGAGTTCCGCACCGCTTCCGGTGCTAGGCGCCATGTCGCGCCCGACGCCGACCATCGCATAGCAATGCGTCAGCCACGCGCCCTTGCCATCCCCCGCCACCGGCCAGCCATCCGCGCTATGCCCGCTCTTCGCCGCATAGGGATCGGGCCGCGTCATCCGCGTCACCGCGTCGTAGCGACTGCCGACATATTCGGGCGGCGGATTGGCGACGACCCCGGCGGGCAGCCGCTTCTTCTCGGTCACGTCGCCCCATTGCGCGACATAATTGTCCTGCACGCGGTAGACCGACGTTCCGTCCCACCAATGCGCCCGCGCCAGCGTGCGCAGATTGGCGACATGCACCGGCGCATAGCGCGGCGCCAGCCGGATCACGACCCGCTTGTCCCCCGCCAGCGTCATCACCAGCAGTTCGTCTTCGGGGATTGCCCGCCAGTCGGACGGAGCCGGATCGGCCGGACTGGGCGGTGCAGGCGGGACCGCCGGTGCAGCGGCCTGGAACAGCGCCGCGATCAGGGAAGCAAGGATCATGACGCACATCGTGGCACGCGGGCGCCCCACCCCGCAACTGCCGCTTGCACGAAGCCCCGCCGCGCCTTAGGGAACCCACCTTCCGGCAATGCGGAGCGGTGGCCGAGTGGTCGAAGGCGCTCGCCTGGAAAGTGAGTATACGTCAAAAGCGTATCGAGGGTTCGAATCCCTCCCGCTCCGCCAATATCTGTTGTAAACACTAGATTTTATGAAAATTGATGGCATCATGCCCAACTCCATGCCCACTTTCGAAATGAATGGTCGCGAACGTTCACGGACTTGATTGCGGAATTTGCGCTTGGTTCGTGTGATGATTGTCGCGCGACGGCTACAGATGATCGAGCGGGAGCATGCCAGCCCCGTCGATCGCGACTCAGTGCAGACTAAACGGTGTGGGCAGATTTGAGCCGGTGTCTGGCGGTGGCGAGATGGACCATGCCGAGGAAAACTGCTGACGAGCTAATCGTAGCGGGTGGCGATGGTGAGCAGCCCCCACCGGCTGGTCCGGATTGTTAGTTAGTGCATTGTCGCCTCCGCCGCCATTGCCGGGCGTAGGTGGCGCGAGGCGGAACCGGAGGTCGGCAATAGCGGTGTCACCGCTTCCGGGGCCGGCGGGCGGTAGCCCAGGCTGCTGTGCGGCCGGACGGTGTTGTAGTGACGGCGCCACGCCTCGATCAGTACTTTGGCCTCGGCGAGGCTGTAGAAGATCTCGCCATTGAGCAGTTCGTCCACAGCGAGCCCTTGAAGCTCTCGTTATAGCCGTTCTCCCACGTCGAGCCGGGCGCGATGTAGGACTTCCACGTCCTGATCGTGATGGTGCTTGGCTTCGTCATGATCCCGCTGCCGAAGAGCGCCGATGTTCGCGGCTGGGACGAGATCTATCCTCTCAACGGTCCCGCGTGGTCGTTGTTCTACGAGTATGTCGCCAATGCGCTCTACGCTTTGGGTGTCCGCAAGCTGTCGAACCGCTCCCTGGGCTTGCTGGTCGCATTGTCCGCAATCGCGCTCATCTACCTTGCCGTGTTCGGACCACGTGGAGACTTGATCGGGGGCTGGGCGCTTGATCCGTCAGGTATCAAGATCGGCCTGTCCCGGGTGATGTTCCCGTTCTTCGCCGGCGTGCTGTTGATGCGTCTGGGAGGCAGGCTCCGGGTTCCGTACGCCTTCGCCATCAGCAGTGCCCTGCTCATCGTCGCCTTGTGCCTGCCCAGGTTCGGCGGAACCGATCATCTGTGGATCAACGGCCTGTACGATGCAGCCTGCGTGATCCTGCTGTTTCCCCTCGTAGTCGCGATCGGCGCGGGCGAGCGCATGGTGGATGGTGCGTCGGTCCGCATCGCGCGATTCTTCGGCGCACTGTCCTACCCGCTCTACATCACGCACTATCCGCTCATCTACATCTACACGGGCTGGGTCGTCGATCGTAAGATCCCAGCCATGGAGGGCGCTATCGTCGGAGTTGGCGTGTGCGCCGCGACGGTGACGATCGCCTACGCCTGTCTCAAGCTCTATGACGAGCCGGTACGGCGCAGGCTTACGGTACGATTTCTATCGCCTCGCGGTCGGGTCGGAGGAAACGGGTCAGGCGCGCGTGCGAACCGCCACGATCGCAGCCAGTAGCAGCGCGACGAAGATGGCGACGTTGATCCTTGGCTCGCGATAGCTCATCGCGAGGAAGGTCAGAGCCAGCCAAGCGGCACCGCCCGCAACCGCCAGGGCCGCTACCCAGGGATCGCGCAACAGCTCGGGCTCGCGCCGGGCCGCCCAAAGGCACATTAGCCCAAAAAGCACCTGTCCCATCGCGAAGGCCGAGTGGAGACCGTAGTAGAGCGTGGTCTCCGGTCCGGGTAAGTGCTTGCCGCGCAGATGCTGGCTGACAACGTCGATCGCGAAGTGCGCAGTGCCGGTCAGTGTCAGCCATCCGAATGCCGCGTAGGTGAGATATCTGGCCATGGTGCGCTTCTCCTCCCCCACTCAGAACCGCACGCCCGTCACGTCTTCCGACAGCTTCCAGAGCTCCTCGGCTGACGTTCGATCGGATGCCTGCGGCGGCATCTTCGCCGACGCGGGATGACCGCGCGTCTCCCCCAGACGGTCGGGACCGTAATAGCCGCCCGGTCGCGCGTCCGGTGACGTTGCGGCGAACAGCAGCGGCAACGCGCCCTGCGCTGCGGGCTGAAACAGGAACGGCAGCAGTGTGCGGGCGATGCTGTGCGCGCTGCCGCGGCCCGGCCCGTTATGCAGTAGTTCGGTGCGCGCGACGCCGGGGTGAGCGGCAATGCTGCTGACCGCCCAACCGGCCTCAGCGCTGCGACGCTGGAGTTCCAGCGCGAAGATCAGGCACGCGATCTTCGAGCGGGCGTAGACAGGCATCGGCGCGTAGTCGGCCCGCGCGTTCCAGTCGTCCCAGTCGGTCGATCCCGCGCGCGCCGCTACACTGGACACCGACACGACACGCGCATGCTGCGAAGCACGCAGCAGAGGCAGCAGCCGCCCCGTAAGCGCGAAATGCCCGAGATGGTTGGTGCCGAACTGCAGCTCGAAGCCATCTGACGTTTCCCGTCGCTCCGGCGGCACCATGACCCCGGCGTTGTTGACGAGCAGGTCGAGGTGCTGCTGCCGCGCGCGCAGACGGTCGGCGAAATGCGCCACGGAAGCGAGCGAGGCGAGATCAATCGCCTCGAAACGCACGGTAGCCGCGGGATATTGTGAAATGATGCGTGACACAGCAGCGGCACCTTTGCGCGCGTCACGACCGGCAATAACGACGTCCGCGCCGGCGCTAGCGAGCGCTAGTGCCACTTCGAGCCCGAGCCCTCCCGTGCCCGTCACCACTGCATTTCGTCCATCCTGTCGCGGTATGTCCGCCAGCATCCACTTTCGCATCGTTGCCACACCTGCTATCTGCACTAGGTGCAACTTTATAGATTGCACTTGGTGCAACAATCAAGCGTGAAGCGATGGTCTTGGTGAAGAAAGATGCTCAGCCGGTCGCGGGTTTGCGCCAGCGCAAGCGGGATGAGACGCTGCGGCGGATCACCGATGCGGGCATGTGCCTGTTCATCGAGAAGGGCATCGACGCGACGACGGTTGACGAGATTGCGGCAGCAGCGGGCATCTCACGCCGCACGTTCTTCCATTACCTCCCTTCGAAGGACGACATTCTCCTATCCCTTCAACACAGCATGGGCGGGCTCATCGCCGAGCGGGTGCGGCACGGCGACAGCGCTGCTTCGCCGCTCGAATCGATCCGTGCCGCGGTGATCGCGACCTGCGCCGAGGTGCCGGCCGACGATATGGTGAAGATCGATCGGTTGATGAAGGCGAGCCCCGCGGTACAGGCGCGCAAGCAGGCAAGCTACGTCGAGCATGAACGCACCTTGTTCATGGCGTTACGCGACCGCTGGCCCGATCCGGAGCGCGAAACGGGCCTCCGGCTGGTGGCTCTGCTCGCGATCGGCGCGATCCGCGTGGCCACGGAGGCGCTTGGCCAGGATGGCGAGGAGCGTTCGCTGGTCGAACTGCTTGACGCAGCATTCGATGCCCTGGGAAAGGAGCTGATCGGGAATTCCGATCAAGCCGGCATCATGCTTGGTGGAGGCGGCGCAGCCGGTTGATGGATCTGTCCGTGTGGTTGCCGGCGACCGACTGAAAACCGTCAGCAATACGGAGTGGGATCTACGGAGTCGACGCCGAATGACGGACGAGAAGCCATCTTCGATGTCGACCCGGTACACGCTGTGCTCAGGAGCCCGCGAGGCTTAGATCACCACTCTCTCGATGATCTGGTAATAAGCGTTGAGGTCCAGCCACTCGATACCGGAGACGACCTTACCGTCCTTCATGGTCATGATGTACATATATCCATTGCGGTACGGTTCACCGTCGAGGGCTCGGCTGCTGCTATCGATGCGGGCGAACACGTTGTCGCCGTCCGCCCAGATACCACGCGTGACGATCGCGAGGGGTTCTGCGAAGCGCGCGAAGAGGGCCTTCTCCGCATTGTCGAACAGGTCCGCCATGCCGTGATACGTCCGTGCGACAGGCCCGTGCCCAGCGATGGTCCATTCGGCATCCGAAGCGAAGACCGCATCAAAGAAGCGGGTGAGATCCTGCGCTGCATCGTTCAACGCGTCATTGATGATCCGAAGGTTGGTTTCTTCCTGGGGCGAGTAGGTCATTGTGGTCCTCGTATGTCGGAAAACGGGTGTGGGACGACGCGAGAATTGCTATACCGCTCGTTCCAAATACCTAGGTATACCGATCGTTCCATAAATCAATCGCCGAATTTTCGGCCAAGGATGACTGCATGACCGAGACTCGCTTCCAAGCGGATCAAGAGCGGCCCGCCCAACGTGGGCGTCCCCGCCAGTTCGACAGCGATGCCGCCCTCGTCGCTGCAATGCGGGTGTTCTGGCGCCACGGCTACGCCGGGGCCAGCATCGGTACGCTGCTCGAGGCGATGGGGATCAGCCGGGCCACGCTGTACGCAGCCTTCGGCGACAAGGAGACCTTGTTCCGTCAGGTCATGGACCTCTACGAACAGGAGAAGACGGCCTACATGGTCGAAGCCCTTGAGCAGCCGTCCGCCCGGGCCGTCGCCGAGCACCTGTTGGAAGGTACGATCGCGCTGCAGACGAATACGGCGGATCCCAAGGGCAGCATGGGTATCGTCCATTCGCTGAGCCACGCCCCCGGTGACGACGAGATCAGGAAGTTCGTCGTCCAGCGCGGCGACTTCTGGCGGGAGAAGTTAGTCGCGCGCATGGTACGTGCAGCCGAGGACGGCGACTTTGCGCCGTCCTTTGCCGCCCGCAGTCTGGCTTTGACGCTCAAGGCTGCAACGGACGGTCTGCTCGTAGCGGCAGGAAGCGGTACGAGTGAAGCCGAGCTGCGCGAAACTGCGGCGACCTTCCTGCAGATGTGGCCGGGCCGGTAGCTGGGAAGCGTGCAGACCTCCATCCGCATCCTTCTTCAACCATACCATGCGCGGGGCGGATAAGCTTGTTCAATGACGTTTGTCGGCTCTGCAAAATCGGTCGCAGGCTTTGGGCATAGCTTCCCCAACGCGAAGCGGTGACCTGTAGGACATACGGCAGGCGAGACCCAAAATCGGCCGCTCAGGTCCATTAAGTAGCTTCCCGTAACCGGACATACGTTCATCGCGGTCCGACGAGCTGATTGTGTCGGCGAACCCGACGTTTGGGCGTGCCCGCTCTGGCACCGGCACGCCCATGCACTCACATGTCCGCTGCGGTCGGGCGTACGATCACCTCATTGATTTCGACACCCTCCGGCTGCTCGATGGCATAGCGAACGGCTCGCGCGATCGCGTCTGGCGTCAGCGACTTCTTCCGCCATCCGGTCAGTGCCGCCGCGACCTCAGGATCGGTGATGTCATGACCCAGCTCGGTGGCGACCACACCCGGCGAGATCAACGTCGAGCGGACTTCGTCATGCTCCTGCCGCAGCCCTTCTGTGATGGCGCGCACGGCATGTTTGGTGGCGCAATAAACCGCTGCGGTCGACATCACCATGTGCGCGGCGACCGAGGCGACGTTGACAACATGGCCGCTCTTCTGCGCCCCGAACCGGGGCAACACGGCCGCGATGCCGTTGAGGACGCCGTGAATATTGACGTCGACCATCCGCTTCCACTCATCCCGCTTCAGCGCCGCGAGCGGCGAAAGCGGCATCACGCCGGCATTGTTGACCAGCACGTCGACACGTCCGAAGCGCGTTTCAGCAGCCTCCACGAACGCGTCGAAATCGGCGCCGTCAGTGACATCGAGTTCGCGCCAGGCGAAGGTCTCGCCCAGTTCCTCTGCCAGTGCCTTCAGACGTTCTCCGCGACGCGCGCCGATAAACAGCCGGGCACCGACTGCAGCCAATTCGCGCGCAGTTGCCTCGCCAATCCCGCTCGACGCGCCGGTGATAAGGACAACCTTGTCGATATTTCCTGCCATGATGCAGTCCTTCCGTTGTGGTGACGGGACGCAGATGGGCCATCACCCACGTCGAGCGGTAGACCGATCGCCCGAATGGCTTGCGCGATCCTCCAGAATTGATGCCAGGCGCTTGCCCATAGCGCGCGAGTGGGAGAAGGATCGTTGCTATGGACCGGATCGCTCAACTCTCCGCCCTCATTGATCGACACGTTGGGGGAACAGGCATTTGCAGTACGGCGATGCCGCGTGTGTCGCTGATCCGGGCCGACGCGCCGAGCACCCCCACGCCTGCCGTCTACGAGGCCTCCCTTTGCATAATAGCCCAGGGGTCGAAGCGGGTATCGATCGGCGAGCGCAGCGTGGTTTATGATGCGGCTCACTACCTCTTGGTCTCGGTCGACTTGCCGCTGGTCGGACTTGTGCTCGACGCGAGTCCCGAACGACCCTATCTCTGCTGCAAGATCGATCTAGATGCTGCAATACTGGCCGATCTCATGGCGAGTGAGGGCGGCGGCGTGGCCCGTACGGATTTGCCGGTGCTTGGCGTCTACCCCGGAGATCCCGACCTGATCGACGCGGCATGCCGGCTGGTCGGACTGCTCGACCGACCCAACACGATCCGCGCGCTGGCACCGCTGATCGAGCGCGAAATCCTCTATCGTCTGCTCACCGGACCGCACGGTCCGATGCTTCGTCACGTTGCAACCGCTGGCAGCCATCTCAATCAGGTTAGCCGCGCGATCGCCGCCATCCGCCGGCGGTTCGATGCCCCGATCCGCATCGACGACGTCGCAGCCGAGGCCGGGATGAGCTCCTCCTCGCTTCACGCACACTTCAAGGCGATCACCCGCATGACGCCGCTGGAGTATCAGAAGCAGCTGCGGTTGCAGGAGGCCAGACGCCTGATGCTGTCAGAGGGTGCCACTGCGAATACTGCAGGCTTTGCCGTCGGCTATGAGAGCCCATCGCAATTCAGCCGAGAATATAGGCGACTGTTCGGTGCACCTCCACGTGCCGACATCGAACGGCTCCACGCTGCGCCAGCAGCGGCCATGGCGCTGTGACGATGGCTTGGGTCGCAAACCGAGCAGCGCGGCAAGCGTGGTTGACTTGCCTGTGCCGTTGCCATCGAGCGCGCGGTTATGCTGGCTTCAGGCCCGCGCAGCGAAAGGCCGTCGAGGACGCGGGCGCGCGCCTTAGCCGAGCGTCAAGCAATCCATCAGAATCGATGCGGAAACGTTCTCGGTCATGCTCATCCGTATTCAGAAGTTCAGGCCAGCCCGGACGAATACCGAGCGTCCGTTGAAGCCGAAGGGTGAGATCGCATTGTACGGCTGTGTCCCGGCGTTGTCGGACCCGTTGGTACCGGCTGCGACAGTGGCCACGGTCGAAGCGATGTTCTCGGCCGGGTAGACGTTGAATAGGTTCTGCGTGCCCGCGCTGAACCGCAAGTCCCGCGTAGCCTGCCAGGACAACTCTACGTCCGTCAGCAGCCTGGCGCCGAAGGTCTGAATGATGTCGGAATTGGTAGCGCTGCCAGCCGAGGGAACGAGCCGGGTGTCGAAGCCCGGCACCAGCGCCGCCACCTGGGCGGGGGTCCTGTTCTGGATCGCAACGGTCGACACCTTGCCGTAGCGCGTGTTGGTAACGGAGAGCGTGAACGGTCCGCGCGCATAATTAAGGTCGAGCGTCACCTTCTCGCGTGGTTGGCTGTCTGAGAAGCGGAGCTGTTGGGTGACATCGAACAGCGGCGTCGTGATGCCGAGCGCCGCGATCGGGGCGGGTGTGCCTGCGATACGGTCGAACTTGGTCCTGTTGTAATTGCCCGCGAGCGTGCCGGTGAACCGGCTACCGTCGCCAAAGCTGTGGCGATAGTTCATCACCAGATCGACACCCCGGGTGTTCGTGTCGACGGCGTTGGTGAGGAACGACAGGGCGGCAAATCCCGACTGCCCGTTGGCGGCCAGAAAGTTAGTCAGCCGCGGGTCCTGGAAGGTCGAGGAGATCGCGATGCGGTCGCGCACCTTGATCTGATAGGCATCGAGCGTGAACGTCAGTCCGCCGGCTTGGAAAACGGTGCCGACCGAGATGTTGTCCGACTTCTCCGGCTTCAGGTCGGTCGCCCCTGCAAGGCGTGCGGCGGGTGTGTCGACTGCCGCGACGCGGACAATCGCCTGCGTGCCGTTCAGGATCAGTGTGTTGGACGCGTTGAAGCCTGCCTGTGCCAGAGCGGGCGCACGGAAGCCGGTGTTGTACGATCCGCGCAGCGCCCAGCTGCCGATCAAGCCAAGCCGGCCAGCGACCTTGAAATTGGTGGTGTCGCCGAAGTCGGAATAATGCTCGTGCCGCACCGCGCCCGAGACGATCAGTCGATTGAACAGCTCCTTCTCTGCCTCGCCGTAGGCGGCATAGCTGTGCCGGTTCAGCGAAGCGCGATCATCCAGGCCGTTGCTTGGTCCGGGCTGTGACCCCACGATGGCGGGCCTGCCGGCGTTCGGGCCGTCGAGGATCGGCACGCCACCGTTGCGGTATCCGTCCGGCGAGCCGGTGAAGAGCCGATAGTCCTCCTGTCGGTATTCCAGGCCGAAGGCGAGCCGCAGCGGACTGCTGTCACCGACCGGAATCTCACGGGTCAGGTCGAGGTTGCTGGTCCATTGGTAGAAGTCGCTGCCGTTGCGGTAGAAGCGGCTCGGCGATGCCGCCCCCAGCGAGACGTTGACGCTGTTTACGTAGGTCAGGTCCTGCGTGCTGACGCCGTAGACGCTCGACAGGTCCCATCCGAACCCCATGAGGTCGCTGCCGCGCACGCCGATGCCGGTCGAGAAATTCTCGATGCGGGTTTCGAGACCGGGGCTGTAGCCATTGGGGTAAAGAGCACGGACGGTCTCGTCCTGGCCGGCGCGGCGGAAGAGATATTGGATGTCACCATCGATCCGGTTGTACCCGCCAAAGGAGTAAATCTCAACGTCCCCGGGCGCTTTCGCGACAAAGTTGTAGAAGATCTGCTTGTTGGTGTTTGGCTGGTCGCCCTGCTGAAAGACGTTGCGGTTGAAGCCGGGTTCGCGGGGGTCGAGCGTGCCGTTCGACGGAGTTAGCCCCACGCCCGAGCCGAAGTTGCCCGACGGCAGCACCGGGCGTCCGGCCACGTTGGTGCCGAAATACTGCTGGCGGGTGTCGGGCCGAGCACGATTGGTGCCGCCGCGATCCTGGTACGCTGCGGTCAAGCGGAACACGCCATTGGCCCCGACCGGCACGCCCACCGAAGCGCTGGCTTCGTAGGTGGCGCCGTCACCCTCCGTCGTGGTCAGATACGTGGCCTGCGCTCGCGTTCCGATCGACTGATCCAGAAACATGCTGATCACGCCGGAGATCGCATCTGAGCCGTACTGCGCTGCCGCACCGTCCCGCAGAACCTCGATACGGGATAGCGCAAGCGACGGGATCGCGTTGAAGTCGATCGCCACGTCGCCCCGACCAATGCCGTTACTGGAGTTGAGATCGGACGCGGTATGACGGCGCTTACCGTTGATGAGGACCAGCAGCTCGCCGGGCCCAAGGCCGCGCAGTGAAGGCGGCTGCAGAAAGTCGCCGATGCCTGAAGCGAGCGGACGCGGTGAGCTGAAGCTGGGCACTTGGACCTTGAGCATTTGGATCAGGTCAATCCGACCGCTCTGCTGAAGCTCCTCCTGCGAGATCGCGTCAACGGGCGTTGCCGAGCCGATGCGCGTCCGTCCGCCAAACCGGCTACCCGTCACAACGATGTCGCCGCCGCTACTCGGCTCGACAGCGGCTTGCGCTTCTAAGGCCAAGGTCGGATCATTCTTCTGCTCGGCTGGCGCTCCAGCGCTGCTTTGCGCCTGACTTGGAACCGTGCCTGCCAGACCCGCAGCAAGGCAAACCGCAGCTACCCCCAGCCGCGCCGTAGTAACGTTCAATGTACTGTCCCCCTTTGGATGCGACGGCCGCACATCGCACATGACCGCAATGCAATGATACATCATCCCATGGAGGAAGCAGCTATGAGGATCAAGCCCACGTTCACAGCCGTCCATTATCAGAGCGGGCAGCACCCCAGTCAAATCGCGCTAGGGCGTGAACGTAAGGTCGGAGCGACATGTTGACCGATCACCGCCCGCCGCCCCTATGCACGCCGTAAGACACCCTTTCGCAAAGCGCCCTCTTTCCAGCTGATTTGCGCGGTGGCACCCCTGACCAACAGCAGCTCTCAAACACATCCCAGTGCGACCGGAACGACGAAGAATCGATGGAAAGTGACCGGGAGGACCCGCTTGCGGTCATTCGCGGCCTCTTTCTGGCTCCCCAACTCCTGCCATCCATTCAGTTTTGCAGCAGAGACGGTGCTGAGCCTCGACGCTGCCCGCTGCCCTGCCAGCCTTCAAAAAAGTTGATGAGGCGGCAAAGCTGCTACCGGCCCATTAACGGGCTGCCGGCTGCATAAGTTCTATCGTGATATGATCGGGGCCTGAAACGTAGGCCACCAACGTTCCCTTCCGTGGACCACCCCGGATCGGCAGCGGAGCAAGGCTGCGGTGGAGGCATTCAGTGAGGACCTGGCCCTCGAGGTCGAGCCTTTCGGCGTTCGAGTACGCCTGGTCGTCCCAAGGCGCGCACCGGAAACCGCGTTCAGTGCGACCGCGCGTGCACGATCACAGCAGGGTATCCCGGAAGCATATGCTGCTTGGGCCCAGCAAATGTTCGCTCAGCCGCAAACTACGGAGGTGACCTCAGCCGCGTAGCCGAAGCGGTGTGGCGCGCCGCGGCCGATACATCCACGCCGTTCCGTATTCCGGCAGGTGCGGATGCCGTCACGCTTGCCTCTCAGGGCCGATAACCGCTCGTCGGGCCCTCCGCGACCGGATCGATCCATCGATCCGGTCGCAACAGAAGGCATTCTAGGCGGGGGCACAAGACGCATACCTCGCCACATAAGCGCCTTCTATCAGGCCTGCCAGCTGGGCACGTTCGCGCCGCCAAAGATGCTGCGCCGGATGGGTTCGACGAAGCCCGACCACGGGAAGGCGTCAGGCGCCCGGCTTGCCTCATCTAGCGCCTGCAGCTGATCGGGCGACAGCGTAACGTTCAGCGCCGCAATGTTGCGATCGAGCTGATCGGGACGGCTTGCGCCGATCAGAACCGAGCCGATGCCACGCTGCGTCGATGCCCAAGCAAGCGCTACGTCGGCGGGGCTGCGTCCTATCTCGTCCGCCACAGTCCGCAACGTGTCGAGGATGTCCCAGTTACGATCGGTGAAAGGAGACTGGCCCAGAGGATTGTCGCCGGCAAGCCGTCCTTCGCCCGACGCCTTGCCGTCTTCGCGCCGGTATTTGCCCGACAGGAAACCCCCTGCCAGCGGGCTCCACGCCTGGACGCCGATACCGAGCTCTCGCGCGGCCGGCAGATGCTCGTAATCGGCGGAACGCTCGACCAGTGAATATTGCGTCTGCAGCGCGATCGGTCTTGGAACACCGCGTGTCTCGGCGAGCGTCGCCATCCGGGTCATGTACCAGGCGGGTACGTCGGACAGGGCATAGTAGCGGATCTTGCCGACGCGGATCAGGTCGACCAGCGTGTCTAGGACTTCCTCGACCGGGGTCACCATATCCCAGAAGTGCAACCAGTACAGGTCGATGTGATCGGTGCGCAGACGGTTCAGCGAGGCATCGAGGGCGGCATGGATATGCTTGCGCCCGTTCCCACCAGCGTTCGGCTTACCTTTGCCCATGTTCCAGGTGAATTTGGTCGCGAGCACCAAGTCGTTACGCAGGCGCCGATCCGCGATGAAGCCGCCCAGCAGTTCCTCACTACGCCCGCCCGCATAGATGTCGGCGGTGTCGATCATGTTGCCGCCAGCATCTACATAGGCGTCGAAGATCGCGCTCGCGTCGTCGCCATCAACACCCCATCGTTTGGTGCCAAACGTCATAGTGCCGAGCGCCAGCGGGCTGACGATCAGGCCGGACATCTTGTAGCCCCCGAACGGCGCCATGTGGTCCAGCTCGAAGATGGTGTTGACCCAGACGATGCCGGCACCGATCCGGTCCGACATGCGATGCGCCGTGCCGAGATCGCGCGTCCAAAGGTTCGCGGACAGGCCGTAGCCGGTGTCGTTCGCCATGGCGACGGCCTCAGCCTCGTTGCCAAATCGCATCAGCGCAGCAACCGGGCCGAAGATTTCCTCGCGCACGATGGTCATATCCGGCGTAGCGTCGGTGAACAGTGTCGGCATCGCGTAGAAGCCGCCATCGGCATCACGGTCGAACCGATGTGCCATGGCCCCTTCACGGCTGCCTGTCGCGATATAGGCCTGTACCTTCTCGAGCTGTGCCTTGGAGACGATTGGTGGAATCTCGATTCCCTCTTCAAAGGCCGATCCGACCTTCAGGGCCTTGGTCTTCTCAGCCAGTGCCTGCCCGACCTCGTCCGCGATGCTCTCGTGGACGAGAATACGCGTACCAGCGACGCAACCTTGCCCCGCCCCGGCAGTAAACCCCGCCAGCGCACCGGCGATCGCCTTGTCGAGGTCGGCGTCGGCCATGATAATCGTCGGTGATTTGCCACCGAGTTCGAGCGTCACCTTCTTCATGGTGTCTGCCGATGTGCGCAGGATCGACTGGCCGGTCGCGGTCGAGCCGGTGAACGTCACCTTGTCGATGCCCGAATGCTCGGCGATTGCGGCGCCTGCCTCGCGACCGCCCGTCACCAAGTTGACGACGCCGGCAGGAAGGCTAGCCTCGAGCATCAGTTCGACCATGCGGATCGAAACGAGCGGTGCTTCGGGTGCCGGCTTGAACACCACCGTATTGCCGCAGGCGATGGCAGGCGCGATCTTCCATGCTGTGGCGAGCGCGGGACCGTTCCAGGGAATGATTGCACCGACAACGCCTAGTGCCTCGCGCCGCGTGAAGGTGATCTGCTCGCCCCTCATCGGCAGCGTCGACCCGGCGATTTTGGTGACCCAGCCCGCGTAGTAGCGGAAGGCAGTAACAGCGCTTTCAACTAGCATCCGCGACGTCGGCAACAACGCGCCCATATCGAACGACTGGATCACAGTGAGTTCGTCCGCATGCGCCTCGAGTATGTCGGCGATGCGCAACAGTTGCCGCTCGCGCTCGTAGGGATCCATCCGCTGCCAGAACCCGTCGAAGGCAGCGCGCGCTGCCCGGACCGCAGCGTCGATATCCTCCGCTGCCGAGTCCGCCACTGCGGCGATGTCCTTGCCGGTGTCAGGGTTGGGAGTCATCGCGGTCCGTCCGGAGATCGCCGCCCGCCAGTCCGCACCGATCAGGTTTTGCTTGGCGGCATTGCCGATCCATGCATTGGCGGCGGTGAAGCCCGGCAGACTGGCAGTGTCGATAGGGTTGCGCATCGCATCGGTCCTTCTGTTGCTGACTGTGAGATGGACAGCGCGATAGGATCGGATAAGGCACGTTTTCCGGCAGATACAGGTGGGTAGAATTCATCAATGCGGGCTGGTGCATTTTCCGAGCTGACTCCTTTTGCAGCGGTCGCGCGGCTTCGCAGCTTCCGGCGGGCGGCGGCCGAGCTGAAGCTTCGTCCGTCGACGCTTAGCCACGCGGTGTCCGCGTTGGAGGCAAGGTTGGGCGTCATGCTGCTCGCACGAACGACGCGTAGCGTCTCCCCGACCGCCGCGGGTGCCGCACTTCTTGCCCGGATAGCGCCGGCGCTAGCGACGCTCGACGACGCGGTCGAGGCGGTCAACGAGCATCGTGAGAACCCACAAGGTCCCGTGCGGCTGACCGTGTCGCAAAATGCTGCCACGGTCGTTCTGGCACCGATGCTCGGCACCTTCGCGCGAACCTATCCCGACGTCGAACTGGAGATCAGCGTCAATGACGGTTTCGTCGACATCGTCGAGGCCGGCTTTGACGCAGGAATCCGACTTGGTGAAAGCGTCGGCGGCGGAATGACCAGCGTACGCGTCAGCGACCCCTTTCGCGCTGCGGTCGTTGCCTCACCAGAATATTGGGCGGCCCATACGCCTCCCGCCGCGCCGGGCGATCTTCAACGACACCGCTGCATCGGGCGGCGTTATGGCCAGGCGCGTGCGATCCATCGGTGGCAATTCGCAAAGGACAATGATCGGATCGAGGTCGCGGTCACT
This sequence comes from Sphingomonas hankookensis, assembly GCF_022664465.1. Taxonomy (GTDB): domain Bacteria; phylum Pseudomonadota; class Alphaproteobacteria; order Sphingomonadales; family Sphingomonadaceae; genus Sphingomonas; species Sphingomonas hankookensis. The sequence continues at coordinate 1,595 of NZ_JAKREV010000004.1, read as the reverse complement.
GGACCTCTCATACTCGATGCCGAATGGCTGATGCGGGAAGCCGCGCTGGCCGGCGTCGGCGTCGCGCAACTGTCCGAGCACGATGTCGTTCGCCATATGGCGGAAGGTCGCTTGGTGCGCGTGTTGGAAGACTGGTGCCCGCCGGCTTTCGCCTATTACCTGTTTCATCCCAGCCACCGCCTACCCTCGGCCAGCCTTCGGGCGGTCGTTGCCACCTTGCAGAAGTAGCAGCAGAATATCTCAGCTAACGTGCGGCGCCGACCGAGCAGCTATTTTCGATTAGCGAGGTGCATCCGCCAATCGCAAGAGAGCCGACATGAGCGTTTGCGGATCGAGCCGAGCCGATGCGGTACGTAGCCTAATTTCCGCGCTGGCCACGATCGCAGACGCTTCGTTCAGTACGTTGCGACCCGGACTTGTCAGTTCCGTGGTTTGTACACGACCATGACGGGCATGTGGTGCCCGGATGACCAAGCCTGAGCGCTTCAGCCCGACGACGATGCCCTGCATCGTTCCCGCGCTTCGAAACTTCGGACTTTCGTTAATCTCGATCTCACGGCGCTTTTGGCGAGCAGGTTTAAGCCGGAAGGTCTGACTTTCTACGCCAGCGGGCTTATTGCCCACTGGCTGAGTTTCTTAAATTTGAGCCAAGCCTCCATCGGTGAACAGCTCACTGCCCGTCATAAAGCTGCTGTCGGAGGATGCGAGGAACGCAGCAGCCGCCGCAACTTCGGACGGGTCGCCGACATGGCCGATCGGCGTGGTAGCTCCCATCTCGATCATTGCTTCGCGACCAACGACCTCGGCCGCCAGTTCGGTCAGCGTTGGTCCAGGCGACAGGACGTTGACGCGAATACCTGTACCACGCAGATCCTGCGCCCAGCTACGCGCGAGGTTGCGGACAGCAGCCTTTGACGCGCTGTACATGCTGAATGCGGGCGTTCCCATCACGCCGGTGGTCGAGCCGGTGAGGATGATCGAACCACCCTCACCCATCAGCTTCGAGCCCTTCTGCACCGTAAAGATCGTGCCCTTCACGTTGATGTCGAATGTTTCGTCATAATGCTCAAGCGTGATCTCGGCGAGCGGCACCAGCGCGCCGGTTCCGGCATTGGCGAACAGGATGTCGAGCGTGCCGCGCTCTTGCTTCACGGTGTCAAACAGTCGGTCGAGATCGTCGTTCTCGGTCACCGATCCCGCCACCGCACGGGCATTCGCGCCGAGCGCGGTCACCGCTGCGTCCAGTTTCTCCTGCCTCCGGCCGAAGATGTAGACGAACGCACCTTCCTCGATGAAGCGCTTTGCCGACGCCAGGCCAATGCCCGTGCCACCGCCGGTAATGATCGCAGTCTTGCCTTCTAATCGGTTCATACGTGCCTCCATTTCTTGGTTGCACGTAGCTGGCGCGGAACCTACCTAGGGACAAGTATGCACCTTTAGGTAGGTATCCAAAAATGCTACCAGCCACTGAGCTGCCCCCTTCTGAGTGGTCCATCGACTATGATAGTCTGGATCAAGGAAGGGACGACGAATGTCTTCGAAGAAGCACAAGCCCTGGGAGATCATCGGGAAGCTACGTGAAGTGGAGATCATGC
>NZ_JAKREV010000025.1 GCF_022664465.1 Sphingomonas hankookensis | reverse complement strand
TACGCTCTCATGACTGCCATCTGAGATGTTGGCCGAGTTTACTCCTCCGCTGACGTCAACGCCAGCGACTGTTTGAACCTTGGCGGGTGTGCCGCGGACTCCTGATCGACGACGATTGATCAAGCTCTCATCCGCGGATTGGTCACCGCACTACCCGTATCCGTCGCTGGGCCTATCCTCCGTCTAAGCTCGGGCATCGGACGAACCTGCCCCACCGTACACCGTGGATTGCCCATCACAGTCGGGTGCCCGCGGCACGCCGGCCAAGGCTATGCAGCTGATGCGCTGGCGCCTCCTCTTATTGTCGCCACAGGCGAAATTAGTTGGCCATCGCAGGCGCCATCCGGCGTGCGATATCCCAGGCATAGCCGACCAGTTCGCGCGCGATCGCGGTCGTCACCTTCGGTTGCGGCTTACCTGTCGCCGACAATCGACGGAAACGCTGACACAGTCGCATCTGGGCTTTCCAGCCGATAGCTTGAACCTCCTCCGGCAGATCGGCGACGCGTTCCCGGTAGCGCCGCTCCTCGCGCGCCGGCAGCCGGTACGACCAGCCTGCCTCGACGAGCGTGGTGCGTGCCTGCGCATTCCCAGCACGGGTGATGCGACCGCGATGGGTACGCGCGCCACTGGAGTGCTCGGAGGGCACGAGGCCGACATATGCCATCAGCTGCTTGGGATTATCAAAGCGGGTAAGGTCGCCGACCTCGGCCACCAGCGTGGCAGCGCTGACCAGTTTGATGCCGCGCAAGGCCTGAAGTCCGCGCACCAATGGGGCGAAATGCCACGACGCTACCGCCTCGCCGAGCGCGGACTCGAGACGGACGACGCGGGCCTGCGCTTCCAGCACCCGCTTCTGAAGCTCCTCAAACGCCAGTTGTTGATGCGGATAATCAAAGCGCTGTTCCGATAGCCAGCGCCAATACATTTTCGTCCATGCAGACCGTCCTTCAAAACGACGATCATGCCGAAGGAGGAAGCTACGGACAGTCTGTTTGGCTGCAGTCGCATCTTCCTGGGCACTGCGTCGCGCGCGGATTAGATCGCGCACCGCCTCATGTGCCTCATCCGGCACCCAGATCGCCGTCAGTTCCCCCGCCCGCAACAGGCGCGCCAACGTCATCGCGTCTCGCCGGTCCGTCTTCACATGGTCGCCGGGCCGTCTCGGCATCATCGACGGTGCGATCACGATACACGGCTGCCCGAGCTTGATCAGCAACCGTTGCAACCCGTAGCCGCAAGGCCCTGCCTCGTAGCAGAAGCTCAGCGTCGCGCCTGGTGTTGCCAGTCGTTTGACCAGCTTCCTGACCTCATCGTCATCGTTGGCTACGGTACCGACGAAGCGGACCTCGCCTCCGGGCCCGCCTTCCGCAACCGCGACCGCGATGGTCGCCTTGTGCACATCCAGCCCGATATACTTCGCCACATTCGACATGACTCGCCTCCGTTGCTGACTACTCCACCGTCAACATCTCAGATTTGAGCCGCAAAGGCTTCCCGCAGTCATCGGGTCTCTCATGACTGCCATCTGAGATGTTGGCCGAGTTTACTCCTCCGCTGACGTCAACGCCAGCGACTGTTTGAACCTTGGCGGGTGTGCCGCGGACTCCTGATCGACGACGATTGATCAAGCTCTCATCCGCGGATTGGTCACCGCACTACCCGTATCCGTCGCTGGGCCTATCCTCCGTCTAAGCTCGGGCATCGGACGAACCTGCCCCACCGTACACCGTGGATTGCCCATCACAGTCGGGTGCCCGCGGCACGCCGGCCAAGGCTATGCAGCTGATGCGCTGGCGCCTCCTCTTATTGTCGCCACAGGCGAAATTAGTTGGCCATCGCAGGCGCCATCCGGCGTGCGATATCCCAGGCATAGCCGACCAGTTCGCGCGCGATCGCGGTCGTCACCTTCGGTTGCGGCTTACCTGTCGCCGACAATCGACGGAAACGCTGACATAGTCGCATCTGGGCTTTCCAGCCGATAGCTTGAACCTCCTCCGGCAGATCGGCGACGCGTTCCCGGTAGCGCCGCTCCTCGCGCGCCGGCAGCCGGTACGACCAGCCTGCCTCGACGAGCGTGGTGCGTGCCTGCGCATTCCCAGCACGGGTGATGCGACCGCGATGGGTACGCGCGCCACTGGAGTGCTCGGAGGGCACGAGGCCGACATATGCCATCAGCTGCTTGGGATTATCAAAGCGGGTAAGGTCGCCGACCTCGGCCACCAGCGTGGCAGCGCTGACCAGTTTGATGCCGCGCAAGGCCTGAAGTCCGCGCACCAATGGGGCGAAATGCCACGACGCTACCGCCTCGCCGAGCGCGGACTCGAGACGGACGACGCGGGCCTGCGCTTCCAGCACCCGCTTCTGAAGCTCCTCAAACGCCAGTTGTTGATGCGGATAATCAAAGCGCTGTTCCGATAGCCAGCGCCAATACATTTTCGTCCATGCAGACCGTCCTTCAAAACGACGATCATGCCGAAGGAGGAAGCTACGGACAGTCTGTTTGGCTGCAGTCGCATCTTCCTGGGCACTGCGTCGCGCGCGGATTAGATCGCGCACCGCCTCATGTGCCTCATCCGGCACCCAGATCGCCGTCAGTTCCCCCGCCCGCAACAGGCGCGCCAACGTCATCGCGTCTCGCCGGTCCGTCTTCACATGGTCGCCGGGCCGTCTCGGCATCATCGACGGTGCGATCACGATACACGGCTGCCCGAGCTTGATCAGCAACCGTTGCAACCCGTAGCCGCAAGGCCCTGCCTCGTAGCAGAAGCTCAGCGTCGCGCCTGGTGTTGCCAGTCGTTTGACCAGCTTCCTGACCTCATCGTCATCGTTGGCTACGGTACCGACGAAGCGGACCTCGCCTCCGGGCCCGCCTTCCGCAACCGCGACCGCGATGGTCGCCTTGTGCACATCCAGCCCGATATACTTCGCCACATTCGACATGACTCGCCTCCGTTGCTGACTACTCCACCGTCAACATCTCAGATTTGAGCCGCAAAGGCTTCCCGCAGTCATCGGGTCT
>NZ_JAKREV010000024.1 GCF_022664465.1 Sphingomonas hankookensis | reverse complement strand
GGCGGCCTGGGACACGGTGCCCAATGTCGGCCTGCTCTTCTGGAGCTTCCGCATCATGGCGGCGATCGGCTTTGCGATGATTGCGCTGTTCGCCACCGCCTTTACCTTGTGTTCGCTGCGGATGCACATGGATTCGCGCTGGTTCCTGCGCCTTGCGGTGGCGGCGATCCCATTGCCCTGGATCGCGATCGAGCTGGGCTGGGTGGTCGCCGAGCTGGGCCGCCAGCCCTGGGCGATTGAGGGCGTGCTGCCGACCTTCCTTGCGACCAGTTCGCTGTCACGGGCTGCGCTGTGGACCACGCTGGCGGGCTTTACCGCGCTCTATGGGGTGCTGGCGGTGATCGAGGTTCGGCTGATCCTCGCCGCCATCGCGCATGGCCCAGAGGAGCGGGACGACCAGCCCGCGCCCGGCCCGATCCCCGCCACCATTCCCGTCACCGCCTGAAGGAAGCCGAGACATGTTCGACTATGAGATGTTGCGCCTGATCTGGTGGGCGCTGCTGGGTGTGCTGCTGATCGGCTTCGCACTGACCGACGGGTTCGACCTGGGCGTCGCCGCCCTCCTGCCCTTCGTCGCGCGCAGCGATGCCGAGCGGCGGATGGTCATCAATTCCATCGGGCCGACCTGGGAAGGAAACCAGGTCTGGTTTATTCTGGGCGGCGGTGCGATCTTCGCGGCTTGGCCGTTCGTCTATGCGGTCAGCTTTTCGGGCTTCTACCTTGCGATGTTCCTGGTGCTGGCCGCGCTGATCCTGCGGCCGGTGGGGTTCAAATATCGCTCCAAAAAACCTGACCCCGCTTGGCGTAGCCGCTGGGACTGGGCGCTGTTCGTCGGCGGCCTCGTCCCCGCGCTCGTCTTCGGCGTCGCGGTCGGCCATGTGCTGCTCGGCGCGCCCTTCCGCCTCGATAGCGACCTGCGCGCCTTCTACGACGGGACGCTGCTCAGCCTGTTCACGCCCTTCACGCTGGTCTGCGGGCTGTTGTCGGTGGCGATGTTGGTGCTGCACGGCGCGGCGTGGCTGTCGATCAAGGTCGAGCATGGTCCCGTCCATGACCGGGCGCGGGCGTTCGGCACGGTGGCGGCCATCGCCTCCATCCTGTTGTTCGCGGTCGGCTTCGCGTTCGTCGCATGGGATAATATCGGCTACCGGATCGTCGGCACGGTCGATCCGCTCGGCCCGTCCAACCCCCTGCGCACGACGGCGGAACGGGCGGGCGGCGCATGGCTCGACAATTATGCGACCTATCCGTGGATGACGGCGCTGCCCGTGCTGGGCTTTGCCGGGGCCACGCTGGCGCTGGTGGGTATCCGAAGCGGTCGCGAGGTGCTGGCCTTTGCCGGATCGTCGCTGGCCGCGACCGGGATCATCGCCACCGTCGGTTGCGCGATGTTCCCGTTCATCCTGCCATCCAGCATCGACGCCCATAGCAGCCTGACGGTTTGGAACGCCTCGTCCACGCAGAAGACGCTGGGCATCATGTTGTTCGTCACGCTCGTCTTCCTGCCGATCGTGCTCGCCTACACCGCTTGGGCATACCGGGTGATGTTCGGCCGCGTGACGGCCGAGGCGGTGCGCACCAATCCCGACTTCTACTGAGAAAGGAACGGCCCATGTGGTATTTTTCCTGGGTCCTGGGCCTCGGCCTCGCGGTCGGCTTCGGCATCCTCAACGGTATCTGGCATGAGTTTCATCTGCCGCGGGAAGATGACGTGTAACCGCGCCACTGACAGATAGGACAATCCGTCCGACGACAGGGGATCATGGCTGCGCTATAGGGCAGGGCCATGATCCCGAACGACATCTGTGCCGATTGCGCGGTGCGCGACCGCGCCTTGTGCGGCAGCCTGGACGACCGGGAGCTGCTCGCGCTCAACAGCATCGGCCAGCGTCGCCAGGTCGCGCGGAGCCAGACCATCGCCTGGGCGGGCGACGAGGCGGTGATCTGCGGCAACCTGCTGACCGGCGTGCTGAAGCTGGTCGCCGCCACCGCTGACGGCCGCGAGCAGACGGTCGGCCTGCTCTATCCGGCCGACTTCTTCGGACAGCCCTATGCAGGCGATGTCGACTTCACCCTGACCGCGCTGACCGAGGCCGAGCTGTGTGTCTTTCCCCGCGCCGCGTTCGAACGCGTGCTGGAGGATCACCAGCGCATGGAGCGCCTGTTGCTTCAGCGGACCTTCGAGTCGCTGAACGAGGCGCGCGGACGGATGCTGGTGCTGGCGCGCAAATCGGCGGGCGAAAAGCTCGCGGGCTTCCTGCTCGACATGGCGGCGCGCGCCGGGGACAGCGGATGCCGGGCCAGTCGCGACGGCCCGGTGACGTTCGACCTGCCGCTGACGCGCGGGCAGATCGCCGATGTGCTGGGCATGACGATCGAGACGGTCAGCCGCCAGCTGACTCGGATGAAACAGAGCGGCGTGATCGGCCTGCCCGGCGGCCGCGCCATCACGATCAGCGACCGCGAGGCGCTGGCCGCACGCGCCGAAGCCGCCTAAGCCGCCAGACTTTCCGCCAGCGCATCGACCAGCAGGCCGCGCGCCTCCGGGGTCAGCCGGTGCCCGGCCAGCGCGATGATGGCCAGTTGCTCGAAATCGACCGCACGGCGGCATCCGGTGAAGAAACTGCGCAGCATATGGCCGAGCGTCTCGGGCGCGGCGAAGGCATCCGCCTCGGCAAAGGCGGCGACCAGTTCGCGCGCCGCCGCCGCATCGGTCCGGTGCCGGTGGCGGACATGGTCGAGAAGCGTGTCGGTGAGCGGATCGACCCGCCCGTTGCACAACATCGCCTCCAGATAGGCGCCGTCGGCCAGCTCGCCCCGCGTCACCAGCGTTTCGAGCGCCTGCAGGAACAGCGTCATGGTCGGACCATCGGGGCGATCGGGCAAGGCGTCCGCCATCGCCTCCGCCTGCCCGCATAGCGCCAGTCGACGACGATGCTCCTGCACCAGGCGGATCAGGTCGATTTCCTGGATGATGTGCCAACGCCGTGCGAACGGCACGACGCTGCCTTGAAGCGGGTTGCGATCCATGGCGGGTCTTCTCCTTAGCCCGCCCTGTAACGAACAGCGGTGCCCCCGCATTGACGATGGTCAAAGCGCCGCGCCGCCGCGTTCAGTGCTGGCGGGCGAGGTGCCGGTGAATGGTGCTGCGATGGACGCCCAGTTGCCGCGCCGCCGCCGAAACGTTGCCGTCATGCGCCGCCAGCGCCGCATCGATCGCCTCGGTCCGCTCGTCGGCCAGCGGGCGGGCGGCCAGCGACAATGCGACGCCGCCGCCCCGCCCCTCGGTATCCCAGCCGCCGATCAGGGTCGCCCCGTTGGCCAGTCGCATTCGGCCTCGCGCCGCCTGCCCCTGTACGTCGATCAGTTCGCCGAGCGCGGTATCGTCCAGCGCCTCCCAGCTGCGCCCGACCAGCGAAAGCCCGCGCCTGTTGGCGGCGACCAGCCGGTCGTCGCGGAACACCAATATCCCCTCGCGCGCGGTGCCGAGCATCGCGGCATCGTCATGCATCCGCAGCACGCGGCAATCGACAAACCGGTCGCGAAACAGCCGATGCTCGATCTGGTCGACCGCCAGCCGGATCAGCCCCAGCGCATGGCCATGGCCGCGGGCCGATGG
>NZ_JAKREV010000023.1 GCF_022664465.1 Sphingomonas hankookensis | reverse complement strand
CGCCTTTGCCGCCGAACTCGAAAAGCAACGGTGGGGTTTAAACCCGACCGTTGCTTCACCCGCGCTCCTGCGCGACAACAACGGTCGGTCTCTGGTTGCCGCTGGATGAAAGGCGGGGGTCACGTCACTTGTAGTTGATCCGCAGGTCGGGAAAGATCGACAAGGCCATGTCTCGCGAGCCTTGCCATGCAGGGCTTAAGACTGGTGCGACGCCGACGGTGATGCTCCATCCGGCAGTGCCTGCCTCCAAAGGCCGACCTGCGGGGGGGGGGCGGCCGCAGGTCCGTCTGCGCGAAGCAGGGTTGAGCAGAGACTAGCGCAAGGATGGTTAGAGCGGAGCGCATCCTTATCCCTTTTTTCGGCCCCGTTGATGACGGTCGGTCGGTCATGTCAGCAGCCACCTTATCCCCGCGCGTCGTAAACGCCAGTCCCGGTAGATGGAGTACGGCTATACCCACAGCGTATGACCGGTCCGCTTTCAATGCCGGCGGACGCGTTCAAACTCAGGCCGAAGCAACCGCTCGCGTTTTCCACAGGGACCAGCCGACGCCGCAGCCCAGTATCGCAAAGGTTACCGCCAACGACGCTGCGGGCGGGAATTTGGCGAGCCCGAACATGTCGGCAACGAAGATTTTCGAGCCGATAAATACCAGCAACGCGGCCAAGGCGTATTTAAGGTAATGGAACCGGTCGACCATCGCGGCGAGCGCAAAATAGAGCGCGCGTAACCCAAGGATAGCAAAGATGTTCGACGTGTAGACGATGAATGGATCCGTTGTGATCGCGAAGATGGCCGGCACGGAATCGACCGCAAAGATGACGTCAGCGCATTCGATCATGACCAGAGCCAGTAGTAACGGCGTAGCGATCCGGCGCATGCGCCCCGTCGCTGGCTCCTGCTCTTTCACCCAGAAACGTTCCCCGTGAAGTTGGTCGGTAACCGGCATGCGCTGGCGAACCCAGCGTAAAACGGGCGAACTGGCTACGTCATATTCCGTGTCTGCAGTCAGCCACATCTTGATACCGGTGAAAACCAGGAAGGCCGCAAAGACGTATAATACCCATTCGAACCGATCGACCAATGCCGCACCAAAACCGATCATCACTGCACGCAGGACAATGACACCCAGGATGCCCCAGAACAATACACGGTGCTGGTGGATGCGGGGGATGGCGAAGTAGCCGAAGATCATGGCGATGATGAACACGTTATCCATCGCAAGGCTCTTCTCGATGACGAAGCCCGTCACGTAGTTAAGGCCGGCAGTCGGCCCGATATACCACCAAATCCATCCGCCGAACGCCAGTCCCAGCGTGATGTAACCTGCTGACAATGCAAGGCTCTCGCGTACCCCGATTTCCCGTTGTCCGCGGTGCAAGACACCCAGATCGAGGATCAGCAACGTTGCGACGATGCCGAGAAATGCCAGCCACATCCAGACAGGCGTACCAAGGAATAATAAGGAGAGCAGCTCAGGCATGGGGACCTCTGACAAACGTGATGACGTGGGGCGGGATCAGCGATCAGGAGGGCAGGTATCTCGCGGTGGTGCGAACAAGCGACCTTCCAGGTGCAACTCAAAGCGCTTCAATTGCAGCAGAATTGGAGAAATTGGAGTTCGGCGCGCCATCGCGATACGCGCGCGCTCGTCCAACTGCTGATGCAGTTCGGCGAGTCTGTTGGTTTCCATGCTCAGAGCCTCCTTTCAATCGGTGATCGAAAGATCGGATCATCAACGACGACAGGAGGCAAAGTGGCCAGGCCTATATCGAGATAACCCGATGCGGTCCGACATCACAATCACCCGAGGGAAATTTTCATAGGGGCCCGGCCTGCTCTTTCTAGATAGGACATGGCTCCCGGTGATCAAGCTGTTTCACTGTTTGATAATTACTGTAGTCGGCACTCAAACTGCCGCACTCCCCTCCCCAAAATATTACGCTGACCGGAAAAAGGGATCGGTCGAAAACACTTGCTTCTGGACACTCAGTTTGGCGATCCGCAAGCCTGAAGGCCATTCGCCAAGCCATGAGCCGCAACGTACCCGCCGGCAGGTACTCTGCTTGCGGCAGGCAAGCCGTGCGGCTTATGTCGATACCGCTGGTGGGGGGAAATGAATGGCGAATGGCAGTAGCAGCCGCGGAAACTCGGTGGTCGGCGAGCGCTGGCCGCTCTTCTGGGCAGGCTGTGCGGCGATCAGCGTTGGCGTGGCCCTTCACTTACCAATGCTCGCGATGGCCCATACGATGGGCAATCACCTGTCGGGTATGCCTATGGACGGATGGATGTACCTGGGCATGGCGCTGATCGGTATCGGCGTGCCGGCAGCTATATTTGGCGCTTTACCCAAGAAACGGCCTGATCATAGGGCAGCCGTTGGCGTCGCATATGAAGCGCCCGATGATACCCCTCTGACGCGGTCGCATGCTGCCGTTCTGCTGGTGCTTACCCTCGGGCTCATAATTGACACTATGAAGCCAGCAACGCTCGGCTTCGTGCTGCCCGGCATGCGTGGCGAGTATGGGCTCGCCAAATCGACCGTTGCCTTGTTGCCGTTCGTTGCCCTTACGGGAACGACGGTTGGCTCGTTTCTGTGGGGGTGGCTTGCGGACATCTATGGTCGGCGTGTGTCGATCCTGTTGTCGACCATCCTGTTCGTCTCGACTTCGATCTGCGGAGCTATGCCTTCCTACAGCTGGAACCTGGTCATGTGTTTTCTGATGGGGTGCTCGGCTGGCGGCATGCTGCCCGTCGTCTACACCCTGTTGGCAGAGATCATGCCTCCGCGGCACAGAAGCTGGGTCCTTGTGCTGGTTGGTGGCACGGGACTGGTCGGTGGCTACCTCGCAGCTAGCGGTGCAGCGCATCTGTTCGAGCCCCTGTTCGGCTGGCGTAGCTTGTGGCTGCAGGGGTTTCCCACCGGTTTGCTGCTGCTTGCGATGGCAAGGTGGATACCTGAGTCTCCACGATTTCTGTTGGAACGGGGCATGGACGCCGAGCTAGCTGACATGGCTCGAAAGTTCGGCATCGTCAGGCGTGCGCCACAAGCCGCGCCAGCGGACGCTGGCAGCGCCGCGGCTCACCACCGCGAGTTGACCATCGCCCTGGTGATCACGGCTCTTTCCTGGAGCTTCGTCAACTTTGGCTTGCTGCTATGGTTGCCTTCCGATCTCCAGGATCGAGGCTTCAGTGCCGAGATTGCGAGCGGCATCATCGCCAGCTCAGCACTTGTTGCCCTGCCCACGATCATGATCGCGGCCTTCCTTTACAGCCGGTGGAGCAGCAAGCGCACCCTGATCGGCACTGTGCTTCTCACACTCGCCGGGCTTGCCGGAGCCCTACTGCCGGCACCTACGCTGGCTTGGCCACCCCTGCTGATCGCTGTGATCGCGTTGCTGGTGGTTGGCACAAACGGATTGATCGCCGTGCTACTTCCCTATGCAGCCGAAAACTACGCATTACGCGTCCGTGGACGCGCTACTGGGCTTATCGCGGGGAGTAGCAAATTTGGTGGCGTTGCTGTCCAGCTGGGCGCCTTCGCTGGGCTGATCCCGACGATGGGGGGCGCGGCAATCTCGCTAATTGTACCAATGACGCTGTCAGCGGTACTGATCGGGCGCGCAGGGAGAGAGACGCGGGGCCGCAGCTTACGCGAGCTGGAAGCAACGGCTTAGGTGTTCAGTCCCGGCATCTGGTGGATCGGGTTGACGATGAACCGATCCGGCTCTGACGTCCAGATCTTGGCAATGTATTCGTAGGGTGTAAGGCCGCTGAGGGTCTTGAGCCTTCGCGCGAA
>NZ_JAKREV010000022.1 GCF_022664465.1 Sphingomonas hankookensis | reverse complement strand
GTGCATCCGCAGCGAACACAAGGTAAAGGCGGTGGCGAACAGCGCAATCATCGCAAAGCCGATCGCCGCCATGATGCGGAAGCTCCAGAAGAGCAGGCCGACATTGGGCACCGTGTCCCAGGCCGCCACTTCGATCTGCTGGGGCGTCGCGGTGCGCGGATCGGCCATCTGGCGCTTGAGCAGCAGGGCATAGCCCAGGTCGCGCTTGTGCGCCTCGAACCGGGCGCGCTGGGCAACGTCGTTCGGGTTCACCTTCAGCCGCTGGACCGCGTCATAGGCGATCACGCCGGAGGCGATCCGGTCCTGTGCTTTCAGGACCAGCTCGGACATGCCAGTGACGGTACCGTCCAGGCTGCGCGTCGCGATCAGGCCGAGCAGCCAGGGAATCTCGACCTTGTACCGCGTTTCGCGCGCGACGGTGTCAGGATAGCCGAACAGGGTCAGGCCAGAGGGACCGGGCTCGGTGTGCCAGACCGCCTCGATCGCGGCGAGCTTCATCTTCTGGTTGTCGGTCAGCGCATAGCCGCTCTCATCACCCAGCACGACGACTGACAGCGAAGAGGCGAGGCCGAACGCCGCCGCCACCGTCATCGACCGGCGCGCGATGGGCAGGAAGCGGCCCTTCAGAAGCCAGAAGGCCGACACGCCCAGCACCACGACCGAGGCGCAGACGTAGCCTGCGCTGACGGTGTGGACGAACTTAGCCTGAGCCACCGGATTGAACAGCACCGCGTCGAAGTCAGTGACTTCCATCCGCATAGTGTCGGGATTGAAGCTCGCCCCCACCGGGTTCTGCATCCAGCCATTGGCGATCAGGATCCACAGCGCCGACAAGTTGGTGCCCAGCGCGACCATGAAGGTGACGATCAGATGCCCCAGCTTCGACAGGCGGTCCCAGCCGAAGAACATCAGCCCGACGAACGTCGCCTCCAGAAAGAAGGCCATCAGCCCCTCGATCGCGAGCGGCGCGCCGAAGATGTCGCCGACATAATGTGAGAAATAGGACCAGTTGGTGCCGAACTGGAACTCCATGGTCAGGCCGGTGGCGACGCCCAGCACGAAGTTGATGCCGAAGATCTTGCCCCAGAAGCGCGTCGTCACGCGCCATTCCGGGCGGTTGGTCATGACATAGACTGACTCCATGATGACGAGCATCATCGACAGGCCGAGCGTCAGCGGAACGAACAGGAAGTGATACAGCGCGGTGGCCGCGAATTGCAGTCGCGACAGGTCTACGACGCCGGGATCCATGGCATGTCTCCATAAGAGGAGCCGCCCCCCGGCCCCTTGCCGACCGCCTCGCTAGGCCTGCGATCCGGTGCCGACATTGACCGCGGTCAAAGACTATGGGGGCGGTCGGGGCGACCGTCGCGGCATGACGACGATTGCTCATGCTCTCCCGACGCGTAACGCACGCAACCGCTGGTTGAAGGGCGCAGCCGGGCGGCGCGACGGCGTGGCGGGGCTGTTGCTGCTCGATACGCTGGCGGCGATGGGCTTTGCGGCGGGTGTCGCGGGCGGCGTGACGGCGGTGATGGGGCAGGGGGCGGTGCTGCCTTGGGCCGTGCTGATGCTCGGCATGGGGGCGTTGCGTGGATTGTTCGCAACCCTGGCGTTGCGGCGGGGCGCGGTGAGGGCGGGGGCGATCAAGCGGACGCAGCGGCTTCGTGCCGTGGCCGCCGCGCTACGTCGAAAGCCCGATGCCCCGATCGACAGCGGGCTGCTTGCCAGCCAGGCCGTCGATGCGGTCGAGGCGTTGGACGGCCATGTCGCCCGCTTCCTGCCCGCGCGCCGGGCCGCCGCCATCGCGCCGATGCTGGTCCTCGCCGTGACCGCCTGTGCCAGCTGGGTGGCGGCGGTCATTCTCGCAGGCACCCTGCTGCCGTTCGTGGCCGCGATGATCCTAGCGGGCGGCGCGGCAGCGGACGAGTCGCGGCGGCAATTCGTCGCGCTGCACCGTCTGTCGGCGCGCTTTGCCGACCGGGTGCGCAGCTTGCCGGTCGTGCTGGCTTTCGGGGCCGAGACACGCGAGACCGAGGCGATCGGCAGGGCGGCACAGGAACTGGCCGAGCGGACCATGCGAGTCCTGCGGATGGCCTTCCTGTCTTCCGCCGCGCTGGAGTTCTTCGCGGCGCTGTCGGTCGCGCTGGTCGCGGTCTATTGCGGTTTCGCGTTGCTTGGCCTGCTGCCCTTCGCCGCGCCCGAGACGCTGACCCTCGCCCAGGCCTTTTTCGTGCTGGCGCTGGCGCCCGAATTCTACGCCCCGATGCGCCGCCTGGCTGCGGCCTATCACGACAAGCAGGCGGCGGAGACCGCCGCCGATACGCTGATGCCGCTGGCTGAGTTGGAGCCTGTGCCCGTGGTCCGGGTCGCGGCCCCGCTCATCCTGCGCGATGTCGCCATCCAGTATCCGGACAGCGATACCCCAGCCGTCTCGTGCCTGTCGCTGCGGATCGAGGCGGGCGAGACGGTGGCGCTACTCGGCCCCTCGGGCAGCGGCAAGACCAGTGTCCTGCACCTGCTGCTGGGCCTCGCGCCGTTATCTGCGGGAATTGTCGAGGCGGGCGGTGTCCCGCTCACCTCACTGGCGGGGCAGGCGAATTGGGCGGGGCAGCATCCCCTGCTCATCGCGGGCTCGATCCGCGACAATCTGACGCTTGCCCATCCTCAAGCGGATGAACTGGCAGTCCAGCGTGCGGTCGCGGCGGCGGGCTTGGGGCCGATGCTCACGGCCCGGCCGGGTGGCCTCGACGCCTCGCTCGATGCGCGGGGCAGCGGGCTGTCGGGCGGCGAGCGGCGTCGGATCGCGCTCGCCCGCGCGCTGCTCAACCCTGCACCCTTTCTTCTGCTCGACGAGCCGACCGCGCATCTCGACGCCGCCGCCGAAGCCGCGCTGATCGCAACCATCAAACGTGCCGCGATAGGCCGCACGACGCTGATCGCCACCCACAGCCCCGCGCTGGCCGCCATCGCGACCCGCGTCGTTCATCTGGGACATGCCGCATGAGACTCTCCAAGCTGATCGCCGCCGAACGCCAACGGGAACGCCGTCACCTGCGACAGGCGGGCCTCTGTGCCGCGCTGGTCGCGATCGCCTCGGTGCTGCTGCTCGCCTTGTCGGGCTGGTTCCTGACCGCCGCGGCGCTGGCGGGGGGCACGGGGATCGTGGCGGCGCAGGCGTTCAATTATATGCTGCCCTCCGCCATGATCCGGCTGCTGGCAATCGTGCGAACCAGCGCGCGCTATGGCGAACGACTGGCGAGCCATGGCGCAGCCTTTGGTGCGCTCGCCCGGCTGCGGCCTGCGCTCTATCGTGCGCTAACCATCGCGCCGCCCTCGGTCGCGTTGGCGCTCGGCCGGGGCGAGGCGACCGCGCGGCTGATCGGCGATGTCGATGCGGTGGAATGGCGCTTCGTCCGTTTGTCGGGGCCTTGGGGCGTTGCGGCGGCGCTGGCATCGGGCGCGGCGTTGACGCTGCTCGGCGGATGGCTGGCCATGGCGGCGACGCTGGCCTGTGTCGGGGGAGCGCTTGGGCTGGCCCGAGCCTGGGCGGACCAACTGGAAGAGCCCGGCCGCACGGTGCAACGGGCGATGGGCGCGCTGCGCGAGGAGGTGGCGACGATCGGCGGCGCGGCGGCGGAACTCCGCTGTTTCGCGTTGGAGGATTGGGCGACCGCCCGGATCGCGGCGGCGAGCGACTCGCTGGCCCAGGCGCAGGCGCATCAGGCGGTAGTGGTGGCCCGATTCGAGGCGCTGCACGCGATCAGCGTCGCACTGGCGGCGGCGTTAGCGCTGGTCCTGTCGGCGGACGCTGGCGCCCCAATCGCGGCGCTGGCAGCGCTGGCGGCGGCGATGACGGCCGACGCAACCGCGCCGATCCTCCGCGCGATGACCGAACGCGGACGGTTGCGCGAGGCGGAGGCGCGGCTGGAAACGCTGTTTGATGCGG
>NZ_JAKREV010000021.1 GCF_022664465.1 Sphingomonas hankookensis | reverse complement strand
CGCCTTGTGCACATCCAGCCCGATATACTTCGCCACATTCGACATGACTCGCCTCCGTTGCTGACTACTCCACCGTCAACATCTCAGATTTGAGCCGCAAAGGCTTCCCGCAGTCATCGGGTCTAAGGTTTTGCCGTGCCTTCGACGGCGCGCATCTGGCGAAGCGGTCTGAGCGCGGTGGATGGCGCATCGGGATCGGTCCAGAGGTAATCGCCGGTGAGATTGATATGCTGCCAACCGAGCGGTGATAGGTGTTGCAGCAGGTCCGGCGGGACCGGCCGGCCGAGGTTGGCGAGATGCATCCGGGCGGCTTGCAGGTAGGTCGTGTTCCACAGGACGATGGCACCGGCGACGAGGTTCAGCGCGCTCGCCCGATGGCTTTGGGCTTGCAGCGCATGATCGCGGATACGGCCGATGCGATGGAAGAAGATGGCGCGTTTCAGGGCATTTTCCGCTTCTCCCTTGTTGAGTTCGCGGGTGGCGCGGCGACGCTGTTCGGGCTGCTCGATCCAGTCGAGCGTGAACAGGGTACGCTCGACGCGACCGATCTCGCGCAACGCCAGTGCCAGGCCGTTGGCGCGTGGATAGGAGCCGAGCCGTTCCAGCATGATCGAGGCGCTGACGACGCCTGTGCGGATCGAGGTTCCCAGTCGCAGCACGTCGTCCCAGTGTGCCTCGATCAGACCTTCGTCGATGCGGCCCGCGACCAGCGGCGCAATATCGGGGCCGGGTTCGATGCCGTTAAACAGGTGCAAACGGCGTGCGGCGATATTCGGGATACGCGGCGCGAACCGGAACCCAAGCAGATGACATAGCGCGAACACATGGTCGGAGACGCCCCCGCCATCGACGTGATGCTCTTCGATGTGCAGATCGGCGCCGTGGTGGAGCAGCCCGTCGAGCACCTGTGCCGCCTCGCTCGCCGAAGCGGAGATAACTGTGGAATGGAACGGCGCGTAGCGATCCGAGACGTGGCTGTAAAAGGAGACAGCCGGCTCTGTCCCCTTGTGCGGATTGACTGCGCCGGTTGCCTGGGCGCGGCGGTCGAGCGGAAAGTTCTGACCGTCTGAGCTGGACGAGGTGCCGGACCCGAACAGCGCGGCCAGCGGCGCGGTGTGTTGGGCGTCGACAAGCCGGGCGAGCGCGCGACCGTAGGTTTCCTCGCGCAGATGCCACGAGGCGAGCCAACCGAGTTGGCGCTGGGTCACGAGATTGCAGGCTTCCGCCATGCGCGTATGGCCCAGATTGGTGGCATCGGCGAGCACCGCCGTGAGGATCGCACGTGGTTCATCCGCGGCACGGCCACTTTGCAGATGCGTGAAGCACTGGCTGAACCCGGTCCATCGATCGACTTCGGCAAGAAGGTCGGTGATGCGGATCGCGGGCAGATGCGCATAGAGCGGCGCAAGGGCGGTATCGGATTCCTCGGGAGTAATCGCCTTCAAGGGCGAAATCCGCAGCCTGCCCAAGCTGAGCTGCACGTCTTCCAGCGCGTCCGTCTCCGCCTTTCGCTCGACCTCGGCCAATCGACGGGCGAGGCGGGCGCGTCGTTCGGCCAGCCAGATATCGGCCGTATCCGGTGCCGGTATCGGCAAGGGGCCGGCCGCGCGCATGTTGGCGAATACGGGGGCAGGAATGAGTTGCTGCTCGACAGCACGATAGCGTCGGCTTCCCTCGACCCACATGTCGCCGGCGCGAAGCCGGTCGCGAAGCTCGACCAGCACGCACAATTCATAGATCCTGCGATCGGGAATGCCGGTGCCGATCGCCCGACGCCAAGCTTGCCGGATGAAGCCGACTGGCGTGCCTGCAGGCAATTTGCGCAGATGACCAAAATGAAGGTCGCGCATGATCGCGACCGCTCGCGCGAGCGCATGGCAGGCTGGCACCGCCCCGAATGTGAACGAGGCGATGAACGAGGGACCGACCTGTCGGAGGACGGGGTAATTGGTCGCGGCGACCGCGACGGGATCGACCGAATCGGGGCGGATCAGCTTGCGGGCTTCATCGACCTCGCGGCCGAGATCATTCCATCCGATCGCTGCCTCGACCGCAGCGCCGATATCGCCACCTGATATCTTGGCGGCGAGCAAGGCAGCGCCGAGTTGGGCAAGCAGCCGGATTTTGCCGTTGATGGTGCGCCGGTTGCGCTTGAGTGTCGTGTCCGCGCTGTTCTGTTCGCGCCGGAACATCTGCCCAAGCAGGCGATCGAACATCAGCACCGCATCGTCGGTGAGGGTAACGATGGTTTCGAGGATGGTCGCCACCAATGTGGCGCGACGCCGCGTCGCTTGCAGCGTCCGAACATGTTGCGCGGTCAGCCGCACGCCTTCCTGGCACAGGCGTCGGAGGCGCTCGGGATGGACGCCTACGGCGATATCCGGATCGATCCCGATGGCCCGAAGCAGTGTCAGTCGCTCGATGATGGCGGCGAATGTCTTTCGGCCGGGCTTGCCGGGTGACTGCCGCACCCAGGCCAGATCGCTCAAGTTCGTGCCTGTGTGGGGCAGGAGAAGCGCATCGAGCAGCCGGCGCTGTCGAGCATCGAGTCCTCGGGTCAGATGCTCGGCGACATGGCGTTCGGCATCGAGCAACGCCTGTGCGACCATCCGCTCGACCGAACTGATGCCCGGCACAATGATGCGCCGTCGCCGGCACTCATCCAGCATCACGCGCGCCAGCCTAGCCCCGCTGGTCGTCGTCAGCGCGATCGGCAGGAGCCATTCCTGCAACGTCGTTCGCAGCGGCCGACTGAGCGGCATGAAGCCGAATGCATCGCGCAGTGCATCGAGCTGTTCGTACCGGGTCGGGCCGCGCGTCGCGTAGTCGGCCAGCACCTCGGGTCCGACCTGCAATTGCTCTGCGACGAACGCGAGCGGCGTATCAGGGATCAGTTCACCGGGTCGCAGGAAACGGCCAGGATAGCGCAGCGCGCAAAGCTGGATCGCGAAACCCAGCCGGTTATGCGGTCGCCTCCGGCGGACGATGATGGCCAAGTCGTCCCGGCTCAATGTCCAGTGCTGGACGAGCAGGGTTTCGTCGTCGGGAAGCGCGAGCAACGCCGCGCGTTGCTCGTCCGACAGGACGGCGCGACGCGGCATCGGCTTAGACCTTGGCCGGTGCGGTCCAGCCGATCCGGGCAAGCGTGCCGAGAAGGGTCGAACGCGGCACCTTGAAGGTCCGGCAGACGGACGCCTTGCTGGCCCCGCCATCCAGCGCGGCGGTGATCCGCTCGAGCGTTTCGGCGTCGATCATCGGCGGGCGGCCACCTTGGCGTCCCCGGCGTTTGGCAGCAGCCAGTCCCGCCATCACCCGTTCGCGCGTGAGCGCACGCTCATATTGTGCCAATGCACCGAACAGCGAGAACAGCAATTCGCCGTGCGGCGTGGTCGTATCCATCTGCTCGGTCAGCGACCGGAACGCGATGCCGCGCGCCTTCAGATCGGTGACGATCGTCAGCAGGTGCGGCAGCGAGCGTCCGAGCCGGTCGAGCTTCCACACGATCAGTGTGTCGCCCGCGTTCAGATAGTCGAGGCAGGCTTTCAGGCCTGGTCGGTCGTCGCGCGCGCCGGATGCCTTGTCGGTATGGAGATGCCGATGATCGACCCCGGTTGCGACGAGCGCGTCCCGCTGGAGATCGACCGTTTGGCGGTCATCGGTCGTTGACACCCGCATATATCCGACCAGCATGTACGACAAACCCTCGAAAGCATGTTTTCGAACACCCTATCAAAGCGACAGGGTTTGTCGATCGTTATGGGCTGAGGCGGGTATGGTTCGGCAAAAGCGCAGGTCCGGAGCGTCGCCTATCACCTGTTTGCCGTCACGCGTCTGCTGTCCGTATGGACGCAAGTAGAAGGCACGCTGATGCCGCAAGAAGCACCAGGTCCTTCAACAGGAACTGTCCGGTTCCGGCCGAAATCGCCGGGAACCCGCCAGCGGTCGGCTCGGCGACGCCAGGCGTGCTCAGGAAAAACGTCAGTGTCACGGCATAAGTTAGGCATGACATCGCCGCGCCGAGAGCGGAGGCCGTCTTGTTGAAAGCACCGATAATCAGCGCAGCGGCCGTCGCGAGCTCGACGGTGCCTATAAAATAGCTTCCACCCTGCACCCCAAAAACGGCCGGAATCCAGCTCATGATCGGACTGTTCTTCATCAATGGCGCGATGCCCATCGCTTCATAGCTCGTGAATTTCATGCAACCGAACCAGAGAAAGATGACCACCAGCGCCCAGCGCAGCAACGCGAGAGACCCGCGAGAGCCGGTCGTCTTTTCAGCTATGTGTAATGTCGAAAACATGGTGCCTCGCTTTCATCATGGCGCATGACCTGCCTTCATGCTTAGACAGGCGTGATATATGCGCTGCGCATACACTATGCGCCATCAATGAATGAGGCAACCCTTTGAACGTACTCTCGGACCGGCTCGTCAATCTGTTCGGCGCCCTCGCAGTGGGCATCACCGATCGAATTAAGAAGGCGGCATTCGACCCGACGATACCCGGCGGTGGCGAAACCACCGCGGCGATCGTCGTCATCGGTCACGCGACCGGTCTTTCGATCGACGAATTAGGACGGGTGCTAGGCTTGTCCCACGCGGGGACGGTGCGGCTTGTCGATCGATTGGTTGCAGCCGGGTTCGCCGTTCGATCCAAAGCGCTACGGGACCGTCGTGCAGTAGCGCTGATGCTCACTGAGGCAGGCGAGACTCGCCTATCTGCGATCCTGCAACGAAGAAACGAGACTTTATCCGAAATCCTTAGCCATGTCTCGAATGCTGACCGCCTCGTGCTGGAACGTATTGCCGAGACAATACTTGCGCAGATGTCTGACGACGCTGTCTCGGCGCTGACGATATGCCGGCTCTGCGACGAGAGGCGATGCTACAACTGTCCGATGGATGCCTTTGGAATGCTGGAGTCGTCGACGCATAGAGTCGACCCATAAGTGCGCGCAGAGACGCTTAGACCCGATGACTGCGGGAAGCCTTTGCGGCTCAAATCTGAGATGTTGACGGTGGAGTAGTCAGCAACGGAGGCGAGTCATGTCGAATGTGGCGAAGTATATCGGGCTGGATGTGCACAA
>NZ_JAKREV010000020.1:0-2500 GCF_022664465.1 Sphingomonas hankookensis | reverse complement strand
AAAGCGAGTCTGAATAGGGCGCATGTAGTTTGATGGATTAGACCCGAAACCCGGCGATCTAGGCATGACCAGGATGAAGGTGGGGTAACACCCACTGGAGGTCCGAACCGATTAACGTTGAAAAGTTACCGGATGAGTTGTGTTTAGGGGTGAAAGGCCAATCAAGCCGGGAAATAGCTGGTTCTCCGCGAAAACTATTGAGGTAGTGCCTCGGATGGACACCTTATGGGGTAGAGCACTGGATGGTTGCGGGGGTCGCGAGATCTACCAATACTAACCAAACTCCGAATACATAAGAGTGATATCCGGGAGACAGACGGCGGGTGCTAAGGTCCGTCGTCAAAAGGGAAACAGCCCTGACCTACAGCTAAGGTCCCCAAGTCGTGTCTAAGTGGGAAAGCATGTGGGAATCCCAAAACAACCAGGAGGTTGGCTTAGAAGCAGCCATCCTTTAAAGAAAGCGTAACAGCTCACTGGTCTAAACAAGGGTTCCTGCGGCGAAGATGTAACGGGGCTCAAGACACGCACCGAAGCTTAGGGTGTGCCGCTTATGCGGTACGCGGTAGCGGAGCGTTCCGTACGCCTGTGAAGCGGTCTGGTAATGGACCGTGGAGGTATCGGAAGTGCGAATGCAGACATGAGTAGCGATAAAAAGGGTGAGATGCCCTTTCGCCGAAAGACCAAGGGTTCCTGCGCAAGGCTAATCCGCGCAGGGTGAGCCGGCCCCTAAGACGAGCCCGAAGGGGGTAGTCGATGGGAACCACGTTAATATTCGTGGGCCTGGTGGTGTGTGACGGATGGCATGTGTTGTCAGCTCTTATCGGATTGAGCTGGCTTCGAAGCTGTCCCGGGAAATAGCCCCACCGTATAGACCGTACCCGAAACCGACACAGGTGGTCAGGTAGAGTATACCAAGGCGCTTGAGAGAAGTGTCCTGAAGGAACTCGGCAAATTGCCTCCGTACCTTCGGAAGAAGGAGGCCCAACATAGGCGCAAGCTCTTGTTGGGGGCACAGGCCAGGGGGTAGCGACTGTTTAGCAAAAACACAGGGCTCTGCTAAGTCGGCTTCAAGACGACGTATAGGGCCTGACGCCTGCCCGGTGCCTGAAGGTTAAGTGGAGGGGTGCAAGCTCTGAAATGAAGCCCAGGTAAACGGCGGCCGTAACTATAACGGTCCTAAGGTAGCGAAATTCCTTGTCGGGTAAGTTCCGACCTGCACGAATGGCGTAACGACTTCCCCACTGTCTCCAGGACATGCTCAGCGAAATTGAATTCTCCGTGAAGATGCGGAGTACCCGCGGTTAGACGGAAAGACCCCGTGCACCTTTACTGCAGCTTCAGAGTGGCATTAGGAAAGAACTGTGTAGCATAGGTGGGAGGCTTTGAAGCGTCGGCGCCAGCTGACGTGGAGCCATAGGTGAAATACCACCCTGTTGTTTTCTGATGTCTAACCTGCGCCCATGAAACTGGGCGAGGGACCCTCTGTGGCGGGTAGTTTGACTGGGGCGGTCGCCTCCTAAAGAGTAACGGAGGCGCGCGAAGGTTGGCTCAGGACGGTTGGAAACCGTCTGTTAGAGTGCAATGGCATAAGCCAGCCTGACTGCGAGACTGACAAGTCGAGCAGAGACGAAAGTCGGTCATAGTGATCCGGTGGTCCCTCGTGGAAGGGCCATCGCTCAACGGATAAAAGGTACGCCGGGGATAACAGGCTGATAACCCCCAAGAGCTCATATCGACGGGGTTGTTTGGCACCTCGATGTCGGCTCATCACATCCTGGGGCTGGAGCAGGTCCCAAGGGTTTGGCTGTTCGCCAATTAAAGTGGTACGTGAGCTGGGTTCAGAACGTCGCGAGACAGTTTGGTCCCTATCTGCCGTGGGCGTCGAAATTTGAGAGGAGTTGCCCCTAGTACGAGAGGACCGGGGTGAACATGCCTCTGGTGTACCTGTCGTCGTGCCAACGGCGCAGCAGGGTAGCTATGCATGGACGGGATAACCGCTGAAAGCATCTAAGCGGGAAGCCTCCCTCAAGATAAGATTTCTTAGGACGGTCGGAGACCACGACCTTGATAGATCGGATGTGGAAGCGCAGTAATGCGTGAAGCTAACCGATACTAATTGTCCTATTCGCGCTTGAAGAGTCCCACCATCAACGTCAGCACTGGCTAACGTTACCGGTGGTTGAAACACTCGACCTTGATACTATCGATTTGAAAAACTTATGTGCACCCGCTTCATTGCCTGGTGGCTATAGCGTCTGTGAACCACCCGATCCCATCCCGAACTCGGCCGTGAAACCAGTCCGCGCCAATGGTACTATCGCCTAAGCGATGGAAGAGTAGGTCGTCGCCAGGCATTGAAGCCGGTGCACATTCACCCATTCACAATGCTCAACCCCTACGTCCAATTAGGACGTCCCAGGTGGCGCGGGGTGGAGCAGCCCGGTAGCTCGTCAGGCTCATAACCTGAAGGTCACAGGTTCAAATCCTGTCCCCGCAACCA
>NZ_JAKREV010000003.1 GCF_022664465.1 Sphingomonas hankookensis | reverse complement strand
TCGCGGCATCGTCATGCATCCGCAGCACGCGGCAATCGACAAACCGGTCGCGAAACAGCCGATGCTCGATCTGGTCGACCGCCAGCCGGATCAGCCCCAGCGCATGGCCATGGCCGCGGGCCGATGGCCCCGAAATGTCGAGCGCCCCGACGATCGCACCGCGCGGATCGAGGATCGGCGTCGCCGCACAGCTGAGCACCGCATGTTCGGCAAAGAAATGCTCGGGGCCGTGCACCGCGATCGGGCGACGCTCGGCGATGGCGGTGCCGATCGCGTTGGTGCCGGTGCTCGCCTCGGTCCAGGAGACGCCGGGCCGGAGCGCCACCTGCGCCGCGCGCGACAGGAAGCCGGTATCGCCGATCGTGTCGAGGATCATGCCGTCCGCGTCGGCTAGGATCACGACGCTGCCCGTATCGCGCGCCTCCCCCGCCAGCATCTCCAGCTCGGGACGGCACAGGCGGCGCAACGACTCGCGACGCTGGCGCAGCGCATGGAGCTCGTTTTCGGCCAGTGGTCCGCCACCCTGAAGCCTTCCCTGCGCCAGCCCCATGTCGGTGCAGCGCAACCAGGATCGCAAGACCGGCTGGCGCACGGTTTCGAGGGGCAGTTGCCCCTCGTCGAAATAGGCGCGTCGCCCCTGTTCTATACCGGCGCCGTCCATCGCCGCATCCTCTTCCCACTGTCGCAAGTTGCGACACCGGCGCGGCTTCGGCGTCGCGCCCTGCAACACATGCTACGCCTCGGCCCCGGAAAGTCCACCACGTCCCCTACACTTCGTGGCGCAACGTCTTGCCCCTCACGCACGACGGGCAGACCCTTGGGTCATAACAGACCAAGGAGAGGTTCGATGACGATTCAGGAAGCCATCAAGGCGCGCACCGCGCCGTTCAAGCAGCGCTATGGCAATTTCATCGGCGGCCGCTGGGTCGATCCGGTCGATGGGCGCTGGTTCGACAACCGATCCCCCATCGACGGGCAGGTAATCTGTCAGGTCGCGCGCAGCCAGGCCGCCGATGTCGAACTCGCGCTCGATGCCGCGCACAAGGCGAAGGACGGCTGGGGACGCACCAGCGTCGCCGAACGTGCGCTGATCCTCCACCGCATCGCCGACCGGATGGAGGAGAATCTGTCGCTGCTCGCCACCGCCGAGACCTGGGACAATGGCAAGCCGATCCGCGAGACGACCGCCGCCGACCTGCCGCTGGCGATCGACCATTTCCGTTATTTCGCTGGGTGCATTCGCGCGCAGGAGGGCGGCATTTCGGAGATCGACCACGACACGGTCGCCTATCACTTCCACGAACCGCTCGGCGTGGTGGGGCAGATCATCCCGTGGAACTTCCCGCTGCTCATGGCCTGCTGGAAACTCGCACCCGCGCTGGCGGCGGGCAATTGCGTGGTGCTCAAACCCGCCGAACAGACCCCCGCCTCGATCATGGTGCTGGCTGAACTGATCGCCGACCTGCTGCCCGATGGCGTACTCAACATCGTCAACGGTTTCGGCGTCGAGGCGGGCAAGCCGCTGGCGCAGAACCCGCGCATCGCCAAGATCGCCTTTACCGGCGAGACAACGACCGGCCAGCTCATCATGTCCTATGCGTCGGAAAACCTGATCCCCGTCACGCTGGAACTAGGCGGCAAGAGCCCGAACATCTTCTTCGCCGACGTGGCGGCCGAGGATGACGATTATCTCGACAAGGCGATCGAAGGTTTCGCCATGTTCGCGCTCAATCAGGGTGAGGTCTGCACCTGCCCCAGCCGCGCGCTGGTCCACGAGTCCATCTATGACCGCTTCATGGAAAAGGCGGTCGCCCGTGTCGAGGCGATGATCCAGGGTGATCCGCTTAACCCCGCCACCATGGTCGGCGCGCAGGCCTCGCAGGAGCAGATGGACAAGATCCTCGGCTATCTCGACATCGGGCGCGGTGAAGGGGCCAAGGTGCTGACCGGCGGCGAGCGTAACCGCCTCGAGGGGCTAGAGGGCTATTACGTCAAGCCGACCGTGCTGAGCGGTCATAACAAGATGCGCGTGTTCCAGGAGGAGATTTTCGGTCCCGTCGTCTCGGTCGCGACTTTCAAGGATGACGAGGAAGCACTGCGCATCGCCAACGACACGCTCTTTGGCTTGGGTGCGGGCGTGTGGACCCGCGACGGCACCCGTGCCTATCGCATGGGCCGCGCGATCCAGGCGGGGCGTGTGTGGACCAACTGCTACCATGCCTATCCCGCCCATGCGGCGTTCGGCGGCTATAAGCGGTCGGGCATCGGGCGCGAAACGCACCGCATGATGCTCGATCACTATCAGCAGACCAAGAATCTGCTGGTCAGCTATTCGGCCAAGAAGCTCGGCTTCTTTTGACCGTGATCAAGGCGGGGGCGGCCCGATGCGCCGATTCCCGCCTCATTCTCATCCGACAGGAGAAATCTCATGACGAAGACGATGAAGGCCGCGGTCGTTCGGGCATTCGGACAACCGCTGACCATCGATGAAGTCCCCGTTCCGGAAGTCAGCGACGGCATGATCCAGGTCGCTATCCAGGCATCCGGCGTCTGCCATACCGACCTCCACGCCGCCGAGGGCGACTGGCCGGTCAAGCCCAACCCGCCCTTCATTCCGGGGCATGAGGGCGTCGGCTATGTCTCGGCGGTCGGCAAGGGCGTGAAACACGTCAAGGAAGGCGACCGGGTCGGCGTGCCGTGGCTCTACACCGCCTGCGGTCGCTGCACGCATTGCCTGGGCGGCTGGGAGACGCTGTGCGAAAGCCAGCTCAACACCGGCTATTCAGTCAATGGCGGCTTTGCCGATTATGTCATCGCCGACCCCAATTTCGTCGGCCGCCTGCCCGCCAATATCGGCTTCATCGAGATCGCACCGGTGCTGTGCGCCGGGGTCACGGTCTATAAGGGGCTGAAGATGACCGATACCAAGCCGGGGGATACGGTGGTCATCTCCGGCATCGGCGGCCTTGGGCATATGGCGGTGCAATATGCGGTCGCGATGGGGCTGAACGTTGCCGCTGTCGATGTCGACGACGCCAAGCTCGACCTCGCCCGTCGGTTGGGGGCCAAGGTCACGGTCAACGCCCGGACCGAGGCGGATCCGGCCGCCGCGATCAAGCGCGAGACTGGCGGCGGGGCGCAGGGTGCGCTGGTCACGGCGGTCAGCGAAAAGGCCTTTGCCCAGGCCGTCGGCATGATGGCGCGCGGCGGCACCGTGGCGCTCAACGGCCTGCCGCCCGGCGACTTTCCGCTCAACATCTTCGGGCTGGTGCTGAACGGCATCACCGTGCGCGGATCAATCGTCGGCACCCGGCTGGACCTGCAGGAGTCGCTCGACTTCGCCGCAGATGGCAAGGTCAAGGCGACCGTATCCTCCGCTCCGCTCGCCGAGGTCAACCAGGTGTTCGACCAGATGCGCCGGGGCCAGATCGAAGGCCGCATCGTCCTCGACCTGACGGCCTGAAATCGCGGTGGGCGGTGGCCCCGGCCCCGCCCACCAGCGTTGGAGAAACAATGACTGATCGTATCGCGTGCGCCGCCCTTCGTTCCCGTATCACCGATGCGGACACCGCCGCCGCCCTGATCCGCCCCGGCGAGACCGTGGCGGCCAGCGGTTTTACCGGATCGGGCTATCCCAAGGCGGTGCCGCAGGCATTGGCGCGTCGCATCGCGGCCTCTCATGCCGAGGGGCAGCCCTTCCGCGTCAACCTGTGGACCGGTGCTTCAACCGGGCCGGAACTGGACGGCGCACTGGCGGCGGTCGACGGCATTGCCCAGCGGCTGCCCTATAGTGGCGATCCCGTCGCTCGCGAGAAGATTAATCGCGGCGAGATCGACTATCTCGACATGCATCTGAGCCAGGTCGCGCCGATGGCGTGGGAAGGCGTGCTGGGCACGCTCGACACCGCGATCATCGAAGTGTCGGGCATCCGCGCCGACGGCTCGCTCATCCCCTCCTCCTCGGTGGGCAACAACAAGACTTGGGCAGACCGCGCGGCCCGCGTCATCCTGGAGGTCAATCGCTGGCAGGATGCGGCGCTGGAGGGGATGCATGACATCTATTATGGCACCCGTCTGCCGCCTGCCCGGGTGCCGATTCCGCTGGTTCGCCCCAACGACCGGATCGGCACGCCCTATCTAGCCTGCGATCCCGACAAGATCGTCGCCATCGTCGAAACGGACGCACCCGACCGCAACCTGCCCTTCGCCGCGCCCGACGATACCGCGCGCGCCATTGCCGGGCATATCATCGAATTCCTGACCCATGAGGTGTCGCGCGGCCGCCTGCCCGCCGCCCTGCTGCCGATCCAGTCGGGGGTGGGCAATATCGCCAATGCCGTTCTGTCGGGCCTGATCGACGCGCCGTTCGACCCGATGACCGCCTATACCGAAGTGATCCAGGACGGGATGCTTGACCTGCTCGACGCTGGCAAGCTGCGCATGGCATCGGCCACCGCCTTCTCGCTCAGCCCGCAGGCAGCGGCGCGGATGAATGCCAACATGGCCGCCTATCGCGACCGTATGATCCTGCGCCCGCAGGAGATCAGCAACCATCCCGAACTCGTCCGCCGCTTGGGGTGCATCGCGATGAACGGTCTGATCGAGGCGGACGTCTATGGCAACGTCAACTCAACGCTGGTCATGGGATCGCGCATCCAGAACGGAATCGGCGGGTCGGGCGATTTCGCCCGCAACGCTTATGTCTCGATCTTCATGACGCCCTCGACCGCCAAGGGCGGCAAAATCTCCACCATCGTGCCGCAGGCGGCGCATGTCGATCACATCATGCAGGACGTGCAGGTGATCGTCACCGAACAGGGGCTGGCCGACCTGCGTGGCCTGTCGCCCCGTCAGCGGGCCACGGCCGTGATCGAACGCTGCGCGCATCCCGATTATCGTCCCATGCTCGCCGATTATGCCATGCGCGCCGAGGGCGGGTCCTATGGCCTTCATGCCCCCTCGCTCCCCGCCGAAGCGCTGTCCTGGCATCGTCGTTATATGGAAACAGGAACGATGTTGCCGTCTTGACGATGGTCAATGTCGCCAAGGGGCAGACGCACCATGGTCGCAGCCATCGAGGAGAACATCATGACGATCGCCGACACCGAGTTGCTTGTCACCCGCCAAGGCGTGCGGCTGCACGTTCGCCGCGCGCGCGTCGAGGATGAAACGGCGCTGGCCGCCTTCTTCACCCATGTCTCGCCCGAGGACCTGCGTTTCCGCTTCCTGACCGGCGTGCGCGAGGTCAGCCATGAGCGGCTGAGGAGCATGATCGACACGAATGACAGGCACACCGAAAGTCTGATCGCCTTCGCCGACGACGGATCGATCCTGGCGGCGGCGATGCTGGCGGGCGACGACAGCTCGACCACGGCCGAAGCCGCCATCGCCATCCGACACGATATGAAGCGGCAGGGTATTGGCTGGACGCTGCTCGACCAGCTGGTCGAACACGCGCGGCGCATGGGATATCGCACGATCGAGGCGATCGAGGACCGCGAAAACCGCTCCGCCATTATGATCGAAAAGGAGATGGGCTTCGAACCTCATGCGGTCGAAGGCGCCCCCATGCTGGTCCTGCTGAGACGACACATCGCGTGACGCGGGTGCGGGTTGATGGCGAAGCCCTATCCTATCGAACACCCGACAAACCGATCGCCCCGGCACCAGCGGATACCAGTACATGGGCCTGACGGACCGGATCAGACGGTGCT
This sequence comes from Sphingomonas hankookensis, assembly GCF_022664465.1. Taxonomy (GTDB): domain Bacteria; phylum Pseudomonadota; class Alphaproteobacteria; order Sphingomonadales; family Sphingomonadaceae; genus Sphingomonas; species Sphingomonas hankookensis. The sequence goes on along the minus strand of NZ_JAKREV010000003.1, from coordinate 444,075 downwards.
ACGGACGATCCCCGCAGCATAAGAGGTACGGTCCCACCCGGCCTTTGCATGACATGGCGGTTAGTCGCGCAACAACGAACGGACGATTTCGGCAACCATGGGCTGGCGGCGTCGATGATAGCGGCGCCAGCCTCTGCGCAATAGGCTGATGTTCTGGAGATCGACCGCCGCTGAAAGCCGGGCGAGCTCGTCGATCGTATCCGCCATCAAAACGGCCTCGACCAGACGGACCGCATGGAGGCGTGCGTTGATGTCACGAATGGCCCGTTGATGCTCCTCGTTGCGCGACGCTTGTGCCAACCGCATGGTGAGGGCCGCCGTCGCTGTCGCGGTGTCGACGGCAGGCCCCGGTTCGGTGAGGCCACCCGAAAGCCTGCCCGTCGCCGATCGCAGAATGATCGCGATGACGTCCTCGTTCCAGCGATAGAGGTCGGCGAGCGCGGGCGCGTCGATCATCGGGACATGGAAGCCGCCGCCAGGGCGGGCATCGACCAACCCTGCGCCGCACAGCTGGTTCAACGCCTCGCGCACGGGCGTCGCGCTGGTGGCAAGGCCATCCGCCAGCACGGCCGGGTCGAGCCGCGCGCCGGGTCGCAGGCCGCGCGTCAGGATCACCCGCCGGACCGCGTCATGGACCCGCTCGGTCGTCGCGCCGGCGTTCATCCGCCCGGCCGTTGCCCGGCGACGAAGGCCGCGACCATCTCTTCCTGGTCGGGCCGGAGCGCATCGACCGGGCCGATCGCCGCGTCAACGTCGCCTCCAAAGAGGATAGACGGGCATTGGCCCTCGTAATTGCCTAGATTGGGTCGATGCTGACGATAGCCGACCAGCGCTGCCAGTTCGGGCGTGAAGGTTCGCGCCACCGCCGGTGGATAGGCGAGCCACTGGTTCTCATAGGGCTTCAGCCATCCCAGTGCATAACCGACCACCACGCCCCGCCGTACTGCGTCGCTCCGGTTCGGCCCCGCGCCGTGCAGCGTCGAGCCCAGGAAGAGCAGCGCCGAGCCCGGCGCCATCACCGCCGCGCACGGCGGCGTGTCGGGATCATGGCTTGTCGCGTGCCTGCCATGGCTGTGCGGCCAGACGAGGGTGGCGCCATTGTCGGCCTCGAACGGCGTCAGCGGCCAGATCACGTTGACGAGATACTCCATCGCGCCCGGCTCGACCCGCCACATGTCCTGGTCGCGGTGCGGGACCTGCTGCAGCGCGCCCGGATGGACGGCGATCGCTTGCGCGACATTGAGCTGGATCGTGTCGCACCATGGCGCGAGCAAACCCTCCGCCACCTCCCGCACCAGCGGATGCGGAACTCGTGGGGGGTGCGAAACCCTGACGGCGGTGAGAATGGCGACCGCCGCCACTATTACCTGCCGCCTGCCTATTTCGAGGGCAAGCTGGTGTATGAACGCTACGCGATCAAAGGCGTCGTGGACTCCTAGGCCCGCAGAGCCGATCATCGGTGTCCGTCAAACCGAGGTATAATCAGTCGCACAAGCTCAGCTTCCTGCGCAGCCAGACCGAGCCGCTGGTCCACGAACTCATCGCCGTCTGGCCGCGCGATACGCGCTTTGCCCAGCGCTGCTTCGAGCTGCTCCGCCAAGCCTATGTCAACGTCCGCTATTCGCCGCATTACAAGGTGACGCCCGCCGAGCTGGAATGGTTGGCCGAACGTGTCGAGCTTCTCCAGCAGCTGGTCAAGGATGCCTGCGAGGCACGGCTCGCCTCGGGCTGATCGCCTGATCTCCAGATAGAAAGAGGAACTGGCGCCCCGGGCGCTGGCGCACCCGGTCGTGCTCTTGCGGCACGCCGCCGAGCCGCGGCTGCGTCTCGGCCATTCGGCGTCGATCACTGGCGCGGGGACACGGTCGCCGCTTGCGCGGCGGCGTCGTGGTCTGTGCCTCCCCGGTCAGCGGGAGTGGCCGGCGCGCCCTCCTAGGCCCGGCGCGGCCGGCGGCAACCCGCAAGCCTTGCGGGTGCTCCAGTGCCTTTCGCCCTGCGGTGCCGCCGCCCGCTCGAACCGGGCCTTCCGGTCGCTCGTCGCCGCCCGTCCCCCGCTGTCCGGGGAGCCATGCTGGGCGGGGAAAGGAGATCGGGACATGCACAGCAACAAATCTTCAAATCGCTTCCGGCTGGGCTGTGCGCATGCCATGCTCCGTGCGATGAAGAAGGACGTCTATGAATCGCGGCTGCACGCGTTGCAGCTGGCGCTGGTCGAGACCCAGGTCGCGGCGGCGGAGAGTGGCGAGCGGGTGGTGATCCTGTTCGAAGGGCGCGATGGCGCGGGGAAGGACGGCACGATCAAGCGAATGGTCGAGCATCTGTCGACCCGGTCGACGCGCGTCGTGGCACTGCCCAAGCCATCCGATCGCGAACGGTCGCAATGGTATTTCCAGCGCTATGTCGCGCATCTGCCCGCGGCGGGCGAACTCGTGATCCTGAACCGGTCTTGGTACAATCGTGCCGGTGTCGAGACGGTCATGGGGTTCTCGACCACGACCGAACAGGAATCGTTCCTGCGCGATGCGCCAGATTTCGAACGGATGCTGATCGAAAGCGGCATCCGGCTGGTCAAGCTGTGGCTCGACATTTCGCGCAAGGAGCAGAAGGAGCGGCTGGATGCACGGCGGACCGATCCGCTCAAGAAGCTGAAGGTATCGGACCTTGACGCGGTGGCACAGGAGCGCTGGGACGATTACTCCGCCGCGCGCGATCGGATGCTGTCGCGCACCCACACCGCGCTGTCGCCGTGGCACTGCATCCGTGCCGACCGCAAGAAACAAGCGCGCATCGCCGCGCTCGCCCATGTCGTAGCGCGGATCGCGCCGGACGAGGTCGCCCACGGGCAGGATTTGCCGGACCCGAAGGTGCTGTTCGCGTTCGAGGAGAGCGCGACGACCGACGGGCGGTTGGCGCGTTGACGCCGAACCCTCGCCAAGTTCTCACCGTCACCCCGGCCTTGAGCCGGGGTCCCGCTTCCTACTGACGGTCAGAAGAAGAAGCGTGACCCCGGGTCAAGCCCAGGGTGACGAGCGTTTGGGTTGCTATCGAAACGCCCCGTCAGAAACTATACGCCACCCCGACGGCGCCCAGCCACTGGTTGCTCGACCCGTTGCGCGCGACGAGCGGGCTGTCGGCGAAGTCGTTCAGCAGCTTGCGATAGACGACGGTGCCGAACAGCTGCCAGCCCGAGCGCAGGTCGCCGCTGATCGAATGGCCGGCCAGCGCGCCCAGCGTCCAGTTCTTCCACCCGCTGCGCGCATTGTAGATCGGCAGGCCGCTGGCGAGCGATTGCGCCTGATTGACCGAGAAATAGCGGTCCGCATAGCCTTCGCCGACCCGCTCGGCCGACACGAACACCCCGGCGATCGCGCGCAGGCTGAGCGGGGTGACGTAGTTGATCGTGGGGGCAAGGACGGTCGATTTGTGGCCGCCGGCGACGTCCTTGCGATAGCTGAGCGAGGCCGACAGGCGATCGAACTGCGACGTGATGACCCCGGTCTTGCCGATGCCGACATAGCCGCCCAGTTCGATCGCGGTGCCGACGGTGCCGAGCGCGCGGACCTGTGCATCGTCGATGCCCTTGGTCGAATTGCGGTTCAGATTGACCACCGCGATCGGCCCGGCCTGAATGTCCCAGGTGGGGCCGACGCCGTCGCGGATCAGGTCGACGCTGGCGCGGTTCCCCGCCAACAGGAAGTTGAACCCCGATACGCGCCCGGTCGCGGCGGGCACCGGCGAGAAGCTGTAATCGTCCGACCCTTCGTAATCGGGCAGCACCGCGGCACCCAGGCCGACGACGTAGAAGTCGCCGCCTGTGTCTTCGTTCGGAACTGCCGAAGCGGGCACCGCCGGCCCCGTCGCATCCTGGGCAAAGGCGGGCATGGCGACGGTCGTGGCGAAGATAGCGGCGAGAATGGCGCGCAAGGGCGTAGCTCCGGATGAATGTTGCTGGAGCGTAACGCTGTCCCGAACGCTTCGGTCCGTATGGAAAACTATAGCAGGTAGCGAATCCGCACCTGTTGCATGGTTGCATCATCCGCCAGCGGGAACTCCGCCGCGCTGAACTTGGGCGGGCCGAAGCGGATTGCTGGATTGCGGGAGAAGCCGAAGCCTTCGCGCGGAACGCCGGCGAAGGTGTCGAGCTTGGCGTTGTTGTTCTCGTCGTGGATCACCGACACGGCGTAATCGCCGCGGCCGAGGCCGGCGATGCGCACCCCGCGTTCGCCGGCGGCAAAGGTGCGGGTGACGGCGTTGCGGTCGTCGGTGCAGCCCGGAAAGTTCTTCGGATCGGCGGTCAGGCAGAGCAGGATCACGCCCTTGGTCGAGCGCAAATCGCTGATCCGGACGTCAAGCGTGCCCGTCGGCATGGCCCCCGGCAGCGTCGCCAACGCCAGCGCCGCTGCGCTCACGCGCCGCACGACGTGCGAGACGCGCGCGTTCCTTTTCGAAGTCGCCGAGACCGCCATCGGTGCCGCACACCCGGTCCCAGAAACGGAAGTACAGTCCGAAATTGCAGCCATAGCGCTCATGATGCCTCTGATGATGGCTGGCGGTAATCAGCCAGCCGCCCAATCGTCCCGTCCACATGAACCGGGGAAACATCTCCCACCCCATGTGGTTCGTCACGCCCATAACCGTCATGATCGTCAGCACCAATGCCAGTGCGCCGATGTGGATCGGAATCAGGAAAACCAGTAGCGGAATTACCACAGCGCCGGTCAGCGCCTCGATCGGATGGAACGCCATCGCCGCCCATGCGGTCGGCGGGCGGCTGGCATGGTGGACGGCGTGTGCGATCCGGAACCATTTCGGCCGGTGCATCCAGCGATGCGTCCAGTAGAACCACGTATCGTGCGCGAAGAGGTACAGCAGTACCGACAGCGGCAGATACCAGAGCGGGTAGGCGTCGACCTGGCGGTAGATCTGCGTCCAGCCGCGATGCTGCCACCCCCATGCGACGATACCGGCGGGGATGCCGTAGATCGCCGCGGACAGCAGCGACCAGCGGATTTCCTTGCCGATCTGCGCATCGAGCCCGCGATACAACCCGGGATGCCGCGCCCGCGTGGCGAACGCGAAGCCGGCCGAGGCGAGCAGATAGCGTACGCCGACGATGACCGTCATCGCCACGGCGGACAGCAGGATGGCCAGCGGGATCGACATGGGAGGGCTGTAGCGGATTGTGGAGGCGGAGAACAGGCTTACATCCTCCCCACGAGGTGGGGAGGGGGACCGCGCCCGCAGGGCGTGGTGGAGGGGGTATCGGCCGCATAGGACACCCCTGCATTTGCGGCGAAGCCCCTCCACCAGCTTCGCTGGTCCCCCTCCCCGCACAGCAGGGAGGATGTGAGTCGTGGCGTTGCTACTGCTGCCCACCTCCCCTAGGGCGGACCCCATGCCCACCATCCATCAATGCGACCTCGCCATCGTCGGCGGGGGATTGTCCGGCGCGCTGATCGCGCTGGCGGCGGCGAAGCGGCGGCCCGATGCGCGTATCCGCCTGATCGACGGCGCGGCGCAGTTCGGCGGCAACCATGTCTGGTCGTTCTTCGGCAGCGACGTGTCCGACGCGCATCGCGCGCTGGTCGCGCCGCTGGTCGCCTATGGCTGGCGCGGCTACGACATCGCCTTTCCGGCGCTCAACCGCACGCTCGACACGACCTATTATTCGATCACGTCGGAACGGCTCGACACCGTGCTGCGCCAGAGCGTGTCGGACGAATCGCTGATGCCGTCGGTCCGTGTGCTAGGCGCTAGCCCGACCGCGGTGGTGCTGGCAGATGGCGACCGGGTCGAGGCGCAGGGGGTGATCGACTGTCGCGGTCCCGGCGACCTGTCGCTGCTCGATCTGGGCTGGCAGAAATTCATGGGGATGGAGCTCACCACCGCCTATCCCCACGGCGTCGAACGTCCGATCGTGATGGACGGCTCGGTCGAACAGCTTGACGGCTATCGCTTCCTCTACGCCCTGCCGTTCGACGCCTCGACGCTGTTCGTCGAGGACACCTATTATAGCGATACCCCCGACCTCGATACGCAGGTGCTGGCGGCGCGCATTACCGCCTATGCCGCGGCCAAGGGCTGGGACGCCGCCACGGTTGGACGCAGCGAGACCGGGGTGTTGCCGGTCGCGATGGGCGGCGATTTCGAGGAATATTGGCGGTCGGGCGGCAACCGCGTGGCGAAGGGCGGGATGCGCGCCGGGCTGTTCCACCCGCTGACCGGCTATTCGCTGCCCGACGCGGTGCGCCTGGCGCATCTGGTCGCCGACAGCGGCGACTGGTCGGGCGGTGCGCTGCACACGCTGACCCACGATCACGCCGCGTCGCTGTGGAAAAAGCGCGGCTTCTACCGGATGCTCGCGACGATGTTGTTCCGCGCGGCCGAACCGGCGGAACGCTACCGCGTGCTCGAACGCTTCTACCGGCTGGACGCGGGGCTGATCGGGCGCTTCTATGCCGGGCAGTCGACGCTGCTCGACCAGGCGCGGGTGCTGACCGGCAAGCCGCCGGTGCCGATCGGCCGGGCGGTGAAGGCTTTGATGGGGAGACAGGGGTGAAGACGGCAGTCGTAATCGGCGCAGGGTTCGGTGGTCTCGCGCTCGCCATCCGGCTGCAGTCGGCAGGCGTGCAGACCACGTTGGTCGAAGGGCGCGACAAGCCCGGCGGCCGCGCCTATTATTGGGAGCGCGACGGCTTTGTCTTCGACGCCGGCCCCACCGTCATCACCGCCCCCGAAGCGCTGCAGGAATTGTGGCAGCTGACCGGCCGCGACATGGCCGAGGACGTGACGCTGGAAGCGGTATCGCCCTTCTACCGGCTCAACTGGCCCGACGGGACCAATTTCGATTACACGAACGACGACACGCTGCTGCGCTCGGAGATTGCGAAGCTCGATCCGGGCGATCTTGCCGGATACGCCCGCTTCCTCGAATATTCGGCGGGGGTGTATGAGGAAGGCTATGTGAAGCTCGGCCATGTGCCGTTCCTCGACTTCGCGTCGATGATCAAGGCCGCACCGGCGCTGGCGAAATACCAGGCATGGCGGTCGGTCTATTCGATCGTGTCGTCATTCGTGAAGAACGACAAATTGCGCCAGGCGCTGTCGTTCCACACCCTGCTGGTCGGCGGCGATCCGATGAAGACCAGCAGCATCTATGCGCTGATTCACAAGCTGGAACGCGACGGCGGTGTGTGGTTCGCGCAAGGCGGCACCAACAAGCTGGTCGCGGGGCTGGTGCGGTTGTTCGAGAAGCTGGGCGGCACGATGATGCTCGGCGATCCGGTGAAAAGCATCGACACGCTGGGCGACCGCGCCACGGGCGTCACGACGCAGGGCGGCGTGGTGATCGGCGCCGACATGGTCGCGACCAACGCCGATATCGTCCACAGCTATCGCGACCTGCTGGCCGGATCGCGCAGCGCGCAGCGCCGGGCGCAGAAGCTGGAGAAAAAGCGCTTCTCCCCGTCGCTGTTTGTCGTGCATTTCGGCATCAAGGGCACGTGGCCGGGCATCCCGCACCACATGATCCTGTTCGGCCCGCGCTATAAAGGGCTGCTCGCCGACATCTACGACCATGGCGTGTTGAGCGAGGATTTCTCGCTCTATCTCCACCATCCGACCGTCACCGATCCATCGATGGCGCCGGAGGGACATTCGACCTTCTACGCTTTGTGTCCCGTGCCCCACACCGGCAAGTTCCCGGTCGACTGGGACCAGATCGGCCCGATCCTCGAAAAGCGCATCCTCGACGAGGTCGGGCGGCGGCTGATCCCCGATATCCACGAGCGGATCGTGACGAAGTTCAGTTATATGCCGAGCGACTTCACCCGTGATCTGAATGCGTGGCAGGGATCGGCATTCTCGCTGGAGCCGATCCTGACGCAGAGCGCGTATTTCCGGGCGCATAACCGGGATGATGATATCCCGAACCTGTATGTGGTCGGCGCGGGGACCCATCCGGGTGCGGGGATTCCGGGGGTGGTCGGGAGTGCCAAGGCGACGGCGGGGCTGATGCTGGGTGGGGAGGACTGACCACCCTCACCCCGGCCACTCCGTTTGGTTCGAGCAGCTTCGAGCTTGTCGAGAAGCGTCCGAACGCCCGAGTTTGGGGCAACCACTTCTCGACTTCGGTTCTCGACAAGCTCGAACCTGCGCTCGAAGCAAACGGGTCGGAGCGAAGGTCACTTCCCCGTTCGTGCTGAGTAGGGATAGAGCGCCCTTGCCCTGGTCCTTCGATACGCCGCTTCGACAGGCTCAGCGGCTACTCAGGACGAACAACGGAAGGGAGGCCACCTCCTACTTGCTCCCCTAACCCCAACCCCGTTCGGTTCGAGTAGCGATCGAGCTTGTCGAGCGCGCGTATCGAGAACGGGGTTCCGCTGGGCAGGCGTTCTCGACAAGCTCGAAGCTGCTCGAACCCAACGGAAAGTGGCAGAGGTCAGACCAACCTTGCCCCCCCTCCCCCAATCGCCTAACCCCGCGCGTATGAAGCGTCTGGCCATCTATTGCGGGTCCGCGACCCCCGCCGATCCCGTATATATCGACTCCGCCCGCGCCGTCGGCCGTGCCCTCGCGAAAAGCGGCATCGGCGTCGTCTATGGCGGCGGCAAGCTCGGACTGATGGGCGCGGTCGCCGATGGCGCGATCGAGGCCGGCGGCGAGGTCATCGGCGTGATCCCGACCGCGCTGGTCAAGGCGGAGGCCGCGCACAAGGGCCTCACCGAACTCCACGTCGTCGACACGATGCACCAGCGCAAGCAGGCGTTCACCGACCTGTCCGACGGCTTCGTCACCATCCCCGGCGGCACCGGCACGATGGACGAATTATGGGAGGCGATGAGCTGGGCGCAGCTCGGCTATCATGCCAAGCCGGTCGGGCTGCTCAACGTCGCCGGATTCTACGACCATCTGATCGCCTTCGTCGCGAAGATGGCGGAGGTGGGTTTCATGCGGCCGATGCATCGCGACATCTTGATGGTCGCCGACACGCTCGACGTCCTGCTCGACAAGATGTCCGCGCACGTCCCGGTGCAGGCGATCATCCATATGAGCAGCAAGGACCTTTGATCCCGCCCCGCGCCGACCTCGTCGCGCACGCCCGCGACACGATCGCGCGCGGCTCGAAAAGTTTCGCGGCGGCGAGCAAGCTGTTCGACCCGGTAACCCGTGAGCGGGCATGGCTGCTCTATGCGTGGTGCCGGGCGTGCGACGATTTGGCGGACGGGCAGGATCTTGGCCACGGCATGCAGCGCGTCGACGATGCGCAGGCCCGGTTGGCGCTGATCCGCGAACGCACGGCGCAGGCACTGGCGGGACAGCCGACCGGCGATCCGGCATTCGACGCGTTGGGCTTGGTCGCGGCCGAGGTCGGCCTGCCGCACCGGCTGGTGTACGACGTGATCGACGGGTTCCAGCTCGACGCCGATGGCTGGCAGCCGGTGACCGAGGGCGATCTTTACCAATATTGCTATCATGTCGCCGGCGCGGTCGGTGGGCTGATGGCGGTGGTGATGGGCGTTCCCGCCGGGGACAAGGACACGCTCGACCGCGCCTGCGACCTCGGCCTCGCCTTTCAGCTCGCCAATATTGCGCGCGATGTGGCCGAGGATGCCGATGCCGGCCGCTGCTACCTGCCACTCGACTGGCTCACCGAACAGGGCATCGATCCCGCCGACCCGATGGCGACGCCCGACCGGGTGGCGGTGCTCGCCCGGCGGATGGCGGCACGCGCCGCCTGCCATGAGGACAGCGCGCGCGTCGGTGCGGCGCGACTGGCGTGGCGCTCGGCATGGGCGGTGCTGGCCGCCGCCGACATCTATGGCGGCATCGCGCGCAAGGTCGCCGCCGCCGGCCCCGCCGCGTGGGACCGTCGCCAGACGACATCGAAGGGCGAAAAGATCGCGGCGATCGCCCACGCATTCGTGGCGGCACGCTGGCGCCCGGCGGTCGATACGCCCCGTGATCCGGTGCTTTGGACGCGGACCATCTGAACTTCCGTCATCCCGGACTTGATCCGGGGTCCCACTTCTTTACAGCGGTCGAGAAGAAGCGGGACCCCGGCTCAAGGCCGGGGTGACGTTGGATTTGAGGTAGGCTTCACTCGTCCTCCGCCTTGTCGGTGGCCACCGTGATATCCCGCCCCAACAGGTGCTGCACATAAATCCGCTGCACCAGCACGAACAGGACGATGGTCAGCGGCGCCGCCAGCAGCACGCCGATGAAGCCGAACAGCAACCCCATGCCGATGACCGAGAACAACAGAACGGCAGGCGGCACGTCGACCGCATGTTTCTGCACGATCGGTTGCAGGATATTGCCCTGAATCTGCTGAACGATCAGGAACAGGACGATCGTCCACAGCGCGGTCGAGGGGGACTGGGTGAATGCCAGCATCACCGCCGGCACGCCGGCGATGATCGGGCCGACGAACGGCACGATGTCCATCAATCCCGCGATCAGGCCAAGACCGATCGCGGCGGGCACGCCCAGCAGCCATAGCCCGGTGCCGGTCAGCACCGCGACGACGATGATCGCCACCGCCTCGCCCTTCATCCACCCGCGCAAGCCCCCGGCAGCGTCGTCCACCGCCTGCCGCGCGACCGGTTCGGCCGACGGCGGCACCAGCTTCACGAGGCCACGGCGATAGAGTTCGGGGTCGGCCGCAAGGAAGATCGCCCCGACCAGCACCAGCACCGCGTCCGACAGGCCCGACCCGATCGACAGGACATAGGTGCCCGCGCGCGACATGATCGTCGACAGGTCGCTGCTGCCCTGCGACAGCAATTCGCGCGCCGGCTCGCCGATACCCCAGCTGTCCAGCTGCCGCTGGATCGCCTGCAACGCCGAGGGAATCTGTTCGCGGATCGTATCGAACTGATCGACCAGCTGCGCGCCGAAGCCGAAGAAGATACCGATCACGATGCCCAGCATCACCACGACCGACAACGCCAGCGCCAGCCCGCGCGGCAACTTGGTCCAACGCTGGATACGATTGGCCCCCGCGCTGAACAGCACCGCGATCACCGTCGCGGCGAAGACCAGCAGCACCAGCCGCATCATGCTGACCACCAGCCACGCTGTGCCGATGATCGCCAATACCATAACGGTCATCGCCGCGACCCGCCCGTAGCCGGGCATCGACCGCTGCGTATCGCCATCCGCCATAGGATTTCCCCCTTTACGCGACTCCAACGGACGGCAACCCCGCGCGTTCCGGTTCGCCTGCGTTACGAAATGCGCCGATCTATTGCGGATCACTCGCAACCGGATTGCATCGAATACGATCCATGGCTAATGCGACCCAATTGCAGTAATGCTTGGGGGATAAGGTGAAGCGTTTTTGGGTTTCGGTCGCGACGGCGGCAATGGTCTCGGTCCCGGCGCTGGCGCAGGACAGGACGGAGGCGCCGGAGGACGACGAGATCATCGTGCAGGGCCGTGCCCAGCAGCTTTATCGCGCCCTCATCACCACCGTCGGCAAATCGGCGCAGGACCCGCTCGACATTCCGCAGGCGTTGCAGGTCATCAATTCGGACCTGTTCATCGACCAGGGTGCGCGCGACGCGACCGACATCTACCGCAATATCTCGGGCGTCAGCGCGTTCAGCTATGCCGGCGTCACCTTTCGTGGGTTCCGGCAGGACCAGTCCTTTTATGACGGGCAACGCGGCAATCCGTTCGTCGGCTTCTCGGTCCCGCAATTGTTCAACATTGACCGGGTCGAGGTGCTGAAGGGGCCGGCGGGGCTGTTCTTCGGCCCCGGATCGCCCGGCGGCATCATCAACTACGTGTCGAAGACGCCATCGAACCGCGCAGCGCTTCGCACCGTCGTTACCGCCGGCAATTACGACCGCTATGGCATTTCGGCAGAGGCGACCAATCGGATCGATGCCGATGGCGTGGTCAGCTACCGCATCGGGGGCTTCTACGAAGCGATGCAGCCCTATCGCTTCAACACGCTCAACAAGTCGCTGATCGGCGATGCCGGCCTGTCGATCCGTACCAATCCCGGCGGGCTGCTGACCGTGCAGGTCACCACCTATGACAATTATCTGCGCGCCAATCGCCTGCGCGGGGTGCTGGTCGACGACAGCGGCCGGTTCCGTACCACGATCCGCTGGAACGCCAATGAGCAGAGCGATTTCCTGCACCTGACTTCGACCGCGACCCAGGCGCGCTATGCGACTACGATCGGCGATGCGATCACGTTCGATGTCGGCGCGCGATACTTCAAGGCGACCGAGCGGCAGAAATATCACGAACCGCGGGGGTCAAGCGCAACCAATCCCGACCTCGTCCTGCGGGAATTCCGCGATCAGGTCCGCCCGGTCGACGGCCTGTCCTTCGCTGCCAATGCCTCTGCCAAGGCGTTGCTGCTGGGCATGGAGCACCGGTTCCAGGTCGGCGGCGACTGGTATCGCGAAACCAACATCCTGCAATCGCGCATTCTCAGGAATGGCGTGCTGCCCTTGAGCCTCAGCCGCCCGGTCTATGGCCGGTCGGATGGCGATGCGGCGCGGGCGATGGCGCTGCCCTTCACCGTCACCGACACGCGATCGACCCGCTATGGCTTTTATGCGCAGGACCAGATCGCCCTGACCGACCAACTGCTGCTGGTAGGGGGCATGCGCTACGACCGGTTCGATGACGGCGTGACCGTGGCCACCGCCGACCGAGTCACCAGCCGCTCGCAATATGCCGACAGCGACGTCACCTTTCGCGGTGGCGCGATCTACAAACCGCGCCAGGATCTTTCGCTCTACGTCAGCTGGTCGCAGGGGTTCGAACCGCAGCCCAGCGCATCGCAGGCCACCGATGCCGGCGGTCCGTTCGCGCCGATCACCGGCAACCAATGGGAAGGCGGAGTCAAATCGCGCCTGTTCGATGGCCGGCTACAGGCGAATGCGGCCGCCTATCGCATCGTCCGCCGCAACATCCTGCAGGTCGACGCCTCCCTGCCGCCGGTGCGCGGCGTCGATCAGCTCCGCCCGATCGGGGAGGTGACCAGCAAGGGGTTCGAATTCGACCTGACCACCGACATCACGCGCGATTGGGTGCTGCTGGTCAATTACGGCTATAACAACGCGCGGATCACCGGCACCGCGCCGGGACAGGCGATCACCAACGCGGTCGGCACCCGCTTTGCCAATGCGCCGGCGCACAAGATCGGTTTCTGGACCCGCTACCAGGTGCCGGTGATCGGGACCGCCCTTGCGCTGGGCGGCGAGCATGTGTCGCGGCGGATCGACCTGTCGGGGCAGACGGTCCGGCCCTACACCATCTTCGACGCATCGATCACCAAGCATTTGGGCTTTGCCGAACTGATGCTCAGGATCGATAACCTCTTCGACCGGGTCTATGCCGCCTCGGGCTTTTCGGCACAGACCGGCCAGTTCCCCGGGGAACCGCGCACCGTCTTTGCCGAACTACGCGCGAAGTTCTAATCCCCACGCATCGATCGCCGCCCAGCCGGCGATCCCCTTCAACGTCCGCGCGCGTGCCACCGTCATCCCGCCCAGCGCGATGACGGGCACGGGCGCAGCTTCGCTCTTTCCAACAGGTATGGTTCGTCATGAAGATCTGGAGATCAGGCGATCAGCCCGGGCACGCGCGCGCCACGGATCAGGCCCTGGAACCGCACCCGCCCCAACGCGGGCGCACCGGGATGCGAGCGGGTGGCGAACACCGGCGAGACGAAGATGGCGTCGACGCCCGCCTGCTCGGCGGCAATGCGTTCGCGCATCGAATGGACCGGCCGCGTCGCCAGGCCCGTGGCGTTCCGGGCCGTCCGCCCATGCACTCCGTTTGCGCCGGGAAAGGCTGGCCCCGCGACCAGCAGCACCAATGCCCGCGCCCGCGCGATCCGCCGCACCTGTTCGAACAAGCGCCGCCGTTCCCCCGCGGGCGTGGCATAGTGCCGGAACACGACCCCGCTCCCCCGCGGCAGCTGCGCGACAACCGCCGGCAGTGCCTCGCCCAGCCGTTCGTCGGTCATCAGCCAGCGGGTCGGCAAAGGGTGGCGGCGGCGCATGGCGGCCTCTATAGCGCGCGCGATGACCAAAACCGACACGCTTGCCGCCATTCGCGACCGGATTGCCCATGCCGAATCGATCGCGCGCCGGGACAAGGGCGCGACGACGCTGATCGCGGTCAGCAAGACCCACGACGCCGCCGCCATCCAGCCGCTGATCGACGCCGGCCAACGCGTGTTCGGCGAAAATCGGGTGCAGGAGGCGCAGGCGAAATGGCCTGCGCTGATCGACACGACGCCGGGCATCGAACTGCACCTTGTCGGCCAGTTGCAATCGAACAAGGCAGAGGACGCCGTGCGGCTGTTCGATGCGATCCATTCGGTCGACCGCCCGTCGCTGGTGGCCGCGCTGGCCAAGGCGATCGAGAAGACCGGCCGCACCCCCGCCTGTTTCATCCAGGTCGATATCGGCGACGAACCGCAAAAGGGCGGCTGTGCGCTCTCCGACCTGCCTGCGTTGCTTGCCGAGGCGCAGGCCGCCGGGCTGCCGATCGCGGGGCTGATGTGCGTGCCGCCCGCGGGCCTCGACGCCGCGCCCTATTTCGCGCTGACCGCCAAGCTGGCGCGCGACCATGGGCTCACCGGGCTCAGCATGGGCATGTCGGACGATTTCGAAACCGCCGTAACGCTCGGCGCCACCCATGTCCGCGTCGGATCGGCGCTGTTCGGCGCACGCGGCTGAGAGGAAGAAACGATGACCCGACCGCAAGCCTTGTTGTTCGATTTCGACGGCGTGTTGCTGGAGAGCGAATTCGCCGGCAACCGCCAGATCGCCGAGTTCCTGACACAGGCCGGTCATCCGACCAGCGCCGCCGATTCGATGGCGAATTTCATGGGGCTGTCCGGCACGCACTTCACCCAGGCGATCGAACGCTGGGTCGGCGGCCCGATCCCCGACGGTTTCTACGAAGCGCGCACCATCGAGGATGCGCGGGTGCTGGAAGAGGGCGTCGACGCGGTGGCCGGGGCGATCGCCTTCGTCCGCTCGCTCCCCGCCGACCTGCCGCGCGCGATCGTGTCGTCCAGCACGACGCACTGGATTTCCACGCATCTCGACCATCTCGGCATTCGCGATGCGTTCGGCGACCATATCTATAGCGGCAAGGAGCATGTCGCGAACGGCAAGCCCGCTCCCGACCTGTACCTCTACGGCGCCGCCCGGCTGGGCGTGCCGATCGAGCAATGCGCGATTCTCGAGGATTCGCCGGTCGGCGTTACCGGCGCCGTGGCATCGGGCGCGCGGGTCATCGGGCTGTGTGCGGGCACGCATTGCGGCGTCGGTCATGACGAGCGCCTGCGGGCGCTGGGCGTGACGGAGATCGCGCATGGCTTCGATGACGTGACGCGGATGTTGGGGCTGGAGGCGGTTTCGGCCTGACGTGCCGGCTTGGTGACAGACGCTGGAGGAAACGTCACCCCAGCGAAGGCTGGGGTCTCAAGCGGCTCCTGCTGCGTGCTATCACCGGGAAATCCCGGCCTGCGCCGGGATGACGTCCGGTTCGATCGGGGTGAATCACCCCAAGAAGATCGATTCACGCGAAGGCGCGGAGAGGGGTGCGCTCGTTGCCACGCCCGCGCGATCGGCAGACAACTACGCCCGGTTCTACCGCCTATGGGGCCGCTGGCGCGGAGGACGTTGCGCCGGGCGAAACCCCTCTACGCCTCCGCGTCTCCGTGCGAAATCTACCTTCTTCGCGTCATCGCGCCTTCGCGTGAACCCGATCAGCAGACGCGACGTCAGCGATTACTCACCCTTCTTGGCCGCCTGTTCCGCCGCGGCCGGATCGACCGACGGCGCGCCCGATGCCGGGGTCGCGGCATTCACCACGTCGGCAGTGTTGGCCGGCGCACCCTCGGCGACGTTGCCCTCGGCCTCGGTCGCAGGCGCGGCACCGGCGGCGGGAGCGGCCGGAAGCGGCAGGTTCGAACCCTGCGAATTGAGATAGGCGATCACGTTCGCCCGGTCTTCCGCACTGCCGAGACCCGCGAAGGTCATCTTGGTCCCCGGCGCGTACTTGCGCGGGCTGGTCAGCCACGCGTTCATCGTGTCGAAGTCCCAGTTGCCCGGAATGCCGGTCAGCGCGCTCGAATAGGCGAAGCCCGCCAGATGGCCGTGCTTCTTGCCGATCACGCCCCACAAATTCGGGCCGATGCCGTTCGCCCCGCCCTGGTTCACCGTGTGGCACGCGGCGCATTTCTTGAACACTTCCGCACCCTTGGTCACATCGGCGCTGGCCAGCAGCGTCGCGATCGGCACGGCCGCTGCCGCGCCGCCACCGGCCTCGGCGGCACCCTCGACCGGGTAGCCCGGCTTTTCAGGGGGACCGGAATGGAACACCATTCCGCTGGCGATGCCCAGTCCAAGGGCGGCGGCGCAACCGGCCAATACCCAACCTGCGATGGTGTTCGTCCGGTCGTCCATGCCCTGAGCCGTCTCACCTAAAATGGTTTTATTTGGCGCCATGCTTAGAGGCGGCTGCCAAGACTGGCAAGACAGGCTTGCCGCTTGGCGCCCGGACCGATAATCGGCGACCCCCATGCATAAATATGCCGCTCCGGCGCGCCCGCTGGTGGCGCGGATGATCGAAGACGCTGCGCGCGAACCCCGTCGCGCGGTCGCATTTCAGGGCGCGCCCGGCGCCAATTCGCACGTCGCGCTGGCGCAAGCCTTTCCCGACGCGCTGCCGCTGCCCTGTTTCGGCTTTGCCGACGCGATCGATGCGGTGCGCGGGGGACAGGCCGATTGCGCGATCATCCCGATCGAAAATTCGCTGCATGGCCGCGTCGCCGACATGCATTTCCTGCTGCCCGAATCGGGGCTGGTCATCACCGGCGAACATTTCCTGCCGATCCGCCATGCGCTGATGGGGCTGGGCCCGGTCGAGGGCGTCCGCCAGGCGATGAGCCACGAACAGGCACTGGGCCAGTGTCGCCACTGGCTGAGCACGCGCGGGATCGAGCCGGTGGCGCATCCCGACACGGCGGGCGCCGCGGCATCGGTCGCGGCGATCGGCGACCCCACCGTCGCGGCGCTCGCCCCGCCGGCGGCGGCCGACCTGTACGGTCTGCAGCTGCTGGCCGACGACATTGCGGACGCCGATCACAACACGACGCGCTTCGTGGTGCTGGCCCGCGCCGCGCCGCCCGAACCGCCCGCCGGGCCGTGCATGACGACGATGGTGTTCGAAGTGAAAAACGTTCCCGCCGCGCTGTATAAGGCGATGGGCGGCTTCGCGACCAACGGCGTCAACATGACCAAGCTGGAAAGCTACCAGCGCGGCGGCAGCTTCGCCGCGACCGAATTCTTCTGCGACATCGAAGGGCGTCCAGGTGAGCCGCATATCGACCGCGCGCTGGAGGAACTGCGGTTCCACAGCAAATGGGTGCGGTTGCTGGGGAGTTACGGGCGGGCGCGGGAGCGGGGGTAACGCTTCGCTATCCCGATAAAACCCGTTCGGTTCGAGCAGCTTCGAGCCTGTCGAGAAGCGTCTGTCGAGAACTCCCCGTTTGGGGCAGCCCCTTCTCGACTACGGTTCTCGACAGGCTCGGACCTCCGCTCGAAGCAAACGGATGGGGATGAAGGATCGGAGGGGGCGGATTACTCCCCCACCCAAGCCACCAGCAAACTCCGTGCAATCGCATGCGCCGGCGGCGCGATGAACCGCGCCGTTTCCCCCGCCAGCGCCGCACGAACCTCCTCACGCGTCGCCCAGAACGCATCCTCCAGCTCGGTCGTGTCGATCCGCAACGTGTCGTCCTTCGCCGTCGCGATGCAGGCGATCATCAGCTGCGACGGGAACGGCCAGGGCTGGCTGGCGACATAGCGCACCACGCCGACCCGCACGCCCGCCTCCTCCATCACCTCGCGCTCGACCGCTTCCTCGATCGACTCGCCGACCTCGATGAACCCGGCCAGCGCCGAATAACGCCCCGGTGGCCAGCTCGGCTGCCGCCCCAGCAGCACGCGGTCACCATGCTCGATCGCCATGATCACCACCGGATCGGTACGCGGGAAATGCAACGCCCCGCACCCGGCACACGACCGCGCCCAGCCAGCGCGCGCAACCACGCTCGGCGTACCGCAGCGCGCGCAAAAGCGATGCCGCGCGTGCCAGTCGATCAGGCTGCGCGCGACGCCGTATAGCGCGACGTCCGCCGCCGGCATCGCTGCCAGCACGGTCATCAGCGTCGGCGACCGCATCGCCGGGGCGGTCGCTTCCCCGTCGCCGATCGCGAACAGCGGCGCGCCGTCCAGATAGCCGAGCAGCAGCGCATCGTCCCGCGCCGGGTCCATCGGTATTAACGCCAGCGACCCGTCGTCGCCGACCGATGGCTCCAGCCCGGCAAGCAGCAACAACCGCGCCGCCGGATCGGCCAGCGCCCGTGCAAACGCGGCAGGGTCGTCGCGCTCGTGATCGGCGCGGACCAGCGCCGCGCCGGTAAACCCGATCATCGCAACGGCTGCGCCAGATCGCTGGCCAGCGCCTTGACCAGATCGTCGCGGAGCGGAAACTTGTCGGCGGGGAAGTAATTGACCATCACCGTGCCGCGCAGCTGCCGCACCGGATCGACGAACCCGACGGTGCCCGCCGCGCCGCCCCAGCCGTAGGTACCCTTGGCCGGCCGGCCCGGCAGCGTCTCCAGATAGACCGAACCGCCGGCGCCGAAGCCCATTTTCGGCCCCGCCTGTCCCCCGGTCGCGCCATCGACGCCGCCGAAGGTCACGCCGGTCGGCAGCAGGTTGGACATGCCCAGCGCCACCGTCTCGGGCTTCATCACCCGCTTGCCGTCCAGCGTCCCGCCATTTTGCAGCATGTGCAGGAACCGGTCGTAATCGCCGGCCGACATGACCAACCCCGCACCGCCATAGGGGAAGCTCGGCGGCGACAGCCAGACCGACGTCGCCGCCGGATCGAGCGGTACCAGAGTGTCGCCCGCCCACGCATAGTTGGTCGCGAACCGGCCCTTTT
This sequence comes from Sphingomonas hankookensis, assembly GCF_022664465.1. Taxonomy (GTDB): domain Bacteria; phylum Pseudomonadota; class Alphaproteobacteria; order Sphingomonadales; family Sphingomonadaceae; genus Sphingomonas; species Sphingomonas hankookensis. Next base: position 425,073 of record NZ_JAKREV010000003.1, on the reverse strand, counting down.
CCGACTGCGGCACCGTCCAATAGGTCGACCGCATGCCCAGCGGGCCGAACAACCGCGTCTGCAGGAACTGCTCGAACGACATGCCCGACGCCACCTCGATCACCCGGCCCAGCACATCGAGCCCGATCGAATAGCTCCACTTGGTCCCCGGCTCGGCGATCAACGGCAGCGTGGCGACGCGGTCGGCGAATTCCTTCAGCGACTTCGGCCGCGCCTGCGCCATCGCGACCTCCGCCTGCGCGTTGACCGCGGCAGGGACGATGCCCAGCCGCTCATATTCCTTGAGGAGCGGCCCCTTGGTGACGATGCTGTAGCCGAGCCCGGCGGTATGGGTCAGCAGGTTGCGTACCGTGATCGGCTTCGTCGCCGGGCGGCTGGCGAGGCTGGTGTCAGGGTCGGTCAGCACCTTCATCGACTTGAAGCCGGGGATGAAGTCGCTGATCGGCTGGTCGAGCTTCAGCTTGCCGTCCTCGACCAGCATCATCGCCGCCATGCCGGTGATCGGCTTGGTCATCGAATAGACCCGCCACAGCGAATCGACGGTCGCGGGGCTGGCGGTGGCATCGGTCGCGACGCGCCCGGCGGCCTGCGCGCTGGTCCAGTCGGGGCCACCGACGACCACGACCATGCCGGGCACCTTCTTCTGCGTGACGTAGCTGCGGACCATCGCCTCGGTCGCGGGCAGCGCGCGCGCCGCGGGCCGTGCCGGCGCCCGCGGCGGGGCGGCCTGTGCCCACACGATCGCCGGCTGTACCAGCAGTAGCGCGCCCGTCAGCGCCAAGGCATTCCGCATCCGACCGTAGTTCGTCATCGCATTCCCTCCACCACCGGTATCGCCCGCGCGAACAGCGTCGGGAGGCCCGCGTCGGCGATATCTGCCACCGGCCACCATTCGCCCTGCGCGGTGTCGTCCGCTGCATCCGCCACCATGACGGTGCAGGCAAGATCGAAATGGGTAAAGCCATGCCGAACCACGCCGACGGTACGCCAGTCGGCCGCTAACGGTGCCCCCTCCACCCCCGGTTCCCGATCGACCCATGGCCCGGTCGGCAGTGCCCGCATGCCGCCCAGCAGCCCCTTGTCCGGTCGCCGTACCAGCAGCACGCGCCCCTCGCGCTCCGCCCAGAACAGGGTGCCGAACCGCTGCGGCTTCGCTTTCTTCACGGCCTTCACCGGAAAGGCATCGGCCGCACCCATCGCATAGGCCGCGCAATCGTCGCGCAGCGGACACAGCAGGCAGCGCGGGCTGCGCGCGGTGCAGACCATCGACCCCAGGTCCATCATCGCCTGCGCAAAATCGCCGGCTCGTTCGTCCGGGGTGATCGTGTCGGTCGCGGCGCGGATCGCCGGGCGCACGCCGGGCAGCGGATCGGCGAGCGCGAACAGCCGTGACACGACGCGTTCGACATTGGCATCGACCACCACCGCGCGCCGCCCGAACGCGATTCCCGCGATCGCCGCGGCGGTATAGTCGCCGATGCCGGGCAGCTTGCGCAGCTCGGCCTCGGTATCGGGCAAGGCACCCCGTGCCGCGACGACCCGGGCACAGGCCAGCAAGTTACGCGCCCGCGCATAATAGCCGAGCCCCGCCCATGCCGCCATGACATCGGCATCCTCAGCCGCCGCCAGCGCCGCGAACGACGGCCAGCGCGCGGTCCAGGCCTCGAAATAAGGGCGGACACTGGCAACCTGCGTCTGCTGCAGCATCACCTCCGACAGCCAGACGCGATACGGGTCGGGCGCGGGCGTGCCGGGCGGGCTGCGCCATGGCAGGCTGCGATGGTTGCGGTCGTACCAGTCGAGCAACCGTTCGGCGACAGAGAGATGCTTGGCGTCCACGCCGGCTCTATGGCATGGAGTGCCGACAATGACGACGCGTCCCCGCCCGAAGCCGACGATTCCCGAACCCCGCCGCCGTGGTGGTGCGCGGCCCGTTGCCGAATTGCTGCCTGACATCGGCGGCGCGGCATTCCGCAAGTTCGGCTTCGTGCAATCGGCGGTGGTCAGCCGCTGGGGCGAGATCGTCGGCGAACGCTTCGCCCGCGTCTCCGCCCCCGAATCGATCCGCTTCCCGCCGGGCAAGCGCGGCGACGGCACGCTGACGCTGATCGTGTCGGGCGCGCACGGCACGATGATGCAGCATATCGCGCCCGAGATCGTCGAACGGGTCAACCGCTTCTTCGGCTATCCCGCGGTCGCCCGGTTGCAGTTCCGCCACGGCGAGGTGCGCGCACGCCGCGTCGCGCCCGCACGGCGCGAACCGCCGCCGGTGCCGGCCGACATGCAGGAAAGCCTGCGCGACATCGCCGACCCCGAACTGCGCGAAGTGCTTGCCGCGCTGGCCGGCGCGGTCGCAGCACCTCCTCCTCCGGCCATTCCGATCCTTGGCAAGGTCCGCTGATGCGTATCGTCATCCTCGTCTTTTCGTTCCTGTTCGCGCTGTTCGGCATGCCGCCGGCCAAGGCGCAGGGTACGCGCAACTGGACCAACACCGTCGCGATGCTGCCGACCGGCGGGGTCAGCATCGGCAACCCGATGGCGCGGGTGCAGCTGGTCGAATGGGCCAGCTATACCTGTCCGCACTGCGCCGCCTTCGCGCGCGATGCGAAGCCCGAACTGACCGCGCTGATCCGGTCGGGCCGGGTGCGGGTCGAATATCGCACGTTGCCGCGTGACGCGCTGGACCTGACCGCGGTGGTGCTGGCGCGCTGCGGCGGCCCGAACCGCTTCATCACCGCGCACGACGCGATCTTCGCCCAGCAGCAGGCGATGCTCGACAAGGCCGAGGCCTTTGCCGCGACGCCCGCTGCACAACAACCGACCGCGACGATCGCCAAGCGGCTGGAACAGCTGGCCGATGCGACGGGCCTGCGCGTGCTGCTGCGCGGCCACGGGCTCGACGATGCGACGATGACCCGCTGCCTGAACGACGAAGCCGGACAGAAGCGCGCGATCGCCATAGCCGAAGCGGCGCAGGCCGCCGGGGTCGAAGGCACGCCCAGCTTCGAAGTGAACGGCAAGAAGGTCGTGGCCCATGACTGGGCGACGCTGAAGCCGTTCCTGACTGCCTCCTGATCCCTGAAAAGAGAGTAGCCCTCATGCGTTTCGCACTCCCCCTGATCGCGCTCGGCCTGTTGTCGGCCTGTGGCGGTGGCGATGTCGGCACCGGCGCCAATGGCAGCGCCGCCGCGCCGGTCGCCAATGTCGCGGCGCCCGCTGGACAGAAATGGACCGACATGGTCGCGGTGACGCCCGAGGGTGGCTATCGCATCGGCAACCCCGATGCAGCGGTCAAGCTGGTCGAATATGGCTCGCGCACCTGCCCGACCTGCGGCGCGTTCGGCCGCGAAGCCAACGAACCGCTCATCGCCAACTATGTGTCGACCGGCAAGGTCAGCTTCGAATTCCGCGACTTCGCGGTCCACGGCGCGCCCGACCTCGCCGCCGCGGTGCTCGGCCGCTGCAACGGCACGGCGACCTTCTTCCCGCTGCTCGAAGCGATGTATCAGGATCAGGCGGCGACGCTCGACCGGATGCAAGCGATCCCGCAGGCCGAACAGGCGCGGCTCCAGTCGATCCCGCCGCTGCAGGCCGTTACCGGCTGGGCCGATGCGGCCGGCTTCGTCGATTTCGTGAAGCAGCGCGGCGTGCCCGAGGCCAAGGCGCGTGCATGCCTCGCCGACCAGAAGCTGCTGCAACAGGTGGTCAAGATCACCGAAGAGGGTGGCGCGACCGTCACCGGCACCCCGACCTTCCTGATCAACGGCGAGCGCGTCGAAAACGCCGTCACCTGGGCGCAGATCGAAACGGCGCTGAAGGGCGCCGGCGCCTGACGCGGTGGCCGCGGGCGACGACGCGGCCACGCTGCCCACGCCGGGGCTGACGCTCCGGCGGCTGCGGCTCAGCGGGTTCAAGAGCTTCGTCGACCCCGCCGACCTGGTGATCGAGGGCGGCCTGACCGGCGTCGTCGGCCCCAATGGCTGCGGCAAGTCGAACCTGCTCGAAGCGCTGCGCTGGACCATGGGCGAGAACAGCGCGAAGTCGCTGCGCGGCGCGGGCATGGACGACGTCATCTTCGCCGGCACCGAGACCCGCCCGCCACGCGATTTCGCCGAGGTCGCGATCCTTGCCGAGGATGCGGCGGGCGACGAGGTGGAGATCGTCCGCCGGATCGAACGCGGCGCCGGCTCCGCCTATCGTATCAACGGCCGCGACGTGCGGGCGAAAGATGTGTCGCTACTGTTCGCCGATGCCGCGACCGGCGCGCATTCGCCGGCATTGGTCAGCCAGAACCGCATCGGCGCGGTCATCGCCGCCCGCCCCGCCGAACGCCGCGCGATGCTGGAGGAAGCCGCCGGGATTGCCGGGCTGCATGTCCGCCGCCGCGATGCCGAATCGAAACTGCGCGCGACCGAGGCGAATCTCGACCGGCTTGGCGAGATGGCGCAGGAACAGGACGCACGCGCCGCAGCGCTGCGGCGACAGGCAAAGGTCGCCGCACGCTACCGCGAACTGACCGACGCGATCCGGGTGGCGGAGGCGCGGGCGATCTTCGCCCGCTGGCGCGATGCCGCTGCCGCCGCCGATGCCGCCACTGCCGAAGCGAAAGCGGCCGAGACGCAGGTCGCGGATCAGGCCGGCGCGCAGGGCGAAGCGGCGAACGCCCTGTCCGCCGCCACGCAGGCCCTTGCCACCGCCCGCGCCGATGCCGAGCGCCTGCGTCAGCAGGTCAGCGACGTCGGCCATGCCCGCGAGCGCGTGCAGGCGCAGGCCAATGCGGCAACCCGGCGGCTGGCCGATCTGACCGCGCAGGCCGTCCAGCTGGGCGAGGATCGTGCGCGTGAGGCGGCACTGGCGGGCGATGCCGATGCCGCGGTCGCCCGGCTGCTGGCCGAGCGGGAGCAGTTGGAAACGACGCTGGCCGATGGCGCGGCCACGCTGCCGACGCTCGACGCCGCGCTGTCCGACGCGACGCAGCGTTCCGCTACGGCCGACGCCGCCCATGCCGAGGCGCTTGCCGCGCAGGCCGCTGAACTCGCCGAAGCGCGGGTCGCCACCGCCGCGCACGACGCCGCTCGCGCCCGGCTGGACCGCGTGCGGCGGGACGAGGCGCGGTTGCTTGCCGAACAGGCGGCGTTGGCGGCGGTCGAACCGCTGTTTGCCGAGCGACACGCGGCGGCCGGGCGCCGCACGTCGGCGCTGGCCGATGCCGATACCGCCCGCGCCGCCATCGCCACGGCAGATGCCGGCGAACGATCGGCGCAGGAGGCACGCGGCCGGGCACAGGCCGACCGCGCCGCCGCTGCCGCCGAACTGGCCGCGATCGATAGCGAGATCGCCGCGCTCGACCGTGCGCTTCGCCGCAGCGGCCGCGCGCGGTTGATCGATTCGGTGATCGTCGAGCCGGGGTTCGAGGCGGCGCTGGCAGCAGCGCTTGGCGACGATCTCGACGCCGGGACCGATCCGGCCGACGACCGCTATTGGGACGGTGCTTCCACCGGACCCGACGGTCCGCCGGTGCCGATCGGGATCGGCCGGCTGTCGGCGCATGTCACCGCCCCGGCGCTCGCCCGACGACTGGCGCAGGTTCTGGTGGTCGAACGCGACGAGGGCACGCCGCTGGCGGTCGGGCAGCGGCTGGTGACACTGGACGGGGCGCTGCGTCGCTGGGACGGGTTGTGCAGCCGGGCCGGTTCGGGTGCCGCGGCGGCGGAACGGCTGGCGCGCACCAACCGCCTGCGGATGCTGCGCGACGGGCGACCGGTGCCGATCGAGCGGCGCGACGCCGCCGACGCCGCGCTGGCCGCGGCCGATGCCGCGATCGGCGGCGCGCGTGCCGCGCTGACCGCCGCGCGCCGTGCGCTCGACGCCGCCGAAACCGCCGCGCGCGACGCCGCCCGGGCCGAGGACCGCGCCACCGCAGCGATCGAACGCGCCGAGGCCCGTGCCGACGATATCGCGGCACGGTTGCGCCGGCTGCGCGGTGAACTGGCCGAGGCGCTGGCCCATGCCGATCGCGCCGCCATCGCGGTGGGTGCGCTGCCCGATCGCACCGTGGCGGCGGGACAGGTCGCGCGTCTGATGGCCGAGGCGACCATGGCGCGGACGCACGTCGCCGACGCCCGTGCCGCCCGATCGGCGCTCGACGCCGCGCTGGTCCGCGATCGCGACCGGGCGGCGGCGGCGGCAAGCGAAATCGCATCGTGGCACGCCCGCGCGGCCGACGCCGCCGGCCGCATCGGCGAAATCGACCAGCGGATGGCAAGCATCGCCGCCGACCGCGACGCCCTGCGCGACCGCCCCGCCGCGCTAACCGCCGAACTGGCACGGATCGATACCGACTTCGCCCGGCTTCGCACCGCCGCCGCACAGGCCGCCACCGCCGAATCGGCTGCGGACACCCGTCTGCGCGCCGCCGAACGCGCCGCCAGCAGCATCGCCGAAGCGCTGGCCGCCGCCCGCGAAACCCGCGCCGGTGCGGCCGCACGCGCCGAAGGTCATGAACAGCGTCGGCTGGAAATGGGCCGGCTGTCGGGCGAACGCTTCCAGTGCCCGCCAGCTTTATTGCCGCGGATCGGGTTCGTCGGGGCGGAGGTCGGCGATGCCGCCGCGGAAAGTGCCGCCTATGACCGCCTGCTCGCCGACCGCGACCGGATCGGCCCGGTCAACCTGATCGCCGAAACCGAACTGGCCGAACTCGAAGCCGCGCAGGGCGAAACCGCCGCCGAACGCGCCGAACTGGCCGAGGCGGTGCAGCGGCTGCGCGGATCGATCGGCACACTGAACCGCGAAGGGCGCCAGCGGCTGCTGGCGGCGTTCGCCGCGGTCGATGCGCATTTCCGTCGGCTGTTCGCCGCGCTGTTCGAAGGGGGTCAGGCGCAGCTCGAACTGGTCGATGCCGACGATCCGCTCGAAGCGGGGCTCGAAATCCTTGCCCAGCCACCGGGCAAGCGGCTGCAATCGCTGACGTTGCTGTCGGGCGGCGAACAGGCGCTGACCGCGGTCGCACTGATCTTCGCGCTGTTCCTGACCAACCCGGCGCCGATCTGCGTATTGGACGAGGTCGACGCGCCGCTGGACGACGCAAACATCGACCGCTTCTGCGATCTGCTCGACCGGATGGCGGCCGATACCGACACCCGCTACCTGATCGTCACCCACAATGCGGCGACGATGAGCCGCATGCACCGCCTGTTCGGCGTGACGATGGTCGAGCGTGGGATCAGCCGGCTGGTCTCGGTCGATCTGGGTGGCGCGACGACCCTGTTGGCGGCGGAATGAAGGACGTTATCCGACCCATATCCCTCACCCCAGCGCAGGCTGGGGTCTCCCGGTAATGGAGCGCGCGCCTCGCCGCAGGAGACCCCAGCCTGCGCTGGGGTGACGTTTTGGGCTTGGGAACGCCCCCTACTGCCCTGCCTTCACCACCGCCCGAAACTCCTCGCGCGTAATCTTGCCGTCCTTGTTCTGGTCCATCAGCGCGAACGCGGTGGCGAGGCCGCTAGCCGCCTGCCCCTTTTGCGACGGGTCCTCTTTGGCCGCCTCGGCATCGATCTTGACGCTCATCGCGTCGAACTCGGCCTTGCCGATGACCCCGTCCTTGTCGGTGTCGAACAGCGCGAAGAACTCGGTTTCGTCTTCGGGCGCCGGTTCGACGACCGGCGCCGGTGTCGGCTGCGCCGGGGCGGGAGCGGTCTGGAGCGCGAGGGCGAGGAGCGCGAACAACATCGGGGCAGCTTCTTTCCACGAGGGGCGATACGGCGCACGATTGCACCGCGTCCCCGCCGGCGCAAGCGCACGTCCTTGCGTGGCGGCCCCGCGTCGCCTAACCGCGCGCCGAACCGTTGCACATAAGGAGCCTGCCCCATGGCCGAGTCCATCAACCGCGTCGTACTCGCCTATTCGGGCGGCCTCGACACCAGCGTCATCCTGAAATGGTTGCAGCAGGAATATAAGTGCGAGGTCGTGACCTTCACCGCCGATCTCGGTCAGGGCGAAGAGCTGGAGCCGGCGCGCAAGAAGGCCGAGCTGATGGGCATCAAGCCCGAGCATATCTTCATCGACGACCTGCGCGAGGAATTCGTTCGCGACTTCGTCTTCCCGATGATGCGCTCGAACGCCTTGTACGAGGGGCTGTACCTGCTCGGCACCTCGATCGCGCGCCCACTGATCGCCAAGCGCCAGATCGAGATCGCGCGTCAGGTGAACGCCGATGCGGTCAGCCACGGCGCGACCGGCAAGGGCAACGACCAGGTCCGCTTCGAACTGGGCTATTACGCACTGCAGCCTGATATCAAGGTCATCGCGCCGTGGCGCGAATGGGACCTGACCAGCCGCACCGCGCTGATCGCCTTTGCCGAACAGCACCAGATTCCGGTGCCCAAGGACAAGCGCGGCGAATCGCCCTTCTCGACCGATGCGAACCTGCTGCACACTTCGTCTGAGGGGAAGGTGCTGGAGGACCCTTGGGACGAAGTGCCCGACTATGTCTTCTCGCGCACCGTCAGCCCGGAGGAAGCGCCCGACACGCCGCAGGTCATCACCGTCGCGTTCGAACGCGGCGACGCGGTCGCGGTCGATGGCGAGGGGATGTCGCCCGCCACGCTGCTCGCCAAGCTCAACGACCTTGGCCGCGCGCATGGCATCGGTCGCCTCGACCTGGTCGAGAACCGCTTCGTCGGCATGAAGTCGCGCGGCATGTACGAGACGCCCGGCGGCACGATCCTGCACGCCGCGCACCGCGCGATCGAACAGATCACGCTCGATCGTGGTGCCGCGCACCTGAAGGACGAACTGGCGCCGCGCTATGCCGAGCTGGTCTATAACGGCTTCTGGTTCTCGCCGGAGCGCGAGATGCTGCAGGCCGCGATCGACCACAGCCAGCACAAGGTGTCGGGCGAAGTCCGCCTCAAGCTGTACAAGGGCGGCGTCCATGTCATCGGCCGTCGTTCGCCCAATTCGCTCTACAGCGAAAAGGTCGTGACGTTCGAGGACGATCAGGGCGCCTATGACCAGCGCGATGCGGCGGGCTTCATCAAGCTCAACGCGCTGCGCCTGCGTCTGCTGGGGCGCCGCGACCGCTGATCCGTGAAACGGGCCGGGGCGACCCGGCCGGTTACTTTGCGCGCGGCTGGTCGAGCAGCGCGGCGAAGAACGACGTGACCGCGACCTGTACGCCCAGGCACGCGAGCAGCATCGACGGAATGGTCAGCCGCATCAGTTCGCCCGGTACCAGTGCTCCGAACCCGGTCTGCGCCCAGAGCCAGGTCGAGGTCGCCGCCCCGCCCAATCCGGCCAGCAGCAACACCCCCCCGACGATGCAGCCGCGCTCGACGGTCAGTGCGCTGCGGATGCGCTGCATCGCCCCGCTTTCCGGCCACATGCCGGTCAGGATACCATATTGGCGCGCCAGCACCGCTAACCCGATCATCTGGCCGCCGATGATCGCGGCCATCGCCGCGAAGATCATCGTGTGCGGTCCGAACTCGACCCCGTTCAGCCGGATGTCGCCACCGGCGAGCATTCCGACCGCGACCATCCCCACGATCAGCAGCGCCAGCCCCGGATAGAAGAACAGGAAGCGCGGCGCATAGAGCAGCAGGAAGCGCAGATGCCGCCATCCGTCGCGCCATGTGCGCAAATGCGGCGGGCGCGACCGGCCATCGGGCACCAGCGTCGTCGGCACCTCGGCGATGGCGAACCGGGCGATCGATGCCTTGACCACCATCTCGCTGGCAAATTCCATCCCCGGCGCGGTCAGCCCCAGTTCCAGCGCACGGTCGCGGCGGAACGCGCGCAGCCCGCAATGGAAATCGCCGACCGGCGTCCCGAAAAACGCGCGGCCGAGCAGGCTCAGCACCGGATTGCCGAGGAAACGGTGCAGCACCGGCATGGCGCCGGGCGCGATCCCGCCCTGAAAGCGATTGCCCATCACCAGATCGGCGCCGCCCCGCAACCGTTCGACGAAGGGCAACAGGCTGCCGAAGTCATAGCTGTCGTCGGCATCGCCCATCGCCACGAACTGGCCGCGCGCGGCGGCGATACCGCCAGCCAGTGCCGCACCATAGCCGCGCGCCGGCACGTTCACGATCCGCGCGCCCATCGCATTGGCAATCTGCAGCGATCCGTCGGTCGATCCGTTGTCGGCGACGATCACCTCGCCCGCGATGTCGTGCGCGTCGAGAAACAACTTCGCCTTCTTGATGCACACCGCCAGCGTCTCTGCTTCGTTCAGGCAGGGCATGACGATCGACAGTTCGACCGCGACTTCCTCGCGAATGGCGTCGCTGGTTGCAATGGGCAGGCGGACGGCGGGCATCGGACGCTCCAGCGGCGGACTATCGCGACCGTTATTCCTGTGAAACGACGAAGACTCGGTTAACGCTATACCGGAAATTAAGCATGATCCGGTCATGTCGGCGGCTATGACGCCCGCCCCCCGCGCCCCGAGCCCCCGCTTCTCCTGGCCCGTGCTGGCGCTCGCGCTGGGGCTGACCGTGCTGCTGACGACCGCTTGGACGATCAAGGACTGGTCGGCGCTGCGGTGGCTGCGCCTGCCCGACAATGACGACATGATGCGTATCGCCGAAATCCGCGACTGGATCGGTGGGCAGCGCTTCAACGACCTGATGCAATATCGCCTGGGGCCCCCGGGCGGTGCGCCGATGCACTGGTCGCGACTGGCCGATGCGGTGCCGGCGGCGATGATCCTGCTGCTGACACCGCTGCTGGGCACCCATGCCGCCGAAGTCGGTGCGATGATCGCGTGGCCGGCGCTGTTGTTCTGCTGCTACCTGTTGCTGGCAGGGCAGATCGCGCTGCGCCTGCACGGCCCCGCCGCGCGACCGGTTGCGGTCATCCTTGCCGCACTCGCCTTTCCGACGATCAGCCTGTTCCTCCCCGGCCGGATCGATCACCACGCCTTGCAGATCGTGTTGATGCTGGCGCTGGTCGATGGCCTGCTGCGCCGGCCGTCGCTAGCGACCGGCGCGGCGATGGGAGTGGTCGCGGCGGCCAGCCTTGCCATCGGCCTCGAATCGGCGCCCGAACTGGTCGCGGTGATGGCGGCGCTGGGCTGGCTGTGGCTGACCGGCGCGGCGGACGAGGACGCCCGCGCGCTGGGCTTCGGACTCGCGCTGGCCGGTGCGACCGGGTTCATGCTCGTGTTCATGCACCCCGATGCCTGGCCGCGCGAATGGTGCGACGGCTTCACCCCTGCCTCGACCAGCGCGACGCTGGCGCTCGGCGCGGGTTGGATCGCGCTCGGTTTCGCGGGTCGCTGGATGCCGACCATGCCGCGGCGCCTCGCGGCCGGCACGGTGGTCGGGATCGCCGTGGCGCTATCGGTATCGCGCACGTCGATGGTGTGCCTCGCCGGCCCGTACGACGCGCTCACCCCGTTCCTGAAGGACGTGTGGATGAGCAATGTCAGCGAAGCGCGCGGCCTGTTCGTCGGACAGGATACGCTGGGCACGATCGTGGCCTATGGCGCGGTATCGCTGCTCGGCAGTACGCTGGCGGTGGTGCAGGCCGTGCGCGGCGGCTGGCAGGCACATCGCGCCATTGCCTTCGCGATCGTGCTGGTCATCAGCGCGGTCGCCGCGATCCTGCAGATCCGCGTCACCTATATCCTCGCCGGACTGGCATCGATCCCCTTCACGATCGCCATCGCCGCGACGCAGGGGCGCCCCGAACGGATGGCCGCGCGCCTGACCCTGTGGGTGCTGGGCGCGGGCGTGACGTATCTGGCGATCTCGAAGCCGATGGATGGCGCGCTGGCCAAACCGATCCTTGCTGCCCGGGCGGATATCGGCCGCTGCACCACCGCCGAACAGTTCCTGACGATCGCGCGACAGCCCAAGGGACTGGTCGCGGCACCGATCGACCTCGGCTCCTATCTGATCGGGATGACGCCGCATCACGTATGGGCGGCGGGCTATCACCGCAACAATGCCGGCAACATGGCGGCCTATCGCTTCTTCCTCGCCCGCCCCGAACAGGCGGCAGCGATGGCGCAGCGCACCGGCGTCGATTACGTCGCGCTGTGCCCCGACGTCATGCGCGAACTGGCGTTGCAACGCTATCGCCCCGGCAGCCTCGTCGACGCGCTGCAATCGGGCCAGGTTCCCGCGTGGCTGGAACCGATTCCGGTCGGCGGATCGATGCTGTTCTTCCGGTTACGCGGACGCTTGCCGGATCGTACCGACCGCCTCTAAAAGCGGCCGATGCAGGGGGACAGGCTCAACTGGTGGCAGACGCGGTGGTTCGTGGCGCTGATGGCCGTGCTGGCGATCGTGCCGCTGCTGTGGCCCGACATCCCGCCGATGGTCGATTTGCCGGGCCATATGGGCCGGTATCGCGTTCAACAGCTGTGGAATACCGGACAGGCGCCATGGTTCCACGACTGGTATAATTTCGACTGGAGCCTGATCGGCAATCTCGGCGTCGACCTGCTCGTCTGGCTGCTCGAACCGCTGATCGGGCTCGAGCCTGCGGTCAAGCTGATCATCCTGACGATCCCGGCGCTGACCGCGGTCGGACTGTTGTGGATCGCGCGCGAAGTGCATGGCCGCATCCCGGCGACCGCGCTGTTCGCGCTGCCGATCGTCTACAGCTTCCCGTTCCATTTCGGTTTCGCCAATTTCGTGCTGTCGATGGCGCTTGCGCTCAACGCCTTCGCATTGTGGCTGCGGCTGGGGCGGCAGGGGCGGCTGGTACTGCGCGGCGTCGTGTTCGTACCCATCGCCGGGCTGATCTGGCTGACGCACACCTTCGGCTGGGGGACGCTGGGCGTACTCGCCGCCTCGGCCGAGTTGATCCGCGAACATGACAAGCGTCGCAACTGGTTCGCCGCCGCCTTCCATGCCGGACTCCACTGCCTCGTGCTGGCGCCGCCTGCGCTGCTGATGCTGCTGTGGCGGTCGGGCGGGCATGTCGGTGGGCAGACCGCCGACTGGTTCAACTGGCGCGCGAAGATGTTGTGGATGACCATGGCGCTGCGCGACCGGTGGCAGCTCTACGATCTCGCCTCGGTCGCGGTCTTCTATCTCGTGCTGTTCAAGGGGGTGCGCGACCCGAATATCGGCTATTCGCGCAACCTCGGCCTGTCGGCACTGTTCCTGATCGCAGTCTATATCCTGTTGCCGCGCATCGTGTTCGGGTCGGCCTATGCCGATATGCGGCTGGTCCCCTATCTCTTCGGCATTTGCCTGATCGCGCTCCGGCCCAAGCCGGGCACTTCGATCCGCCATGCGTCGGTGTTGGCGGCGATCGGCCTCGCCATCTTCGTCGGACGGATCGGCGCGACCACCGCCAGCTTCTGGCTGTACGACCGCGCCTATGATCGCGAACTGGCGGCGCTGGATCATGTGCCGGTCGGCGCGCGGCTGGTCACCTTCGTGGGCGAGACCTGCTACAACGAATGGCGCATGACCCGGCTGCAGCACTTCCCCGGCCTCGCGCTGGCGCGGCGACAGGCTTATGCCAATGACCAATGGTCGATGGCCGGCGGCCAGCTGTTGACCGTCAAGTACAAGGCGGCGCGCGGCTTCTCGCACGATCCGTCCGAGCTGGTGACCGACGTCAAATGCCCGCGCGAATATTGGCGGCCGATCGCCGGCGCGCTGTATAAATTCCCGCGCGACGCGTTCGATTATGTCTGGCTGATCCGCCCGCCGAAATACGACCGCCGCCTCGAACAGGGGCTGATCCCGGTGTGGCGCAACGGGACGAGCGCGGTGTTCCGCATCGATCACCGCGTGCCGCCGCCCGACCTGACATGGAGCGATCTGGGCAATCGTCCGTTCGCAAAGCCCCGCCGTCGCCCGATGCGCGAGATGGCGGCAAACGACTTGGTAAGGAGACGCTGATGGACCTGTTGAACAATGCCCTGAACCTTGCCGGGCGCTTCGACCTGCCCACCATCGCCGAAAAGGCGGGCATTTCCGCCGAACAGGTGCAGACCGTGCTCGGCCTGCTGGCCAAGTTCGCCGGCCATGCCGATCCGGCGCAGGAAGCCGCCGACCATAGCGGCGTGTCGCGTCACCAGATCGAGGCGGTTCTGTCCGAAGTCGGCGGTCCCGATGCGCTGGGCCAGTTCGCGCAATTGCTCGGCCTCGACGTCGATCCGGCGGCACGCGGCGGTATCGGCGATCTGCTGCCGGGCGGTCTGGGCGGGATGCTCAGCCGGAAGTAAGGCGAACACCCCATTCGCCCCGGACGTCATCCCAGCGAAGGCTGGAATCTCCCGGTTATAGCGCGGGGCAGGAGCCGGTTGAGGCCCCAGCCTTCGCTGGGGCGACGTCTCTGGTGACCGTATCGGAGGTTGGTGAACGCCGCACCTACCCCCGCCGAAACGGCGTCATTTCCTGCAAAAACGCCTGTTCCTGCCCGACCGCCGCCCGTTCGCGCTCCAGATACTCGGCCACCGCCGCCCGAAACCCCGGATCGGGCAGGAAATGCGCCGACCAGGTCGTGACCGGCACATAGCCGCGCGCCAGCTTGTGCTCGCCCTGCGCGCCGGCCTCGACCCGCTGCAACCCGCGCACGATCGCGGCATCGATCGCCTGATAATAGCATAGCTCGAAATGGAGGAACGGCACCTCCTCCACCGCGCCCCAATAGCGCCCGTACAGCGCGTCATCGCCGATCAGGTTCAGCGCCCCCGCGATCGGCCGCCCATCACGCTCGGCAAGGATCAGCAGCACCCGATCCGCCATCGTCTGCGACAGCAACGAAAAGAACCGCCGCGTCAGGTACGGCCGGCCCCATTTGCGGTTGCCGGTATCCTGGTAGAATTCCCAGAACGCGTCCCAATGCGCCTCGGTCAGCTCGGCCCCGGTCAGGTGGCGTATCGTCAGCCCCTCGACCGCGGCGGCGCGTTCCTTGCGGATCGCCTTGCGCTTGCGACTTGCAAGGTCGTTCAGGAAATCGTCGAAGCTGCCATAGCCGCGATTGGCCCAGTGGAACTGCGTCCCCGACCGGATCAGCCACCCCGCCGCCCGAAACGCCGCCAATTGTCCCTCGTCGACGAAGGTCGCATGCGCCGACGACAAGCCGTTCTGCCGCACTACCGCCTCGATCCCGCCGATCAGCGCGGGTGCCTGCGTCGCATCGCGCAGCAGCAGCCTGGGTCCCGGCACCGGGGTGAACGGCGCCGCGATCTGCAGCTTCGGATAATAGTCGCCGCCGGCCCGCTCCCATGCGTCGGCCCACGCATGGTCGAACACATATTCGCCCTGGCTATGCCCCTTGGCATAGGCCGGCGCGATCGCTTGCGGCACGCCATCGGCATCGTCGACGATGATCGGCAGCGGCTGCCACCCCGATCCGCCGCCGACGCTGCCCGATTCCTCGAGCGCCGAGAGGAACGCATGGGACAGGAACGGATTGCCCGTGCCCGCGCACGCATCCCACTGGTCGGCAGGAACGGCGCGGACGCCCTCGGCGATGCGGGCGGTGATGGTCGTCACGGAAAGGAAGATAGGGGCGATGGCATGGGTCGGGTAGTCCCCAAGTCGACACCGCACCGCTGCACGTCACCCCGGCGCAGGCTGGGGTCTCCGTCGGCTCCTGTCCCGCGCTCCAACCGGGAGACCCCAGCCTGCGCTGGGGTGACGTCGGTGGCCGCGCGGGATCACCCCTTCGTCACCTTCAACCCGTCGCGGAACAGCAACTCGCGCCGCGGCACGGGAATCTCGATCCCGTTCTCCTTGAACAAATCCCACAGCCGGTTGAGCACGTCCGACCGGACATTGCCGACGCCCTGTTCGGGATCGCTGATCCACGCCAGTATCTCATGCTCGACGGCATATTCGCCATAGGAGATCAGCCAGACATTGGCCGCCGGACTGCGCAGCACGCGCGGGCTCTCGGTCGCCGCCTGCAGCATCAGCTTCTGCGCCAGCCGCAGGTCGGTCTCATACCCGACCCCCACCGGGATGCGGACGCGGACGTTGCGGTCGGAAAAGGACCAGTTCTCCACCTCCTGCGTCATCAGGTTTTCGTTGGGGATCAGGTGTTCCTTGCCGTCGCGGGTGATGACCGACACTGCGCGCACGCCGATCTTGTTCACCCACCCGAAACTGTCGCCGACCACGATCACGTCGCCCGGCTTGATCGAGCGGTCCATCAGCAGGATGATCCCGGCGATCAGGTTGCCGACCGTCTTCTGCAACCCGAAGCCGACGGCAAGGCCGAGGCCTCCCGAAAAGATCGCGAAGGTTGTCAGGTCGATGCCGAGCAGGTCGATGCCGAAGAAGAACGCGGTGATGACCACCGCGATCGACGCCAGCTTCTGCGCCAGCAGCTTTTGCGCGGGGTCGAGGCTTTTCGCCTGCCCGACGCCATGTTCGACCAGCTTGTTGGCGATGCGCACCACGGCATAGAGTACGACCGCGGTCAGCAGCGTGCTGACCAACGCCAGCAGCGACAGCCGGCGGCGCCCGATCGAAAACCCGATCGCGTCGAGCGTCGTCGTGATCGGCTCCAGCCCGCCGACCGATCCCGACAGTACCGCGACGAACAGGATTGCCGCGACCGCCCATGCCAGCCAGCGTGCCAGATTGACTCCGCGCAGCAACTGCATCGCCAGCCGCGCTACCGCCGCGCCCAGCGCGACGCCGACGACGATATCGGCTAGCGCCCCCCAGTCGCGCCCCTGCGCCACCACCGCCAGCGCCAGCACCGCGACCAGATGGCGGACGATGTCGCACATCCGCGTGGCCAGCCCGACGGCATGGTCGGGCACCCGCTCGCGCCACAAGGCGGTCAGATGCGGCCCGGCCCAGCGTCCCGCGAACCAGCCGAACGCCAGCGCCAGCAGCACGAAGCCGAGCGCGATACCGCCCTCGGCCAGCTGCCATCCATCCCCCACCGGCAGGCCGCGCGCGGCCAGCCATGCGGCGGCCTCGCTCACCGCGCCGCCCGGTAGCGGGCGAGGCCGGCATCGAGGTCGGCGATGAGGTCGGCGGGGTCTTCGAGGCCGATCTGCAACCGGATCATCGGCCCCTCCGCTTCCACGCGGGTGACGCTGCGATAGCGATGCGGATCGATCGGCAAGGCGAGGCTTTCGAACCCGCCCCAGCTATAGCCGATGCCGAACAGCCCCAACCCGTCGATCAGCGCGACCCGCCCGGCATCGCTGCCGCCGTTCAGGACGAACGCGAACAGCCCGGCACTCCCCCGGAAGTCGCGCGCGAAAATCTCGTGCCCCGGACAGCCCGGCAGCGCCGGATGCAGGACGCGGGCGACGCCGTCCTGTTCGGCCAGCCACTTCGCGATGCGGATCGACGAGTCGCCATGCTGCTTCAACCGCACCGCCATGGTGCGCAGGCCCCGCGCGCCCAGCGCGGCATCGTCCGGCCCGACATGCTGGCCCAGCTGATAGGTCGCGTCGCGCAACGCCTGCCAGTGCGACGCGACCGCTGTCGCCGATCCCAGCATCGCGTCCGAATGGCCGACGACATATTTGGTGCAGGCCATGATCGTCACGTCGACGCCGTGCGCCATCGCCGGGAACAGCAGCGGCGTGGCCCAGGTATTGTCGAGGATCGTGGTGATACCGCGTTCGCGCGCGATGTTCGTCATCGCTGGCACGTCCTGCACCTCGAAGGTCAGGCTGCCAGGGCTTTCGAGGAACAGCACCTTCGTGTTCGCCCGGATAAGCTGGGATATGCCCGCACCCACGACCGGATCGTACAGCGTGGTCTCGACCCCGATCGCCTTCAACATGCCGTTGGCGAAGGCGCGCGTCGGATCATAGGTACTGTCGGGCAGCAGCAGGTGATCGCCGGGTTTCAGGAACGCGAGCAACGCGGTAGTGATCGCCGCCACGCCCGACGGATAGAGCAACGTGCCCTCGGCACCCGGCTCCAGCTCGGTCAGCGCCTCGGCCAGCGACCATTGCGTCGGGGTGCCGCGCCGGCCGTAATAGAGCTTGTGGTGCGTGTTCGCGCCCGCCGCCGCGCGCAGGTCGGCGACGTCGTCGTACAGGATCGTCGACGCGCGCCACACGGGCACGTTGACTACGCCCGCGGTCCATTCGGGCCGCCGCCCGCCGGTCACGACGCGCGTTCCGGGCGATTGCGGTCGGTCGGACGCGCTCATGCCGTCACCTTCGGCGTCTGGGGGTCGGCGGCCCATTCGGTCCAGCTGCCATCGTACAGCGCGGCATCGCGGCCGAGCAGGTGGAGCGCGAAGGCGGGGATCGCCGCGGTGATCCCCGACCCGCAGGTCGTGGTGATCGGTCGGTCGAGATCGATGCCCGCATCGGCGAACAGCGCCGCCAGCTCCTCCGGCGACCGCCACGTCCCGTCGCCCTGAAAGAAGCCCGCATAATGCAGGTTGATGCTCCCCGGAATATGCCCCGACGGCAGTCCGCGCGGATCGGCCTCGCTCCCGTCGAACCGCGCCGCCGAGCGCGCATCCACCAACTGCGGCGTATCGTGGTCGAGGCCGGCCAGCACCATCGCCTTGGTCCGCACCGGCGCCAGATCGGGATCGGCACCGAAGCGGGTCGATGTCGCCGCGTCCTCGCCCTCCTCGACCGGCCGCCCCTCGGCACGCCACTTGGCCAGACCGCCGTCGAGGATCGCGACCGGCAATCCGCGCGCGAAGCGACGCAGCAGCCACCACGCGCGCGTCGCGGTATGGTGCGGTGAGTTGTCATACAGCACGACCTGCGCGTCGTCGCCGACCCCGATCGCCCCCAGCCGTTCTGCCAGCTTGTCAGCGGCGGGCAGCGACGTCGCCTGCCCCGTCGACAGCGCGCGCAGATCGAGGAACCGCGCACCCGGAATATGGCCTGCGCGATACTCCGCGGCTTCGTCGCGCGGCGGGTCGGGCTGGACGGGGACGAACGTCGCGTCGAGGACGATCAGCCCGGGCGTACCGAGCCGGTCGGCGAGCCATGCGGTGGAGACGAGCGGTTGCATCGGGCAAGGCTTAGGCCCGTGGCCCACATGGTCAAGCGTCGCGCACGCGGTCGACATTTATCCCGCGTCCCATCGGCGACTGTGCTGGCCCACACCGCCGCGCCACGCGGCCACCCTAAATCCTCCTCTGCAAGCAATCTGACGCACGCGCGTCACCAAGCTGCAATGGATTGCCGATAGCGGCCCCGACCAAGGCGGCACGTCGATGCCCGCCATTCAAGGGGAATTCACATGTTGCCGCTTTCGCGCCTGCTTCGCGCCACGACCTCGCTCGCGCTCGTCACCGCCATGCCCGTCGCCGCGCATGCCCAGACCAGCGGCGGCGCGCCGGAGGCCGAAGCGGACGAGATCGTCGTCAACGGCACCTATGCCCGCAGCCTGTCGGCGGCGATCGAGACCAAGCGCCGCGCCGACCACGGCGTCGATTCGATCAGCTCGACCGATATCGGCAAGTTCCCGACGCAGAACGTGGCCGAAGCGCTGCAGCTGGTTCCCGGCGTCGCGATCACCCGCCCGCGCGGCGAGGGGCTGTATGTCAGCGTGCGCGGGCTGGGACCGCAGTTCCAGAATACGCTGCTCAACGGGCGCAGCGTCGCGCTCAACGACCTGATCGAGAATGGCGGCGCGCAGGGGCGGCAGTTCCGGTTCGAAATGCTTCCCGCCGAGTTCACCAGCAGCATCGACGTGGTGAAGACCCCGACCGCCGACATGACCGAAGGCGCGCTGGGCGGCAATATCGACGTCAAGACGTTCCGTCCGCTCGACATCGGCAACACGACCACGCTGAACCTGCGCGGCACCTACACCACCCAGACCGAGAAGGTGAAGCCGAACGCCACGGTGCTGACCAGCGCGACGACCGCCGACGGCACCTTCGGCATCTTGGCGGGTGCGCAATATTGGGGGAAGGCGGTTCGCAACGATCGCTTCATGAACTTCGGCTGGCTGCTCAACCGCTATACCGCCAGCAGCGCGGGCGGCCTGCCCACCGGCATCTATTCGCCGACCCGCACCCGTCCGACCGTAGAAACCGAGGATCGCAAGCGCATTTCCGGCATCGTGTCGGCGCAGTGGCGGCCGACGGCCGAGCTGGAAACCGTGCTCGATGTGATCGCGACGCGGCTGGACGTCGCCTATGACGAATTCGGCCTCGACATCTATCCCGACGATTCGGGGACGTCGGTGGTGCCGGGAACGGCGGTGATCGAGGGCGACACGCTGGTCGCCGCGACGATCAACCGCGCGCGCTTCATGGCGTCGCGCGAATACAGCCTCAACCGTCACGAGTTGCTGACGGTCGGCCTCAAGCAGTCGTGGAACCGCGATCGCTGGCATCTGGGCGCCAGCGCCAACTGGTCGTCGGCGCACAGCTTTCACCCCGATTACCGCGAAGGCACGGTGCGCAGCCGCGCCTTCTTCAACGCACCGCTGACCTATGACGCCCGCGGCGGGTACAAGGTGCTGCCGACCTTCACCACCACGGTCGACCCGACCGATCCGGCCAGCTACGCACTGTTTCCGTTCAATATCGCACCGAAGGACAGCAAGGACCGCGACGTCTATACGCGCGCCGATATCGGCTACGACATGGGCGGTTTCCTGACCAAGCTGTCGGCGGGCGGCGAATATCACTGGCGCAAGCGCGACTATTTCCGGCGCGACTATAACGTCAACCCGGCGGCCAATACCCCGCTGACCAGCCTCGGCAGCGGCGCGTACGAGGCGATGCCGTTCGACGATTTCCTGAAGAACGTCAGCGGCAATGCCCCGCGCAACTGGCTGGTGCCGGTAACCTCGGCCTATGTGAACGCGTTCTTCACCCCCGCGGTCGAAAACGGCGCGCTGACGCTCGGCGACCGGCGCTCGTCGTTCGTCACGACCGAAAAGATCGCCGCCGCCTATGTCCGCGCCGATTACGGTTTCGATGCCGGCACGGTGCCGGTCAGCGGCAATGTTGGCGTGCGCTATGTCCATACCGATCAGGTGGCGAGCGGGACGCTGACCAGCGGCAACACCGCGACGCCAGCGAGCTTCCCCAAGACGTTCGCCAACTGGCTGCCCAGCTTCAACCTGCGCGCCGACCTGACCCCGACGATCGTCGGCCGTCTGGCGGCGAGCCGGGTGCTGACCCGCCCCAACGTCACCGACAGCGCACCGCGCATCACCGTGTCGACCGATGCGCCGACCGCCAGCGGCGGCAACCCGCAGCTCGTCCCGTTCCTCGCCACCCAGTTCGACGGGTCGCTCGAATGGTATTTCACCCGCACCGGCATGTTGTCGGGCGCAATCTTCTACAAGGCGATGGACGATTACATCACCCAGCAGAATACCGAGATCACCATCCCAGGCCGCGGGCTCGTCCGCCTGTCGACGCAGGTCAATGGCGGCGACGCCAAGGTGTACGGCGCCGAAATCGCCTATAGCCAGGTGTTCAGCTTCCTGCCCGCGCCGCTCGACGGGCTGGGCGTGCAGGGGTCGTACACCCATACCTCGGTCAAGGCGGACTATACCGCGGGCTCGCGCGCGATCCGCGACCAGTTGATCGGGTTGTCGAAGAACAGCTTCAACCTCGTCGGCTTCTACGACAAGGGGCCGATCGCGGCGCGGTTGTCCTATGTATGGCGCGACAAATATCTGTCGAGCACCGGCAGCACGGTACAGGCGCCGACCTATGTCGATGCCTTCGGCTCGCTCGACGGCAATTTCTCGGTCCGTGCGACCGAGCAGGTGACGTTCAGCCTCGAGGGGATCAACCTCGCCGGGGCGCGGCAATATACCTTCAACGACAGCCAGGCGCGGTTCGGCGAGATCAACTATTACGGCCGGACGATCCTGTTCGGCGTGCGGGCGGCGTTCTGATGCGTGGCCCCGCCCTGCTCGCCGCTGCCGTCGCCTGCATGGCGACGGCACCGCGCCCGCCGCTCAGGATGAACGATGTGCAGGTCATCGGATCGCACAACAGCTTCAAGGCGCGGATTCCCGACGCGGTCCTCGCCGCGATCCGGGAGCGCGCGCCGCAGGAGGCGGAGGCGCTGGATTACGATCACCTGTCGCTCACCGCGCAGCTCGATCGCGGCGTGCGACAGCTCGAACTCGACATCTTTGCCGATCCCGCGGGTGGCCGCTATGCCGACCCGGCCGGGGAGCGGATTGCGAAGGCGGCGGGCGAGGCGACCGGGTTCGACCGCGCGGCGATGCTGCAACCGGGGTTCAAGGTCTTCCACATCCCCGATATCGACTATCTGTCGGGCTGCGTGACGTTTCGCCGGTGCCTGAAGGAAATCGACGACTGGTCGCGGGCGCATCCCGGACACCTGCCGATCATGATCACGATCAACGCCGCCGACAAACCGTCGGGGCGGGCGGGGATCGGCGATCCGCTGCCGCTGACCGCGCCGTTGCTCGACGCGCTCGACGGCGAGATTCGCGCGACGCTGGCGCCGGGGCGGGTCATTACCCCGGACGAGGTGCGGGGGAAGGCTTCGACGCTGCGCGATGCGGTGCAGGGGACAGGCTGGCCGACGCTGGAGCGCACGCGCGGGCGGCTGTATTTCGTGCTCGACGTGCGGCCGGAGGTGGGCGAGCTGTACCGCGCCGGTCATCCGTCGCTGCAAGGGCGACCGATCTTCGGCTGGTATGACCCGGCGACGCCCGAAGGCGTGGTGCAGATCGTGCAGGACCCGCTGGTCGACGGCGCGAAGATTCGCGACTGGGTGCGCGAAGGCGTGATCGTGCGCACGCGCAGCGATCTGCCGACGACCGATGCCCGCGCCGGGAGTCACGCCCGCGCCGATGCGGCGGCAGCGAGCGGGGCGCAGGCGGTCAGCACCGATTATTATCCCGGCGCCCCGTCCCGCCCGGGAATCAGGTTCGCGGTGACGCTGCCCGGCGGGGTGATGGAACGCTGCAACCCCCGATTGCGGCCGGAGACGTGTACGCTGCGGTGACTTCGGACGCGCCACCGTCCGATCAGGGTCGCTCGCGGCATCCTTGAACAGGTGCCCGGTCGGCTTTAGACGTCGATCGAACGGAACAGGGGGATCGCATGGCGTTGTTCGGCTATGCCCGCGTATCGACGGTCGAGCAGGACCTCGCCATCCAGGAAGCCGCGCTGCGCGCCGCCGGGTGCCAGGCGGTGCGATCGGAAAAGAAATCGGCGAGCGGCCGCAGCGGGCGGACCGAACTGCAGATCCTGCTCGACTTCCTGCGCGAGGGCGACACGCTGGTCGTCACCCGCATCGATCGCCTTGCCCGGTCGATGAAGGATCTTCAGGACATCGTCCACGAACTGAAGGGACGCGGCGTGATGCTGCGTGCGACCGAACAGCCGATCGACACCGGCACCGCGGCGGGCAAGGCGTTCCTCGACATGCTCGGCGTCTTTGCCGAGTTCGAGACGAACCTGCGTCGCGAACGGCAGGCGGAGGGCATCGCCGCGGCCAAGGCGCGCGGCGTCTACAAGGGCGGCAAGCCGCGCATCGACCCGGAAACGGTCCGCAAGCTCGCTGCCGAGGGCATGCGCCCATCGCATATCGCGCGCGAACTGGGGATTTCGCGGGGGACGGTGTACCGGTTCCTGCCCGCCGCGACAGGCGGCGGATGAGATAGGGCGACGTGATCGCTACCCTGCCGCTGCCAGAACTTGATGATCGGACCCGCTATTGCACCGTGGTGTCGGCGATTGCCGGTTCCGCTATCCGCCCGCGACGGCGCTCCTGCGCCTTCCGCTCGGCGGCGGTCTGAACCACCGCACGATCGGTACCCGGTTCGATCCGTTGTTCCCAATATCCGGCAGCGACCACGCCACCCAGCGCAAGCGCGCCGAACGTCGCGACGATCAGAAACTCGTTGCGCGTCTTCATAGGCACGGTTGTCCTCTAGCCGACGCAGAGATTGCGCCAGCGGGACAAACGGTGTCGGACCGGATTGGCTCCGTCGCCGGGGCGGGGGATCAGAGCAGCGCGATACTGTCCGCATCGACCAGGTCGACGGCGATCAGCGTCCCGACCATGCGGACACGCTTCTCGACTTCGTCGACCGGGGTACGGTGCAGTTCGAGCTGATACCGCCCGCCGGCATCGCGGCGGAGATAGAAGGCGCCGCCGTCGCGGACCAGCGTGCCGGTCTCATCGATCCGGCCGCCGATCTCCGCCGGCATCCGCGCTTACTTGTCGCGTTCGGCGCGCTTGCGATCGGCCTTGCGCGCGCGGCTGATCGCGGCGGCACGCTCACGTGCGCGCTTTTCCGACGGCTTTTCGTAATGCCGGCGCAGCTTCATTTCGCGATACACGCCTTCGCGCTGAAGCTTCTTCTTGAGTGCACGGAGCGCCTGGTCGACGTTATTGTCGCGGACGATGATCTGCATGGGGGGTAAGCGTCCTCAAAAGAATCGGGTGTGGGCCGGGGATTCGCGATTCCCGGCCTATCCACTGCCGCCTATTACGAATAGTGTGGGTTTGGCAATCGTCTCCTGTCGATCCGGTCGCGGAATCGACAGGATTCGCCGCGCATGCAGCCGCCGGACGGGCGGTCAGGCGTCGATCGCCGCGTCCGACCCTATGATCCGCGACACATTCACTTCCAGCCAGTCGGTCAGCTGCGCAACATGCGCCGCTGCTTCCTCACCGAGCGGGGTCAGGGAATAGTCGACATGCGGCGGCACCGTGGCGTGCGCGACGCGGCGGACCAGCGCATCGCCCTCAAGCAGCTTCAACGTCTGCGCCAGCATGCGTTCGCTGACGCCGTCGATCCGGCGGCGCAGCGCGCTGAAGCGGTGGGTACGTTCGCGCAATACCAGCAGGACCAACACGCCCCACTGGCTGGTCATGTGCCGCAGGATCGCGCGCGAGGGACAGGCGGCGGCAAGCACGTCGCCGCGACGGATGCGATCGGTCAGGCTTTCCATACTAACAAAAATATCCGTACTTATCTTTCGTAAGTGCCCCATCTAGATTGTATGGGTCCATCCAACAAGGAGCCATCCCCCATGACCTTCGCCATCACCGGTATCTCCGGTCAGCTCGGCCGCCTGATCGCCGATTCGCTCGCTACCCGTGCCCCCGACGTGCCTCTTGTCGGCCTTGCCCGCACGCCCGATTCGGTAGCGATCGACGGCGTCGACGTCCGCCGCTTCGACTATGATGACCCCGCCACCCTCGTTCCAGCGCTTGCCGGCGTCGATACGCTGATGCTGGTATCGTCGAGCGCGGTGGGCCAGCGCGAGCGACAGCACCGTGCGGTGATCGATGCGGCGAACGCGGCAGGGGTCGGACGCATCGTCTATACCAGCCTGTTGCACGCCGGCACCTCGGCGCTGTCGCTGGCCGACGAGCATGTCGCCACCGAACGCGCGCTCGCCGGAGCGGGGATTGCCCACACCATCCTGCGCAACGGATGGTACACCGAAAACTACACCGCGTCGGTGCCCCCTGCCCTCGCGCACGGTGCGTTCGTCGGCAGCGCGGGCGACGGCCGCATCGCTTCGGCCGCGCGCGCCGACTATGCCGACGCGGCGGCGGCGGTGCTGGTCGAGGACGGTCATGCCGGGCAGGTATATGAACTGGCCGGCGACAACGCCTATACGCTGACCGACCTCGCCGCCGAATTGTCGCGGCAGGCGGGGCGCGACATTCCCTATGTCGACCTGCCCGAAGCCGACTATGCCACCGCACTGGTCGGTGCCGGCCTGCCCCAGCCGCTCGCCGCCGCGCTGGCGAGTTATGATGTCGCCGCGGCGGGCGGGGCGCTGTTCCATGACGGCGACGCGCTGTCGCGGCTGATCGGTCGCCCGACCACGCCGCTCGCCACCTCGATCGCGGCGGCGTTGCCGCGGTGAGGCAGTCGCTCCCCATGCGAGCGACGCGGGGAGCGCGCGGCTATTTCCGCCCCACCCGCCATGCGAGGAACGACTCGACCGCATCGGTCTGGATCAGGCGGACGCCGTGATCGGCCAGCCGCCCCCACACCGCCTGCGGATCGCGCGCGGCTTCGGCATCGCCGCCCAGGCCGGTGACGAAACCCTTGAACAGTGTGTTGACCCAGACCGGCATGCCCAGCCGCCGCGCTTCGGCGGTAATCGCTGGCAGCGTGGCGAGCGGCACGACCGGCAGCTCGACCGCCACCGGCTTGCGCGCACCGCTCGTCTGCCGGCGCAGCGTCGTGACGACGTCGGCCGCGTGAGGGTCGGCGGTGGTCGGGATCACCGCGAACGGTACCCGGTCATAGGGCGGCATCGGGGCCAGCGGGGGCGAACCGACCCCGGCAAAGGTCTTGACGATCACCCGGTCGGTCGCGCCGGCACGGACCACCGCGTCGACGACCTCGCCATAGATCGCGTCCTTGACGTCGAGGTTCAGGACGATGCGCCCCTTGGCCAGTGCCAGCAATTCGTCCAGCGTCGGCACGCGTTCGTCGGTGACCCTCGCCCCCTCCCCGCCTTCGTCGTCGCGCAGATGGAGCGCGCGGACCTGCGCCAGCGTCAGGTCGGCGACGCGCCCGGTGCCGTCGGTGGTGCGGTCGACGCTGTCGTCATGCACCATCACCAGATACCCGTCGCGCGTGCGGCGGACATCGGTCTCCATCACCTCGACCCCCAGCGCCGCACAGCGCAGCAGCCCGGCACGCGAGTTTTCGGGCGCGGTGCCGAGGCCGTGCGCCGGGGCGGCAGCATGGCAGCCGCGATGGGCGATGGCGATCATACCACCCTTCGGATCGGCGATGCGGCGCAGCGTTTCGGCCGGCCCGGCCTGCGCCGTCGAAGCGACGGTGCAGGCGAGGAGAGCGGCGAGCAGCGGGCGGATCACCACGACCGGCTCACGATCAGGCGGACGTTACGCCCGAACAGCGGCCGGCCGAAGATCGCGGTCGGCACACCCTGTCCGAAGCGGTCGCCGGCGGTATTGCCCTCGGTAAAGCCGTGCGCGTTGGTGATGTTGTCGCCGACGACCTGCACCTGCCACGGCCCGCGGGTCGCGGTGGCGCCCAGCCCGAACGCGCCATAGGCGGGCAGCGCGGTGCTGTTGAAGAAGTCGGTATAGCGCCGGCTGACATAGTCGTAGCGGCCATAGACGCTGACCCCGGCGTCCGCGACCGCGAAGTCGATTGTCGGGCGGACGTTCAGGAACAGCTTGGGCTCGCGGATGATCTGCTTGCCGCTCGCCCGGCTGCCATCGGCGCCGGTGTTGCTGCTGAAATTCAGGTAGCGCGGATTCTGGAACGTGACCGATCCGGCGAGCGAGAAGGGCCCGGCGAGCCGGAGCTGCCCATCGGCCTCCAGTCCGCGGGTTTCGGCGGTGCCGATGAAGTTCGTCACCTGGTCCGCGCGTCCGGTCGCCGGGTTGAAGGCGGCGAAGCTGGCGTTGAGCGGATCGAATTTGGTGTAGAAGCCGGTAACATAGAGATAGGAGCGCCCGGCGGCGAACTTCACGCCCGCTTCGTACAGTTTCGCCTTCGTCGGCACGATCGCGGCGACCGGATAGTTCAGCGTGATGGTGGTGTTGGGCGGCACCTCCAGCTGCGATGCGCGGATATAGGCGCCGATATTGCCGGTCGCGTCGTAATTGGCGCCGACCGTCCAGTTGGTCGCCTGCTGCTTGAGCTTCAGCGTGCCGATCGCGCCGGTGAACCCGCGCGTGCTGTTGTCGGCCAGCGTCGTCGGATCGCCGAGGTCGTACGCAGCGGTCAGGCGCCCGAACCCGTCATAGCTGTACCATTCGTGGCGGATGCCGGCGTCGATGCGCAGCCGGTCGGTCACGTCCCACGTATCGGTGCCGTACAGCGCGAGCAACTGCCCATCGGCGCCGCCCCCGCCCAGCGTACCGGCATTGGCCAGCGCACCATGATCGGTGACATAGCCCAGCACATTGCCGGCTGCGTCATAGGCGGCGAGGTCGAGCGTGCGCGGCCGCGACTTCACCTCGATCAGCAGGTTCTGGTACGCGTTGAACGTCTTCTGCCCCCATAGCGAGCCATAGATGCCGGCGCGCACGTCATGGGTGCCAAAACCGGTGTCGAACCGGTGCGTCACCGACACGTCGCCCTGCGTCGAATGGAAGTCGTTCTCGATCGAACGATACTGCGCCTGCATCACCAGCCCCGAATCGGCGGCGGGATTGTAGGCGCTCTGCCCGGCGGTGCCGGCGATGCTGTAGCCGAGCCGCGCGACGTTCGCGCCGAACGCAGTCGTCGCAGCGCTGCGATAATTGCCGGCGAAGGTCGTGGCGTCGACCGGGTTGGAGGTTGAATAAAAGGCGTCGAAATGCAGCTTGCCCTGCGTCACCCCGCCCTTGGCCGAGACGTGCCAGTCGCCGAAATCGCCCTCGTAGTTCAGCGCGACGTTGCCGAAGCGCAGGTGCCGCCCGTTGGACAGGTCGCCGCGCTGGTTCTGGATCACGCCGGCGCCGTCGCGATATTTGATGTTCACGTCGCGCAGCGCCGGGCTGTTCAGCGTGCCGGTGAAATAGTCGATATAGCGGTCGAGGCTGACCGACGGATCGCGCGGATCGGCGGTCGGGATCGACAGGTAGAAGACGTTGTGATCGTCGGTATATTGCCCCGACAGCTTGACGAAGCCGTTGGCGAGATCGTGGCGCAGGTTCGCGCGGATCTGCCCGCCGCGGTCGCTGGGGAACCCCGAATTGCGATAGCCCTCATGATGGCGCAGGAAACCGCCGACCGCATAATAGGTATCGTCCGACACCGGACCCGCCTGATACGCGTCGAGGCGGTAAAGCCCGGTGTCGCCCAGCGTCAGCTGCGCCTTGCCGCGCGTCGTCGCCGTGCCGGTGACGGTGATGACGTTGGCGATCGCCGCCGCGGTGCTGGCATAGATCGGCGCCGGCCCGCCGCGCACGACCTCGATCCGGTCGGTCATCAGGTCGAGCCGGTTCATCCCGTCGCCCTGGTTGAAGAAATAGCCGTCCAGTTCCTGGAACAGCGGCAGGCCGTCCTGCTGGTAATAGAGGAACCCGCGATCGGTCGGGATGCCGCGCACGCGGGTGATGTTCTGCACCTCACCGCCGGTCGCTTCGGCATGGATGCCGGGCAGCGTGCCGATCAGGTCGGTGGTGCTTTTCGGCGCCAGCTTCTGAATTTCGGCCTGGTTCATCGAATTGACCGCATAGGACACGTCGAAGCGCCGCTGCTGCCGCGCCGATCCGGTGACGATGATGTCGGACGGTGCCGCGTCGTCGGTGGCGG
This sequence comes from Sphingomonas hankookensis, assembly GCF_022664465.1. GTDB lineage: Bacteria > Pseudomonadota > Alphaproteobacteria > Sphingomonadales > Sphingomonadaceae > Sphingomonas > Sphingomonas hankookensis. The sequence goes on along the minus strand of NZ_JAKREV010000003.1, from coordinate 395,944 downwards.
CGGCCGGCTCGACCTTGGCCGGCGTCGTCTGCGCCATGGCAGGATGGATGACGACGAGCAGCGCGCATAGCGCCGCGCCGCCCAGAAGATTGCGTTGCATGGATAGGCCCCCCGAACTGTCGATGGCGGGCCATTGGCCGGGGAATGTGACGCTTTTATTTGCTTACGTGCAATTAAATCGAAGCGGGACTTTCATAGTTCCCCCTCGTCCACCCCGGCCTTGGACGCGGTGACGGTAAGAAACAAAATGGTCATCCCCGCGCAGGCGGGGATCCATAGACGCAACGGTAGCGACCCTTGTACGAACGTCAGCGTGTATGGATTCCCGCCTGCGCGGGAATGACCAGGGTGCCTACACCGCCGCCGTCACCGCATGAATCGGTATCATCGCCGCGCCGATCACCACCGCCGTGCTGCCGATCGTCGAGGCGCGTACCGGGGGCAGGGGCGCGCGATACTTGCCGTCGCGGCGGCGATTGAGCGATTCGAGCCCCGCTGCGATCCGGTCGAGCAGCGGCAGCGGCAGCGCACCCGACACGATGATCGCACCGGGATCGAGCCAGACGATCCCGCTCAGCACCGCCTGTTCCAGCTGTTCGATCACCCGGTCGCACCACCGGTCGATGACCACATGGTGGCTGCCCAGCAAGGCATCGACATCGGCCAGCGAATCGATCGCTACCCCCGCGGCGCGCAACGTGCGCAGCAGGTCGATGCCCGACGGTCGTTCGCCATCGCCGGGGAACAGCCGCCCGACCTCCCCCGCATTACCATGCTCGCCGAGGAACAGGTCGCGCTCGGCGATCAGTCCGCCGCCGATGCCGTGCCCGAGGAACAGGGTCAGTACCGACCGATAGCGGCCGATCACCCCATCCTGATAGAATTCGGCGAGTGCGGCGACGCTCGCGTCGTTCTCGATCCATACCGGCATGCCCAACACGTCACCGATGATATCGGCCAGCGGCACGTCGTCCCAGCCCGCCACCCGGTCGACCACCGCGCGGCGATCGCGTTGCCCATGCAGCGCATAGCCCGGCACCGCCACCCCCATGCCGAGGAACTTGCCGCGCATGAACCCGTGCGCGGCTGCCAGCGCCTGTAGCCGCGCCGCGACCGCATGGGCGAACACGCGCGGATCGGGGCTGTCGAACGGCGTCGCGTCATGCACCAGCGGCCGACCGCGAAAATCGACCAGCGCCAGTTCGAGCCAGCCGGGATGCGGCGTCGCGCCGATCGCCCAGCCCCCCTGCCCCGAGATCGTCAGCGGCACCATCGGCCGCCCGCGCTGCACCGCTTCCGCCGATTCGCCTTCCTCGACCAGCCCCAGCGCCAGCAACGACTGGGTCAGCCGGGTCATCGTCGCGCCGTTCATCCCCAGCACCTGCGCCAGGCGGGTGCGCGATGCCGTCCCCTCGATCCGCAACTGCATCAGCACGCGCCGCTGCGGTTCGTTCAGCGGGATCGGCGGGCGGCGCAGGCGGGACATGGCGGCAGTATATAGTTCCGGCGTGTCAAATAAATGAAATCGGGGGGTGATAGGGGCGAAACCCGCTTCGTCACTCCCGCGCAGGCGGGAGTCCATAAACGTGACGTGGCGCTTCCCGCCGCAAGGTCGGCGTCTATGGATTCCCGCCTGCGCGGGAATGACGATCATTCCCCCAAATCCATCGAGCCATGCCCGCACCCTCCTCGCTCCCCACGAAGATCGGCTACAGCGTCGGCAATCTCGGCAAGAGCGTGGTGTGGACCAGCTTCGAGAATTTCATGCTGTTCTACCTCGTGTCGATCGCGGGGTTGCCGCCGCTGGCGGCGGGCGGGTTGCTGGCGGGTGCGATGGTGTGGGACGCGCTGTTCGACTTCGGCATCGCGCTATGGGCCGATGCGCATGGCGGGCGCGACCGGTTGGGGCGGTTGATCCTGCTGGGCGTACCGCTGTGTGCGGGCGGGTTCTGGACGGTGTTCGCGCTGGACGGGCCGGGGGCGATCGCCGCAGCTGTGATGGTGTGCCGGATCGGCTATTCGTTGTGCGATGTCGGGCACAATACGCTGCTGGTGCGCGTCGCGCGCACGCCCGGCGACGCGACGACGGTATCGGGACTGCGACTGATCTTCAGCGCGGGCGGCGCGGCGCTAGTGGCGCTCGCATCGGGGTGGACCCTGTCGTCGTCCGGTGCGGCGGCGCGGCAGGATGCCTTCGCCAGCGGCGCGTTGGTCGGCGCGCTGCTCTATGCATCGACGCTGATCGTCGCCCGGATCGCGACCCGGCACTTGGCCCAGCCCGGTGGCGAAGCCTCACGCGCGCCGATCGCCCCGGTCGCCCGCGTACGCGGCCTGTGGCGCACCCCGGCCGTTCGACAGGCGCTGCTGGTAGTGGCGGTACAGGCGGGGATGGTACCGCTGTTCCTGCGCACCCTCCCCTTTTTCGGGCAGGCGGTGCATCACGACCCCAGCTGGGCGGGCCCGGCGCTGGCGACGATCACGCTCGGCCAGTCGCTGTCGCTGCCGGGGTGGATGGCGCTCGCCCGTCGCTGGAACCCTGTCGCGATCGCGCGGGTCGGGCATGGCCTTGCTCTTGCGGCGATGCTCGGGCTGGCGATCGGATCGCGCGGAATGAAGGGTACCGCGCTGCTGGTGCTGCTGGGCGCCGCGCTGTCCGCCGGCAACATCGCGATCTGGGCGATGCTGACGCTGGCAGTGCAGCGCTCGATCGCCGGCGGCTCGCCCGGCGAGGCCACACCGGTCGGGCTGTTCCTCGGCGTATTGAAGGGCGCCGCGGCGCTCGGCAACCTTCTGGCGGCGACGATCGTGTGGTGGACGGTGGCACCCGATGGCGGGGTGATCGCCGTCCCGGCGCTGACCGCCTGCGTGTCGCTGGTGCCGGTCGCGGGCTGCGCGCTGGCGCTGTGGTTCCTGCGCGATCGCTGCGAAAGCGCGACCCGCTGACAAAGTCACCACGCCGGTAACCGTATATTATCCAGTAACGTCCATACCGTACCGAACGAAGGGTCGGGGGGACACCGCATGCATTCGATCAACCGGATGGTATTGGCTGCAATCGCCGCAATCGCGCTGCTGGTGCTCGTCTCCGGCGGGGCCAGCGTCTGGTCGAACGACCGGCAGGCGGACGCCCGTGCGAACATCACGCGCGGATCGGCGCTGCTGCGCGATCACATGACCGCCGACATGATGCACGATGCGGTGCGCGGCGACGTGCTGTCGGTGCTGCGCGCGGCGTCGGCCGGCGACCTGAACCTGGCCGAGAGCCGCAAGGCGCTGACCGAAGACGCAGCCGCGCTGCGCAAGGCGCTGGCCGCCGACGCTGCCTATGCCGACGCCCCGAATATCGTGGCGCAGGCCAACCGCATCCAGCCGCAGGTCGATACCTATATCGCCACCGCACAGCGCATCGCCGATGCCGCCGCCACCGACCCCGCCCGCGCCTCTGCGCTGCTGCCCAGTTTCCTGAAGGCGTTCGAGGACCTTGAGGGCGGCATGAGCACGTTGTCCGACGCGATCGAGGCGCATCTGGCCGACGTGTCGGCAGAGGCGACCGCGATCGCCCGCCTTGCCAACATCCTGCTCGCCGTCACGACCTTCGCAACGTTCGGCGTGATCATGGCGGTGGGATTCGCCAGCCGCCGCTTCGTCGTCGCGCCGCTGCTGGCGCTGGTCGACACGCTCAAGCGGATGACGTCGGGCGACATGGCCGTCACGGTGCCCGCGACCGGGCGACGCGACGAACTGGGCCAGCTTGCCGGTGCCACGCAGGCGCTGCGCGACCAGCTGGTCGCCGCCGAACACGCCAAGGAAGAACAGACGGTGTTGATCGTCGACAGCTTCGGCAAGGCGCTGGCGCGGCTGGCCGAGGGTGATCTGGTCGCGCGGGTCGATGCCGATCTGACCGGGCCGTTCGCGCGGATCAAGGCCGATTTCAACGCCGCCGCGGCATCGCTGCAATCAACGCTCGCCACCGTGACCGAGGCGGCGAGCAGCATCAACAACGGCGCCGACGATATCCGCCAGGCGTCCGACGACCTGTCGCAACGCACCGAGCAGCAGGCCGCCAGCCTCGAACAGACCGCAGCGGCGATGGACGAGATCACCTCGACCGTGCGCGAAACCGCCGCCGGCGCGTCGCAGGCCAACCGCATCGTCGGCGAGGCGCGGGCCGAAGCCGACCAGTCGGGCGAGATCGTCCGCCGCGCAGTGGAGGCGATGAACGGCATCGAACGCGCTTCGGCCGAAATCAGCGACATCATCAGCGTGATCGACGGCATCTCGTTCCAGACCAACCTGCTGGCGCTGAACGCCGGGGTCGAGGCGGCACGGGCTGGGGATGCCGGCAAGGGGTTCGCCGTCGTCGCATCGGAAGTCCGCGCGCTGGCGCAACGCTCGGCCGAAGCGGCAAAGGACGTGAAAACCCGCATCACCGCGTCGTCGAGCCAGATCGGCGCCGGCGTGCAGCTGGTCGGCGAAACCGGCGACGCGCTGGGCCGCATCATCAGCCGCATCGGGCAGATCGACGCGCTCGTCGCCACCATCGCCACCTCGGCCGAGCGGCAGGCGACAGGCCTGCAGCAGATCAATACCGCCGTGTCGGAAATGGACGGCATGACGCAGCAGAATGCGGCGATGGTCGAGGAAGCGACCGCCGCGGTCCGCAACCTCGCCGCCGATGCCGACGGCATGACCCGCCAGATCGCCAGCTTCCGCATCGGCGACACCGTCCACCGCATCCCCCCGCCCCGCGCGCCGCAAAAGGCGGCGAGCGTGGTGCCGATGCGCCCGCGCAGTGCGGGAAACACCGCGCTGGCGGTGGCGGAGGAAGACTGGTCGGCGTTCTGATCCCGCTCTACGCCACCGGCAAGGTCAGCCGGAACACCGCCCCCTCCCCCGCATCCAGCGCGATTCCGCCGCGATGCGCCTCCAGCAGCGACCGCAGGATCGGCAGGCCCAGCCCGGTGCCGCCGGCGGCACGGCGTGTGGTGAAGAACGGTTCGAACACCCGGTCGCGGTCGCCCGGCGCGATGCCGCGGCCATCATCGGCGACCGTCACCACCACGCATTCGCCCTCGACCCGCGCCGCGATCGCCACCCGCCCCGCCCCCGCCTGCCGGCTATTGTAGATCAGCGTCGACAGCGCCGCCTCCAGCACCCCGCGCGGGACCGCGACCGGGGGCAGCACGTCGTGCGACAGCGTGACGGCGGGCGTAGCGCGCGCATCGGCGGCACAGCGCAGCACATCGAGCAGGTCGCTCGCCACTCCCGCCTCGCGCGTCGCCATGTCGGCGCGCGCCAGTTCGAGTAGCCGGCTGACCAGCAGGTTCAGCCGGTCGGCATCGGCGGCGATGTTCGAAAGGAACCGTTCGCGATCCCCCGCGGCCATGTCGCCATGGTCCTGCAACAGTTCCACCGCGCCGCGGATACCGGCCAGCGGCGTCTTGAACTCGTGGCTGACGGCATGGGCGAAGTCGCGCAGATAGCGTGAGCGGTGGGCAATCGCCTCCGCCATCACGCGAAAATCGCGGTACAGCGCCTGGATTTCGATCGCGGCCGTCGCCGGCGGGTCGGGCACGCTGCCCCCGCCGCCCGCCACCGCGCGCGTCGCATCGCGCAGCGCCTCGACCGGGCGGACGATGCCGCGCGACAACAGGCCGCTCAACACCACCAGCGTGACGAAGATCGCGACGATGCCGAACAGGATCTTGCCGCGATCCTCGTGCAGCCCGACGAACAGGCTGCGCGGCGACCGTGCCAGCAACAGGACGCCGATCACCCGCCCGTCGACCACGATCGGCCGCGCATGGTGGATGCGCAGGTTCGATGCGCGGCTGAGCCATTCGAACGGATAGTCGGGGCGATAGGCGGCGTTGCGCCGGAGCGTCGTCAGCGACCGCCCTTCGCGCGCCGCGCGTAGTTCGGGCAGGTCGCCATAGCCGCGCCCCGCCGGCCCCCGCGCCAAGATCCGCCCGTCCGGCGCCAGCAGCTGGATCGACGCCAGCGTCGTCTCCGCCGTCATCCGCAGCACCGGCGCGAGCCGCGCCGCCCAGACGCGCATCGCCGCATCCTCCTGCCCCAGCAACACCCGCGGCGCCGGGCGTTCGGGTAGGATGCGGGTCAGCCGCAGGTCGAGCGTCGAGGCATAGCGCCCGCGATCGATCCGCGCGTCGCGTCCGCCGGGCCACGCGCTCGCCCCCGCCGCCGCCAGCGCCGCGCTCTGCGCCACCAGCTCGGCCTCGGTCTGGCGCAGCAGGCTGTTCTCGTACACCCGCAGGAACAGCGCGCCGACGCCGGGCAGCGCCGCGACGAACAGGAACGTCGCGAGCAGGATCGTGCGCAGCCGCAGCCGGGGCCAGTGCCGCCGGACGACGGCGCGCAAGCCTGCGATCATCCGCCGCAGGTGCCCAGGCGATAACCGATGCCGGCGCGCGTCTCGATCACGTCGTCGCCGCCCGCCGCCGCGAATTTCGCACGCAGGTTGCGGACATGGCTGTCGATCGTGCGGTCGGTGATCGCGAAGCCCGGCCCGTGCAGCCGGTCGATGATCGCGTCGCGGCTGAACACCTTCGACGGCATCGCCAGCAGCGTGCGGAGGATGCCGAATTCGGTCACGGTCAGCGCGACCGGCGCCCCGCCCCAGCTCGCCTGCCACCCATCGGGATCGAGCCGCAGGCGTCCGTGCTGGATGGCGACAGCGGCGCTGTCGACCGCGGGCGGGCGAGCGCCGACGCGGCGCAGGATCGCCATCACCCGCGCCACCACTTCGCGGGGGGAGAACGGCTTCACCACATAATCGTCGGCACCCAGCTCGATCCCCAGCACCCGGTCGATCTCGTCGTCGCGGCTCGACAGGAACAGGATCGGCACGTCGCTGTCGGCGCGCAGCCGCCGGCACACCTCGATCCCGTCCATGCGCGGCATGTTGATGTCGAGCACGACCAGATCGGGCGCGTGCGCCGCGACCGCCGCCAGCGCCGCATCGCCATCCTCGGCCTCGACCGGGGTCAGCCCGGCCTTGGTCAGGGCGAACGCCAGCAGCTGGCGGATGTGCGGATCGTCGTCGGCGATCAGGATCGTGCGCGGCATGGGGCACTGGATCAGCGCCATCGCGGCCGCCGTCAAGGCTGCACCGACGGCACGGGCGACGACGGTATGACCAGTCCCCGACAGTCGCGCCGGTACCGATCGGCCGGCCCCTTGCGATCACCCGCCAGCGCGCGGGCCGCGGACAGCCGGCGGGCACCGCGCGGGGTCCAGCTGGTCCACCGGGACTGCCGCCACGCCAGATCGTCGTACAGCTCGACGCGCACCGCCCGGACGCCGGCACGCAGCGCGGGGTGCCGCGTCCGCCGCTCCAGCGCGATCACCGGCAGCAGCGCGCCGTCGCCGACCGCGCGCAGATAGCACAGGTCGACCTGCCCCGCCCGGCCATGATCGACGCTCCACTGCGCCGCGGTCGCGCCCAGATCGACGAACGCGCACACGCTCAGCACCAGCCCCCCGGCCAGCGCATTGCCGTTGATCAACCACCGCGCGCTCCGCTGCGCCAAAATCCGCCAGCAGATCAGGATCAGCCCCAGCGCGACCAGCCCCATCCACAGCAGCGCCGCGATCCGCCACGCGGTCAGCATCGATTCACCGATATAGTCGAGCGTGCGCAACACGCTGGAGGCGACCAACACTAGGTTCTGCGCGACCCACAACGTCACCAGCCGCCGCGCCCATGGGTTCGCCGCACTGGCGCTGCCCGGACGCAGCATCGCCAGCGCCAGGAACCCGGCCAGCGCGGCGGTACCGATCAGCGGATAGGCGCCGCGATGGGCATATTCCGCCGCGCTCATCCCTTCGGGCAGCGGCGCCCCGCTCCACAGGAACGCGATGTCGAGCCCGTTCTGCACCGCGAAGAGCAGGTTGAAGAGCCCGAGCGCGAGGAGGACCGACGGCAGCGACGTTCCCGGAATCCGCGGTTCCGGATCGGGCAGCGCGGCCGCGGCACGCAGGACCGCGCGCTGCGGCCGAAACGCCGGCCAGAGCAGCAGCGCGACGACAGCGCACAGCACCACCCGCCCGACCGGCGGCAGGCTGACGCCGGTAAACGCCTGTTCGACCAGCGGGTTGGCGGCGGCGAACAGCGCCACGAACACCCCGCCCCCGATCACCGGCAGCGCCAGCGTCGCGACCAGCGCGCGCGCCGACACGCCCTTCGCCCGGGGGCGGGTGGCAAGCCGGTGCAGGTCCATCAGCAGTTTCAGCGGCCCGCTCGCGCCATGCAGCAGCAGTCGTACGCTCCAGCGCCACGCATCGTCGAACCCCGCCGCGCGCGGCAGCAGCGCGGCGACCGACAGCGCCGACCAGAACAGCACCCATGCCAGTCCACTCGACGCATCGAACAGCGCGACCGCGAACAGCGTGGCGAATGCGACCGCCACCCACGCCCCCCGCCTTGCCCGCACGTCGCGCCGCGTGGCGAGCAGCGCCAGCAGCCACGCGCCGGCAAAGACGCCGACGGTGGCCCCGCCCGCATCGATGGGAAACAGGCGGTCGAACAGGAACACCAGCGCGCAGGTCGCGGCGGCCTTGAGCAGGAAACTGAAACGCATCGGCGGCTCCGAACGGGAGGGGAGCCGGTGGAGTAGACGGACGGTATCGGGCGGGGATGGCGCGCTCGGGGAGCTTTGGCGCAGCACGCGTGCAGATCGGGTGCAGGCCGCGATCGAACGGCGACCCTACCCGTCGTAGCGGGGCAGCTTGTCCAGTGCCTGCAAGAACCCCTTCGCCTGCGCGCGCAGTTCCTGCTGCGTCGTCTCGGCCATCTTGTCCCACGTCCGGTACGGCATCGCCATGCGCGGATTGTCGCCGAATTTCCCCCGATTGCGGACGAGAAAGTCCCAGTACAGCGCGTTGAACGGACACGCATCGGGACCGGTGCGCTGCTTCACGTCGTAGCGGCAATGCCCGCAATAATCCGACATCCGGTCGATATAGGCGCCCGACGACGCATAGGGCTTCGTCCCCAGCAACCCGCCATCGCCGAACTGGCTCATCCCCAGCGTGTTGGGCAGCTCGACCCATTCATAGGCGTCGGCATAGACCTCCAGATACCAGCGATGCACTTGGCTCGGCTCGGCCCCGATCAGCAGCGCGAAATTGCCGGTGACCATCAACCGCTGGATATGATGGGCATAGGCATTGGACAGCGTCTGGCCGATCGCCTGGGACAGGCAATGCATCTCGGTCTCCCCGGTCCAGTAGAAGCCGGGCAGGTCGCGCTTGGCGTTCAGGAAGTTGCGCTCGACATAGTCCGGCCCCTCGCGCCAATAGATGCCGCGGACGAACTCGCGCCAGCCGATGATCTGGCGGATGAAGCCTTCCGCCGCGTTGATCGGCACCTTGCCCGCGGCATATTCCTTCTCGACCGCGCGACACAGGTCGAGCGGATCGAGCAGCCCGGCATTGATGTAGGGCGACAGGACCGCGTGCCACAAATAGGGCTCGTCGGTCAGCATCGCGTCCTGATTGTCGCCGAAACCGGGCAGTGCTTGGGCGAGGAACGCGCGCTGCTGGCGCAGGGCATCCTTGCGCGTCACCGCGAAGTCGAACCCGTCGAGCGTTCCGGCGTGGTCGCCGAACCGCTCCTCGACCAGCGCCAGCACTTCCTGCGTCACGTCGTCCGGCGCGAACGACAATGGCCTCGGCATCAACAGATCGCGCTTTGCCGGCTTGCGATTGTCGTGGTCGAAATTCCATTTGCCGCCGACCGGCTTGTCCCCGTCCATCAGCAGCCCGGTTTCGCGCCGCATCTCGCGGTAGAAAAATTCCATGCGCAGCGCGCGCCGATCGTCGGCCCATGCATCGAACCGGTCGTGCGAACACAGGAACCGGGTGTCGGGCCGAATCGTCACGGGGATGCCGAAGATCGTCTCCCACGCGTCGAGCATCGCCTGCACCCGCCATTCGCCGGCTTCGGTGACGACGATTCGGGTCGGATCGTGGCGCTCGACCGCCCGCGCAATTTCTGCAGTGAAGCTGCCGGCATTGTCGGGATCGTCCAGCCGGACGTAATCGACGTCCCAGCCCTTGTCGGCCAGCGCCGCGGCATGGTGGCGCATCGCAGCGAACAGGAACGCGATCTTCTTGGGGTGATGGCGGACATAGGTCGCTTCCTCCACCACCTCCATCATCAGGATCGTCGTGTGGTCGGGGTCGGCATCCGCCAGCGACGACAGCGAGAGCGACAATTGATCGCCTAGCACCGGGATCAGCACCCGTTCCATTCGTGCGCCGTCCCTTCTACATACGCGGCCATGGACCCGAAATTCCTTGGCCAGGCCAGCCCGCTTCCCAGCTCTCCGGAAGCCGCCGAACTCGATTATGTTCCCAACCCGCGCGCCACGCCGTATCTGGTGCGGTTCACCGCGCCCGAATTCACGTCGCTGTGCCCGGTCACCGGCCAGCCCGATTTCGCGCATCTGGTGATCGATTACGTGCCCGCCGCGACGATCGTCGAATCCAAGTCGCTGAAGCTGTTCCTCGGCGCGTTCCGCAACCACGCCGCGTTCCATGAGGATTGCACCGTCGGCATCGCCGAGCGGCTGGTGGCGGAGATGCAGCCGGTGTGGCTGCGCATCGGCGGCTATTGGTATCCGCGCGGCGGCATTCCGATCGACGTATTCTGGCAATCGGGCGAACCACCGAAATCGGTGTGGATTCCCGATCAGGCCGTGCCGGGATATCGCGGTCGCGGCTGATCGTCGCACGCTTGGGGCAACTCGCCACGCGAATCGTGTCGCAGTGCACAATCCGTGCAACCATTCCGGGTGTCGAAATGTTTCCCTTTGCGGACACCGCGCTTTGCCGGCGGTTCCCGCAACGCCACAAAAGGAACGCAGATGGACCGGACGGTCGCCCTGGAATCGCTCGATCGCATCGCGCTGATCGGTAATTTCCTGCCCCGCAAATGCGGGCTGGCGACGTTTACGACTGATACGTTCAATGCGTTGCGCGACCGATATCCGACCCTCGCCGTCGACGTCTATGCGATGGACGACCGACCCGGCGCGTACGACTATCCGCCGGAGGTGACCCATGCGATCGCACAGAACGACCGCATCGCCTATCTCGACGCCGCCCGCCGGATCGAAGCGAGCGGGGCGCAGGCGGTGTGGGTGCAGCATGAATATGGCATCTATGGCGGGCCGGCGGGCGAACATATCGTCGCGCTGCTTGACCGGGTAAACGTCCCCGTCGTCATCACGCTGCACACCATCCTCGAACATCCCAATGCCGACGAACGCCGCGTGCTCGAAGCGTTGCTGCGCCGCGCTGCGAAGGTGATCGTGATGGCCGACAAGGGCCGCGAAATCCTGATGCGGGTCCACGGCACCGACGCGCGCAAGATCGTGACGATTCCGCATGGCGTCCACGACCGCCCGTTCGTCGAACCCGGATCGATGAAGGCGCGTTTCGGCTGGACCGGGCGTCCGGTCGTGCTGACTTTTGGCCTGCTCGCTCCGAACAAGGGGATCGAGACGATGATCGAGGCGATGCCGACCGTCGCCGCATCGCACCCCGACGCGCTGTATGTCGTACTCGGCGCCACCCATCCGCATCTGGTGGCGCATGAGGGCGAGGCGTATCGCGACCGGTTGAAGGCGCAGGCCGCCGATCTGGGCGTCGCCGACAATGTCTGCTTCCTCGACGGCTTCGTCGAGCAGGACGAACTGCTCGACTATCTCCAGGCCGCCGACCTGTACGTCACCCCGTACAGCAACCCGGCGCAGATCACCTCGGGCACGCTGTCCTATGCGGTCGGCGTGGGCAAGGTCGTGGTATCGACCCCCTATGTCCATGCGACCGAAATCCTCGCCGACGACCATGGCGTGATCGTCGACTTCGGCGACGCCGCCGCCTTTGCGCGCGAGATCGTCGACCTGCTTGGCAACGATGCACGGCGCAACACGCTCGCTTCGCGTGCCTATGCGCGCGGCCGGACGATGCTGTTCCCCTGCCTTGCACAGGCGGCGATGACCGAAATTCAGCAGGCCGTAGCTGCCCGTCCCCGCCGCGTGCGTCCCAGCGCCGACCTGACCGCCCTCGCGCCCGACTTCGCCGCGGTCGAACGGATGAGCGACGCGACCGGCATGTTACAGCATTCGATCTATTCGGTGCCCGATCGCCGCCATGGCTATTGCATCGACGACAATGCTCGTGCGCTGATCCTGATGTCCCAGATCGACGACCTCGATCCCGTGCTGCGCGACAAGTGGACCACGATCTACGCGTCGTTCCTGCAATATGCCTGGAACCCCGATCGTCGGCGCTTCCGCAACTTCATGAACTTCGACCGGACGTGGTGCGAGGATGAAGGGTCGGAGGATTCGAACGGCCGCACGCTGTGGGCGCTTGCCATCACCGCGCGCGATGCGCAGGCGCGCAAGCATCGCGACTGGGCGATGTCGCTGTACGAACAGACCGCGTCGATCGCGCTCGACCTCGGCAGCCCGCGCGCGCGCGCATTCGCCATGCTCGCCGCGGTGGCGATGCTCGACGTCAATCCCGGTCATGCGCTCTCGACCGAGATTGCGACCCGCTTCGGCGAGGAACTCGTCACCCTGCTCGACGCGACCCGCCGCCCCGAATGGCAGTGGTTCGAAATCGTGCTGGCCTATGACAATGCCCGCCTGCCCGAAGCGATGATCCGCGCCGGCAAGGCGCTGAAGCGCGACGACTTTCTGCGCGTCGGGCTCGACACGCTCGACTGGATCGTCGCGCGCCAGACTTCGCCCGAGGGTCGTTTCCGCGCGGTCGGAACCGAGAGCTTCGGCCGTCCCTATGCCGAACCGCTGCCGTTCGACCAGCAGCCGCTGGAAGCGCAGGCGACCGTCGAAACCTGCGCCGCGGCGTGGGAAGCGACCGGCGACGTCCGCTGGCGCGACGAGGCGATCAAGGCGTATAACTGGTATCTCGGCGCCAACGATCTCGACCTGCCGCTGGCGACGGTCGGTGACGGTGGCTGTTTCGACGGGCTGATGCCAACCGGATTGAACCGCAACCAAGGGGCGGAGTCGATTCTCGCGCTGCAATTGGCCTCCTGCGCCATTTCCGCCCTTTCAAAGGGACGCGCATCCGTGGCAGACCCGCGCCGCGCCGTGGCCTGACCGGCCACGGCATTTGCCGGGACTATTGGACGCGCGAATGCTGGATATCTACAACCACCCTATGCGGCTCTACGCCGACCCTTCGCGCGTGGTGGTGCGCCCGTTTCACATTGCGTGGCAGCGCAACGGTTCGGCCCCCAGCCGGACCGAACGACTGGTCGGCGAAGTGCTGTCGATGTCGCCCGAGGAAACGCGCGCGCAGCTCGAAACCGTGCTCAAGGACTTCGAAGCACGGCATTGGCAGACGCGCCGCGTGTTCATGACCCGCTATGACGAGATCGAGGCGGTGCTCGGCCTGAACGGCGCCGAGATCGGCGACGAGAAGCGCCAGTTGATCGGCGCCTATTTCTGCCACGAATACAGCTATGCCGCCGCCGCGTTGATGAACCCCAGCGCGGTGCCGCATTTCGACCAGACCGGCATGCCCGAGGGGTCGCTGCGCATCCTGATGTCGCTGCGCGCGGTCGGCGAAGGGCATATCTCTTCGGTCGCTTTCCGCGAAGGCATCATCACCGACGAGAACGAGCTGGTGCTGGCGCCCGAACCGCCCTTCGCCACCGCTGCCGACGCGATCGGCGAAGAGGACGAAGCGCCCGAGGGTGAGGTCACCGTCTTCCGCCACCGCGATTCGACCCTGTCGGGGACGGTGATCTTCCCGATCACCCAGGCGCAATCGAAGGGGCTGGAGGACATGCGCCTCGTCCACTTCACCCATGATGACGGCACGTCCGAATGGCTCGGCACCTACACCGCCTATAACGGGTCGATGATCCAGTCGGAACTGCTGCGCACCCGCGACTTCCGCGCGTTCGACCTCGTGCCGATGACCGGCAGCGCGGCGCGCAACAAGGGCATGGGCCTGTTCCCGCGCAAGGTGAACGGCCAGTATATGATGATCGGCCGGCAGGACGGCGAAAACCTGTTCCTGATCAAATCCGACACGCTGACGCACTGGGACGAGGGGCAGCTGCTGCTGAAACCCGTTTACCCGTGGGAGCTGGTCCAGATCGGCAATTGCGGCCCGCCGATCGAGATCGATCAGGGCTGGCTACTGCTGACCCACGGCGTCGGCGCGATGCGCAAATATGCGATCGGCGCGGTGCTGCTCGACAAGGACGATCCGTCGAAGGTGATCGGCCGCACCCGCGAACCGATCCTTGCCGCAGCGAACGAGGACCGCGAGGGTTACGTCCCCAACGTCGTCTATTCATGCGGCGCGCTGCGCCACGGCGACCGCATCTTCATTCCGTACGGGGTTGCGGATAGCTCGGTCGCGTTTGCGTTCGTGACGATCGAGGCGCTGCTCGCAGCGATGTGAATACTGCAACGCACGTCATCCCAGCGAAGGCTGGGATCTCCCCGTGGCAAGCGCGGCTCGTCTGCCGCGGAAGATTCCAGCTTTCGCTGGAATGACGTTCGTGGAGAGCAGGAAGGCGAGAGCCCGCTTCTGCCCAGCCCCCTACAGCCGATGCAACGCCTGCGTCGCGCTCCCCAGTACCGCCGCCCGGGCGCGCAGGCTCGCGACCAGAAACTCGGTCTGCGCATGCAGGAACCGCCGCGGCGTCGTCCCCAGCACCGCATGCGCATCGCGCAGGAAATGCGACGCGCTGACATAGCCCGGATCGATGTTCGAATAATCGATCTCGCCCTTCGCCTCGATCAGCGGGACCAGCGACCGCAGGAAGCGCGAGCGGATCATCAGCGTTTTCGGCACGAAGCCGAAATGCCGCTTGGACAACCGCCGCAGCCGTTCGGGCGAAATGCCCCAGCTTTCGGCGACCTCGGCGATCGCATCGGGCGTGTCGTGCGTCACCAGCCGCGCCACCGCCCGGATCAATGCCTCGTCCGCGCACGGTGGCCCCATCTCGCCGAGTAGAAACGCGTCGAGCGCCGGCTTCACCCCCTGTTCGTCGCGCACCGCCGACAGCGTCGCGACCAGCCGCTGCGCAAAGCCCGCATCGACACTGCCGAGCGGCACGATCCGGTCGGCATAACGATCCGCCCCGCCGCTGAAGAAGCGCGACCAGCCCAGCGCGCTGATCCCGAACCCGATCATCACCCCGCCATTGGTGACGGTATGGATCGCATGGCTGCTCGGCCCGAACAGGCTCGTCTGCGGCAGGGGATCGCATTTGAACCGCCCGATCGACACCGCGATCGGCCCGGCGCCCAGCGTCACCCGGACATTGGCGGTACCCGGCAGGAACCAGTTCTCCAGCCCCATCGCCGCCGGCCCGCTGGCGGCATAGAGGTGATAGCCGGTGACATAGTCGCCTAGCGCCGCCGCGGGCTGGTCATAGCGGATCGCCATGCCCGGCGGCATCGCGAACAGCGACGGGGGGATGCCGGGCGTCTCCGTCCCGCCGGTTACATGCTCGATCGCCACGCCGTCCTACCCGCGGAACAATCCGCCCAGCACGCCGCGCAGCAGCCCGCCGACGATTCCGCCGCTCTTTGCCCGACCGCCGCGCGTGGTGCCGAACACCTGCTTGCCGATTTCGTTAACGACGATCCGCCCGACCGCCGACCCCGCCGATCGCGTAGCCGACTGGGTGGCGCGCGCCCAGGGGTTGTTCGCTGCCTCGCGGTCGGCGGCGCGCGCGGCCTTTTCCGCCTCGCGTGCGTCGCGGTCGGCGGCGCGTTGCCCGGCGATCCGCTGGCGCTCCGCTTCCTTGGCGGCGCGCGCGTCCTCCTTCGCCTTCAAGGCGGCATTCTTGTCGGCAGCGACCTGTGCCTTGGCGGCGGCCGCTGCGGCAGCGGCCTCCTCGGCCTTGGCGCCCAACAGTTCGGCCGCCGATTCGCGGTCGATCGCAGTGTCGTAGCGGTCGCCGATCGCATCGGTCTGGATCAGCACGCCACGCTCGACCGGCGTGACCGGCCCAACCCGCGACCGGGGCGGACGAATCAGCGTGCGCTCGACCGGACTCGGCGATCCATCGGCCTGCAATACCGACACCAGCGCTTCGCCGGTCTTCAGCTCGGTGATCGCCTGCGCGACGTCGAGCTTGGGATTGGGGCGAAAGGTTTCCGCCGCCGCCTTGATCGCCCGCGCTTCCTTGGGCGTGAACGCGCGCAGCGCGTGCTGCACCCGGTTGCCCAGCTGCCCGGCGATCGCGTCGGGAATGTCGATCGGGTTCTGCGTCACGAAATAGATGCCGACGCCCTTCGACCGGATCAGCCGCACGACCTGTTCGACCTTGTCGACCAGCGCGTCGGGCGCATCGTCGAACAGCAGATGCGCCTCGTCGAAGAAGAACACGAGCTTCGGCTTGTCGGAATCGCCCACCTCGGGCAGCGTCTCGAACAATTCGGACAGCAGCCACAACAGGAACGTCGCGTAGAGCCGCGGCGACGCCATCAGCTTGTCGGCGGCCAGCACCGACACGATCCCGCGCCCGTCGTCGGCGACTTTCATGAAATCGGCGAGGTCGAGTGCCGGTTCGCCGAAGAAGCGGTCGCCGCCTTGGGTCCGCAACTGCAACAGCGCGCGCTGGATCGCGCCGACCGACTGCTTGCCGACATTGCCGTATCGGGTGGTCAGCTCGTCGGCGCGCTCGGCGCAATGCGCCAGCATCGCTTGCAGGTCGTCGAGGTCGAGCAGCAGCAGCCCGTCTTCGTCGGCGACGTGGAAGGCGATGTTCAGCACCCCTTCCTGCACGTCGTTCAGATTGAGCATCCGCGCCAGCAGCAGCGGCCCCATTTCGGAAACGGTGGCGCGGATTGGATGTCCGGCTTCCCCGAACAGGTCCCAGAACACCACCGGCGTATCGCGATACTGCCAGTCGTTATCGCCGATCGCGGCGGCGCGCTCGGCAAAGGCGGCATGCGGCTTGGCGGTGGCGCTGCCCGCCATGGCGATGCCCGACAGGTCGCCCTTCACGTCGGCGACGAACACCGGCACCCCGGCAGCGGAGAAATTCTCGGCCAGCCCCTGCAGCGTCACGGTCTTGCCGGTACCGGTGGCGCCCGCAATCAGCCCGTGGCGATTGGCGCGCTTGAGCACGAGCGACTGGCGGATGCCGTCGGCGGTCGCGCCGAGGAAGAGTTCGGTGTCGGTCATGGCCTGTCCCAGATGATGCGCAGGATATGGACCGGGATCGCGGTGCAGGCAAATCGCACCATCGTACGAAAAAGGGCGGTGGAATGCTCCACCGCCCTTTTTCGTGGTTACTTGGCGGCGTCGATGCCGACCGGCACGAACGCGGCCATCGGCGACCCGGGCAACTGTGCGTACATCAGCACCTGCTTCGCCCCGGCGGCGCGCGCCTGCTGGATCGCGCGGATCAGCTCGGCTTCCGACGTCACCGGCTGGCGGTTGACGGTCTGGATCACCACCCCGCGGCGCAGCCCCTTGGTGGCGGCATCGCTGTTCGGATCGACATCGGCGATGACGACGCCGCGGATGGTCGTGTCGAGCCGCAGCTGCCGCGCGATCGCCGGGGTCAGCGGCTGCACGACCAGCCCGGCGGTCGCGGCCAGACCGGTCGTCGCGCGCGGAGTTTGCGGCGCGGTGTCCGGATCGAACTGTTCGGTCTGTGCCGCCAGTTCGTCGTTCGACGGGCGCGTTCCGAGCGTGACCGGCAACTGCTGGCGCTTGCCATCCCGCAACACGTCCAGCGTCACCCGGCTACCCGGCGCCTCGTTACCGACCAGATAGGTCAGCGACTGCTGCGCGGTGATTTCCTTGCCGTTGACGGTCAGGATGACGTCGCCCGGACGGATACCCGCCTTTGCCGCCGGCGACGCGGGAGTGACGCCGTTGACCAGCGCACCGCGATCCTTGGGAATGTTCAGCGCGGTGGCGATATCGGCGCTGATCTCCTGCTGGGTCAGGCCCAGATAGCCGCGCGACACCGACTGACCCTTCATCAGCTTGTCGACGATCGGCTTGGCTTGTTCGGCGGGGATCGCGAAGCCGATGCCGATGTTGCCGCCGGTCGGCGACAGGATCTGCGAATTGATGCCAATGACGTTGCCCTGCATGTCGAACATCGGGCCGCCCGAATTGCCGCGGTTGATCGCGGCATCGGTCTGGATGAAGCGGTCATACGGCCCCTGTCCGACGCGGTTCAGCGCCGACACGATCCCGGCGGTGACCGTGCCCGACTGGCCCAGCGGGTTGCCGATCGTCAGGATCCAGTCGCCGACCCGTGCCTGTCGCGAATCGCCGAAGCGGACATAGGGGAAGGTCGCGCCGTCGATCTTGAGCACCGCCAAGTCGGACAGCTCGTCGCGACCGACCAGCCGCGCCTTATATTCCTTCTGGTCGGCCAGCGTCACGGTGATCGATTCGACCGTCGCGCCCTGCGCCCCGGCCGACACCACGTGATTGTTGGTGACGATATAGCCATCGCTGGAGATCAGGAACCCCGACCCCAGCGACTGCGCTTCCTGCGTGCGGGGCGCGGCCCCGCCGCCGCCGCGACCGCCGAAGAAATTCTCGAACGGCGTGCCCGAGAACGGGTTCGCCTGCTGCTGCACCGTAATGCGCTGCGTGGTGGAGATGTTGACGACCGCGGGCGACAGCCGCGCGACCATGTCGGCAAAGCTCATCGGCGCTCCGGCGCGCGGCGCCGAGACGGCATTGATCGCGCCCGGTTCGTTCTGCGCGGTCTGCGCATCCGACGGGTTGAGCGTCAGGGTGGCGGCAGCACCGCCCAGCAGAAGTGCGGATGTAATGGCGTAGGCGTAACGCACGGTTGGATGGTCCTCTCGAATTAGGCTCGCCCCTTCGGGAGCGGGCCTGCCACTACGTTGCTGAACGCGGTTTGAATGTCCGGAAGCGCCTCAGCGTTCCCGGCCACCGAATTCGCGGAGATAGCCATTTTCCGGCGACAGGATGATCGACGTCGATCCGCTCTGCCCCGGCGCCCCGGCAAAGGTCGTGCGATACGACTGCATCGCCCGCCAGAAGGCGTAGAAATCGGCATCCTTGCCAAAGCTCGCCGCATAGATGCGCGCGGCCTCGGCCTCGGCATTGGCACGCACGACCTGTGCGTCGCGCTGCCCCTGTGCCTGGATCGTCGCCGCTTCCTGTTCGCGGGCCGACCGCATCCGTGCCAGCGCCGAATCGAGCGGGCTGCCGGTGGGCAGGTCGGCATGCTTGATCCGCACGTCGACGATCTCGGCGCCATATTGCCGCGCGGTCCGCTGCAGCGCGTTCTGGATATTGTCCATCACCGCGCCGCGCTCGGGGGTCAGCAGCGACGCGAACGTCCGCCGGCCGAGTTCGGCACGCAGCGCCGACGACAATAGCGGTTCGAGCTGGTTGGCGACGCGCTCTTCGGTATTCGCGGTCGATCCGGTGGAGATCACCGCCTGCAACGGATCGACGATGCGGAACCGGGCAAAGGCGTCGACCTCCAGCCGCAGCTGGTCGGTGGACAGCACCGGCTGGTTGTTCAGCTCGATATCGAGCACGCGCTTGTCGATCCATACCACGCGGTCGAAGAACGGAATCTTCGCGACCAGCCCGGCGCCGGTGCGCCCGAACGGCTGGTCGGCGCGATACGGGTTGAGGATGCCGACCGGCTGCTGGAAGCGCAGGATCACCGCCTGCCGCGTCTCGGGCACAATCACCACGGTGCTGAACAGCAGGACCGCCAGCACCAGCAGGGCGATGCCGATCCCCATCGGGTTGCGCAGCACGCGGTTCATCGTGCCGCTCCCGTCGGTTCGGGGGCCGGCGCGGCGGCTGGCGCCTCCGGTTCGGGCGTCGCCTGTTGCTGGCGGCGAACCTCGGGCAGCGGCAGATAGGCCTGGACGCCGGGCTGGACGATCGTCTTGTCGGCGCGGTTCAACACCTGCTCCATGGTCTCGTAATAGAGCCGCCGCCGGGTCACGTCGGGGGCCATGCGATATTGCTCGTAGATCTTGTCGAATTCGGTCGCGTCACCCTGCGCCCGCGCGATCACCTGCTGCGCATAGGCGCGTGACCGATTCAGGTTCGACTGCGCCTCCTGCTGCGCCGCCGTTACCGCCTTGAACGCATTGTCGACTTCGGATGGGGCCGCCGCCTTCTGGATGCTGACGCCCAGCACACGCACGCCCGACTGATATTCGTCGAGCAGCGCCTGCATGCGGGTCTGTACATCCGCCTCGATCTCGCCGCGGCCCGGCCCGATCGCCTGGGTCAGGTTCTTCGCGGCCACCGCCGCGCGCATCGAACTTTCGGCGACGGCGCGCACCGTTTCCTGCGGGTTCTTGATCTCGAAGACGTAATCTTCCGGTGACTTGACGTTCCAGCGCACCGAATAGGCGAGGTCGACGATATTCTGGTCACCGGTCAGCATCAGGTTCGGCTGACTGCCGCCACCCGCCGGAAAGCTCTCGGTCCGGGTATTCTGCACATCCTCCACCTGCACGCGCATGATCGGCGCGGGCAGCGTGAACTGGATACCGGAGTTCAGCGTGCCGGTATATTTGCCGAACATCGTCACGACGCCGCGTTCCTGCGGGCCGATCGAATGGAAGCTGGTAAAGGCGATCCACACCAGCACCAGCGCGGCGACCGCCGCCAGCCACAGCCGCCCGGCATTGGCCGGAAACGACGGACCGCCGCCCGGGCCGCCGGTGCGCGCCCGCTTCAGAAATTCGTCGAGCGAGGTCGATCCGCCGATCTTGCCGCGCTTGCCCGCCGGGGGCATCGACCACGGGTTGCGCGGGCCGTCATCGCCCCCGCCGCCGCCCGATCCGTTCCCCGAATCGCCACCGCCGCCCCATGGGCCCTTGTCGCTCATTCTGCAGCACCTTGCGCGCGTGCGCGCCGCCCCATGATCCATCGCATCTGTCCTTTATAGGGGGCATCCGTCCGTTTTACAGTGGTAACGCGCCGCCCGGTCGCTACATCGCCGCCATGGCTTCCGCTTCGAACCCCGCCGCCGCGCTCGACGCGCTGCTCGGCCCCGTCGCCGCCGGCCGCGCCACGGCGCGCGTCACCGGCGATCAAGCGAGCATCATCCTCGACGTGACCGGCCTGCCCCCCGCGGCGCGCGACGCGCTGGAGGCCGATGTCCGCGCCGCCGCCGCTGCCGCCCCCGGCATCGCCACCGTCCGCATCGCGCAGACCAGCGAGCGCGTCGCGCAGCGCATCGTGGCGGTGGCGAGCGGCAAGGGCGGCGTCGGCAAATCGACACTGTCGGCCAACCTCGCCATCGCGCTGGCGCGGTCGGGCCGCAAGGTCGGGATGGTCGACGCCGACATCTACGGCCCCTCGCAACCGCGCCTGCTGGGCGTGGAGGGGATCAAGGCGGAGGCGCACGACAAGAAACTGGTGCCGGTCGCGACGCCCCATGGCGTACCGCTGCTCTCGATGGGCCAGCTGGTCCCCGCTGGACAGGCGATCGCGTGGCGCGGGCCGATGGCAGCGGGGGCGCTCACCCAGCTGGTCGACGCCCATTGGCAAAGCGCGGACACACTGATTGTCGACATGCCGCCGGGCACCGGTGACGTGCAGCTGACCATGATCCAGAAGCATCGCCCCGCAGGCGCGTTGATCGTGTCGACGCCGCAGGACCTCGCGCTGATCGACGCGACCCGCGCAATCGACCTGTTCGTGAAAGCCGGGGTGCCGATCATCGGGCTGGTCGAGAATATGGCCGGCTATGTCTGCCCCCATTGCGGCGAAGCGTCTGACCCGTTCGGCAATGGCGGTGCGGAGGCCAAGGCGCAGGCGCTCGGCATCCCGTTCCTCGGCCGCGTGCCGCTGACGCTGGCGATCCGCACCGCGTCCGACGCCGGCGTGCCGCCCGCCGCCGGGAACGGCGCGGAGGCCGATCCGTTCATGTCGATCGCTGCAAAGGTCGGCGACTGGCTGGCGAGGAACTGACATGCTCGACGATGACGGCATCCGCAATCTGTTGACCGAGGCGCGCACGATCGCGCTGGTCGGCGCCTCGGACCGCCCCGACCGGGCGTCGTACGGGGTGATGGCGTTCCTGCAGGCGCAGGGCTACCGCGTGATCCCGGTCAATCCGCAGATCACCGGCGAGCATCTCCACGGCGAGTTCGTCTTCCGCGACCTCAACCAGATTGGCGAACCGATCGACATCGTCGATATCTTCCGCAATTCGGTCGCGGCCGGCGAGGCGGTCGACGCCGCGATCGCGGTGGGGGCCAAGGCGGTGTGGATGCAGCTGGGCGTGGTCAACGAGGAAGCTGCCGCGCGTGCCGAGGCCGCGGGGTTGCAGGTGGTGATGGACCGCTGTCCGAAGATCGAAATTCCGCGGTTGGGCATTGCCGCGGTCGGGTAGGGCTCTCTCCTCACACGTCCCGTTAGGTTAGAGCAGCTTCGAGCCTGTCGAGAAGCGTCCGTCGAGAACTCTTCGTCTGAGGCACCCCTTCTCGACTGCGGTTCTCGACAGGCTCGAACCTGCGCTCGAAGCAAACGGGGAGCTTTAAACCCGTCCCCCCAACATCCGTGCGAACAACCCCAGCATCCACCCGGTCGCCATCACGAACAGCGCCGGATCGTACCTTGGCCCCTCGTCGCGCAGGAACGCATGCTGCGCGTTCACCTCATGCCACGCATACACCGTCCCCGCAGCCTCCAGCGCGCCGCGGATCGCCTCGCGTCCGGCATAGGGCACATGCGGGTCCTGCCGCCCCCACACGAACAGCATCTCGGCTCCGATCTCGCCGATCCGCGCCAGGCTGTCGTCGCTGCGCCCTTCGCCCAGCGTCCCCGAATGGATATCGGTCGGATAGAAGCACGCCGCCGCCAGCACACGGCGATCGAACGCCGCACGATAGGCGAGATGCCCGCCCAGGCACACGCCCGCCACCCCGATTCGCCCCGAACACGCCGGATGCGACTCCAGAAAATCGAGCACGACCCCCGCATCGGCATCGAACCCGGCGACCGGCTTGATGAATTTCAGGTCGTTGCCGCGATCGGTGCCGTCCTTGTCATAGGCCAGCACCGTCCCCGGCGCCTCATATTCATGATAGACCTCGGGCACCGCCACGACATAGCCATGCCCGGCGATGAACGCCGCCAGCCGCCGGATCGGCGCGGTCACCTGATAGATTTCCGAATACAGCACCACCCCCGGAAACCGCCCCTCGTCCGCCGGGCGAAAGACATGGGTGCGCATCACGCCGCTTGTCGCGCAGGGCAGGTCGGCGAATTCGTGTGCGTGCAGGATCATGGCCGCGCCGTGCCGCCGGCGGGATCGCTTGGCAAGGGTGGAACGGGGTCGGTCGGCGACGTCACCAGCTCCAGCCGCTGCGGCACCGTTCCCATCTCGATCCCCTCCGCCCGAAACCGGGTGAGAATGTCGAGCAGCACGTTGCTGCGCGCGCCATAGGCCGCCCGCGGCGAGGCGACGTGCGCGAAACAGTTGAACGCGATCTTCCCGTCGGTGATCGCATCGATGAACGCCGACGGCGCCGGATCGCTCAACACCGCCTCCTCGCGCGCAAACGCCTCCAGCACCAGCGCCCGCACCCGCGCCGCATCGGTGCCCAGCGGGACCGAAAACTGGATCTGCACGCGACCCAGCGGGCTCGCCAGCGTCTTGTTCAGCACCGATTTGGTGATGAGTTCGGAATTGGGCACGATCAGCGTCGAATGGTCGGCCAGCGTGATCTCGGTCGATCGCACGCTGATCCGCTTTACATCGCCCTCGTCGGTGCCGACGCGGATCAGGTCGCCAATCTTGATCGGGCGTTCGGCGAGCAGGATCAGGCCCGAGACGAAATTCTGCGTGATCGCCTGCAGGCCAAAGCCGATTCCGACCGACAGCGCGGACAGCAGCAGCGCGATCCGCTCCACGCCGATGCCGAGCGACGCCAGCGCCCAAATCACTGCCAGCGCGATCCCGACATAGCGCGCGACGAGGCTGACCGAATTGCGCCCGCTGCCATCGAGGTCGGTGGCCGGCAGATACCGCCCCTCCAGCCAGCGCATGAAGGCGCGCACCAGCGTCAGCCCGATCGCCAGCACCGCGACCGAGCGCAGGATCGCGCCGGGCGAAATCGTCACTCCGCCGACCTGCACCCCGCGCGCCAGATCGCCCAGCCGGGTGAACATGTCGGCGACGCCGCTGCCCCCCAGCGGCAACAGCCACAGCGCCAGCGCCAGCACCGCCAGCAGCACGCGCAGCACGCCCGACAGCAGTACCCCGAACTGGTCGACCGTCCCGCCGCGCAGTCCCAGCCCCCGGGTCAGCGCCACCCCCAACCGGCTGCCGCGTTCGAACACCGACGTCGCCACGTCGTCGATCGCGACCAGCACGATATAGACCGCCGCGCCCAGCACCAGCGTCCACGCCGCCATCTGCCCGACCGACAGGCTGAACCCGATATAGCCCGCCGCCAGCGCCAGCAGCGCGACCCCGGCGATGCCCCATGCGAACAGCGTGATCGCCGCCAGCCCGGTCTGCGCCGGGGCATCGTCGGCCGTATTCGCCTCGGCGCGCATCCGGCCCAGCGCGAACAGGCCGCCGGCGATCAGCAGGATATGCGCCAGCGCCTCCAGCGCGGCGGTGGCGGCGCGCGCGGCCGCGCTGGTCCCGATCGCGACATTGGCGGCATCGAGCGCGATGGCCGCACCCGCCAGCAGCGCGAGCAGGAACGAGTAGGGCCGCAACCGGCTGGCCACGGCATCGCCGACCGGCGCGATCCGCCAGCTGGGACTCCCGCGCATCAGCACCGCGCCCAGCACCGAACTGGAAAAGGCGGCGATGCCGATCGCCACCCACCACTGGTTCAGCATCGCGTCCCAGCTCGGTGCGACCCACCCGGCCCAGCGCAGCCCGGTCAGCAGCGCGGCGGCAGCCAGCAGCGGCGCCAGCGTGCCGACCACCACCCGGCCCAGCGCATTGGCCGAACGCCGCACCCGGCGACCCGGCGCGCCCTCGATCAACAGCCGCTGCGCCGCCCGCCCCGCCGTCAGCCGCGCCGGCCCCAGCAACAGGATCGCGACCGCAAATCCGAGCAGCGCCGGCCATATCCGTCCTGGTGTGGCGGTGCCGATCGCATCGACCTCTGCCGCGATGAAACGTTCGACGCGGTGGACGTCGCGCGGCACGGCGCGCAGGATCGCACTCCAGAACGCCGGGGTCAGCGGAGAATTGCTGCGCCCGAACCATTTCTGGCTCAGCTCGGCCGCCTGTCCTTCCTGAATCTCGTCGATCAGCTGCTGCGCTTCGACCGACAACAGCTTCGCGCGCTTGGTCGCCGAATCCAGCGCGGTGCGCTGTTTACCCAGCGCAATACGTTCGTCGCGGATCGCCGGGTCTTCGCCCGACGTCGCCGGGCCCAGCTGCGCCAGCCGCGCATCGATCCGCGCCAAGTCGCCGGTCAATTGCTGCGCGGCGTCGAGCGTCGCGGCACGTACCGCCTGCGCCCGACTGCGCAGGTCGTCGCGTTGCCCGCGCTCCAGCCGGGCGTCGAGCGCACCGTCGACCAGCCCCAGCTCGCTGGTCGCCTGATCGAGCTGCGCGCCATAATCGGGCGCGGCGCCGGTCTGGGCGATGGCAGGGACCGTCGCCACGATCAGCAGCAGCGACAACAGGCTACGGAGCAGCGACCGGGTCATCGCCCCCGCCTATCCTGCTTCCATCCCCTCGACAATCGCCCCCATGGCGAACCGCCCCCTGCGGCGTTACAGGAGGCGATGCTTCGCATCACCGAACTCAAACTACCGCTCAACCATCCCGAAGAGGCACTGGCGGCCGCGATCCGCGAGCGGTTGCGGATCACCCCGCGCGACCTCATCCGCTACACGATCGCCCGCCGGGCGCACGATGCGCGCGACAAGGACGATATCCAGCTCGTCTATTCGGTCGACGTGACGGTAAAGAACGAGGGGCAGGTGCTGGCGCGCACCCGACGCGACCGCACCGTCGGGACGACGCCCGATACCGGCTATCGCTTCGTGACGAAGATGCCCGCCGATTATGCCGGGCCGCGCCCGATCGTCGTCGGCGCGGGCCCCTGCGGGTTGTTCGCCGGCCTCATCCTCGCGCAGATGGGGTTCCGCCCGATCATCCTCGACCGTGGCAAGGTGGTGCGCGAACGTACGCAGGACACCTGGGGCCTGTGGCGCCGCAGCGAGCTGAACCCCGAATCGAACGTGCAGTTCGGCGAAGGGGGTGCCGGCACCTTTTCCGACGGCAAGCTGTGGAGCCAGATCAAGGACCCACGCCATCTGGGTCGCAAGGTGCTGACCGAGTTCGTAAAGGCCGGTGCGCCCGAGGAAATCCTGACCGAAGCGCATCCGCATATCGGCACCTTCCGCCTCGTCACCATGGTCGAATCGATGCGGGAAACGGTAGAGGCGCTGGGCGGCGAGTATCGCTTCTCGCACCGCGTCGACGATCTGGAGCTGGAAGAGCGCGCCGATGGCACGCGGCGGCTGGTCGGACTGAAGCTGTCGACCGGCGAGACGCTGGCCACCGACGCGCCGGTGGTGCTGGCGCTGGGGCATAGCGCGCGCGACACCTTCCACATGCTCCACGACCGCGGCGTCGCGCTGGAGGCGAAGCCGTTTTCGATCGGGGTGCGGATCGAACACCCGCAAAGTTGGATCGATCAGGCACGCTTCGGCGCGTGCGCCGGCCATCCCGATCTCGGCGCGGCCGCCTATACGCTGTCGCACCATTGCACCAACCAGCGCACGGTCTACAGCTTCTGCATGTGCCCCGGCGGCACCGTCGTTGCCGCGACGTCTGAACCCGGCCGCGTGGCGACCAACGGCATGAGCCAATATTCGCGCAACGAACGCAACGCCAATTCCGGCATCGTCGTCGGCATCGATCCGGCGCGCGACTATCCGGGGCACCCGCTGGCGGGAATCGCGTTCCAGCGCCACCTAGAGGAACGCGCCTATGCCGCGGGCGGCGGCGATTACCGTGCGCCGGCGCAGCTGGTCGGCGATTTCCTCGCCAACCGCCCTTCGACTGGCTTGCGAAGCGTCATCCCATCCTATCGTCCGGGCGTAAACCCGACCGACCTGAACGCCTGCCTGCCCGAATTCGCGATCACCGCGCTACGCGAGGCGCTGGTCGCGTTCGGACGGACGATTCCGGGCTATGATCACCCCGATGCGGTGATGACCGGGGTGGAAACACGGACATCGTCGCCGGTGCGCATCTCGCGTGGCGACGATTTTCAGAGTATCAATACCTCCAACCTGTTCCCCGCAGGCGAAGGAGCCGGCTATGCCGGCGGTATCCTCTCGGCGGCGGTCGACGGGATCAAGGTCGCAGAGGCGGTCGCCCGCGCCATGATCGCGGCGTAGGGGTCAGGCGATCGGCATCACCGGCGCGGCGACCGACAGCAGCACGGCGGACACGAACAGCGCGCCGAACACGGCGGCGACATGGTGGCGAAGGGTATCGGTGCGGATCATGATGGTCACTTCCTGTTGCCGTGCGAACCGTTTCGCCGGCTATGCACCATGCTTTGCAGAGGATGTGCCAGTTTCATAAATATATGTTTTTGCTTGATTTTATTCGCAGGATGATGCGAGTGTTGCAATTCACACGGCGCCAGACACCATCGATCAGCAAATTTCACCAACCATCCGGTCGCGCCCTTGTCGCTTGGCCGTATATAGCAGGGCATCGGCCCGCACGATCGCATCCCGCAGCGTTTCGCCCGGTGCGATCGACACCAGTCCCGCCGACAAAGTGATGCCTTGGATCACGGTATCGCTCTCGCGCAGACGATAGCGTCGCTCGCCCACCGCGCGGCGCGCGCGCTCCAGCAGCAGTTGCGCCTCGCCAGCATCGACCCCGCCTAGTAGCAGCGCGAATTCCTCGCCACCATAGCGCGCCACCAGATGCCCGGCGCATTCGCGTGCCAGCGTGCCGGCGATCGCCTTGAGCACCCGGTCGCCGACCGGGTGACCATGCTGGTCGTTGACCGTCTTGAAATGGTCGACGTCGCACATCGCGACATGAAACGGACCCTCGATCTGGCCGTCCAACGCCTCTTCGAACGCACGGCGATTGGGCAGCGACGTCAGCGGGTCGCGCCGGGCATCGTCGTGCGCGGCGGCAAGCTGTTCGCGCAGTTCGCTCGCCTCGCGCGTCGCCTGTTCGAGTCGCGCCTCGGCAACCTCGACCCGTGCGCGCATCGCGGCGGTGATCCGCGCCAGTTCGGTGAACGACATGTCGGTGCTGTCATCGGGGACCGATCGGCGCAGCGCATCCTCGCGCGCGGCCAGGTCGCGCCCGAAATCGCGCGTTTCGCTGCGCATCGCCGACACCATGGTTTCGAACCCGGCGACCTGGCGCCGGGTTTCGACGACCAGCGCCTCGGCGGAGGCCGCGGCATTGGTCGCCGCATCGTTCGGTTCGACCAGCGTGGCGACGGCCGGCGGAACCGGACCGGGCTGGATTGTGAGCGCAGGCGACAGCGTCATGTGCGCCGCCCCCTCGATCATCGTGCCCAGCGCCTCGACCTCGCTGCTGGTCATGCGAATGCCGCCGTCGGTGCGCCGCGCGACCTCCAGCGCCAGCGGGCCCGCCGGATCGTGTATCACGCGATAGCCGAAGCTGTAGTTGAGCGGCGTCGGCTCCAACCGCTGTTCCTCGAGAAAGGCGAGGACCGCGTGGATCAGGCCGTCGCCGACCGATACCGTGCCATCGCCGATCTTCTCGAAATACACGTCCGTCCTCCGCCGCACTACTGCGCCCCCGCACAGATTGGTGCCAAAGGACTAGGCCTGCGAATGCTAAGATCGGGTTGCGGCGACGTTAACCGACCATCTACGATTGGCGGACGGCGGTCAGCGCGCGAGGGCCAGCCCGCGAACCGCCGCCAAGGTGGTGCGCACATGGTCCGCCGGGTTCATGTCCGAATGGACGAACGCGATCCGGCCTGCACGATCAATGACATAGCTGGTGCGGGTGGTCATCGTCCGCGCCTTGCCGTCGGCACCGGCGGGACGGTTGAGCGCCACGTCGAACCCCTGGATCACCCGCGGCCCCGCGCTGGCGACGGCGAAGCGGCCGGCGCAATGCGCCTTGGAAAATTCCTGGAGCTTGTCGATACCGTCGGCCGACATGCCGATCACGGTCGCGCCCGCCGCCTTGAAATCGTCGACCGCGTCGGCAAACGCCTTCGCCTCGGCATTGCAGCCGCCGGTGAACGCCGCCGGGAAGAAATAGAGTACGACCGGCCCCTTGCGCAGCTGCGAGCGCAGGTTGAGCGTGAACGCCTTCCCCGCGATAGCCGCCTGTGTGGTGAAATCGGGCGCCTTGGCCCCCGGCGCCAGCGCGGCGGACAGCGGGGCGGCGAACGGCAGGGTCAGGGCGGCGGCGAACAGGGCGAGGCGCATCGGCAGTTCCTTGAGCGAATTTCGCTATACCCTACCAGCTTCGGTGACCCGCGCCAGCGGATGTACGTCAACGGGTAAAGGCGATGCCCAGCCGCGCCGACGAACTGCGCAGGGCATAGTCGTCGATCGCCTCGCCATAGCCGCTGAAGGCCTGCCCGAACACGTAGAAGCCGGTCCCTGCCCCGAGTCGCGCCAGCGGATAGGACGCGAACAGCTCGCCCGCGCGCCGCCGCCCGGTCGGGTTGCGCAGCGACGCGGCGATACGCAGCCCGTCGACCTGCCCGATCGCCGCCCCCAGCGACACATTGCCCCAATAGCGGTCGAGGTCGCGATAGCCGGTGCCGACATAGCTCCATAGCTTCGGCGTCGCCTCCACCTGCCAGCCATCGCCGATCGGCAGGGCATAGCTGGCAGAAACGAAGAGGCGGTTCACGTCGATCGACCCGGCATCGCGCCCGTTCGAATCATGGGCATAACCGCCCGCGGCGACGATCCGGTCGGTCACGCGGCGCTGATAATAGACTTCGGGGCTGTAGTTGGTGCTGCGGAACGGCCCCGACGACCGGTCGATCGCCCAGAACATCGTCTGCGTCCACGCAAGGCGTACATCGTCGAGCACCCCCGCCCCGTCGAACGGGCGGAACGCGAGGCTGACCTGCAGCTTCGCGCCATCCGATCCCAGCCCGAACGCGCCATAGATCGGTTCGTGCGGTTCGAACCGGTCGAGGAAGCCCGCCCGGTTCCCCTGCGCGGTGGCGACCTGCGTCTCGCCCGCCGGTGTCGATTCGGCCGGGGTGCCGATCGCGGCCTGTTGGACGGGAACGATGCGATACCGCAGCTTCGCAAAGCCGCCGGGGGCGATTCGCGTACGCGCCGCGTCGACCGGTTCGATCCGCAGAGTCGCGCGGTCGGCGGTCACCACCTCCATCGCCTGCGGTTCCGCATCCGCGGGATCGGTGCCTTCGTTCAGCACGAACACGCTCACGCCCTCTTCCGCGTCGGCGAACGAAGCCGGGGGTTCGGCGACGATGCGCAGTTGCGGTTGCGCGGCGAGCAGCAGGGCGAGGGCGATCATCTGCCCCGTTTGCCAGCCATTTGCGACGATCGCGAGCATCGTTTGCGCTTTGGGGGCCGCTCCGCCTATCTGGCGCCGTTCTCCAAGCCAAAGGCACGCCATGCCCGTCACCGCCGCCGACCTGACCCTTGCCGCCCAGCTGGCCGATGCCGCCGGCGCCGCGATCCGCCCGCGCTTTCGCAGCAGCTACGGCCTCGAGATCAAGGACGACGCCTCGCCCGTCACCCTTGCCGATCGCGAGGCGGAGGCGGCGATGCGTACGCTGATCGAGCGCGAACGCCCGTCGGACGGCATCCATGGCGAGGAATATGGCGTGTCGGAGGGGACCAGCGGCCGCATCTGGGTACTCGACCCGATCGACGGCACGCGCTCGTTCATCGCCGGGCGGCCGATCTTCGGCACGCTGATCGCGCTGGTCGAGGATGGCTGGCCGGTCCTCGGCATCATCGACCAGCCGATCCTGCACGAACGCTGGATCGGCGCGGTCGGGCGGCCGACGACCTTCAACGGCCAGCCGGCGCAGACCCGCCGCTGCCGGACCCTTGCCGATGCGCTGCTCGCGACGACCAGCCCGGCGCTGTTCGACGACGGCCAGCTGCACGGGTTCGAACATGTCGAGGCGAAGGTGCGCTCGACGGTGCTGGGCGGCGACTGCTATTCCTATGGCACGCTGGCATCGGGCCATATCGACCTGGTGGTCGAGGCGGAGTTGAAGCTCCACGATTTCGCCGCGCTGGTACCGGTGGTCGAAGGGGCGGGCGGCACGATGAGCGACTGGTCGGGCGACCCGCTCCACGCCGGCAGCATCGGCGAGGTTATCGCGCTGGGCGATGCGGCGCGACTCGAGGATGTCGTCGAACTGCTCGGTTGCCGCGGCCACTGACCATTTTCTTCGCAACCGGGGGGCGGTCGCATCGTTGGGGATGCACGTCACCCATTCAAGCGAAGGAACGACCCATGGGCCTGTTTTCCAAGGATATCGCGACGCTCGACGACCTGTTCGTCCACCAGCTGCAGGACGTCTATTACGCCGAGAACCAGATCATGAAGGCGCTGCCCAAGATGATCGAGAAGGCGACCGACCCGGAGCTGAAGGCCGGGTTCGAAAAGCATCTGGCCGAAACCGAAGGGCAGATCCGCCGGCTGGAGCAGGTGTTCCAGCTCCACGGCGCGACCAAGAAGGCGGTGACCTGCCCGGCGATCGACGGCATCATCAAGGAAGCCAACGAAGTCGCGGGCGAGATCGCCGACAAAAAGGTGCTCGACGCCGCGCTGATCGCCTCGGCACAGGCGGTCGAGCATTATGAGATCACGCGCTACGGCACGCTGATCGCGTGGGCGCGCCAGCTGGGCCGAGAGGACTGCGCCGCACTGCTGGCCGAAACGCTGGCCGAGGAACGCGCTACCGACGAAAAGCTGACGACGATGGCCGAGCACAAGGTCAACGCGCAAGCCGAACTGGCCGAGGCGTAAGGGGTGCGGGGCGGTGGTCTGCCGCCCCGTTCCAAGTCGGACAGACATTCTGTTCGTTGGATGCAGGACTACCGCCCCATCCCTTGCCGTCATTCCCGCGCCGGCGGGTATCCCCATCCGCCTGCGTCGCGCATGAAGTCGCAACCTAAACGGCTATGGATTCCCGCCTTTGCGGCAATGACGAAGACAGCTGTCATTCAACGTCGCGTCCCGATCACCCCGTCGGCGCCGACAGGATCGTACGCGGCTTGCGGGTGCAATATTGCTGCGACCCCAGCAGCCCACATTGCCGCCCGTCCTGCTTCAACCCGTCGGCCTTCCGATCGAACGTTGGTTCGTCGTCGTCACCCAGCCGGAACCGCTCGCTGCGCCGTTCCGGACAGCTAAGCGCCCGCGGGGTGAGGACGCAATTGACCGGGTCGGCGACGCCCAGCTTGGCCGGCGCGGGTGCCGCCTGCACCATCAGCAACAGCAACAGTACAGACATAAGGCTTCCCCCTGAAAAGACCGTTCGTTCCGAACGATTTGGCGGAGGATAGGTTGCTGCCGTGTTACCGCGCCAGCGGCCGTGCCCGCCCCACCGTGCCACCACGCCGGGTGGAGGCGGTGACCCCGACGAAACCACAGCCCTGCAGGAACGCGCCCGTACCGCAGGATGCCCCCGGCACCGCCAGCAACCGCTCGCGCTCGCCAAGCGCATCGACGATGTTCGGATCGCCCTCCGCCCGTGGCAGGACCAGCGGTGCGCGGTACCGGTCGGCGTGGCGCGCGGCGCACACCACGATCTCGTCGGGATCGGCGTCAGTGCGGCACGGCTGGATCACCTGGGTCGCCGCACGCGCACGGGCGATCATCGCCGTCGTGGCATGGCCGTCCTGTACCATCGCCAGCACCAGCATCCACGCCGTCATGCCCACGCCTTTCGGGAAGGATAGACACCACTTATCCGACGACGCGACTTGCCCGGCAAGAGCATGTCGCCTATCGCGCGTTTAATCCGTTTAACGGCTAGGAGCTTCGTCCCAATGCAGCCTGTCAGCAACACCCTCGACCGCGTGCTCGTCCTCGAAATGGTGCGCGTCACCGAAGCGGCGGCGATCGCCGCATCGACGCTGGTCGGGCGGGGCGATGAAAAGGCCGCCGACGCCGCCGCGGTCGAAGCGATGCGCGCCGCGCTGAACGAACTCTACATGGACGGCACCGTCGTCATCGGCGAGGGCGAGCGCGACGAGGCACCGATGCTGTTCATCGGCGAGAAGGTCGGTATCGGCAAGGGACCGGAGATCGACATCGCGCTCGATCCGCTGGAAGGCACCACGATCTGCGCGACCGCCGGGCCGAACAGCCTCGCAGTGTTGGCGATCGCGGAGAAGGGCGGCCTGCTGAACGCCCCCGACGTCTATATGGACAAGATCGCCTGCGGTCCGGGCTATCCCGAGGGGATCATCGACCTCGACCGCTCGCCGACCGAAAACGTGACCGCGATCGCCAAGGCCAAGGGCGTCGATCCGCACGACATCATCGTCTGCGTCCTCAACCGTCCGCGCCACGAAGCGATGATCGCCGAGCTGCGTGCGGTCGGGTGCGGCGTGATGCTGATCGGCGATGGCGACGTCGCCGGCGTGATCGCGACCAGCGATCCCGACACCACCATCGACCTGTATATGGGCCAGGGCGGCGCGCCCGAGGGCGTACTGGCCGCCGCGGCGCTGCGCTGCGTCGGCGGGCAGTTCAAGGGCCGGCTGCTGTTCCGCAACGACGACGAACGCGCCCGCGCGGCGAAGTGGGGCGTCACCGACCTCGACAAGCAATACGACCTGACCGAACTGGCGCGCGGCGACTGCATCTTCGCGGCGACCGGCGTGACCGATGGTTCGCTGCTGAAGGGCGTGAAGCGCATGCCGGGCAAGATGACCACCGAAAGCGTCGTGATGCGCGCCAGCTCGGGCACGGTCCGTTGGGTGAAGGGCGAGCATCGGTTGTAAGACTTACGCGCATTGAACGTACCCCCGCGCAGGCGGGGGTACGACGATGGGGGAAGGGCGCCACGCAACCCACGGGTTCAGGCCGCGTTCAATGCCGCGATTCTACCCCGCCCGCATGACCTGGAGACGCCCCATCCGCCCGATCGCCCTCGCGCTCGCCCCCGTTCTCGCCATCGCCGCCCCGGCGGCGATCCATGCGCAGGCGCCGCAGAACGACCTCGCCTCGGTCCAGCGGCACCTTGCCGCAGCGCAGACGATGACCGCGGACTTTACCCAGACCGACCGCAACGGTCGCGTCCTGTCGGGGCAGCTGACGCTGAAAAAGCCGGGCAAGATCCGCTTCCAATATGAAAAGAGCGTGCCGATCCTGCTCGTGTCCGACGGCAAGTCGCTCTACTTCCTCGACTATCAGGTCGGACAGAAGCAGCGTTGGCCGATCGGCAACTCGCCGCTCGGCATCCTGCTGAACCCCGAACGCGACGCATCGAAATTCGCGCGCGTCGTGCCGTCGAACGACCCGCGCATCGTCAGCGTCGAGGCGTACGACCCGAAGCGTCCCGAATATGGCCGGATCACGATGATCTTCGCGCGCCAGTCCTCCGCCCCCGCGGGGTTGATGCTGCAGGGTTGGGTCGCGCTGGATGCCCAGGCGAACCGGACGACGGTGCGGCTGACCAACCAGCGCTTTAACGTGCCGGTCGCCGACAGCGCGTTCAGGTTCAACGAACCCCGTCGCGTCCGTCGCTGACGACCCGTGGCCCAGCTGCGACCAATTGAATACGGAATTTCAAAAATAACGCGTGCGTTCATGTTGGCGACAGGTTTGCGGCCCTATTGCTGCTGACGCGGTGTTGGGGCGCGTCCGGGATTTTCCCCCCTGTTGCCCGGGTCTCCAACGCCCGCCTGCGTGACCAACGCTAGGTCGGCCCTCGCTCCATGCCCCCGGAGCGGGGGCCTTTCCTTTTGCGGTGCGTATCGGCCCGCAGCGGCAGCGTTCGCTATCTGGCGCAGGCGCGCCCGCGACGATACAGGCATCGCCATGGACACACTTTCGGTCGCTTCGTGGAACATCAATTCCGTCCGCTTCCGCATGGATATCGTCGAGCAGTTCCTGCGCGACGCGCAGCCCGATGTGCTGTGCCTGCAGGAAACGAAGGTCGAGAATCGCGACTTCCCGCACGAACCGCTGCGGCGGCTGGGCTATACCCATATCGCGATCAACGGACAGCGGATGCACCACGGCGTCGCCGTCGTGTCGAAGGTACCGCTGGTCGAGGATGACCGGCTCGACTGGCAGGCCAATGGCGAGGCGCGGCATCTCGGCGTGCGGCTGGCGAACGGCTTGCGGATCGAAAACGTCTATATCCCGGCGGGCGGCGACGTGCCCGACCGCGAGGTGAACCCGAAATTCGGCCAGAAGCTCGACTTTCTGGAACGGATGACGACGTGGTCGGCGGGGCTGGCGGGCATCCCGACGCTGCTGGTCGGCGACTTCAACGTCGCCCCGCTCGAAAGCGACGTGTGGAGCCACAAGCAACTGCTCGACGTCGTCAGCCATACGCCCGTAGAGGTCGCGGCATTGGCGCGGTTGCAGGCGGCGAACGACTGGGTCGATCTCGGCCGCCACTTCGTGCCCGCCCCGGCGCGGCTCTACACGTGGTGGAGCTACCGCGCGAAGGACTGGGCGGCGTCGGACCGCGGGCGGCGGCTCGACCATATGTGGGCCAGCCGCGACGTCGCGGCCCGGGCGACGGCGCACCGCGTGTACGAGCATGCGCGCAGCTGGCTGAAACCCAGCGATCACATCCCGATCGTCACGGAGTTCCGGTTTTGAGTGAAACTCGTGACGTTGCCCGGGCGATCGACGCGCTGCGCCGCGGTTGGGCCATCGCGATTCATGCGCCGGGGGAGCCGCCGCTGACGCTGTTGCCGATCGAAACCGCCGATGCGACTCGGCTCGACGCGTTCGACCCTGCGGGCACGGCGCATATCCTGCTGTCGTTCGGGCGGGCCGAGACGCTGCGCATCGTCAACCAGCGCGCGGCGGCCGAACCCGACCAGCCGGTATCGATCCGGCGCGAGGCATGGACCGACTTCGCCGCCGCGACCGCGCTGGCCGATCCGCAGCTCGACCTCGCCACGCCGATGAAGGGGCCGTTCCGCGGCATCGAGTCGCCCGCGCCACTCGCTGCCACCGCCGCGCTGCGCCTCGCCCGCATCGCCGGATTGCTGCCAGCGTTCGTCGCAGGCGGCGTGGGGGCCGAAGTGACGATTACCCCGGCGGCGATCGACGCACATGAGGATGCCGACCGGCTGACCATCGTCGCCCGCGCGAAGCTGCCGGTCGCCGGCGCCGAGTCGAGCGAGATCGTCGCGTTCCGCACCCCCGATGCGGCGGGAGAGCATGTCGCGCTGGTCATCGGGCAGAGCGACGGGCGGCCGCCGCTGGTACGGCTGCATAGCGAATGCCTGACCGGCGACGTGCTCGGCAGTCTGAAATGCGATTGCGGACCGCAGCTGCACGCCGCGATCCACGCGATCGCCGACGCCAGTTGGGGCATCCTGCTGTACCTGCGGCAGGAAGGACGCGGGATCGGGCTGGTCAACAAGCTGCGCGCCTATGCGTTGCAGGACCAAGGGTTCGATACGGTCGATGCGAACACCCGCCTGGGCTTCGCGATCGATGCGCGCGATTTCGGGGTTGCCGGGCGGATGCTGTCACTGCTGGGGCAGGATCGCATCCGCTTGCTGACCAACAACCCGGCCAAGGTCGCGGGGCTGGAAGCGGCCGGCATCACCGTGGCCGAACGTGTGCCCCACCATCTGCCGCCCAACCCGCACAATGTCGGCTATCTGGCGACCAAGCGCGACCGCACCGGGCATCAGTTGTAGGTTACAAACGTCATCCCAGCGAAGGCTGGGATCTTCTGGTGGTGGTACGCAGCAAGAGCCGCGAGAGACCCCAGCCTTCGCTGGGGTGACGTTAACGGCTCTCCGATCGTAGATATGCGATCAGGTCCGCGCGCTCCATCGGATCGCGAACGCCAAGGAATGCCATCCGCGTGCCCGGCACCACCCGCACCGGCGCCGCAAGCCACGCGTCCATTCGCGCATCGTCCCAGCGCCCGCCATGGTCCTTCAACGCCTGGGTATAGCCGAAGCGGGGATCGCCCGCGACCGCACGACCGAGGATGCCGTGCAGATTGGGGCCGGCCAGCGCCTGCCCGCCCTTGCCGATCGTATGGCACGCGGCACACTGCCCGAACGCCCGCCGCCCTGCCTCCACATCGGCGACGCGCAGCAGGGCGGGAAGGTCGGCGGTCTTGCCCGCCTTGGCGAGGCGTGCCGCGCGATCCCCATCGCCGCCGCCGCATCCGGCCAGCAGCAGCACCGCGATCAGGACCCGCATCACCGGTTCCGGCGCAGCGTCGTCCACGCGATTCGCTGCAGCGCGACCGCCTGTTCCCCGGTCAGCCCGAGATCGGCGGCGGCGCGCTCCTCGGCGCCCAGCCGGCGGACGTCATATCCGGTGACCCGCCCGAAGATCGTCAGCGCCTCCAGATAATAGCCCGCACTGCTGCCATGATACTGGTCGTCGGCCCACAGTCCCAGCTTGCCCGGATCGACGCCGTCATAGGGATTGGCATCGGCCACCCGCATCGCGATCGCGCGGTTCCATGCGCTGCCGACGGGAATCGTGCCGGCAATACCCGGCGTGGTCCGCGCGACGCGCCGGTTGGCCTTGGCCAGGTCCTGCGCCATCGCCGTTATCGGCTTGCCCGACCATGGGCTGCCGGGACGATAGGTCAGATCGGCGCGCGACCAGGTTTCGACCAGCTTCACCGACGCCTGCGGATTGCGCGCGCGGACCAGCGCGGCCAGCTGTCCGGCCGCTTCGCCGTGGCGGGTGACATCACCGGGGCGATCGGCGTCGAGCGTCGAATAGCCCTGCAGGATCACCACGTCCCAGCGCCGGTCGATCGCTGCGCGCTTGTTGGCGTAATGGAACGCCAGGTCCTTGCCGGGCGAGGTTTCGAGCGACACCGTCCAGTCGAGCCCGGCCTGTTCGGCAAAGGCGCGGAACAACGCGGGCACGCCGCCGATCCCCTCGCCATTCAGGTCGGTGACGCTGTCGGGTCGATACTTTTCGACCGGGGAGCCCGCGCCGAAGGTGAAGCTGTTGCCGATGAACAGAATGTCGCGCGCCGTTGCCGGGACAGCGGCCAGCGACAGGGCGAGGAGGCCGAGAACGAAACGGTACATACGCACAGGCTATAGCAGATCAGGCGGCGGCGGCCGCAAATTCGCTGCGCAGATCTTCGATCGTCATCAGCAGGTGGCGGGTCAGCATCGCACGCACCGCATCGGCATCGCGTGCCAGCCATGCGTCGAGCAGCGCGCGATGTTCGCTATGCGCCCGGTTGCCGCGACCGGCGGGGCGCAGATGCGCGACGACATAGCGCTCCGCCAGTACCGACAGCCGCTGCACCAGATCGATCGTCAGGTCGCGCCCCGCCGCCGCGACCAGCGCCGCGTGGAACGCGCGGTTGCGCGCCGCCGCGTCGAGCAGATCGTCGCTTGTTCCTTCCTCCAGCCGTTCGAACGCCTCCACCGCCGCCGCCCGATAGCGGTCGTCGGCATGGCGCGCGGCATAGGCGACGGCACTGGGCTCGACGGCAAGGCGCAGTTCGTAGATTTCCTCGGCCTGCGTGGCCGACATCGGCCGCACGGTATAGCCGCGATTCGCCTGTCCGGCGACCAGCCCTTCCTGTTCCAGCCGGGCCAGCGCCTCGCGCAGCGGAATCTTGCTGACGCCCAGCTCGCTTGCCAGCGCATCCTGCCGAATCGGCACGGTTTCCGGGAGTGCCCCGCTGACGATGCGTTCGCGCACGATTTCGAACACGCGGTCGGACAGGGTTCGAACGACGATGGTCACGCTGCAGTCCCTTTGCAAAGCGGTCCGTTGCCGGAACATGGACGAGAGGTAACGACCCGTTGGCGGGTCATCCGAAAGTAGTACATATTCAAAAAATACTAGTGCGAGCAATCCTTTCCGTGACAGCGGTTACCTTATTCGCTTCGCGGGGGTAGCGGACACGCTCTGGCGCATTGCCGCTTGTCGACCGTCGCGGCGCGTGGGAGCAGGGCAGCCGATGTACGCGTCCCGCCGGTTGCTCCTGTCCTGTTGCCTGATCCTGGCGAGTTGCGTCGGCGGTGGCGATCGCCGGGAGGCATCGCCGCCACCGTCACGATCGCGACCGATCGCGCAGCGTCCGTCGGGGCCGGTTACCCTGCCGACGGTGACGTCGCGCGATACCCAGCAATGCTTTGCCGACCTGTCGCAGGCCGAGGTGCGGTTCAGTCCCTTGCCCGATCGCGATTACGGGTCGGGCTGCGTCGTGCTGGGCGCCGTCCAGTTGCTCGAAATCGGGGTGCCGGTGAATGGATTGAAGGCGATACGCTGTCCCGCCGCCCGCGCGCTGGTCGGCTGGGTCCGGCACGGCGTCCGCCCCGCCGCGCGGCAGATATTGGGCAGTGAGGTGGTGCGGATCGACAGCTATGGCACCTATGTCTGTCGCGGCATCATCGGCGGCGGCCCGCGCTCGGCCGGGCGGGTGTCCGAACACGGCCTCGCCAATGCGGTCGATATCGGTGGATTCACGCTGGCCGACGGGCGCAGGATCGTGCTGGAGCGAGACTGGAACAGCGCCGACCCGCAGGTCCGCGAATTCCTGCGCATCGTCCACCGGTCTGCCTGCAAGCGGTTCGTCACCACGCTCGGCCCCGACTATAACGCCGCGCACCGCAATCACTTCCATTTCGACATGGGCGGGCGGCCGCTCTGCCGTTGATGCATCGTGCTTGCCGCCATTCACAGGCGTGCTTACAACCCTGTCACCTATGACCGATACAAAAGTACCGTCCCGCGTGTTCCGCGGGGCCAAGCAGGAAGCCGAAGCGGCCCGCGCGCAGCTGTCGACCCCCCAGACCGAACACCCCGCCTATCGACTGGCGTTCCAGGACATGGAATTCCTGCTGCGCGAGGATTTGCGGCCGGTGCGGTTCCAGCTCGAACTGCTCAAGCCCTCGCTGCTGCTCGACGAGGCGAACATCGCCTCGACCTTCGTCATCTATGGCTCGGCGCGGATTCCCGAACCCGAAAAGGCCGAGGTGCTGCTCGACCTCGCGCAGGACGACAAATCGCGCGCGATCGCCGAGCGGATCGTCGCCAAATCGCATTATTACGATGTGGCACGCGAACTCGCGTTCAACGCCAGCCAGTTCCCCGACGACGTCAACGGCAAGCGTCACTTCGTGGTCTGTTCGGGCGGCGGCCCGTCGATCATGGAAGCCGCCAATCGGGGCGCGAACGAAGCCGGTGCCGAATCAATCGGGCTGAACATCGTCCTGCCGCACGAACAGGCGCCGAACCCGTACGTCACCCCGGCGCTGTCGATGCAGTTCCACTATTTCGCGCTGCGCAAGATGCACTTCCTGCTGCGCGCCCGCGCGGTGGCGGTGTTCCCCGGCGGCTTCGGCACGTTCGACGAGAGCTTCGAGCTGCTGACACTGATCCAGACCGGCAAGATCGAGCCGATCCCGGTGCTGTTCTATGGCCGGGAGTTCTGGGACCGGGTCGTCAACTGGGACGCGCTGGTCGAGGAGGGCGTGATTTCGGAGCGCGATCTCGACCTGATCACCTTTGTCGAGACGGCGGAGGAAGGGTGGAATGTGGTGAAAAAGTTCTACGCGGATCGGAAGTAGGGCGGACCTGATCCCCTCCATGGGAGGGAGGGCGTGCGTTTAGCCCATCCCTCCGCCTACACCCTCACTCCCGCGCAGGCGGGAGTCCATATGCACTATCGTTGCGGATCGAACCGAAGCGCCAGCGTTTATGGATTCCCGCCTCCGCGGGAATGACGAAGATCGAACGGCACCGCCAGGATCGATCCGCCCCCTACCGTGTCAGCGCCTCGGCGATCAGCTTGCGCGTGTTGTCGATACCGTAGAGTGCGATGAAGCTGCCCATCCGCGGCCCCTGCGGCGTGCCGAGCAGCGTTTCGTAGCAGGCCTTGAACCAGTCGCGCAGGCTTTCGAAGCCGGCGGTCTTGCCGATCTCGTACACCGTGTTCTGAATGTCCTCAGGCGTAGCATCGGCCGGCATCGCCGTCAGATCGGCATCGAGCCGTTCCAGCGCCGCTCGCTCCACCTCGGTCGG
The DNA here is from genome assembly GCF_022664465.1 of Sphingomonas hankookensis. Lineage (GTDB taxonomy): Bacteria > Pseudomonadota > Alphaproteobacteria > Sphingomonadales > Sphingomonadaceae > Sphingomonas > Sphingomonas hankookensis. Next base: position 354,744 of record NZ_JAKREV010000003.1, on the reverse strand, counting down.
GGCGCGGCGTTCGGGCTTGTCTGCCACATCGCGGACATAGGCCAGCGCATGGTCGATCAGTGCGTCGAGCGCCGGATAGCGCTCGGCAGAGGCATCCTCGACATAGTTCGCCAGATAGCCCCACACCTGCGGCTTGGTCGCCTCGCCCATCACCCCGACCAGATTAAGCAACAGCCCGAACGTCACCGGCAGCGTGTCGGCGGGCGGCGGGCCGCCGTGAATGTGGTGGACCGGGTTGCCGAGCTGCTGCTCTACCGGCTGACCGGCGTAATTGGCACGGAACTGCCAATATTCGTCGATCGCGCGCGGGATCACGCCCAGATGCAGCTGCTTGGCCTTTTTCGGCTCGCGATAGGCGTAGAAGGCGACGCTTTCGGGCGGACCATAGGTCAGCCATTGTTCGAGGCTGAGGCCGTTGCCCTTCGACTTCGAAATCTTCTGCCCATGTTCATCAAGGAACATCTCATAGTTAAAACCCTCGGGCGGGCGGGCGCCCAGCACACGCGCGATCTTCGACGACTGGGTCACCGAATCGATCAGATCCTTGCCCGCCATCTCGTAATCGACGCCGAGTGCCGCCCAGCGCATCGCCCAGTCGACCTTCCATTGCAGCTTCGCACCGCCCGACAGCACCGATTGCTCGACGCGGGTGTCGCCATCCATGAACGCGACCATGCCGGCGTCGGCGTCCAGCACCTCGACCGGCACCTGCAATACGATGCCACTGGTGGGCGAAATCGGCAGCACCGGCGAATAGGTCGCGCGACGTTCGGCGCCCAGCGTCGGCAGCATGATGTCGAGGATCGCCTGCATGTTGCGCAGGACGTCCTTCAACGCATCGTCGAATTTGCCGCCGCGATAATAGTCGGTCGACGACGCGAACTCGTATTCGAAACCATATTGGTCGAGGAACGCCCGCAGTCGGGCGTTGTTATGCGCCGCGAAGCTGGCATGTGTGCCGAACGGATCGGGAATTTCGCTCAGCGGCTTGCCGAGATGTTCGTGCAGGATGTCGCCGTTCGGCACATTGTCCGGCACCTTGCGCAGGCCGTCCATATCGTCCGAAAACGCTATGAGGCGCGTCGGCTGGTCCGACAGTTCCATAAACGCCCTGCGCACCATCGTCGTGCGCAGCACCTCGTTGAACGTGCCGATATGCGGCAGACCCGACGGTCCATAACCGGTTTCGAACAGGATCGGCACACCACCCGGTTTTCCGTCCGGATAGCGCTTCAAAATCTTGCGCGCCTCCTCATAGGGCCAAGCCTTTGAAACCAATGCTGCATTGCGAATGATGGGGTCGGTCATCGGTCCCAGATACGCGGTCGGGCGCGATATTTCCACCAGTTGCGATGCAACCTTGTCACGCGTTGGGCGTAGCGTGGAGCAATGATCGTATCCGACGCACCCCGCCTGCCGCGCATCGTCGCGGAAGTATGGAAACCGGCGCTCGCGCTGTTCGTTTGGGATGTGATCGTCACCGTCATCTATTTCGTGCTGCCGTTCAAAGCGCCATCGCTGCCGCTGACCATCTTCGGTTCGGCGCTGGCGCTGTTTCTCGGCTTTCGGGTCAATTCCGCCTATGCCCGCTGGTGGGAAGGGCGGTCGCTCTGGGGGCTGATGATCAATGCGTCGCGCAACCTGGCGCGCGCGGCAATCGCGTTCATCGGTCCGGAAGATGACGGGCCGAAGCGTGACCTGAAGCGATCGATCGTGCTGCGCCACGTCGCGTATGTCCATGCGCTGCGCTGTCAGTTGCGGCGGCTGGATTCGAAGGACGAGGTGCACCGGTTCCTGTCGCGCGACGAGGCGGGCGATCCGCTGGGTCGTACCAACGTCGCCAACGGGCTGCTCGACGGCACCGGCGAACGGATCGCAGAGGCGCAGCGCCGCGGCTGGATCGACAGCATCCAGCAGACCAGCCTCGAAAGCGTCCTGATCGACATCGCCAATGCGCAGGGCGGCATGGAGCGGATCAAGAACACGCCGCTGCCGGTGCAGTACCGGTTTCTGCCGTCGCTGTTCACCCGGCTGTTCTGCATCGTCCTGCCGATCGGGCTGGTCGAGACACTGGGCATCGCCACGCCGCTGGGGTCGGGACTGGCCGGACTGATGTTCCTTGCGGTGCTGCAGATCGGCGAGGATCTGGCCGATCCGTTTGCGAATACGGTGCACGACCTGCCGCTGACCGCGATGTGCCGGACGATCGAGATCGACCTGTTGCAGGCGATCGGCGACCCGGCGCCGGAGCCGCTGAAGCCGGACAAGGGCGTGCTGTGGTGATGGAACGGGCAAGCATCTGAAGCAGTTGGGCTGTCCAGAGAGGATAGCCGACGGCCGACGAACATACACCGACGAAGAAGATGGCGGCGAATGCCGAAAGGGGCCTGACGCTGCGCGAGAAATTCGATCGCGGCGGGACCGAAGTCGGGGTCAACCGAGCGAAACAGATCACCGGGGGCGGGGCGATTTCGGATGCCGACGTGAAGTCGATGCACAGCTATTTCGCACGGCACAAGATCGATAAGGATACCAAGGCGCATAGCTGGGGCGACGATAACGACCCGTCGGCGGGGTATATCGCGTGGCTGCTTTGGGGTGGTGACGAGGGTAAGGACTGGGCGGAACGGCAGCGGGCGAAAATCGACTAAATCCCCCCGGCACGGGGAGAATTTTAAGCGTTCCGCTTCCGTTCCCGGGTCTGCCGCGCTAAGGCTGCGCCATGCTCCCCTATCCCGCCCTCCACGCCAGTCATTCCGGCGTCTGGATCGCGACCGGTGACGGCACACGCGAAGTCAGCCGGGGGGAGGCGATCGCGCTGGTCGCGGACACCCCGACGATCGTCCTCAACGCGGCGCTGATCGGGCAGCGGCTGGGTTATGCCGAGCTATCGGGGCTCGACCTGCTCGAATTGTTCGCCTTCGTTCATCCGGCACGTTTTGCGGTGCCGACGCCCAAGGGGCTGGCGCAGGCGCTCGGCCTGCCGCTACCGACCGACGAAGCGGCGGTGGCCGGGTTGCTGCGCCGGGCGGCGGAAGCGCTGATCGCGACCACGTCGGCGCCATGGCCCGAACAGGAGGGGGCATGGACCGCAGCGCAATCGCTGTTCCGCCTGCGCTGGCCATGGGCGCCAGCATTGGGGCAGGTGCTGCCCAAGCCCGATACCGCCGAACGCTGGCTGTTCAGCAAGCTGCCCGAATGGGAAGAGGCGCCGCCCCGCGCCAACCCGCGCACCGTCACGCTAGCACCCGATGCGGTCGCCGAACGGCTGGCCGACCTGACCGGCAGCGCGGCGGAGGCCCGGCCGGGACAACGCGCCTTCGCCGCCGCCGCGACGCAGGCGTTCGCTCCCCGCGCGGCGCGCGACACGCCGAACATGGTGCTGGCGGAGGCGGGGACCGGGATCGGCAAGACGCTCGGCTATCTCGCCCCCACCTCGCTGTGGTCGCAGGCCGCCGATGGCGCGGTGTGGGTGTCGACCTTTACCAAGGCGCTGCAACGCCAGCTGGCGCAGGAAAGCGTCCGCGTCTTCCCCGATGCCGCCGAACGCCGCGAAAAGGTGGTGACGCGCAAGGGGCGTGAGAATTACCTGTGCCTGCTGAACCTCGAGGACGCGCTGCAAGGCGGGTTTCAGGGGCGGGCGGCAGTGCTGGCGCATCTCGTCGCGCGCTGGGCGGCGTATAGCGCCGATGGCGACATGATCGGCGGCGATCTACCCGGTTGGCTGCCGACGCTGTTCCGCCGCAACGGATCGACCGCGCTGACCGACCGGCGCGGCGAATGCATCTATGCCGGCTGCCCGCATTACCGGAAATGCTTCATCGAGCGCGCAGCACGGGCGTCGGCACAGGCCGATATCGTCATCGCCAACCATGCGCTGGTGATGGTCAACGCGGCGCGTGGACGCGAGACGGGGACGCGGCCGACCCGCTATGTCTTCGACGAAGGCCATCACCTGTTCGAGGCAGCCGACGCGATGTTCTCCGCCGCGCTGACCGGCATGGAGGCGATCGAGATCCGCCGCTGGGTCCTCGGTCCCGAAGGCGGCGGGCGCGGGCGACGGCGGGGACTCGCGGCACGGCTGTCCGATGTCGCCAGCTATGACGCTGCGGGGGGCGAGGCGATGGCGGCGGCGGTCGACGCCGCGCGGCTGCTGCCCGCCGATGGCTGGCTGGCGCGGATACAGGAGGGCAATCCGTTCGGTCCGGTCGAGGAACTGCTCGCCTGCGTGCGTGGCGCGGTGTTCGCCCGCGCCAAGGATGGCGAAGCGGGATACGGGCTGGAAACCGAACTCAGCGAACCGCCCCCCGAGCTGATCGACGCCGCCGGCCCCGCCGCGCAGGCATTGGACGCGCTGCTGCGTCCCCTCATTGCGCTGGGCAAGCGGCTGGAGGCGGTGCTTACCGAAGGGCCGGACTGGATGGACGGTCCCGCACGCGCCCGGATCGAGGGGGCGATCGCCTCGCTCGGCTGGCGGGCGGAGACGGTAGCGGCATGGGGCCGGCTGCTCGCGCGGATCGGCGGGCCGGTCGATCCCGATTTCGTCGACTGGATGACGGTCGACCGGGTCGAGGGGCGCGAATACGACATGGGGCTGCACCGCCACTGGCTCGACCCCACCCGCCCGTTCGCCGAAACGGTGCTGAAGCCCGCGCATGGCGTATTGGTGACGTCGGCGACACTACGTGCGGGCGGCGACTGGGACGTGGCCGATGCCCGCGTTGGCGCGCCGCACCTGATGCGCCCGCCGAGCCATTTCGAGGCGCCGAGCCCGTTCGCCTATGCGAACCAGGCCGAGGTACTGATCGTCACCGATGTGAAGCGCGGCGACCTGCCCGCGCTTGCCAACGCCTATGGCCGGCTGATCGTCGCCGCGGGCGGCGGCACGCTGGGGCTGTTCACCGCGATCCGGCGGCTGCGCGGGGTGCATGCGCGGATCGCCGACCGCCTGGCGCGCGACGGACTGCCCCTCTATGCCCAGCATGTCGATCCGATCGATACCGGCACGCTGGTGGATATCTTTCGCGACGATCCCCGCGCCTCGCTGATCGGCACCGATGCGCTGCGCGACGGGGTCGACGTGCCCGGCCATTCGCTGCGGATGGTGGTGATGGAGGGGGTGCCGTGGGTGAAGCCCGGCGTCCTTCACGCCGCGCGGCGGTTGGCGGGCGGGGGCAGCGCCTATGACGACCGGATGGTGCGCGCACGGCTGGCACAGGCGTTCGGGCGGCTGATCCGCCGGGCCGACGATCGCGGACTGTTCGTGCTGTTGTCGGCCGCGATGCCGTCGCGGCTGCTCGGCGCGTTTCCGGAAGGGACGCCGGTCACGCGCTGCACGCTGGACGAAGCGGTCGCGCGCGCCCTTTCCTTGGGCACCGAAGTCGGGCATGGGGCGCAGGCCCTGCCGATGGAGCCGCCCGTATGAAGACGCTGACGCTGCTGCGCCATGCCAAGTCGGGCTGGGACGATCCGGCGCTCAGTGACCATGACCGCCCGTTGAACGCAAAGGGGGCGCGCGCTGCGACCGCAATGGGTGCGCAGGTCCGGCAGCTGGGGCTGAAGTTCGATCATCTGGCGGCCAGTTCGGCGAGGCGCGTCGTCCAAACGCTCGATCATTTCCGCCGCGGCTACGGCACGCTGCCAGATGCACGGCACGACCGTACGCTCTACCTCGCCTCCGCCGGAACATTGCTCGACGCGATCCGCAAACTGCCCACCGGTGTCGAGCGCGCGCTGCTGGTCGGGCATAATCCGGGGCTCGAAGACCTCGTGCTGCTGCTGTCGGCCGAGAGCAATCCGCTGCGCGGCGCGGTGGAGGAGAAGTTTCCGACCGCCAGCGTCGCGGTGCTCGAACTTGATGGCGATTGGGCGGGGGCGTGCGACGGGTGCGGGCACCTGACGACCTTCGTCCGCCCGCGCGATCTCGATCCGTCGCTCGGGCCGGGGCACGATTAGGGTCGGATTCGCTCCCCTGCGGTTGACGCGCCGGGCGATGCCGACCTCCTTGTCCGTCAGCGGAGTCGGGCGATGCATCGACCCTGTACGACATCCGGGTCCATTTCGTTGCGCGGCACAGACCGCTAGGCTACGTCCTCAATCGTGAAGGACCACCCGGCCGACCCTTATGCAGCGCGCGTCGCGATTTGCGAGCTGCTGCAGCGTGTCGGAACGGCGGATCGGGCGGCGTTGGGGACGTTGTACGAACTCACCGCATCCTCGCTATTCGGCATCTGCATGCGGATTTGCGAGGAGCGAAGCGCAGCCGAAGATGTCCTGCACGAAGTATATCACCTGATCTGGACGCGCGCCGGCAGCTTCGTTCCGACCGCCGCCCATCCGATGTCGTGGCTGGGCACCATCGCCCGCAACCGGTCGATCGATTGGGTGCGCGGTTACGGCAAACGGATGACGCGGCCGATCGAAGACGCCGACGACATTGCCGACGACACGCCGGACCAGCTGGCCATGCTCGAACGCACCGAAGAGGCGCAGCGTCTGTACGACTGCCTCGATGCGCTGGACCCCCGGCAGCGGGATACCTTGCGCACGGCCTTTTTCGGCGGACTGACCTATGCCCAGCTGGCCGAGGACAACGGCGTGCCTGAACCGACCGTGCGCAGCTGGGCACGTCGCGGCCTGCTGAATTTGCGGGGATGCGTCGGTGACGGCTGAGGATGATGCGCTGGCCGGCGAACTGGCCCTCGGCCTTCTCGAAGGGGACGAACGGGCACAGGCCCTGCGTCGGACGCTATCCGATCCCGACTTCGCGCGGGCGGTCGAATGGTGGCGCGTGCGTTTCGCCGACTTGCTGGTCGAATATCGTCCCGTTGCCGCACCGGCGGGTCTGATCGACGACATCGGCGTGCCGACGGCACCGAAGACGCGCGGTGGCCTTCGATTGGTCGTCTCGAGCGCGCTCGCCGCTGCTGCTGCGGCTGTCCTGGTGATGGTCCTGCGGCCGGCCGAAACCGTGTTGCCGCCGCCGATCGATCGAGCGACGACGGTAACGCTGCTCGCCGCGCTCCAACCATCCGACGGGACGGGAACGCCGATCAGCGCGGTCGTCGACGGCGGCGCGGGACAGGTCCGCGTGGTCGCCACCGGCATTGCACCCGCCGGCAAGGCGGCGCAGCTTTGGGTCATCCGCGATGGCGTGCCGCGTTCCCTCGGGCTGTTGTCGGGCAGCGGGACGACGCGCCTCGCGCTGCCGCCGACGGAGCGAGCGGCGTTGCAGCCGGGGCTGGTGCTCGCCATTTCGATCGAGCCGCCGGGCGGGTCGCCGAAGGCGACACCGACAGGGCCGGTCGTCGCAAGTGGACCGCTGACCGCGATTTAGAACGGACCGTTCGCGAAACCCGTCAGCGCGCCGCCAGCCGCCGGGCGAAATACACTTCGACGGCACGCTCCACGCTTTTCGCAATCGCGCGGCGGCCTTCGGCGGAGTCCAGCCGCTGCGCGTCCGCCTCGTTCGACAGATAGCCGGTTTCGAACAGGATCGAGGGCAGGTCGGGCGCCTTCAGCACCATCAGTGACGCCATGCGGTGATAGTTCGGCTTCAGCGGGATGACCCCGGTCGCCTCGCGTCCCAGCAGGCGGGCGAACCCGGCCGAGGCGTTCATCGTCTCGCGCTGGGTCAGGTCGATCAGGATCGACGAAATGTCGGCGCTTTGCCGGCCGAGATCCACCCCAGCGAGGATATCGGCCTTGTTCTCGCGTGCCGCCAGCCGGGCGGCCTCGCGGTCGGACGCGACCTCTGACAGGGTATAGATGCTCGCACCGGTCGCGTCGGGGTTCTCGGCGCTGTCGCAATGGATCGAGATGAACAGGCTGGCCCCCAGCCGCCGCGCGATCGCATAGCGTTCCTGCAGCACGAGGAACTCGTCGCGGTCGCGGGTCAGCGCCACCCTTACCCGCCCGCTCGCCAGCAGCGAATCGCGGATCGCGCGGGCGGTCTTCAGCGTCAGGTCCTTTTCCTGCATGCCGCCATGCGGAGAGATCGCGCCGGGATCGTGCCCGCCATGGCCGGCATCGATCACCACCAACGGCCGGTCGGCATCGCCCTCGATCCAGGGAAGCCGCTGGCCACGACGGCTGCGGGGCACGGGGACCGAAGCGGTGGCACGCTGGCGACGGTCGACGATCATCGCCGCCGACGACCATGCCGGCACGACCGTCGCCATCGCCAGTTGCGGCTGGAACCGCATCCGCCCCGCGGTGGTCGCCCGCGCGAAGCGATCGGGCGCGACGCCGCGCAGCGTCAGCGTCAGCCGCCGGCCGTCGTCGGAAAACCGCCCGTCGGTGACAACCGCCGGTTCGGTCAGGTCGAACACGATGCGGCCGCCGCCGGTGCGCGGGCCCTGTCGCACCGCCCGTACCGCGCCGCCCGCTTCGCTGCGCCCGCCCGGCCCCACGCCGTCGAGGTCGACGACCAGCCGGTCGGGACTGCCCAGCGCGAAGCTGGCGGCACCGGCAGCGGGCGCGTCGAGGCGGATGGTGATGCGGTCCCGGGCGACGTCGACCGTGTCGACGCTCTGCGCCGCGACAGGCAGGCCGAACCAGATCGACAGAAAGGCCATCCACGCGCCCATCGGCGCGCTATGCCGTCCAATCATCGTTTCGGTCCAGCGCGAATCCATGGGAAGAGCAGCCCGCTTTTCGTTTGTTCGGAGGCATTTTGCTACGCCCGACCGGTTCAACCCACGGTGAACCAGCACGCTGAATCCGGCTTTAACCATTTATTCTTGTTTGCTTCGGTAGCGTAATGAACCCGCTACGGCTGTTGCCGTTGGCGATGCCGGGTGCTACGCCCCCGGTTACGTCGGTCCCGAACCTGGTTCGGGGAAACCGATGCGACACCCCCAAAGCGTACCCGCCCCGGGGGTCTAATCAGGTTGATGTTTGCATGTGGCAAGTTCCGTCCCGTACCGCCTGCGCCGCTATCGCGGCCGGCGTCGGGACGACGATTGTCCGTCCGGAGCTTTCCGGACTGCCCATGCCAGCAGACGCATATCCCAGCAATCGCGCGCAGGCACCGGGCATGATCCCCGCCGCGCGTTTAGGCGCGCCGACTGGCACGGCCGTCCCGCGCGCCCGGAGACACTATCATGACCACGCGGATGTTGATCGACGCACGCCACCGGGAGGAAACCCGGGTCGCCGTCGTCAAGGGTAACCGGATCGAGGAATTCGATTTCGAATCGGCCGAGCGCAAGCAGCTCAAGGGGAATATCTATCTTGCCAAGGTGACGCGGGTCGAACCGTCGTTGCAGGCGGCGTTCGTCGATTACGGCGGCAACCGCCACGGCTTCCTCGCCTTTTCCGAAATTCACCCCGATTATTACCAGATTCCGAAGGAAGACCGCGACGCGTTGCTGGCCGAAGAAGCCGCACACGCCGCCGAGGAAGCCGCGCTGCGTGCCGGTGACCATGACGACGACGTCGATTACGACGATCACGACGACGAGCATGAAGGCGGCGTCGAAATCGTCGAGCGCGACGAGGATGACGACGACCATCACGACGACGAGGACGGCGAAGCCCCGGCCCGCCCGGCGCGCAAGGGCGGCGGCGATGATGCCGCGGTCGAAGCGCTGCGCCAGCGCCGGCTGAACCTGCGTCGCCGCTACAAGATTCAGGACGTCATCCGCCGTCGGCAGGTGCTGCTGGTGCAGGTCGTGAAGGAAGAGCGCGGCAACAAGGGTGCAGCGCTGACCACCTATCTGTCGCTCGCCGGCCGTTACTGCGTGCTGATGCCCAACACCGCGCATGGCGGCGGCATCTCGCGCAAGATCAGCTCGGCCGCCGATCGCAAGCGGTTGAAGTCGATCATGGCCGAACTGACGCTGCCGGCGTCGATGGGCTGCATCGTCCGCACCGCGGGGCTTCAGCGCAGCCGCCAGGAGATCAAGCGCGACTTCGACTATCTCGCCCGGCTGTGGGACGGCATTCGCGACCAGACGCTGACCTCGTCCGCGCCCGCGCTCGTCTATGGCGACAGCGACCTGATCAAGCGCGCGATCCGCGACATCTACAACAAGGACATCGACGAGGTGATCGTCGAGGGCGAAGGCGGCTTCCGTCACGCCAAGGACTATATGCGGCTGCTGATGCCGGCGCATGCCCGGCGGGTGAAGCAATATGCCGACGCCGTACCACTGTTCCAGCGCGCGCATGTCGAGGATCAGCTGGCCGCGATGTACAATCCGGTCGTGCAGCTGAAATCGGGCGGCTATCTGGTCATCAACCCGACCGAAGCCTTGGTGTCGATCGACATCAACTCCGGCCGGTCGACCCGCGAACACAATATCGAACAGACCGCGACCGCGACCAACCTGGAGGCAGCGCAGGAAATCGCGCGCCAGCTGCGGCTGCGCGACATGGCCGGCCTCGTCGTCATCGACTTCATCGACATGGACCACGGATCGAACGTCCGTAAGGTCGAGAAGGCGATGAAGGAGGCACTGAAGAACGATCGCGCCCGCATCCAGGTCGGTCGCATCTCCGCCTTCGGCCTGATGGAAATGAGCCGCCAGCGGCTGCGCACCGGCGTGCTCGAGGCTTCGACTCGCCAGTGCCCGCATTGCGAGGGCACCGGCCTCGTCCGTACGGCATCGTCGGCGGGCCTGTCGGCGCTGCGCCTGATCGAAGACGAGGCCGCGCGCGGTCGCGGGTCGCTGATCGTGCTGCGCGCCAGCCAGGAGGCGGCCTTCTACGTCCTCAACAAGAAGCGCGCCGACATCGCCGAGGTCGAGGACCGCTATGGCGTGACCGTCGAGATCGTGCCCGATGCCGAGATCGAGGGCGCGCGCATGGCGGTCGAGGCTTCCGGCCCGCCGCCCGCGCATCCGCCCAAGATCGAGCCGCTGGTCGTCATCGACGACGAAGACGACGCCTATGACGATGTCGAGGACGAGATCGAGGACGACGTCGAGGAAGAGGCCGCCGAGGAAACCGCGCGTCCGGCACGCAGCGACGACGATGGCGAAGGTCGCGGCAAGCGCCGCCGCCGCCGCCGTGGCCGTCGCGGTCGCAACCGTGACGAAGACGGTCAGGACGAAGCCGAAACCGGCGAAGCCGAAGACGCCGACGAGGGCGAAGACGACGACACCGCCGAGGATGCCGATGGCGATGCGGCGAACGACACCCCGGTCGAGGCCGAGCAGGGCGACGAAGGCAACAAGCGCAAGCGCCGCCGTCGTGGCCGGCGCGGTGGACGCCGCGGTGAAGGCGCGTTCGACGCCGCCGATGGCGCCGGCGCCGTTGCCGACCTGCCTGCCGATGACGATGCGGTGGCCGAGGCTGCGGTCGAAACGCCGGTCGATGCCGAACCGGTCGTCGAGGCGGAACCGACCCCGGCCCCCAAGCGCACCCGTCGCCGCCCCAGCGCGCGTGCCAAGGTCGAATCGACCGACTCGACGCCTGCCGAACCGGTGACGGTCGAGGCCGGCGATGCCGCGCCGATCGTGACGCCGGAACCGGTCGAAACACCGAAGGTCGAAGCCGAACCGGCCGCCGAAGCGCCCAAGCCGAAGCGCACGCGCCGTCGCAAGGCCGACACCGAAGCCGCGGTCGAAGCGCCGGTCGTGGCCGAACCGGCTCCGGTCGAAGCCGAGGCCGAGCCTGCGCCCAAGAAGCGTCGTGCGCCGCGGCGCAAGGCAGCGGAAGCGGCTCCGGTCGAAGAAGCACCCGCTGAGCAACCGGCAGCGGTCGACCCCGCCGCCGCCGAACCGGCCGAAGCGGGCGCTGACGAAGCCGCCGATGGCGAAAACCCCTCGCCGCGCCGCGGCTGGTGGCAGCGCACCTTCGGCAACTGATCACCGGAAAGTAGCAACAGAAAAGGGGCGGCATCCGGTCGGGTGCCGCCCCTTTTTTGTCTTGGGTTCCGCTGTCGGCCTTCTGCACTCCATCGGAGCTAACGTCATCCCAGCGAAGGCTGGGATCTCCCGGTGATAGCGCACAGCAGGCGCCGCTGGAGGCTCCAGCCTTCGCTGGAGCGACGTTCGCGGCCATGTGAGATAGTGCGCAGGCCGCTCGGGATTTGGCGATGAACGCCGATCTCCGCCATTCTCGCCTCCGCGGGAATGACGCAGGAAGCCGAGCCGAAGCTCCCCTCAATCCACCCGATCGCGCACCAGTGCGTCGCACGCCACGTCGATGTGCACCGCCAACCCCTCGGGGCGCCACGCCCGCGCGATATGCCCGGCCAGCTGCTGTTCGATGCTCAGCGCCGCCAGCCGCGTGCCGAACCCGGTCGCCTTGGGCTCGCCCGCGATCGTCGGCCCGCCCGTCTCCTGCCAGTCGATGCCCAGCACCCCGTCGTGGCGCACGGTGCGGATCGACACTCGGCCCTCCGGGGTCGACAGCGCACCATATTTGGCGGCATTGGTCGCCAGTTCGTGGAAGATCAGCGCCACCGGCGTTGCTCCCCGATCATCGATCGGCACGTCGTCGCCCGCGATCTGCCATTGTTCGACGGCATAGGGCGAGAGCAGTTCGCGCAGCACATGGTGCAGCGTCGCCTCACCGATCAACGGGCGCGACACGTCGCTGTGCGGGCGCGCCAGATCGTGCGCCGCGCCCAGCGCCGCGATCCGCCGCGCCAGATCGTCGGCAAAGCCGCGCACCGCCGGCATCTGCCGCGCCGACATGCGCACCAGCCCGCTGACGATCGCGAAGATGTTCTTGATCCGGTGGCTCAGTTCGCGGCTGAGGATATCGTTCTGTTCGGCGGCGCGCTTGGCCGAATCGATATCGGTACAGGTACCGATCCAGCGGACGATCGCGCCGTCGCCGTCGCGCACCGGCAACGCGCGCCCCAGTACCCAGCGATACTGCCCGCTATGGTGCCGCAGGCGATATTCGATCTCGTAATCGTCGCCGGTGGCAAGGCTATGGCGCCACCGGCTCCACGCGCGATCCTGATCGTCGGGATGGAACATGCCGTTCCATCCTTCCCCATCGGTCGACCCTTCGGGCATGCCGGTGAAGCGGTACCACTGCGCGTTGTAGAAATCGTGATGGCCGTCGGGCCGCGTCGCCCATACCATCTGCGGCATGGCATTGGTCAGCGTGTCGAGTTCGGCACGGGTCGCGGCGCGCGCGGTTTCGGTCTGGCGCTGCGTCTCGTCCTGCGATGCGATCGCGATCCAGCGCCCTTCGCCGGCCGGGCGGACCGCGAAGTCGACGGGCCCGGCCGGCAGGGGCAGCGTCAGCGCGAACGGACGCTCCGTCGCGATATCGGCCGTCCACTTCGCACGCGCGTCGTCGCACGCGCCGCCGGCACAGAATGCCCATAGATCACAGTCGACCTCGGCACCGATATCATGCTGCCAGCGCCGATTGGTCCACAGCAATCGCCCGCGATCATCGACGATACATGCCAATATCGGCATCGCATCGGCAATATCGAACCAGATCGGCGCGGTCGGATCGATCGCGACGGTGTGCGTCATCTTGTCATCCGTTCAAAGTCGGCGGCACGATCATGTACCGCTGGAAATCGCGTAAGCGTGCTATCGTGGGCATATCGTACCGATCCGGTGTCGGAACCCGAATATCGGTACGATCCGTCGTGATCGATGATAAACAATTGGTATGCGATCGCCATATCGACGATCCTTTGCAGAATAATTATCTGGAAAAGTCGAATACTGCGGCCATCACTATTGACCTGTCGTCGGACACGCCGCATTTCGCAGGCATTGAGGGAGATCTCCATGACCGAAGACGGTTCCGAACTGAACGCGATCGAACTGGCCACCGAACTTACCATCGCCTGGTTGAACAACGGCAACAACCGCGTCGCGGCGGAGGATGTTCCGGCGTTCCTGCAGACGATGCACGCGACCGTTCTCGGACTGGCGTCGGGTACCTCCGAGCCGGAGGAAACCGCACCGCAGCAGGACCATGTCGCTGCCGTGTCGGTCCGCAAGTCGCTGGCGTCGAAAGACCACATCATTTCGATGATCGACGGCAAGCCGTACAAGACGCTGCGCCGTCACCTGGCGGGCCACGGCCTGACCCCGGAAACCTATCGCGAGCGGTACGGCCTGCGCGCCGATTACCCGATGGTTGCCGAAACCTATTCGCAGAGCCGTCGCGACATGGCGAAGCGCATCGGTCTGGGCCGCAAGGCGCGCACGACCGAAGGTGCGACGGATGCCGCCGCCGACGATGGGGGCGACGCTCCGCGCCGCCGCGGGCGCAAGCCCAAGGCCGCCGAATAAGCGCTTGAAGGGGTGGCCGATCGGCCGCCCCTTTTCGCATCAGGCGATGGCGACCGCCCGATCGTCCTGCCACATATGGGTGCACAGCTGTGCCTCGGCGGTATCGTCCGCCGTCAGCGCCGCGACCGTTACCCAGCCCTCGCCGCGCAATCGCGCCGCCACCGCCGGATCGGTACCTGCGGGCAGAAACAGCCGCCGCCGATCCTTGGCGCCCAGTCCCGCGTCGAGCAGCGCATCGGCGTAGAGCGAGAAGCCGACCGCCGGCTCCTCGCGGCCATCGGCATGGCACACGGCATAGGTGCCGCCGCGCCCCACCTCGCCCAACACGCCCTGAGCGAACAGCGAAAAGCCGAGCCAGCTCTGATATTCGAAGCCGTGCCGCTCGGTCGGGTCGAGCGTGACGCCGACATTGCCGGGCAGTGCCGCCGCCACCGCCTCGATCGCGTCCAACCGCGATGCCAGCCGCCCGGCGGTGTCGGTCGCGCGCAACCGCGGCAGCGCGGTGGCGAACGGGCCCGCAGCCTCGACCAGCGGCAGATAGGCGGGATCGATCGCCGCGACGCGTCCGGCGTCCTTGCCGTCGAGCGCGGCGATCAGAGCGTCGTGCTGCGGCCCCGGTGGATCGCCCGCCAGCGTCGCGACCAGATCGGGCAGGGTGAAGTCGATCGAGATGCCGGTGACCCCGGCCGCCCGCAACGCCTCGACCGCGACGGTCACGATCTCGGTCGAGGCGGCGACGCTGTCGAGCCCGATCAGTTCGGCGCCGATCTGTCGCCGGGCGCGCCGCGGAGCCAGTTCGCCCGCGCGCAGCTTCAGCACCGGCCCGGCATAGGACAGCCGTACCGGGCGCGGATGGTGGCCCATGCGCGTCGCGGCGATCCGCGCGACCTGTGCGGTGATATCGGGCCGGATGGCGAGCGTGCGCTGGCTGACCGGATCGACGAAGCGCACGGCATCGGTCGCCGCCGTGCCCTTCAACCGCCCGGCCAGCCCCGCCTCGAACTCGGCGAGCGGCGGGTCGACCTGTTCATAGCCATAGCCGTGCGCGACGCCCAGCACCGCCCCTTCGAACCGGCGCAGGCCGTCGGCAGCGGGGGGCAGGCGGTCGTGAAACCCTTCGGGCAGGAGGCCGGTGTCGTTCATGGCGTTTCCCCTAGCGGGTGCGGGCCGGCCGGGAAAGCGTGGACGACATCCGCCATGCCAACCACGTCACCCCGGACTTGACCCGGGGTGACGGGTGAAGGACAGTCCAAACGCAAACGGGCTGCCGGATCGTTCCGACAGCCCGCCCACGCACACGCAAACCGATCAGAACTTGAGCGACATGACCGTCTTGACGCCCGGCAGGGCGCGGACCTTGGTGACCAGTTCCGGCGTCACCGCTTCATCGACCGACAGCAGCACCACCGCCTCGCCCCCGGTATCGCGGCGGCCGAGGTGGAAGGTACCGATATTAACGCCCGCCTCGCCCAGCGTCGTGCCGATGCGACCGATAAAGCCCGGCGCGTCCTCGTTGACGACGTAGAGCATGTGGCCCGCCAGATCGGCCTCGACCTTGATGCCGAACAGCTCGACCAGCCGCGGCTGGGCATTGCCGAACAGCGTGCCGGCAACCGAGCGTTCGCCGGCATCGGTCTTGAGCGAAACGCGGATCAGCGTGTGGTAATCACCCTCGCGGTCGTTGCGCACCTCGCGCACCTCGATCCCGCGTTCCTTCGCGAGGAACGGGGCGTTGACCATGTTCACCGTGTCGGACTGCACGCGCAGGAACCCGGCCAGCACCGCGCCGACGATCGGCTTCTGGTTCAGCTCGGCCGCCGCCCCTTCGCTATGCACCGACACCCGCGCGATCGCGCCGGTGGTCAGCTGCCCGACCAGCGAACCCAGCTTTTCGGCCAGCGCCATATAGGGTTTCAGGCGCGGCGCCTCTTCCGCCGACAGCGACGGCATGTTGAGCGCGTTGGTGACGCCGCCCGACACGAGGAAATCGGCCATCTGTTCGGCGACCTGGATCGCGACATTGACCTGCGCCTCGCTGGTCGACGCGCCCAGATGCGGGGTGGAGACAAAGTTGGGCGTGTTGAACAACGGCGATTCCTTCGCCGGCTCCTGCACGAACACGTCAAGCGCCGCGCCGGCGACATGCCCGCTGTCGAGCGCGGCCTTCAGCGCGACCTCGTCGATCAGACCGCCCCGCGCGCAGTTGATGATCCGCACGCCTTTCTTGGTCTTGGCCAGATTTTCCGCCGACAGGATGTTGCGGGTCTGGTCGGTCAGCGGTGTGTGCAGCGTGATGAAGTCGGCGCGCGCCAGCAGCTGGTCCAGCTCGACCTTTTCCACGCCGATCTCGATCGCGCGTTCGGGCGACAGGAACGGGTCGAAGGCGACCACCTTCATCTTCAAACCCTGCGCACGATCGGCGACGATCGAGCCGATATTGCCCGCGCCGATCAGGCCGAGCGTCTTGCCGGTCAGCTCGACGCCCATGAAACGGTTCTTTTCCCACTTGCCGGCTTGGGTCGAGGCATCGGCCTCAGGCAGCTGTCGGGCGAGCGCGAACATCAGCGCGATGGCATGTTCGGCAGTGGTGATCGAGTTGCCGAACGGGGTGTTCATCACGACGACACCGGCGGCGGATGCGGCAGGGATGTCGACGTTGTCGACGCCGATCCCGGCACGGCCGACGACCTTCAGATTCTTGGCGGCGTCGAGGATCGCCTTGGTCACCTTGGTCGCGCTGCGGATGGCGAGGCCGTCATAGTCGCCGATGATCGCCATCAGCTCTTCGGGCGTCTTGCCGGTGATCTCGTCCACCTCGACCCCGCGTTCGCGGAAGATCTGGGCGGCTTTGGGGTCCATTTTGTCGGAAATCAGAACTTTAGGCATGTCGTGTTCCTTCTCCCTCTCCCCTTTAGGGGAGAGGGCCGGGGAGAGGGGAAGTAGGGGAGCGGGCGGAGAGGTGGCGTGCATGCCTCTCTCCCAACCTCTCCCCTGAAGCGGAGAGAAGTTAAGCGGCCGCCTTCGCGGTGGCGTAGGCCCAGTCGAGCCATGGCCCGAGCGCCTCGATATCCGCGGTATCGACGGTCGCACCGCACCAGATGCGCAGGCCCGCCGGCGCGTCACGATATCCCGCAACGTCATACGCCGCACCTTCGGCCTCGAGCAGCGACGCCATCTTCTTGATCAGCGCCTCGTCGGCCCCCTCGACGGTCAGGCAGACGCTGGTCTTCGACCGGGTCGCCGGATCGGCGGCGAGGTGGCCGAGCCAGTCACGCTCTTCGACGATCTTGTCGAGCGCGGCGGCATTGGCGTCGCTGCGCGCGATCAGGCCATCGACGCCCAGCGACTTGCCCCATTCGAGGCTGAAGATCGCATCCTCGACCGCCAGCATCGACGGGGTGTTGATCGTCTCGCCCTTGAAGACGCCTTCGGTCAGCTTGCCCTTCGACACGAGGCGGAAGACCTTCGGCAGCGGCCAGGCGGGGATGTAGCTTTCCAGCCGCTCGACCGCACGGGGCCCGAGGATCAGCACGCCATGCGCGCCCTCACCGCCCAGCACCTTCTGCCAGCTGAACGTGGCGACGTCGATCTTCGCCCAGTCGATGTCATAGGCGAACACGCCGGAGGTGGCGTCGGCGAACGACAGCCCTTCGCGGTCGGCCGGAATGAAATCGGCGTTAGGCACCCGGACACCCGACGTGGTGCCGTTCCAGGTGAAGAGGACGTCATTGGTCCAGTTGATCGCGGTCAGGTCGGGCAGCTGGCCATAGTCGGCGCGCACGACCGTCGGATCGATCTTGAGCTGCTTGACCGCATCGGTCACCCAGCCTTCGCCGAAGCTTTCCCAAGCGAGCGCAGTGACGGGCCGCGCGCCCAGCATCGTCCACATCGCCATTTCGAACGCGCCGGTGTCGGAACCGGGGACGATGCCGATGCGGTGAGTGTCGGGGAGCTTCAACAGCTCGCGCATCAGGTCGATGCAATATTGCAGCCGCTGCTTGCCGATCTTCGAACGGTGCGACCGGCCGAGGCTGACGGGGTGGAGGCGGTCGGCGGACCAGCCCGGCGGCTTGGCGCAAGGCCCGGACGAGAAATACGGGCGAGCGGGGGTCGTAGCCGGCTTAGGCGGAAGATCGGTCATGTAGTCTCTCCTCACAGAGAGCACGCGCTGCGTTGGGACAGCGTGGCCCGTCGCGGGCATTAGCGGCGGTGGCGGCAGGATACAAGCGACAGATCGGACGAGATCGGTGTCATGCCGTGGACACACTCTGTCACAGAACGCGACGAATGCCGGAACGGAACCCGGCCGAGGGCGTTGCCAAAGCCTTAGTTATGTACGGAATGGCCATGCTTCCTCCCACCGTCCTGATCGTCGAAGACGAGATGCTGGTCGCGATCGACCTTGAAGCGTCGCTGGAGGAACATGGCTATCGGCCGGTCGGCATCGCCGCCGACATGTCGCGCGCACTCGAACTCGCGTCGGTCCGTCCGGACGTCGCGCTGGTCGACTGCAACCTGCGCGACGGGCCGACCGGGCCGACGATCGGGCGGATGCTCGGCAAGAATTACGGTACCACCGTCATCTTTCTCACCGCCAATCCGGCGATGCTCGACGACGGCATCGACGGTGCCCTCGGCGTCGTGTCCAAACCGTGCGGGTATGAATCGGTCGGTGAAATCGTCGATTTCGCGGTGCGCGCGCGTCGTGGCGACCGGTCGCAGCCGCCCACGGGCATCAAGCTGTTCGAAGCCTTTCCGGAATTTCGCGCATCGGCTTAATCCGCCGTTCAAGCGGCGGGCGGCATCGCGGCGTTGACCCGTGTCCGCCGCATCGCCGATAAGGAACGTCATGAAGCGCGCGCTGGGCGGCATCGCTGCCGCCATCCTCCTGTTCACCCAGCCCGCTGCCGCCCAGTCGATACTGCGCGATGCCGAGACCGAGGCGCTGCTGCACGACATGTCGCGGCCGATCGCGGTTGCCGCAGGGCTCGACGCACGCAACTTCAATGTCGTGTTGTTGCAGGACAAGTCGATCAACGCCTTCGTCGCGGGCGGACAAACGGTCTATATCCATTCGGGACTTCTCGACGCCGCCGACGATGCCAACGAAGTGCAGGGCGTCATCGCCCATGAAATCGGCCATATCGTCGGCGGCCACGTACCCTTGGCCGGACGCGGCATGGCACCGGCGACCGGCATCACCGTGCTCAGCCTGCTGCTTGGCGTTGCGGCGATGGCGGCGGGCGCGGGTGAAGCAGGGGCGGGCATCCTCGCCGCCGGGCAACAGGCGGCGATGGGCAGCTATTTGTCGTTCAGCCGGACTCAGGAAAGCGCCGCCGATGCCGCCGGCGCCCGCTTCCTGCGCACGTCGAACATCTCGGGGCAGGGCATGCTGGACTTCTTCAAAAAGCTCCAGAACATGGAATATCGCCTCGCGATCCCGCAGGACAATGGCTATCAGCGCACCCACCCGTTGACCGGCGAGCGTATCGCCAACCTGACGCAGGACGTGCAAAGCTCGGCCGCGTTCAAGACGCAGACCGATCCGGCGCTGGAAACCTGGTTCAAGCGGGTGCAGGCCAAGCTGCGCGGCTATGTCAGCGATCCCAAGGATACGCTGCGCCGCTATCCCGCCAGCGACCAGAGCGTCTACGCCCATTATGCCCGCGCCTATGCCTATCATAAATCGGGCTATCCGGAGCAGGCGGCGGCGGAGACGCTGGCACTGGTGAAGGCCGCGCCCGACGATCCCTATTTCCTCGAACTCGAAGGGCAGATCCTGCTCGAATCGGGCAAGCCGAAGGAGGCCTTGTCGGCGCTACGCGAGGCGACCGACCGGACGCGCTCGTCGCCGCTGATCGCCGCGACCTTCGGCCATGCGCTGATAGCCGCGGAAGACCCGGCGCTGCTGAACGAGGCGGAGCGGGTGCTGAAACAGGCGATCGCGCGCGACAACCGGAACCCGTTCGCATGGTATCAGCTGAGCATCCTCTACGAACGGCGTGGCGATGCGGCACGGGTGGCGCTGGCGATGGCCGAATATGCGTCGCTGTCGGGCGACAACGGCATGGCGCTGGCCAGTGCGCGGCGGGCGATGGCGTTGTTGCCGCAGGGGTCTAGCGACTGGATTCGGGCACAGGATATTCAAATGACGTCGCAGACCGCATTCGAGGAAGACCGCCGCAATCGTCGGCGGCGGGGGGAATGATGGGGAAGGTCGGCAACGTCCTGATGCTGGCCGCCGCGGCGCTGGCGGGGGCCGGCGGCGCGATCGTGGCGCAGCGCGGATCGACCGATCGCGCCGCGACCGAGACGGTGGTGCGCGACTACATCCTCGCCAACCCGGAGATCCTGCCCGAAGCGATGCGCCGGTTGCAGGCAAAGGAATCGGGCAAGGCGGTGGCCGCCAACCGCGCGGCGATCGTCGAACCCTTTCCGGGCGCGGTCGCGGGCAATCCCAATGGCGACGTCAGCGTCGTCGCCTATCTCGACTATGCCTGCGGCTTCTGCCGCGCCAGCCTGCCGGCGATCACCGGGTTGCTCGCCAGCGATCCGAACGTCCGCATCGTCTATCGTGAGTTGCCGATCCTGTCCCCCGACAGCCGCAGCGCCGCCGAATGGGCGCTCGCCGCCGCGTTGCAGAACAGGTTCAAACCGTTCCACGACGCCCTCTACGCCTCGGGCCGGGTCGATAGCGGCGCGATCGAAGCGGCGGCCAAGACCGCCGGGCTGGACGTCGCCGCCGCCCGCGCCGCGATCCGGTCGCCGCAGATTGCGGGCGAGATCGAGCGCAACATGAAGACTGCGAGCAGCCTCGGCTTCACCGGTACGCCGTCCTGGGTGGTCGGCGACCAGGTGCTGGGCGGCGCGCAGACGCTGACCGGGCTGCAGACTGCGGTCGCCGACGCCCGCAAGGCGAAGGCGACGTAAGCCGCCTTCCCCCCGTCATCAAAGCGTGGGACAAGCCGTTCCATGAACACCATTCTATCGATCCGGGGCGTCGCCAAGACGTACCAGTCGGGCACCGTCGCGCTCGAACCGACCGACCTCGATATCGCCAAGGGCGAAATCTTTGCGCTGCTGGGGCCGAACGGGGCAGGCAAGACGACGCTGATCAGCATCATCTGCGGCATCGTGACCGCCAGCGAAGGCACGATCACCGCCGCCGGGTTCGACACGGTGCGCGATTATCGCGAGACGCGGACCCGCATCGGGCTGGTGCCGCAGGAATTGCTGACCGATGCGTTCGAAACGGTGATGGCGACCGTCACCTTTTCGCGCCGGCTGTTCGGGCGGCATGGCGACCCGGCCTTCATCGAAAAGCTGCTGCGCGACCTGACGCTGTGGGACAAGCGCAATGCCAAGATGACCGAGCTGTCGGGCGGCATGAAGCGCCGGGTGATGATCGCCAAGGCGCTGTCCCACGAACCCGACATCCTGTTCCTCGACGAACCAACCGCGGGCGTCGATGTCGAGCTGCGCCGCGACATGTGGCGGCTGGTCCACGAACTGCGCGAGCGGGGCGTGACCATCATCCTGACCACCCATTATATCGAGGAGGCCGAGGAGATGGCCGACCGGGTGGGGGTCATCGCCAAGGGCAAGCTGATCCTGGTCGATGAAAAGGCCGCGCTGATGCGCAAGCTGGGCAAGAAGACGCTGACGCTGACCATGGCCGAACCGCTGGGCGAGGTGCCGGCGGCATTGTCGCATTGGCCGCTGACGCTGACCGACGAAGGCCATGCAATGACCTTCGCCTTCGATGCCAATGCCGACGACAACGGCGTACGCGCGCTGTTGCGCGCGGTCGACGAGGCCGGGATCGCGTGGAAGGACATCGCCACGAAACAGTCGAGCCTTGAGGATATCTTCGTCGGGCTGGTGCACGAACAGGAGAGCCGGGCATGACGTTCAACTGGCACGGCGTGCTCGCCATCTATCGGTTCGAACTGGCGCGCTTCGGGCGGACGATCTGGACCTCGCTGATGACGCCGGTCATCACGACGTCGCTGTACTTCATCGTGTTCGGCACCGCGATCGGCAGCCGCATGACCGAGGTCGGCGGCGTGCCGTACGGCGCGTTCATCGTGCCCGGACTGATGATGCTGACGATGCTGACCGAAAGCATCTTCAACGCCAGCTTCGGCATCTTCATGCCCAAATGGTCGGGTACGATCTACGAACTGCTGTCCTCCCCCGTCTCGACGCTGGAGACGCTGGCCGGCTATGTCGGGGCGGCGGCGACCAAGTCGGTGATCGTGGCGCTGGTGATCTTCGCCACCGCGCACCTGTTCGTCGACGTGCAGGTGGCGCATCCGTTCTGGGCGCTATGCTATCTGTTGCTGGTCGCGACGACCTTCTGCCTGTTCGGCTTCATCCTCGGGCTATGGGCCAAGGGGTTCGAACAGTTGCAGGTGATCCCGCTGCTGGTGGTCACGCCGCTGACGTTTCTGGGCGGCGCCTTCTATTCGATCGACATGCTGCCGGGCGTGTGGCGGACGATCAGCCTGTTCAATCCGATCGTCTACCTGATCAGCGGGTTCCGCTGGACCTTCTTCGGCAAGGGCGACGTTTCGGTCGTGGCGAGCATCGGTGCGACGCTCGGCTTCCTGCTGCTGTGCGTCGCGGTGATCGCAACGATCTTCCGCACCGGTTGGCGATTGAAGAAATAAGGGACGAGCGCATGGATCTGGGAATTGCCGGCCGCAAGGCGATCGTGTGCGCATCGAGCGCGGGGCTCGGCCGGGCCTGTGCGCTCGAACTGGCGCGTGCCGGGGTCGATGTCGTCGTCAACGGACGCGATGCGGCGAAGCTGACGGCGACGGCCGACGCGATCCGCGCCGAAACCGGGGTGACCGTGGTCGAGGTGGTTGCCGACCTGTCGAGCGAGGAGGGCCGTGCCGCGCTGCTCGCCGCCTGTCCCGACCCCGACATTCTGGTCAACAACAATGGCGGGCCGCCGGTGAAGCCCTATACCGACCTCGACGCCGACGGCATCCGCGCCGGGGTGGAGGCGAATTTCGTGACGCCCGCGCTGCTGATCCAGGCGGTGCTGCCCGGCATGGTCGCGCGCGGCTTTGGCCGGGTGGTCAACATCACCTCGGGATCGGTCAAGATGCCGCTCCCCGGCCTCGACCTGTCGAGTGGTGCGCGTGCCGGCCTGACCGGTTTCGTCGCAGGCATCGCGCGGTCGGTGGCGCATGCCAACGTCACGATCAACGGCCTGCTGCCCGGGTCGTTCGACACCGCCCGCATCGCATCGATGAGCGAAGCGGCGGCGGCAAAGAACGGCACGACCCCGGCCGAGGAAAAGGCGAAACGGGCGGACACGATCCCGGCGAAACGGATCGGCGATCCGGCCGAATTCGGCGCGGCCTGCGCCTTCCTGTGTTCGGACAAGGCCGGGTTCATTACCGGGCAGAGCCTGTTGATCGATGGTGGAGCGTTTCCGGGGATTTTGTGATTTCACGCGAAGGCACGAAGAAGGTTTAAGAAGGTAGATTTCGCGCAGAGCCGCGGAGGCGCAGAGAGGTCCAGCCTGGGACGACCGGTTGCGTTCGGTAGACGATGTCCTTCGCTGCACGAAGATCGAGAGCCGCTATCGCGGCCGAACTCGCCGCAAACGCGACCCCTCCGCGGCTCTGCGCGAAATCTACCTTCTTCTCTCCGCGCCTTCGCGCCTTCGCGTGATTCAGAAAATCCCGAGAAACTTCTTCCGCTGTTCCTTGCGCTCACCCCGGTTGGAACGGCCATCCTCGGCCTTCGCCGTCGTCCCCCGCCCGACATCGTCGCGCGCCTCGCCACCCTTGGTCCGCTGGGCACGCGCCGTCGCGCCGGTGAGGATGGGGCCACACGCCGCGCCCTTGGCGTCGCCCGGATCGACGAACGCGAGCACCCCCGCCACCGGCGTCGCCACCAACGCCAACCCAAGCCCAGCACCGGCACGGCTGAGCAGTTCGGGGCTGACGACCGAGTAACGCGGCTCGGCGAAATAGCCGCCGACCCCGACCGGCGACTGGCCGGCGAACAGCGAGAAGCGCTTCGAGTCGGCGCGCACGGCAAGGTCGATCGATTCGTTGCGGAAGCTGAACCCGCCGCGGCCGATCATCACGTTTTTCTGCGTATCGATCAGGATCGGGTCGGCCGCCGCCACACCGTTCCGCACGGTAAAACCGATCAACCCGCAGTTGATCCGCACCGGCTCCTTCAACTTCCCCTCGAACATCTTCTGCGCAAAGGTGCCGAGATCGAGTTCGGACAGCTGGATATTGCGCGTCCAGAAGCTCCCGGCCGGCAGGATGATCGCGATCCGCCCGTTCGACGCCGCCAGTGAATCATGCACCGTATCGCCGGTGCCGGTCAGCTTCACCCGCCCCTTGACCGTACCGGTGGTGCCCGCTTCCGCGACCCCCCAGCCGGCGAGCAGCTGCCCCATCGGCGTCGGCGACAGGCGGATGTCATAGTCGGTGACCGCCGGGCGGCGACGCGCGTCGATGACGATGTCCGACGCGACATTGCCGCGCGCCATCGCGAAGGTCAGCGGTGATAGTTTGAGCAGCCGGTCGTTCAGCTCAAGCGTCAGGTCGACATTCGACACCGGCAGGCTGCGCGCGCGGACGGTCCCGACCTTGTAGCGGACCTGCGCATCGAAATTGCGCAGTGCCTCGACATTCAGCTTCGCATCGGGGAGCAGGCGTGGCGCGCCGCCCTGCCGTTCGATCACGCCCGCCGCACCCTGCGCCTCGACGCGTTCGAGGTCGTAGCCGACGAACGCCGACATATCGACGATATCGAGCGTGCGCGAGGTCAGGTCGGCGGTCAGCAGCAGCCGCGGCTCGCGCTGCGTCACGGTCAGCCTGCCGGCCAGATCGCTGTCGCCGAAGGTCCCGCGCAACCGGGTGAATTTCCAGTCGGCGCCATCCTTCGTCATCCGCCCGGTCAGGCGATAGGTCCGCGTGTTCGGCGTGGTGATGCCGAGCACCGCGAACACCTCCGCCAGATTGCGGCCGCGCAGGCGGACGGCGAGGTTCGATCCGTCGAGCTCGGTCGGCCCGGGCAGCGTACCGGCCAGCACCGCGACCGAGCGCGCAACCTCGATCCGCGCGGTCAGCCGGTTTTGCCCGCCACGGATCGTCGCATTGGGCGATTGCAACTCACCGGTCAGGCGGAACGGCCGCCCGCGCACCGTGCCGCGCCCGGTCGCGCGGATCGCATGCTCGAACTGCGCACCGGCCGTGGTCGCAGGCGCAAGGTCGAACGTCCCGTCGAGCAGGAATTGCGGGTCGCGGTAGCGGATCCGCGTATCACGGAACATGCCGCTGCGCACGATCGGCAGTTCGAGCTTCTTGCCCGGCTGGTTCGGATCGCCGAACGTCCAGGTGTTGCGCTTGCGTTGCGGATCCCAGTGCAGGTCGGCGCGCGCGCCGTCCAGTTCCAGCCAGTTCACCCGCCGCCGCCCGAACAGGAAGGTCAGCGTCGCGACCGAACTGTCAAGCTTCTTCGCTTCGAACACATTACCGCCGCCGGCCCAGTCGGGGTTCGACACCGACAGCCCCTCGGCAAGGAATTTCAGGTTCACCGGCGCGAAGTAGAACTGGAAATCGCCCGCGACGCGCACCGTCCGTCCGCTCTGCGACGACGCGATCCGTTCGAACGTGCCCTTCAGGAACCGGCCCTTGGTGACGAACAGCACTGCCCAGGCAAGGACGATCGCCGCGACGATCCCGAGGAGCGTCCGAAGCGCGATCCGCCGCCAGTCGCGGCGGCGGGGGGCGGCGGGTGCGCCGGCAGTTTCGGAAACGTCGGCCATCGCACCCCAACCGTTCGCAGGCGAAACGAGTTCCGGTTATTGCGTTTTGGCGACAGCCGGGTTAGGGGCGCGCTCTTTCCACGACCTTTCAAGGGATTCGCCCGGCCATCTAGGGCTGCCGCGGCAATCCGCACGTCGTGATTTTTGAGGAGACCAAAATGCCCAAGCTCAAGACCAAGAGCGGCGTGAAGAAGCGCTTCAAGCTCACCGCCACCGGCAAGATCAAGCACGGTGTCGCGGGCAAGCGCCACCGCCTGATCTCGCACAACGCGAAGTACATCCGCCAGAACCGCGGGACTTCGGTCCTGGCCGACGCCGACACCGCCCGTGTCAAGGCGTGGGCGCCCTACGGTCTGCGTTAAGGAGTACTGAAGCATGGCACGTATCAAGCGCGGCACGACCACGAAGGCGAAGCACAAGCGGATTTTGGACCAGGCGAAGGGCTATTATGGCCGTCGCAAGAACACCATCCGCATCGCGCGCCAGGCCGTCGAAAAGGCCGGTCAGTACGCTTATCGCGACCGCAAGGTAAAGAAGCGGACCTTCCGTGGTCTGTGGATCCAGCGCATCAACGCCGGTGTCCGCGCGGAAGGCATCACCTATTCGCAGTTCATGCACGGCTGCAAGCTGGCCGGCATCGAACTCGACCGGAAGGTCCTGGCCGATATCGCAATGCACGAGGAAGCCGCCTTCAAGGCGATCGTCGCGCAGGCGAAGGCCGCCCTGCCGGAACAGGCCGCCGCGTAAGCGCAGCGGTTTGATGGTAAGAGAAACGCCGGTGGGGTGACCCGCCGGCGTTTTTTTGTGCCTTTCCGCGACCCCCATCGTCATTCCGGCGAAGGCAGCTGCACCTTCATCGTCATTCCCGCGAAGCGGGAATCCATAGACGCTGCCGTTCCGGCTCCATTATTACCGTCAGCGTATATGGGTTCCCGCCTTCGCGGGAACGACGAAGGGGTGGGGGAATGGTGCGCATCTTCGAACCCTGCGTCTATATCGTCGCCAGTCGCCGCAACGGTACCTTCCCCGGCTTTACGGCTGATCACAATTGTGCCCGGCTCGTCTGGTTCAAACGCCACGAAACCATGGAAACCGCGATCCAGCGGGAGAAGCGGATCAAGAAGTGGAACCGCGACTGGAAGCAGAATTTGGTCGAGCGCACCAACCCCACTGGCACGACCTGTCCTCGGGGCTAGGCTTCTTCCCCGTTCCGCAATAAAGCCGGTCGCCTATCCCGACCACCGGAGCGACCGTGACCCCCGATCTCGACCAATTGCGTGCCGACCTGCTCGCCGCCATCGATGCCTCTGCCGGCGTCGATGCGCTGGAGGCGGTGCGTGTTCATGCGCTGGGCAAGCAGGGGGCGATCACCGGCCTGCTGAAAACGCTGGGCGCCCTGTCGCCCGAGGAACGCCAGACGGTGGCGCCCGGCATCCACGCCCTGCGCGAGGCGGTGACCACCGCGATCGGTGCGCGCAAGGCGGACCTCGAAGCGAAGGCGCTGGCCGCCAAGCTGGCGTCGGAACGCGTCGACCTGACGCTGCCAGTCGATCGTGCCGCACCGGGCGGGGTGCATCCCGTGTCGCAGGTCATGGACGAGCTGGCGGAGATTTTCGCCGATCTGGGCTTCGCTGTCGCGACGGGGCCGGAGATCGAGGACGACTGGCACAACTTCACCGCGCTCAACATTCCGGAGACGCATCCGGCGCGCGCGATGCATGATACGTTTTACGCGCAGCCGCGACGCCCGCAGGGCGAGCAACGGGCAAGCGCGGCCGGCGGCGCCGAAGCGCCGTCCGACGACGGTGGCTCCGCCACCGGCGCCCCCCAATCGGCCCGCGCCGGGCAAAGCCCGTCGCCGTCGGACGGTGCGGGTGCACCGCCGGCCGGTCCGGAGCAGGACCGAACCGCGCAGCGTTTCGTGCTCCGGACCCATACGTCGCCCGTCCAAATCCGCACGATGATGACGCAGCAACCCCCGATCCGCATCATCGCGCCGGGCCGGGTCTATCGCAGCGACAGCGACGCGACCCACACCCCGATGTTCCACCAGATCGAAGGGCTGGTGATCGATCGCGGCATCCATATGGGGCATCTCAAATGGACGCTGGAGACGTTCCTGAAGGCGTACTTCGAGCGCGACGACATCGTCCTGCGCCTGCGCCCCAGCTATTTCCCGTTCACCGAACCGTCGGCCGAGGTCGATATCGGCTACACGCTGGAGAAGGGCCGGCGCGTCGTCGGCGGTGATCCGGCCAAGGGCAATGGCGGCTGGATGGAGGTGCTGGGCAGCGGCATGGTCCATCCGAAGGTCATCGCGGCGTGCGGGCTGGACCCGGACGAATGGCAGGGTTTCGCGTTCGGCACCGGCGTCGACCGGCTGGCGATGCTGAAATACGGCATGGACGATCTGCGCCCGTTCTTCGACGGCGATCTGCGCTGGTTGAAACATTATGGCTTTGCGGCGCTGGACGTCCCCACGCTGTCGGGGGGAGTAGGCGCATGAAGATCACGCTTGGCTGGCTGCACCAACATCTCGACACCGACGCCACGCTCGACACGATCCTCGACGGCCTGACCCGTATCGGGCTGGAGGTCGAGGGCGTCGAGAATCCGGGCGAGAAGCTGTCCGCGTTCCGCATCGCCCGCGTCCTGACGGCGGAGCCGCATCCACAGGCGGACAAGCTGCAAGTGCTGTCGGTCGATGCCGGCGACGGCCCGTTGCAGGTCGTGTGCGGCGCGCCCAATGCCCGCGCCGGGCTGATCGGCGTGTTCGGGATGCCCGGCGCGACGGTGCCGGCCAACGGCATGTTGCTGAAGGTCGCGGCGATCCGTGGCGTCGAATCGAACGGCATGATGTGCTCGACGCGCGAGCTGGAGCTGGGCGAGGACCATGACGGCATCATCGAGCTGCCCGCCGATGCGCCGGTAGGCACGCCTTTCCTCGCCTATGCCGGGCTCGACGATCCGGTCATCGACGTCAGCGTCACACCCAACCGGCAGGACTGCATGGGCGTGCGCGGCATCGCGCGCGATCTGGCGGCGGCAGGCTATGGAACGCTTAAAGCTCTGGCGGTGCCGGTCGTCGAGGGTATCGGCGAGGGCCCCGACGTGCGGGTCGAGGACGCCGCGGGTTGCCCGGCGTTCCATGCACAGGCGGTACGCGGCCTGACCAATGGCGAGTCACCGGACTGGATGCGCCGCCGGCTGGCCGCGATCGGGCAGAAGCCGATCTCGACGCTGGTCGATATCACCAATTACGTGATG
This sequence comes from Sphingomonas hankookensis, assembly GCF_022664465.1. Classification (GTDB taxonomy): domain Bacteria; phylum Pseudomonadota; class Alphaproteobacteria; order Sphingomonadales; family Sphingomonadaceae; genus Sphingomonas; species Sphingomonas hankookensis. Next base: position 325,443 of record NZ_JAKREV010000003.1, on the reverse strand, counting down.
TTCGACCTCGGCCGGCCGCTGCACGTCTATGACATGGCCAAGCTCGATGGCGGACTGGTCGCGCGGCAGGCGCGAGTGGGCGAAAGCGTCGTGGCGCTGAACGGCAAGTCGTACACGCTGAACGGCGGCGAGACGGTGATCGCCGACAACGCGGCGGTGCACGATATCGGCGGGATCATGGGCGGCGAGCATTCGGGCGTGTCGGCGACGACGACCGACGTGCTGATCGAATGCGCGTACTTCACACCCGAGGCGATCGCGCGGACGGGACAGAAGCTGGCGCTGACCAGCGATGCACGTACCCGGTTCGAACGCGGCGTCGATCCGGCGTTTCTCGACCAGGGGCTCGCCATCGCGACCGATTATGTCCTGCGGCTGTGCGGCGGACAGGCGAGCGGCGTGACGAAGGCGGGTTCGCCGCCGACCGACCTGCGCACGATCACCCATCAGCCGGGTCGCGTCGCGTCGCTGGGCGGGATGGACGTGACCGAGGACCGGCAGCGCGACATTCTGGAGCGGCTGGGCTTTGCAGTCGGCGATGACTGGCAGGTGACCGTGCCGTCGTGGCGGCGCGATGTCGAGGGGACCGCCGATCTGGTCGAGGAAGTGATCCGGATCGAGGGGCTCGACAAGGTCCCCTCGACCCCGCTCGACCGCCCGGCAGGCGTCGCGCTGCCGACCGCCACCCCCGAACAGAAGCTGGAACGGCGGATGCGCCGTGCGGCCGCTGCGCGCGGGCTGGCCGAGGCGATCACGTGGAGCTTCATCGCCGACGACGAAGCCGCGCCGTTCGGCGGCGGCGCGTGGGAGGTGGTGAACCCGATCGCCAGCGACATGCGCGTCATGCGCCCGTCGCTGCTGCCCGGACTGCTCAGTGCTGCGGCGCGCAACATCAAGCGCGGGCAGTCGAGCGTGCGGCTGTTCGAGATCGGGCGGCGCTATCTGGCTGACGGCGAGCGCATGACGCTGGGCATCGTGTTCGCCGGCGAGCGTAGCCCGCGGAGCTGGCGCGGTGGCAAGGCGCAGGGCTTCGATGCGTTCGATGCCAAGGCCGAGGTGCTGGCGCTGCTCGAAGCGGCAGGCGCGCCGGTGGCGAATTTGCAGGTGATGGATGGCGCGGGCGACGTGTTCCACCCGGGGCAGTCGGCGACGCTGCGGCTGGGGCCGAAGACGGTACTGGCGAGCTTCGGCGTGCTGCACCCGACCACCGCCAAGGCGTTCGACCTGGCCGCGGGCGTGGTTGCCGCCGAACTCTATCTCGACGCCTTGCCGGCCAAGCGCGGCAGCGGCTTCATGCGCGCCGCCTATACGCCGCCGGCGTTGCAGGCGGTGACGCGCGACTTCGCGTTCCTCGTGGCGGAGGATGTTGCTGGCGATCAGCTGGTGCGCGCGGTGCGCGGTGCGGACAAGGCGGCGATCGTCGATGCGCGCCTGTTCGACGTCTTTGCCGGACAGGGCGTCGAGCCGGGGCACAAGAGCCTCGCGATCGAGGTCACGCTGCAGCCGGGCGCGAAGAGCTTCACCGATGTCGAGCTGAAGGCGATTTCGGACAAGATCGTGGCTGCGGCGGCGAAGGTCGGGGGGAGCCTGCGGGCATGAACGTCGTACTGACCAACGGGACACTGACCGCGACGATCGATCCGCTAGGTGCGGAGCTGCATTCGCTCAAGGATTCGCAAGGCCGCGAGCTGATGACCAATGCCGATCCGGCCTATTGGACCGGCCATGCGCCGATCCTGTTCCCGATCATCGGCGCGTTGCAGGACGATACGTACCGGGTGGAGGGCACGACCTATCACCTCGCCAAGCACGGCTTTGCGCGGCGGCGGATGTTCGCGAAGGTTGCGCAGAACGATGTTTCGGTGCGGTTCGAACTGGCCGACGATGCCGAAACGCGGGCGGTGTATCCGTTCGGCTTCGTGCTTCACGTGGAACATCGGCTGGACGGCGCGACCTTGCACACCGAGGTGACGGTGACCAATCGCGGCGATACCGACCTGCCGGCGAGCATCGGTTTTCATCCGGCGTTCGCATGGCCGCTGCCATTCGGACACGACCGGGCGGCGCACCGGATGGTGTTTTCGGCCGCCGAAGGTGACACCGTCGCCGCGATCGCCGCCAACGGGACGATCGCAGCGGAGCGGCGGCCGAGCCCGCTCGACGGCAAGGTGTTGAAACTGAACGACGCGCTGTTCGCTGACGATGCGCTGGTGTTCGATCCGGTGCATAGCGACAGCGTGACCTATGGTGCGGAAGACGGTCCGCAGCTGCGGGTCGACTTTCCGGGAATGCCGAAGCTGGGCGTGTGGACCAAGCCGGGGTCGGCGTTCGTCTGCATCGAGCCGTGGGACGGGATCGCCGATCCGGAGGGGTTTGCCGGGGATATATTCGACAAGCCGGGCATCCACCGGGTCGCACCGGGGCAGTCGCATCGAGCGGCTATGTCGGTGACGTTGGAAGGTTGATTTTCACGCGAAGGCGCGAAGGGCGCGAAGGGAAGAAGTAAGGTAGATTTCGCGCAGAGCCGCGGAGACGCGGAGGAGTCCTGTTCGCGGTAAGGCTCCGCCACGATAGTGGCTTTCTCGCTCGCTGCGGCGGGTGAAGCGGTCTCCCGAACGCAAACGGCCTGTTCATGCGCGACCTCTCTGCGCCTCTGCGTCTCTGCGCGAAATCTATCTTCTCTTTGCGCCTTCGCGCCTTCGCGTGAACTCCTCTCTTCGAACCCAATCTTGCCGCCCTCCCCGCCCGGCCCTAAAGGCCGACGATGGACCATATTTCCGATCGCCGCACTTTTGCGATCATTTCCCACCCCGACGCCGGCAAGACCACGCTGACCGAAAAGCTGCTGCTGTTCGGCGGTGCGATCCATCTGGCGGGCGAGGTCAAGGCGCGCGGCGCCGCCCGGCGCGCGCGGTCGGACTGGATGAAGATCGAGCAGCAGCGCGGGATTTCGGTCACGTCGTCGGTGATGACGTTCGAACGCAACGGGCTGACCTTCAACCTGCTCGACACGCCGGGGCATGAGGATTTCTCCGAAGACACGTACCGCACGCTGACCGCGGTCGATTCGGCGGTGATGGTGATCGACGCCGCCAAGGGCATCGAACCGCAGACCCGCAAGCTGTTCGAAGTGTGCCGGTTGCGCAGCGTGCCGATCATCACCTTCGTCAACAAGGTCGATCGCGAGGGTCGTGACCCGTTCGCGTTGCTCGACGAAGTCGCCGACATGCTCCAGCTCGACGTGTGCCCGATGACGTGGCCGGCGGGCATGGGCGGGCAGTTCGAGGGCATCTATGATCTGGTCGACAACCGGCTGTTGCAGCCGGAGGCCGGGACGAAGGATTTCCAGGGCAAGGTGGAGCAGTTCACCGGGCTGGACGACGATCGCATCGATTCGGTGCTGTCGGCGGAAGGTGCCGAGCGGCTGCGCGAAGAGGCCGAGCTGGCGACGGGCGGCTATGCCAGCTTCGATGGCGCGGCATACCGCGCGGGCGACCTGACCCCGGTCTATTTCGGGTCGGCGCTGAAGGAGTTCGGCGTCGATTCGCTGATCGACGCGATCGCGCGCCACGCCCCCCCGCCCCGCCCGCAGCCGGCCGAACCGGCGCCGGTCGATCCGACCGACGACCGCGTGACCGGGTTCGTGTTCAAGGTGCAGGCGAACATGGACCCCAATCACCGCGACCGGATCGCGTTCATGCGACTGTGTTCGGGGATTTTCAAACGCGGCATGAAGCTGACCCCGACGGGGCATGGCAAGCCGATCGCGATCCATTCGCCGATCCTGTTCTTCGCGCGCGAACGCGAGCTGGCCGATGAGGCGTATCCGGGCGATATCATCGGCATTCCCAACCATGGGACGCTGCGGGTCGGCGATACGCTGTCGGAGCGGGCCGATGTGCGCTTCACCGGGCTGCCGAACTTCGCGCCGGAAATCCTGCGCCGCGTGGTGCTGAAGGACCCGACCAAGACCAAGCAGTTGCGCAAGGCGCTGGACGACATGGCCGAGGAAGGCGTCACGCAGGTATTCTATCCGGATATCGGGTCGAACTGGGTGATCGGCGTGGTCGGGCAGTTGCAGCTGGAAGTGCTGCTCAGCCGGCTGGAGGTCGAATACAAGGTCGCGGCGGGGCTGGAAATGGCACCGTTCGAGACGGCGCGCTGGGTGTCGGCCAGCGATCCGGCGGATTTGAAGACGTTTACCGACCTGCATCGTTCGGCGATGGCGAAGGATCGGGACGGGAATCCGGTGTTCCTGGCGAAGAGCGCGTGGGAGGTCGGGTATATCGCCGATCGGTATTCCAAGGTGACGTTCGCGGCGACGCGGGAGCGGTAAGCGCGCCGCCTGCGTCTCCGTACCCCCGCGCAGGCGGGGGTCCAGGATTTCAGCCGCGATGTTGCATTGCTCGGCTCTGGATCCCCGCCTGCGCGGGGATACGGATTACTACGCCGTTCGTCGCCCCGGACTTGATCCGGGGTCCCGCTTCTTCCTTTGCCCAGAAGAAGGGAGAAGCGGGACTCCGGGTCGAGCCCGGGGTGACGGTTGGAGAGGGCACCCTGCATCTCTGCGTCTCTGCGTCTCTGCGCGAAATCTGCCTTCTTCTCCCCCACCTCCACGTGAACCCAATCACGCCACCCAGTCGCGCTCCAGCCGGCGGCTCGCCAGCGCCATCAGCGCCCCGGCGACCAGATACAGGCACAGCGCCACCGCGATCGCATAGCGTAGCGATTCGCTGCCATAGGTCGGGACCAGCGCCGTCGACAGCCGACCGACCACGAAGCTGCCCAGCCCCAGCCCGATCAGGTTGTTGATCAGCAGGAAACACGCCGACGCCGTGGCACGCATATGCGCCGGCACCAGATGCTGCACCGCGGTCAGCACCGGCCCCAGCCAGACATAGACCAGCGCCTGCGGGACGACGAACAGCGCGAAGGCGGCGACCCAGCCACCCGACAGCACGCCGGCGATGAACAGCGGCGTGCCCAGCACATAGCAGAGCGCCGGCAGCAGCGCGTACCAGCGCTTGTTCCGCTGACCCAGCCGGTCACCGAGCGATCCGCCGAGCAGGATGCCCGCCACCCCGCCGCTGAGCAGCAGCGCGCCGAAGAACTGGCCGGTCTGGACGATGTCGAGGCCGAAGCTGCGCATCATCAGGCTGGGCAGCCAGAAACCGACGCCATAGCCGCACATCGACCCCGCCGCCGCGCCGAACGCCAGCAGCCAGAAGCTGGGCTTGCGCGCGAGGATGCCGAACACGCGGCCGACCGGAATGCGATCGGCAGTCGCTGCGGCACGCGGCGGGTCCTTTACCAGCAACCGGAAGAACGGCGCGATGACGATGCCGGTCAGACCGACGGTATAGAAGGCCGTGCGCCATTCGACCGCGTGCGCGATATAGCCGCCGAGCAGCACGCCGCCCGCCGCCCCCAGCGGAATGCCGAGCGAATAGATGGCGAGCGCACGCGCGCGGCGTTCGGGAGGAAAGGTGTCGGCGATCAGCGCATAGGACGGCGCGACGCCGCCCGCCTCCCCTACGCCCACGCCGAGGCGGAACAGGAACATCTGGGTAAAATTCTGCGCCATGCCGCACAGCGCGGTAAAGGCGCTCCATACCGTGAGGCTGATGGTGATGACCCAGGTGCGGCTGGTCCGGTCGGCGATCAGCGCGAGCGGAATCGCCAGCGTCGAATAGAGCGCGGCGAAGGCGATGCCGCCCAATATCCCCATCTGCCCGTCGTCGAGCCCGAGGTCGCGCTGCACCGGCTGCGCGAGGATCGCGAGGATTTGCCGGTCGAGGAAGTTGAAGCTGTAGACCAGCAGCAACATGGCGAGGGTGATGCGGGGGTTTCTGGTCATCGGAGCCCTCTTAATCCTCCCCACTCCGTGGGGAGGGGGACCATGCATAGCATGGTGGAGGGGCCTGGCCCCACACGCAGCGGTAGCGTTTGTGGCGATGCCCCTCCACCACCGCTGCGCGGCGGTCCCCCTCCCCACCCAGTGGGGAGGAGCTTTGGTTAGAACTTCACCTCGAACGTCGCGGTCGCCGTCCTTGGCGGACCGTAATAGCCGATGATCGAATTGCCGAAGAGCGCACCGGGGAAATTATACCCGCCGACCCGGTACCGCTGATCGGTCAGGTTGCGCAGCGCCATGCCGAGCCGGTAGCGGCCATCGCCCGAAATCCAGTTGGCCGACGCGTTGACCAGTGCATAGCCGTCCTGATCGAGCGCCGGGGTCGGGATTTCGAACAGCGAATAATCGCTGCGCAGCGTCACTTCGGGCGTAACCGACAGCGTGCCCGCAGCAACGTCGGTCGAGGCGGTGAAGGATGCCGCGGCGGTGAATTCGGGCGTGTTCTGGAACACGCGCTGGTTCGCGACGTCGACCGGCGTGGTGCCGCCGCCGATGAAGGTCAGAAATTCCTTGTAGTCGGCATTGGTGTAGCCGAACGACACCTGCGCGGAGAAATTGCGCGACGGGACCATACGGCCCTCGATTTCGAGGCCGTAGATATCGGCCTTGCCGGCGTTATCGACGAAGCTGGCGATGCCTCCCGCGACATTGGGCACCTGAATCGTGACCTGCTGGTCGGTGTAGCGCGAATAATAGCCCGCCATGTTGAGGAACAACGTGCGGTCGAGGAACGCCCCCTTCATGCCGACTTCGTAGCTGGTGATCTTTTCGGGATCATAGCCATTGACGGTGGTCGGCGTGAACACCGCGTCGCCGCGCATGTCGAACCCGCCCGATTTGAATCCCCGGCCCCACGACGCATAGAGGTTCAGGTCCTTGCGCGGCTCGTAGCTGATCGAAACGCGCGGGGTGAACTGGTCGAAGCTGCGGTCATTGGTGTAATCGGTGCGGATCAGGCCGGGTACCGCGTTCGCATTGCCGAAGCGTGGGCTGCGGATGCCGGTATAGTTGCGGCGGAAGACGGTGCCGGTCTTGTCGTCCTTGGTGTAGCGCAGGCCGCCCGAAATCTTCAGCTGGTCGGTCACGTCGAAGCTGATGTCGCCGAACGCGGCATAGCTCTTGGTCTTGACTTCGCCCGACGTCAGCGTGGTGGTGTTGGCGAGGCCCAGCACCGTGTCGAACGCGCCCGATGCGTCGGCGTTGAGGTAATAGAGGCCGACGACGCCCTGCACGCGTTCGCCCTGCACCAACAGCTGCAGCTCCTGCGTGAACTGCCAGTCGTCATATTCGGCGGGCACGTCGAGCGTCGGCAGGACGGTGTTGTCGAAATCGATGACCGTGTTGGTCGCGCCTTCGCGGTAGGCGCTGATCGATTTGAAGGTCAGCAGGTCGGAGAGCTGGAACTCGCCGGTCAGCGACAGGCCCTGCGCCACCACCCGGTTGCGATCGCCGATGCCGGCGCGGGTGTCGTAGACGCTGGGGGTCGGCGCATAGCGCGCATCGGTGCCGTTGCCGACCAGCCGGGTGCCGTGGCGCGGGTTCGACCGGTCGAGCGTGCGGTCGCCCGCCAGCCGGACGAAGATCGCATCGGTCGGGGTCCATTCGGCCGAAACGCGCGCGGCCAGCACGTCCTTGTCATACTGGTCGGCGCCGGTGGTCAGGTTGGTGCCGTATCCGTCGCGCTTGTAGCGGGCGATCGCCCCGCCGATCGCGAAGGTGTCGCCGATCGGCACGGTGACTTGACCCACCAGATCGAACTGGTTGTACGATCCGTAGGACGCGCGGGCGGTGGCGGCATAGTCGTGGCCCAGCCGCTTGGTGACGTACTTGATCGCGCCGCCGATGGTGTTGCGGCCGTACAGCGTTCCCTGCGGCCCGCGCAGCACCTCGACCCGTTCCACGTCGAAGATATCGAGCACCGCGCCCTGCGGCCGGGCGACATAGACGTCGTCGAGATAGAGGCCGACACCGGGTTCGAAGCCCCAGAGCGGGTCTTGCTGCCCGACGCCGCGGCTGAACGCGATCAGCGTCGAGTTCGACCCGCGCGCGATCTGCAGCGTCAGGTTCGGCGTCTTGTCCTGCAACGCGGTGATATCGACCGCGCCGGTGCGGGTCAGCTGATCGCCGGTCACCACCGACATCGCGATCGGCACGTCGATCACGCTTTCGGCACGACGCCTGGCGGTAACGACGATGTCGCCATCACCCTGATCCTCGACTACCGATGCCGATTCGGCCGGCCCCGCCAGGGGCGTTTCGGTGGTTTGCGCGAGCGCGGGCGATACGGCGAACGCCGCCCCCATCAGCAAACCGGCGCGGATTCCAAACGTGCGACGCATCGACCTCTCCCCTTCATGGACGCCACCCGTTGGCCGGGTTGTACGCCGTTGCGCTTCGCTATACTGAAAGCTGAACCGGGTTTCAACTTTTCCCGGGAGGTGGGAGGGAATTTGATGGGCACCGATGGAGCCGGGCTCGACAAGGCGCCGCGGACCGAGCGCGGCCGCCGTACGCAGCGCGCGATCCTCGACGCCGCCGCGGCCGAGTTCGGTGAGAAGGGGTTTCACGACGGGTCGATCAGCGGGATCACGCGGCGCGCCGGCGTGGCGCTGGGCAGTTTCTACACCTATTTCGATTCGAAGGACGCGGTGTTCCGCGCGCTGGTCGCCGACATGTCGGCGCAGGTGCGCGATCATGTCGCCCCGGCGATTCGCAGCGCGGAAGGGCGGATCGCGGCGGAACGGGCGGGGTTGCTGGAATTCATCCGATTCGTGCGGACCCACAAGGAAATCTACCGGATTATCGACGAGGCGGAGTTCGTCGACCCGGCGAGTTTCCGGCGGCACTATTCGACGACCGCCGATCGCATCGCCGCACGCATCAGCACCGGGCCGGACGATATGCAGGCGGAGGTCCATGCCTGGGCGATCATGGGGATGAACGTGTTTTTGGGCCTGCGCTATGGCGTGTGGGACGAGGACCGTGCGCCGGAGGAGGTGGCCGATACCGTCGCGACGCTGCTGGCGCGGGGGATATTTGGTTCACGCGAAGGCGCGAAGGGCGCGAAGAAGGAAGATTAGGGGTTCGCGCGGAGGCGCGGAGACGCGGAGGGGTTGTGAACCTGGCGAATGGCGTGCGTTCGGGAGACGTTGCGTTCGCTGTTGCCTCCGCATGAAGGCTGCTGACGCAGCGAAAGTCGCGCCTCGAATGCACCCTCTCTGCGCCTCCGCGGCTCTGCGCGAACCACTATCTTCGCGACCTTCGCGCCTTCGCGTGAACCCTATTTCTTCAGCAGGTCCGCCAACCCACCCAGCGCCGACAGCGGGCCCGCCTCTTCCTCCTTCAGCACGCCGGCGGCGCGCAGCGCTTCTTCCGCATGGGGACTGCGCGGATAGGGGTCGAGCGCGAGGGCCAGCGTTTCCGCCGCCGCTTCGCCGAGGTCGATCGACGCGCCGGCGTAGAACATCGTGTCCATCGCGTCGTCGTCGAGCTCCAGTTCGCTATTCTCCACGCTGCCTTCGGGCAGGAAGCGCAGGGTAAAGGCTTCGTCGACCACCTCGGGCACCGGTTCGCCGCTGGCGACGCAGGGTTGCGCGACCTCGGCCCGCAGCTGCCCGGTCGCGATGATCCCGGTGGCATCGCGGCGCAGCGTATAATCGGCGGTCAGCGCACCCAGTTCGAGCAGGCCGAAGCGCCCCATCAACCGGCGGCGTTCGTCGGCATCGGCTTCGATGCGCTGGCGAAGCTCCCCCTCCCCGATCTGGTCGATGCGGAGGGGGCGGTGGAATTCGGAGATCATGGCAGCTTTCCGGCAAGAAGATCGTCGACGGTCACGCCGTCGAGCGCGGCGCGCAAGCCGCGCAGTTCGGCAGCGACATGGGCGAGTGCAGCAGGATCGGGCGCGGTCCCGCGATAGAGGTTGCGGACCAGCGCGGGTTCGAACGTCCCGTCGGCCAGCCCGTCGCGATACGCGCCCAGCCGCCCGCCCAGCGCCGCCATCATCCGCCCGATATGCTTGCCGACGACCATGTCGCCAAAGCCGATCTGACGCAGCTGCCCGTCCATGTCGTCGACGAAACATTCGGCGAGCGATGCGGCCGGCGCGGCCCCCGCCCCCTCGCCTTCCAGCCGCAGCATCACCATCGCCAAGACGGCGGCAATCATGTCGAACCGCCCGTCGAGCGTATCGGGCACGGCGCCCGCCAGATACCAGTGCGGCATCCGCCCGTGCGCGACGACCGCGTCGTACAGGGTGGCGGCAACGCGCGGCGGCGGTTCGCGACGGAACAGGCGGGGTAGACGCATGACTCTCCAAGGGAACGACGAAGGCCAAAGGAACGACAAAGGGCGCGCTTGTGGATAACGCGGGTCCGTCATATTGAACGCGTGGCCGCGCGATGCAATCGGGCGACCCGGTCGCGCGTTCGCTGGACGGAGATTTTATGGTTCGCTTCCCCACCCGTGGCGCAGTGGCGCTGATGATCGCCTGTGCCGCGGCGGGCCTGGGAGGCTGCACGAAGCTGCGCAGCCACCAGGGCTATGTCATCGATCCCGATCTGGTCAACGCGGTCCAGCCGGGCGTCGATACCCGCCAGTCGGTGCTGCAGACGCTGGGTACGCCCACCTTCGTCGGCCAGTTTTCCGACCGCGAATGGTTCTATCTGTCGCGCGACAGCCGCAACCTGGCGTTCAATCGCCCGCGTGCCGCCGATCAGACGACGCTGAAGATCAGCTTCGACCAGGCCGGCAACGTGACCGCGATCGACCGCACCGGCGTCGATCAGGTCGTCGGCATCAGCCCGTGGGACAAGAAGACGCCGACGCTGGGCCGCGAATCGAACTTCTTCCGCGATCTGTTCGGCAATATCGGCACGGTCGGCGCGCCCGGCACCGGTGGACCGGGGCCGAACCAGTAGGGATTGGGGCGGTCCGGCCGGCGGGGCATTTCCGCGTAGGCAGAATTCCATCGACGCTGGGGATGTGACCCGATCCGCAGCGTCGGTGTTTACGGATTCCCGCCGCCGCTGGCATGACGAGGGGGTCAGGCCAAGCCTTTCAGAATCCTGACGATCGCATTCGCGGAGCGTTCAGCGCGGCTCGGGCATTTCCGTTCTCATCACGAGGACAGGAGCAATCCGTATGCGAAAGATCTTACTGGCCGCACTGGCGGCAACGATCGCCCTTCCCGCCGTTGCCGCCCCGGCGATGGCCCAGTCGGCACGCGAACTGCGTCGCGACCGGCAGGATATTCGCGAGGAACGCCGCGACCTGAACCGCGCGCAGCGCAATTATCGCGAGAATTTGCGCGACCGGGCATGGGGACGCAACGACTGGCGCGCCTATCGTCAGGGGCACCGCAACCTCTATGCCCGCGGCAACTGGAACGCGCCGTTCCGCTATCAGGCGTTCCGGCCCGGTCTGGCGATCGGCCGCCCCTATTATGCGCAACGTTACTGGATCGCCAATCCGGGCCGCTATCGCCTGCCCCCAGCGCGCGGCGGCTATCAACGCTGGGTGCGGCATTATAACGACGCGTTGCTGATCGATCAGCGCCGCGGCCGGGTGATCGACGTGATCCGCAACTTCTATTGGTAAGCCCCCGGTTCGGCCGCGCCGTCGATACGTTCGGCGCGGCCGGTGCGCGGGGCACCAGTCCCGAAAGGGGATTTAGGACCGTTTTCGCCAACGTCCCGAATCGCGACCGGTTCAATCACAATCCAGAAATAATTCGCCACGATTCGCCGCATGCGGAGCGAAGACCCTTGTCCGCGTATACCGCCGCGGATTAAATCGCGGCGGGGACCATCATCGGGGGCTGGGGCATGGCTGCGTCCATCCCGTGGATCGACGGCATTGCGCGCGAAACGATGCTGTTCGCCGCCGTCGGGTTCCTGATCGGCGGGATCGACGATCTGGCGATCGACATCGCCTATCTGATCCGCGCGATCCGGCGGCGATGGCGGCAAAGAACCACACCGACGCTCGCCGATTTTCCGGTCGAGGGCTGCACCGGGCGATTGGCGGTGTTGATCCCGGCGTGGGACGAATCGTCGGTGATCGGCGCGATGCTGCGGACGACGCTGGCGCGGTTCGACCATCCCGACTGGCGGCTCTATGTCGGCGCCTATCCCAACGACCGTGCGACGATCGCCGCGATCGTCGGCGTGGCGATCGCGGACAATCGCGTCCGGCTAGCCCTGACGCCGCATCCCGGCCCGACGACCAAGGCCGACTGCCTCAATACCCTGTGGCGCGCAGTGCTCTCGGACGGTGCGCGCGAAGAACGCCCGTTCACCGCGATGGTGCTGCACGATGCCGAGGATGTCGTGCATCCCGGCGAGCTGCGCGTGTACGACCATATGCTGGCGCATGCCGATACGGTGCAGCTGCCCGTGTTGCCGCTGGCCGACCCCGGTTCGCGCTGGGTATCGGGCCATTATATCGACGAATTCGCCGAGGCGCATGGCCGGCAGCTGCCGGTGCGCGGCGCGCTGGGCGCCGAACTGCCGTTGGCGGGGGTGGGCTGTGCGATCTCCGCCGCGATGCTGGCGCGGATCGCCGAGCGTCGTGGCGGCCTGCCGTTCGACGAAATCAGCCTGACCGAGGATTACGAACTGGGGCTGACGGTGCGGGCGCTGGGCGGGCGCGGGTTGTTCGTCCGTGCGCTGGAGACACCAGGCGGATCGCCGGTCGCGGTGCGCGCCTATTTCCCCGCGACGCTCGATACCGCGGTCCGGCAAAAGGCGCGGTGGATGACCGGCATCGCGCTGGCCGGATGGGACCGGATCGGCTGGCAGGCGGGCGCAGGGTGGCGCGACCATTGGATGCGGATGCGCGACCGGCGCGCGATTCTGGCGATACCGGTGCTGGCGGTCGCCTATGTCGCGCTGGTCGCATGGGGCCTCGCGCTGCTGGCGCATCTGTGGAGCGGCAGCGCTGCGGCGGCGATCGATCCGGCGCTGCAACTGGTGCTGGCGGCAAACCTGTGCCTGCTGGTGTGGCGGGTCGCGATGCGCTGGACGCTGGTGCGCCAAGCTTATGGCCGGGACGAGGCGTGGCGATCGATCCCGCGGATATTGGTGGGCAATCTGGTGGCCCTGCTGGCGGCACGCCGCGCGGTGATACGCTATGCCGCGACGCTGCGTGGACGACCGGTACGCTGGGACAAGACCGCGCATCATTTCCCCAACCTCGCCGAACTGCACGGCGCATGACGCCGGCCCGTGGACGCCCGCTACGGTTCCTGGCGCTCGTCACCGTCAGCTGGATCGGCATGCGGGTCGCGTTGCTGTGGCCCGACGGCGTGCCGCAGGGTGATTGGGTGGAGGTGGTCCTGCCGGGCGCGCAACCGGTACCGATCGTCGCGTCGCGCGCGCAGTTACCGGCGCCGCAGCGGGTGGTCGCGGTGGCCGTGCCGCGTGCAGCCCTTAGCGTAGCCTCTTCGATGTCGAGGACGCCGGCCCGAGCGGTCCTTGCGCAAACCTCTGCGCCGGCACTGCCGGTCGCGGAATCACGGGTACAATTGGCCTTGCTCGCGCTGGCCGGTTTCTCGTCCGCGGAGACGTTGTCGCGCCCGGTCGTGCCACCACCGGCGCTGCCCCGGCCGATCACGTCCCGGTTGACCGTCAGCCTGTGGGCGCTGGCGCGACCCGGTAGCGCGACCGGGGGGCCGGTGCAGCTGGGCGGCGGGCAGGCCGGGGTGCGGCTGCGGGTGCCGGTCAACGACAGCGGGCGGGCGGCGGTGGCGGCCCGGGTCGCCACGCCGCTGGCCGGGCAGGGGCGCGAGGCGGCGGTGGGCGTCGAATGGCGGCCGGTCGCGGCGCCGGTCGCGGTGGTCGTGGAACGCCGCATGGCGCTCGACCGCGGGCGCGACGGCACCGGGCTCGGCCTGATCGCCGGGATCGACCGGGTACTGCCGGGCAGTCTGGGCATCGAAGCCTATGGGCAGGCGGGTGCGGTGGCGCGCGACGGGATCGAACCCTATGCCGATGGGGCGGCACGGGTGCTGCATCCGATGACGACGATCGGTGGCAGCGCGGTGAAGCTGGGCGTCGGCAGCTGGGGCGGGGCACAGCGCGGGGCGATGCGGATGGATATCGGCCCGTCGCTGGTCGCGGCGATCCCGGTGGGCCGCAGCGCGCTGCGCCTGTCGGTCGACTGGCGCCAGCGGGTCGCGGGCGATGCCGCGCCGGGATCGGGACCGGCGCTGACCATCGGCAGCGACTTTTGAGGGCACGGCTGGCACGGCCGGGCCGAACGCGGTAACCGGGAACCCCATGGACCTGTACCTTCCCATCGCCAACCTGTCGGTCAATGCGCTGGTCATCGTGCTGCTGGGGGGCGGCGTCGGGTTCCTGTCGGGCATGTTCGGGGTGGGCGGCGGGTTCCTGACCACGCCGCTGCTGATCTTTTACGGCATTCCGCCGACCGTCGCCGCCGCGTCGGCCGCCAGCCAGGTGACCGGTGCCAGCGTGTCGGGCGTGTTCGCGCATCTGCGGCGCGACGGGGTCGATTTCCGCATGGGATGGGTGCTGGTCGCCGGCGGGGTGCTGGGGTCGGTCGCCGGGGCGGGCATCTTTCGCCTGCTACAGTCGAGCGGGCAGATCGATACCGTCATCGCCATCCTGTACGTCGTGATGCTGGGATCGATCGGCGGATTGATGCTGAAGGAAGCGATCGGCGCGGTCAGGGTGCTGCGCGGGGCGATCCCGCCCAGGGCAGCGCGGCGGCGGCACCATCCGCTGGTCGCGGCGCTGCCCCTGCGGTGGCGATTCTATGCGTCGGGGCTGTATATCTCGCCATTGGCGCCGCTGCTGCTCGGGTTTGCGACAGGTATCCTGACGGTGTTGCTGGGGGTCGGCGGCGGGTTCATCCTCGTGCCGGCCATGCTGTATCTGCTCGGCATGGGGACGCGGGTGGTGGTCGGCACCTCGCTGTTCCAGATCCTGTTCGTGACCGCCGCGGCGACGATGGTCCATGCGCTGACGACCAAGGCGGTCGATATCGTGCTGGCGGTGCTGTTGCTGATCGGATCGGTCACGGGGGCGCAGATCGGCGCGCGCTTCGCCCAGAAGGCCAAGCCCGAATATCTCCGCCTCGCGCTGGCGATCATCGTGCTGGCGGTGGCGTTTCGCATGGCGCTGGGGCTCGGATGGCGGCCCGATGACATCTATACGGTGCAGCCGGCATGAGGCGCGCGCTGCTCCTCGCCGTGCTGGCGCCGTTGACGATGGGGGCGGCGGCGCCGGTGCTGGTGCCCGACGTGTCGACCCGCGACGTGCAGATCGCCTATTCGTTCACCGGGGCCGAGCTGCTGCTGTTCGGTGCGATCCTCTATCCCGGCGGGCGCGTGCCGCAGGGCGACCGGCCGGCGGAGATCGTGGTGGTGGTGAAGGGGCCGCCCGAATCGATCGTCGTGCGCGAGAAGGAAAAGGTTGCCGGAATCTGGGTAAATGCCGACCGCATCTCCTACCGCTCCGCCCCGTCCTTCTATGCCATCGCATCGGCGCGGCCGATCGACCGGATCGTCGACGAGCGGACGCGGGCGATCTACGAACTGGGGCTCGACAGTTTGCAGCTGTCGCCGGCGGCGGGCACATCGGCGGAGGACCAGGCGCGGTTCGCGCAAGGGTTCGTCGGCTTGCGCGAACGCGCCGGGCTGTACCGCGAGACGCCGGGCGCGGTCGAGATCACCGACGACGTGCTGTACCGCGCGGCGATTACGATCCCGGCACGGGTGCCCGTGGGCAAGTTCACCGCCGAAACCTTCCTGATCCGCGACGGGCGGGTGCTGGCGGCGGCGGTGCGGGAGATCGATATCCGCAAGTCAGGGTTCGAGCGGTTCGTGGCGATCGCCGCGAACCAGGCGTCTTTGTGGTACGGGCTGGCGGCGGTAGCGCTGTCGATCGGGTTCGGCTGGGCGGCGGGAGCGCTGTGGCGGCGGTTTTGACCGTAGGATTTCAAGTTATTGAAAACTATCGAAAGAATTTCCGGCGCCCGTCCAAAGTTCACTAAGTTCACACTCGTACGCAGTTTGTTGCAGGTGATGCGGGGCGTGTCGGCAGCGGCAATGGCAAAGAGCGTTCGGCGAGCCTGTCACGGGTCCGCGTTGTAGGAAAGCGGCCACGGTCGAAACCGATCGGCGGTGATCGCCCTCACCCTTCCGGCGCTGCGCGCCTCCCTCCCTCTCCGATGGGAGAGGGATTTACTAAAAGCCCTGGATCGCTTCGGGATCGACCGCGCCGATCAGCCGCCGTGCCGCGCGGCGGGCGAAGGCGAGGGTGCAGCGTTTGCGGACATGGGCGGGCAGGGGGGTGGTCGATGCCTCGCGCAGGATCGTCGCTTCGTAGCGGTCGGCGACGATGATGCCGGTGCGATCGGGAAGGAACGCCTCACCCGACAGCGGCGATACGTCGAACCCGGCCGGCACCGCCCAGAAATAGCGGTCGCAGTGCCCGAGATAATCCGTCCATTTGCCGTCGCCGAGCAGGTCGGCGCGCGACACCTTGATCTCGACGATCACGATCTGCCCGCGCGCATCGAGCGCCATCAGGTCGGCGCGGCGCCCGCCGTCGAGCGGGACTTCGGCCATGGCGGTCAGGTCGTGCGCCAGCAGCATGCGGGTAACGCCCCGCGCGACTTCGGCAGCGATCAGCGGATGGGTGTCGGGAGCGGGCGGTAGTGCGCCCGGGGCAAGGCTGGCCATTGCCGCCTTATAGGAACATTATGCGAACGGGGAAAGGGATTTAGCGGTAGAAGATGTGGTTGCCGAGCGAGGCGACACGGGTCTTGCCCCAGTTCGGGCTGACGCGGCGGGCGTGGAAGAACAGCGCGCCCTTTGCCGGACTTTTCCACAGCTCGTCGCGAGCGATACGGGCGATGGCGACCGCGGTCTTCCATGCCGGGCGGCTGGTGTCGACGTCGGGCAGGCGACCGCCCTTCACGAACGAGAACTGGCTGCGCTGGGTCAGGACACCGCAGGCAGAGGCCGGGAAACGACCCGAATTGGCGCGGTTGAGGATGACGTCGGCCACGGCGAGCTGGCCCGCGAGCGGCTCACCCTTCGATTCGTAATAGACGCCGATCGCGATGCAGTTGAGTTCCTCGTCATCGATCACGGCGCTCTGCGCGGCGACGGCGGCGGCGAGGGTAGCGTGATCGGTATCATCGGTCGCAGCGGGGATCGCATCGGGCGTCGCTGCGGCGGGGGTCGGCACCGCCTGAACGATTTCGGCGGGAGCGGCGAACTGGACGGGAACCTTTGCCGGGACCGACAGGTTGGTGACCCGTGTCGGGATGGCGGCTTCTTCTGCCGAAGCAGGGGCGGCCAGACCGGCAACAAACGTCATGGCGGCGAGGATCGCCATGGGGAAGCGCAGCGTCATCGTCGTCACTACTATGCGGTGAACCGACGCGCCCAACCCGTTCCGTCGAAACGGAACCCCTGGCGCCTGCCCCCCGACTGCGCCATCGACCCGAAACCCCAAGTCGATCCAGCGCGTGTATCCGATAACGAGCGCTTAGGGTCGGGTGAGTCGGACGGTCAATCGGCCCACAGCGTTTCAGCGGCGAGCGGTTCGGCTGCTGCGACGATCGCCTCCACCACCCACAGATCGGGGTCGCGCTGCCGCCGATCCTGCCAATAGGGGGTCAGTGCCGCTTCCCCTACCAGATCGGGTTTGCGCCGGACGATACGGGTGCGCCCGTCGAGATCGCGCTCACGCTCCAGCAGCCGGGCAGTGCCGTCGCGATCGATCGCGAGCAGCAGGATTACACCCGAGTCGCGGTCGCCGCGCGCGAGTACCGTCGCGCTGCCGCCGGCATTCTCGACGGCGCGGACGAAGGCGTTGACACGCAGCGCGGTCGGCCAGTCGCTCACCGGCCGGCATAGCCGGGCAGGGTGGCAAGCGGGATGCGGCTCTTCATGAAGGTGCCGGTACCGCGCGCGGCTTCCTCCCCCTCGGCATCGATCAGATGCGCGTCGGCGATAAACACGCGGCGCTTGCCGGAAACCCAGCGGCCCTCAGCGATCACCCGACCCGGGCCCAGCGGACGTTGCAGCAACAAGTTGAATGCCGTGGTCAGCAGGAAACGATCGGTAACGAGGCTGTTGGCGGCGTAGAAGGCCGCGTCGTCGAGCATCTTGAAATAGGTGGTGCCATGCGCCGCCCCGGCAGCATGGAAATGGCGTTCGTCGATCGCGAAGTGGATGCGCGCGACGCCGGCGGTAACGATCTCCAGCCGCGAATCGAACAGGCGGTTGATCGGCGCGGCAGCGTAGAGCGCCTCCAGCGCCCGGAAATGCGCCGCCTCTCCGGCGGGCGTGTCAGGCGGCGTCACGCGCCTCGACGCCCGACAACAGCGCGTAGAGTGCATCGGACGATCCGGCCCCGCGCAGCTTCGCACGGAACGCCGCATCGCGCAGCGCACGTGATACCCTCGCCAGCGCCTTCAGATGGTCGCTGCCGGCATCGGCCGGGGAGAACAGCGCAAAGATCAGGTCCACCGGCAGTTCGTCGACCGCGCCGAAATCGATCGGCCGATCGAGCCGGACGAAGATGCCGCAGACGCCGTCCGGGCTGTCGATCCGCGCATGGGGGATGGCGATGCCGCCGCCGAACGCCGTCGTCCCGAGTTTTTCCCGGTCGGACAGACGGTCGGCGACGAGCTTCGCCGCGATCCCGCAACGTCGTTCGGCGACGCCGGCGATATGCGCGAACAACGCCTTGCGGGTGCCGGCGGCAATGTCCGCCAGCACCGTTTCCGGCGTCACGAGATCATGGAAATCGTACACTTATGCCGCGCGATTGGGCTCGACCCAGCCGATCGTGCCGTCGTGGCGGCGATAGACCATGTTGAACAATCCGGTGCCGCTGTTCTTGAACAGCAGGGCGTTGGTGTTGCGCAGATCGAGCATCATCACCGCGTCGGACACGCTGGCATCGGGCACGTCGACCCGCGTTTCGGCGATGATCAGCGGGGCGTCGGCAACGTCCTCTTCCTCCTGCTCGCCACCGTTGAACACGGTGTAGCCGGCATTGTCATAGCCATTGTCGTAGCCGCCGGCTTCGTTGATCGCCGCGGCCTGCGCAGCGTTGCGGTCCTTCAGGCGGCGGGTGTAGCGACGCAGCTGCTTTTCGATCTTGTCGGCGGCACCGACGAACGCGCCCTGTGCCTCCTGTCCGGTGTT
Source organism: Sphingomonas hankookensis (assembly GCF_022664465.1). GTDB lineage: Bacteria > Pseudomonadota > Alphaproteobacteria > Sphingomonadales > Sphingomonadaceae > Sphingomonas > Sphingomonas hankookensis. The sequence goes on along the minus strand of NZ_JAKREV010000003.1, from coordinate 306,340 downwards.
ATGCCCTTTCAGCACGAGGCCCTGCGTGACGTGACAGACGATGTCGCAGATGAACCCGTTGTCGTGCGGCCCCTTGCCGAACGTGACCGTCGAAGAAATCGCGCGCTGGAAATATTTGTCCGCAATGCCCTGGAGTCGCTCCTGGACCATCACCTTCAGTGCGTCCCCAGTATCGACCTGGTGCCCCGAAACCCGGATGTCCATGTAATCCTCCGTCGTTGTGATAATCGTGTGAGCCGCTCAAAGCGGGTGGTGTCAACGCCTCAGGTCGGCGACGGGCCCCATAACGGGTCCTTCAACGTGCCGACGAAGGCGGCGTGGACGGCGAGTTCGGCCGCGCTGGCCGAAAACTGGCGGGGCGGACGCGCGCGGGAGGGAGCGACGGCATCGATCACCTCCGCCACCAGCGTCGGCGTGGCGTCGAGACCGAAGCCGATCTGACGACCGCCCATCAGTTCGACATAGACCTGCGCCAGCAGCTGCGCGTCGAGCAGCGCGCCGTGCAGCACACGGCGGCTGCGGTCGATGCCGAAGCGGACGCACAGCGCGTCGAGCGTGTGCTTGGCACCGGGATGGCGGCTGCGCGCGATGGCGAGGGTGTCGACCATCCGCGACAGGCAGATCGCATCGCGCCCGCACGCGCCCAGTTCGCCGTTCAGGAAGCCGAAGTCGAAACTGGCATTGTGCGCGATCAGCGGGCTGTCGCCGATAAAGGCGAGCAGGTCGTCGATCGCGGTGTGGAAGGCCGGCTTGTCGGACAGGAACGCGTCGGACAGGCCATGCACCGCCTCCGCTTCCTTCGGCATCGCGCGGCCGGGATTGAAATAGGCGTGGAAGGTGGCGCCGGTTTCGACCCGGTTGACCAGTTCGACGCATCCGATTTCGACCAGTCGGTCGCCTTCCGAAAATTTGAAGCCGGTGGTTTCGGTATCGAACACGATTTCACGCATTCCCACCTTATCCGCCTTCGGGAGGGACCATGCAAGCGACCAGCGCGGCGACTTGCGCGCGGGTTGCGGCGAGTGTCGTGTCGGTGTGGATAAGATGTTGGGCGCGGGCGCGTTTTTCGGCGTCGGGCATTTGCGTGGCAAGAATCGCGGCGAAGGCCGACTCGGTCATGCCGGGACGGGCGAGGACGCGGGCACGCTGTACCTCGGGCGCGGCAGAGACGACGGCGACGGAGTCGCAGCGAGAGTCGCCGCCGGTTTCGAACAGCAGCGGTACGTCGAGGACGATCAGCGGGGCGGCGGCGTGGGTGTCGAGGAAGCGCTGACGTTCGGCGGCGACCGCGGGGTGGACGATCGCTTCCAGTCTCCGGCGGGCGGCTGTGTCGTCGAAGATGCGGGTGCGCAGGGCGGGGCGGTCGAGGCCGTTCGGGCTGGTGGTGCCGGGGAAGGCAGCTTCGATCGCGGGTAGGAGGGCGCCGCCGGGGCCTTGCAGCATGTGGACGGTCGCGTCGGCATCGAAGACGGGGACGCCAAGGTCGCGGAACATATGGGCGACGGTCGACTTGCCCATGCCGATCGATCCGGTGAGGCCGAGGATGTGGGTCATCGATATGCGTCCACCCCCGTATCCCCGCGAAGGCGGGGATCCAGAGCCAAGCCAAGCGACGTTTGCGTTTGACGCTCTGGACCCCCGCCTGCGCGGGGGTACGGCTTGGGTCGGGACAGGTTCACGCCAGCAATCGCGCGCGCAATTCCTCGTCGCGGTCGCGCGGCGGGGCTTGCCCAAAGAACAGTTCGAACGCCAGCGCCGCCTGCCCGACCAGCATTTCGAGGCCGTCGACGGTGTCGAGCCCGCGATCATGCGCCTGGACCAGCAGTGGCGTCTCGATCGGGGCGTATACCGCGTCGTAGACGACGGCATCGTCGGGCAATGGCGTCAGATCGATCGCCAGTGGCGGCTGTCCGGTCATGCCGAGCGTGCTGGCGTTGACCAGCAGTTTGGCCGCCGGCAGCGGGGCGGTGAGGGGGAGCGCGTCGCCCTTCAGTCCGAAGGTCGACAGCAGCGCGGCGGCCTTGAGCGGGTTGCGGTTAAGCACGGTGACGCGCCCGACGCCGAGCTTCGACAGCGCGAACAGGATCGCGCGTGCTGCGCCGCCGGCACCGATCACCGCCACCGGTTGCCGCGTGAGGTCAAGCCCGGCGATCGGCGCATGGAATCCCGCCGCATCGGTGTTGGTACCGATCCAGTCGCCTTCGGGTCCGCGGAACACGGTGTTGATCGCGCCGATCGAGCCGCGAACGTCGCCCGGATCGGCGACATGGTCGAGCGCCGCCAGCTTGTGCGGGACGGTGACGTTGCACCCGCGCCAGTGCGGATCGCTGCGACGCTCGGCAAAATAGGCGGCGAGGTCGTCAGGTTTCACGTGGAACGTTCGGTACTCGGCATCAAGGCCGAGCTGGTCGAGCCAGAAGCTGTGGATAACCGGTGACTTGCTATGGGCGATCGGATCGCCGATCACTTCTGCATAAGGCTTCATGCGGGCAGTTTTCCCCGTTGGCGCAGATAGCGCGCGATTTCGAGCAGCGGCATGCCGAGGATCGTCCAGTGATCGCCGTCGATCCGGTCGAACAGCTGCACGCCCGGCCCCTCGATCCGGAAACAGCCGACGCAGCCGGCAATGGCGGGCCATTCGGCGTCGAGATAGGTTTCGATGAACCCCTCGGACAAGGGACGGACGGTCAGCTTCGCGTGGCCGATATGGCGCCATACCGGCTGGCCACCCTCGACGAACACCGCCGCGCTGAACAGGTCGTGGCGTCCGCCCGACAGTGCGCGCAGATGCGCGGCGGCATCGGCGCGATCGACCGGCTTGTCGAGCACGGTGCCGTCGGCGAGCGCGACGACCGAGTCCCCGCCCAGCACCAGCGTGCCGGGCACGCGGGTCGCGGCGCGCATCGCCTTCATCTCGGCCAGCGCATCGGCAAGATCGCGGGGCTTGAGCGCTTCGGCGGCCAGCGCCGCCTTGGCCGCTTCCTCGTCCAGCCCGCTCGCCATCGCATCGTGCGGAATACCGGCGGCGTCGAGCATCGCGCGGCGGGTGGCGCTCAGCGAGGCGAGGACGAAGCTCATGCGCGCTGCTCCAGCTTGCGATCGTTGCACAGGGTGATGATCGCCGCCGCCGTTTCCTCGATCGAGCGGCGGGTGACGTCGATTACCGGCCAGCCATTGTCGGCGAACATCCGCCGGGCATAGGACAGTTCCTTCACCACCGCATCCTGTTCGACATAGTCGGTGTCGGGCATCTGGTTGAGCGACAGCAGCCGATTGCGGCGGATCGCGATCAGCCGGTCGGCGCTGGTGGTCAGCCCGACGACCAGCGGGTTCTTCAGCGTGAACAGGATCGGCGGCGGCGGGCTTTCGACGACGATCGGGATGTTCGCCGTCTTGTACCCACGATTGGCGAGGTAGATCGATGTCGGCGTCTTCGACGAGCGCGAGACGCCGGCCAGTACGATATCGGCCTCTTCCCAATCCTCCGACGCGATGCCGTCGTCATGGCCGATGGTCCATTGGATCGCATCGACGCGGGCAAAATAGGCGGCGTCGAGGCTGTGCTGCCGACCCGGTCGTGCCTTCGCCTCCTGCCCCAGCAGGTTGGACAGCGCGTTGCTGACCGCGTCCATCGGCGCGACGATCGGCAGGCCTAATGCGGCGCAGCGCGCCTCCAGCATCCGCCGGATCGCCGGGTTGACCAGCGTATAGAGCACCAGCCCGGGATTGACCGTGATCTCGGCCAGGATGCGTTCGAGATGGGTTTCGGAGCGGACCATCGGCCAGAAATGGCGCATCGTGTCGACATCGTCGAACTGCGCCAGCGCCGCCTTTGCGATATTCTCCAGCGTTTCGCCGGTGGAGTCGGACAAGAGGTGGAGGTGCAGCCGCATGGGCGCCTTTCTGCACAAGGCTGTGGATAACTCGGGGGCAGGGGCTAGCGTAACTCGGACCCGCCGCCAAGCTGTGGGGAAGCCGGTTTTCATGCCCAGCTTATCCACAATCCCGGCACAGGCAGCGATTCAACCCACAGGCTGTGGATAGTGTGGATGACACAGCGTGAATCGGCGGGTTTGCGTGGGGTTCGCGGCGTCAATCTGTTGGCATTTCGGGCAATCCACCATAAGCCCCGATATCCACCGCCCAACCTCTTCCAACCATCTATTTAGATTCTACTTTAATAGTAGAAGGAGCGACGACGCTGACCGGTTCTCCTGATCCCAAACCGCTTCTCCGGGTGCTCGCCGGCGAGAAGCTGCCGACCCCGCCGCTCTGGCTCATGCGACAGGCGGGGCGCTATCTTCCCGAGTATCGCGCGCTCCGGGCGGAAAAGGGCGGGTTCCTCGATCTCGTCAACGACCCCGAAGCCGCGACCGAAGTGACGCTGCAACCGCTGCGCCGGTTCGCGTTCGACGGGGCGATCCTGTTCAGCGACATCCTGATGGTGCCGAACGCGCTGGGCCAGAAATTGTGGTTCGAGGCGGGGGAGGGACCGCGGCTTGCGCCCGAACTGCGTACGCGTGCGGCGATCGATGCGCTGGAACCGAACCCGGCGATCCTCGACCCGGTCTATGCGACGGTGCGCGGGGTTGCCGCCGCGGTACCGGCCGCCACCACCTTCCTGGGCTTCGCAGGATCGCCGTGGACGGTCGCCACCTACATGATCGCGGGCAAGGGTAGCCGGGAGCAGGCCGAAGCGCGCAGGATGGCCTATGGCGACCCTGAAGCGGTGCAGGAACTGATCGACCGGATCGTCATGATGACGATCGACTATCTGGCGGCACAGGTCGCGGCGGGGGTGGAGGCGGTGCAGTTGTTCGACAGCTGGTCGGGCAGCCTCGCGCCCGCCGAGTTCGAACGCTGGGTCATTGCGCCGACGGTGGCGATCGTCGAGGGACTGCGCGCACGCTGCGACGTGCCGATCATCGGTTTTCCGAAGGGTGCGGGCGGCAAGCTGGCCGCCTATGCGCGCGAGACGACCGTCGATGCGATCGGGTTGGACGAGACGGTTGATCCGGTATGGGCGAATGCGCAGTTACCCACAGGACTGCCGGTGCAGGGCAATCTCGACCCGTTGCTGCTGATCACCGGGGGCGCGGCGCTCGACGCCGGGGTCGACCGGGTGATCGCCGCCTTTGCCGATCGGCCGCATGTGTTCAATCTGGGGCACGGTATCCAGCAGGACACGCCGATCGCGCATGTCGAGCAACTGGTGGCGCGGGTGCGCGGGTCGTGAGCGGCTTTCTGGGCGGCGCCTATCTGTGGATAAAGGCGGCGCATATCGTGTTCGTCATCTTCTGGATGGCGGGGCTGTTCATGCTGCCGCGCTATCTGGTGCATCATCAGGAAGGGCTGAACGACCCGGCCGAGCCGCCACGCTGGATCCGGCGCGAGGCGTTGCTCAGGCGGATGATCCTGACCCCGGCGATGGTGATCGTGTGGGTGCTGGGGCTGGCGCTGGCGGCCAATGTCGGGCTGTTCGACGGCGGGGCCGGGCTGGGGTGGCTGCATGCGAAGCTGCTCGTCGTCGTGCTGCTCAGCGGCTATCATGGCTGGGCGGTCGGGTACGCCCGGAAGCTGGCGGCGGGGCGGCCGACATTGACGGCGCGGCAGTTGCGGTTGGCGAACGAACTGCCGGCGCTGGCGGCGGTCGCGGCGGTGGTATTGGCGGTGGTCAAGCCGTTTTGAACAGGGGGAGATGAGCGATGTGGATGGCGTTGGCGCTGATACAGGCGGCGGCGACGCCGCTGCCGGCAGGGGTCGAGGAGGATCTGTGGTGCATCGCAGTGATATCCACAGCCGCCGCCAGCGCGCCTGCGGACCAGCAGCCCGGCCTGGTCGGTGGAATGATGTATTACATGGGGCGGGTCGATCGCGTGGTGCCCGGGATCGACTATGCGGTGGAACTGCGTCGTTTGCTCGACGCGAAGGACGCGGACGCGACCATCAGTGCTGCGGCAAAGCGCTGCGGCACGAAGCTGCAGGACGTCGGCGGGTCCATGCAGCGCTGGGGAAAGGCGTTGCAGCAAAAGGACGGGAAGTAGCCAGGCTATCATGGACTCGATTCCGCGTGATGCGGGGCGAACGCGTGCGGTGCCCCTCGCGCTGCTTGACTTGATCGCCCCTGCAACCTAGGTCGAATACAGCGGTGCCCGGTCCTCGGTGCGCCCGTCCCAGCCGCTTGTGTCCGCCTTGTTTGCCGACCCTGCCTAACCATCGCTGATCTGGACCACCCCCCGATGCATCTCAAAGACTTAAAGAAACACGCCCCCGCCGAACTGGTCTCGATGGCCGAGGAGCTGGGCGTCGAAGGCGCATCGACGATGCGCAAGCAGGACCTGATGTTCGCGATTCTCAAGGCGCGTGCCGAGAATGGCGAGCAGATCATGGGTGTCGGCACGATCGAAGTGCTGCAGGACGGCTTCGGCTTCCTGCGCAGCCCCGAAGCTAATTATCTCGCCGGGCCGGACGATATCTATGTCTCGCCGAACCAGGTCCGCAAGCATGGCCTGCGCACCGGTGATACGGTCGAGGGCGAAGTTCGCGCGCCCAAGGACGGCGAGCGGTATTTCGCGCTCAGCAAGCTGGTGTCGGTCAATTTCGACGATCCCGACGCGGTCCGCCACCGGGTCAATTTCGACAACCTGACGCCGCTCTATCCCGAGAGCAAGCTGACGCTCGATCAGCTCGACCCGACGGTCAAGGACAAGTCGGCGCGGGTGATCGACATCGTGTCCCCGCAGGGCAAGGGCCAGCGTACGCTGATCGTCGCGCCGCCGCGCGTCGGCAAGACCGTCATGCTGCAGAACATGGCGAAGGCGATCACCGACAACCATCCCGAAGTGTTCCTGATCGTCCTGCTGATCGACGAACGCCCGGAAGAAGTAACCGACATGCAGCGCAGCGTGAAGGGCGAGGTCGTCTCCTCGACCTTCGACGAACCGGCGCAACGCCACGTCCAGGTCGCGGAAATGGTGATCGAGAAGGCCAAGCGGCTGGTCGAGCACAAGAAGGACGTGGTCATCCTGCTCGACAGCATCACCCGCCTCGGCCGCGCCTACAACACGGTCGTGCCGTCGTCGGGCAAGGTGCTGACCGGCGGTGTCGACGCCAATGCGCTGCAGCGGCCCAAGCGCTTCTTCGGTGCGGCGCGCAACATCGAGGAAGGCGGTTCGCTGTCGATCATCGCCACCGCGCTGATCGATACCGGCAGCCGCATGGACGAAGTCATCTTCGAAGAGTTCAAGGGCACCGGCAACTCGGAAATCGTCCTCGACCGCAAGGTGGCGGACAAGCGCATCTTCCCGGCGCTCGACGTCGGCAAGTCGGGTACCCGCAAGGAAGAGCTGCTGGTCGACAAAACCAAGCTCAGCAAGATGTGGGTGCTGCGCCGCATCCTGATGCAGATGGGGACGATCGACGCGATGGAGTTCCTGCTCGACAAGATGAAGAATTCGAAGACCAACGAGGATTTCTTCGACAGTATGAACCAATAGCGTTTGGACCGCGCCATGCTGGCGCGGATCACAAACGCGACCGGCCGGCGGGCTACAAGCCCAACCGACGACGCGGGCTTCGCCCGCGTCCGCCCCAAACGAACCGCCCGTCTTTTCCACAGGGAGAAGGCGGGCGTTTTCGTATCTACGCCAGCGCGCGCCTGCGGAGGGAGACCCCAGCCTGCGCCGGGGTGACGAAGTACGGATGGCGCAAGCCTCCCTTATCGCCATCCACAGCTTTTCCCCCTATCATCCCTGCATCACACGTACGGGAAGGCTCCCCATGAAGATCAACGTCGAAGTCGATTGCACCCCGGAGGAAGCGCGCCGCGCGATGGGCCTGCCCGACTTCACGCCGGTCCATGAACGCTATGTCGCGATGCTGACCGAGACGATGGAGAAGGGCGCCAGCCCCGAACTGCTCGACCAGTTGATGAAGAGCTGGGCGCCGATGGGCGAGGCGGGCATGACCTTCTGGCGCAAGATGTTCGAGACGGCGGGTCGTGGCGGCTGACACCATCTACGCGGTGTCGAGCGGGCGTCCGCCCGCGGCGATCGCGGTGTTGCGGATATCGGGGAGCGGAGCGATGGCCGCGGCGACGCGGTTGGCGGGTACGCTGCCGTCGCAGCGCCGCGCCGGCGTGCGTGCGCTGCGGGACGCTGTGGATAACCGGTTGCTCGACCGGGCGCTGGTGCTGGTGTTTCCGGGGCCAACGACCGCAACCGGCGAGGATCTGGTCGAGCTGCACCTGCATGGTGGACGCGCGGTGGTGGCTGGGGTCGAGCAGGCGCTGGCAGGGTTGGGACTGCGCGCGGCCGAACCGGGCGAATTCACACGGCGGGCGCTGGCGCATGGCCGGATCGACCTGACTGAAGCCGAGGGGCTGGGCGACCTGTTGTCGGCCGAAACCGAGGCGCAGCGGCAGATGGCGCTGGCGAACAGCGACGGGCGGTTGCGGCGTGCGGTGGCGCAATGGGCGGCGACGTCCACGCGGCTGTCGGCGATGGTCGAGGCGGTGCTCGACCATGCCGACGAGGATGATGTCGATGGCAGCGATGCGGTGCTGGCCGGGGTGCGACGCGACGCCGGTGCACTGGCGGTCGAGATCGCGGCGGTACTGGCCGTGCCGCCGGTCGAGCGGTTACGCGACGGCATCCGCGTCGTGCTGGCCGGGCCGCCCAATGCCGGCAAGTCGACGTTACTCAACGCGCTGGTCGGGCGGGAGGCGGCGATCGTGTCGCCGCTGGCCGGGACGACGCGCGATGTGATCGAAATTCCGGTGACGCGCGAGGGGGTGGCGTGGCTGTTCCTCGATACCGCCGGGTTGCGCGACGATAGCGATGATCCGGTCGAGCGTATCGGGATCGATCGTGCGGCGGGATCGATTGCGGCGGCAGATATCGTGGTGTGGCTGGGCGACGACGCCCCGCCGCTGGGCACGCGCGCGATCGCGTTGCATGCGCGGGCGGATGTGCGCGAAGGTGTCGCGGACGATCGTTTGGCGGTGTCGGCCGTGACGGGTCAGGGCCTCGACCGGCTATGGGCGGCACTGGGTACGCATGCGGCGGCGCTGTTGCCCAAGGTCGATGAGTTGGCGCTTAACCGACGGCAGGCGCATCATGCCGATGCTGCCGCAGGTGCGTTGAATCGTGCTGCGGCGCAGGACGATCCGCTGTTGCTGGCGGAGGAATTGCGCTATGCGGTGCAGGCATTCGCGGCACTGACCGGGATGCGCGCGACCGAGGCGGTCCTCGACGATCTGTTCGGTCGCTTCTGTATCGGCAAATAATGTTCCACGTGGAACCACGAGCAGCATGACCTTTGATGTAGTGATCGTCGGCGGCGGGCATGCCGGCACCGAAGCGGCGAACGCCGCAGCCCGGCGTGGCGCGACGACGTTGTTGATCGACTTCGATCCGACGCGGATCGGGGCGATGTCGTGCAACCCGGCGATCGGCGGATTGGGCAAGGGGCATATCGTGCGCGAGATCGATGCGCTCGACGGACTGATGGCGCGCGCGGCGGATGCAGCGGCGATCCATCACCGGATGCTCAACCGGTCGAAAGGATCGGCGGTGCAGGGGCCGCGGGTGCAGGCCGATCGCGTGCGCTATGCCGCGGCGGTAAAGGCGCTGCTCGTACATCCGAAGTTGATGGTCGTGGCCGGGGATACCGTCGCGTTGCTGACCGACGGCGAACGCGTCGCCGGGGTCGAACTGGCCGATGGTACGCGGATCGCAGCGCGGTCGGTCGTACTGGCAACCGGTACCTTCCTGGGCGGTACGATGTTCCGCGGCGAGGAACGGGAGGTCGGCGGGCGAGTCGGTGAGCGTGCGGCGACGCGGTTGGGACAGCAGTTGCGCGACCTGTCATTGCCGATCGCGCGGTTGAAGACGGGGACGCCACCACGATTGGACGGGCGGACGATCGACTGGGCGGCGCTGCCCGAACAGCCGTCTGACGCCGGCGTCTGGACGATGTCGCCGCTCTCCGACCCGGCACAGCGGTTGCCGCAACTCGCCTGTGCGATCGCGCGGACGAACGACCGGACGCACGATATCATCCGCGCGGGCCTCGATCGATCGCCGTTGTTCAGCGGGTCGATCGAAGGGCGGGGACCGCGCTATTGCCCGTCGATCGAGGACAAGGTCCACCGCTTCGGCGACCGCGACGGACACCAGATTTTCCTCGAACCCGAAGGGCTGGATACGCGTCTGGTCTATCCAAACGGCGTATCGACCTCGCTGCCGAGCGATGTGCAACTCGCGATGCTGCGTAGCGTCGCCGGGTTGGAACGGGTCGAGATCGTCACGCCAGGCTATGCGGTCGAGTATGATTATATCGATCCACGCGCGCTCGATGCGACGCTCGGTTTGCGCACGCTCGGCGGATTGTACTTTGCCGGGCAGATCAACGGCACGACCGGCTATGAAGAAGCGGGCGGGCAGGGTCTGGTCGCCGGCGCCAATGCGGCCGGTGCGGCGCTGGGGCTCGATCCGCTGATCCTATCGCGGGAGTCGAGCTATATCGGCGTGATGATCGACGATCTCGTCCTGCAGGGGGTGTCGGAACCGTATCGGATGATGACCGCACGCGCCGAATATCGGTTGCGGTTACGGTCGGATAACGCCGCGACCCGGCTGCATGCGATTGGGATAGCGGCAGGGTTGGTGTCGGATGCGCGGCAGGTGTTCGAGGCCAGGTGCCAAGAGCAGCGTGCGGCACTGATGGCGGCGATGGAGCGGCGGCATGTCGCGAATGCCCTTGCCGCCAAGGGTGCGCCGGTTGGCGGTAGCGATATGCGCAGCGGCAGCGAATGGTTGCTGGTGCCGGGAGTCACGCCCGAGCATCTCGGAATCGAAGGCGATCCGGCAGTGCTGGGCGAACTGATCGAAGATGCACGCTATGCGCCGTATCTCGAACGGCAGGCGGCCGAACTGACGGCGGCGAAGGTCGATCATGTGGAACTGCCGCGCGACTTTACCTATGGTGCGGTGCCGGGCCTTTCGAACGAGATGGTCGAACGGCTGACGCTGGCGGCGCCGGAGACGCTGGCGGCGGCGGGACGGATACAGGGGGTAACCCCGGCGGCATTGGTCGCGATCCTGCTGCACCATCGCGGGGGCAAGCTGGCGGCATGACCGAGGAGGAAGCACGCGACTGGATCGCGACCCGCTATGGCGAGGCGCGGACGGCGACGCTGGTGCGGTTCGCCGACCGGATCGTGGCGGAAACCGTGAACCAGAATCTGATCGCGGCATCGACGATCGAGTCGATCTGGGAACGGCATCTGCTCGACTCGGCGCAGCTGGTGCCGCTGGCGGCGGAGGCGGGGGATGGTGACTGGATCGACATCGGGTCAGGCGCGGGCTTTCCGGGTATCGTCGCGGCGATCCTGACAGATCGTCGGGTCGTACTGGTCGAGCCGCGCGGGCGGCGGGCGACGTTGCTGGCGGAGATGGCGTCCGATCTGGGTCTGACCAACGTCGTGGTCCATCAGGCGAAGATCGAGCGGCTGGCCAGCGATCGGCCGGCGGCAGTCATCAGTGCCCGGGCGGTCGCACGATTGGCGGCGTTATTTGCGATCGGCCATCGGCATGGCGATGGCGATACGATATGGCTGTTGCCGAAGGGGCGTTCCGCCGCCGAAGAGCTGGCCGAGGCCAAGGCTGACTGGCGCGGAATGTTTCACGTGGAACAGAGCATTACCGATCCGACATCGTCGATCGTGGTCGCCAAGGGAGTGCGCCAAGCATGATTTGCATTGCCATCGCGAACCAGAAGGGGGGCGTCGGCAAGACCACCACGGCGATCAACGTCGGCACGGCGCTGGCGGCGACCGGGCTCGACGTGCTGATCCTCGACCTCGACCCACAGGGGAATGCGTCGACCGGGTTGGGCATCGGCCGCAACGATCGCGAGCATTCGACCTATGACCTGCTGGTCGGCGACTTGATGCTCAACGAAGCGGCGATCCCGACCAAGGTGCCGCGCCTGTCGATCGTGCCGGCGACGGTCGATTTGTCGGGCGCCGAGATCGAGCTGATCGAGTTCGAAGCGCGGACACACCGGCTCGACCGGGTGGTTGAGGCGAGTGGCGGACGGTGGGACGTGATCCTGATCGACTGTCCGCCGTCACTGGGGCTGCTGACGATCAACGCGATGGTGGCGAGTCATGCATTGCTGGTGCCGCTGCAGTGCGAGTTCTTCGCGCTGGAAGGGTTGAGCCAGTTGTTGTCGACCGTTGAGCGGATTCGTGGGCGGTTCAATCCCGGGCTATCAATCCTGGGCGTGGTGTTGACGATGTACGACCGGCGTAACCGGCTGACCGATCAGGTGTCGGACGATGTGCGCGCGGTGTTGGGGAAAGTGGTGTTCGATACGGTGATCCCGCGCAATGTGCGCCTGTCCGAAGCACCCAGCCACGGCATGCCGGCCTTGATCTACGATTATCGCTGTGCCGGGTCGGAAGCCTATATCGCGCTGGCCCGCGAAGTGATTGCGCGGCTGCCGTCGCTGGCGGAAGCGGCATGAGCGAACAGCCGACACCGCGCCGTCCGCGCATGGGTGGTCTTGGCCGCGGGCTCAGTTCGTTGCTGGGCGAACCCGATGGCGAGGGGACGACGGCTCGGGGATCGACGCCGCCCACTGGTGTGCGCCAATTGCCGGTGACCGCGCTGTCGCCGCTGCCTGGACAGCCGCGCCGCTTCTTCGATGAATCGGCGCTCGATGAGCTGGCGGAGTCGATCTCCGCCCGCGGCGTGATCCAGCCGATCGTCGTCCGTCCGCATGGCAAGGGCTATCAGATCGTCGCGGGAGAGCGTCGCTGGCGCGCGGCGCAACGGGCGCGGCTGCACGAGGTACCGGTGGTCGTCCGCGACTTCACCGATGCCGAGACGATGGAAATCGCGCTGGTCGAAAATATCCAGCGCCGCGACCTGACCGCGATCGAGGAGGCGGAGGGCTATCGCCGGTTGATCGACGAGTTCGGCCATACGCAGGAAGCACTGGCCAACCTGGTCGCGAAGTCGCGCAGTCACGTCACGAACCTGTTGCGGCTGCTCGAACTGCCCAAGCCGATCCAGGACATGGTCGGCGATCAACGGTTGAGCATGGGCCATGCCCGTGCGCTCATCAACGTGACCGGTGCGGAATCGATTGCCGAAAAGGTGGTCGCCAAGGGGCTGTCGGTCCGTGACGTCGAACGCCTTGCCCGTCAGACGCGCGAACCCGATGCGAAGCGCAGTCGTGCGCCGCGCGAGGCGGCCAGCCCCGCGGACGGATCGATCGACGCCGATCTGCGCGCGCTGGAGCGGCAGCTGGGCGACGTCCTCGGCCTGAAGGTCCAGATCGCCCATGGCGAGAAGGGCGGGACAATCACCATCGGCTATTCGACGCTGGGCCAGCTGGACATGGTTTGCCAGCGGTTAAGTGGCGAACGAATCTGACACGCAAAATTTACGGATAGGCGCGCAGGGTGGCGGCGATGAATATGCCGATCCGCCCTCCGGCGCCCGAGTCGCCCTATGCAACGCGCGCCGACGAATCGGTCGCGATTGGGGTACTCCTCGACATATCCGGTGCCTCGAGTCGATTGCTGCTCGACATGGCGGCGGTGTCGATGCTGGCCAATTCGGTCCGCGATGGCGAGGCACCGGCCGGGCAGGTCGGATCGCTGGTCAAGTTGCAGATCGGCAAGACCTGGGTCATCGCCAGCATCCGGTCGACCCGGCTTGCCGATGACGGATCGAACCTGATTGCCGATGTCGACCTGATGGGCGAGGGCTATGAGCCCGAACCGGGGCAGGGCATGCGCGGGTTTCGGCGTGGGGTTACCCGCTATCCCCTGCCGGGGTCGCCGGTACATCCGGTTTCGATCGACGCGTTGCGGCGAATCTATGCGATGCAGGATCGGCCGCACATCACGGTCGGCCATATTCATATGGCGCCTGATCTGCGCGCGGCGTTGTATGTCGATCCGCTGCTCGGCAAACATTTCGCGCTGGTCGGATCGACCGGTACCGGCAAATCGACCTCGACAGCGCTGATCCTGCACCGCATCTGCGATTACAGCCCGCATGGCCATGTCGTGGTGATCGACCCGCATGGCGAATATGCCGCCGCGTTCGAGGACAAGGGCGAGCTGCTCGACGTCGGCAATCTGCAGTTGCCCTATTGGCTGCTCAACTTTCATGAGCATTGCGACATTCTGCTGACTTCCGAAGGATCGGCGCGACAGATCGAGGAGGATATCCTTGCCCGCTGCATATTGGGGGCGAAGGCCAAGAACCGAATGGCGCAGGATATACCGCGCCTGACGATCGACGCACCGGTACCGTATCTGATTTCCGACCTGTCGGCGCTGATCCAGGCCGAGATGGCGAAGATGGACCGCGGCAGCGACAACGCGCCCTATCTGCGGTTGAAGGCGCGGATCGAGGAAATCCGGGCCGATCCGCGCTATGCCTTCATGTTTTCGGGCATGCTGGTCGCCGACACGATGGCCGGGTTCCTCAAGCGGGTGTTCCGCCTGCCGGCGCGGGGCAAGCCGATCTCGATCATCGACGTGTCGGGCGTGCCGTCGGAAATCACCTCGGTCGTCGTCGCCGTGCTGGCGCGGCTGGTGTTCGATTTTGCGATCTGGTCGCGGGGTGAGACGCCCAAGCCGGTGCTATTGGTCTGCGAGGAAGCGCATCGTTACGTGCCGAGCGAGCGCGGCGGGATCGCTTCGGCGGCGTCGGGCATTCTCAACCGGATCGCCAAGGAAGGGCGCAAATATGGTGTCTCGTTGGGGCTGATCACCCAGCGGCCGTCCGACTTGGCCGAAGGGGTGTTGTCGCAGTGCGGCACGATCCTGACCATGCGGCTCAACAACGAACGCGACCAGGCGTTCGTCCGCGCGGCGATGCCCGAGGATGCGCGCGGGTTTCTCGACGCGATCCCGGCGCTGCGCAACCGCGAGTGCATCATCGTTGGTGAAGGCGTCGCCACGCCGATCCGGATTTCGTTCGATTCGCTGGAGGCGGCGCGGTGTCCGGCCTCCGCCTCCCCCTCGTTCACTGCGATGTGGCAGCAGGAGGGGGGCGAGGATGCGATGATCGAGCGGACGATTCGCCGGTGGCGGACGCAGGGCCGGTAAGCCCTTGTCTGGACCGCGCTGATCTGGACGTCATCCCAGCGCAGGCTGGGATCTTCCGGTGATAGCGCGCTGCAGGAACCGCATGAGGCCCCAGCCTCCGCTGGGGCGACGACCGTCGGCGAATCAATTCGAACCTAGCGCGCAGCCACACCCATCAGCCGACCGACCAGCTGGCGGAACCGGACGAGTTCGTTGCCATCGAGCCGCTGCACCGTCGCGAACGCTACCGAGCGCGGGTTGACTGCGACGCCGTTCTTCCACAGTTCGTAATGCAAATGCGGGCCGGTCGACAGGCCGGTCGACCCTACATAGCCAATCACCTGACCCCGGGCGACGCGGGTGCCGGCGGACACGATGATCCGGCTCATATGACCATAGCCGGTGGCGAGGCCCCCGCCATGGTCGAGCTTCACGAAATTGCCGTACCCGCCATGGCGCCCGGCGGTGACGACCCGGCCGTCGGTAGTCGCGCGGATCGGGCTGCCATAGGCCGCCGCGAAGTCCATGCCCTTGTGCAGCCGGCGGAAGCCCAGCACCGGATGGACGCGCCAGCCGAAATTGGAGGAGATGCGGGCGGCGACCGGCCACATCATCGCGCCCTTGCGCTCGCCCACGCCCTTCGGATCGAGCCATTCGGTGCGGCCGTCGTCCTGCCAGCGGACGAGGCGGACATCGCGGCGCCCCTCCAGCCCGGCATAGAGCAGCTGACCGAGCTGGACTTCGCCGGTTGCGGCGCGTGCCTGTTCGACGATCAGGTCGAAACGGTCGTCCTGCCCGACCTGCCCCATCGGGACGAGGCCGGAGACGGTGCGGATATAGGATTCGACCGCCTTGGCCGGCGCGCCGGCGGCGCGGGCGGCGCGGTAGAGGCTGGCGCCGACCCGGCCGCGGATGCGGAGCGGCGTGTGGTCGATCGCGATCGGCCGGGCGTCGAGCCGCAGCGTACCGCCATCGCGGACGATATCGAGCGCGAGATCGAACTTCGCGCGGAAGGCGAGGCGTTCGAGCGGGCGGGGCTGCGACAGCGTGTCGCGGCGGCCGAGCGTGACGTCGAGCCGGGTGCCGGGCGACAATTCGCTCGGGTCGACCCGGCCGGCGACGAGTGCGGCGACCTGGCGTGCTTCACCTGCGCCGACGCCGGTGCGTTCGAGCGCGCTGGCGATCCCGCTGCCAAGCGTCGCGGTCGCTTCGACGATCGGGCGTTCGGGGGTGTCGGCCAGCGGCACGACCCGCGACGTCGCGGCAAGGCGCATCCCGCTGGTGGCACCCAGCGCGCTGGCGCCGAACGACAGGCTGCGTGCTTCGTCGAGTGCGGTGCCGTCGAGCGGGGCAGGGACGCTGCTCAGGATCGGGCGATCCCATTGGGGCGACAGGGCCCAGAGGGCGGCGCATAATGCGGTGCAGCTGGCGAGCCCGCGCCACCAGTCGCGCGACCCGATCGCGGCGCCAAGGTCGGGAGTCCAGTCGAACGATTCGATGCGGCCGCGCAGGGCGGAGGTCGGGGCGGACAGGATCGGCGCACGGCCGAAGCGCAGCGCGCTGGTGCCGCCGGCCAGTTCCAGTCCATGATCGGTGCGCAGGAACACGCCCAGCCCCCAAATTCGGCCGCCCGACCCGGCCCGGTCCTACCCCTGTGAAGGCAAAGATTTAAAGTCAAATGAACCAACCGACCGGTCGGAACGACTGCGGCAAAGCGTTTACCGTATGCGACGGACGGAATCGTTTTACGGAACCGGCAAAACCCGTTGCACGGGCGCGCGACAGCCCCGATGTTGTGGAAGATGAGCCAGTTCGCGCGTAGCCCGGTCACGGCAGTGCTGGGGCCGACCAATACCGGCAAGACCTATCTCGCGATCGAGCGGATGTGCGGCCATGCGTCGGGGATGATCGGTTTTCCGCTCCGCCTGCTTGCCCGCGAGAATTACGATCGCGTCGTCGCGATGAAGGGCGTGGAGAACGTCGCGCTCGTCACGGGTGAAGAACGGATCGTGCCGCCCAAGGCGCGGTGGTTCCTGTGTACCGCCGAATCGATGCCGCTGGAGCGCGAGACTGCGTTCGTCGCGCTGGACGAGGCACAGCTGGGCGCCGATCCCGAACGCGGCCATGTGTTCACCGACCGGCTGTTGCGGGCACGCGGGCGCGAGGAGACGATGATCCTCGGGTCGGATGCGCTGAAACCGATGATCCGCGCGCTGGTAAAGGATGCCGAGGTCATTTCGCGCCCGCGCTTTTCGACCCTCAGCTATGCCGGCGCGCGCAAGTTGTCGCGGCTGCCACGGCGATCGGCGATCGTCGCCTTTTCATCGGAGGAGGTCTACGCCGTGGCCGAGGCGATCCGGCGGATGCGCGGCGGGGCGGCGGTGGTGATGGGGGCGCTGAGCCCACGCACCCGCAACGCCCAGGTCGCGATGTTTCAGTCGGGCGAGGTGGATTATCTTGTCGCGACCGATGCGATCGGCATGGGATTGAACCTCGACGTCGCGCATGTCGCTTTCGCATCGCTGCGCAAGTTCGACGGGCGGCGGCAGCGGCGATTGACAGTGGCGGAGATGGCGCAGATCGCCGGGCGTGCCGGGCGGCACCATCGCGACGGGACGTTCGGTGCGTTGGTCGAGGAAGGGCCGAACGCCTTTACGCCCGAGGAAGTGCTGGCGATCGAGGGGCATCACGTCCCGCCGCTCGAACGGCTATACTGGCGCAGCGGCGAGCCGGATTTCTCCAGCCTCGACGCGCTGATCGACAGCTTGGAGCAGCGTCCGCGCGATCCGGTGCTGATGGCGGCGCCGGAGGCAATCGACCTGATCGTGTTGAAGCGATTGGCCGAGGAGGACTGGGTACGGGCGCGAACGCGGTCGTCGACGATGGTCCGGCGGCTATGGGCGGCCTGCGGCCTGCCCGATTTCCGCAAGCTCGGCCCCGATCCCCACAGCCGCTTCGTCGGGCGCATCTTCGGGCATTTGAGCGAAGGGGCGGGGCATATCCCGCACCAATGGTTCGCCGACGAATTGCAGCGGCTGGACCAGATGAGCGGTGATGTAGAGACGATCGCCGGGCGGATCGCCGCCGCGCGCAGCTGGGCCTATATCGCACATCGCAGCGACTGGCTGCTCGATCCCGAACATTGGGCGGCACGGACGCGCGCGGTGGAGGAAAAGCTGTCCGACGCGCTGCACGACCGATTGCGCCAGCGCTTCGTCGATCAGCGGACGACGGTGTTGTTGCGGCGGATCGGGGCCGGCGCGGCGGATTTGCCGGTCGATGTCGCCACCGATGGTGCGGTCAGCGTCGACGGCCATGCGCTGGGGCGGCTGACCGGGTTCCGGTTCGAGGTGTCGCCGGAAACCAGGGTCGCCGACAAGCGCTTGCTGATCGCCGCCGCCGAAAAGGGACTGGCCGGCGAGCTGCGCAAGCGCGGCGGCGAGCTGGTGGTGGCGGGCGACGCCGAACTGACGCTGGTTGCCGAGCCGGGTGGGATGCCCGAACTGACATGGAACGGGCTGCCGGTGGCGACGCTGACCGGAGGGACGACGCTCGACCGGCCGGCGGTGATGCTCGATCGCAGCCTGTCGGTGCTGGAGCGCAATGTGCAAGGGCAGGTGCGTGACCGATTGTCCGAATGGGTGCAGGCGGAACTGCTGCGGCGCGCGCCGACCTTGGCCACGCTGGCGGCATTGGCGCGCGATCCGGCGGTGAGCGGGGCGTTGCGGGCGGTGGCGGCGGCGCTGACGGAGGTCGGCGGCATCGCCCCGCGCGACGGGTTCGACACGATGCTGGCACCGCTGACCGGTGACGACCGGCGGCGGCTGCGCAAGGCGGGGGTGACGATCGGGTCGCTCGACCTGTTCGATCCGCGGCTGTTCCGCCCGGCATCGGCGCGGTGGCGTGCGGCACTGCTGGCGGCGCGCGATGGCCATGCGATCGAGGCACTGGCGCCGACCGGCGCGACGGTGCTGCCGGCGGGGCAGGGGGCGTGGGGCTATCGCCGGTTCGGGCCGCAGGCGGTGCGGGTGGACCTGATCGAACGGCTGGCGCAGGCGGCGCATGACGCGCGCAAGGGCCATGCCCCGTTCGCACCCGATCCGGCGCTGGCGATATCGATCGGCCTGAAGCCGGAGACGATCGCCCGGTTGATGGCGCAGTTGGGGTTCCGGCCGAGTGCAGCGGAGGGAACGGTAGCGCAGTGGCGGTGGGCGCCGCCGCGACGCCGGGCGGCGGTGCCGGCGCCGCGTCCGGTCGCGCGTCCGGGCAATGCCTTTGCCGCGCTGGCCGATCTGGGCTTCGACCGCTGATGGCGGCACGGGCGCCCGAACTGCTGCCGCAGATGCGGCTCGACATGTTCCTGTGGTATGCCCGTTTTGCCAAGACGCGCAGCGCGGCGCAGGCGATCGCCGAGAAGGGCACGTTGCGCATCGACGGGCGGCGAATCGAACGATCGCATTGCCCGGTGCGGGTGGGTGCGGTGCTGGCCTTCCCCTTGGGCGGCCGGGTGCTGGTGCTGCGTGTCGCGGCGCTGCCCACGCGGCGAGGGCCGCCGGCCGAGGCACAGACGCTCTACACCCTGCTGGAACCGACACGGGCCGGCCCCGTTGACGAGGACGGCGACCCGGCATAACGCGGGGCAAATTCGTTTTTTCCGGAGCTTGGACCGACCCATGACCTACGTCGTCACCGACGCCTGCATCCGCTGCAAATATATGGACTGCGTCGAGGTGTGTCCGGTCGACTGCTTCTACGAAGGCGAGAACATGCTCGTCATCAACCCCAGCGAATGCATCGATTGCGGTGTGTGCGAGCCTGAGTGCCCCGCCGAAGCGATCCTGCCCGACACCGAAAGCGGACTGGAGCAGTGGCTGGAGCTCAACAATACCTATTCGGCGCAGTGGCCCAACGTCACCCGCAATGCGAACCAGACGCCGCCCGATGCCGACAAGTGGAAGGGCGTCGAGAACAAGATCGAGCATTTCTCGGCCGAGCCGGGCGCGGGCGACTAAACCCCCTTTCCGATCATGTTCCACGTGAAACGATCGCCGGGCCGCGACAGCGGTTCCGGCGTTTCGGCTTTGCGCTGGTAATTTTGTTGCCAGAGTGTTATACACGTCGGCGACGGCGGCAGTTTCATGCCCCGCCCGGAGATCACCTTTAGCTCGTCCCCTTGTCGTCCCGTCAGCCTCCGCCAAATCCAGCGTAGGTAAACAGGCGATGCGTTCGGGACGACGACCACGGAAAGGTTACCAATGGCTGCCAAGGCATTGTCCTTCGATGTCGGCGATTATGTCGTGTACCCCAAGCACGGTGTCGGCCGTGTGATCGAACTCCAGCGTAGTGAAATCGCTGGCATGCAACTCGAACTCTATGTGTTGCGCTTCGAAAAGGAGCGGATGACGCTACGCGTTCCGACCAACAAGGCGGAAAGCGTCGGCATGCGCAAGCTGTCGTCGGACAAGACGATGCGTGAGGCGATGGAAACGCTGAAGGGCAAGCCCAAGGTCAAGCGGACCATGTGGTCGCGCCGTGCGCAGGAATATGAGGCGAAGATCAATTCGGGCGACCTCGTGTCGATCGCCGAAGTGGTCCGCGACCTGTTCCGTGCCGACGACCAGCCCGAGCAGAGCTATTCCGAACGCCAGATCTTCGAGGCGGCGGCAAGCCGCCTGGCACGCGAACTGGCGGCGATGGAGCAGGTCGACGAGCCCAAGGCATTGGAGCGGATCATCGAAATTCTGCGCGATGCCGCGGCGATCTATAACAAGGAAAAGACCGCCGCCTGATCGGGCGCGGTTTCTTCTGCGACGAAGAGGGCGGCCGGCGACGGTCGCCTTTTTTCGTATCCGGTTTCCAGACTAGGCGTCCTACGTGTTCTGCTGTATTATTATGGCAATACAGGAGAGACGCAATGCGCTGGATCGTCTTGGCGACACTCGGACTCGCAGCTTGCGGCACGGGGGAGGGGAACGACAACCAGCCCCGCACCGACGTCCGACCCGTAGCGTTACGCGATTTCACCGCGGTGGCGCTGGAAAGCACGGATCAGGTCGAGATCACGCGCGGGCCGGGCTTTGCCGTTCGGATCGAAGCCGATCCGGTGCTGCGAGATCGGCTGGATATCCGTCGCGACGGCGACACGCTGCGCATTGGACGCAAGGATGATGGGTCGTGGACGGCGGGTGATGGCATCGCCCATATCCGCATTGCGATGCCGTCGATCACCGCGGCGGCGCTGGCGGGATCGGGCGATATCGCGATCGATCAGGTCGAGGACGGCTTTGCCGGCACGCTGGGCGGGTCCGGCGACATGACGATAGGGCAGCTGCGTGGCGAACGCGCGTCGCTGACCGTTGCTGGCAGCGGCACGATCGCCGCGGCGGGGGCCGTCCGGCAACTGGCACTGAGCGTCGCCGGATCGGGCGATATCGATGCGCGGCAGGTGCGCGCCCAGGGTGCGACCGTCTCGATCGCCGGTACCGGCAGCATTACCGCCGATATCGACGGCCCGGCCCAGGTGACGGTGGTCGGCAGCGGATCGGCGACGCTTGGCGCCAACGCCCGCTGCACGATCAACCGCGTCGGCACCGGCGAGGTGACCTGTGGTCGCGGCGACCGGACCGGCTGAGGCAGGTCCGGTCGAACGTCACACAATGGCGGGCAGGCGGTCGAGATATTTGTCGAGCGTGATCGGATAGTCGCGCACGCGCACCCCGGTGGCGTTGTAGATCGCATTGGCCACCGCCGCGCCGACACCGCACAGCCCCAGCTCGCCGACGCCTTTCGCCTTCATCGGGTTGGCCTTGTCATCGGCTTCGTCGAGGAACACGACCTCCTGATGCGGGATGTCGGCATGGACCGGCACTTCGTAGCTGGCGAGGTCGTGGTTGACGAACAGGCCGAAGCGCTTGTCGACCGCCAGCTCCTCCATCAGCGCCGACCCGACGCCCATCGTCATCGCGCCGATCACCTGGCTGCGCGCCGAGATCGGGTTGATGATCCGCCCGGCGGCGCAGACCGCGAGCATCCGCCGCAGCCGGGTGACGCCGGTATAGGCATCGACCGCTACCTCGACGAAGTGGGCGCCGAAGGTGGCGAACTGATATTGCTTGCTGAAGTCGCCGAACTCGATCTTGTCCTCGGCGCTGAGCGGTCCCTGTGCCGCCGCGTCGCGCAGCGCCACCGTCCGGCCGCCGCCGGTCACGCGACCTTCGGCGAACACCGCATCGGTGCCGAGCCCCAGCCGCTGTGCCACCTGTTCGCGCAGCTTGACGCAGGCGGCATAGACGCCGGCGGTGGCGTTGGCCGCGCCCCATTGTCCGCCCGATCCGGCCGATACCGGATAGGACGAATTGCCCAGCCGCACCTCGACCGCGTCGACCGGCACGCCCAGCATCTCGGCGGCGGTCTGGGCGATGATCGTGTAGCTGCCGGTGCCGATATCGGTCATGTCGGTTTCGACCGTCACGCGCCCGTCCTGCGACAGCTGCACGCGCGCCCCCGACGTCATGTTGACGTGGTTGCGAAACGCGGCGGCGACGCCCATGCCGATCAGCCACTTGCCGTCGCGGACCTGCCCCGGCTTGGTATTGCGCTTCGCCCAGCCGAAGCGGTCGGCACCGTCGGTCAGGCAGCGGACCAGCTGGCGCTGCGAAAAGCGCTTGGTCGGTTCGGCCGGATCGACCTGCGTATCGTTCTTGATGCGGAAGGCGACCGGGTCCATGCCCAGTTTTTCCGCCATCTCGTCGATCGCGATTTCGAGCGCCATCATCCCCGGCGCCTCGCCCGGCGCGCGCATCGCATTGCCTTCGGGCAGGTCGAGCACCGCCAGCCGCATCGCCGCCAGCCGGTTCGCGCCGGCATAGAGCAGCTTGGTCTGGTTCACCGCCGCTTCGGGACCGCCATCGGGCTGGTCGCCGGAGCCACTCTCATGGCCGATCGCGGTCAGCATGCCGTCGCGGGTCGCACCCAGCCGGATACGCTGGCGCGTGGCCGGGCGATGGGTCGCGTTATTGGCCATCATCGGGCGGGACATGGCGAGCTTCACCGGCCGCTTCGCTGCCTTCGCCCCCAATGCCGCCAGCACCGCATCGGCGCGCAGGAACAGCTTTCCGCCGAACCCGCCGCCGACATAGGGCGACAGGACCGTCACCTTGTCCTTCGGGATGCCCAGCGTCGTCGCAAGGTCGCCGCGACCCCAGTCGATCATCTGGTTCGAGGTCCACACCGTCAGCGCATCGCCATTCCACGCCGCGATCGACGCGAACGGCTCCATCATCGCATGGGTGTGGTCGGGGGTGGTATATTCGGCGTCGAGCTTGACCGGCGCGGCGGCGTACGCGCTTTCGAAGCTGCCGACCCGCGCCTCGCCATCGTCGCCCGGCGCCGGCCTGGCGGTCTTGAGCGCATCGTCGAGGTCGAAGCGGCCTTTGGTACGCGCATAGTCAACGCGGACCAGCGCGGCGGCGGCGCGGGCCTGTTCGAACGTCTCGGCGACGACCACGGCCACCGCCTGATGGTAATGGTCGACGCTCGGGCCGGCGAGCAGCTTCACCGTGTTCATCTTGCCCTTGCCGAGCTTGCCGGCGTCCTGCGCAGTGACGATCGCCAAGACGCCCGGCGCGGCGCGCGCAGCGCTGGTGTCGATCGAGCGGATCGTCCCCTTTGCCACGCCTGCGCCGACGATCGCGCCATAGGCGGCGTTCGGCACCTCACGGTGATGTTCATAGGCGTACGGGGCGAGGCCGGTGGTCTTGAGCGGGCCGTCGATACGCGGCAGCGCGCGGCCGACCGCCTGTTTGCGGTCGATCGGGTTGGTTCCGGCGGGGGAATCGAACTTCATGGCGTCAGGCCCTGTTCTGGTCGGCGGCTTGCGCGAGGACGGAGGCGAGCGCGCGGGTGGCGAGCGGCAGCTTGAAGGCATTGTCCTTCGTCGGCGTTGCCCCCTGAAACGCGCGAGCGGTGACGGCGGCGGCACCCTGTGGCAACAGGGCATCGGCCGCTTCGACCCGCCATGGCCGCGGAGCGACGCCGCCGAATGCGACGCGCCCGGTGCCGTCGCGCTGGATCACCGCCGCGACCGACACCAATGCATAGGCATAGGAGGCACGGTCGCGCACCTTTTCGTAGAAATGCCTGCCGCCGATCGGGCGGGGCAGGGTGACGGCGGTGATCAGCTCGCCGGGCCGCAGCACCGTGTCCTGATCGGGCCGGTCGCCCCATAGCCGGTGGAAATCGGCGATCGCGATCGAGCGGCGCTGGCCGCTGGCATCGACCGTCTCGACGACCGCGTCGAGCACGCGCATCGCCACCGCCATGTCGCCGGGAAAGGTCGCGATACAATCGTTCGACACGCCGATCACGCCCAGCTGGCGCGAATAGCCGCCGATCGCGGCACAGCCCGACCCCGGCTTGCGTTTGTTGCAGGCCATGTTGGTGTCGTAGAAATAGGGGCAGCGGGTACGCTGGAGCAGATTGCCCGCCGTCGACGCCTTGTTGCGCAACTGTCCGCTGGCCCCGGCGACGATCGCGCGGGTCAGCACGCCGTAATCGCGCCGCACGCGGTCGTCGGCGGCAAGATCGGTGTTGGTGACCAGCGCGCCAATGCGCAGGCCGCCGTCGCGGGTCTTCTCGATCCGGTCGAGCTTCAGGTCCTGTACGTCGACCAGATGAGTCGGCGTCTCCACCTCGATCTTCATCAGGTCGAGCAGGTTGGTGCCGCCAGCGATGAATTTCGCGCCGGGACGCGATGCGACGATGCGCGCCGCCTCGACCGGGTCCTTGGCGCGCTCATAGGTGAATGCTCTCATGCGCCCGCGACCTCCGCCATGGCATCGGCAATGTTGGAATAGGCACCGCAGCGGCAGATATTGCCGCTCATCCGCTCGCGCATTTCCATGTTGGTCGCGAGCGGCTTCGCGGTCAGGTCGGCCTGCACATGGCTGGGAATGCCGCGCCTGATCTCGTCGAGCACCGCCACCGCCGAACAGATCTGCCCCGGCGTGCAATAGCCGCACTGGTATCCGTCATGCTTCACGAACGCCGCCTGCATCGGATGCAGCTTGTCCGGCGTGCCGAGCCCTTCGATCGTGGTCACCCGGTCGCCGTCGTGCATCACCGCCAGCGTCAGGCAGGAATTGATCCGCTTGCCCTCGACCATCACCGTGCACGCGCCGCACTGGCCGTGGTCGCAGCCCTTCTTGGTGCCGGTCAGATGGAGATGTTCGCGCAGCGCGTCGAGCAGCGTGGTGCGCGTGTCGAGTGTCAGTTCGCGGGCGGTGCCGTTGACCGTCAGCCGCACCGGCATCGTCGGTGCGGGCGTCGCGGGCGCCTGACCCTGCGCAAGGGCAGGCAGCGGGGTGGCGACCAGCGCGGCGGTCGCCGCCCCACCGGTCAGGACGCCGCGGCGCGACAGTTCGAGTTCGGACGGCTCCGCCATGGATCGATTCTTCCTTCCCGCCCGCTGGAACGATGGGCGCTGTGGACGCTGAACGCGCCCCGACGGGAAGATAACGCTACCGAGCCGATTTGGTGCAACCGCGATCGTCCTCGGTACGCCGGATGACGTACCGCCGCGCCCGGCGGGGCGCGGCCGTGCGGTCCGGTCGGATCAGCGGCCGGTCAGCGCCGCATCGAAGTCGACGCCGCTTGCCTGCCAGTCGCTGCGGGTCTTGCAGACGGTCTTGCGGAGGATCGAGCCGCTATGCTGCGTCCGGAAGCAGTAGCGGGCGTTGGGCGACGCCTTGTACGCGGCGGCGGCCGGGCCGGCGGCCATGGTGATCGTCAGCGGCAGCGCGGCCGTCGACGCGGCGGCGATGCTGACCGGCGTCGGGGTCGGGACCGCCTTGGGTTGGGCGAAGGCCGAGGTGGCGGCGACGAGGCCGAGGGCGATCGAAATGGCGAAACGAATGGCGGTCATGCTGTTGGCTCCCTGCGCGTCCCGGGTTGTTTCCGGTGATGCCGACACCATTGCAGCGACCGTGCCAGTTTTCGGGGTGCAGAGATTCCAAGGCTTTGCGCGGAGACGATCGATGCGGGATCGTAATTCTCCGCCAAAACAGCGCAGTTTTCGCCAAATTTTGGGATCAGCGACGTTCGCTGGAGCATTCGCGCTATCACTTCCCTTCCTGCCAAGGGAGGGGAGCAGATGGCGCAAATGCTCCGCTTGATGGTGATCCGGCCTCAGATCGTCCTGCGCGACGCACCCGATCGCCTGTCGCTTGGCGGGGTTGCGCATTTTGCGTAGTTTTCGGCCGCCGCCGCTTAACGCGACGACAGGGTAGACGGGATAACGTTGCAGCCCCTTCGATGCACCGACGTCCGGCGATCTCGTTCGCACAAAAAAGGGGCGGCGCGGGATCGCTCCCACGCCGCCCCCTTTCGGTTGGCGTCCTTACGGTCAGGCGGGTTCGGCGACGCCGACCGGCTGCACGCTGTCGTGGTTCTGCGGCACGTCGAACCGGTCCGCATTCATCACCTTGGTCCAGGCCGCGACGAAATCACGGACGAACTTTTCCTCATGCCCCGTCTCGGCATAGACTTCGGCCACCGCGCGCAGCTGGCTGTTCGACCCGAAGATCAGGTCGGTGCGCGTCGCGCGCCAGCGTTCGTGCTGCCCGGCACGGTCATAGCCGATGAACTCTTCGTCGGCGCTGGTGTCGACGACCTTCCAGAAGGTGTCGTTGTTCAGCAGGTTGACGAAGAAGTCGTTGGTCAGCTGCCCCTTGCGGTCGGTGAACACGCCCTCGGGTGCGTCGTTATAGTTCGCACCGAGCACGCGCAGGCCGCCGACCAGCACGGTCATTTCGGGCACCGAGAGGCCGAGCAGCGACGCGCGGTCGAGCAGCAGTTCCTCGGTCTTCACGCTGTGCTTGGTCTTCAGGAAGTTGCGGAAGCCGTCGGCGACCGGTTCCATCACCGCGAAGCTGTCGGCATCGGTCCAGTCCTGCGTCGCGTCGCCGCGACCGCCGGTGAAGGGCACCTCGACTGCGAAGCCGGCGTCCTTTGCCGCCTTCTCGACCGCTGCGCTCCCGGCCAGCACGATCGCATCGGCCAGCGACAGGTTGCCGCGCAGTGCGTCGATCTTCGACAGGACCTGCGACAGTTCCGCCGGCTCGTTCACCTTCCACCCGCGCTGCGGTTCGAGGGCGATGCGCGCACCGTTGGCGCCGCCGCGATGGTCGGAACGGCGGTAGGTCGATGCCGAAGCCCATGCGGTCTTGACCAGCTGGCCGATCGAGAAGCCGGCATTCAGGATTGCCGACTTGAACGCGGCGATATCGCCGTCCGACGGGGCGGTGCCGGCGGGGACCGGGTCCTGCCAGATCAGCGTTTCCTCGGGCACTTCGGGGCCGAGGTAGCGGACCTTCGGGCCCATGTCGCGGTGGGTCAGCTTGAACCACGCGCGGGCGAAGGCGTCCTTGAACGCTTCATGGTCGTTCCGGAACTTCTCCGAGATCGCGCGCATCTCCGGATCGACCTTCAGCGCCATGTCGGCGGTGGTCATCATCGTCGGCACGCGCAGGTTCGGATCATGCGCCGCGGGGGCCATGTCCTCTTGCCGTTGGTCGATCGGCTGCCACTGCTTGGCACCCGCCGGGCTGCGCACCAGTTCGTACTCGTAATCGAGCAGCAGGCGGAAATAGTTGCCCGACCATTCGGTGGGGGTGTTCACCCACGCGCCCTCGATGCCGCTGGTGGTGGTGTGTTCGCCCATCCCGCTTTCGAAGCTGTTGGTCCAGCCGAGACCCATCAGCGAGATGTCCGCACCTTCCGGCGATTCGCCGACCATGGTCGGATCGCCGGCACCATGCGCCTTGCCGAAGGTATGGCCGCCGGCGGTCAGCGCGACGGTTTCCTCGACGTTCATCGCCATGCGGGCGAAGGTTTCCTTAATGTCGCGCGCCGACTGCATCGCGTCGGGCACGCCGCCGGGACCTTCCGGGTTGACGTAGATCAGGCCCATCTGGATCGCGGCGAGCGGCTGTTCCAGTTCCAGCTCTTCCTCGGGCAGGATGCGGGTCTTGTTGTCGGGATGGCCGACGAACTGCTCTTCCGAACCCCAGTAGATGTCCTTTTCGGGCTCGAACACGTCGCGGCGACCGCCGCCGAAGCCGAACACCGGTCCGCCCATATTCTCGATGGCGACATTGCCGGCGAGGATGAACAGGTCGGCCCAGCTGATGTTCTTGCCGTACTTTTGCTTGATCGGCCACAACAGGCGACGCGCCTTGTCGAGGTTGCCGTTGTCCGGCCACGAATTGAGCGGGGCGAAGCGCTGCTGTCCGCTGTTCGCGCCGCCGCGGCCGTCGGCAGTGCGGTAGGTACCCGCGGCGTGCCACGCCATGCGGATGAACAGGCCGCCGTAATTGCCGTAATCGGCCGGCCACCATGGCTGGCTGTCGGTCATCAGCGCGGTCAGGTCGGCCTTCAGCGCGGCATAGTCGAGCTGCTTGAAGGCTTCGGCATAGTCGAACTCATGGCCCATCGGGTCGGGCGAGGTGCCGCCCTGGTTGAGCACTTCGAGGGGCAGTGCATCGGGCCACCAGTCGCGGTTGGTACGGCCCACCAGCGACCGAACCGTGTTCGGTTGGTGGATCGGGCAGCCGCTCATCTCTCCGGTCTTCGCGTCCATTATCGGCTCTCCATTACGATGGCCGACAGACTAACCGGTTAGTGGGTAACCGGGTAAACAATTGTCTCGTTCACACTTGGCGGAAAACTCGATCGGTACGCGAGGGAACCGAATGGGGGCCTTAGCGGCCGCGTCCGACGCCGTCCTGCAACCAGTCGCGCAGCAGCATCGTGACCTCGCCGCCGCGCTCCATCGGTGCCAGATGGCCGCAGTTGCGCAGGATGTGGAAGCGGGCGCCGGGGATGCGGTCGGCGAGCGCCTTGGCATCCTGGGCCAGGCAGATGCGGTCGCGGTCACCGACCGCGACCAGCGCCGGCACGCGTACCGCATCGATCGCGGCGTCGAGGTCGGGCCGCGCAAGCAGCGCGTGCTGCTGGCGTTCGAACACTTCCGGCCCGACGCGTTCGGCCATCGCCTGGACGGGGCCGCTGACGATCGGGGTGAGCGTCGGGTCGGCGTGCGGCGCGGTGGCGAGCAGCCCCTGTTCGCCCATCGTCCGCGGGCGCATCGCCAGCGTAGCGCGCGTGCCGAACAGGGCGATTCGCGCGATCCGCTCCGGCGCCTGCCGCACCATTTCCAGCGCGACATAGCCGCCCAGACTGACGCCGGCGACGGCGAAGCGTGGCGGGGCATGGGCCAGCACCCGCGCCGCCATCTTCGCCAGCGTGTCGTCGACGGTAAGGTCGCCGAGTTCCGGATGGGCCATATCGCCCAGATCGACGATCTGCCGCGCCCATAATTGCCCGTCGCAGCCCATGGCGGGCAACAGGACCAACGGCATCGAAGGGCTCATCCGGAAGCTCCAGTATCAGGTGAAGAGGGGCAGGATGCCGCGGGCCGGATCGGTCAGCCCTTCGTAGATCATGCGGCAGGCGACATAGACGATGACGGCAAGGCCGATATACGCGACCCAGCGATAGCGTTCGATCACGCGGGCCAGCACGTTGGCGGCGATGCCCATCAGCGCGACCGACAGGATCAGCCCGACGGCAAGGATGCCGGGATGGTCGCGCGCGGCACCGGCGACGGCCAGCACGTTGTCGAGGCTCATGCTGACATCGGCGACCGCGACGGCCCAGGCGGCGCTGGCGAAGCTGCGTGGGGCAGCGGCCTTGAGCGCGGTCTCCTCGCCCGTAGCATCTTCATGGTCGCGCAGCTCGCGCCACATCTTCCACGCCACCCATACCAGCAGCAGGCCGCCGGCGAAGACGAGGCCGGTGACCTGCAGCAGCTGGGTCACGACCAGGGCGAAGGCGACGCGCAGGATCAGCGCGGCGCCGACTCCGATCAGGATGACCTTGCGGCGCATCGCCGGCGGCAGGCCGGCAGCGAGCGCGCCGACGACGATGGCATTGTCCGCCGCCAGCATGATGTCGATCAGCACAACCTGGGTGAAGGCGGCGAGGGCGGACGGACTGCCGATATTGGCGAAGTCGGCGACGATATGGTTCCAGAGTTCGGTCATCAGATCAGCTCACGAAAGGGAAGGCGAGTACCGCCATACCGACAAGCGTCATCACAACACAGACCGCCGTTGCGGGGATCAGCGTAAATCGTTGATGATCGGCCAGATCGATGCCCGCGAGGCTGACCAGCAGATAGGTGGAGGGCACCAGCGGGCTGAGCAGATGGACCGGCTGCCCCATCAGCGACGCGCGCGCGATCGCCATCGGCGACACGCCGTAATGCGCTCCGGCCTCCGCGAGGATCGGCAGCATCCCGAAATAGAAGGCGTCGTTCGAGATGAAGAAGGTGAAGGGCAGCGAAAGCGCGGCGGTGATCGGCGCCATGTACGGCCCCATCGCCGGCGGGATGAAGCCGACGACTTCCTTGCTCATCGCCTCCACCATGCCGGTGCCCGACAGGATGCCGGTGAAGATGCCCGCGGCGAAGATCAGCGAGACGACCGACAGGACGTTGCCGGCATGCGCGGCGATGCGTTCCTTCTGTTCGGCGACCTGCGGATAGTTGACGATCATCGCGACCGCGAACGCCAGCATCATCAGCACCGACAGCGGCAGGATGCCCGATACGAGGCCCGCGATCAGCGCCAGCGTCAGCGCGCCGTTGAACCAGCGCAGGTGATAGCGGCGTGCTTCGGGGAACTGCGACACCGCCATGCCGGTGAACGCGGTCGGGCCATTGGCCTTCACATGGCCGATGCGGCGGCGTTCCTTGCGCCCGAACCAGATGGCAAGGCCGATCAGGAAGGCGAGGCCGACGAGCATGCCGGGGATCAGCGGCAGGAACAGCGTGGCGGGATCGAGCTTCAGCGCGCTGGCGGCACGCGCGGTCGGGCCGCCCCATGGCGTCAGGTTCATGATGCCGCTGGTGCTCATGAGCAGGCAGCACAGGTACAGCCGGTTCATGTCGTAGCGCTTGTAGAGCGGCAGCAGCGCGGCGATGGTGATGATGTAGGTCGTGGAGCCATCGCCATCGAGGCTGACGATCGCGCACAGCACGACCGTGCCGATCAGGATCAGCAGCGGATCGCCGTGGACGACCCGCAGCAGCCGGTTGACCAGCGGATCGAACAGCCCGGTATCGGTCATGATCGAAAAGAACAGGATCGCGAACAGCAGCATCACGCCGGTCGGCGCAAGATTCTTGATGCCGTCGATCATCATGTCGCCGATGCCGCTGGCGAAGCCGGCGATCAGCGCGAAGAGCGTGGGAACGACGATCAGCGCGACCAGCGGGGTCATCCGCTTGGTCATGATGAGCGTCATGAAGGTGGCGACCATCAGGAAGCCGAGCAGGGCGAGATCCATGGGTAAGCTCCCCGGGGAGGTCAGAAGGTGACGGCGATGCGGGTCATGACGGTCTGGCCGTCATCGGGCCCGACAAAGGCGCCGGCGCGATTGTCGGTGTTCCAGTGGACCAGATTGGCCTGGAACCGTGTGAAGCTGTTGAGGTACCAGTTGGCGCCGATCGTCGCGGCCCAGCCCTGCCCACCGGTCAGCAGGTCGGTGTAGTCGAGATTCTCGTAGCGGGCGGTCAGCTCGATCGCGCCCGGCCCTCCTTCGAAGATCGGGCGCAGCACGCGCGGCTGGCCGAAACTGCCCAGACGCGGGTTGTACGGCGGCAGATCGCCGGTCAGGAACCACCCGCCCGACAGGCTCCACGCCTTGCTGACGAAATCGGGACGTCCGGCGTCGAGCCGCGCGTGGCGCTGCCCCGCTTCGGCCATCAGCCAGACGGGCCCCACATAGCCGCCGAGTTCCGCGCCATAGCCGGTGGTGCCGGTGCCGCCGAGGAGCGTCCCCGACGATACGCGCAGCGCGCCGTTGAAGCGACCGCCGATCACGGTGTTGCGGGTCAGCGTGGTGGCACCGGCAGCCAGCCCTTCGTCGAAGCCCCATGCGCCGACGTGCAGCACGCTGTTGGCGGTCTTGATCGGGTTCCAGTGCGCGCGCGCCAGCACGGTGCGGCTGTCGTTGCCGCCCTGGTTGCCGTCGATGCGGTCGCCAGTGACGGTCAGCGAGGCGTGGCCGGTCTTCCAGAACAGGCGCGGCATGATGCCGACGCCGTAGAAGCCGCGCTGCGGGATGATCGCGGTCGACACGACGGTGCGTTCCATGAACGGCGTCGAATCTGACCCGGTCGATCCTTCGAACCCGCGATCGTTGAACAGGTGGCCGGCGCGGACGTCGTAATCGATGCCCGGCGCGATCCGGTTGCGCCAGCCGATGAACGCGGTGACGATATCGACCTCGTTCTCCGAAAAGTCGCTTTCGAACTGGTAGAAGAAGTGCGTGCCGACCCCGCCTTCGAGGCCGAGGCGCAGCGCCCGCATGCCGGTGGTCGTGATGTTGCGCGCGGTATAGTCGGAGCCGAAGGTCGAGCTGACATCGGTCAGGATGCGCCCGCGCGGCTTGAAGGTGTAGACGCCGTCAGCCGAGTGGAAGACGGGCAGGCCCGCACCCCATTCGGTGGTGACGCCCGCGGCATTGGCCTGCCGCGCCTGCGCCACATCGCGCTCGGCCGGGCCGGGAGGCACGAGCTGCGGTGCGAACGGGCTGGTGACGTTGCCGCCGGATTGCGACGGGGTCTGCGCCAGAACGACCGGCGGGGTTGCGGGCGCGGGCGTCGGCGCCGGCTGCGCCGTGGCTACCGGCGTGCCCTCCAGCCGGTCGAGCCGGGCGCGCAGCGCGGCGATCTCGGCCGACTGCGCCTTGACCAGCGCCGCCAGCTCCTCCTGCGTCGGGGTCTGGGCCAGTGCGGGCGTGGCGGCGATCAGCGCGACGAGCGCGCAGCCGGTGCGGAACAGGGTCATTGCGGGGTTCCTTGAGTCAGGATCGCGCGCCAGTCGGCGAGGAAGCGGCGGCGCATGATCGTGTCGAGATTGACGAGAAGCTGTGGGCCCACACGGATCGGGCGCTGCTGTTCGGGGGACAGGCGGGGCGCGCGCACGTCGCGGCGCACCGGCAGCAGCCATTGCCGGGCCAGCAGCGTCTGGCCGGTGCGCGACAGCAGGAAGTCGAGGAACAGCTTCGCCGCCGCCGGTCGCCGTGCATCGCGGGCGATGAAGGCGACGCGCGAGGCGACGATGGTGTAGTCGCGCGGAAAGATCACGCCGATGCGCGGATCGCGCTGTGCGCGGGTCAACGCATAGGGGCCGACGACGTTGTAGGCGATCGCCACCCGGCCGTCGGCGACCGCATCGAGCATCGGTTCGGTGGTCGGCGACAGCCAGGGCCGGGTCGCTGCCATCGCCTGCACCAGCGAGCGCGTGTCGCGGGTGATCGCGAAATCCTCCGCCAGATACAGATAGCCGACGTTCGAACGCGCCGGATCGTAGGTCGCGACCTTGCCGGTCAGCGCCGCGCGGCGGGTGCGCAGCAGTGCCTCGAACGCCTCGTGCGTACGCGGCGCCTGTGCCTGCGGGATCAGCCGGCGGTTGTAGACGAAGGCGACGGGTTCGGTGGTGACGCCGTATCCCATGTTCTTCCACACCGCGTTCGCGGGCAAAGCGGGCTTTTCGGGGCTGAGATAAGCCTGGGCATAGCCGTCGTTGATCAGCTTCGCCTGCAGGTCCATGCCCGACGACCACACCAGATCGGCGCTCGCCTTGCCGGTGCGCGCCGCAGTCACGACGCGGCGGTAGATTTCGCGCGACTCGAGATCGTCGTAGCGGACGACGACCCCCGGCCAGGTCCGGCGGAACGCGGCGATCAGCGGCGCCATCGCCGACGCATCGGCATTGCCGAAGACATGCACGCCGCCCTCCGCCCGTGCCGCCGCGACCAGCGCGTCGTAGGAGCGCGGATAGCCGGCCGGCCGCTGCGCCAGTGCCGGGGCACTCGCAACGATCAGCATCGACAACAGGATCAGGCGACGTTTCATTTCCAGGTCCTCTCGCTTCCCGCCTCTGGGTTCGGGTAAGCTCGCACCCATGGCCTATGGATCGAACCTGTCATCCGCCTTTCACGGATCGGCCGCACGATGCGGATATTGATCGTCGAGGACGATGCGGCGTTGGCGCGCAGCATCGTCGCGTTGCTGCGCGCGGCGGGCCATGCGGTGGACCATGTCGCGACCGGCGAGGACGCGCTGATGGTGCTGTCGGGCGAGCCCTATGCGCTGACCATCCTCGACGTCGGGCTGCCCGATATCGACGGGTTCGCGGTGTTGCAGGCGCTCAGGCGGCGCGGCGACCGGGTGCCGGTGCTGATGCTGACCGCGCGCGACGCGCTGGACGACCGGGTGCGCGGACTCGATCTGGGTGCCGACGATTATCTGCGCAAACCCTTTGCGCCCGAGGAGCTGGAGGCGCGGATTCGCGCGCTGGGGCGGCGGCGGGGCGGCGATCCGACGCCCGAACTGGTGATCGGGTCGCTGACGCTCGACCGGTCGCGGGCGCAGGCGCGAGTGGGGGAGCGGGTGCTCGACCTCCGGCGGCGCGAATGGGCGGTGCTCGACGCGCTGGCGACGCGCGCCGGACAGATCGTGCCGCGCGAGACGCTGCAATCCGAAGTGTTCGGCTATGACGACCCGGTCGGACCCAATGCGATCGAGGTGAACATCACCCGCCTGCGCGGCAAGCTGGCGCCCGATGGCCCGACGATCCGTACCGTGCGTGGTGTCGGTTACTTGCTCGATGCCGGTTGAAGCGCCGATCGGAAATTCGCGGAAACGCGAATTCCAAGGCGGTGCTGGCCCGCTCCCCCTCCCGGCCACCCATCAGGATACTCGTGTGGGTGGCCGGGAGGGGGAGCGGGCCGGCACCGCACCAGGTAACGCGCGGGGACAGGCGCTGGCGCTGCGCACGCGGTTGCTGGCGGCGATGCTGGCGCCGCTCATCGGGATCGCGGTGCTGCTGGGCTTGGCGGGCGCGACGCTGATCGCCGATGTCGTGCGGCGGACCAACGACCGGGTGCTGGGCGGGGCGCTGGGCGCGATCGCGGAGACGGTGCAGGTCGAACGCGGCGAAGTGACGATGGACCTGCCCGCCGCCGCGTTCGGGATGCTGGAGAATAGCGAGCGCGACAATGTCTATTACCGGATCGCGGTCGGCGACCGGTTGCTGACCGGCTATGCCGACCTGTCGGCGCCGCGGCCCGCCGACCTCGCGCTCGATACGCCGCGGTTTCGCTATGCCAGCTATAACGACCAGCCGATCCGCATCGCCGAGGTGCGCCGGTCGTTGCCGCGCATCGCCCAGCCGGTGGTGGTGCAGGTGGCCGAGACGCTGGACGGCCGCCACGCGCTGCAACGCAAATTGCTGATCGCGCTGCTGGTCGGGGAGATATTGCTGGTCGGGGTCGCGATGCTGCTGATCCGGCCGGCGCTGGCGTGGAGTTTGAAACCGCTGTCGCGGCTGCGCGGTGCGGTGGCGGCGCGCGATACGCGGGCGACCCCCGATCTGTCGCCGCTCGACACCGGGCCGCTGCCGATCGAGCTGATGCCGCTGGCGCAGGCGTTCGACCATCTGCTCGCCCGGCTGGACGCTGCTACGGCAGGGATGCGGCGCTTCACCGCCGACGCCTCACACCAGATGCGCACGCCGCTGGCGGTGCTGAAGCTGCAGGTGACGCTGGCACGGCGCGGGGAGCCGACGGCGCTCGGCGAAATCGCCGATGCCGCCGACCGGCTGGAGCATCTGGTCAAGCAGTTGCTGGCACTGGCGCGGGCCGAGGAGACGGGCAGTTCGCCGCCGTTCGAGCGCGTCGACCTGCGCGAGGTGGCGATCGCGGTCATCAACCGCCGCATCGCGCAGGCGATCGAGACGGGCGTCGAGGTGCATCTGGACGCACCCAAGGCGCTGGCGATCGCCAGCCACCGTACGTTGCTGTTCGAAATCCTGTCGAACCTGCTCGACAACGCCATCCGCTACAACCGGCGGGGCGGGCAGGTGAGCATCGTCGCCGAGGGGAGTGGTGAGGGTGCGGTGGTAATCGTCGCCGATGACGGGCCGGGCCTGCCCGAGGGCGATCTGGCGCGGCTGGGGCAGCGTTTCACCCGCCTGTCGACCAGCCGCGACAGCGAGGGCAGCGGGCTGGGCTTCGCGATCGTGCGCTCGGCGGCGGAGCGGCTGGGGGCGACGATGACGGTCGAGAACAGCCGGCCCGGGCTGCGGGTGACGCTGGTGCTGCCCGGCAGCAAGGCGACACCGCCCCCGGTATGACGGGGGCGGTGCGCGCGATTACTTCTTTTCCTGGCCCGAGGCGCCGGACACGGCGGACCCGGCCGAGCGCAGATCCTTGCCCGCGCCGTTGACGGTGTTGCAGGCGCCGAGCATCACCGACGCGGCCAGCACGAGGCCCAGAGCGATCTTCTTGGTCATGCGGTTTCTCCTTGTGCGTAAGAGGGTGCGGCGGACCCGATACGCTGGCCCGCCGCGGACACTCAGCGCAGCCGGCGGCGGGCCGCCGCGGTTGCGCCGAAACCGGCTGCGGCCGCACCGACGAGCAATGCCAGCACCAGAACGAACGAGGTGCCCGCTGCGGCCCCGGCGGCCTTGTCGGTCGCCGACTTGGCGGTGGCGATCGTCTCGTTCTTGGTCTGGACGAACTGCTGCTTGGCGCGGGTGACCTGCGCCTGCGCTTCGGGACGGCTGATCTTGCGCTGTGCGGCGACGATGTCGACGATGCGGCTTTCGGCCTGCTGGCCTTCGGCACCGCCGCGGGCGAGCGCGGGCAGCTGACGGGCGATCTCGGCCTGCGCCTGTTCGGGGGTCATCTGTGCCGGATCGTTCGGCGCGTCCGACAGATACGCGGCGGCTTCGCTGCGCACGTCCTGCGCGGCGTCCTGCACGTCGTTCGCATCGACGCCCGCGACCGACGCGGCGGCGGGGGCTGCCGCCGTCACCGCGCCGACCGCGCTGCCTGCCGTGCCGGCGACCGCGCCGACCGTGCGGAACGCACCGCCGATGATGCCGCCGACCGCCGAGGTCAGCAGGTACAGCGTCAGGATCAGCGTGACGCCCCACACGACCAGCCCGTGGACCAGCGCATCGAACCGTTCGGTTACACCGGCAACGCGCGCCGCGGCATAGCCGCCCGCGCCCAGCGCCAGCACGGTGGTGATCAGCCAGTAGATGCCGGCACCGATGCCGAAGCCCGCGGCGCCCGGCGTCGTACCCTCGACCGGGTCGACCATGGTCAGGCCGATCCCCGCACCGAGGATGCCCAGCACCAGCTGCACCGCGATCGCGATCACGACGCCGCCGAACACGGCGGCCCATGACAGGCGGGTCGCGGTCTTGCCGACGCGCGTCTCATCTATCGGCGCGAGGCCGTGGGATAGGTTGGTAGCCATAGTGTCTCCTGTTGAAATCGAAGGGTTACGGGCGCTTGCGCTTGCCCTGTTCGATGGGGTCGGTGTCGGGCCGCTCGGCCGCGCCGTGCGCCTGTGCCGCGTCGTCGCCGATCAGCTTGCCGATCGCTTCGTGAACCGATGCCTTGGTCTTGGCGGTAGCGGCGTCCTTTGCCTTGTCGTTGCTCATGACGCCGTCTCCCGTTCGGATTTGTCGAGGCTGACGCCTTCGCCGTCGAAGCCGCGCGCGCGGGCCCAGGCGACGGCGGCGATCCGGCGGTTGACGCCGATCTTGGCGTAGATGCGCGCGACATGGTTGCGCACCGTGTTCGCCGCGACGTCGAGCGTGCGGGCGATCGTCTTGTCGTCATAGCCGCGACAGATCAGTGCCAGCACGTCGCGTTCGCGTGACGTCAGATGGTCGAGGCCGGGACCGCTCGCCACGCCCTGCGGCGTGCGCAGCCGGGCCAGCTTGTCCATGATCGACCGGCTGAACCAGCTGGTGTCCTTCATCACCGCCTCGATCGCCTCGACCAGCTCCATCTCGGTCGCCTTGCGCTGGGTAATGTCCTGGAACGCCCACAGGACGCAGGCGTCGTCCCCCAGCCGGATCGCTTCGGTCGACACGATGCAGTCGATCGTCGCGCCGTCCTTCGCATGGATGCGCGCTTCTTGCCCGCGGAGGTCATGGCCGCTGTCGATCAACTGTTCGATCGCGCGGCGCATCGCACCGTCTTCCCACAGTTCGACCTCGCCCAGCGGGCGGCCGATGATCTCGGTCGCGCTGTAGCCGGTCAGTTCGGTGAAGCTCGCGTTGACCTCGCACAGCAGATGCCCGTCGCGCGCGCCGATCGCCATCGGTACCGGCGCCAGCTGGAAGGTGCGGGTGAAGCGTTCCTCGCTATGACGCAGCGCCGCTTCCGCCTTTCGCCGCGGTTCGAGGTCGGCGAAGGTGAACAGCATGCAGGGCTGGCCGTTCATGTCGATCGGCTGGCCGGCGACGATCACCAGCTTGGTCCCGCCGCCGGGCAGTTCCAGTTCCGCCTCCATCTGCGGGATGGTGCTCCCCTCGGCCAGGCGTTCCTTGGCGAGGTCGAGCCGGTCGCCATGGCGCAGGACGTCGATGTCGTAGACCTTCTTGCACAGCACCTGATCGCGCTGGTGCCCGGTCATGTCGAGGAACCCCTGATTGACCTTCACGAACCGCAGGTCGCTGAGGCGACAGATCAGCGCGGGCGCGGGGTTGGCGTTGAACGACTGTTCGAACCGGTCCTCGGCCTCGTAGCGGGCCGACACGTCCTGAATAATCAGCACGAGGCAGGCCGGTTCGCCGCCATCGTCGTCGTTCAGCACCAGGCTGCGCACCTGATGCACCCAGCGCGGTTCCTCCTCGCCCGCGACGATCACCTCGACCACCACTTCGGAAAAGCGGTCGCCCGCGACGACCCGTTCGATCGGATAATCGTCGGCCTCCAGCCGGTGGTTGTTGCGATAGCGCAACTGGAAGCGGGCGCGATACTCGTCGACCGTCGCGCCCAGATCGGCGAGGTCGGCCACGCCGTGCATCGCCAGCGCGGCGTCGTTCGCCCAGAGCAGGCTCTGGTCGGGATCGATCAGGATCACGCCCTCGTCGAGACCGGCGATGATCTGGCGCAAATGGCGCAGATCGGCGGTTTCGCGCAGGGTCTTGAACGACGCCTTGCTCATCGCCGGCTCAGCCGCGACGTCCGTGCAGGAGCCAGGCGACGCCATAGCCGATAATCGCGGCACCGACCGCCAATAGCAGCGGACTGTCCTCGACGGTGCGCGCGGCGGCGGTGCCGCCTTTATGCGCCGTGTCGGCGACCTGGCGCCCGGCGGTCTTCAGCTTGTCGCGCGCCGATTCGGCCAGCGCCGGGGCGCTGTCGATCGCATCCTCGACGATCGCGCGGACGCGGCCATAGCTGTGCTGCGCGCCGCCCGCGACCTGATCGACCACGCCGTTGACCTGCCAGTCGCGGCTGTTCACCGTGTCGCCCACGGCCTTTTCGACCTTGCCGCCGGCATAGCGCAGGCCGCCTTCGAATTCGTCCTTGTTCACTTCGAACGGTCCTTCAGAAAATGGGGCGGCCGGCGAAATGCCGGGCCGCCCAGATCGCCATGTCAGGGCGCATCAACCGATCGAAGGGGTTCGTGTTCCTGGTATATTTGCCGGGATCGCTAGTCAGTAAGTACCATCGCGACCAGCGCGGCCTGTTCTTCATACAGGCGAGACAAACGGTCATGGATCATGCGCGCTTCACCTTCCGCTGTATTTTCAGCGATTTGGCGATGCACTTCGGCGCGCTGGAGCAAATAGTCGCGTTCTTCGCCGGCAGGGCGCAACATCTGGTCGGGTCGGGTCGATTTGCTCATGCCGCAACGATATCACCGGCGGATCGGGGGCGAAATCGTGCCGAAATACCCGGTCCCTGGTGCAGAGCTACCCCATAGGACAACGGCCGCACCCACCGGGTACGGCCGTTGTCGTCGATGGCGGGCGGATCAGCGGCCGGCGAGTGCCGCGTCGAGATCGACCCCGGTCGCTTCCCATTCGCCGCGGGTCTTGCAGCTGGTCTTCAGGATGCGCGACCCGGTGACTTCGTTGCGGAAGCAGTAGCGGGCGTTCGGCGATGCCTTGTAAGCGACCGCGGCGGGACCGGCGGCAAGGGTAACGGTCAGCGGCAGTGCGGCGGCCGATGCGGCGGCGACCGGGCTGGGTGCCGGGGTCGGGGCGGCATTGGGTTCGGCGGCGAAGGCCGAGGTGGTTGCGACGAGGCCGAGGACGATCGAAGTGGCGAAACGGATGGCGGTCATGATGCTGTCTCCCTGTGCGTTCCGGGTTGTTTCCGGTGATGCCAACTACATTGCAGCGACCGTGCCAGTTTTTCGCGATAAGCAATTACAATGACTTACGCAAAGACTACAAACGTAGATGTGGGATTTGCCGCCAGAGTCGCGCAATCCACGCCAATGCTTGGCAAATGGCGATCGCCGCTTGCTGCAACCGTGCATGGCGCAGCGACGTTCTGATGCCGATTCCGGTTCGCCGGACACTAATTCGAGGGCCCGCCATGTTCAAAAGCGTCAATCCCGCGACCGGTCAGCAGATCGCGACCCATCCCGTCCTGAGCGCGCCGGAGGTCGAGGCGAAGCTGGCGCTGGCGGCACAGGCCTATGCTGCGTGGCGGACGACGCCGATCGCGGATCGCGTCGCGCTGCTCGAACGGATCGCCGATCGCTACGACGCGAACAAGGACCGGCTGGCGCGGATGGCGACGCAGGAAATGGGCAAGACGCTGAAATCGGCGGTGGCCGAGGTGGAGAAATGCGCCGCCGCGTTCCGCCATTATGCGCAACACGGGCCGGCGATGCTCGAACCGCAATCCTACCCGTTGGGCAATGGTGGCACCGCCGAAGTGAACTGGCTGCCGCAGGGGCCGGTGCTGGCGATCATGCCGTGGAACTTCCCCTATTGGCAGGCGGTACGCTTCCTCGCGCCCACTATCCTTGCGGGCAATGTCGGCCTGCTCAAACATGCCAGCATCGTGCAGGGCGTTGCCGGGCTGATGGAGGAGATGGTGCGCGATGCCGGTGCGCCCGAGGGGCTGTTCCAGAACCTCGCCATCCGGTCGGACGCGGTCGGCGACATCATCGCCGACGACCGGGTCGTCGCGGTGACGCTGACCGGCAGCGAGGGGGCGGGCGTCGCGGTTGCCGAACAGGCCGGGCGCCACTTGAAGAAGGTCGTGCTGGAACTGGGCGGGTCGGACCCGTTCGTGGTGATGCCGTCGGCCGATCTCGACGCCGTGGTGAAGGCGGCGGTGACGGCACGGGTGCAGAATAGCGGCCAGTCGTGCATCTGCGGCAAGCGGATGATCGTGCATGCCGATATTTACGACGCGTTCCTCGCCAAATTCGCCGACGCGATGCGCGCGGTGCAGGCGGGCGACCCGATGGACCCGGCCAGCGACATGGGGCCGCTGTCGAGCTTCGAACAGCGCGATACGGTGATCGAGCAGATCGCCGAGGCGAAGCGGCAGGGCGCGACACTGTTGGTCGGCGGCGAACGGCCCGACCTGCCCGGCGCCTATCTGACCGCCGGTATCCTAACCGACATATCCCCCGACAGTCCGCTGATGGCCGAGGAAATCTTCGGACCGATCGCGATGTTGTTCCGCGCTGCCGATATCGACGACGCGATCCGCATCGCCAATGACATCCCCTTCGGCCTCGGATCGTCGGTATGGACCAATGATGAGGGTGAGCAGGACCGCTTCGTCCGCGATATCGAAGCGGGGATGACCGCGATCAACCAGATGCTGGCATCGTCGCCCGAGGCGCCGTTCGGCGGCATCAAGCGATCGGGCCATGGCCGCGAGCTCGGACCGTTCGGGCTGCACGAGTTCATGAACCTGAAGACGGTGTTCCGTACGGGCTGAGGCACCGCCGCACGGCTGGCGGAGGCGCGGCGCGCGTGGCAGGATGCCCCAAACGACAATAAGGGGTTATGCATGCGCGTCGGTGCCTGTCTGGTTGCTTTCCTGCTCGCCTCCACCGCTTCGGCGCAGGAGCCGGGCACCGCCTATCACCGGGCACCCGATGCGATCGCCAAAATCCTCGAAGCTCCGCCGACCCCGGCGGTCGCGGTCAGCCCCGATCACCGCACGCTTGCCATCCTCGGGCGCGAGAACCTGCCGAGCATCGCCAATCTGTCGAAGCCGATCCTGCGCCTTGCCGGCTATCGCATCGATCCCGCGACCAACGGGCAGGCGGAGATGCGGGTCCAGTGGCTCAATGCGCTGGGCTTCAAGGATATCGCGACCGGTCGCACGGTGGAGGTGCAACTGCCCGCGGGCACGCGCTTCGCCGCGCCCGACTGGTCGCCCGACGGTGCGCGGCTGGCTTTCTATGCACAGGAGCCGAACGGGCTGTCGCTGTGGATCGCCGAGCGGAGCGGCGCCGCGCGGCGGGTGGCGAGCGGGCTGAACGGCACGTTGGGCACGCCGTTCGCGTGGACGCCCGACAGTCAGGCCTTGATCGCCTATGTCGTCCCGACCGGCCGTGGCGCGGCACCGGTCGCCTCCACCACGCCCGCCGGGCCGGTGGTGCAGGAGAGCATGGGCCGTATGTCGGCGGCGCGCACCTATGAGGATTTGTTGCGCAACGCCTATGACGAGGCGCTGTTCGACCATTATTTCACCGGGCAGCTGGTGCGAATCGACCTTGCCGGCACCGCGCGCCCGATCGGGCAGCCGGGGCTGATCACCGATTTCAGCGTGTCGCCCGATGGTCGCTACCTGCTGACCGAACGGTTGAAGCGGCCCTATTCCTATTTGCTGCCCGCCAGCTATTTCCCGACCGAGATCGCCGTGGTGACGATCGACGGACAGCCGGTGAAGACCTTGGTCGACCGGCCGCTCGCCGACGACCTGCCGGTCGATTTCGACGCGACGGTGAAAGGCCCGCGCGAGGCGACGTGGCGGGCCGACGCGCCTGCGACGTTGGTGTGGGCTGAGGCGCTGGACGGCGGCGATCCCAAGGCGAAGGTCGCGTTCCACGACCGCATCCTGATGCAGAGCGCACCGTTTTCCGCCGCACCGGTCGAACTGGCGCAGACCCCGGCACGCTATGGCGGCATCCTGTGGGGCAATGACGATTTCGCGCTGGTCGTCGACCGCGAATGGCGCACGCGCACCGAACACCGCATCGGCGTGTCGCCAGCGCGGCCGGGCCAGACCCGCGCGCTGCTGACGCGCAACTATCAGGACCAATATGGCGACCCCGGCATGCCGATGACCGAGGAGAATGCGGCGGGCAAGCCGGTGATGCGCTTTACGCCGGCGCGCGACGCGGTCTACATGACCGGTGATGGCGCGACCAAGGCGGGCGCCTTCCCGTTCCTTGGCCTGATGCCCGTCGCCGGCGGCGAGCAGAAGCGGCTGTGGACCGCGCAGGCGCCCTATTACGAAACCGTCGTGGCGCTGCTCGACGACCAGGGCACACGGATGCTGACCCGGCGCGAAAGCGCGAAGCTCGCCCCCAATTACATGCTGCGTGGGGTGAAAGGCGGTAAGGCGCGGCCGATCACTGACTTCGCCGATCCCGCGCCGGTCTTTGCCGGGGTGAAGCAGCAGACGATCACCTATAACCGCGCCGACGGCCTGCCGCTGTCGGGATCGCTGTACCTGCCCGCCGGCTATGACGCGAAGCGCGACGGGCCGCTACCGACGCTGCTCTGGGCGTATCCGGCCGAATATACCGATGCGAAGGTTGCCGGGCAGACGGTCGATCAGGGCAACCGCTTCGTCCGCCCACGCGGGATCAGCCACCTTTTCCTGCTGACGCAGGGCTATGCGATCCTCGACAACCCGGCGATGCCGATCATCGGCGAAGGCGGGGCGGAGGCCAACGATACCTATGTGAAGCAGCTGCGGGAGGATGCGCAGGCGGCGGTCGACGCGGTGGTGAAGCTGGGCATCGGCGACCGCACCCGCATGGCGGTGGGCGGGCACAGCTATGGCGCGTTCATGACCGCAAACTTGTTGGCACACACCGATCTGTTCCGCGCCGGCATCGCCCGGTCGGGTGCGTATAACCGCACGCTGACCCCGTTCGGGTTCCAGGCGGAACAGCGCACCTATTGGCAGGCGACGCCGACCTATACCGAGATGAG
Source organism: Sphingomonas hankookensis (assembly GCF_022664465.1). Classification (GTDB taxonomy): domain Bacteria; phylum Pseudomonadota; class Alphaproteobacteria; order Sphingomonadales; family Sphingomonadaceae; genus Sphingomonas; species Sphingomonas hankookensis. The sequence goes on along the minus strand of NZ_JAKREV010000003.1, from coordinate 262,138 downwards.
CCCGTTCACCTATGCCAACCGGATCAAGGAGCCGATCCTGCTGATCCACGGTGCGGCGGACGACAATAGTGGCACCTTCCCGATCCAGTCGGAGCGGATGTATGCGGCGTTGAAGGGCAATGGCGCGACGGTCCGCTATGTCGTGCTGCCGAACGAAGCGCATGGCTATCGCGCGCTCGAATCGACCGGCGAAACGCTGTGGCAGATGACCGACTGGCTCGATCGCTATGTGAAGCCCAAGGCTGCCGCTCCGGTCGCGCCTGCGCAGTAATCGCGCCGCTTGCCAAAGGCGCTGCGGCGGGGGATGCAGGGGGATGTTCGCTGCCCTGATCGCCGCCGCGCTGCTCGCGCCCGCTTCGCCGCCCGAGGCCGAGAAGCGGCTGATGCTGACCGGGTTCGACCGGGTGCGGATCGACGGGCCGTTCACCGTCACGGTGACGGCGGGATCGTCGGTATCCGGGCGCGTCGTCGGCGATCCCGCCGCGATCGATGCGGTGCAGGTCCGCGTCGACGGGCAGACGCTGGTCGTCGCCCCGACACGCGACGATCGCGGCCGCCCCGAACAGGCATCGGCCCGCCCGCTCGCCATCGAGCTGTCGAGCGACCGCATCGTCGGCGCGGCGGTACGCGGATCGGGGCGGTTGCGCGTCGATCGTATGACCGGCCCGCGCGTCGACATCGCGCTGACCGGCGACGGTATGATCGAGGTCGGCGCGGTCGACGCCACCCAGTTCAGCGCGATGGTGATCGGCGCGGGCAAGCTGACGCTGGCCGGGCGCGGCGGGCAGGGGCGCTTCATGGTCAACGGCCCCGGCACCGTCGACGCCGCGAACCTCGCGATCGACACGCTGCTGGTGCGCAGCGAGGGGGCGGGCGGCGGCACCTACCGCGCCCGCTACACCGCCGACGTGACCGCGCTGGGATCGGGCGCGGTCAGCGTCGCGGGCACGCCCAAATGCCGGACGCAGGGGACGGCGACGGTGCGGTGCGGGTAGCTCCGCTTCGTCATTCCCGCGCAGGCGGGAATCCATAGACGCCAACGATGCGACGCGATCACGACGTCAGCGTGTATGGACTCCCGCCTGCGCGGGAGTGACGTACGGGTTCGGTCAGGCCACTTCGTGCGCCAGCGTCGGATAGTCGGTATACCCCTCCGGCCCGTGCGAATACCACGTCGCCATCTCGTCCTTCGTGAGCGGCGCGCCCTGTTCCAGCCGTGCGGGCAGGTCGGGATTGGCAAGGAACGGCCGGCCGAACGCGATCGCATCGGCGACGCCGCCATCCAGTTCGGCCTGCGCGTTGGCACCGTCATAGTCCTGGTTCAGGACCAGCGGGCCGGCAAAGACCTTGCGGATCTCGGGCGACACGCGCGGCTGGGTCGCGCTGCCGAACGTGCCGTCGGGGCCTGGTTCGCGCAGTTCGAGGAAGCCGATGCCCTTGTCCGACAGCAGCCTGGCGGCAGGCACGAAGACCGACGCCGGATCGCTGTCGATCACGCCCTGCGTATCGCCATTGGGCGAGAAGCGGACCGAGGTGCGCCCGGCGCCCACTTCGCCGATCAGCCGGTCGACGACTTCGCCGAGCAGGCGGATGCGGTTCTCCGGGCTGCCGCCGTAATCGTCGTCGCGCAGGTTGGCGCCGTCGCGCAGGAACTGGTCGATCAGATAGCCATTGGCGGCGTGCAGCTGCACGCCATCGAACCCGGCGGCCTTCGCATTGCGCGCCGCACGCGCATAATCGTCGAGGACGCGGGCGATATCGTCGCGCGTCGCGGCGCGCGCGGCTTCGTACGGCTTCTTGCCGTCATAGGTATGCGCCTTGCCCGGCGCGGTCGTGTCCGACGACGACAGCGGTGCGGCACCGTCCAGATAATCGGGATGGACCACCCGGCCCATATGCCACAGCTGCGTCACGATCCGGCCGCCGGCGGCGTGGACCGCGTCAGTAATCGGCTTCCACGCTTCGACCTGTTCGTCGGTCCACAGCCCCGGCGCGAACGGCCAGCCCAGCCCTTCGCGGCTGATGCCGGTCCCTTCGGAAATGAGCAGGCCGGCGGACGCGCGCTGGGCATAATATTCCGCCATGATCGCGGTCGGCACATGCTCGCGCGTCGCGCGCCCACGGGTCAGCGGCGCCATCAGCACGCGGTTGGGCGCGGCGATATCCCCCAGGGTAATCGGATCGAACAGGCTGGGCATTATACGAAAACTCCTGAGGGTAATGGAAATACAGGCGACTGCGAAAAGATAGGGCGGTAGGGGACCTCATGCAGCCGGTAACGCCTGAAACAAATAATATCCTGTCACAAAGAACGCCACGCGGCGCGATCGTCGCCGTCGTGGTCGCCAATATCGCGCTGGCGTTCGGGCCGTGGTTCGTGCGCATGGCGGATACCGGGCCGGTCGCCGCGGGATTCTGGCGGATCGCACTGGCGCTGCCGGTGTTGCTGGCGGTGGGGGCATGGACCGACCGGCGGGCGATGCTGCGGGGCGGAGCGTTGCTGGTACCGCTGCTGATCGGCGGGATCGCCTTTGCCGCCGATCTGGGCAGCTGGCATATCGGCATCCATCGGACGACGCTGGCCAACGCCACGCTGTTCGGCAATTGCGCGGTGCTGATCTTCCCGATCTATGGCTTCATCGCGATGCGGCGCTGGCCGACGCGGGCGCAGGGAATGGCGCTGCTGCTGGCGGCAATCGGCGGCATGTTGCTGCTCGGCCGCTCCGCCGAACTGTCGTCGCGCAACCTGGCGGGCGATTTGTTCTGCCTGCTCGCCGGCGTGCTTTACGCGGTCTATTTCATCGCGATGCGCGGCGTGCGGCGGACGATGGCGCCGCTCCCCGCGCTGGCGCTCTCCAGCCTTGCCGGCGTGCTGCCATTGCTGTTCCTCGCCATGGCGCTGGGGGAGCGGATCATGCCGCAGGACTGGACGCCGCTGCTGGCGCTGGCGCTGGTCAGCCAGATCGCGGGGCAGGGGCTGATGATCTATGCGCTCGGCCATCTCAGCCCGCTGGTCGTCGGGCTGGCGCTGCTGCTGCAACCGCTGGTCGGCGGCACGATCGGCTGGGCGGCCTATGGCGAGCGGCTGGGGACGATGGACGCGCTGGGCGCGGTGCTGGTCGCGGCGGCGCTGGCAATCGTCAGCGCGCGGCGTTCGCCGGAACGGTGAGGGCGGGCGCCCGACGCCATTCGCCCAAGAACGTCGCCCCAGCGTAGGCTGGGGCCTCGCGCGGTTCCTGTCGCTCGCTACAACCGGGATATCCCAGCCTGCGCTGGGATGACGTTCGTTTCGATGGCTGGATTCGGTCTATGACAGCGTTGCTGCGTCGGTCAGCGCGCGAAAATCGGCGAGCGAGCGGTCGAAGAAATACTGCCGCGGCGCATCGAAGGTCGCGAGGTACAGCCGCCCGCCGATCAGCGCCGCGCGGGCCTCGCCCCGGCGCGGCAGATGGTCGTTGTCGACATAGGCATAGGTGAAGCGGATGCCCGGTTGCCCGAGGAACGGATCGGGCTTTGCCGAGGTCAGCTCGAAATCGGCGACCGAGCGCTCGGTGCGATAGGTCGCTTCCAGCAGTTCGGGGATTTCGGCGATCAGCGTCGATTGCTTTAGCCGAGGCAGCGGCTTGTGCTTGCGGCTGGTCTCGCGGATCAGCGGTTCGTCGGGCGCGATCCCGGCATACCAGGTGATCTCGTTCAGCCGTTCGCCGTCAAGCGTCCATGTCTCCGCCTTCTTGCCCGGACGGATCGACAACAGGTTCCAGTCGCGCGGTGGTGCGACGCTGAGCGTCGAACCGGCGATCGTCACCACCTTGCCCTTTTCGCGATAGCCATTGGCAGCGACGGGCACGGCGAGCAGGGCGGCGGCGGCCAGCGACAGCGCGGCGGTACGGATCGGTCGGGTGGACATGGTCATGGCTCCCTGGGGTCGGCCGGCGCCAGCATCGCGATCATGCCGGCATCCTTCGCATCGGGTTTGAGGATGAGATAGCGGCGCAGCGCCACGCGCCCTTCGCTGGGGCGCCTGGTCTTGAGCAGCGACAGGCCAAGGCCGCGATACGCATCGGCCAGCTCTGGGTCGGCGGTGGTCGCGTTGGTGTAGAATTCGGCGGCAATGACGAGGTCGCGGGGATTGCCGCGGGCGCGGTACAGTTCGCCGCGTGCCAGCCACAGCGGTGCGGTCCAGCCATTCTTGGCCAGTTCGGCGATCAGGAAGTCGCTGGCGCCGAAATCGTTGAGCTTGATCTGGTCGTCAAGGAACATCGGCAACCAAGGCGCCAGCGCCATCGCATAGCGCGCCGCCCCGTCGTCACGCGCTTCACCGCCCGGATCGGCCAACGCCGCCAGCGTCAGCGCGCGTTCCGCGCTGGGCGGGTGCGACGCGGTAAAGGCGAGCTGGTCGAACCGCGGCTTCGACAGGCCGCGGGCGCGTGACGACGCCTCGCCCTCCGCCATCACATTGCGCCACACGCTGGCCGCCGCCTGCGGGCGTAGCGTGCCAGCATTGAGATAGCCCAGACCCAGCAGGTCGGCCTCGCGTTCCGTGTTGCGATCGTAGCGATAGAGGTTGCCATAGACCGACCATTGCAGGTCGTTGAAGTTCGACCGCGTCTGATAACCCGGCGACATCGACGCGAACACCGCCGCCCAACTGAGCAGGTCGCTGCCCGTCCGGCGTGCCTTGAACTTGGCGAGGCTGTGGCGCAGTTCGAAATGGCCGAATTCATGGCCGAGGATCGCGCCCAGTTCCGCCTCGTTGCGGACGCGCAGCAACAGCCCGCTGAACACCCGCATCGTCCCGTTGGGCGTCATGCTGGCGTTGAAGACCGGGGTGCGCAGCAGGTAGATGCGGGTCGCCGCACAGCGATCCTTGCCGACCGTGCTGCACAACACGCCGCGGACATAGGCGTTGAGCGCCTCGTCACGGATCACTTCGGGCGCATTGGCCAGCGCGCGTTCGTCCTCGTCCGCCTCGCGCCAGAAGCCGATCTCGTCGACGCCTTGCGGCTGGTAGACGCCGGCATAGGGCGGGGGTGGCGGTGCGGCGCCCGGTTTGGGCGGGGCGGCCGCGATGGCGAGCAGGGCGCACAGCCCTGCCGCGCCCTTTGCGAGCCGCTTCACCGCTGCGCCGTGACGACCGGTGTTGCCGTGGCGGCGGAGGCGGGCGTGCTGCCGGGAAGGCCCTCAAGCAACTGGCCAACGCGCTTCTGTGCGCCCTCGGGCATGCGGACGTCGCCGCCCATCGCATTGTCGGCGTTCAGCCACAGCAACTCGCCGGTGCGCAGGTCGACCAGCCCGGCATAGCCGGCATGCTCGCCCGACTTGACCGCGATGCCGGGGCCCAGCAGCGCGACGACCTGCAACAGCTTGCGCCCGGTCGATCCGTACGCGTCCTTATTGTACAGGAACAGCGCATAGTCGGCGTCCTTGGCGCCCGGCAGCGCGGCGATACCGCTGCCCAGCGACTAGTCGAACACGTTCGCCTTGTTGTCGCGCTTCTTGGTCGGCAGCCGGTTGCCGACGAAAAACTGGTAGTCGATCACCGATTGCGAGACGGCGGCAAACAGCGCGGCATATTCCTCGACCAGTTGCGCATCGGCGCCATAGCTTTCGGGCGCCGCGACGACGCGGTTGCCGATGCGCTGCTGCTGTTCGGTCAGCGCCGCTTCGATGTTGCGGCGCGCCTGGTCGGTCCAGTCGCCATTGGGTTCGAACATCCCGCCGGTCGATTGCGCGCCGACCGATACGGTCGGGCGGAGGACGAGGATGGTCTTCCCGCTGCCGCTGGGCAGTTCGAACCCTGCCTTCACCGCGGTGCGTTCCTGAGCGCCTGCCGGCATGGCAACCAGCGCCAGCCATGCCGCACCGACAATGGCGATCCTCCGTTTCATACAGCCCCCCAGCTTATGGTCCGGACAGGCTATCGCGACCGTTGCCGCTCCGCAACGGTCTTTCGCACTACGGAAAGCGCCGCTTCGGATCGATCGTCAGGCGATACCGGCGCGGCCCAGATCGACCAGCGCCTCGCCGAAGCGCGCGATGTCGCCCGGCGCGAAACCGGCGATGTTGATCCGGCCGGACCCCGCCATGTAGATGCCGTGCGTCGCGCGCAGCCATTCGATCTGCGCCGGGTTCAGCGGCAGCGTGGCGAACATGCCCTTGCCCTTGGCCAGCGGCGCGAGATCGACCGATCCGACCTGCCCCAGCGCCGCCAGTTCGCCGCGCAGCCGCTGCAACCGGGTGCGCAGCGCGTCGAGCTCGCCGCGCCAGTCGGCGGCAAGGCGTTCGTCCTCCAGCACGATCCGTACCGCCGCAGCACCATGGTCGGGCGGCATCGACCAGTTGGCGCGCGCCAGCGCCAGCAGGTTCGACAGCACGATCTCGCGTGCGTCGTCGTCGGGGGCGGTCGCCCACAGCGCGCCGGTCCGTTCGCGGTACAGCCCGAAATTCTTGTCGCACGAATAGGCGACGAGGCCGAACGGCACCGCGTCGAGCACGATACGCGTGCCCGCCGCGTCGCTCTCCATATCGTCGCCCAGCCCCTGATAGGCGAGGTCGATGAACGGCACGAGCCGGCTGTCGGCGATGGCGGCGGCGATCGCGCGCCAGTCGTCGGCGGTCGGATCGATCCCCATCGGGTTGTGGCAGCAACCGTGGAGCAGGATCGCGTCGCCTGCCTCGGCTTGGCCGATCGCGGCACGGATCGCGGGCAGGTCGATCGTCTGTGCGGCGGTGTCGAACATCGCATGAGGCACGACGACGATGCCGGCGGCGGCAAAGACGGGTGCGTGATTGGCCCAGCTCGGCTGGCCGACCAGGATGCGACGCACCCCGGCCTTCGCCAGCAGCTCGGCGCCCAGCCGCAGCGCGCCGGTGCCGCCCGGCGTCTGCAACCCGCAGCGGCGCTCGGCCGGAAAGCCGCGACCGAACACCAAGGGTTCGAGCAGCGCGACGAAGCCCTTGTCGCCCTCCGGCCCCAGATACGCCTTGCTGTCCTGCGTCGCGATCAGGCGCATTTCCGCCTGCTTCACCGCCTGCATCACCGGGGTATGGCCGTGATCGTCGCGGAACACGCCGACCCCCAAATCGATCTTGTGCGGACGGGGATCGGCGCGGAACGCCCCGATCAGGCGAAGCAACGAGTCGGCGGGCTGGGCGACCAGCGAACGGAACGGCATGAAAACTCCCCGGTACGGCGTAGAGGCCCGCCTATAGGCCGATCGCCAGGCAGGCCAAACGCTATCTTCGGGTGAGAGGCTTGCGGAGAGAGGCCGGTCGCGACGTCTGCCGTCATTGCCGGGCGAGGTAGCGCTCCACATCGTCGCTGCCGCCGATCCGTTCGCCGTCGATGAACACCTGCGGCGTGGTGTCGACGCCCTGTTCCGCCTTGAACGCATCGACCTCTTCGCGGCTGCGCAGGATATGGTCGTCCACCGTATATCCTGCCGATTGCAGCAACTGCTTGGCCTTCACCCCGAACGGGCAGGTGTGGTCGGGCAGGACCATGCGATACAGCGTGGCTTCGCGGGCATCCGACATCACGGCGTTCCTTTCTGGTGCGGGTTCATCCGGCATAGCGTACCGGACGGGCGCGGGTTCCGCTGTTGCCGTTCCCTCCTCTGCACCCTAGCTAGGAATGCATGATGGAGGACGCGATGGCCCCGCTGGCACCTGCCGACCTGACGCTCGACGAACTGCGCGCCGCACTGGCGCCGCTGGTCGCCGCCAATGCCGCATTCGACGGTTGGAGCGACAAGGCGGTCGAGGCGGCGGCGCAGACCTTCGGCGCGGACGCCGACGTCGCGCGGCTGGCCTTTGCCAGTGGCGCGGTCGACATGATCGATGCGTGGTTCGCCGAGGTCGACCGGCAGATGATCGCGGCGCTGCCGGCCGAGCGGTTGTCGGCAATGAAGATTCGCGAGCGCATCACCGCGCTGGTCGAGGCACGGCTGGCGGCGGTGGCGGGCGAGCGCGAGGCGTTGCGCCGCGCACTGGCGATCCTTGCCATGCCGCAGAATGTCGCGCGCGCGACGCGGCTGGGCTGGCGCACCGTCGACCTGATGTGGCGGCTGGCCGGCGATAGCGCGACCGATTACAACCATTATACCAAGCGGGCGATGCTCGGCGCGGTCTATGCCGCGACGATCGCGGTGTTCCTCGACGACGAGAGCGGCGGCCATACCGATACCCGCGCGTTCCTGTCGCGACGGATCGACGGCATCATGCGCTTCGAAAAGTTCAAGGGCCGCATCCTCACGTCGCGCGATCCGGAGCGGCGGTTGAGCCTGTCGCGCTTCATCGGCCGGTTGCGCTACCCGGCGGTATAGTCCGTCGCAGCGAGCAAAGAATCCGCTTCCCAAGACACGGGCTTATTGCTAATTAGTCGCAATGTTGTCGCCCAACCTGCACCTTACCCAGCTGCCCCGCACCTGCCGGGCGACGGTCGCGTCGGTCGAATGGGACCGCATGTCGCCGTCCGAAGCGCGCCGGTTGCGCGAATTCGGACTGGATGAGGGCGTCGATATCGAATTGCTGCACCGCGCGATGCTGGGCGGCGGTCCGCTGGCCTGCCGGATCGGGCGGATGACGGTGGCGCTGCGGGCGCATGTCGCGGGCGCGATCCGTGTCGCGCCGCTGGCGGGCTGACGGCTGACCTTCACGTGAACCCCGCACCTCTGGTTGCGCTGGTCGGCAATCCCAATGCCGGCAAGACCGCGCTGTTCAACGCGCTGACCGGCGCACGGCAGAAGGTCGGCAATTATCCCGGCGTGACGGTGGAGCGCCATTCGGGCCGCCTCGCGCTCAACGACGGGCGTCCGGTCGAGCTGGTCGACCTGCCCGGCACCTACAGTCTCGATCCGTCCAGCCCCGACGAAGCGGTCACGCGCGACGTGGTGCTGGGGCGGCAGAGCGGCGAGCGGGTGCCCGATGCGATGATCGTCGTGGCCGACGCCACCAATCTCGACAACCACCTGCGCTTCGTCCTGCAGCTTCAATCACTGGGGCGGCCGATGGTGCTCGCGCTTAACATGATCGACATGGCGACGCGCGACGGGTTGAAGATCGACCTCGATGCGCTGTCCGCCGAACTGGGCATCCCCGTCGTCGCGACGGTGGCGGTGCGCAAGCGCGGGCTGGACGAACTGCGCGCCGCGCTGGCCGGCATCCTCGCCACCGCGCCGCGAACGGCACCGGCCGACTCGGTCGAAACCGATATCCGCCATTTTCAGCGCGAGGCGCGGCGGATTTCACGCGCCGCGACCGTCGAACAGCCGCGGATGCGGGCCGTTACGCGCGGGCTCGACCGGGTGGCGCTGCATCCCGTGATCGGCCCGATCCTGCTGCTCGTCATCCTGTTCGTAATGTTCCAGGCGGTGTTCAGCTGGTCCGAAGCGCCGATCGGCTGGATCGAGGGCGCGCAGGGCTGGCTCGCCGACACCGCGGTCGCGACCCTGCCCGGCGGGTTCCTGCGCGATCTGCTGGTACAGGGCGTCATCAACGGCGTCGGATCGGTGGTGGTGTTCCTGCCGCAGATCCTGATCCTGTTCGTGTTCATCCTGCTGCTCGAGGCGTCGGGCTATATGGTGCGCGCCGCGTTCCTGATGGACCGGTTGATGAGCGGCGTCGGCCTGTCGGGCCGGGCGTTCATTCCGCTGCTGTCGTCGTTCGCCTGCGCTATTCCCGGCATCATGGCGACGCGGTCGATCGACGATCCCAAGGAACGGCTGACCACGATCCTGATCGCGCCGCTGATGACCTGTTCGGCGCGACTGCCCGTCTATGCCGTCATCATCGGCGCGTTCATTCCGGCGCGACAGGTGCTGCCGGGGATCGGGTTGCAGGGGCTGGTGCTGCTGGTGCTGTACCTGACCGGGATCATCGGTGCGGTGCTGGCGGCGTTCGTGCTGCGTCGGACCGCGACCAAGGGCGTGGGCGGCGGGTTCCTGATGGAAATGCCGCGCTATCAGCTGCCGTCGATCCGCGACATCGCGATCGGGTTGTGGCAGCGCGCCTATGTCTTCCTGCGCCGCGCGGGCACGATCATCCTGCAGGTGACGGTCGCGCTGTGGCTGCTCACCTCCTATCCGGTCGCGCCGGCCGGGGTGAAGCAGTCGGAATATTCGATCGCCGGGCGCATCGCGTCGGGGCTGGAGGTCGTGCTCAGGCCGATCGGCTTCAACCACGAAATGTCGCTGGCGGTGATCCCGGCGATGGCGGCGCGCGAGGTCGCGGTGTCGGCGCTGCAGACCGTTTATGCGATCGATGCCGCCGACGAGGAACAGGGTGCGCAGGAACTGGGCGGGCGACTGGCCGGCCGGTGGAGCCTCGCCACCGCACTCGCCTTCCTCGCATGGTTCGTGTTCGCGCCGCAGTGCCTGTCGACGATCGCGGTGGCCCGGCGGGAGACCAATGGCTGGAAATGGCCGCTGGTGATGATCGGCTATCTGTTCGCGCTGGCCTATATTGCGGCAGGCGCGACCTATTGGACGGCGGTCGCCTTCGGGCTGGGGTAGGGACGCCGCCGACCGCATCGTCACTCCGGCGAAGGTGGGAGTCCATAGACGCAGCGATAGCGGCTCTATCAGGACCGTCAGCGGCAATGGACTACCGCCTTCGCGGGAATGACGAGCGTTGCCCGGCCGGCGCTAGTCCTCGCGCTTCGCCCCGTCGAGCAGCGCCTTGTGCCGCGCCTCGTCCTGCTCCTCGGCCGTCCTTTCCGCCTTGGTCCGGCCGAACTTGCGGCGGTTGGCGTCGGCCTCCTGCGCACGGGCGCCCTTGTCGCGACCTTTACGAAAGCGGTTGAGGTTGATGACGTCGCCCATCGCGGTACGATGAACGCCTGTCCCCGCTTCGGCAACCTCTGGCGTCGCGCCGCGCGCTGGCATAGGAAGCCGAGCTATATCTTTCTCGGAGAACTGCGCCATGGCCGGCAGCGTCAATAAAGTCATCCTCGTGGGCAATCTGGGCCGCGACCCGGAATCGCGGTCGTTCCAGAATGGCGGCAAGGTCGTGAACCTGCGCATCGCGACGTCGGAGTCGTGGAAGGACCGCAACACCGGCGAGAAGAAGGAAAAGACCGAATGGCATTCGGTCGCGATCTTCAACGAAGGCCTCGCCAACGTCGCCGAGCGGTTTCTGCGCAAGGGTTCGAAGGTCTATATCGAAGGCCAGCTGCAGACGCGGAAGTGGCAGGATCAGCAGGGCCAGGACAAGTACAGCACCGAAATCGTGCTGCAGGGCTTCAACAGCGTGCTGACGATGCTCGACGGCCCCGGTGGCGGCCAGGGCGGCGGCGGTGGTCGCGGCGGTAGCGACTTTGGCGGCGGCGACGATTTCGGCGGCGGTTCGGGTGGCGGCGGCTATGGCGGTGGTCAGAGTGGCGGCGGCAGCGGTTCGCGCGGCGGCGGGTTCAACTCGGGCGGCAACAAGAGCGGCGGCAATTTCGGCGGCGGCGGCTTCGGCGAGGACCTCGACGACGACGTTCCGTTCTGATTTGGGGTGTGGCGGGGTTGGCCCGCCGCATAGCTACTCTCCATCACTCCATGCAGGGGGGAGTCCCTATGCGCTGACGTGGCGAATCCGGCATAAGCGTCAGCGGCTATCGATTCCCGCCTCCGCGGGAATGACGGATGTCCGTGATGTTCGACCGATCCGAACGGGACGTCGCCCCAGCGAAGGCTGGGGCCTCACGCGGCTCTTGTCCCGTACGATCCCAGCTCCCGCTGGGATGACGTCCGGACCGGGATTTAGAGCCGCGGACCCGCGACCGGCGCCTTGGGCTTGGCAGCTGGCGCATCGTCCAGCGCCTTGAGCAGCACCGGCGTCCGCGTATCGCGCTTGGCATAGTCGCGCGCCGACAGGCCGGCGATCACGTCGGCCTGGTCGGGATTGGCGCCCGATGCGACCAGTTCGCGAACCATGTCGAGGTTGCGCAGCTGCACCGCACGAATCAGCGGGGTCTCGCCACTGCTGTTGCCGAGGTTCAAATTCGCCTTGCGTGCCGACAGCGCACGGATCGCCTCGACCGATCCCGATTCCACCGCCAGCAACGCCGGGGTATTGCCGCGATTGTCCTGGATGTTGGGGTTGGCGCCCTTGGCGAGCAGGAAGCGCAGATAGGTCAGATTGCCGTTCTTCGCCACGATGTGCAGCGCGCTTTCGCCGGTCGAACGGTCCTTGGTATTGATGATCGTCTGGCCCGGCTGGCCGAGGATATCGTTGACCTTGTTGCCGTCCTCGTCGCGGATCGCCTTCAGGAACGTGTAGCCCGGCGACATCTGCTGGGCCTCAGCGGCGGCGGGCAGCATCAGCGCGGCGGCGAGGAGGATGCGGATGGCGGGCATGGGAACGGGCTCCACTGGGATGTTACGCGACTTGCAAGGCATCGCCTATCAGATCATGGCTGGCAGCGCCATGAACAGCATCCCCCGTATCCTTCTCCCGGCGCTTGCGCTGGCCCTTGCCGCATGCGGCGGATCGGCCGAAACGCCCGCAGCGCCGCCGCTGGCCGGTGCGCGCATCGGCGGGCCGTTCGTGCTGACCGATTCCACCGGCAAGGTCGTGCGCGACACCGATTTCGCCGGCAAATGGCGCATCATGTATTTCGGCTATACCTATTGCCCCGATGTCTGCCCGGTCGATGTGCAGAATATCGCGGCCGGGGTGAAGGCGTTCGAGGACGAGTCGCCCGAACTGGGCGCGAAGGTCGTGCCGATCTTCGTAACCATCGATCCCGAACGCGACACCCCGGCGGTGGTCGGCAAGTTCGTTGCCGCCTTTCACCCGCGTATGGTCGGGCTGACCGGCAGCGCGCAGGCGATCGCCGATGCCGCGCGCGCGTACGGCGTGACCTATGCCAAGCAGCAGTCGCCCGGCGCCAGCGAATATCTGATGGACCATAGCCGCACCGCGATCCTGATGGACCCGAAGGGGCAGCCGGTCGCGCTGCTGCCGCAGGACGAGGGCGGCCCGGCGGTCGCCGCCGAGCTGGCGAAGTGGGTCCGGTGAGCGGGCGGTTCTGGGAAGAGCTGCCGCTCGCTGCGCTCGATCGTGCGCAGTGGGAGGCGCTGTGCGACGGCTGCGGCAAATGCTGCCTGCACAAGCTGGAGGACGAGGATAGCGGAGAAATCCACGCGACCAATGTCGCGTGCAAGCTGCTCGACCGTCGCATGGGCCAGTGTAGCGACTATCGCCACCGCCATGCCTATGTGCCCGAATGCGTACGCCTGAACGCGCGCAACGTCGGCGACATCGAATGGCTGCCCTCGACCTGCGCCTATCGGTTGCGGAACGAAGGCAAACCCTTGCCCGACTGGCATTATCTCAACAGCGGCGACCGGGAGAGCGTGCATGCCGCCGGCCAGTCGACGCGCGGCTGGACCGTGTCGGAGAACGATGTCGGCGACCTCGAACATCATTTGACCGACCGGACGCTGTGATCGACGGGGTCGATGTCGTCCGTCACCCCCGCGCACGGGTCGCGCGGTTGTCGGTCGATCCGGCGACCGGTCGGGTGCGGTTGACCGTGCCGAAGCGGATGGCGCTGGCCAAGGCAGTGGCGTGGGCGGGCGAGAAGGCCGAGTGGATCGCAGCGCAGCGGGCGCGGTTGCCGCAGGGGCGGCCGTTCGTGGACGGCGCGGCGGTGCCGGTGGCGGATCGTGCCGTGCGGCTGGTGTGGCAGGAGGGCGCATCGCGGACGGTGCGGCTTGTTCCCGACATTCAACTTGATCCGTCACCCCAGCGCAGGCTGGGGTCTCCTGCGGCGAGGAGGGGCGCTTCGTTACCGGGAGACCCCAGCCTGCGCTGGGGTGACGTCAGTGGCGAGGGGGGGGACGAAGACCTCCTCACCTGCGGCGGCCCGATCGACCAGTTCCCCGCCCGTATCGAACGCTGGCTCAAGCGCGAGGCGTTACGCCTCCTTGCCGAAGACACAGCCCATTACGCCGCGAAAGCCGGCGTCACCGTAACCAACGTCGCGATCGGCGACCCGAAAGCGCGATGGGGCAGTTGCAGCGGCGCCGGTACGATCCGCTATAGTTGGCGGCTGCTCCTCGCCCCTGGTTTTGTCCGTCGCGCGACCGTTGCGCATGAAGTCGCGCACCGGGTACACATGCACCACGGCCCCGCCTTCCATGCGCTGGTCGCCGACCTGTTCGAAGGCGATCCCGACGATGCCCGCCGCTGGCTGCGCGCCGAGGGGGCGGCGCTTCACTGGTACGGGCGGGCGTCCTCGTCCGGGTAACGGTCGGCGGGCGGCGGCTGGCGACGGTCGGGAACCGGGCGGCGCGGCGCCGGGACCGGTTGCTCGCTGCGCTGCCCGCGGCCGAGCGCGCGGTCGATCCAGTCCTGATCGAGCTGTTCGTCGGGCACGCGCTGCTGCTGCGGCGCCGGCGGCACGTCGCCATCCTCGACCGGGGCTTCGGGCTGGGTCGGGGCGGGCGCAGCGTCGATCGGATTGCCGTCGGGGTCGACATAGACGCGGTCGTCGGGCGCGCCGTAATAGCTCTCCGCGTCGGGCTCTTCCTGCCATTCGGGCAGCGTTACCTTGGTATTGAACTCCTCGACCGGTCGGCTGGCGACCGCCTGTCGCATGAACGCGGCAAAGGCACGTGCCGGGGCGGTGCCGCCCTGTAACCCGCCGACCGCCTTCGCATCGTCGCGGCCCATCCACACGCCGGTGGTGATCCCGGACGAAAAGCCCATGAACCAGCCGTCCTTGTACGAACTGGTCGTGCCGGTCTTGCCCGCGACCGGGCGGCCGATCTGTGCCGCGCGGCCGGTGCCGGTGTTGACCGCGGTCTGTAGCAGGTCGGTCATCTGCTGCGCGACATAGGGCGCGACCAGCACGCGCGAACTGTCGACCTGATGCTGGTAGATCACGTCGCCGCCCGCCGTGACGCGGGTGATGCCATAGGGCACAACCGCCGTCCCGCCGCTCGCGACCGAGGCATAGGCGCGGGTCAGGTCGATCAGCCGGACGTCGGAGGTGCCCAGCACCATTGCCGGCTGGGTGTTGATCGGCGTTGAGATGCCGAAGCGTTTCGCCATGTCGGCGACGGTGCCGAAGCCGACCTCCTGCCCCAGCCGCGCCGATACGGTGTTGAGCGAATAGGCGAAGGCGGTGCGCAGCGACACCTGCCCGCTGAACCGGCGCGAGCTGTTGCGCGGGCTCCACCCATCGATCGTGACCGGCGCGTCGTTGACTTGGCTGTCGGGGTTCATCCCCGCTTCCAGCGCCGCCAGATAGACGAACAGCTTCCACGCCGATCCCGGCTGGCGCGTCGCCTGCGTCGCGCGGTTGTAGATCGACGAGACATAGTCCTTGCCGCCGACCATCGCCCTGACGGCACCGTCGCGGTCGAGCGCGATTAGCGCGCCCTGTACCCCGGCGGGGGCGTTGGCGCGGATTGCGGTATCGGCGCTTTTCTGCATCGCGGGATCGAGCGTGGTCCACACGTCGAGCGGCTGTTCGGTCTCGTCGATCAGCGTTTCGAGCTGGGGCAGCGCCCAGTCGGTGAAATAGCGCACGCTGTTCTGCTGCGGTTCGGGCGCCAGCTTGATCGCCTGCGGATCGGCATCCATCGCCTGCGCCGCAGTGATCGCACCGGTTTCCTGCATCAGTTTCAGCACCACGCCCGCGCGACCGACGGCGGCTTCGGCGTCGGCGGTCGGCGAATAGCGCGAGGGCGCCTTGACCAGCCCGGCGACGACCGCCGCCTCCGACAGCGACAGGCTGGTGGCGGGATGGTTGAAGAAGCGCCGCGACGCCGCGTCGATACCGTACGCACCGCCGCCGAAATAGACCTTGTTCAGATACAGCTCAAGAATCTGGTTCTTGGTGAACTTTCGCTCCAGCGCCAGCGCGAGGATGATTTCGCGGAACTTGCGCCCGACCGTATAGCTGTTCGACAGGAAGATGGTGCGCGCGACCTGCTGCGTGATCGTCGACGCGCCCTGCAGCCGTCGTCCGGTCCCGCGCGTCTCGATCGCGAACTTGGTGATGCGCGCCAGCGCCACCGGATCGACGCCCCAGTGCGAGCGGAAGCGCCGATCCTCGACCGACACCATCGCGTCGCGCATCTCCGCCGGGATCTGCGCATAGGGCACCCATTCGCCATAGCTTGGCCCCAACGACACCAGGATCGACCCGTCGGCGGCACGCACCCGGATCATCTGTCCATTGGGCGAGGATTTCAGCTGGTTGAAGCTCGGCAGGTTCGATTTGGCATTGTAGACCGCCACGACCAGCGCGATCGTCGCCAGCGCGGCAATGCCGAAGCCGATGCCCAGCACCCAGCGCAGGATGCGCCACCAGCGGGATGGGGCGGCAGCTGCGGGCTGCTTCTGCGGACGTTGGGGGGTGCGTGCCATGGGAGTGCGCCGGATACCGCGCCCGCCCCCGGCGGCACAAGCCCCGGACGCACCGCGCATTGGGAAAGGCGCGCGCTAGGCCGGGCTGGCTGAACCGGGGCTGACGGATGCAACCCGGGTCCAGCGGGCGGCGGCGGCGACCAGCGGTGCGATCCGCCCGCCCGTCAGCAGCGCGCCATGTCCTGCGGGATGTTCGGCCAGCGTCCGCAACATCCCTGCCAGCGCGATCGGGCGGTGCAGCGCGCGGGCGAGGTCGTGTTGGTAGCGTTCCGCTCCCGCCGCGCCATCGTGCCGCCAATGGCCGGTGGCGCGGATCGCGCTGGCGATGGCGATGCCCATGCCTTCGCCGGCCAACGACGGAATCACCCCGGCCTGATCGCCCAACCGGTAGACACCGGGCGTGGTGGTGCCGGTGCGCCAGCCATAGGGGACGTTGGCGATGGCATCGATCGTGGGCGTATCGCCGAGGAACGCCAGCCGTTCGCCGAGCGCGGGCGACTCGGCCGCAAGCGCGGTCAGCAACGCCGGCAGGTCGCCTGCCGCGCGCAATCGCGAGCGGCGCAGCGCCATGCACAGATTGGCGCTGCCATCCTCCTGCACGACCAGCCCGGCATAGCCGCCGGCAAAGGCGTGCAATTCGATCGCGTCGCCGACCAGCCGGGCCAACGCGGGATGGGGGGCGACGCGGACGCGCACCCCCATCGCCGGATCGTCGCCGATCGCCGCATCGCGGCTCGCGCCACGCAGCTCATGCTTGCCGGTGGCGAGGAACAGCGTCGTGCCCGTCACCGTTGCGCCATCGCTGGTATGCAGCGTCGTGCCGTCGGCCGAGCGGATCGTCACGCCACGTTCGACCCCGGCGCCGGCAGCGATGGCATGGTCGAGCAGCAACGCATCCAGCCGCCGTCGCGACAGGCCGATCGCCGGGGCGGGCAGCGCCGACTCGGCACGCCGCCGACCGGCGAACAACACCACCCGCCGCACGACATGCCCGCCAAGCGTCGCACGATCGATCCCGACCGACGCCAGCGACTCGAGCGTCCGCCACGATAGGAACCCGCCGCACAATGCGTCCGGCATGCCCCGTGACCGCTCCAACAGCAGCGGGACAGCACCCCCCTGGGCCAATCGCAGCGCCGCGACCGCCCCGGCGGGGCCGCCGCCCGCGATCAGCGCCGGCGTTCGACGCATAGCCGGAACGGGAAAATGCGCCGCACCTCCGCCTCGCGCACCCCGGCCTCGGCGAGGATGGGTGGCCATTCGTCGGGACGATACGACCGTGCGATCGACAGTGTGCCGTCGGCGCGGACGATCGGATGCCAGCGCGCCAGCGTCGCCAGCAACGGATAGCCACGATGCGCGAAACGGTGGCGGTGCAGGTCGTTGACGAACCAGCCGCGCGCGCTCTCCCGCTCCATGAACGCCAAAAACGCGACGAGCTGCGCCCGCGTCATGTGATGCGCGACGAGGCTGGAGACGACCGCGTCCCAGCCTTTGCCCGCCAGATCGGCATAGTCGCCGGTGCGGTAGGTGATGGGCAGGTCGCCGGGCGTATCGGCGCGGGCGATCGCTTCGCTGCGCGGATTCAGGTCGATGCCGATCAGTTCGGCCTTCACGCCGCGCCGTGCCGCCCAGCGCGCGATCCGGCGTAGCATGTCGCCATCGCCATAGCCGACATCGAGCAGCTTCAATCGGTCGCCCCGCCGGGCGATGCGCCCGAGAAACGCCAGCGTCGGTCGCGCCGCCATCGTGACGGTGTTCACCCGTGCAAGATCGCGCAGCACCGCGGCATAGGTTGCGGGGTCGAGCGACGGGTCGTCCATCAACTCTTCGGCATCGACCCGCGCAAGGCTCATGCCGCGCTCCGAAAGCCGAAGCCCTCGGCGGCGAGGCCGGGGCCGAACGCCAGCGCGATGCCGTTGGCGACCGGCGGTCCGGCCAGCATCGCTGCCAGCACGAACATCAGCGTCGCCGACGACATGTTGCCATTGGCCGCCAGCACCGCGCGCGACGCCGCCAGCGCTTGGCGTGGCAGCGACAGGCTGCGCTCGACCGCGTCGAGGATCGACCGCCCGCCGGCATGCACCGCCCAGCCATCAACGCTGCCCAGCGATCGCCCGCCGGTCGCGGCGGTGGCGAAATCGGGGTCGGTCAGCGCGGTGGCGATCCGGCCCGGCACCTCGCCCGACAGATGCATCGCAAAGCCGGCATCGGTGATGTCCCAACGGATCAGCTCGGCCGAATCGGGCAGCGTCGCGGCGAACGGGGCCTCGATCGCGAAGCCGGCCGGGTTGGCGGTCACCAGTGCCGCTGCGGCACCATCGCCGAATTGCAGCATCGCCAGCAGCGGTTCGAGTTCGGTGGCGGGTTGCAGGTGCAGCGTCGACAGCTCGACCGTCACCACCAGCACGCGTGCGTCGGGCTCCGACCGCACGATATGCCTCGCACTGCGCAGCGCGGCGACCGCGGCGTAACAGCCCATGAACCCGACCAGCAGCCGCTCGACCCGCGGCGACAGCTTCAGCCGCGCGGCGATGATCTGGTCGATGCCCGGCGCGACGAAGCCGGTGCAGCTGGCCACGACGAGATGGGTGATCCCGCCCAGCGGCATCTGCGCCGCCAGCGATTCGATCGCGCGGACGGCAAGCGTCGGCGCGGCATCGCTATAAATGCCCATCCGCGCGGCGGTACCCGGCATCGCCTCGGCATAGAAGCCGCCGGGCGCGACCGGCGACCCGCCGTCGCTGCCGATCGGCAGCACCGACCAGCGATGACCGATCCCCGCACGTTCGACCATGCGATCGAACAACCGCACCTCGCGCGGCGCCAAGCGATTGCGCGCCCAGCCGATAAAGGCGTCGTGGATGTCGTGGGTCGGGGTCGCCGTGGCGACCGCGTTCAACCACGCGACGGGTGCAGAAGAAGTCATCCTGCGCTCAACGCGCGGCGACGCGAAATGCTACCGCGTCAGTCCTTCCACGCCCACCACAGCTGTGCCGGGGGCATGTTCCACCACTCGGTATCGTGATCGATCCGCGCGAACTGGCGGTCGAGGAAGTCGCGGACGCGGGGGTTGAACTGATAGACGAGGAACGCACCGCCCGGCCGCAGTACCGCCTGAGTCGCCATGGCGATCTTGTCGCCGACACCCGGTGGCAACGTGGAAAATGGCAATCCCGACAGTACGTAATCGGCATGGGGGTGACCATGATCGGCGACGATCCGCTCGACATCCGCCGCCGACCCATGGACCGCCGAAAACCGCGAATCGAGGATCGTCGCGTTCAGATAGTCGATGAAGTCGGGGTTGGTATCGATCACGATCAACTGCGCATCAGGCGCCAGCCGTTCGAGGATCGGGCGGCAGAAGGTGCCGACGCCGGGGCCATATTCCACCACCACCTTGGCGCTGGCCCAGTCGATCGGGGCCAGCATCTTGCGGATCAGCTTGTTCGAAGACGGGATGATCGACCCGACCATCACCGGATGCTTGACGAAACCACGCAGGAAGATGCCGGCAGGCGATGGCACGCCGCGCGGCTTCCGTCGGGTCGCGGCGTTGGAACTCGTCGTCATGCAAATCCTCGAACGGATGGCGCGTAAGGCCATGGTCATCGCGTCGTCGCAAAAGCGCAACGAACTTGCAAGCCGAACAGTTGCAGTCCGTCGCATGGGGGGGAACGGTACGCCCGACACCTCTTCGTCCTTCCGGCGCAGCGGATTTCTGCCTGCGCCGAAAGGACGGTGTCGCGCGCTACCCCTTCGGCCCGCGCCCCTCGACCATGCCGGGCGTAATGAAGCCCAGCGGCTGGATCGACAGGGCATCCTGTTTCAGCCGCGAAGACATGGCGCGATACTCCTCCTCCATCTCGGCCGTCACCGACGCGCGGGAGTCGCCCAGCGCCGCTTCGAAATGCGCCATCGTGACCTGCCGCGTATCGAGCGACTCCCGCAGCGCGAACAGGCCGGCGCGGCGGACCACGTCCTCCAGATCGGCACCGGTGAACCGTTCGGTCCGCCCGGCGATGACGTCGAGGTCGACATCGTCGGCCAGCGGCATCTTCTGCGTCTGGATGCCGAGGATACGGGCGCGTCCGGCCCGGTCGGGCACGCCGACATAGATCAGCTCGTCGAACCGGCCCGGCCGCAGCAGCGCAGGGTCGACCATGTTCGGTCGGTTGGTCGCGCCGATCACCACGACCGACTGCAGTTCCTCCAGTCCGTCCATCTCGGCGAGGATGGTATTGACCACACGTTCGGTCACCTGCGGCTCGCCAAGGCCACCGCCACGCGCGGGCACCAGCGAATCGAGTTCGTCAATGAAGATGACCGTCGGCGCCACTTGCCGGGCGCGCGCGAACAGGCGGGCGATCTGCTGTTCGCTTTCGCCATACCATTTCGACAGCAGGTCGCTCGACTTGGTGGCGATGAAGTTCGCCTCCGCCTCGCGCGCGACCGCCTTCGCCAGCAGCGTCTTGCCGGTACCGGGCGGGCCGTAGAGCAGGAAGCCCTTGGCCGGGCGAATGCCCAGCCGACGGAAGGATTCGGGCGACTTGAGCGGCAGCTCGACACCTTCCTTCAACCGCATCTGCGCATCGTCCAGCCCACCGACATCGTCCCAGCGGACGGTCGGCGCCTGCACCATCACTTCGCGCATCGCGCTCGGCTGCACGCGCTTCAACGCTTCGAGGAAATCGTCGCGCGTCACCGACAGGCTGTCGAGTACGTCCTGTGGGATCGTCCCTTCGGACAGGTCGATGCGCGGCATGATCCGCCGCACCGCCTCGATCGCCGCCTCGCGGGTCAGCGCCGCCAGGTCCGCGCCGACAAAGCCATAGGTCGTGCGCGACAGTTCGGCGAGTTCGACATCGTCGGCCAGCGGCATGCCGCGGGTATGGATACCGAGGATTTCGCGCCGCCCGCGCTCGTCGGGCACGCCGACCACGATCTCGCGGTCGAACCGGCCGGGGCGGCGCAGTGCCTCGTCGATCGCCTCGGGCCGGTTGGTCGCGGCGATGACGACGATATTGGCGCGCGACTCCAGCCCGTCCATCAGCGTCAGCAACTGCGCGACCAGCCGCTTCTCGGCTTCGCCCGACACCTGCCCGCGTTTGGGCGCGATCGAATCGATCTCGTCGATGAACACGATCGACGGCGAAGCCTTGGTCGCTTCCTCGAACACCTCGCGCAGGCGCTTTTCCGATTCGCCATACGCCGATCCCATAATCTCGGGACCGTTGATCAGGAAGAACTCCGCGTCCGATTCGTTGGCGACGGCACGGGCGAGGCGCGTCTTGCCGGTGCCGGGCGGCCCATGCAGCAACACCCCCTTGGGCGGATCGACGCCAAGGCGCTGGAACAGTTCGGGATAACGCAGCGGCAACTCGACCATCTCGCGAAGCTGGTCGATCGTCTGCCCCATGCCACCGATATCGTCATAGGTGACGTCGGCACGGCGTGATTCGCGCGGTTCCTCATATTCCGACCGCAACTCGATCTCGGTCGATTCGTCGATATGCACGACGCCCTTGGGCGCCGCCGACACCACCGCGAGGCGGATTTCCTGCAACGAGAATGCCGGGGCGTTCACATAGCGGCGGACATTGGGCGACAGGTCGTCGACGCGCTGATGCCCGGTCGTGGCGACGATATCGCCCTGGCATAGCGGGCGCCCGAAAAAGGTACGCTTCAAGGCATTGGCCGAGCCCTGCAGCCGCAGATTCTGTTGCGCGGGGGCGAAGACGACGCGGGTGGCGGGACGCGATTCGGTCTTGCGCACCTCTACCTGATCGCCCGATCCGACACCGGCATTGGCGCGCTGCAACCCGTCGATGCGGACGATGTCGAGTCCCTCGTCCTCCGGATAAGGCGCGATGGCGCGCGCCGGTGTCGTCTTCTTGCCGATGATCTCGACGACGTCGCCCTCGTTGATGCCAAGCAGCGCCATGACCGATCGGGGGAGGTGGGCAATGCCGCGTCCGCTGTCTTCGGGCCGGGCATTCGCCACTTGCAACCGCCGTCCGCCTGTTTCGCTATCCGCCATCAAAATTCCGTCCTGCTGGAACGTGTCCGAACGGCGGAGATAAGGCGCGGGTTGCTGGCAACAAGGCGAAAAAAAAGGCCGATCGAAACGACCGGCCGGAAAGTTTTTAGGAGAGGATGCCTGAAAGGCACGCCCTGTGTGCAGTGCGGCGTGTTTTTGTGCAAGTGCGAACAAATCAATTCAGCTTGCATAAATTGCACGCACCGCAGAGCAGGATGGTTGCATGTGTGACCAACGCAGTGCAGCGTGTACCGCACCGCAACGAAGGTTTAAGGTATCGGATGCGTCGCCTTCCCCCCCTCACCGCGATCGAGGCCTTCGTCCACGTCGCCCGGCTCGGTTCGGTCAAGCTCGCCGCCGACGAACTGGCGCTGTCGTCCCCCGCGCTCAGCCGGCGGGTGCAGGCAATGGAGCGCTTCATCGGCAAGCCGCTGTTCGAACGCCGGCATCAGGCGCTGAAACTCAACGCCGATGGCGAACGGCTGTTGTCGCTGCTGTCGGGGGCGCTCGATACGCTGTCCGACGCGGTCGAGCAGATGTCTGGCGCGGTTGAGGTGCTGCGGCTGCGGCTGGGCGTGCTGCCGCTGTTCGCGATCCAGCGGCTGATGCCACGGATGGGTGACCTGAAAGAACGGCATCCCGAACTGCACCTCGATTTCGACACCGCGCATCACGGGCTGGGGCGGCTGGGCGAGGGGATCGATGTGGCGATCGTGCTCGACCATGCGATCGATCCCGCGCTTTATGCCCGGCGGCTCGACCGCAACCGGGTCTATGCGATTGCCGGGCGCGCGCTGATCGATCGCCAGCCGATCACCGATCCGGCACAGATCGCGCAACACACCGCGCTGATCCACCGCGACATGCCCGATACCTTCGCCGACTGGATGCATGCGGCCGGGTTCCCCGACCTCGAACCCGCCGCGACCGACCGGTTCGATTCGGGCACGCTGATGCTGGAGGCGGCGGCACAGGGGCTCGGCATCGCCTTCATGCTCGAATCGCATTTCGAAACCGCGCGCGACGACCGGCTGGTGCCGCTGTTCGATCGTGCGGTCGATTCGACCTACAGCCACTGGTTCGTATGCCGCCCGCGCATGTTGCAGCAGCGGCCGGTAAAACTGTTCCACGACTGGCTGGTCGCCGCGCTCGGCGCGCCGGCGGAGTAGGACAGCCACCCGTCATTCCGGCGAAGGCCGGAATCGATTGTGTAGGGTGTTGGCGATGGATCGCGGCCGTTCCCCTATCCACGGATCCGGGCCTCGGCCGGGATGACGGACGGGGGGAGGCGGGGTCTCAAACCCAATCGTCACCCCCGCGCCGGCGGGGGTCCATTGACGCTGACGTCGGCGATTGCACCGAAACCTCAGCGTCTATGGATTCCCGCCTGCGCGGGAATGACGACAGGCCGGCTTTACGCTTCCGAACGCGCGGTCACGATCTTGCCCGGGTTACGCGGCGGCTCGCCCTTGGGCAGCGCGTCGACGGCGTCCATGCCGCTCTCGACCACGCCCCACACCGTATACTGGCGGTCGAGGAAAGTCGCATCGTCGAGGCAGATGAAGAACTGGCTGTTGGCCGAATTCGGGTCCTGCGTCCGCGCCATCGAGCATACGCCACGGACGTGCGGCTCGGCGTTGAATTCCTGCTTGAGGTTCGGTTCCTTCGACCCGCCGGTGCCATCGCCGCGACCGCCGTCGCCGCCCTGCGCCATGAAGCCGTCGATCACCCGGTGGAACGGCACGCCGTCATAAAAGCCCGAATCGGCCAGCTTGACGATCTGCTGAACGTGGTTGGGCGCAAGGTCGGGGCGCAGCTTGATGCGGACTTCGCCGGTATCGAGCGTCATCACGAGCGTGCTGGGGGTATCGGCCATTATCTGCTCCTTGAAACTGGCGCCTAGCTAGGGGCTTGCAGTGCCAAGGGCAACCGCACGACCGTTGGCACGGCGGTGCAGCATGGTTACAGCGGGCGGAACCACACGCGACAGGAGGGTTGCGACCATGACCGAACTCGACCTTCCCGACGATACCAGCGAACTGGACGAGGACGACCGGCTGAAGCCCGAATTCGTCCGTGCCGTGTGCGAAGCGGTGGATCGCGGCGATGACGAGGCGGCGCGCGAGCTGGTCGAACCGCTCCATCCCGCCGACCTTGCCGACCTGTTCGAACTGGTGCCCGGCGAACAACGGGCGGCACTGGCGGCGGCGATCGCCGAACGACTGAACGGCGACGTTCTGGCCGAGATGAACGACTGGGTGCGCGAGGCGGTGATCGACGCGCTGACCGCCACCCAAGTCGCCGATCTCGCCGCGCAGCTCGACACCGACGACGCGGTTGCGATCATCGAGGACTTGGACGATGCCGATCAGCGCGCGGTGCTGCGCGCGCTCGACCCCGACGATCGCGCCGCGATCGAGGAGGCGCTGTCCTACCCCGAGGAATCCGCTGGCCGCCTGATGCAGCGCGAGCTGGTCGCGGTGCCCGAGCATTGGACCGTCGGCGACGCGCTCGACTATCTGCGCGCCGACGAAGTGCTGACGACTGATTTCTGGGAAATCTTCGTGGTCGATCCGGCGCACAAGCCGGTCGGCACCTGCCAGCTGTCGTGGATTCTCCGCACGCCGCGATCGGTCGCGATCGGCGACGTGATGGCGCGCGAACAGACGCTGATCCCGGTCGACATGGACCAGGAAGAAGTCGCGCTGCGCTTCCAGAAATATGCGCTGATCTCCGCCGCGGTCGTCGACGGTAGCGGGCGGCTGGTCGGGATGATTACCGTCGACGACGTCGTCCACATCATCCAGGCCGAAGCGGGCGAAGATGCGCTGTTGCTGTCGGGTGCGGGCGAAGGCGACATCAACGAACCGATCCGCGATTCGTACAAGGCGCGGGTGCGCTGGCTGATCACCAACCTGATCACCGCGCTGCTGCCCGCAACGATCATCGGCATGTTCGGGGCGACGATCGACCGGATGGTGACGCTGGCGGCACTGATGCCGATCGTCGCGGGGCTGGGCGGCAATGCCGGCACGCAGACGATGGCGGTGACCGTCCGCGCGCTCGCCACCAACCAGCTGACGCAATCGAACACCCTGCGCGCGATCCGGCGCGAGATGATCATCGCCCTGATGAACGGCGCGACCGTCGCCGCGCTGATCGGCACCGGGGTGACCTTGTGGTTCGGCAACCCACAACTGGGCGCGGTAATCGGCACCGCGATGCTGCTGAACGTCGTCATCGCCGGGTTCGCCGGGGTGTTCGTGCCGCTGACGCTCGATCGCTACAATGCCGATCCGGCGGTGGCGTCGTCGATCTTCGTCACGATGACCACCGATTCGATGGGATTCCTCGTCTTTCTCGGGCTTGCAACCGTCAGCGGGCTAACCGCTTGAGCCGGCACGCCATGCTTCCCATCTGGGGAGCGTGCCGCTGCATCTCACCAAAGTCGCCTTTGCCATCGAATCGGTCGAGCAACTGGCCGAGCGGCTGGCCGCGCGCCATGCCGAAGGCGGGTTCCTGACGACCCGCTACCTGCCGAAACGTGCCGCCGAGATCGAGGGCGGTTCGCTGTTCTGGATACTCAAGCACCGGCTGGTGGCGCGCTCCCCGATCCTCGGCTTCGGCGAGGCGGAGGGCGGACGCGTCGCGATCCATCTGGGACCCAGGCTGGTGCTGGTCGAGGCACGCCCGAAGCGCGCGCATCAGGGCTGGCGCTATCTGGAGGCGGCGGATGCGCCGGCCGATCTGGGTGGGGAGGGCACCGGTGCGGATGCACTGCCGCCGCGGTTGATCGGCGAGCTGATGGCTCTGGGGCTGCTGTAAGAGGAAAAGTGGATCGCGCGGAGGCGCGAAAACGAATCTTCTTCTACCCGACCAACCCCGGATACGCTGCCTTCGCCGCCGCGACCTTCGGCTTGTCCCACCGCACGATATAGGGATGCGACGGGTTCTTCCGCGCGAAGTCCTGATGATAGGTCTCCGCCGGATAGAAGGCGCCGGTTTCGATCTTCGTCGCGATCGGCTTCGGGAACGCCTTCGCCCGCGTCAATTGCGCGACATAGCGCCGGGCGGTCAGCGCCTGCGCGCCGTTCTGCGCGAAGATCGCCGAGCGATAACTGGGCCCGCGGTCGGGATACTGGCCATCGACCTGCGTCGGATCGTGCGCGACCGAGAAATAGAGTCGCAGCAGCGTGCCATAGCTGACGACGCGCGGGTCGTAGGTGATGCGGATCGCCTCGGCATGGCCGGTGCGTTCGGTCGATACCTGGTCGTAGGTCGCGGTGGCCTGAGCGCCGCCGGCATAGCCACTGACGACCGACTTCACGCCCTTCACCCGTTCGAACACCGCTTCCATCCCCCAGAAGCAGCCACCGGCCAGCACGGCGGTGGCGAGGCCGGGGGTGGGGGGTACGTCGCTGGCGATGGTCGGGATCGGCACCGCGCGTTCGGCGGTGGCCGGGGGGATCGACAGCGCGGCCACGCCGATGGCGGCGATTGCGACGGGGAGCAGGAATTTCATGGGGCGGTTCCTAACGCTATGCCGGGAACCAAGATGGGGGTTCGACGCGGACGCCGCCAGATCAGCCGATGCGTTCGATCGTCGCCGGTGCGGGACGGACCGACTTCGCATCGCTGCGATCCGCCACCTGCACCGCGACCAGCGCGACGGCACCCAGCGCGAAACCGCTGACGAAATGGCGAAGGAAACCGGTGCGCTTCTGGGTCATCTGTCTCATCCTCTTGCCCGGCCGCTCCCCCGGATGGTTCGCGGCATCGAACGGACCGCACGGCCCGTTCGTCGATGGCAAGATATAGTGTCTGGGGCTGAACCGACGCTGGCGCGCCCGTTCATCGTGCGCACAGCCTCAACCATGTTGCGACTGCGAAATCAAGTAGGTGAGGGGTGCGGTTTCGGCAACGCTGCGTTGCGCATCCGTTGCGCGGCCCCGTTGCTTGTCGGCATACATGCGCTCGTCGGCGTCGGCGATCAGCGCTTCGACATCGGCGAGCGGCCCCAGCGTCCACCCGATGCTGAGCGTCGCCGCCATCCCGGTACCGAGCAACGCGCCGGTACCTTCCGCGAATTTGCCGGCAATGCCCTTGGCGATGGCCGCCGCCTCCCGTGCGCCGGTGCCGGGCAGGACGCAGACGAACTCGTCCCCGCCCCAGCGGAACACCCGCCCCGTCATCGGCACCGACGCCACTGCAGCACGGGTGGCGATGCACAGCGCGGCGTCGCCCACCGCATGGCCGTGGCGATCGTTCAGCGCCTTGAACCGGTTCAGGTCGATCATCAGCACCGCGCCGTCGCCGCGCCAGCCGCCGCGCGCGCGTTCGAATGCGGTACGGTTCCCCGCCCCGGTCAGCGCGTCGCGCTCGGCAAGCATTTCCAGCCGCCGCTCGCCCCGTTCGGCGTCCATCGTCAGCAGCGAAAAGCCGCGGAACATGATGAAGGCGACGGCGCCGGCCGCCAGCCACGCCGCCGGCCCGCCCTGCAACCCGGTCGGGTTGGTACCAATATGGCCGGTCAGCGCCAGCCACGCGCGGCCGATAAACATCGGCACGGTCAGCGCGAACATGACCGCGACGATCCACCCGGTGCGCAGCGATTCGCGCTTGGCGATGCGGATCGCGACGACGACGGTCGCCACGTCGAACATCGATCGCACGACGTTGAGATAGGCGATCCGCCCGCCCATGCCCGCCGGATCGCTCCACAGCAGCATCGGCACCGCCAGGACCGCGGCAACCGCGATCCAGACCCCGATGTCCGCCCGCGGATCGGCAAAGCGCCGCATGCCGATATAGATGCCGGTATAGCTCAGTACCGCGACGGTATTGCCGACCGGGACCAGCATCGGGATGCCCATGCCGCGCGCCAGCGGCATTACCGCGCTCAGCCCCAGCAATATATGCCCGCCGCCCCACCAGTTCGCCCAGCTGCCGAAGCGGCCGCCGACCGCCGCGGCAAGATGCACGATTCCGGCAACGACCGAACACAACGCGACCATGGCGTACAGGGTAGAAATATCGAGCAGCATGTCTTCTCTATCGCGACCAATGCCGTGATAGGAACGAGGCCCTAATAGTCCGTTGCGACGAAAGGATTACTTTAGCGCGTCGCACGCGGTTCGGATGCGGGCGCACGCTTCGCGCAACAGATCGTCCGACGTCGCGTAACTGATGCGCATCGCCGGCGACAGGCCGAACGCCGCACCCTGCACCGCGGCGACGCGCGCATCCTCCAGCAGATAGCCGACGAAATCCTCGTCGGTCGCGATCCGCTGCCCCGCCGGCGTCGCCTTGCCGATCACTCCGGAAATGTCGGGATAGACATAGAAGGCGCCTTCGGGCGTCGGGCAGGTGACGGCATCGATGGCATTGAGTTCGGCGACCACCATGTCGCGGCGACGCTGGAACGCCGCGTTACGCTCTGCCAGGAACGACTGGTCGCCGTTCAGCGCGGCGACGGCGGCGGCCTGCGCGATCGAACACGGGTTGCTGGTCGATTGCGACTGGAGCTTGGCGATCGCCTTGATCAGCCACGCCGCGCCGCCGGCATAGCCGATGCGCCAGCCGGTCATCGCATAGGCCTTCGAACAGCCGTTTACGGTGAGGGTCCGGTCGTACAGCGTCGGGTTCACCTCGGCGATCGTGGCGAACTCGAACCCCGGATAGACGATATGCTCGTACATATCGTCGGCGAAGATCCAGACATGCGGATGCCGTTCCAGCACCTTGCCCAGTTCGCGCAGCTCGGCGCGGGTATAGCCCGCACCGGTCGGGTTCGACGGCGAATTGAGGATGACCCACTTGGTCCGCTCGGTGATCGCGGCATCGAGCTGCTCAGGCGTGATCTTGTAATTCTGGTCGGCGCCCGCCGCGACGAACACCGGGGTGCCGCCGGCGAACTGCACGACATCGGGGTAGCTTACCCAATAGGGCGCAGGCACGATCACCTCGTCGCCGGCATCGACCGTTGCGACCAGTGCATTGAACAGCGTGTGCTTGCCGCCGACATTCACGCTGATCTGGTTCGCGGCATAGGTCAGGCCGTTATCGCGCTTGAACTTCGCGGTGATCGCGTCCTTCAGTTCGGCAGTGCCGTCGACATTGGTGTATTTGGTCTTGCCGGCGTGGATTGCCTCGATCGCGGCGTCCTTCACGAAATCGGGCGTGTCGAAATCGGGTTCGCCCGCGCCCAGCCCGATCACGTCGACGCCCTGCCGCTTCAGCTCGAGCACCTTCGACGTGATGGCGAGGGTCGGCGAGGGATTGATGCGGTCGAGCGCGGCGGAGGGCTTCATGGGACGTCCGATGCTGAGAAGGAACAGGTGGACGCGCCCTTACCCCCCTATGTTCGCATCCGCAACCAAGCGCGCACGAATCAATCCGCGAACCGCATTGCCGACGTAAAATCCTTGCGCGAGATCGCTGAGTTTCAGCGGCATCTCGACTGCCTCGCCCCGTGCGATCAGCTCGCTGCGCAGGACGCCCGGCAACAGGCCGCGGTCGAGCGGCGGGGTCAGCAACTGCGCCCCGGCGCCGACGAAGACCGAGGTGAAGCTGCCCTCAGTCACTTCTCCGTCGGCACCGACGAAGATCGTCTCGAAACAGCCCGGCGGCGGTGCGGGCCAGAAGCGGCGGTCGCTGGTCTTGTGGCTGAGCCGCAGGTCGTGCGGCGACACCAGCAGCGGGGCGACCGCCACGTCGACCGGCCCGGCGGGCGGCGTCGGCAGCGGCGTGACGTCGACCGCGATCGCGCCCGACACCGACAGCAGCAGTCGTACCCGCGAAGCCTCCCGCAACCGAAAGGTCGCCGCCTGCAATTCATTGCGCGTCGCATGGCGATCGAACGCGAACCCCAGCGCGCGGGCGCTCTCGGTCATCCGCGCCAGATGCCGTTCGAGCAGCGCGATGCCGGCGATCGGATCGAACGCCATCGTCTCGACCAGGTCGAACCGGCGCTGCGGCACCTCGAGGAAGCGGGCCTTTGCCAGGCATTCGTGCCATTCCACCTGCGGTTGCGAATCGGCGACGACCCCCGATCCCAGCCCCAGCGTCGCGTGGGGACCACCGGCGGGCAGGTGCAGTGTGCGGATCGCGACGTTGAACGTCGCATCGCCGCCAGCATCGATCGCGCCGATCGTCCCGGTATAGATGCCGCGCGCGCGCCCCTCGACCGCGTCGATCGCCTCCATCGCGCGCCGTTTGGGCGCGCCGGTGATCGATCCGCACGGAAACAGCGCCGCCAGCGCATCGACCGCGGTCGTGCCGGGCAGCAGTTCGGCGGTCACCGACGACACCAGCTGGTGGATGCTAGGATAGGTTTCGACGACGAACCGCTCGGGCACCTGCACGCTTCCCGGCACGCCGACGCGCGACAGGTCGTTGCGCATCAGATCGACGATCATCAGGTTTTCGGCGCGCTGCTTCGGATCGTTCGCCAGCGCGTCGGCCGCCGCGCGGTCGCGTGCGGGATCGGGGTCGCGCGTCGCGGTGCCCTTCATCGGCCGTGCGATGATCCGCCCGCCCTCGACCGCGAAGAACAGTTCGGGCGAGAACGACAACAGCCAGTCGCTGCCGGTCCACACCACCGCGCCATGCCCCGCCGCCGCCTGCGGCCGGATCGCGGCGTACAGCGCCAGCGGATCGCCGGCCACCGGCACCCGCGCGGCGAAGGTCAGGTTCGCCTGATAGATATCGCCCGACGCGATCAGTTCGAGGATGTCGCTGCACCGCGCGGCATAGCTGTCGCGATCGATATCGGGCGCGACCGCCCCGATCCACGCACCGGCCGGGTCGGGCAACAGCGCTGCAACGTCGACGCGCTCGCTCCCCCCGAATACCCCGAACCACAGCAACGGCGCACCCGTATCGCGCACCGGCACGCCCGGCACCAGCGCCGCCCCCGCCTCATAGCTCAGATAGCCCGCCACCGCCGCACCCGCGGCGACCGCCTGCGCCAGTGCGCCCAGCGCACCCGGCACGGCACC
Organism: Sphingomonas hankookensis; assembly: GCF_022664465.1. Classification (GTDB taxonomy): domain Bacteria; phylum Pseudomonadota; class Alphaproteobacteria; order Sphingomonadales; family Sphingomonadaceae; genus Sphingomonas; species Sphingomonas hankookensis. Next base: position 230,728 of record NZ_JAKREV010000003.1, on the reverse strand, counting down.
CACCGTGTCGGCGCGGATCACGCGGACCGGTGCCCGGTACAGCCGCGCGCGTCCCCCCGGCCGGGCATCGTCGAGCAGTACGAAGGGCCGCGTCGGGTCGAGCATCGTCCACGCTTGCCGGTTGCGCGCGCGCGGGGCAACCATTCTTACGCTGCTTTGTGTACACGCCATTAAGCAGTAAGGCGGGCGGCATGACTCCATCCCCGATCCGCGCGGCGATCATCCCGGTGACTCCGCTGCAACAGAATTGCACGTTGCTATGGTGCACGAAGACGATGCGCGGCGCGTTCGTCGATCCTGGCGGCGACCTGCCGCGCCTGCTCGCCGCGGCCGAACAGCAGGGGGTGACGATCGAGAAAATCCTCCTGACCCACGGTCATATCGACCATTGCGGCGAGGCCAAGCCGCTCGCCGAGCAGCTGGGCGTGCCGATCGAGGGGCCGCACGAGGCCGATCGCTTCTGGATCGCGCGGCTGGACGAGGACGGCAAGCGCTGGGGCCTGCGCGGCGTACCGTTCGAACCCGACCGGTGGCTGGTCGAAGGCGACACGGTGACCGTGGGCGAGGCGACGCTGTCGGTCTACGAAACGCCCGGCCACACGCCCGGCCACGTCATCTTCTTCCACGAAGCCGCCCGATTCGCGCTGGTCGGCGACGTGTTGTTCCAGGGATCGGTTGGCCGCACCGACTTCCCGCTGTCGGATCATCAGGCATTGCTCACATCGGTCGTGACCAAGCTGTGGCCGCTGGGCGACGACGTCGCGTTCGTGCCGGGTCATGGTCCGGGCAGTACCTTCGGTCACGAACGGGCGACCAATCCCTTTGTGGGGGACAAGGTGCTGGGGCATTAAGGACCCATCCGTATCCCCGCGCAGGCGGGGATCCCGGGTCAGGCAGGGCGACGGCAGCGTTCGACGCTTTGGATCCCCGCCTGCGCGGGATACGACAAGAAGGTGCGTCGTTTGCGAGCAACCCAAAGCTTGCAACCCTACGTGAAAACGCTATAGGCGCTTTTCGCTTCGCGACCAGCCTGTTTGCCGGTCCGGCGGGTCGTCGGTCGCGCAAACGGTCCGGCACTTGCCTGGGCCGCGTCGGCAGTTGGTGGCGACACCATGCTATTCAAGTGATAAAGGTGCCGAAATGGCAGTTCCCAAGAGAAAGACCTCGCCCTCGAAGCGCGGTATGCGTCGCAGCCACGATTCGCTGAGCATCGAGTCGTTCCAGGAATGCCCGAACTGCGGCGAACTGAAGCGTCCGCACAACCTGTGCAACGCCTGCGGCCACTATAACGGTCGCGAAGTCGTCTCGGTCGAAGCGTAATCCGCTCAACCGGACAGGGAAGCACGCATGGCTGACGGGTCCTGGATCGCCATCGACGCGATGGGCGGTGACGAAGGGCTTGCCACCATGCTGGCGGGCGTCGCCCATGCCCGGCGACGCCACGAATCGATGCGCTTCCTGCTGGTCGGTGACGAGGCTGCGATTCGCGCCGGCCTGGAATCGCACCCCAACCTCAGCGCCGCGTCGGAAATCGTCCACGCGCCAGAGGTCGTCGGTTCGTCGGACAAGCCCAGCCAGGCGATCCGCAGGGCGAAGGTGACGTCGATGGGCGTCGCCATCAACCTGGTGAAACAGGGGCGCGCCGCCGCGGCGGTTTCGGCGGGCAATACCGGCGCGCTGATGGCGATGGCCAAGCTGTCGCTGCGCACCATGCCGGGCATCGACCGCCCGGCGCTGGCGGCGTTGCTCCCCAGCCTCGGCGACAACGACCTGGTGATGCTCGACCTCGGCGCCAATGCCGAGTGCGACGCGCGCAACCTCGTCCAGTTCGCGGTGATGGGCGCGGCCTATGCCCGCACCGCCCTCGACCTCGAAAGCCCCCGCGTCGCGCTGCTGAACATCGGCACCGAAGAGCTGAAGGGCATCGACAGCGTGCGGGAAGCGGCGGCGACGCTGCGCGCCTCGCCCCACCTGCCGATGACCTTTTCGGGCTATATCGAGGGCGATCGCCTGTCGCGCGGACAGGTCGACGTCGTCGTGTGTGACGGCTTTTCGGGCAATATCGCGCTCAAGACGGCGGAGGGGACGGCACGCTTCGTCGCTGATCTGCTCAAGCGCGCGTTCCGCTCGTCGGTGCGCAGCAAGATCGGCTTCCTGATCTCGCGCCCCGCCACCGAATTGCTGCGCCACCATCTCGATCCCAACAACCATAACGGCGCGGTATTTCTCGGCCTCAACGGGCTGGTGGTGAAGAGCCATGGCAGCGCCAATGCGGCCGGCATCTCGAACGCGATCCAGGTCGCGGCGAAGATGGTGCGCGACGACCTGACCCGCAGCATCGCCAGCGATCTGGCGGGTATCGAGGCGCAGGCGGCATGATCCGCGCGGTCGTCACCGGTACCGGATCGGCGCTGCCCGCCAACCGCGTCTCGAACGCCGAGCTGGCCGAACGCGTCGACACTTCCGACGAATGGATCGTCGAGCGGACCGGCATCCGTTTCCGCCACATCGCCGCTCCGCACGAGACGACCGCGACGCTCGCCGCCGATGCCGCGCGCGAAGCGATCGCCGCCGCCGGGCTCGACGCGGGCCAGATCGACCTGATCGTGCTGGCGACCGCGACCCCCGACCAGACCTTTCCCGCCACCGCGACCAAGGTGCAGGCGGCGCTCGGCATCAACGACTGCGTCGCGTTCGACGTGGCGGCGGTCTGCTCGGGCTTCCTCTACGCGGTGCAGGTCGCCGATTCGATGCTGCGCGCCGGGGTCCACCGCCGCGCGCTGGTGATCGGTGCCGAAACCTTCAGCCGCATCCTCGACTGGGAAGATCGCACCACCTGCGTCCTGTTCGGCGACGGTGCCGGCGCGATCGTGCTGGAGGCGACCGAGGAACCGGACGGTCGCGGTATCCTGTCGACCCGCCTGCACGCCGATGGCCGCCACAACGGGCTGCTCTATGTCGATGGCGGTCCCTCGACCACCGGCACCGTCGGCAAGCTGCGGATGAAGGGCAAGGAAGTGTTCCGCCACGCGGTGGTGAACCTTGCCGCCGTAATGGGCGAATCGCTGACCCTCGCCGGTCTCAGCGCCGAAGACGTCGACTGGGTCGTGCCGCATCAGGCCAACGCCCGCATCCTTGATGCGACCGCGCGCAAGCTGGGCCTCGCACCCGAAAAGGTGGTCGTCACCGTCGATCGCCATGCCAACACCTCCGCCGCGTCGGTCCCGCTCGCGCTGGACGTCGCGGTCAAGGACGGCCGGATCAAGCGCGGCGATCTGGTCGTGCTGGAGGCGATGGGCGGCGGATTTACGTGGGGCGCCGCCGTAGTGCGTTGGTAATCCTTTCGTATTTTTGAAACTCCGTATACGCCATGCTATCGGCCCGGAACATTTCGAAAGAGGAACGAACACCGATGGCTACCGATGGCACGCTGACTCGCGCAGACCTCGCCGAGGAAATGCACCGTGAGATCGGCCTGTCGCGCGCCGATTCGGCGCGCGTCGTCGAACAGATTCTCGGCGCAATGTGCGAATCGCTGTCCGAAGGGCAGAACGTCAAGATTTCGGGCTTCGGCAGCTTCGTGCTGCGCGACAAGGGCGAGCGCATCGGCCGCAATCCCAAGACCGGGATCGAGGTACCGATCGCCCCGCGCCGCGTGCTGACCTTCCGCGCCAGCCAGATGATGCGCGATCGCATCGTCGCGGCGGACTGACCGCTTCTTGGCGCCCCCGGTCGACAAGGCGCTGACCGCCTATCGCACGATCGGGGAGGTCGCGCGCGACCTGGGGGTGCCGCAGCACCGGCTGCGCTATTGGGAAGGGCGCTTCCCGCAGATCCGCCCGCTGACCCGCGCCGGCGACCGCCGCCATTACCGGCCGGAGGATGTCGCGCTGTTGCGCCGTATCCACAGCCTGCTCGGCGAACAGGGCTATACCGTGCGCGGCGTGCAGCAATTGCTGGCACAGGAGGCGAAGGCGCCGTTGCCGGTCGCCCCTGCGCCGCGTCGGGCCGCGCGCATTACCGAACTGCGCGCCGTCCGTGCGCTGCTGGCCGACGCGCTGGCGGCGGATGGGGTGGGGCGGTAGGCTTCGGCCGACCCGTTGCCCTTCCTGCTTCCTTTCCACGCGCGTCGCCCCAGCGCAGGCTGGGGCCTTCCTCGGCTCCTGCTGCGCGCCATAACCGGGAGATCCCAGCCTTCGCTGGGATGACGTAAGGGGTTGCCGGGCGCCGGCATCACGCCCCGCTTTCCCCCACGCCCAAACCTGCTAAACCGCGCGGGCGATGAGCGTATCCGACACCGAAGCCACCCCTGACGCCGCTGCCCGGACAAGCTGGCGGGCCCGTTTCGCCCGTATCCGGCGGCGGTGGTGGTTCCGCTTGCCCGCCTTCGCGCTGTTGCTCGCCGGGATCGGCGTCTTTCTGATCTGGCTGCTGTTGTGGCGCACGCTGCCGTCGGTCGATTCGCTACGCGCGTACGAACCGCCGCTGCCGACCAATGTCCGCGGGATCGAGGGCGATCCGATCCACAGCTATGCCCGCGAACGCCGCGTGCAGCTGTCCTATGCCGAATATCCGCCGTTGCTGGTCCGCGCGTTCCTCGCGGCCGAGGACCGGACGTTCTTCGAACATCACGGCGTCGACTATCCCGGCATCGCCGCGGCGATGTTCACCAACCTGACGCGCGACGGTCGCCCGATCGGCGCGTCGACGATCACGCAACAGGTGGCGAAGAACCTGCTGCTGACCAACGAGGTCAGCTATGTCCGCAAGGCGAAGGAAGCGCTGCTCGCCTATCGCATCGAGAATGCGCTGACCAAACAGCAGATTCTCGAACTCTATCTCAACCAGATCGCGCTCGGCCGCAACGCGTTCGGCGTGGAGGCGGCGAGCCATGCCTATTTCGGCAAGGAACTGCGCGAGCTGACGCTGCCGCAAATGGCGTATCTGGCGATCCTGCCCAAGGGGCCATCCAATTATACGCCCGAACGTGGTTATGACCGCGCGATCACCCGGCGCAACTGGGTGCTGGGCGAAATGGAGCGCAACGGCTTCATCACGCCTGCCCAGCGTGCGGCAGCGGTCGCCCAACCGCTCGGCACCATCCCGCGCCAGACCCCGCGCCAGGAAACGGCGGGCGGCTATTTCATTGAGGAAGTCCGCCGCCAGCTGCTTGGGGCATTCGGTGAGAATGCCAAGGACGGCCCGTACAGCGTCTATGCCGGCGGGCTGTGGGTGCGCACCTCGCTCGACCCGAAAATCCAGCAGGACGCGCAGGACGCGCTGCGTTCGGGGTTGATCCGCTTCGATTCGGGGCGTGGCTGGTCGGGCCCGCTCAACAAGCCGCGGGCGACGATCGACGGAGACAATTGGCAGTCCGCGCTGCTCAACACCAATATCGCGATCGATTACCAGGACTGGCAGGCGGCGATCGTCATTTCCAGATCGGGTGGCGAGGCGCAGCTCGGCTTTGCCGACGGTCGCACGGGTACGTTGCCGCGCGGCAATGCGGTAATGCCGGTGCGGGGGCAGGGCGGTACCGCCTATGCCGCGCTCGAACCCGGCGACATCGTCGCGGTCGCGCCCGCAGGCAGCGACTGGGCATTGCGCTCGGTCCCGCGCGTGTCGGGCGGCATGGTCGTCGAAGACCCGCGCACCGGCCGCATCCTCGCCATGCAGGGCGGGTTCGACAGCCGTATCCAGTCGTTCAACCGCGCGACGCAGGCGATGCGCCAGCCCGGATCGACGATCAAGCCGATCGTCTATGCCGCCGCGCTGGAGGCGGGGATGACCCCGGCCTCGATCATCGTCGACGGCCCGTTCTGCGTGAATCAGGGCGGTCGGCTGGGCCAGAAATGCTTCCGCAACTTCGGCGGCGGCGGCGCCGGGCCGCACACCATGCGCTGGGGCGTCGAACAGTCGCGCAACCTGATGACGGTGCGCGCGGCGGCACAGACCGGCATGGACAAGGTCAACGACCTGATCCAGCGTGTCGGCGTCAGCGACGAGAAGTTTCCGCCGTACCTCTCCTATGCGCTGGGCGCGGGCGAGACGACGGTCATGCGCATGGTCAACGCCTATTCGATCCTCGCCAACCAGGGCCGCGAGCTGAAGCCCACGGTGATCGATTTCGTGCAGGACCGCCGCGGCAAGGTGATCCTGCCGCAGAACTGGCGTGCCTGCGATGGCTGCAACGCGCCCGATTGGGACGGCAAGCCGATGCCGCGTCCGCAGATCAAGTCGCGGCAGGTCATGGACGCGATGAGCGCCTACCAGATGGTGCATATCATGGAAGGCGTGATCCAGCGCGGCACCGCCACCACACTGCGCGATCTGAACCGGCCGATCATGGGCAAGACCGGCACCTCGACCGGTCCGACCGACGTCTGGTTCGTCGGCGGCACGCCGCAGATGATCGCCGGGCTCTATCTGGGCTTCGACACGCCCCGCAACCTCGGCGGCTATGCGCAGGGCGGCACGATCGCCGCGCCGATCTACAAGAGCTTCGCAGTGAAGGCGTATAAGGACATGGAGGTGCTGCCGTTCCGCGCCCCCGCCGGCATCCGCATGGTCCGCATCGACCGCGCCAGCGGCCGCCCGGTCTATGGCGGCTGGCCGACGACCGATCCCAAGGCGGCGATCATCTGGGAAGCGTTCAAGCCCGAGACCGAGGCGCGCCGTGCCACCGGGCGCCTCGGCGAGGCGCGCGCCCCCGTCACCCGCGACCCGACCCGCGTCGCGCCGACCCAACAGCAGGCGCAACCGCGCGACAGCGACTTCTTGCAACGCGAAGGGGGAATCTACTAGCGCGCGCCCTATATCGGCGGCATCCCCTGTACCCAGCCTTTCCCGGAGTTTTCCCCATGCGCGCCGAAGCGCAAGCTCATGTAGACAAGATCAACGATGCCCTCGCGCTGCTGCGCCGCTTCCTCGACTGGGACCGCGCGCTGCGCCGGCTCGACGAGCTGAACGCGCGCGTCGAGGACCAGGCATTGTGGAACGATCCCAAGGCCGCGCAGGAAGTGATGCGCGAACGCCGCCGGCTGGACGAGGCGATCACCGCCACCCGCACCATCGAACGCGAGCTGTCCGACACCGTCGAGCTGATCGAGATGGCCGACGAGGAAGGCGATACCGAGATGGCCGAGGAAGGCGTCGCGGGCCTCGCCGAACTGGCGAAGCGTGCCGATCACGACAAGGTGCAGGCGCTGCTGTCGGGCGAAGCCGATGGCAACGACACCTATATCGAGATCAACGCCGGCGCCGGCGGGACCGAGAGCCAGGACTGGGCCGGCATGCTGCAACGCATGTACACCCGCTGGGCCGAACGCCGCGGCATGAAGGTCGAACTGGTCGACCAGCATTCGGGCGAACAGGCCGGCATCAAGTCGGCGACGCTGCTGATCAAGGGCGAGAACGCCTATGGCTTCGCCAAGACCGAGGGCGGCGTCCACCGCCTCGTCCGCATCAGCCCCTATGACAGCGCCGCACGCCGCCACACCTCGTTCGCGTCGATCTGGGTCTATCCGGTGATCGACGACAATATCGAGGTCGAGTATAACGAAAGCGACCTGCGCATCGACACCTACCGCGCGTCGGGTGCCGGCGGGCAGCACATCAACACGACCGATTCGGCGGTGCGTATCACCCACATTCCGACCGGGATCGTGGTGCAGTGCCAGAACCAGCGTTCGCAGCACAAGAACAAGGCCGAAGCCTATAACCAGCTGCGCGCCCGCCTGTACGAGCGCGAACTGGCGATCCGCGAGGCGGAGGCCAATGCCGAGAACGCGACCAAGACCGATATCGGCTGGGGTCACCAGATCCGGTCCTACGTGCTGCAACCGTATCAGATGGTGAAGGACCTGCGCACCGGCGTCGTCTCGACCGCGCCCGGCGACGTACTGGACGGTGCGCTCGACCCGTTCATGGCCGCCGCCCTGTCGCAGCGTGTGACCGGCGAAGCGGTCGATGTCGAGGATGTCGACTGAGATGCGCTACGCTTTGCCCATGGTGCTGCTGATGCTGACCGGCTGCGATGCGACGCAGCCGGGATCGGTCGCCAATGCGCATGGCGAGAGCAAACCGGTGTTTCCCAAGGCCGACCGGCCGGTGGCGACGATCGTGTCGGCGCGCTGGTCGACCGAGGAATCGCGCGACCGGCTGAACGAAGCCGAACTGGTGATGGACAAGGCCGGCATCGCGCCCGGCATGACCGTCGCCGATATCGGCGCGGGCGAGGGCTATTACACCATCCGCTTGGCGCAGCGCGTCGGCGACGACGGCCGCGTGCTGGCCGAGGACATCATTCCCCAGATCCGCGACGCACTGGCGCAACGCGTCGCGCGCGAACGGCTCGACAATGTCAGCGTGCGGCTGGGCGAGCCCGACGATGCGAAGCTGCCGGCGAACAGCTTCGACCGGGTGCTGATGGTGCACATGTACCACGAGATCGCCGAGCCTTACGCGTTCCTGTGGAACCTGCGCCCGTCGTTGCGCCCCGGCGGTCGCGTGGTGGTGGTCGACGCCGACCGCCGCACCCAGAACCACGGCACCCCACCCGCGCTGCTGAAATGCGAGTTCGAGGCGGTCGGCTATCGTCTGGTCGAACTGCAGCCCATGCCCTCGGCCGGCGGCTATACCGCGATGTTCACGCCGGTAGGGCCGCGCCCGGAGCCAAAGGCGATCGTGCCGTGCCGCGTGCCGGTACCGACGCCCAGTGCGAGCCCCAGCGGCACCCACAAGGGGTAGTCCCCTTCCCCCAACTATCCCCGTTCGGTTCGAGCAGCTTCGAGCGAAGTCGAGAAGCGTCCGTCGAGAACTCCCTGTTTGGGGCACGCCCTTCTCGACTATGGTTCTCGACAAGCTCGAGCCTGCGCTCGAAGCAAACGGAAGGGGGCGGGCAAACGGAAGGAGGAGGGAGCAACGGGAGGTCGTGGCGCAGAGGGTAGGAGCAGTGCAAACGTCGCATGGGTAAGCAACCTATCCCACCCGTCACCCCGGGCTTGACCCAGGGTGACGGGAGAGGTCGCGGATAAGTCCTCACCCCAACAACACCGGCGCCAACAACAGCAACAGTTTCACATCGACCGCCTTACCCGCCGCCCGCTGCCCGGCCACGAACCCGGCCACCTCCGCCAGCGCAACCCGGTGGACGACAATATCCTCCCCCGGCACCCCGCCACCGTCACCGACCTTCTCCAACGCCCCGGCACGAAACAGCGTAAAACTCTCCGACACCATCCCCGGCGACGAATGATATTCGCCCAGCGACACCATCGACCCCGCGCGATAGCCGGTTTCCTCTTCCAACTCGCGCGTCGCCGCCACCGCCGCGGCCTCGCCTTCCGCATCGTCCCCGACCAGCCCGGCCGGCAGCTCGATGCAGTTGCGCCCCAGCGGCACGCGATACTGCTCGACCAGCAGCACATGACCGTCATCGATCGCGACGATCACCGCCGCGCCGATCCCGTTGGCGCGCCCGACATATTCCCAGCGGCCACGCTTCTTCGCGGTGATGAAGCGGCCCGCCCACATCACCTCTTCGGGGGCATCAGCGTCGATCATAGTTCGATCAACCGGTCGGGCAGTTCGTTCATCGGGGCAGCTCCTCGTGGAAAATGCTCGGCCAGTACCGCGCCGATCGCGCCGACCGCGGTGACGATGCCATCGGCAGGGCGATCCTGCTTCAGTGCCACCAGCAACGCCGCCAGCGCATCGCCCCAGATGGCGGGCGCCACCCGGTCGTGGATCGCGGCCTCGGCGATCAGTTCGGCACGATGTTCGTCAAGCGACAGGTATAGCAGCACGCCGGTCGCCGCGACGGTGCGGCGCTCGGCGGCGGCGCGGAACAACAGCAGCGCGCGGGCATGGACCCGCCGCGCCTTGGTCGCCGCCGGGGTCAACGCCATGCGCAGCGGCGTCCACGCACAGCCATAGCGCACGATCAGGAACGTCGCGGCCATCACCCATCCGGTCGTCGCCAGCAGGAAGCGCGGCGAGGGCGCCTCGCCCCATGGCTCGACCAGCCCATGCACCGCCAGCAGCCAGCCCGGCCACAGCGCGGTCGCGGCCAGCACCAGCAGCATCGCCAGCACTGCGACATGCAGCCCGACATCGTGATAGGCATCCGACCGCCGGGCGAGCACGACGACGATCTCGCCAGCGGTCGCCGCCTCGGCCGTGGCGACCGCGTCGCGGATGCGGGTGCGATCGACGTCGGTCAGCTGCATCACCAATTCCCCGACGCGCCGCCACCGCCGAACGATCCGCCGCCGCCCCCGGTGAAGCCGCCGCCGCTCCAGCCGCCACCCGAACTGCCGCGGGACGAACCACCGGACCAGCCCCCGCCGCCGCGCGTCGCGCTGCGGGCGAGTTCGTCGGCGATCGACCACAGCACGACCTGCGCGACATCGCCGGCCGTGCTGCTGCGGTGGCGCTGGCCCCATGGGCCACCACGCCGCCGCCGGCTGGACAGGGCGATAACGCCGAAGATCAACAACCCTATGCCGACGAAGAAGACGATGCCGATCACCGCGCCGCCATCCGATCCCGATGTCCGCTGGCGCCGTCCCCGGTCGAACGCCGCCGCCGCCGCGTCGACGCGCGCCTGCGCTTCCTCGGGGCTGAGGCGCAGCTGCGCGACCACCGCATCGGCGCCCGCCGTCATCGCCCCCGCTATGTCGCCAGCCTTCAACTTCGGCATCATCTGCTGCTGGATGATCGCGCTGGATATCGCATCGGTCAGGATCGGTTCGAGGCCATAGCCGACCTCCAGCCGTGGTCCGCGCTGCCCGGCGGGATTGTTCGGCGCGATGAACAGGATCGCACCGTTGTTCACATCCTTCAGCCCGACGCCCCATGCGCGGCCCAACCGGTAGCCATAGTCCTCCAGCGGAAACCCTTGCGTGTCGGCGATCGTTGCGACGACGAACTGGCGCTTGGTATCCCGTTGCAAAGCCTGCAATTTCTGCGTGAGGTCGGCGCGCGTCTCCGCCGGCAGGACGTTCGCGTCATCGACCACCAGCCCGGTGAATTTGGGGAAACTCTGCGCGCCCGCCGGCACCGCGATCAGCGCGAACAGGCTTATCCACAGGCAGAGCAGGATGCGGCGCATGCGCGCGCCCTCAGTTCGCGTTGCCGAAATTGACCTGCGGCGCGACCTCGGACCCGGCCTGCGCCTGGAAGCTCTGCTTGGGTTTCGCGCCATAGAAGACCCGCGCGCCGATCGCGTCGGGGAAGGTGCGGATGCGGGTATTATAGGCCTGCACCGCCTCGTTGTAATCGCGCCTTGCGATCGCGATGCGGTTCTCGGTCCCTTCCAGCTGCGATTGCAGCGACAGGAAATTCTGGTTGCTGGTCAGCTGCGGATACGCCTCGACCACGGTGCGCAACTGGCCCAGCGCCTGGGTCAGCTGGTTCTGCGCCGCCTGGAACCGCTGGAACGTCGCGGGGTCGGACAGGTCGTTGGTGGTGACATTGATCGACGTCGCTGCGGCACGCGCCTGCGTGACCTGGGTCAGCACGCGTTCCTCCTGCCCCGCAAAGCCCTTCACGGTGGCGACGAGGTTGGGGATCAGGTCGGCGCGGCGCTGATACTGGTTCTGCACCTCGCCCCATTTGGCGTTCACATTCTCCTCGGCGGTCGGCACGCTGTTCACGCCGCACGCCGCCAGCGGCATCGCCGCCATAACCACCATCGCCCGCCGCATATGCATGTTTCTTTCACCCGATGCTTGCTTGGCGCCATCGTATCGAAGCAATATGACGCCCTCAAGCAGAGACGGGAGGGACCAGGCTCATGCTCAAGGAATTCCGCACCTTCGTCGCGCGCGGCAACGTGCTCGACCTCGCGGTCGGCGTCATCATCGGCGCGGCGTTCGGCACGATCACCAAATCGCTGACCGACGACATGATCATGCCGGTCATCGGCTGGCTGTTCGGCGGGTTCGATTTCTCCAGCTATTTCATCAAGCTCGGACCGATTCCCGCGACCTACAAGGGCAGCCCCGACAGCTATACCGCGCTGAAAGAAGCCGGCGTGCCGCTGTTCGGCTATGGTCAGTTCGTCAGCGTGGTGATCAATTTCGTGATCCTCGCCTTCATCGTGTTCCTGCTGGTGAAGTTCGTGAACCGCGCGATCGCGACGGTGCATCAGGAACAGAAGACCGGCGACGTGCCGCCGGCCGCCGATCCGCCCGAAATCGCACTACTGCGCGAGATTCGTGACGAATTGCGGGCGGGGAAGAAGCTGGATTAAGCGTCATCCCAGCGCAGGCTGGGGTCTCCCGCGACTCCTGCCGCGCGCTATCACCGGAAGATTCCAGCCTGCGCTGGAACGACGTTCTGGTCAGGCCGCCGCCAGTTCCTGCGCCGCAGCCGCCGCCAGGCTGGTGCCGTCCAGAATGCGCGCGGTTTCGTCGCGCACCCGCGCCATCGCGTGACGGATGGCGCAGCTCGCCTCGTCCTTGCAATCGCCGCACGGGCGGTAGGCGGTGCGGCTGACGCATGGCACCAGCGCCAGCGGCCCTTCGATCACGCGTATGATCTCGCCCAGCGAAATCAGGTGCGCCGGCCGGGCGAGGTGATAGCCCCCGGCCTTGCCGCGCGTCGACGACAGGAACCCCGCCTCGCGCAGGTCGGCGAGGATCAGTTCGAGGAACTTGCGGGGTACATTGGCGGCGGCGGCGATGCGGTGCATCGGCATCGGCGCCTCGCCCGCCGGCTGTTCGGCCAGAAACAGCATCGCGCGAAGCGCATAGCGGGAACGCTGGGTCAGCATGATCCTGTCGCCCATGCCACTTGGGCGCGCCCGAGGGAAGTCCGCTTCTTTTCAAAGCCGCGACGACCGCCTATATGACGAAGCGTCGGCTTCCAGCCGGCTATGACGATAAACTGCGGCGTGCAATAGACGCAGCGGACCCGGGGGCAGTACCCGGCGGCTCCACCATAAGGTGGTGTTTCTGGACACCGTTTCTGACGGGGCCGAACCAGGATCGACGTGTGTTGAAAAGCGCTGTTTTCGTTCGGAATGGGACCACCGCAACGGCCCATACACACAAGTGCCAACGATAACGAAGCACTCGCGATTGCGGCGTAACTGAGGGCCTCACGGCCTGAAGTTACTCCAAAATAGCGCGGTTGGACCGAACCGGGCAACAGAATCGGATTCCAGCGGTACGGGGAGCACCGGGCAACAGAAGCTCCCCACTTTCATCTCACAGGATCGTTCCCGCGCAGGCGGGAACCCATAGTCTATGCCGTCGCGATTCTTTCGCGAACGTGGCGGTTATGGATTCCCGCCTGCGCGGGAATGACGACTGGTGCAGGGGCGGGAGGTTTCCCATTGCCACGATCCCGGCTACCCGCACCCGATGGACATCGACCTCATTGCCCTGCTCATGCTCGTCGCGTTCGGCGCGGCCGCGCTCGATGCGATGGCGGGCGGGGGCGGGCTCATCACCATTCCCGCGCTGCTGGCCGCCGGCGTGCCGCCGGTCGCGGCGCTCGGCACCAACAAGCTGCAAAGCGCGTGCGGCACCGCCGGCGCGGCTTTCGCCTTCTGGCGCAAGGGGCATATCGACCTGCGCCGGACGTCGTGGCTGGCGGTCGCGTCGTTCGGCGGCGCGGCGGTAGGGGCCGCGCTGGTGCAGGCGATCGACCCGCATTTCCTGTCGGGACTGCTGCCGGTGCTGCTGGTCGCGATGGCGGGCTATTTCCTGTTCGGGCCCCGTCTGTCCGACGTCGACACCCATGTCCGCCTCGCACCCGCCGGCCTGCTGCTCGCGGTGGCGGCGATCGGCACCTATGACGGCTTCTTCGGGCCCGGCACCGGATCGTTCTTCACGCTGCTGCTGGTCACCGCCGCCGGCATGGGCGCGACGCGGGCGGTGGCGCATACCAAGCTGCTGAACCTCGCCAGCAATCTCGCCGGGGTCGCGGTGCTGGTCGGCGGCGGCCATGTGTGGTGGACGCTGGGTATCGCGATGGCGATGGCGAGCGTGGCGGGCGGACAGGTCGGCGCGGCGCTCGCCATCCGGTGGGGCGGGCGGGCGATCCGACCGCTGCTGGTGGTGATCTCGCTCGGGCTGACGGTGAAGCTGGTGGCCGACCCGGCCAATCCGTTGCGGCTGTGGTTGGGGGTGTAACCTTTACCCCAATCACACCGTTTGGTTCGAGCAGCTTCGAGCGAAGTCGAGAAGCGCCTGTCGAGAACGCCTTGTTTGCGGCACCGACTTCTCGACTTCGGTTCTCGACAAGCTCGAACCTGCGCTCGAAGCGAACGGATGGGGCAGGGGGATAGGGGAAAGAGGCCTATTCCAGCCGCCGCCCTTCGACCCGCGTCAACCGGCACGCCAGGTCCGCCTCGCCCGACGCCACGATCCAGTCGCCACCATCGGCGACGATCCCCGTGGTGAACACCACCGGCTGCGGCAGATACGCCTGATGCGCGATCGGCGCGATCAGCGCGGGCGCCGCCTCCAGCACCGGCACCGATTCGTCACGCTCCAACACTGCGCGAACCTCATGGTCGAACAGCGCCCGGTACGTCCGGTATACCCCGACCGCGCCCTGTTTCTCGACACCGTGATACAGCAGCATCCACCCGCGCTTCGTCCGCACCGGCTGGGTCCCGCCGCCCAGCTTGTACGCCGCTGCGCCCTTCAACGGCCGCAGTGCCGGTTCGCCAAGCGGGCGCCAATGCAGCATGTCGGGGGAGGTCGCGACGTTGATGCTCGGCCCGCTCCCCTCCTTGGCCCCGGGCGCCGCCACGAACCACGCATCCGATAGCGGCCGGGTCAGCGCCGCATAGCGATCGCCGACCCGCCCCTCGAACGGCACCATGTCCTTGTTGCCATGGTCAAGCACCATGCCCTGCGACCGCCAGTCATAGCCGTCGTGCGACCGGTACATCACCGTACACAGCCGCCCGCCCGACACGCCGCACACCGTCATCCAGTACACGCCGTCGATCACCGCGATCCGCGGGTCCTCGACGCCGTACTGCGCATAGTCGGCGGAAGGCTCGACCGCGCGGTCGTAATGCACCGTCACCACCCGCTGCCCGTCGGCCGACAGCTCGACCGGCAGCAACCACGATAGCGAAGTGAGGCCGAGGAACGGATACGCCCCGCCCTTCAACGAAAAGAAGCGCGGATCGCTGACGTCCGCCGCATCGGCCGGAAACGCGTCGAGCACATAGCCCGCCGCCGTCCACCGGATCGACCGCACAGTCCCGCCCCGCACCGGTTCGCGCAGTGCCTCGGCGATCCGCACCAGCAGCAGCAAATTGCCGTTCGGCAACCGCGTCAACGCCGGGTTGAACGCGCCCAGCACATAGGTCGGCTCGGAAATGCCGCGTCGGAGCGGCGATCGCGCCAGGTCGACATCGTCGGGGGCGAAGACGATCCGGTCGTCGCTCATGCGGCCGGCTCGTCGTCCTGCATCGACCGGTGATGACGGATCACCTCGTCGATGATGAAGCGCAGGAACTTCTCCGAAAATTCGGGGTCGAGATCGGCGTCGCGCGCCAGCGCGCGCAGCCGCGCGATCTGCGCCTCCTCGCGCCCCGGATCGGCGGGGGGCAGCCCTTCCTCCGCCTTGTAGCGACCGACCGCCTGCGTCACCTTGAACCGTTCGGCCAGCAGGAAGACGAGCGCGGCATCGATATTGTCGATGCTCTGGCGAAAGCGTTGCAGCGTCGCGTCGGGCATGGCGTCCTTCCTATGGACAGGGGGGCGGGGGGTACGCCCCTTTCGCGCGACCGGACGCGTCACGCAACCCCGCCTTTCCCTTGCGTTCGCGGGCCCGAACCGCCACATCGCTTCGACATGACGGCTACCCTCCACCGCCTCGACAAGCGGACCGACCCCTCGCTCGATCCGCTGATGGCGCTGGTCGCGGACGACATGAACCGCGTCAACGCGGTCATCCTCGACCGGATGCAGTCGAAGATTCCGCTGATCCCCGAACTCGCCGGCCATCTGATCGCGGGCGGGGGCAAGCGGATGCGGCCGATGCTCACGCTCGCCTGTGCGCGGCTGATCGGCTATGGCGGCACGCGCCATCACCTGCTCTCCGCAGCGGTCGAATTCATCCACACCGCGACGCTGCTCCACGACGACGTGGTCGACGGGTCCGACCTACGCCGCGGCAAGCGCACCGCCAACATCATCTGGGGCAATCCGGCGAGCGTGCTGGTCGGCGACTTCCTGTTTTCCAAGAGCTTCGAACTGATGGTCGAGGCCGAAAGCCTGAAGGCGCTGCGTGTCCTGTCGGGCGCGTCGGCGGTGATCGCCGAAGGCGAAGTGAACCAGCTGACCGCGATCCGCCGCATCGACACCGCCGAGGACCGCTATCTCGACATCATCGGGGCGAAGACCGCCGCGCTGTTCGCCGCCGCGTGCCGCATCGCCGCGATCGTTGCCGACCGCTCGGACGCCGACGAAGCCGCCCTCGACGCCTATGGCCGCAACCTCGGCATCGCGTTTCAGCTGGTCGACGACGCGATCGACTACGTGTCCGACGCGGACACGATGGGCAAGGACGCCGGCGACGACTTCCGCGAAGGCAAGATGACGCTGCCGGTCATCCTCGCCTATGCGCGCGGTGACGAAGAAGCGCGCGCCTTCTGGCGCGACGCGGTGTCGGGCAAGCGCGCCAGCGACGCCGACCTTGCCCATGCGATCACGCTGATCCGCTCGACCCGCGCGGTCGATGACACGCTGGCGCGCGCCCGCCATTACGGTCAGCGTGCGATCGATGCGCTGGGCGGTTTCGCCAATGGCGCTGCCAAGGACGCGATGATCGAAGCGGTCGAATTCGCCATCCGCCGCGCCTACTGATCGGACACGCCGTGCCCGGCGGCGACCGCATAACGCTTTTTTAGCGATATTTCCGTAATGTTTTCAGCGACCGTACGCGGATACGGTCGCTTGTCATTGCAGGAACCCGATGCGCATCGTCGACGATCCCGGCTTTAGCGGCTTCATCCGGTCCTCCCCGTGGATGCTCGAATTTACGCTGCTGGGCCATTGGGATGTGGACACCGTCGCCCGCTTCGCCGCGGCGATCCGCGATTCGGTCGAACGCCTGCCGGCGCTCGGCGTCCGTCCGGGCGAACAGGTCGCCTTGTTCGACATCACCGGTTTTGCGGTCCAGTCGCCTGACGTCCTCGCGGCCATCGGCGCGATCGCCGACCGCTCGCGCACGACCTCGCGCAAGATCGCACTGGTCCGCAACAGCGCGCTGCTGTCGATGCAGGTGAAACGCGCCATGCCGCATCTGGCGATGTTCGACACGCGCGACGAAGCGGTGGCGTGGTTGCGGGAGGAGGCGACGGCCTGACCATTGCGCTACCCGTCACCCCGGGCTTCCGCTGCCTTGCCGACGCCAGAAGAAGAAGCGGGATCCCGGATCAAGTCCGGAGTGACGAGGGGGGAGAGCCGACGCCCTACACCGCAAACGTCACCCCAGCGAAGGCTGGGGTCTCCCGCGGTTCCTGCCGCGCGCTGTCATGAGGAGATCCCAGCCTTCGCCGGGATGACGTATGGTGCGGGCGCACAGGGAGAGCAGGGGAGGGCGCACCCCTTACAACACGACCTTCCTACACGCCCGCCTGCTGCCACGCTCCCGTCACGCTCTTCGACACCGTGACCGCCCGACATCCCCGGCGCACCCGTGCGACAAACTACGCACGAGTGTGAACCTAGTGAACGTTGGCCGTCAAACCGCCCGCTTCTCCAGCGCCTGCGCGGCTTCCGCCATCAGCGTCGCGATGATCTCCGCCGCGGGTTCTTCCTTCGTCACCATGCCGACCGACTGCCCGGCCATCAGGCTGCCATGCTCGACATCGCCGTCGATCACCGCGCGGCGCAGCGCACCCGCCCAATAATGTTCGATCTGCAACTGCGCCTCGGCCATCGCCACGCCGCCCTCGTCGAGCATCTGCGCCACTTCGCGCTGCTTGGCGGTGAACAATTTGCCGCCGGCATTTTTCAGCGCGCGCACCGGGATCACCGGCAGGCGGGCATCGATCTGTACGCTGGCGACGGCATCGCGCGCCGAGGCCCGCAGAAACGCCTTCTTGAACGCCGGATGCGCGATCGATTCGGTCGCGCACACGAAGCGCGTGCCGAGCTGTACGCCCGCCGCACCCATATCCAGATAGCCGGCGATCGCCTCGCCCCGGCCGATCCCGCCTGCGACGAACACCGGCACCTGCGCCGCGACCTCGGGCAGCATTTCCTGCGCCAGCACGCTGGTGGACACGGGGCCGATATGCCCGCCCGCCTCCATCCCTTCGATCACCAGCGCATCGGCGCCGCTGCGGATCAGCTTCTTGGCCAGCGCCAGCGCAGGGGCGAAGGCAATGACCTTGGCACCCGTCGCCTTGATCGCTTCCAGCGACCCCTTGGGCGGCAATCCGCCGGCCAGCACGACATGGGTGACCTGATGGCGACCGCACACCTCGATCAGGTCGAACAGCGCCGGGTGCATCGTGATCAGGTTCACGCCGAACGGCTTGTCCGTCAGCTTCTTGGTGCCCGCGATCTCCTTGTCGAGCAGCTCGGGGGTCATCGCGCCGCACGCGATCACGCCGAACCCGCCGGCATTGGAAATGGCGGCGACGAGATTGCGCTCGCTCACCCACGACATCGCCCCGCACAGGATCGCGGTCTTAGAGCCCAGGAAGTCACAGCCGCGCGCCATGCGGCGCTCAAGGCGCTCGGCGCCGATCGATGCGTTGGTCATCCCTCCGCCTAGCGCGGGCCGATGGCTTCGGGCAAGCAGGGACGATGATGCGACAGGAACATGGCGAACTGGTGGTCACCACCAACGGACAGGGGCTGGTCCTCATCACCGGACAGGTGCGGCACTGGGTCGAAGCGACCGGCATCGCCAGCGGGCTGCTGACGCTATTCTGCCGCCACACCTCGGCGTCGCTGCTGGTGCAGGAAAATGCCAGCGAAGCGGCGCGCGACGACCTCGAACGCTATTTCCGACACATCGCCCCCGAAAGCGACCGCTACGCCCATGATGAGGAAGGGCCCGACGACATGCCCGCGCACCTGCGCACCGCGTTGACGAACACGTCGCTATCGATTCCCGTGATCGGCCACCGCCCGGTACTGGGCACATGGCAGGGCATCTACCTATTCGAACACCGGAGGGCGGCGCACCGGCGGAGGATCGCGGTACACCTGATCGGCGAATAAAATCCTCCCCGTTGCGCGGGGAGGGGGACCGCCGCGAAGCGGGGTGGAGGGGGGTGTCCGCACAGGGCACGCGTGCTTGGAAACGCTTTCCTACAGGCTTGGATGCTGCCACGCTCGCGAGGCTCTTTCTCCTCGTCGAACCCCAAAGCCCATCGTCGCCCCAGCGCAGGCTGGGGCCTCGAGCGACTCCTGCCGCACGCCCTACCGGGCAAATTCCAGCCTCCGTTGGGATGACGCATGCCGCAACGCGCCAACTTCCGCGCACCCCGCAATCATAGGACGTAACGGTAAGTATATGAAATAGAAGAGAAATATCTGACAGACAAGACGCCGAAGGCGCTTTGCGACCTCGACGTCCCGTAACCTTCGCCAACTTCGGTCGGCGCCGACCTTACCCCTCCGCATCCAGCCCGTACGCGGTATGCAGCACCCGCACCGCCAGCTCGGTATAATCCTCTTCGATCAGCACGCTGACCTTAATCTCCGACGTGGTGATCGCCTGGATGTTGATCCCGCGCTCGGCCAGCGCGGTGAACATGGTGGAGGCGACGCCGGCATGGCTGCGCATGCCCACGCCCACCACCGAAATCTTGGCGACGCGGGTGTCGTGCAGCACCTTCTGGAACCCGATATCGGTCTTCGCCTTGTCCAGCGTGTCGAGCGCACGGGCCAGTTCGGCCGCGGGCACCGTAAAGGTCACGTCGGTCGATCCGGTCGAATGGGCGATGTTCTGCACGATCATGTCGACGTTGATGCCGGTGCCGGCCAGCGGTGCGAAGATCGATGCGACCGCGCCGGGGCGATCAGGCACCGCGACCAGCGTGATCTTCGCCTCGTTCTTGTCGTGGGCGATTCCGGTGATGAGCTGCCGTTCCATGTCCGTCACTTCCTCTTCGCCGACGATCAGCGTTCCACGATACCCATCCTCGTCGCGGCTATCGTCGAACGACGACAGCACGCGCACGCGGACCTTTTCCTTCATTGCCAGCCCGACCGAGCGGGTCTGGAGCACCTTCGCCCCGACCGAGGCGAGCTCGAGCATTTCCTCGTACGTCACCCGCGCCAGCTTGCGCGCACGCGGCACGATCCGCGGGTCGGTGGTGTAGACGCCGTCGACATCGGTGTAGATGTCGCAGCGATCGGCCTGCATCGCCGCCGCCATCGCCACCGCCGACGTATCCGACCCGCCGCGGCCCAGCGTGGTGATGCGGTTGGTGTCGGTCACGCCCTGGAACCCCGGGATCACCGCCACCTCGCCGCGCGACAGGCTTTCGTCGAGCGCAGTGGTGTCGATCGATTCGATCCGCGCGGTCGCATGTGCATCGCTGGTGCGGATCGGCAATTGCCAGCCCAGCCACGAGCGCGCCGGCACGCCGATCGCCTGCAACGCAATCGCCAGCAGCCCGCTGGTCACCTGCTCGCCCGATGACACCACCGCATCATATTCGCGCGGGTCGTACAGCGCCGAAGCCTCGCGACAGAAGCCGACCAGCCGGTCGGTATCGCCCGCCATCGCTGACACGACCACCGCGACCTGGTTCCCGGCCTCGACCTCGCGCTTCACGCGCGCGGCGACGTTGCGAATACGTTCGATCCCCGCCATCGAGGTGCCACCGAACTTCATCACGATCCGCGCCATGCGTTTTGCCATTCATCCTTGGGGGGAATGGCGGCGGCTGATAGGAGAGCGGCATGACGAACGCAAGCGAAGCAATCTTTATGTCGCAAAAAGCCGCGCCCGCGCAATCAAGCGTCGTGGCGCGCGAGGCCGCGCATTTCGGCGAACTCGCCGCCGACTGGTGGAACCCGAAGGGCAGCTCGGCGATGCTCCATCGGCTCAACCCGGTGCGGTTGGGCTTCGTGCGCGCGGCGATCGATTCGCATTGGGGCGGCGATGCGGCCGGTTTCACCCCGCTGGCGGGCAAGACGGTGCTCGACGTCGGCTGCGGTGCGGGGCTGCTTGCCGAACCGCTCGCGCGCCTTGGCGGACAGGTGACCGGCGTCGACGCCGCGCCGGAGAATATCGGCGCGGCCGCCGCCCATGCGGCGCTGACCGGGCTGTCGATCGAGTATCTCGCGGGCGGGGTGGAGGCGATCGCCGGACGCCGGTTCGACCTCGTCACTTCGCTGGAGGTGATCGAGCATGTCGCCGACCCCGCCGCCTTTGCGCGCGGACTGGCCGAGGCGGTCGCGCCCGGCGGGCTGCTGGTCGTATCGACCCCGAACCGCACCGCATTGTCGCGACTCGCGATGATATCGGTGGCGGAAGGGTTCGGCATGATCCCGCGCGGCACCCATGACTGGGACCGCTTCCTGACCCCCGACGAACTGACCGCGCATCTCCGCGCGGCGGGCATGACGGTGTCTTCGCCCAGCGGTCTGTCCTTCTCGGCAGCACGCGGCTTCGCCTTGTCGGACGATATTTCGCTCGACTATTTCCTGACGGCGACACGGGCCTGATCCCGCACCGCGCCCGGCTTCACTTCTTGTCGAGGTTGATGACGAACATCGGCCCGAACTCGAACACCTGCTTGCCCGTCGCCAGTTGCAGCGACGCCATCAGCTCGCCCGCGGCATAGTCGCGATCGGCCTTGCCCGCGACCTGATGGAATTCGAACGCCTCGCCGACCTCGATCGGGCCGCCGATCACCTGGCTATAGGGTTCCTTGTTCAGCTGGATGCCGGCGACCGCGATCCGCGCCTTGGTGCCCGGCGCCATGCCGCTGGCCCGCGCATGGAAGGCGAGGACGAGGCGATCGCCCTTCGCCACCGGGGCATTGGTCGGAGACTGAAGCTGGATCTTCCACGCATCCTTGTCCGCACCCGGAATGGCGAGGCGGATGACCTTGCCGCCATCGATCTCCTTGACACGCGTCAGCGGCGGCTTGGGCAGGCCATAGACGTTCAGGCTCGCGGGCAGCGGTGCGTTGATGACCTTCGCGGCGAAATCCTCCGCGCTCTGTGCGACGACAGGTGCGGCGACCATGGCGACCGCTGCGGCCACCATCCAGCTCTTGTGCATAACCCCTCCCAAGGCATTTCTTCGAGGCGGCCATGCTAATCGTATCCACATCGTCCGATCAACCGTCAACGTTGTCAGAATTTGCGGTTTGCGCGGCAGTTCCCATCTCGTCGGCATGACCGACCGCCTTGCCCGCTTCGTCGACGCCCAGCGCGACAGCTATCCGGCCGCCCTTGCCGAACTGCGCGCCGGGGCGAAGCGCAGCCACTGGATGTGGTTCGTCTTTCCGCAAATCGCCGGGTTGGGATCGAGCGCGACGGCGCGTCATTACGCCATCGCCGACCGCGCCGAAGCGCAGGCCTATCTCGCGCATCCGCTGCTGGGTGCGCGACTGGTCGAATCGGCGCAAGCACTGCTGGCGCATCGCGGCGGCGACATTGCCACCATGCTCGGCACGATCGACGCAATGAAGCTGCGCTCTTCGACGACCCTGTTCGAAGCGGCGTCGGACGGGGCTGAACCGATCTTCGCTGCGATCCTCGACGCCTTCTATGCCGGCGAGCGTGACCCTGCCACGCTCGCCCGGCTGTAGCTCAGCTGCGCGGCGTCAGCTTCAGCAGCTTCGCATTGCTCCCGTCCTGCAGCACCCAGATCGCGCCATCGGGACCTTCCTCAACCTCGCGGATGCGGGCGTTCATCGGCCACTGGTCGCCCTTGGTCGCGTTGGTACCGTTGACGTCGACGCGAACCAGCGCCTCGCTCGACAACCCGCCGATGAACAGGTCGCCGGCATATTGCGGGAACAGCTTGCCCGAATAGACGATCAGTCCGCCGGGCGAGATCACCGGGTTCCATGCGACCTTCGGTGCTTCCAGGTCGGGGCGCGTACTGTGGCGCGGGATCGGGCGGCCGTCATAATGATCGCCCTCCGACACCAAAGGATAGCCGTAATTGCGCCCGGCGACGATCAAATTGACCTCGTCGCCGCCCTTCGGCCCCATTTCCTGCTCCCACAAATTGCCCTGCCGGTCGAACGCGATGCCCAGCAGGTTGCGATGGCCGTACGACCAGACGGCGGGATGGAAGCCCTTAGCCGTCAATCCCGGATCGCCCGCCGGCTGCCCGTCGAGCGTCAGGCGCAGCACCTTGCCCAAAGTCGCCTTGGGGTCCTGCGCCGGATCGAACTTCTGCCGTTCGCCGTTGGTAAAGAAAAGGTGCTGGCCATCCGGCGCAAAGGCGATGCGGCCCGAATAATGGCCGTCGCCGCTGACGAACGGCGTCGCGCGGAACAACTCGCTGATCCCGGTCACGCGGTTGCCATCGAGCACCCCGCGCGCCAGCGCCACGCCCTTGCCGCCATTGCCCGACACCGAATAGCTCAGATAGACCCGCCGGCTGCTGGCGAAGTCGGGGGCGAGAATCACGTCCATCAACCCGCCCTGTCCGGCCGAATCGACCGGGATCGTCGCCGCCGTCGTCTTCTGGCTGCCGTCCGCGCTGACCAGCAGCAGCGTGCCGCCCTTCTCGGTCACCAGCATCCGCCCGTCGGGCAGGAAGGTCATCGCCCACGGCGCATTGAACGTCGCCACTTCGCGAGTAGCGAACGGTACGCCGCCGGTGGGGGTGGTGGCGGTCGGCGTCGGCGTGGGGGTCGCGGTCGGTGCCGGCGATACCGTACCCGGCGCATCGCTGCCGCCGCTGTTGCATGCAACCAACATCATCGCAGCGGGAATCAGCGCATGGAACGGCAGCATCGGCAAATCCTCTCGAGATATCGTACTTGCCTGCGGCAACGCGCTGGCCGGCATGGTCGATCCGGCGGCCCTTGCCCAGACATGGTTTTTTACATATATGGGCGGTGCTTCCTCGACATCGCCAACATGCCGAGGCCGGTTCCGACAGGGACCGGCAGCGAAGCGGCGTGATGGATGGAGACGGCATGGCGGATATCGCCGAACTGACGCGATTGATCGAACCGGAAGCACAGGCGCTGGGCTTCGCGCTCGTGCGCGTGAAGATGATCGGGGGCAAGTCGGACCCGACGCTGCAGGTGATGGCCGAGCGGCCCGACACGCGCCAGCTGACCATCGACGACTGCGCCGAACTCTCGCGCCGCATCTCCGACCTGTTCGATGAGAAGGACCCGATCGAGGAGGCGTATCGGCTGGAGGTTTCGTCTCCCGGCATCGACCGGCCGCTGACGCGCCTCGCCGATTACGACGACTGGAAGGGGTTCGAGGCGCGCGTGACGCTCGATGCGCCGATCGACAATCGCAAGCAGCTGACCGGCATCCTGCTGGGCGCTGAGGGCGATCAGGTCAGCATCGACGTGCGCAAGCACAACGCGATGACCGTGCCGTTCGCCGCAATCATCGACGCGAAGCTGATCATCACCGACGCCTTGCTCAAGGCGACCGCGCCGCTCTCTGCCGAGGGTGCCGACGAATTCGAAGACGAACCTGCCGACGACGAACCGGCTGACGCAGAAGGACAGAACTGACATGGCCACCGCCGTCACCGCCAACCGGGCGGAACTGATCGCGATCGCGAATTCGGTCGCATCGGAAAAGATGATCGACAAGGCCATCGTGATCGAGGCGATGGAAGACGCGATCCAGCGCGCCGCCAAGACGCGCTACGGGTCGGAAAACGACATCCGTGCCAAGCTCGACCCGCAGACCGGCGACCTGCGCCTGTGGCGCGTGCTCGAGGTCACCGAACTGGTCGACGACCATTTCAAGCAGATCGGCGAGAAGGACGCGCAGAAGCTCCAGAAGGGCGCGACGATCGGCGACTATATCGTCGACCCGCTGCCCCCGATTGAATTCGGCCGCATCCAGGCGCAGGCATCGAAGCAGGTCATCCTGCAGAAGGTCCGCGACGCCGAGCGCGAGCGCCAGTTCGAGGAATTCAAGGATCGCCAGGGTGAGATCATCACCGGCGTCGTCAAGCGCGTCGAATTCGGCCATGTCGTGGTCGATCTCGGCCGTGCCGAAGGCGTCATCCGCCGCGACCAGCAGATTCCGCGCGAAGCGGTGCGCGTTGGCGACCGCGTCCGTTCGCTGATCCTGAACGTCCGCCGCGAAAATCGTGGTCCGCAGATTTTCCTCAGCCGCGCGCATCCCGACTTCATGAAGAAGCTGTTCGCGCAGGAAGTACCCGAAATCTACGACGGCATCATCGAGATCAAGGCTGCGGCCCGCGATCCGGGTTCGCGCGCGAAGATCGGCGTCATTTCGCATGACGGCTCGATCGATCCGGTCGGCGCCTGCGTCGGCATGAAGGGCAGCCGTGTGCAGGCCGTCGTGCAGGAAATGCAGGGCGAAAAGATCGACATCATCCCGTGGTCGCCCGACACCGCGACTTTCGTCGTCAACGCGCTGCAGCCGGCGAACGTCGCCCGCGTGGTGCTCGACGAGGAAGAGGACCGCATCGAGGTGGTCGTTCCCGACGATCAGCTCAGCCTCGCCATCGGCCGTCGCGGCCAGAATGTCCGCCTCGCCAGCCAGCTGACCGGCAAGGCAATCGACATCCTGACCGAGGCCGATGCCTCGGAGAAGCGTCAGAAGGAATTCATCGAACGCTCGGGCATGTTCGAGAAGGAGCTCGACGTCGACGAGACGCTGGCGCAGCTGCTGGTCGCCGAAGGCTTCGGCGAGCTGGAAGAAGTCGCCTATGTCGAGATCGAGGAACTGGCCGGCATCGAAGGGTTCGACGAGGACCTCGCGCAGGAGCTGCAAAGCCGTGCGCAGGAAGCGATCGAGCGCCGCGAACAGGCTGCCCGAGAAGAGCGCACCGCGCTCGGCGTCGAGGATGCGCTGGCCGAACTGCCGTACCTGACCGAAGCGATGCTGGTCACGCTGGGCAAGGCGGGCATCAAGACGCTCGACGACCTTGCCGACCTCGCCACCGACGAACTGGTCGAGAAGAAGAAGGCCGAACCGCGCCGTCGCGGCGACGACGCGCCCAAGCGGGAAGCGCCGAAGGGCGGCATCCTCGCCGAATATGGCCTGTCGGACGAACAGGGTAACGAGATCATCATGGCCGCCCGCGCCCATTGGTTCGCCGATGAGAATGAAGCGGCCGAGACTTCGGAGGACGCAGTTGCGGAATCCGAACAATGACACCGCGCGGCTAACCGACAGCCCCGAGCGCAGCTGCATCCTGTCGCGTGAGCATGGCTCGCGCGACGGGCTGGTCCGGCTCGCCTTGTCCCCGGACGGCGACGTGCTGCCCGACGTGCGTGCCAAGGCTCCCGGCCGTGGCGCGTGGATCGGCGTGACCCGGGCCGAGCTGGAAACGGCGATGGCAAAAGGCAAGCTGAAGGGCGCGTTGGCGCGGGCGTTCAAGGGCGCGACGCTGGCGATTCCCGCCGACCTCCCGCAGTTGATCGAGGAGGCACTCCGTCGCCACGCGCTCGACCGGCTGGGGCTGGAGGCGAAGTCGGGCTTCGTCGTGATCGGCGGTACCGCGATCGAGAAAGCGGCGCGCAGCGGCAAGCTGTACGCGCTGTACCATGCGTCAGACGCCGCGCCCGACGGCGCCGGAAAACTGGCACAGGCATGGCGTGTCGGCACCGATGACGAAGGATCGGGTCGCAGGGGATTGGCATTGCCCGTTCCACGCACCATATTGTCATTGGCGCTTGGGCGCGAAAATGTGGTACATGTCGGCCTGACCGACGCACGGGCGGCACAGCGAGCCAATGACGCGCTGTCCCGCTGGCTGCACTTTATCGGACCCGAACCTATCTCTGCGGCTTGCGAAACACCTTCGCAGGGCGCATCGACGGCGCGATTTTCCGGCACTGACGATGCCGGGCGGATTGGCCTCGACCAATTGAAGCAGGAACCTGAGTAACCGGATGAGCGACATCGACAACGACAAGCCGAAGCTGGGCACCCGCGCGCCGCTCGGCCTCAAGCGCACCGTGGAAACCGGCAAGGTGAAGCAGAGCTTCAGCCATGGCCGCTCCAATACGGTGGTCGTGGAGGTGAAGCGCCGCCGTGTGCTCGGCCGTCCCGGCGAAGAACAGCAGCCCGTCGAGGCGGCTGCCCCCGAAGCGGCACCCGCGCCCGCGCCGACGGCGCCCGCCCCGGCCGCACCTGCCCCGCGCCCGGCGGCCAGCAGCAATGCCGGCCTGTCGCGGCTCGAGCTGCAGGCCAAGCTGCTGCGCGAGGCCGAAGAGGCACGCATGAACGCGGCCGAAGAACATCGTCGCCGCGACGAACGCATCGCCCGCGAAGCGGTCGAGGCCGAGCGCGTTCGCGTCGAGGAAAAGGCACGTGTCGCCGCCGAGCCGGCGCCCGCCCCGGAACCGACCCCGGCGCCCGAGTCGAAGCTGGTCGAGGCTGCACCGACGCCTGCGCCGGAACCCGTGGCTGCGCCCGAGCCGACCCCGGCACCGACGCCGACTCCGGAACCGGTTGCGGAAACGCCGCCCCGTGCGCCGACGCCCGCACCCGCGCCTGCACCGGTCGAGGCGAAGCCCGCCCCGGCGTCGGCGTCGGCGCCGGCGCGTGCCGCTCCGCGTCCGGCGCCTGCGCCGGCACCCGCTCCGCAGCCGATCGTGCTGACCGCCGACCCCAGCCGGCCGGCGCCGCGGCGCTTCACCCCGGTGCAGCGTCCGGAAATCCCCAAGCCGCAGCCCAAGCCCGAACCGGCCCCCGCTGCGGCGGCTCCCGCCACGACCGCGGCGGCACGTCCCGCCGCCGGTGGCCAGGCCGCACGTCCGACTCCGTCGGGCACCGGTCAGGCGACGCCGCGTCGCAACGAACCGGCACGGCCGGCACCGTCGCGCGACCGCAAGGGCGATGATCGTCGCCAGTCGGGCAAGCTGACCGTGACCCGTGCGCTGGGCGACGATGGTGCGCGTTCGCGCAGCCTCGCCGCGCTCAAGCGTGCGCGGGAAAAGGAAAAGCGTGGCTTTGGCGGCCCGCGCGAACCGCAGATCAAGCAGGTCCGCGACGTGCAGGTGCCCGAGGCGATCACGGTACAGGAACTCGCCAACCGCATGGCGGAAAAGGGTGCCGACCTCGTCAAGACGCTGTTCAAGATGGGTTCGCCCGTCACGATGACGCAGACGATCGATCAGGACACCGCCGAACTGCTGGTGACCGAATTCGGCCACAACATCGTGCGCGTCAGCGATTCGGACATCGACCTCGCACTCGACACGACCGAGGATGCGGTCGAGGCACTACGTCCGCGTCCGCCCGTGGTCACGATCATGGGTCACGTCGACCACGGCAAGACGTCGCTGCTCGACGCGCTGCGCGGGACCGACGTGGTGCGCGGCGAAG
Organism: Sphingomonas hankookensis; assembly: GCF_022664465.1. Lineage (GTDB taxonomy): Bacteria > Pseudomonadota > Alphaproteobacteria > Sphingomonadales > Sphingomonadaceae > Sphingomonas > Sphingomonas hankookensis. Next base: position 202,250 of record NZ_JAKREV010000003.1, on the reverse strand, counting down.
CGGGCGGCATCACCCAGCATATCGGCGCCTATCAGGTGACGATGAAGGACGAGTCGCAGATCACTTTCCTCGACACGCCCGGCCACGAAGCGTTCAGCGACATGCGCGCACGCGGTGCCGACGTGACCGATATCGTGATCCTTGCGGTCGCGGCCGATGACGGGCTGATGCCGCAGACGATCGAGGCGATCCATCATACGCGTGCCGCCGGCAAGCCGATGATCGTCGCGATCAACAAGGTCGACAAGCACGAGGCGAACCCGCAGCGCATCCGCGAACGCCTGCTCGAACACGACGTGCAGGTCGAGGAAATGGGCGGCGAAACCCAGGACGTCGAAGTGTCTGCGCTCAAGAAGACCGGCCTGCAGGAGTTGATCGAGAAGATTCAGCTCCAGGCCGAACTGCTCGAGTTGCAGGCCAATCCCGACCGCGCTGCCGAAGGCAGCGTGATCGAGGCGAAGCTCGACAAGGGTCGCGGTCCGGTCGCGACCGTGCTGGTCCGTCGCGGCACGCTGAAGGTCGGCGACGTGTTCGTCGTCGGCGCGGAAAGCGGCAAGGTCCGTGCGCTGATCGACGACAAGGGCCGCCAGGTGAAGACCGCCGGCCCGTCGACTCCGGTCGAGGTGCTGGGCCTGTCGGGCGTGCCGATGGCGGGCGATCCGCTGCAGGTGGTCGAGAGCGAGGCGCGTGCCCGCGAGGTCGCCGAATATCGTCAGGGCGTGCTGCTTCAGAAGCGCACCACCCAGGCGCCGGCCAGCCTCGAGAGCATGTTCTCGGCATTGAAGTCGAAGCAGGCGATCGAATATCCGCTGGTGGTGAAGGCCGATACCCAGGGGTCGGTCGAAGCCATCGTCGGTGCGCTCAACAAGATTTCGACCGACGATATCCGGGTGCGCATCCTGCATTCGGGCGTGGGCGGCATCACCGAGAGCGACGTGACGCTGGCGGCCGCTTCGGGCGCGCCGATCATCGGCTTCAACACCCGTCCGAACGCCAAGGCGCGCGAGATCGCCGAGCGGAACAAGGTGGCGCTGAAGTACTACGACGTCATCTATACGCTGACCGACGATATCCGTGCCGGCATGGCCGGTACCTTGGGTCCGGAAGCGTTCGAAACGGTCGTCGGCCGCGCCGAAATCCGCGAGGTCTTCTCGGCGGGCAAGCATGGTCGGGCCGCGGGTCTGCTGGTGGTCGAAGGGATCATCCGCAAGGCGCTCAAGGCACGCATCACGCGCAACGACGTCATCATCTACCAGGGTGAGATCGCGTCGCTGCGTCGCTTCAAGGACGATGTTCCCGAAGTGCGCGCAGGGCTGGAATGCGGTGTCACGTTCACGCAGAACTTCACCGACATCAAGGCGGGCGACTTCCTCGAAACCTACGAAGTCGAACTGCGCGATCGCACGCTGTGAGTGACGGGCGGCAGGGGGCAACCCTTGCCGCCACCCTCCGCCCCCGGCTCCGCCTGGCGGCGGCATGGGTGATCGGCGGGGCGGCGGCATTGTTCGTCGCCAATCTCCTGTCCTATTGGGCGATTCCGGTCGTCGCGGTCCTGTTGGCGCTATGCTGGCTGGGGCTGCTGATCGACGGGCTGGTGCGCAGCTGGCGGTTGCGCGCGGCGGGAATACCGGCACTCCTGCCGCCCTTCGTGCCAATCGTCGCGCTACCCTTTGCGGCATTTCTGGCAAGTCACGCGCTCTACTGGTCGCACGTCGCCCCGAGTTGGTGGCTGCTGCGATCGGAGCGTAGCGCGTTCGATCGGGCGCGGTCCGGCGGCCCCTGGCCGACCGGCGTCGCGATCGTCGAACAGGCAGCGCCGCGCACCGCCTTCACGACCCGGATCGGTCCATTCGGAAGTTGGGCCGCCATCGTCCACGATCCGACCGACCGCATGGCTGCCGCGCGCGGTTGGAACGGCGGACCGGTCGCCGCCGACATCGCGAACGTGTTCGGCAACAACACCATCTGGTGCCAGCGACTCGACAGTCACTGGTTCCACTGTCAATTCGGTTAGATCATGTCAGAAGCAACGCCCGAAACCCGCTCCGTCCGCCTGCTGCGCGTCGGCGAACAGGTCCGCCACATCCTGTCCGAAATCCTCGCGCGCGGTGACGTGCATGACGACGTGCTGGAAAAGCATCTCGTCTCGGTCACCGAAGTCCGCATGTCGCCCGACCTGCGCCATGCGACGGTGTTCGTGAAGCCGCTGCTCGGCAAGGACGAACAGATCGTGCTGAAGGCGCTGCGCACCAACACCGCCTATCTCCAGTCGGAGGTCGCGCGGCGGGTGAACCTGAAATATGCCGCCAAGCTCAAATTCCTGATCGACGAGAGCTTCGACGAAGGCACCCGCATCGACCAGCTGCTGCGCGATCCCAAGGTCGCACGCGATCTGGAAAGCGGCGATACCGAGGACTGAGTGGCCAAGCTCTATTTCTATTATGCGTCGATGAACGCGGGCAAATCGACGACGCTGCTCCAGGCCGATTTCAACTATCGCGAGCGCGGGCTGACGACGATGCTGTTCACCGCCGCGATCGACACGCGCGAAGGGGCGGGGACGATCGGTTCGCGCATCGGCCTGTCGGCGCCCGCGACACCGTTCGATGCCGACAGCGACCTGCTCGAAAGCGTCGCCGCGCAGCACCGCCAGCATGCGGTCGGCTGCGTGCTGGTCGACGAAGCGCAGTTCCTGTCGCCCGGACAGGTCGATCAACTCGCCAAGGTCGCCGATGATCTAGGCGTGCCCGTCCTCGCCTATGGCCTGCGCACTGATTTCCAAGGCGCGTTGTTCCCCGGTTCGGCCCGATTGCTGGCGATCGCCGACGCGCTGATCGAGCTGAAATCGGTCTGCACCTGCGGGCGCAAGGCGACGATGAACCTGCGCGTCGACGCGCAGGGCCGCGCCGTGCGTGACGGGCAACAGACCGAAATCGGCGGCAACGACCGCTATGTCGCGCTGTGCCGCCGCCATTTTTGCGAAGCGATGCGCTGATGCACGGCTGGATCATCATCGACAAGCCGCTGGGGCCGGGATCGACCCAGATCGTCTCGGCGGTCAAGCGGGTGCTGCGCGAGGGCGGCTACGGCAAGCACAAGGTCGGCCATGGCGGCACGCTCGACCCGCTGGCGACCGGCGTACTGCCGGTTGCGATCGGCGAGGCGACGAAACTGGCCGGGCGGATGCTTGATGCGTCGAAGCGCTATGATTTCACGATTCGGTTCGGCGCGCAGACCGATACGCTCGACCTAGAGGGGAAGGTGATCGGCGAGTCGCCGGTGCGGCCGACGCTGGCGGCGGTTGAGGCGGTCTTGGCGCGCTTTACCGGGCCGATCGAGCAGGTTCCGCCGGCATACTCCGCGCTGAAGGTCGATGGTGAGCGCGCCTATGATCTGGCGCGCAAGGGCGAAGAGGTCGTTCTCGCGACTCGGAAGGTGACGGTGTTCGACCTCCAAATCCTCCCCGGCACGGGGAGGGGGACCAGCGAAGCTGGTGGAGGGGGATCGCCCCAGGGCGCAACCGCTGCGGATGCCGCCGACCCCCCTCCACCCCCGGCTGCGCCAGCGGTCCCCCTCCCCGCGAGCGGGGAGGAGCTTGAGGAAATCACCCTCAGCGCCTTCGTCTCCAAGGGCACCTATATCCGCTCCCTCGCCCGCGACATCGCGCTCGCGCTCGGCACGGTCGGCCACGTCACCATGCTCCGGCGCACCAAGGCCGGGCCGTTCACCCTCGAATCGGCCATTTCGCTGGACAAACTGGCGGAATTGGGTAAGGGCCACGCGCTTGAAGAAACGCTCCTGCCACTGGGGGCGGGGCTGGACGACATCCCGGCTCTGTCTCTGAATGCCGATCAGGCAGGGCGGCTCCGCAAGGGGCTTCGACTGATCGGTTTTGCAACGGACGACGGTCTGGGCTTTGCGACACTGGCCGATGTGCCGGTGGCGCTGGTCGAGACACTCGACGGGGAAACCCGTGTCGTCCGCGGCTTCAACCTCGAATAGAAAGGACGACGATGTCGATCACTCCCGAAAACCGCCAGGCACTGATCCAGGAACATGCCCGCGCCGAAGGCGACACCGGCAGCCCCGAAGTGCAGGTCGCCATCCTGACCACCCGCATCCAGAACCTGACCGAGCACTTCAAGACCCATGCGAAGGACAACCATTCGCGTCGCGGTCTGCTGATGCTGGTCAACAAGCGGCGTTCGCTGCTCGACTATCTGAAGAAGAAGGACGCGGAGCGTTATACGACGCTGATCGCGAAGCTCGGCCTTCGGAAGTAACGAAGAAAGGGCGGTCCGACGGGCCGCCCTTTTTCCATGTGGGGCGGCACGAACTCCGTCACGAAATTCCCCGCAAAACGGGGTATAGGCTTTGCGACCGGACATCCGGCCAAGCCGTCCCGCCGCAATCCGGCGACGCGGGACACCGGGCCTGAAACGGCTCGATCCAAGGGGTGGACCTCCACCCAAGCTGCCCCGGCGCGCATAGGGCCGCCGGACGCGAAGGAAACGACATGTTCGATATCAAGAAAAGCACCATGGACCTGGGCGGCAAGACGCTGACCCTCGAAACGGGCCGCGTCGCCCGCCAGGCCGACGGCGCGGTCATCGCGACGTTGGGTGAAACCGTGGTGCTGTGCGCGGTCACCGCCGCACGCTCGGTCAAGGAAGGGCAGGACTTCTTCCCGCTGACCGTCCACTATCAGGAAAAATACTCGGCCGCGGGCCGCATCCCCGGCGGCTTCTTCAAGCGCGAGCGCGGTGCGACCGAAAAGGAAACGCTGGTCAGCCGCCTGATCGATCGTCCGATCCGCCCGCTGTTCCCCGAAGGCTTCTACAACGAAATCAACGTCATCGCCCAGGTGCTGAGCTATGACGGCGAGAACGAGCCCGACATCGTCGCGATGATCGCCGCGTCCGCAGCACTGACCATTTCGGGCGTGCCGTTCATGGGGCCGATCGGCGCGGCGCGCGTCGGTTATGTCGATGGCGAATACGTGCTGAACCCGACACTGGAGCAGGTGAAGACCGGTGACCTCGACCTCGTCGTCGCCGCCACCGGTGATGCGGTGATGATGGTCGAATCCGAAGCCAAGGAGCTGTCGGAAGAGGTCATGCTGGGCGCCGTCGTGTTCGCGCACAACGCGTCGAAGAAGATCGTGAACTGCATCATCGATCTCGCTGAACAGGCCGCCAAGGACCCGTGGGAGCTCCAGCCGGTCGCCGACCAGTCGGCCGCCAAGAAGAAGCTGAAGACGCTGATCGGCAAGGACCTGACGGCGGCCTACAAGCTGACCGACAAGCAGGCGCGCCAGAACGCGATCAACGACGCCCGCACCAAGGCCCGTGAAGCGCTGGCCGACCTCAAGGAAAGCGATCCGGCGCAGTATCTCGGCACGCTCAAGCTCGTGAAGAAGCTGGAAGCCGAGATCGTCCGCACCGCCATCCTGAAGGACGGCCGCCGCATCGACGGTCGCGATACGAAGACGGTCCGCCCGATCGAGGCGATGGTCCACTTCCTGCCGCGCGCCCACGGTTCGGCACTGTTCACCCGTGGCGAGACGCAGGCGATCTGCACCACGACGCTGGGCACCAAGGATGCGGAGCAGATGATCGACGGGCTGAACGGCCTGCACTACGAACGCTTCATGCTGCACTATAACTTCCCGCCCTATTCGGTCGGTGAAGTCGGTCGCTTCGGCGCGCCGGGGCGTCGCGAAGTCGGTCACGGCAAGCTCGCCTGGCGCGCGCTGAACCCGGTGCTGCCGACCAAGGACGAGTTCCCCTACACGATCCGCGTCCTGTCGGACATCACCGAGTCGAACGGCTCGTCGTCGATGGCGACGGTCTGCGGCGGTTCGCTGTCGATGATGGACGCCGGCGTGCCGCTGAAGCGTCCGGTGTCGGGCATCGCCATGGGCCTGATCCTCGAAGGCAAGGATTTCGCGGTCATCAGCGATATCCTCGGCGACGAGGACCACTTGGGCGACATGGACTTCAAGGTCGCCGGCACCAGCGAGGGCATCACCTCGCTCCAGATGGACATCAAGATCGCCGGTATCACCGAAGAGATCATGAAGGTCGCGCTGGCACAGGCCAATGAAGGCCGCGCGCACATCCTCGGCGAAATGGCCAAGGCGCTGGGCGAGACCCGCACCGAACTGTCGGCGCACGCCCCGCGCATCGAGACCTTCACGATCGACAAGTCGAAGATCCGTGAAGTCATCGGCACCGGCGGCAAGGTCATCCGCGAGATCGTCGCGACGACCGGCGCGAAGGTCGACATCGACGACGAGGGCGTCATCAAGGTGTCGTCGTCGGATCCGGCGCAGATCGAAGCCGCGATCAACTGGATCAAGGGGCTGGTCGAAGAGGCCGAGGTCGGCAAGGTCTACAACGGCAAGGTCGTCAACCTCGTCGATTTCGGCGCGTTCGTGAACTTCATGGGCGGCAAGGACGGCCTCGTCCACGTTTCGGAAATCCGCAACGAGCGGGTCGAGAAGGTCGCCGACGTCCTGTCCGAAGGGCAGGAAGTGAAGGTCAAGGTCCTCGAAGTCGATCCGCGCGGCAAGGTGCGCCTGTCGATGCGCGTCGTCGATCAGGAAACCGGCGCCGAGCTGGAAGACACCCGTCCGGCGCGCGAACCGCGCGAAGGCGGCGACCGTGGCCCGCGTGGTCCGCGTCGTGACGGCGGCGATCGTGGTCCCCGCGGCGAAGGCGGCGATCGTGGTCCCCGCCGTGACGCCGGCGACCGCGGCCCGCGCCGCGACCGTGGCGATCGTCCGCGTCGTGAAGAGGGCAAGGAAGACGGCGGCAACGCCGGCCTGCCGTCGTTCATCACCGACAACTGATCGGCACACGCTTCGGCGTGAAGGGAAGGGGGCTCGCGGCAACGCGGGCCCCTTTTTCGTGGGCGTGGCTCCGTGGGACGGTATCCCCGCGCAGGCGGGGATCCAGAGCCACAAGCGTTACCGCCGGTCGCAGACGTGCTCCCCCAACGTCACCCCAGCGCAGGCCGGGGTCTCCCTCGATCGAAGAAGAAGATTGGTTTCACGCGAAGGCGCGAAGGCGCGAAGGCGCGAAGACGCGGAGAAGAAGAAGGTGGTTCGCGCAGAGACGCAGAGGCGCAGAGAGGTCGCCCACCGAGCGATGGCAGCGCGATCGGGAGGCCGGTTCGATCGCTTCAACGTTCGATAAGGCCGCTGCCGCGGGGGCGCGTCATCCGAAACGCGAGCCTTCCGCGTCTTCGCGCCTTCGCGTGGAAACCCTTACTTAAATCCCGGCATACCAGTCATACCCAGCGACATCCTCCCAGAAGCCGCCCTTGCCCCCGGCGATCCCGCCAAGCGACGCCACCGCCTCGATCCGCTGCACATATTTGGCGTGCTTGTACCCCAGCTGCCGCTCGACCCGCAGCCGCAGCGGCGCCCCATTGGGCACCCCCAACAACCGGTCGTTCAGCGCCCACGCCAATATCGTCTGTGGATGAAAGGCATCGATCAGATCGATCGATTCATAATAGGGTCGCCCACCGATCGCATCGGCGCAATGGAACACCAGATACCGCGCCTCGGCAAGCAATCCCGCCAGTTCCAGCAACCGCGACAATCGCGGCCCGGTCCATTTGCCGATCGCGCTCCATCCTTCGACGCAATCGTGCCGCGTGATCTGCTGGCGCGACGGCATCGACCGGATCTGGTCGAGCCGCAGCGACAGCGGCCGCGCCACCAGCCCGTCGACCACCACCCGCCAGTCGGCGAAGCGGTTCGCGGCATGCGCGTTATAATCGGCCGTGTTCGGATTGTTGGTGCCATTGGCGCGAAAGATCGGGGAGCGCTGCTCGGGCCGATATTCGACCGCCAGCGCATCGCGCGCGGTGATCGTCCGCTGCAGCGTCCGGTGCGCATCCTCCGCCCCGCCCAGCAGCGTCTGCGCCGCCGGCAGCTGCGCCACCCGGTCGCACGCCGCCACCAGCCCGCCGGCACCCACCACCAGCGCCGAACGCCGCGACAGCAACCGGCTCATTCGGGCACCCGCCAGCGCCCGGTGATCATCGACCGCACCTCGTTCAATGCGCCGGCAAGGATTACCAGCACCAGATGGACGATCACGAACAGCGTGATCCCGCTGGCGGCAAGGAAATGGATCGACCGCGCCGACTGCCGCCCGCCCAATATCTCCAAAACCCACGGAAACGCCGCATTCAGCCCGGGCGACATCGCGATGCCGGTGGCGATGACCAGCGGCAGCAACCCGAAGATCACCAGCACGTAGCTCAATTTCTGCAACACGTTGTAATCGCCCGGCGCCTCTGGATCGTGAAACCGGAACGCCAGATGCGCCCGGATATCCGCCACCACATGCCGCCGCGACAACTCGTCCTTGCGGATGCGCAGGTCACGCTGGAAATGCCGGTTGAGCAGGCTCGCGATCATATAGGCCAGCAATCCGAACCCCAGCACCAGCGCGAACGACAAATGCCAGTTGCGCGCCAGCGCGAGGTTGTAGGTCTGCGGGATCGTCACCCACCCCGGAAACCGGTCGAACGTCAGCCATGCATGGTCGAAATTCGCCCCATAACGCCCCCAATACAGCCGCGGATGGGCGTTCAGGATCATCAGCCCGCTACCGATCAGGATGATAACCGCCACCGCATTGACCCAATGCCATAGCCGGGTGGCGAGCGCATGGCGGTGGATCGATCGCGTCGTCATCGCGTCACCCTACGATCCGATGGCTGCCTTGCGAAGGGGCGTTGCACCCGGCGTCCATATCGTGCGTTGGGGAACCCCATGACCGACTTCCATTCCTATGCCCCCGCCGACGGCCACCGCCTGGCGCACGATCCGTTCAACGCCATCGTCGCGCCGCGCCCGATCGGCTGGATCGCCAGCGTGTCGGCAGAGGGCAAACGCAACCTCGCGCCCTACAGTTTCTTCAACGCCTTCAACTATCGCCCGCCGATCATCGGTTTCGCCTCCACCGGCGCGAAGGACACGCTGTCGAACGTCCGCGCGACCGGCGCGTTCGTCTGGAACCTCGCGACCCGAGCGCAGGCAGAGGCGATGAACGCGACCTCGGCGATGACCGATGCCGACGAGTTCGCGCTGGCCGGACTCGATACGCTGCCCTCGACGGCCATCGCGCCGCCGCGCGTCGCGGGATCGCCGGTCCAGTTCGAATGCCGCACGACGCAGATCGTCCGCCTGACCGATCACCGGGGCGGCGATATCGATACCTGGCTGGTGCTGGGCGAGGTGGTGCAGGTCCATATCGACCCGGCATTGCTCGATAACGGTGTCTATCGCACCGAACGCGCCCGCCCGATCCTGCGCGGCGGCGGGGCGGGGGATTATTTCGAGCTGGGCGACCGCTTCGACATGCGACGACCCGCTTAGCGATAGGCCCGGACGAAGAACACGACCGTCACGCTGAACGTCACCAGCAGCGTCCACGCACGAATCTGTCCGGGCGTCAGCCGCACGCCCAGCTTCGCACCCAACCATCCGCCGAGGATGCCGCCGAGGATCATCGGCAGGCACGCGGCCCAGGCGACCATGCCGGTGGCGACGAACACGATCGCCGCCGCGCTGTTGGCGGTGGCCAGCATCAGCGTACGCGGCGCCGCCATCGACTTCACGCTTTGCCCGGCGAGCAGGCCATAGGTCGCGGTGACCATCATGCCGACGCCACCGCCGAAATAGCCGCCATAGATGCCCAGCAGCACCTGTGCCACGATCAGCGTCGCCGGACCGATCGTCACCCGATCGTGCAGCCATTCCGCCGCCCGCCGCCCGAAGGCGATGGCGAGGAACGCGACCAGCAACAGCCATGGTACGATCACGTCGAACAGGCTGCTGGGCGTCCACACCAGCAACATGCTGCCCAATAGTCCGGAAACGAAGGTGATGCTGGCCAGCAACCGGATCGGCAGCCCGCCCAGTGGCCCCAGCCCTCGGCGATAGGCCCAGGCGCTGGCAATGGCGCCCGGCTGCAACGCGACGTTGGAGGTCGCGTTGGCGATCGATCCGGGCAGGCCCAGCCCGATCAGCGCGGGCATCGTCGCAAAGGTGCCGCCCCCCGCCAGCGCGTTCATCGCACCGCCGAGCACTCCGGCACCGGCGGCAAGGGCAAGGGAGGGGGCGTCGAGCATGGTCGCGCTAGATACTATCTCGCTCCCACTGTCGAGGGGGCGTCGAAAACGCCGTCGCTTGGTGGAATTACGCCGTTTTCATTTTCGCCCTGATGCCGTGCGAGCCCATCGTTAAACCTTCGTCATGTCGGATCGGATACGAAACCAGTGTCCGTTTCGGACGATTCAGGGGCCTCTGGCAAAAAGGAGAAGACGTCATGAAGACCCGTATGTGCGTACTTGTCGGCGCTCTCGGACTGATGAGCGCCGGTGCCGCCACCGCGGCGACCCAGCAGCATCATGCCAAGCCCTGGGTGACGGAGGAGGCGCAGGTTCCGGGCCGCGCCGGCACCGAACGCACCGTCGCGGTGATCAAGAGCGGAACCTCGAAACCGTGACGTGCCGCGACTTCAACCTGCTCGATGAAAGCTTCAAGCCCGAAGCGATCCGCTACGCCGCCAATTATGGGCCGAAGGGCAAGCCGCATCCGACTGTCACGGTCGCCGGCGTCGAAACGATCCGGCCGGCGGTGCTGGCCAGCTGCAAGGCGCGACCGGGCGATCATTTCGTCGCGTCGGTGAACAACGCGCTGAAACGCCGTTAAGCGTACGAAGCGGGCCGGCGCGCGTGCCGCTGGCCCGTTTCTACGCAGGACGTCGCTATCGGGCGTCGCGTTTCACCCCGGCGAGCCACGCTTCCACCATCGCCGCCGATCGTAGCATAACGACCCGGTCTGCTCCCTGCGCGGCCAGGGCGTCCGGATAGGTCCGCCGCTTTCCGGCATGCGATCGGGCGCTATGGCGGATGCCCGACAAGGCGCGAGCCAGCGTCACGCGCTTGCCACCCCAGATCGGCGATCGTGACAGCCACCACCCCAGATTGCGGACAGCGACCCGCCGCACCGTCGTCGCGAGCGGCAGATCGAGCCAGACGATCAAATCGGCCGCCGGCCAGACGATCGCGCGTTCGCGATCGAAATTCCCGTCGAGCACCCATGCGGAGTCCTGAACGACCGCAGCGATCCGCCGTTCGACGATCTTCTCGTCGACCAGTTGCCAATTGGATGTCCAGTACATCTCGTCGGTAGCCACGAACGGGATCGACAAGCGCTCCGCGATCCGGGCGGCAAGGGTCGATTTACCCAATCCGCTGGTGCCGATGACCAGAACCCGGCGGGGGGAGCGAAGTTGGTGGCTGTCCTTCGTCGTCATCACGTCATGCTCCTGATGGGGGAACAGGCCGGAATGGACGTCGATCGACCCGGCCGTTCGGCCGGGCAGGGAATGCACGCGGTCAGCAGACCTCGTGCGTGCGCGCGCCGACCACAGATACCATCGTCGGTCGTGGGGTCGGGCTGCGCATGGCGGCGGCATGTGCCGACCGCAGGGGCGGTGTCACTGCGGGTGTGAACGCCGGATCAGGCCGCCGCTTCCGCCGCCTCGCGGTCGCGCTCCGCCCGGCTCTTCTTTTCCGCCGCGGTCTTCAACTGGCCGCACGCCGCGCCGATGTCCTGCCCGCGGGTGCGGCGGACGGGGGCGGAGATGCCGCCTTCGAACACGATGTCGCTGAACGCGCGAATCCGGTCCGGCGTCGAACATTCGTACGGCGCGCCCGGCCACGGGTTGAACGGGATCAGATTGACCTTCGCCGGCAGCTGATATTTGCGCAGCAGCCGCACCAACTCGCGCGCATCGTCGTCGCTGTCGTTCTTGTCCTTCAGCATCACATATTCGAACGTGATCCGCCGGGCATTGTTCGCGCCCGGATAGTCGGCACATGCCTGCAGCAATTCCTCGATGCCGTATTTGCGGTTCAGGGGCACGATCTCGTCGCGCACCTCCTTGGTGACGGCATGCAGCGACACGGCGAGGTTCACACCGATCTCTTCGCCCGCGCGCGCCATCATCGGCACCACGCCCGACGTGCTGAGCGTGATCCGCCGCTTGCTGAGCGCAAGGCCATCGCCGTCCATCACCACGCCCAGCGCATCGCGCACCGAATCGAAATTATACAACGGCTCGCCCATGCCCATCATCACGATGTTGGTGAGCATCCGCCCCTCGGGCTGGCTCGGCCATTCGCCCAGCGAATCGCGTGCCAGCATCACCTGTCCGACGATCTCACCCGCGGTCAGGTTGCGGACCAGTCGCATCGTGCCAGTGTGGCAGAAGGTGCAGTTGAGCGTGCAGCCGACCTGGCTCGACACGCACAGCGTTCCTCGATCGGCATCGGGGATGAACACCATCTCGTAATCCTGCCCGTCGGGCGAGGTCAGCAGCCATTTGCGCGTGCCGTCGGTCGACACATGCGCTTCCTTCACATCGGGCCGGCCGATGACGAAGTGGCGTTCCAGCACCGGATGCTGCGCCTTGGCGATATCGGTCATCGCGGCGAACGCAGTCGCGCCGCGATTGTAAATCCAGTGCCACAGCTGCTTGGCACGCAGCTTCGCCTGCCGGGCGTCGAACCCGGCGCCCTCCAGCGCGGCGCGGATTTCGGCCTTGGACAGCCCGACCAGATCGGTGCGGCCATCGGGACGCGGGGCAAGGCCGCGCGGCACGGGCACGGGATCGACATGGCCGGGGATCGGCATGGGCGGCGTCGAGACTGTCAGCATACGCCAGATATAGCCGATTCCGGGCGGGATTTCCACTGCTGCCCACGATGCCGAACAACCGTCATCCCCGCGCAGGCGGGTATCCATAAACGCAGCGCTCGCGACTCCGGCACGAACGTCGGCGGCAATGGATTCCCGCCTGCGCGGGCATGACGACGCTAACCGTCAAAAACATCCCAACGCCGCCGCATCGATCGCCGTCGCCGCCCCCGCCAGCGCATACACATCCACGAACGGCGCGCCGTTCGCCGCCACGCTCTCGATGCTCATCGATCGCCCGCCGCGCATCGCCGCGACGATCGCGCGGTCGGTATCGGCGTCGGGGCTCCACGCATCGATCCGCCCGGCGGTCAGGTCGAACCGGCGGTCGCCGATCGCCAACACCACGCGCGCCCGGTCGCTCTTCTCCCGGCTCAGCCGGACGTGCAGCTGCCCGCGCACCCGTGCGCCGGGCCAGGTCGCGACGCTGGCGAACGGCGCGCCGGTCTTGCCCGCCACCGGGCGGCTGATCGCATAGCAGCGCGTCGGGCCGTCGTTGCGGAACGCACCCCAGCGCTGGTGAATGCCGATCGCCTGCGGCCCCGCCACCGCCAGCAGCAGCGCGATCAAGCCGGCGCCGCCAGCGAGGCACGCCCGCTGCCCAGATACGCCAGCGTCTCGCGCCCGCCCTCGATCAGCGCCACCGATCCCTGCGGCAGGTCGGGGGCGACCGGCGCGTCGAACCGCGGATCGACGGCCTTGCCGGTCAGAAGCCCCCGCAGCACCCGGCTCGACATGCCGTGCATGATGACCAGCCGGTCGCCCGGATCGTCGGCGGTGTCCGCCGCCCAACTGCCGACCCGCGCGGCGATCGCGTCATACCATTCGCCGCCGGGGGCGGGGCGGCGGTACAGCCGTGCCTCGACGTCCAGAAAGTCGACATCCGCCCCGGTCAGCTCGCGATAATAGCGCCCCGACCATTCGCCCATGCCGATCTCGACCAGCCGGTCGTCGCGTCGCGCCGCGTGCCAGTCTAGCTCCAGATGCTCGGCGATGATCGCCAGCGTCTGCAACGCCCGCCCCGCGCTCGATGCCCACAGCGTCAATTCGGGCTTCACGCCCAGCAGGTCTCGCAGCGCCGCGCCCATCGCGTCGGCCTGCGCAAAACCGGCGCGGGTCAGTGGGGTATGCGGATGATCCCCCTGCATCCGCTGCGCGATATTGTAGACCGTTTCGCCGTGCCGGGCGATGAAATCGCGGCCTTTGCGGGGGGCGGGGTGCTGGGTCGTCATGGTCCTGCTTTCAAGCCGGTGTTGCGCAATTGCAACGGATTTCGCTGTTTAGGTGAGGTTCATGCAACGCCTGTCCAAAACGTCCATTGAACTCCCGCGCCCTGAACATGGGCGGTGACAATGGAGTTTCGAGTATGCGTACCCTCATCCTTGGCCTTGCTGCTGCCGGCACGATGCTGGCGACCCCTGCCTTCGCGCAGGACGTGAACCCCGCCTTCACCGGTTTCCGCGTCGGCGCGCTCGCCGGCTATGACGGCATCCGTCCGGGCAGCACCGAGGATAGCGACCTCGACGGCGATAACCAGACCGTGAACGGCATGGTGTACGGCGTCGACGCCGGCTACGACTTCGCGCTCAGCAACTTCCTGATCGGCGTCGAGGGCGAATATACCGGTTCGACCGGCAAGGTGGAAACCGCGCGTACCGACCCGAACTTCTTCGGCTTCGGCAGCGTGAAGACCGGCCGCGACCTCTATGTCGGCGCCCGCGCCGGCCTGATGGCCGGTCCGCAGACGCTGGTCTATGCCAAGGGCGGCTACACCAATGCGCGCCTCGACGTGCTGGCGAGCGACGGCAGCGTGGACACCCGCGAGAATTTCGAACTGAACGGCTATCGCCTCGGCGCCGGCGTCGAACAGTCGCTCGGCACGCGTGCCTATGCGAAGGTTGAATATCGCTATTCGAACTACAACAACGCCGACTTCCAGCGCGTCGACGGCAGCACCACGTCGCAGTTCGACATCGACACCGACCGGCATCAGGTCGTGGCGGGCGTCGGCATCCGCTTCTAAGCGACCGCGTTTACATCTCAGTAACCAAGTTGCGCGAGGAGGGTCAGAGCAGTTTGCTCCGGCCCTTCTTTGCGCTAGACACACTGCTCGGTTTTCTATGGGGTCGGCACCGAATCCGCTGGCCCGAGTGCGATGCGCATCCGCGCGGGGGAACATCATGAAGGCGACGATCGAACGCGCGACCCTGCTGAAGGGCCTCAGCCACGTCCAGTCGGTGGTCGAGCGGCGCAACACCATCCCGATCCTGTCGAACGTCCTGATCGAGGCGGGCGAATCGAGCATTCGTCTGATGGCGACCGATCTCGACCTGCAGATCGACGAGACGATTGCTGCGGCGATCGATCAGCCGGGCGCGATCACCGTGTCGGCGCACACGCTGTTCGACATCGCGCGCAAGCTGCCCGACGGGTCGCAGGTGCAGCTGTCGGCGGCGGAGGGCCGGCTGACCGTGGTGGCCGGGCGCGCGCGCTTCAGCCTCGCCACGCTGCCGCGCGACGACTTCCCGGTCATTGCCGAAGGCGAACTGCCGACCCAGTTCGAACTGCCCGCGACTACGCTGAAGGCGATCATCGACAAGACCCGCTTCGCGATCTCGACCGAGGAAACGCGCTACTATCTGAACGGCATCTTCCTGCACGTCGCCGACGACAATGGGAAGCCGGTGCTGAAGGCTGCGGCGACCGATGGCCACCGCCTCGCGCGGATGACCGTCGACCAGCCGCAGGGCGCCGAAAAGATGCCCGACGTCATCGTGCCGCGCAAATGCGTCGCCGAACTGCGCAAGCTGCTCGACGAAGTCGACGGCTCGGTCGGCGTGTCGCTGTCGGGCAGCAAGATCCGCTTCGACCTGGGGCAGGCGATCCTGACCAGCAAGCTGATCGACGGTACCTTCCCCGATTATTCGCGGGTCATTCCGACCGCGAACGACAAGCTGCTCAAACTCGACCCTAAGAGCTTCATGGCCGGCGTCGACCGCGTGTCGACCATCGCCACCGAAAAGACCCGCGCGGTGAAAATGGCGCTCGACCGTGACAAGATCACCCTGTCGGTGACCTCGCCCGAAAACGGCGCGGCGGCGGAGGAAGTCCCCGGCGACTATACCGCGCTGCCGTTCGAGATCGGCTTCAACAGCCGCTATCTGCTCGACATTCTGGGGCAAATCGACAGCGACCTGTGCGAAGTCCATTTGTCGGACGCGGCGGCCCCGACGCTGATCCGCGAGAACGACGCCTCGCCCGCGCTCTACGTGCTGATGCCGATGCGCGTGTGACGCGCGGCGGTCCCGGCTTCCACGAAACGTCATCCCAGCGAAGGCTGGGATCTCCCGGTGATAGCACGGTCTGTCTGCCGCGAGAGATCCCAGCCTGCGCTGGGATGACGTGCATTTGATCGGAAGTCTCCAAACCGGGCGGCATTCCCGAACAACGCCATTTACTCCCCCGGTCACCCCGCTATTTATCGCTAGACGATAAGCTCGAAGGAATTGCCGTGAAACTGGTCCGGGGTGCGTGGAAGCTGCTGGTCGGGATCAAGGATGCGCTCGTGCTCATCCTGATGCTGCTGTTCTTCGGCGGGTTGTTCGCCGCGCTGTCGGCCCGGCCTAACAGCCGCGTGACCGATGGCGCGCTGGTCCTCGACCTGTCGGGATCGATCGTCGAACAACCGACCGAGGCCGATCCTGTGGCGCTGCTAAGCGGGCAGCCGGTGGCACAACAGCTCCGTCTGCGCGACGTTGTCCGCGCGCTCGACGCGGCCAAGACCGATTCGCGGGTGAAGGCGGTCGTGCTCGACATGGACCGGTTCGCCGGCGGCTATCCCGCCGCACTGTCCGAGGTCGGCGACGCCGTCGCCCGTGTTCGTGCCGCCAACAAGCCGGTGCTGGCCTATGCCACGCTCTACACCGATGGCGGCTATCGCATCGCGGCGAACGCCAGCGAAATCTGGCAGAATCCGTTCGGCGGCACGATGTTTCGCGGCCCCGGCGGGGCGCAGCTCTATTACAAGGGGCTGATCGACAAGCTGGGCGTCAACGCGCACGTCTACCGCGTCGGCCAGTTCAAGTCGGCGGTCGAACCCTATACCCGCGCCGACCAGTCCGAACCGGCACGCGCCGCCAATCAGGCGCTGTACGGCGCGATCTTCGACCAATGGCGCGCGGGCGTGTTGAAGGCCCGGCCCAAGGCGCAGCTCGATGCGCTGATCGCCCGCCCGGCGGAAACGATCGCGGCGGCGGGTGGCGACGTGGCGCAGGCCAATGTGCGCGGCGGCATCGTCGACAAGCTCGGCGACCGCATCGCCTTCGGCAAGCGCGTCGCCGAACTGGCGGGCGTGGAGCCGGCCAAGGCCACCGGCAGCTTCCGCACGATCAAATATGCCAACTGGCTGGCGGCGAACCCGGTATCGACCTCGGGCGATGCGATCGGCGTCATCACCGTCGCCGGCACGATCGTCGATGGCGAGGCGAAGGCCGGGACTGCCGGCGGCGACACCATTGCCAAGCTGCTGCTCGACGGCCTCGCGACCAAGAATCTCAAGGCGCTGGTCGTCCGCGTCGATTCGCCCGGCGGGTCGGTGCTGGCGTCCGAACGCATCCGTCAGGCGATCCTGCAGGCAAAGGCGGCGAAGCTGCCGGTGGTCGTGTCGATGGGCGGCCTCGCCGCATCGGGCGGCTATTGGGTGTCGACGCCGGGCGATGTCGTGTTCGCCGAACCGAACACGATCACCGGGTCGATCGGCGTGTTCGGCGTCATCCCGACGTTCGAGAACACGCTGTCCAAGATCGGCGTCACTGCCGACGGCGTCACCACGACGCCGCTGAGTGGCCAGCCCGACGTGCTGCGCGGCACGAACGCGGCGTTCGACACGATCATGCAGAGCGGAGTGGAGGATATCTATCGCCGCTTCACCGGCCTCGTCGCGCAGTCGCGCGGGCTGACCCCGGCGCGGGTCGACGAAATCGGGC
Organism: Sphingomonas hankookensis; assembly: GCF_022664465.1. GTDB lineage: Bacteria > Pseudomonadota > Alphaproteobacteria > Sphingomonadales > Sphingomonadaceae > Sphingomonas > Sphingomonas hankookensis. The sequence goes on along the minus strand of NZ_JAKREV010000003.1, from coordinate 184,475 downwards.
AGGGGCGCGTCTGGGACGGCGGCACTGCGCGCCAGCTGAAGCTGGTCGACCGCTTCGGCAATCTGGACGACGCGATCGGCGAGGCGGCGCGTCGGGCCGGGTTGAAGGCGGATCAGGTCCGCGCGGTCTATCTCGAAAAGGAACCCTCGGCGCTCGAAAAGGCACTGAAGAGCTTCTCGGAAAAGGAGCGCAGCGATGCGCCTGATCAGGCGGCCACTGACATGCTCGGCCATGTCGCGGTACAGCAGCGTGCGGTGCTGGCGCAGGCGCTGGGCGATGCCCGCCGGCTGCTGACCGCGCAGGCCGGGGTGCAGGCGCGCTGCCTCGAATGCGGTGGGCTGGGGCCGGTCGCCGTATCGGCGGAGGACGCGTCGCTGTTCGACCTGCTCGTGGCGCGGCTGGGGCTATGATCGCGATCCGCCCCGCCCGCGCGGAGGACGCCGCCGCGATCGCCGCGATCTACGCGCCCTATGTGCTGGGCGGGACGGTGTCGTTCGAAACCGACGCCCCCGATGCCCGCGCGATCCGCAGCCGGATGGCGCACAGCGACGGCTTCTACCCGTGGATGGTCGCGACGACCGGCGCGGCCGACGGCGACGCGGTGCTGGGCTATGCCTATGCCACCAAATTCCGCGATCGCCCGGCGTACCGCTATGTCGTCGAAACCTCGATCTACATGGCTGGCGGCGCGCAGCAGAAGGGCACCGGGCGGCTGCTCTACGAAGCGCTGGTCGACACGCTCCGCGCGCAGGGATTTACCCAGGCGATCGGCGTGCTGTCGCTCCCCAACGACGCCTCGATCACGCTGCACGAAGCGGTCGGCTTTCGCCGCGCGGGCGTCTACCGCGAGATCGGGTTCAAGCAGGGGCGGTGGATCGATGTCGGCTTCTGGCAATGCCAGCTGAACGACAGCGCCGTGCCGCCGAAAGAGCCGAAACCGTTCAGCGAGACGGGCGTCGTGCGCGGCTGACCCTCGCCCATTCGACGCTTTCGCCAAATCCGCTGGGTCCTTACCCACTCCGTTCGGTTCGAGCAGCTTCGAGCTTGTCGAGAAGCGTCCGTCGAGAACTCGTTCGCTTTGGGCAGCGCCTTCTCGACTACGGTTCTCGACAAGCTCGAACCTCCGCTCGAAGCGAACGGAGGGGGGTGGCGAAGCAAAAGGCAGGGGCGGGGAGCAACGTACCCATCCGAACAACCGTCACCCCAGCGCAGGCTGGGGTCTCCTGCGGTGAGGCGCGCCCTTCCTTACGGCGAGATTCCAGCCTTCGCTGGAATGACGTGAGTGGCAACGTGAAACATGCCGGCCCCACTCGCCTCCGCGGCCCACAACGGACCCCTTCCGCGTCTCCGCGCGAAACCCTGGCGGCAAAACCCCTACCGCTTCCCCCGATACGCCGGCAGCGCCAGCCGATACCGGATCGCCGTCCCGCGCAGCGCAAACCCCGCCACCGCCGCCGGCAGCGCCGCCACGAACGGCGGCAGCCCGCACGCCACCAGCACGACATGCAACCCCGCCGCCAGTGCCGCCGCGGTCACGTACAGCTCCGGCCGCATCAGGATCGACGGCACCCCCGCCAGCACGTCGCGCAGGATGCCGCCGACGCACGCGGTCAGCACCCCCATCATCCCGGCCTGCAGCGGCGGCACCCCGAAACTGAGCGCCTTGGCCGCGCCGAACACCGCATAGGCCGCCAGCCCGGCGGCATCAAGCCAGTCGAGCGCCTTGTCGCGCCACCAATGTTCGGGCGTCACCCAGATCAGCCCCGCCACCGCGACGCAGATCGCCGCGACCGGCGATCCATGGACCCAGAATACCGGCGCCCCGATCAGCAGGTCGCGCACCGTCCCCCCGCCGACCCCGGTGATGACCGCAAAGAACGCGGCGGTGACGAAGGTCTGCGCCGCGCGCGTCGCCGCCAGCGCGCCCGATGCCGCGAACACCGCGATGCCGATCATGTCGAGCGCGCCGAGCATCTGCCCCAGCGCCTGTGGAGAGGGAACCATCCGCCTTCGCTATCGTAACGCTCAACGGCTGGCGAGGGGGCATTGCCCCGCGCCCCGCCGATCGGGCAAAGGGAGCATCATGCGTCGTCTGACTAGTGCCGCCACCCTCGCCACCGTCCTCCTCGCCGGGCTCGCCGGAATTATCGACGCGCTGGCGTTCAGCGGCCTTGGCGGCTTCTTCGCCTCGTTCATGAGCGGCAATTCGACGCGATTGGGCGTCGGCCTCGCCCATGGCTGGAACGGCGCCGCGGCGACCGCAGCGGCGCTGGTGCTGTCGTTCGTCGCCGGTGCGATGCTCGGCACCATCGTCGGCGCCGCCGCGGTCGAGCGGCTGGGGCCGACCCGCCGCGCGGAGGCGGTGATGGGCCTCGTCACGTTGCTGCTGGCGTTCGGCGCCGCGCTCGCCGCCTTTGCGCCGCTCACCTTCGCCATGTTGCTGCTGGCCGCGGCGATGGGCGCGCAGAACGGCGTGGTGGCGCCCGATGGCGAGGTGCGCGTCGGGCTGACCTACATGACCGGTACGCTGGTCCGCATCGGCCAGCGCCTTGCCCGCCGCCTGATGGGCGACCCCACCGCCCCGACCCCGCGCCGCGACCTGCTGCTGTGGCTTGGCTTCGTCGCCGGCGTGACGATCGGCGGCATCGGCTGGACATGGCTCGGCCTTGCCGCCTTGTGGGTCGCGGCGGCACTGGCGGCGGCGCTGACGATGCTGGTCGCGCGTGTCGACTGGGGGTGAGGGTGGCAGAGATCGCGCGCTCCAATCGTCACTCCCGCGAGGGCGGGAGTCCATACACGCTGGCGTTTTGGCTCTAGTCGGGACGTTGGCGATTATGGATTCCCGCCTGCGCGGGAATGACGACGATTGTCAGTCGGGCACCGGTCCGTCCGTCGAGTCGGCGTCCGGCTCCCCCCGAATTTCCTCCGCCGGCAACAACGCCCGAACCTCCCCCACGAACCGCACCACCGAAATCGGCTTCGTCACATAGGCATTCGCCCCGGCGGCGCGCACCCGGTCCTCGTCATCGCGCCCCGAATAGGCGGTGACCGCCATGATCGGGATCGTCCGCAGCCGCGCATCGGCCTTCAACATCTGGATCAGCTCCAGCCCGGTCATATGCGGCAACTGGATATCGGTGATGATCAGGTCGGGCAGGAACGCCCGCGCCCGCGCCACCGCCTCGCGCCCGTCGCGGACCGGCTCGGTTTCAAAGCCATGCGCGCGCAGCAGGTCGCAGAACAGCTTCAGGTTGAGTTCGTTGTCCTCGACAACGAGTACCCTTTTTGCCACGCGCTTTGCATCCCGATCGAGTTCGAAAGGCTGTCTAGGCGATGCGCAGGCCGGAAACAAATGAAGACGCGGCGACGCTGGGCTTGCGGGCGCTTGCCTGGGTCGTCGGCGACGAAACGCGGGCGACGCGCTTCCTGTCGCTGACCGGGATCGATCCCGCCGACCTGCGCGCGCGGGCCGCCGATCCCGGCTTCCTCGCGCAGTTGCTGATCCATCTCGAATCGTACGAACCCGACCTCATCGCCTGCGCCGACGCGCTGGCCGTGCCGCCCGCCGCGCTGGTTGGGGCCCGCGCCGAACTGGAGACTGCATGAAACCGCTGCTCATCACCGATTGCGACGAAGTCCTGTTGCACATGGTCCGCCATTTCGGGACCTGGCTGGGGGAGGAACATGCCATCGCGTTCGACATGGCCGGGGGCGATTTCGCCAACTCGATGACCCGCGCCGACGGCACCTTGCTGGAACGCGACGAGATGTGGGGGATGCTCGACGGCTTCTTTCCGGGCCAGATGGCGCGCCAGACGCTGGTACCCCATGCGCGCGAGGCGCTGGCAGCGCTCGCGACTCACGCCGACATCGTCGTCCTGACCAATTTGCAGGACCATTGCCGCACCCACCGCATCGATCAGCTCGCCACCCACGGCATCGTCCACCGCGTCGAATGCAATCAGGGGGGCAAGGGGCCGCCGGTCGCGCGGCTGCTCGCCGAATTCAACCCCAGCGTCGCGGTGTTCGTCGACGACCTTGCGGTGCATCACCAATCGGTCGCGGACACTGCGCCCACCGTTCACCGGCTGCACATGGTGTCCGAACCCGACCTTGCCATCCACGTCGCCCCGGCACCCGCCGCGCACGCCCGTATCGACGACTGGACCGAGGCGCAGGCATGGATCGAAGCACGCTTCGCCGAAGGACAGCCGGCCAAGGCTTGACCCCATCCGATAACCACAAGAGAGGAACTCCCATGGCATATGATATCCCCGCAAAGCTGGCCGAACGCGGCCTGTCGCTCCCCGTCGCCGCCGCGCCCGTCGCGGCCTATGTCCCCGCGGTAGAAGCCGGCGGCCTGCTGCACCTGTCGGGCCAGCTGCCGTTTGAGGACGGCAACCTGATGACCGGCCGCGCTGGCGAGGACCGCGACCTCGCCTACGCCACCTCGGCGGCCCAGAAGTGTGCGCTGATGATCCTCGCGCAGGCCGAAAAGGCGCTGGGCAGCCTCGACCGGATCGAGCGCGTCGTGAAGCTCGGTGTGTTCGTCAACTCGGCCGGCAGCTTCACCGACCAGCCGAAGGTCGCCAACGGCGCGTCGGAACTGATGGTCGAACTGTTCGGCGATGCCGGCCGCCACGCCCGCAGCGCGGTCGGCGTGCCGGTCCTGCCGCTGGGTGCCGTGGTCGAAATCGACGCGATCCTCGCCATCCGCGCCTGATCCTTTCTCCCGTCATCCCCGCGCAGGCGGGGATCCATACACGCCAGTGCTGCGGATAATTCGCAACGTCGGCGTATATGGATTCCCGTCTTCGCGGGAATGACGAACGTTGTTCGCGTCACACCCGTTGTTGCCACCGCGCAACAGCGGGTGTGTCGTATCCGGACTCAGCGCAATTCCCATTGTGCAGCGCGGCACGCTGAGACATATTCGGTCGCAGAGCGTCAGACCGCATGGGCCATCAGGTCCACCCAATCGCGGCGACGTTCGACGCAGGAGAATCACCACGGAACCTAGAAAGGGTTTACGATGCGATTCTCGACCATTCTCCCGGCCGCGATCCTCGCCGCCACTACCGCGATGCCGGCCTTTGCGCAGGACACCGCACCGCCCGAACCGATCACCATCAGCGGCAGCGCCAGCGTCGCGTCCGACTATCGCTTCCGCGGCGTGTCGCAGTCGGACAAAAATGTCGCCGTCCAGGGCGGCATCACCATCGCCCATGAAAGCGGCGTCTATATCGGCACCTGGGGGTCGAACCTCGCCGGCTGGGGCACGTTCGGCGGCGCCAACCTCGAACTCGACCTGATCGCCGGGTACAAGAAGACCTTCGGCACCGCGACCGTCGATGCCGGCGTCACCTGGTACACCTATCCCGGCGGTGCCGACGAAACCGACGTCGTCGAATTCTACGGCAAGCTGTCGGGCACCGCCGGTCCCGCCACGCTGACCGCCGGCGCCTTCTACGCGCCCAAGCAGACCTCGCTCAGCCGCGCCTTCGCCTCGGCGACGCCGCTGGTCGTGGGCAGCGGCAAGCGCGACGACAATATCTATCTGTCGGGCGATGCCGCCGGCGCCGTGCCGAACACCCCGCTGACGCTGAAGGCGCATATCGGCTATTCGGACGGCAATCCCGGCCTCGGCCCGAACGGCACCAGCCTTGCCCCCACCGGCAGCTACTGGGACTGGTCGGTCGGCACCGACTTTACCTACAAGAACCTGACGCTGGGCGTCGCCTATGTCGACACCGACATCTCGAACAGCGAAGCGGCCTATATCACGCCGAACTTCAGCAAGACCACCAACGGCAGCCCGATCGCCGCCAGCACGGTGGTGGTATCGCTGACCGCGGCGTTCTAAGGGCAGGGCGGGGGCGGGAAAGCTCGCTCCCGCAAGCACGTCACCCCAGCGAAGGCTGGGGTCTCCCGCGGCTCATGTCCCGCATCATCACCGGGAAACACCAGCCTGCACTGGGGTGACGAGGGTGGTGAGGGTAAAGATCGCACGCGCCTTGCCCGGTCATCCAGTTACCGGACGTTTCTCCAACCCCCACCCGTTCGGTTCGAGCAGCTTCGAGCTTGTCGAGAAGCGTCCGTCGAGAACTTGGTCGTTTGGGGCACCCCCTTCTCGACTACGGTTCTCGACAAGCTCGAACCTTCGCTCGAAGCAAACGGAGGGGGCAGGGGGCGGAGGCACAAAAAAGCCGGCCGCCCCCTCGGGCAACCGGCTTTCCCTTATCCCAAAAACCCAACCCTTACGGCGTGGTCGTCCGCGCGGCCTGCCCGTCGCCCGCCGGCGCCGCGATGATGTCGCGGGTCGTCGTGCCCTTGTCGACGACATTGGTGTTCGGATCGGCCACACCCGAGCGAATGCCCGCATCCGCCGCGCCCGCACCGCCCGCCTGCTCCAGCGTCAGCCGCTCGGTAGCACTACGCTGCGCCGGGCCGCCGAACAGCGCCTGCATCGCCTGCGTCGATGCGGCAGTATCCTGCGGACGCGCGGCGCCCGGCTGCGGCGGGACCAGCGAATAATCGGGCGGGATCACCAGCGGTGCTTGCCGCGCGACGGCGAACTCGTCGGGACGCTGGCGGTTGAGGGCATTGCCCTGGCACCCGGCAAGGATCAGGCCGAGGCTGCTGATGACGACAAACTTACGCATTGGCCTTCTCCACAGGAACGTCGTTCTTCGGCGCACGGGTGAACAGCGCGCGCACGAGCAGGATCACCACGCCGATCGAAATCGCCGCATCGGCGATGTTGAATACCAGAAACGGGCTGTACCCGAAAATATGGAAGTCGGCATAGTCGACGACATAGCCGAAGCGCACCCGGTCGATGATGTTGCCCAGCGCGCCGCCCAACACCAGCCCCAGCCCGATCAGCTCGGGCGTCTGCCGCTCGCGCCGGATCCATACCGCCACGCCGGTGGCGATCACCGCGGTCATCGCGACCAGCGCCCAGCGCGCCGTCTCGCTCCCCGCCTGCAACAGCCCCAGCGACACGCCGAAATTCTGCACGAAGCGCAGCGTGAACACCGGCAGCAGATGGAGCTCGGCCCCCGGATAATCGATCCCCATCGGGCCGGTGACCCAATATTTGACGAACTGGTCGACGATCAGGATTACAATCGCGATCGCGACCGCCAGTCTCCGCGGGTTCATGCCACCACCTCCGCACACCGGCCGCACAGATCGCCGTCCGCCGCCACGTCAGGCAGATGCCGCCAGCAGCGCCCACACTTGGCTTCCTCGGTCCGCGTCACCGCGATCGGTCCATCGGCTTGGGCGACCTTCGCGACGATGAACAGCTCGGCCAGTTCGTCGGCGGGCAGCGGCAGCGACGGTACCGTCACCTCGGCCTCGAGGCTCGATCGCACCGTCTTGGCGCGACGCAGCGGCTCGATCGCCTCGGTCACCTGCTGGCGCAGCACGCGGACCTCGGCCCATGCGGTGCCCAGCGGCCGGTCGGCGGGCAAATGCGGCAGTTCGGGCCATTCGAGCAGATGCACCGACCCGTCTTCGCTCGGGAACCGCGCCTGCCACACTTCCTCGGCGGTGAACGCGAGGATCGGCGCGGCATAGCGCACCAGCGCGTGGAACAGCACGTCCAGCACGGTGCGATACGCCCGCCGCCGTACGTCGTCGGCGGCGTCGCAATAGAGCGAATCCTTGCGGATATCGAAGAAGAACGCCGACAGATCCTCGTTGGCGAAATCGGTCAGCGCGCGGGCATAGCGGTTGAACTCATACGCCTCCGCTGCACTGCGCAACTCGGTGTCCAGCTCGCCCAGCAGATGCAGGACATAGCGTTCCAGCCCCGGCATCTCCTCGACCGGCACCCGCTCGGCATCGCCGAACCCGTCCAGCGCGCCCAGCAGATAGCGGAACGTGTTGCGCAGCTTGCGATAGGTATCGCCGGTGCCGGCCAGCACTTCCTTGCCGATCCGCACATCCTCGAAATAATCGGTCTGCGCGACCCATAGCCGCAGGATGTCCGCACCCGATTCACCGATCACCTTGAGCGGATCGACGACGTTGCCGAGCGACTTCGACATTTTGCGGCCATTGCCGTCCAGCGCGAAGCCGTGCGTCAGCACCGCATCGTACGGCGCCTGCCCCCGCGTGCCGCAGCTTTCGAGCAGCGACGACTGGAACCAGCCGCGATGCTGGTCCGACCCTTCGAGATACAGGTTCGCGCGCGTGCCCGCCCCGAAGCGCTTCTCGATCGTGAAGACATGGGTGCAGCCCGAATCGAACCACACGTCGAGAATGTCGGTCACGACCTCATAGTCGGCGAGCGCGTAGTCCGGCCCCAGCAGCACCTGATGATCCGCCGCATACCACGCATCGGCGCCTCCTTCGCGGAAGGCGCTCAGGATGCGGTCGTTGACCGCTTCGTCGCGCAGATAGTCGCCGGTTGCCCGGTTGACGTACAGCGCGATCGGCACGCCCCACGCACGCTGGCGGCTGATGACCCAGTCGGGCCGCCCCGACACCATCGCCCCGATCCGGTTGCGGCCCTTTTCGGGCACGAACCGCGTATGCTCGATCGCGTCCAGCGCGATTTCGCGCAACGTAGCGCCATTCGACGAAGCAGACGTCACCCCAGCGAAGGCTGGGGTCTCCAGCGACTCCAGCCCGATGCTCGCCAGGATCGGATCGTCCGCGCCGTCGAAAGATGCCCCAGCCTGCGCTGGGGCGACGTTCCGGGTCGAACGGTCCATCGGAATGAACCACTGCGGCGTCGCGCGGAAAATCACCTTGGCCTTCGACCGCCAGCTATGCGGATAGCTGTGCGCGAAGTCGTCCGACGCCGCCAGCAGTGCGCCGCTCAAGCGCAGGTCGCGACAGATCGGCCCTTCCTCCAGCTTGCCGCCACGTCCGGCGGCAACGAATTTCGGGTTGATGACGCTGCCTTCGCCGCCCAGCCATGCCCAGTCGTCGCGATACCGCCCATCGCCCTGCACCGCGAACACCGGTTCGATGCCGTTCGCCTTGCACAGCTCGAAATCGTCCTCGCCATGGTCGGGGGCCATATGGACCAGGCCGGTGCCGGCGTCGGTCGTCACGAAGTCGCCGGCCAGCAGCGGACGCGGCTTGGCAAAGAACCCGCCGCGCGCGTGCATCGGGTGGCGTGCGGTCGCGCCAGCGAGCTGCGAACCCTTAACGACACCTTCGACTTCGACGTTGGCGACATACTCGCCTGCGAACATGCCTTGCTGACCGGCATTCGCGCGGGCATAGAACTGAGACCAAAGCTGCGTCGCCGTCAGGACGCGCTTAACGGTGCCGTCCTGCAACGTTACCCGCGCGATCCCATACTCAACCTCCGGCCCATAGGCCAAAGCCTGATTGACCGGAATCGTCCACGGCGTGGTGGTCCAGATCACCGCATGCGCGCCGACCAACTCCGGCGCATTCGGCGCATCGACAATCTCGAACGCCACGTCGATCTGCGTCGACACGACATCCTCATATTCGACCTCGGCCTCGGCCAGCGCGGTCTTTTCGACCGGCGACCACATCACCGGCTTGGCGCCGCGATAGAGCTGCCCCGACATGGCAAACTTCAACAACTCCTCGGCGATGGTCGCCTCGGCGTCGAACTTCATGGTGAGGTACGGGTCGTCCCAGTCGCCCATTATGCCGAGCCGCTGGAACTGGCCCTTCTGCACATCGACCCATTTGGCGGCATAGGCGCGGCATTCGGCGCGGAACTCGGCCGGGGGAACTTCGTCCTTGTTGCGCTTCTTGGCGCGATAGGCTTCCTCGATCTTCCATTCGATCGGCAGGCCGTGGCAATCCCACCCCGGGATATAGGGCGCGTCCTTTCCCATCAGCGACTGGGTGCGGACGACGATGTCCTTCAGCACCTTGTTCATCGCATGGCCCATATGGATGTCGCCATTGGCGTAGGGCGGGCCGTCGTGCAGCAAGAACCGCTCGCGCCCGGCACGCTCGGCGCGCAACCGGTCGTACAGCCCGATCGACGCCCAACGATCGAGGATCGCCGGTTCCTTGGCGGCAAGGCCGGCCTTCATCGGAAAGTCGGTCTTCGGCAGGAAGACGGTGTCGCGCCAGTCGCGCGTGGGTTCGGGCGTTTCGGTCATAGGAATGCCCGCGATTAGCCGATGCGCGCCCACACGCAAACCGCTTTCCTGCAGCGGCGAGGAACGGCTGGTGGACGAAGCATGGGTTCACGCGAAGGCGCGAAGACGCGAAGGCGTTGCGGGCTATCGCCGCTACTACACGATCGGGAGACACATCGCATGTGGCAACGAAGGCGAAGGCCGCTGGCGCGGGTGCCCTCGACCCAAATCGCAACTCCTTCGCGTCTCCGCGCCTTCGCGTGAAACGACCTTCTTCTACCCCAATACCACCCGCGCCCGGTCACAATCCGCCGCCATCTGCACCTTGAGCGCGTCGAGCGACTCGAACTTCGCCTCGCCGCGCAGATAGTCGATCAGCGCGACCTCGATCACCTGTCCGTACAGATCGCCTTCGAAATCAAAGAAATAGGGTTCGAGCAGCTCGACCGGCTCGCCTTCGATCGTCGGCCGGATGCCAAGGTTCGCCGCACCCTGCAGCACCCGCCCGTCCGCCAGCCGCCCGGTCACGGCATAGATGCCATAGGCGGGACGCAGATACGCGCCCATGCGGAGGTTGGCGGTCGGATAGCCCAGTTGCCGCCCGAGCTTCGCGCCATGTTCCACCACACCCTCGATCGCGAACGGCCGGGTCATCAGCGCCGCCGCCTCGCGCGGTCGCCCCTCGCGCAGCAGATCGCGGATGCGCGACGACGATACCACCGCCGCGCCGCCTTCGACCGGCGCGACCGTCTCGGCGGTGAAGCCATATGCCTCGCCCAGCGTCCGCAACACGCCCACGTCGCCGCTGCGGGCCTTGCCGAAGGTGAAGTCGGTGCCGGTCACCACCCCGCTCGCGCCGATCCCGTCCGCCAGCCGTTCGGCAAAGCCTTCCGCCGACAGCCCGGCCAGCGCGGCGTCGAACGCGAACACCAGCATCGCATCGGCTCCGGCGGCGGCGAACAGCCGCGCGCGCTGGTCGAGGCTCGTCAGGCGGAACGGCGGCAGCTGGGGCTGGAAATAGCGGCGCGGATGCGGATCGAACGTCGCGACGATCGCCGGCGCCCCCCGTTCGCGGGCACGCGCCACCGCGCGCGCGACCACCGCCTGGTGCCCGGCATGAAATCCATCGAAATTGCCGAGCGCGACCACTCCCCCGCGCAAAGGACCGGGAACCGTCGCGCCACCGTCCAGACGCTCCATCGCCGCCCCTTAGCGGGCGGGGGCGGGCGGCGAAAGGGGCTGCATCCCGGCGCGCAGCACGCGCAGGGCATTGCCGCCCATCACCTTGTCGATATCTCCCTGCACCATGCCCGCCTGCTTGAGCGCCTCGGCGACCAGGGCGACCCAGGCGGTATCGAACCCGGTGGTTACCGCGCCGTCGAAATCGGACCCCAGCGCGACATGGTCGATGCCCGCGATGTCGCGGACATGGACGATGGCGCGGGCGATCGCCGCCGGATCGGTCGAACACACCGCGCCCGGCCAGTATCCGATGCCGACGATCCCGCCGGTGCGGGCGATGCCGCGCACCTCGTCGTCGGTCAGGTTGCGGTTGACGTTGCACGTCGCCTGCACCCCGCCATGGCTCGACACCACCGGCCGCCGCGCGATCCGCAGCACGTCGGCCAGCGCGGCGTGGCTGGCATGCGCCACGTCGACGATCATGCCCTTGTCCTCCATCCGTGCGACGACCCGTCGCCCGAACGGAGTGAGCCCGCCTTTGACGCGGCCGTGCATCGATCCGGCGACCTCGTTGTCATAGAAATGGGCAAGGCCCGCCATGCGGAACCCGCTGCGATACAGCCGGTCGAGATTGGCAAGCTCACCCTCCAGCCCGTTCAGCCCCTCGATCGACAGCAGCGCGCCGACCGGTGCCGATCGCGCCTGCGCCCGCGCCGCCAGCAGCGCGTCGAGATCGGCGGCACTCGCCACCAGCCGCAGCTGCCCGCCCGACGCCCGCGCCGTCCGCCTGAGCTTCGTCGCATGCCACAGCGACCGGTTGAGCAACGATCCCCAGGTCCGCACCGGCTGCAACTGCGCGATCACCAGCGGGGTGATGTTGTCGCTGTCGCCGTCGTTCGCATCGTAATTCTGCCCGCGCGGCGTCTTCGTGACCGAAGAGAACACCTGCAACGCGACATGCCCCGCCTGCAACCGCGGCAGGTCGACCTGCCCGCGCGTGCCCCGGTTCAACAGGTCGCGCGACCATAGCAGCGTGTCGGCATGCAGGTCGACGATCGGTGCCGCCACCACCGGCGCAGGCGCCGCCGCCATCCGCCTGGCCAGCGCCGCGCTCGGCTCGACCTTGTTCATCGATCGCTCGACGATTCCGGGCGCCAGCGCGAAAAAGGCAGCGGCCAGTATTGCCAGCGCCGCCACGCCCCACCAGACCGCCCTACGCATCCGCCCCTCACGCCCCCTTGGGCGTCGCGATCGACGCCATGGGCCCCTTTACGCGGAGGCAGGCGGGCGGAGCAATCGGACGAAGCTGTACGCCGGACGTTCTCCCGCGGCACTGTGATCCTCGCGCCACGCTTCGACCCAGCCGGTGAACGGCGGGACGATCGCATCGCCTTGCGGGCTGGCATGGACCTCGGTGAGCTCGATCTGCTCGATCTGCGGCAGCAGCAGTGCGAACACCTCCGCCCCGCCGATCACCGCCGCGTCCGGCCCGGCCAGCGCCAGCGCCTCCTCGGGGCTATGCGCCACCTCCGCCCCGTCCGCGCGCCAGTCGGTCGAGCGGGTCAGCACGATATGCCGCCGGCCGGGCAGGGGGGCGGGAAAGCTCTCGAACGTCTTGCGCCCCATCACCATCGCCCGGCCCATGGTCAGCGCCTTGAACCGCTTGAGGTCGGCGGGGAGGTGCCACGGCAACTGGCCGTCGATCCCGATCACGCCATTGTCGGCCCGCGCGAGGATGGCGTCGATCATATCGCCACCGCCGCCTTGATATGCGGCTGGGCCACATAGTCGTGCAGTACGAAATCCTCGAGGGCATAGCCGTCGATCGACTCGGGCCGCCGCGTGATTTCGAGGCGCGGCAGCGGGCCGGGCGTCCGGCCCAGCTGCTCACGGGCCTGCTCCAGATGGTTCTCGTACAAATGGCAATCGCCGCCGGTCCAGATGAACTCGCCGACCGCCAGATCGCATTGCTGCGCCAGCATATGCGTCAGCAGCGCATAGCTCGCGATGTTGAACGGCACGCCGAGAAAGATGTCGGCGCTGCGCTGGTACAGCTGCAACGACAGCTTGCCATTCGCGACATAGGTCTGGAACAGGCAGTGGCAGGGCGACAGCGCCATCGCGTGCAGCTCGCCCGGGTTCCACGCGGTCACGATCTGGCGCCGCGACGCAGGGTTGGTGCGGATGGTCGCGATCAGCTCGGCGATCTGGTCGATATGCCGCCCGTCCGCCGCCACCCAATCGCGCCACTGCTTGCCGTATACCGGGCCGAGGTCGCCGTTTTCGTCGGCCCATTCGTCCCATATGCTGACCCTTTGCTCCTGCAACCACCGCACATTGGTGTCGCCGCGCAGGAACCACAGCAGCTCGATGATGATCGACCGCAGGTGCAGCTTCTTGGTCGTCAGTACCGGAAAGCCGGCCGACAGGTCGAAGCGCATCTGGTACCCGAACACCGACCTCGTGCCGACCCCGGTGCGGTCGTCGGTCGGAACGCCGTCGTTCAGGGCGCGCTGCATGAGTTCTAGGTAAGGGGTCATGCCGGCGGTCTAGCACCCCGGCTCCACAAAAAAAGGGCCGATGCGTCACCGCATCGGCCCAGGTGTTTTCCGCAGGAGGAAACTGTGGGTCCGGGCGGCAGGGGACTAGGCCGCCGCCCGGAAGAGAAACTCAGTAATTGTAGGCGCGCTCGCCATGTTCGCCGAGGTCGAGGCCTTCCAGCTCGACTTCCTTCGACACCCGACCACCGGTCAGCGCCTTGGCGACGAACCATGCGACGGTCGTGCCGACGCCGGCCCAGACGATGGTGACCAGCACCGCGAACACCTGCACGCCCAGCTTGGCGCCCATGTCGTAATCGGCCGCACCCGGACCGCCCAGCGACGGGGCATAGACCACCGCCGTGCCGATCGCGCCGATGATGCCGCCGACGCCATGGATGCCGAACGCATCGAGCGAGTCGTCATAGCCGAGCTTCGGCTTGAGGACGGTCACCGCGAAGAAGCAGACGACCGAAGCGACGGCGCCCAGCACGATCGCGCCGAACGGACCCGAATTGCCCGCCGCCGGCGTCACCGCGACAAGGCCGGCGATGATGCCCGAGCAGAAGCCCAGCGCCGAACCCTTGTGCCCCGAAAACTTCTCGGCGAGCATCCAGAACAGGCCGGCCGAAGCGGTCGCGACGAAGGTGTTGATCATCGCCAGCCCGGCGGTGCCGTTCGCCTCCAGCGCCGACCCGGCGTTGAACCCGAACCAGCCCACCCACAGCAGCCCGGTGCCGACCATCGTCAGCGTCAGCGAATGCGGCGCCATGCGCTCGGTCGGGAAGCCCAGCCGCTTGCCCAGCAGGATGGCCAGCACCAGCGACGACACGCCGGCGTTGATGTGCACCACCGTGCCGCCCGCGAAGTCGAGCGCGCCCGCCTTGAAGAAATAGCCGCTGGTCGCCCACACCATGTGCGCGATCGGGAAATAGGTGATGGTCAGCCACACGATCGCGAAGACCATGACGGCGGCGAACTTGATGCGTTCGACCACCGACCCCAGCACCAGCGCGATGGTGATCGCGGCAAAGGTCATCTGGAAGCAGATGAAGACATATTCGGGGATCTCGACCCCGGCGGTAAACGTCGCCGCCTGCGACGCGGCGGTGACGCCCGCCAGGAACGCCTTGCCCGGGCTGGCGATGAAATTGGCCAGCGTCGCGTTCGACACGTCGGGGCCGAAGGCGAGTGAATAGCCGTACATGACCCACACCAGCATCGCGAGTGCGGCGACCGCGCCGATCTGCGTCATCACCGACAGCATGTTCTTGGTCCGCGTCAGGCCGCCATAGAATAGCGCGAGGCCCGGCACGATCATCATCAGCACGAGGACGGTCGACACCATCATCCACGCGGTATCGCCCTTGTTGACGGTCGCCACCGGCGCGGCGGCCGCGGCGGGCGCCTGCAAGGCGGCGTCCTGTGCCCAGGCGGGCAGCGCGGCGAACAGGCCGAGCGTGGCGCCGGCCATCAATTTCTTCGGATGTTGCATGATGCCCCCCATCACAGCGCGGTCAGATCGGTTTCGCCGGTGCGGATGCGCACGGCCTGGCCCACGTCGAGGACGAAGATCTTGCCGTCGCCGATCGCGCCGGTGTTCGCCGCGGCCTGCACCGCTTCGACGACGCGGGGCGCGATATCGCTGTCGCACACGACCTCGATCTTGATCTTGGGCACCATGTTGGTGCTGTATTCGGCGCCGCGATAGATTTCGGTCTGGCCCTTCTGCCGCCCGAATCCCTTGACCTCGCTCACCGTCATCCCGGCGACGCCGATCTCGGTCAGTGCTTCGCGTACCTCATCCAGCTTGAATGGCTTGATGATGGCGATGACTAATTTCATGTCGCCCCCCGTGTCGCATATTTGCTCAGGGGGACGGGTTGCAACGGTCGTGCCAAACCGCGCCACGAGCGTTTTGCGGGCGTTAGCTGCCCCTCTGCCGGATTAACGAGCGGTTAATTTGTGCAGCGCGTCACAACTGCCTGTTTTTCAGGCAGTGCTGTCGAGGATCGCGCGCGCCGCGTCCAGATCGTCCTTGTCGACCATCACCCGCACCGGGATCAGCAGCCAGCTGCCATCGCCGATGCTCGCCTCGCCATCGAACGCGACCGCCGGTATGTCCTCGCTGGTCAGCCGCCCGACGATGATCTGCGCCTCGACCCGCGGAAACCGGCCGAGTTCGGCGAGCGGCATCAGGCGGTGCCGCCGACGGTCAGCCCGTCGATCAGCAGCGTCGGCTGCCCGACGCCGGCCGGCACCGACTGCCCGGCCTTGCCGCACATGCCGATCCCCTCATCGAGCGCGAAGTCGTTGCCGATGCCCTGCACCAGCTTCAGCACCTCCGGCCCGTCGCCGATCAGCGTCGCGCCCTTGATCGGCGCGCCGATCCGGCCATTCTCGACCCGGTACGCCTCGGTGCACGAAAACACGAACTTGCCCGATACGATATCGACCTGCCCGCCGCCGAACGACTTGGCGAAGATGCCGTTCTTCACCCGCGACAGCAGCTCGGCGGGATCGTCGTTGCCGCCCGACATGAAGGTGTTGGTCATCCGTGGCATCGGCGCGTGCGAGAAATCCTGCCGCCGTCCGTTGCCGGTCGGCGCAACCCCCATCAGCCGCGCGTTCAGCCGGTCGTGGATATAGCCCTTCAGGATGCCGTCCTCGATCAGGATATTCTCCTGCGTCGGCGTGCCCTCGTCATCGATGCTGAGCGATCCGCGCCGGTCGGCGATCGATCCGTCGTCGATCACCGTCACGCCCGGCGCCGCGACCCGTTCGCCGATGCGGCCGGAAAAGGCGCTGGTGCCCTTGCGGTTGAAATCGCCCTCCAGCCCATGCCCGATCGCCTCGTGCAGCAAAATCCCCGGCCAGCCCGCACCCAGCAGCACGGTCATCTCGCCCGCCGGCGCATCCACCGCCTCCAGATTGACCAGCGCCTGCCCCAAGGCGACGTCGATCGCGCGGTTCCACGTCGCGTCCGCGAACAGCGACTCGTACAGATAACGCCCGCCGATCCCGAAGCTGCCCGTCTCGCGCCGCCCGTTCGCCTCGACCACGATCGACACTTTCAGCCGCACCAGCGGCCGGACGTCCGTGGCGACGAAGCCATCGGGCCGCACGATCTCAACCACCGTCCACGACCCCATCAGGTTCGCCGAAACCTGCACGACGCGAGGGTCCCGCGCCCGCGCGGCGGCGTCGATCGACTGGCACAGCGCCACCTTGTCGGCGAACGGGATCAGGTCGAGCGGATCGGCCGCGGTATAGAGGTGGCGGTTGTTGCCGCGCGGCGGTGGTGCCTTGGCCCCCTTGGCCGGATCGATCAGCACCATCGTCTGCCCGGCACGCCGGATCGCGGCTTCGGACAATTCGTTGGCATGGGCGAACGCGGTCGTCTCCCCCGACACCGCGCGCAGCCCGAACCCGGCATGGGTGTCGTACGACGCGGTCTTCAACCGCCCATCGTCGAACCCGAACGCTTCCGAGCGGCGATACTGAAGATAGAGTTCGCCATCTTCGGCGTTGGCCAGAGTCGCCTGCGTGGCGCGGAGGGCTGCGGCGGAGTCGAGGTCGCCGGAATAGAGATACGAGCGGGGGTCGGTCGGGGTCATCCGGCCAATATAGGGGCGCGGTGGCGTGGGGGAATGGGGGCGTTGGCTGCTGGCGTACCTGCTATCCGATCCGTCTTGCCTTTTGTCGGACGTCGAAAATAGCCCTCGTCGATGCAGGACGAAGACCCTTTCTACTATCTTGTGGCGTTCATCTTGGTTACTTTCGCTGGTTTGACAGGGGCAGCCCACGGCATTGCGGCTTTACAAGCCGGTAGGCCACCGAACGGGGCAATGACTGTCCTTGCGCTGCTGTGCCTGCCGACCGCCGTTAGTCTGGGATTGCGAGCGGGGCCCGCAGTCTACCGCATGTGTATCGATGCGGCGATTACCGAGCGGCGGATCGGTATCGCCTTTGCGGTCGGAATGCTGTGTGGCATGCTCGGCGCCTTCACGCTGTCGTTCTATTCTTCGGACGCTGCCACTGTGCTGGATGATAGGAATGATTGGATAGCCTATGTTGGCTTCGTCTTGCTCGGGGCATCGTTACTGCTGCTGATGGTAGGCGGGTTCATCCGTGATTTTTTCGGTCGAAGAGAATCCTAATCGGTGTGAGCGTCGGTTGCGGAGGTAACGGGAAATGGCCGGCCCGTCGGTCTAGCCGTGCTAAAGCCTTTTGATCCAGGCCGTCGCCCCAGCGCAGGCTGGGGCCTCAAGCGGCTCTTGTCCCGCGCTAGTACCGGCAGATACCAGCCTTCGCTGGGATGACGTTTGGGTAGATGGGAAGGCAGTCAGCCCCGCCGCGGCAAAGCCGCGTCGTCGGTCGACGGGCAAGGGCGAGCTTGCCCGCCGCCGGCCGGCCGGGCGCCCGTGTCGCTCGACCTGCGGTCGATCTCAGCGCCCGGCGCCGTCCCCATGATCCTTCAACGTCGAATGATCCGCCCCATCCGCCGGCCCGCCGACCAGCACGAAGCGCCGGTCGCAATAGCCGCAATCGACATAGCCCGTCTCGTCGATCTGCAACCACACGCGCGGATGGCCGAGCGCGGGGGCGATGTCGCCGCCGCCGTCGCAGGCGACGCGGGGGGTGGTGACGCGGAGGGTTTCGGGCGGGGGCAGCATGGGCCAAGCCGATAGCAATCGCTTGTGCCCGCGACAAGTCGATGCTTCCCTTGCGCGCTCCACGGGCGTATCGGCGCACCCATGGAAACCCAAGCCGCTATCTCGATCCGCGACCTGTGCAAGACCTATGCAGCGGGGAAGGGCGGCGCGCCCGCCAAGGTCGCATTGGACGGCGTGTCGTTCGACGTACCGCGTGGGACAATTTTCGGCCTGCTCGGCCCCAATGGCGCGGGCAAGTCGACGCTGATCAACACCCTTGCCGGCCTCGTCAACAAGACCAGCGGATCGGCGTCGATCTGGGGCTTCGACATCGACCAGCATCCCCGCAATGCCAAGGCGTCGATCGGCATCGTCAATCAGGAAATCCTGTTCGACCCGTTCTTCACGCCGGCCGAGACGCTGGAGATCCAGGCCGGCCTCTACGGCGTGCCGAAGGCCAAGCGCCGCACCATGGACCTGCTGCGCGCGGTGCATCTGGAGGACAAGGCCAATGCCTATGCCCGCACGCTCTCGGGCGGCATGAAGCGGCGGCTGATGGTCGCCAAGGCGATGGTCCATGCGCCGCCGGTCCTCGTCCTCGACGAACCGACCGCCGGCGTCGACATTCAGCTGCGCAACCAGCTGTGGGACTATGTCCGCGAACTCAATGCCGACGGGGTGACGGTGGTGCTGACCACGCATTACCTCGAGGAAGCCGAGCAGCTGTGCGACCGCATCGCCATCATCAACCACGGCCGTGTCGTCGCCAACCAGCCGACCCGCGAACTGCTGGGCATGGCGCAGGAAAAGGCGGTCGAACTGACCCTCGACCGCGACCTGACCGACCTGCCCGATGCGCAGTGTTTCGAAAAGGTCGAGCGCAAGGGCGACCGGCTGCTCGCGATCACCTATCGCAAGGATGTGGCCAACGCCGGCGAGGTCCTCGCGGCGGTCGCGGGGCAAGGCTATGGCATCGTTGATGTGGTCACGCGCGAAGCCGATCTGGAAGATGTGTTCCTCAACCTGACGAACAGCTGACGGGGTTTCGCTCGCTGGAACGCCGGATTAGTACGCAGCCTTCCCAGCAATAGCTTCGTCACCCCGGACCTGTTCCGGGGTCCACCGTGCCACGAACGCACACCGGCAACTTTCGCGGAACCGTGGACCCCGGAACATGTCCGGGGTGACAGTGAGCGAAGTGGACGAAGCGGTGGGCGGATCATTCTCCCTTTGTTCTTGCGCGCTTCTGCGCGAAAGGGCAAACTCGTCCGCAGGCCATTGTAAACCCGCGAGATGTCGGACCCTACCCGCAAGATCATCCATGTCGACATGGACGCCTTCTTCGCGTCGGTCGAGCAGCGCGACGCGCCCGAGCTGAAGGGAAAGCCGGTCGCGGTCGGCGGGTCGAGCGGGCGGGGCGTCGTCGCCGCCGCCTCCTACGAAGCCCGTGTGTTCGGCGTGCGCTCCGCCATGCCCTCGGTCACCGCCATCCGCCGCTGCCCCGACCTGATCTTCGTCCGCCCCCGCTTCGAGGTGTACAAGGCGGTCAGCCAGCAAATCCGCGAAATCTTCCTCGACTATACCGACCTGGTCGAGCCGCTGTCGCTCGACGAAGCCTATCTCGACGTCACCGCCAACCGCCGCGGCCTGTCCAGCGCCACTGCCACCGCCGAGGAAATCCGCGCCCGCATCCTCGATACCACCGGCCTGACCGCGTCGGCCGGGATCAGCTACAACAAGTTCCTCGCCAAACTCGCCTCCGACATGAACAAGCCCAACGGCCAGTTCGTGATTCCGGTAAAGGCCGGCCCGCGTGTCGTCGCGTCATTGCCGGTCGGCAAGTTCCACGGCATCGGCCCCAAGACGGTCGAGCGGATGGAGGCGCTGGGCATCCGCACCGGCGCCGACTTGGCGAGCTGGGACCTGCCCGCCCTGCAACGCACCTTCGGCAAGGCGGGCAGCTGGTATCACGGCATCGCCCGCGCCGAGGATCACCGCCCGGTCCGCCCCAACCGCGTGCGCAAGTCGTCCGGCTCAGAAACGACCTTCCACCACGACCTGACCGACCCGGCAGCGATCGAGGAACGCGTGCTGGCGATGGCCGACGACGTCTGGGACTGGGTCGAGCGGACCGGCCAGCACGGCCGCACCGTCACGGTGAAGGCGAAATACGCCGACTTCCGCATCGTCACCCGCAGCCGCACGCTGACCGCCCCCGTCGCCGATCGCGCCACCCTGCACGCCACCGCCCGCAGCCTGATCGCGACGCTCTACCCGTTGCGCACGGGGTTGCGGCTGGTCGGGGTGACGATGGCCGGCTTTGGCGCAGGCGAAGAGCCCAGCGGACAACTCGACCTATTGTAAACCGTACCCCCGCGCAGGCGGGGGTCCAGAGCCCAGCAGAACCACCGCCTGCGCTCGTGCCCCTGGACCCCCGCCTGCGCGGCCGGCCTCCACCAACACTTTGACGCCCACCCCCAACCCGCCTACAACGGCCTCGTCCCCGGGGGAGCGTTTCGTCACGCTTGAGAGGAAGGCCGCAGCCTTCGACCCGCTGAACCTGATCCGGCTGACACCGGCGTAGGGAGGGAGCGGCCGAACAGTCCCGCCCCCTCCGCATGGAGTGGAATATGGCAGACATCCCCGCAAAGACCGAAATCGGCGTAACCACCGGCCCGATCCGTGGCAGCCGCAAGATTCACGTAGGACCGCTCAACGTCGCGATGCGCGCGATCGACCTCGATCCGTCCTCGGGCGAACCGCCGCTCAACGTCTACGACACGTCGGGCCCGTACACCGACCCCAATGCCCGCATCGACATCATGGCCGGCCTGCCGCAGCTCCGCCGCGACTGGATTCTCGCCCGTGGCGACGTCGAGAGCTACGACGCCCGCGAACTCCGCCCCGAGGATAACGGCCAGCTCGGCCCCGACCGTTCGGGCGGCGTCCAGCCCTTCCCCAACGTCGTCAAGCGCCCGTTGCGTGCGAAGGCCGGCGCGAACGTCAGCCAGATGCACTATGCCCGCCGCGGCATCATCACCCCCGAAATGGAATATGTCGCGACCCGTGAAAATCTCGGCCGCGAGATGCTGCGCGAGTACGTCCGCGACGGCGAGAGCTTCGGCGCGGCGATCCCCGATTTCGTGACCCCCGAATTCGTCCGCGACGAAGTGGCGCGCGGCCGGGCGATCATCCCCAACAACATCAACCACCCCGAAACCGAACCGATGGCGATCGGCCGCAATTTCCTGGTCAAGATCAACGCGAACATCGGCAACAGCGCGGTCGCATCGAACGTCGCCGCCGAAGTCGACAAGCTCGTCTGGTCGATCCGCTGGGGCGCCGATACGGTCATGGACCTGTCGACCGGCCGGAACATCCACGACACCCGCGAATGGATTCTCCGCAACTCGCCGGTGCCGATCGGCACGGTGCCGATCTATCAGGCGCTGGAAAAGGTCGGCGGCATCGCCGAGGAACTGACCTGGGACATCTTCCGCGACACGCTGATCGAACAGGCCGAACAGGGCGTGGATTACTTCACCATCCATGCCGGCGTCCGCCTGCCGTACATCCCGATGACCGCCAAGCGCGTGACCGGCATCGTCTCGCGCGGCGGGTCGATCATGGCGAAATGGTGCCTCGCCCATCACCGCGAATCGTTCCTCTACGAACATTTCGACGAGATTACCGAGATCATGAAGGCGTATGACATCGCCTATTCGCTCGGCGACGGCCTGCGCCCCGGATCGATCGCCGATGCCAATGACGAAGCGCAGTTCAGCGAGCTCTTCACGCTCGGCGAACTGACCCACCGCGCCTGGGCGCAGGACGTGCAGGTCATGATCGAAGGCCCCGGCCACGTCCCGATGCACAAGATCAAGGAGAATATGGAAAAGCAGCTGCAGGTCTGCGGCGAAGCGCCTTTCTATACCCTGGGGCCGCTCACCACTGACATTGCGCCGGGCTACGACCATATCACCAGCGGCATCGGCGCGGCGATGATCGGCTGGTACGGCACGGCAATGCTCTGCTACGTCACGCCCAAGGAGCATCTGGGCCTGCCCGATCGTGACGACGTGAAGGTCGGCGTGGTGACCTACAAGCTCGCCGCCCATGCCGCCGATCTGGCCAAGGGCCACCCGGCCGCCCAGATGCGCGACGATGCGCTCAGCCGCGCCCGCTTCGACTTCCGCTGGCGCGACCAGTTCAACCTGTCGCTCGACCCCGACACGGCGGAATCCTACCACGACCAGACGTTGCCCGCCGAAGGCGCCAAGACCGCGCATTTCTGTTCGATGTGCGGTCCCAAATTCTGCTCGATGAAGATCACGCAGGAAGTCCGCGACTTCGCCGCCAAGCAGAACGCCCCGGCGGATACGTTCCTCGCCGCCGATCACGCCGACGCAGAGCGTGCGGTGTTCGCCGGCGGCTCGGTCGCGGCGGCGGAAGCCGGGATGGCGGAAATGAGCGAGAAGTTCCGCGAGAAGGGTGGGGAGGTGTACCTGCCGGCGGAGTGAGGTGACCCAACTCCTCCCCGCTACGCAGGGAGGAGTTTGAACAATGTTTACGCGCCGATAGCTGGGTCGCATAATCGGTAAATGGCTGATTCTTTGCTAAACCGAATGAAGCAGGACTGGGAGCGCCAACCAGCTGCAATTTTTGCCCAGTGCATATCGATAGGTCTGGCTATCGGTTTGGCTGCATGGGGTTCTGTTGTCCCGCCCTCGGGAGGCGGGTTCAAATACTCTGCATCATCTGCAAGCATTCCCCTAGCTTTGTTGGTAACCGGGGCATCAGTGACTGCTACGTTATGTAGGCCGATATTTAGAAAGACGGTGGTTGGAGGGTTTTCGACCGCGCTAGTACTGGCTTCAGCGTGCATGCTAATTTTCGCGCAGATTGCGGCCGAACCGTTGATAAAAAGTACACGTTATGCTGACAGAAGTTACAGTGGATCGTTGCTAGATATCGCGTACTGGTCGGTTTTTCTGATCTATATCGCTATTTGTTCACAGCCGGCTACTGAAAGGATAGCGGCCACGTGGGGGAAGACAAAATCTGAGGATGGTAAGGAGCATGGGGTTTCGCTCGCCGAACTCTCGGTCTTTGCGTTAGCATGGGGTTGGTGCTTGTCCGGTGCCCAGCAAAAGATAATAGGTGCTTTTGTTGTGCAGCAAATTGGTCAGTAGTCATAAGTCGGATTGATCAGATTTCGCGAAATCGATACGATCGCAAAATGAATTGACGCCTGTGGTGTCAATAATGATACCGGCACTGCGCGATCTGCACCGCCTGCTCGGCACCAACCCCTGTCACCCGATACACCAACCGATGCTCATGGCTGATCCGCCGCGACCACCAGCCTGACAGGTTGCCGCCCAACGGCTCCGGCTTGCCCGTGCCCTTGAACGGATGCCGCCGGCATTCCTCGATCAGCCCGTTGATCTTGTCGACCATCTTGGCATCGTTCGCCTGCCAATATCGGTAATCGTCCCAAGCCGTCGGCCAGAACGCGACCTTCACGGGAAGGGCACGCCTTCGTCACCCTGCTCGAACCCGCGCACCGCCTCCAGCAACCGCTCCGCATTCTTGGGCGACCGCAACAGATACAGCGTTTCCTCGATCGACGCCCATTCGCTCGCCGAGATCATCACGACCCCCTCGCCACGCTGACGGGTGATCGCCACCGGCACCCGGTCGGCGACGACCCGGTCCATGACCGATTTCAGATTGGCGCGAGACTCGGTGAAGCTGATCGATTCCATGAATCGAATGTACGGAACATTGTACAGAACACAAGGGGCGCCCCAAAAACCACTGTCCTACAAGTTCCCAATATGTTCCCCTCCCGCCCATGCGCAATCACACCCCGCTCCCGGAGCATTCGCCCGCGCCCATCCCGGCGCTCGACCCCTCGAACCTGACCGTGCCGTCGGAAACCCCCTATCTCGACGCCAACGGCTATGATCCGGCCGCCTATCAATGGGTCCCGGTGCTGCGCAAACCGCGCAGCGACGGCTGGTCCGAAGCCAAGCAACGCGACTTTATCGAAGCGCTCGCCGATGGCGGGTCGGTCGCCGAAGCGGCGCGCGGTGTCCGCATGTCGACCAGCAGCGCCTATCGCCTGCGCCGCTCGCCCGGTGGCGAGGCGTTCGCGCGCGCATGGGATGCGGCGGTGGCGCAGGCGGTGGGGATGCTGGTCGACGTCGCGTTCGACCGCGCGATCAACGGTACCGTCGAACCCGTGCTCGACGCCGATGGGCGGCGCATCGGGTCGCGGCATCGCCCCGGCGACCGGATGCTGATGTTCCTGCTCGCCGCCCATTATCCCGATCGCTACGGCAGGCAGCAGCGCCGCCGGGCGGGACGCAACGACGCGGAGGCGCCGATCCCCACACCGACGCCCAGCGTGGCGGAGGCGCTCGACGCACTTTCCCCCGTTGCGCCCGCCGAACCCGAAAAACTGATGGCCCCCGCCGATCTCGACGTCGCGATCGAGGTCGCCGATCTGGGCGACGGCCGCCTGCCCGGCTGGCTCGACCCCGATCGCCGCGCCGAACCCGCGCCTGTGGTCAAGCAGCCCGAACCGCCGCTCCACGACGCCCTGGCCGCCGCGCTGGCGGCGCAGGACGATATCTATATCGGCGAACCCGGCCCCTTGGGCGAAGCGTTCGAGGTCGAGCTGGAACTGGCCAAGCGCGGCATCGTCGTGCCCCGCCCCAAACCCCAGCCGAACCGGCGCGCGCGCCGCAAAGCGCGACGAGTGTGAACTTAGTGAACTTTGGACGCGAAAGGGAGTGGCGGACCAGCCGGTCGTCGATCCCCATCGTCCCCGACGTTATCCCGGCGAAGGCTGGGATTTCCCGGTAATGGCGTACTGCAAGAGCCGCGTGAGACCCCAGCCTGCGCTGGGGTGACGGTTCCGTGCGGGTAAAGCGCCATTCCCCCTCGTCACCCGGGCTCGACCCGGGGTCCCGCTTCCTCTTCTGCCGCGGTGGATACGAAGCGGGACCCCGGATCAAGTCCGGGGCGACGGGATGGAGGCTGATCGATCACCCAGACGCAAAAAAGGGCGCCGCGGTCTCCGCAGCGCCCCCTTCGGTCCGACTATGCCGCGTGGCGAATTACATCGCGTTCTTCACGGCCTGTTCGACCATCGCATTGTCGGTGTCGTCGGCCTTGTCGGCGGCGTCCTCGCCCATGTCGCGGACGTTTTCGGCCTGCGCTTCCAGCGAATCCTCGACCTGCTCGTTGCTGGTCAGGTCGGCTTGGTCTTCCAGCGCGTCGGCGCGGTTTTCGGTCATCGCCTCGATATTGTCGGCGGCCTTGTCGTCGGCATTGCCACCGCACGCACCCAGCAGCATCAGCGCGGCCAGGCCGGTCGCCGTCATCATCGTCTTCATGGCAATTCCCTCTTTGATCCCGCCCCTGTGGCGGACAAGCGGGTTCAATCGCTTGGGGCCCCCGATGGTTCCGTCTGCGTATCGAGTGGCGGGATCGCCCAGTCGATCTCCCCGCGTCCCTGTGCGGCAAGGAACGCGTTCGCCTGGCTGAACGGCCGGCTGCCGAACCAGCCGCTATGCGCCGACAGGGGGGAGGGGTGGCGGCTCTTCAGCACCAGATGCCGCCCGCCGACGGAGACGTCCCGGACAAAGGCGGCCTTCTTCTGCGCATGCGATCCCCATAGCAGGAAGACCGACGGCGGCCCTTGTTCGGCCACGGCATGGACGACCGCGTCGGTCAGCGCCTCCCATCCCCGTCCGGCATGCGCGGCGGCGCGGCCCTGCTCGACGGTCAGCACCGCGTTCAGCAACAACACCCCCTGTCGCGCCCAATGCTCCAGAAAGCCATGGGCAGGCGGCGCGATCCCCAGGTCGCTGTGCAGTTCCTTGTAGATATTGCGCAGCGATGGTGGCACCGGCACCACCGGCCGGACCGAGAAGGACAGCCCATGCGCCTGTCCCGGCCCGTGATACGGGTCCTGCCCGAGGATCACGACCCGCACCCGGTCCAGCGGGGTCAGCTTGAGCGCGGTGAACCAGTCGGCGCTGTGCGGCAGGATACGCTTCCCCGCCGCCTTCTCCGCCTTCAGATAGTCGCGCAGGCCCGCCATCCCCGGACTGTCGAAGACGGGGCCGAGCGCCGGTGCCCAGCTCGGGTCGATCGCCGCCGGGATCATGTCCGCTTGCGCACGAACTCGGCGCGCAGGACGAGGCCCTTGATCCCGTCGAACTTGCAGTCGACCTCCTGATCGTCGCCGGTCAGCCGGATCGACTTGATGAGGGTCCCGCGCTTCAGCGTCTGCCCCGCGCCCTTGACGGTCAGGTCCTTGATCAGCGTCACCTGATCGCCATCGGCTAGCACATTGCCCACCGCATCGCGCACGACGACGCCGTCGTCGGCGGCCGGGGCGGCGGCGACCTGCGACGCCGGCACCCACTCGCCGCTCGCCTCGTCATAGATATAGTCGTCGTCCATCCCGCATCCCCTTCGGACGCGGGGGGTAGCCGACGCGCCGGGGTCAGAACAACCCCGGCACCTCGCGCTGCGCGGTCGACGGACTGGCGGGGGTCAGCAGCGTGCGTTCGTCGAACCGGGCGCGGGCATTCTGCGCCGCCGTGCCCGCCGACCCGCTGATCCGGCTGCACGAGCGCCCGGCGAGGAAGTCGAGCGCGCGGGCGACCGACTGTTCGCGATTGTCGCCCAGCGGATAGCTGATGTCGTCGCTCGCCTGGCAGGTGTTGGGCACCGTCGCTGCAAGGCCATCATAATAGGCCGCCGATCGTGCCGAGTTCTGCACCGCCAGCGCCACGACGCGCAGGCGATCGTCGCAGGCCGCGCGGTCGAGCGGAATCTGCCCGACCGGCTTGCCATAGGTGTTGGTGCCGACCAGCGCCATGTTGGTGCCGAGATATGGTACGAACGCGTTGATCACGAGTTCGCTGGCCGATGCGGTACGCCCGGTGCCGATAAAGGCGATCTTGGTCGGGGTCACCGACTGCGCGGTCGGGGCGAAATATTTGACCTCGTTCTCCGACGACTTTTCCGGTCGGAAGGTGGTGTAGCTATATACCTGGCTGGTCGACTTGCCGCCGCCCAACAGGTCGCCCATCAGGTCGGCGATCGAGATCAGTCCGCCGCCGTTGTAGCGGAAATCGATGATGAACTCGTTGATGCCCTGCGCCCGGAAATCGGCGAAGGCGTTGGTGAGCGGGGTCCTCGCCGAATCGATGAAGGTGCGCAGGTTGATGTAACCGACCTTCTTCGCGCCGTCGGTCAGCACCTTGGCGCCATAGCGGGTCGACACCGGCAACAGCGAGAAGTCGGTCTTGGTCACCGTCGCGGTCTTCGTCTCGCCCGCGATCGTGCGGAACTGGAACACCCGCGCCGTGCCCGGCGTATCGGGGCCGAGCGCGGTGTTGAGGCCTGCGACCCCCTCGGCGTCGACGATCGCCGACACATTGCGCAGGTTGCTGGTCGAGGTACCGATCTGCAGGATCTCCGTCCCGCGATCGATCCCGGCGGCGAGTGCCGGCGCCCCTTCGAACGATTCGGTGATCAGCAGCCGTCGCCCGGTCGAATCGAGCGCGAAGCGCGTGCCGAACCCGGCGGTCGCGCCCGAGTTGTAATAGGCATTCTCTTCCGCGATCGACGTCAGATAGGTGAAGTACCGGTCCTTGCGCTGGCCCCGCGCGGTCGCGGTCAGCGCGTCGATATAGGCATCGACCGTCGTATAGGGCGTCGGGTCGAGGCTGGCGGGCAGCGTTTCGGGGAAGAGATACCATTCGCGCAGCTGTGCCAATGCCCAGTCCTGCCGCGCGCGCAACGAACAGGTCGCGCTGGTCGTGGGCGTCGGGGTGGGAGTGGCGGTCGGCACCGGCGTCGGTGCCGGCGTGCCGCCGGTCACGCTGCCGTCGCTGCCCCCGCCGCCACATGCCGACAGCATCGCCAATACGCCCAACGCCGCACCCAACCGTACCCGCATCACACCCACTCCACTGGTTGACGACAGCGTAGGCGGGTCGATGGCGAAGGAAAGAGGGATTCGTGCGCCCGACCGCGCCTGAACAGCCGCTGATGACCGCCGCGGTAACGACTGTGGCGATGCGACAACAGGCCGATGACGTGTTGCGCCGCCGTTCAGTATTTCTTTGCGCTTTGCCGCCATAGCGGGTGGGTGTCGGAGAGCCTTACACCTGTATCGGGATTGCCGCGATGATTCGGCTGTTCAAGCACTACATACCGCATGCCGTGCTGTTGCTCGGCCTGCTCGACGTCATTGCCCTGCTGGTCGCGGCCGAACTCGGCTGGATCACGCGGGCGATGCAGATCGACATGGCGGTGGAACCGATCCACACGCGCATCCCGCAATTGCTGAGCTTCGCCCTCAGCCTCGAGGTCGCGATGGTGGCGGTCGGGGTGTACGGCACCGAATCGCTTCAATCGATCCGCTTCGCCGCGGCGCGTCTGCTGGTGGCGATCTCGCTCGGCGTGATCTTCCTCGCCGTCCTCTTCTTCCTGACGCCGGCGATCACCTTCTGGCGTTCCAACCTGCTCTACGCGATGGGCTTTGCGACGGTGCTGCTGCTGGTGCTGCGCATCCTGACCGGTGCGCTGCTGGGCGGACAGGCGTTCAAGCGGCGGGTGATCGTGCTGGGTGCCGGCCCGCGGGCACAGCGGCTGAAGGATCTGGGCCAGCGCCCCGGCGCCGGCTTCGTCGTCGTCGGCTATATCGCGATGAGCGAGGCGAACCGGGTGATCCCCGAAGCGATCGCCCGCGACGCGATCTACAACCTCGCCGACCATGTCGTGCTGCTCGGTGCGTCCGAAGTCGTGCTGGCGCTGGAGGAGCGGCGCAACGCGCTGCCGCTCAAGGACCTGCTGCGCATCCGCACGACCGGCGTCCACGTCAACGAAATCTCGACCTTCCTCGAACGCGAAACGGGGCGCGTCGACCTCGACAGCGTCAATCCGTCATGGCTGATCTTTTCCGACGGCTTTTCGTCGGGGCGGATGTTCTCCAGCATCTTCAAGCGGATGTTCGACATCGCCGCCAGTCTGTTGCTGCTGGCGCTGACGCTGCCGGTGATCGTGCTGGCGGCGGCCGCAGTGAAGCTCGACAGCCGCGGACCGGCCTTCTACCGCCAGCGCCGCGTCGGGCTCTACAGCAACGGCTTCGAGATTCCGAAGCTCCGCTCGATGCGCACCGATGCCGAAGCGGCGGGCTCCGCCGTCTGGGCCGAAAAGAACGATCCGCGCATCACCCGCATCGGCCGTTTCCTGCGCAAGACGCGGATCGACGAGCTGCCGCAATGCTGGAGCGTGCTGATCGGTGAGATGAGCTTCGTCGGCCCCCGCCCCGAACGCCCTGAATTCGTGTCGGCGCTGGAGGAGAAACTACCCTATTACGCCGAACGCCACATGGTGAAGCCGGGCATCACCGGCTGGGCGCAGATCAACTACCCCTATGGCGCGTCGATCGACGATGCGCGGCAGAAGCTCGAATACGACCTCTATTACGCCAAGAACTACTCGCCCTTCCTCGACCTGCTCATCCTGCTGCAGACGATCCGCGTCGTGATCTGGTCGGGCGGGGCGCGCTGATGCGATGCTGACCGGCGTCATCGTCTGGGGCCACGCCATCGCCGCGCTGATGCTCGGCGCGCTGGCGGTCTGGACGCGGCAGCGCGGGGCGGCCGACGGTGCCCTGCCGCGGCGCTGGCTGTCGGTCGCGCTGGCCATCACGGCGCTCTGGGCATTGTCGGTCGCCGGCACGGGGGAGGGGCATGCGGCGACGCACCTGCTCGCCGGGCTTCGCACGCTTGGCTGGCTGGTGCTGCTGTTCGCGATCCAGCGGCGGATGGGAACTCCGGGGCGCGAGGCGTTCGGGCGGGCGCTGGCCTATGGCGCGGTCGCCGCGGTCGACGTCGCGCAATTGCTGCTCGACTTCGCATCGGTCGCGGCGCGCGATCCGGTGGGGGCGGCGGTGATCCGCGATGCGGCGACGATGCTGGGCGCGCTGGCCGCTCTGGGCGCGCTGCTGCTGCTCCATGGGCTGTTTTCGGCGGCTACCTCGGCGGCGACGCGGATGGTGCTGGTCGCCGCCGGGGCGTTCTGGCTGATCGATATCAACAGCTGCATCGCGACCTATCTGATGGGCGGCGCCCCGGTCGAGCTGGTGGCGGCGCGCGGCGTTGCGGTCGCCGGCATCGCATTGCTGGTCGCGCTGGCGCTGTCGCGGCCGGGCGATGGCGGCGTGCAATTCTCGCGCACCGCGACCTTCCACACGCTCTCGCTGCTCGGGCTGATTGCCTATTTCGCGATCACGATCATGGCGACCAGCCTGATCGAGGCGTTGGGCGGCACCTATGCCCGGATGGCGCAGACCGCGTTCGTGTTCGGGTCGACCGTTGCGATGCTGACCGCCGCCTCGTCGGGCTGGCTGCGCGCGTGGATCAAGGTGAAGCTGGTCAAGCACCTGTTCCGCCACCGCTACGACTATCGCGCCGAATGGGTGCGCTTTACCGAGACGCTGGGCGAGCCCAAGGGCGGCGCGCCGCTCGACGAACGATTGGTAAAGGCGATCGGTGACCTGATCGACGCACCCGCCGGGCTGCTGCTGGTCGCCGATGGCGATACGCTGGCGGTACAGGCGTCGTGGTGCTGGCAGGGTGATACGCTGCCCACCGGCGACGAAGCGGTGCGCCTCGCCGCCTATCTCCACGCGACCGGGCGCATCCTCGAACTCGATGTGCTGCGCGAGCGCCCCGACGATCCCGATCGGGCGGCGGTGCCCGATGCCATCCTCGCCCATCCCGATGCGTGGGTGATCGTGCCGCTGCCGCATCTCGGGCGGTTGATGGGGGCAATCCTGCTGGCGCGGCCGATCCTGGCGCGTGCGCTCGACTGGGAGGATTTCGACCTGCTGCGCATCGCCGGGCGACAGGTGGCGAGCTATCTGGCCGAGGAGCGCGCACAGTCGGCGCTGGCGGAGGCCGGGCGGTTCGACGAATTCAACCGTCGCTTCGCCTTCATCCTGCACGACGTGAAGAACATCGTGAGCCAGCTCAGCCTCGTCGCGCGCAACGCCCCGCGCCATGCTGACAATCCCGAATTTCGCGCCGACATGGTCGCGACCCTCAATGAATCGGCCACGCGCATGACCGACCTGCTCGCCCGCCTGTCCGAACGCGAGCCGCCGCGCGGCGAAGCACTGCGCGCCGTCGCGTTGGCGACGATCGCCGCCCAGTCCGCCGCACGCTTCCGTGCCCGCGGGGCGGTGGTGGTCGAAGGCGACACGACGCGCTACGCCGCCGCCGATCCGGCACGGCTGCAACAGGTGCTCGACCACCTCGTCCACAACGCGCTCGACGCCGGGGGCGCCGATCCGGTCCGGATCGTCTTGGGCAGTACCGGCGACCGGGCGACGATCGACGTCATCGACACCGGATGCGGCATGACCCAGCAGTTCGTCCGCGATAACCTGTTCCGCCCGTTCGTGTCGTCCAAGCCGACCGGCTTCGGCATCGGCGCGTTCGAGGCGCGCCAGCTGGCGGTGGCAATGGGCGGACAGATCGAGGTCGACAGCCAGCCGGGACGCGGCACCCGCTTCCGCGTGACGCTGGCCGGTGCCCACCCCACTCTGGAGCAAGCGGCATGACGACGCGCAAATGCCTGTTGATCGTCGAGGACGATGCCGGGCTGCAACGCCAGCTGCGCTGGGCCTATGAAGGCTATGACATCGTCGTCGCCGGCGACCGTGAGGCGGCGATCGCCGCGGTCCGCGCGGAAGAGCCGCAGGTCGTGACGCTCGACCTCGGCCTGCCGCCCGATCCCGATGGCGTCAGCGAAGGCTTCGCGACGATGGAGGCGATCCTCGCGCTCAAACCCGATACCAAGATCGTGGTGGCCAGCGGCCATGGCGACCGGTCGAGCGCGCTGCGCGCTATCGATCTGGGCGCATGGGATTTCTATTCGAAGCCGATCGATATCGACGCGCTGGGCCTGATCGTCGCCCGCGCCTTCCATGTCCATGCGCTGGAGGCCGAGAACCGCCGGCTTGCGGAGCGGATCGACGGGCAGGCGGTGCTGGGCGGCATGATCACCGCCGCGCCCGAAATGCTGAAGGTCACCCGCACCATCGAACGCGTGGCGCCCGCCGACGTGTCGGTGATGCTGCTCGGCGCGTCGGGCACCGGCAAGGAATTGCTGGCGCGCGGCGTCCACGACGCGTCGCGACGCAAGCGCGGCAACTTCATCGCGATCAACTGCGCCGCCATCCCCGAAACGCTGCTCGAAAGCGAGTTGTTCGGGCATGAGAAGGGCGCGTTCACCGGCGCGGTCAAGACGACCGAGGGCAAGATCGAACAGGCGGCGGGCGGCACGCTGTTCCTCGACGAGATCGGCGACGTACCGCTGCCGCTGCAGGTCAAGCTGCTGCGCTTCCTGCAGGAACGCGTGATCGAGCGGATCGGCGGCAGGAAGGCGATCCCGGTCGACACCCGCATCGTCTGCGCGACGCATCAGGATATCGACGCGATGGTCGCCGATGGGCGCTTCCGCGAGGACCTGTATTACCGCCTTGCCGAGATCGTGATCCGCATCCCGTCGCTGTCGCAGCGGCCGGGCGATCCGGCGCTACTGGCGCGCCACTTCCTCGACCGCCATGCCGCGCAGATGCGACTGGGGCAGAAACGCTTCGCCCCCGACGCGCTGGCCGCGATCGAGGCATGGGGCTGGCCCGGCAACGTCCGCGAGCTGGAAAACCGGGTAAAGCGCGCCGCGATCATGGCCGATGGCAAGGCGGTGACCGCCGCCGACCTCGACCTGACCGGGGCCGAGACGGCCAGCGGCCCGATCAACCTGAAGGCGGTGCGCGAGGCAGCGGACCGTGCCGCGATCCGCTCCGCACTGGCGCAGGCTCAGGGCAATATCTCGGGCACCGCCCGCCTGCTCGGCATCAGCCGCCCGACCCTGTATGATTTGATGAAGAGCTATGATCTGCAACCCTGACCGATCGATCCGGGCCGTGCTGGGGGCAGGCGGGCTGGCAGTCGTCGCCGCCGCGCTCGCCTCGCTGGCCGGCGCGCTGCCCGCTCGCGCCGATGCTGCCGATGCGCGTACCAAGCTCGCACAGGCACTGGCGCAGTTTCAGGGCGGCCACTGGACCGCCGCGCGCGACCGCGCGCTGGCCGCGACCGAGGCCGATCCCGACTGGGGCTTCGCGCAGGCGATCCTCGCCCGCACCCAATTGGCGCTGGGCGATGGCGCGGCGGCGCAAGCCTCGCTCGACCGCGCCGCAAAAGCCGGGTTCGATCCCCGCCGCGCCCACCAGCTGCGCGCCCATGCCCGGCTGTTGCAGGGCGATGCCGCCGGCGCGATTGCCGAGGCCGACCAGACGGTGCCGCGCTATCGCGGCTATGCGACGACCATCCGCGCACAGGCGGTGGCGGTAAGCGGCGACGTAAAGGCCGCGCTCGCCACGCTGGAAACCCGCGTGGCGCAGGCACCGCACGACGCCATGGCATGGACCGCGCTCGGCCGGATGCGATGGCGGGCGGGCGACATGGTCGGCGCGTCCAACGCCAGCGCGGTGGCGGTGCAGGCCGATCCTGCCTCACCCGACGCGCTGTGGTTCCGTGCCGAAACCATGCGTAGCCAATATGGGCTGGTCGCGTCGCTGCCATGGTATGAATCGGCACTGGCGCGCGACCCGTACGCGCACGATACGCTGATCGACTATGCCGCGACGCTCGGCGATGCCGGTCGCGCCCGCGACATGCTGGCGGCGGTACGCCGGGCGATGGCGGTCCGGCCGGGCAGCCCGCGCGGCCTGTATCTGCAAGCCGTGCTGGCGGCACGCGCCGGCGACACCGCCACCGCGCGCAGCGTGCTGGACAAGGCTGGGCGCGGCCTTGCCGGATCGCCCGGCGCGCTGCTGCTCAGCGGATCGATCGGGCTGGCCGACGGACAGGCGGCGCAGGCGGCGATCCCCCTACGCGAACTGGTCGCGCGCCAACCGAGCAACCTGACCGCGCGCAAGCTGCTGGCGCTGGCGCTGCTGCAAAGCGACTCGGCGCGCGAGGCGTTCGATACGATCCTGCCGGTCGCCTCGCGCGGCGATGCCGACAGCTATACGCTGCTCCTGGCGGCACGCGCGCTGGAGCGGATCGGCGACCGCGCCAATGCCGCGCTGCTGTTCGACCGCGCGGCGACGCTGGTCCGCGGGCGTTCGACGGCCTTTGCGACGGGCGAGAACCTCGCGACGCTGACCAACGATGCCGCCGCGGCACCGGGCAATCCGGCAGCGACGCTTCCCCTTGTCCGCGCTCTCGCCGCGACCGGCGACACCGCAGGCGCATTGGCGGCGGCGCAGGCGCTGGCCGATGCCAATCCGGGGTCGCCCGCCGCGCAACTGGTGCTGGGCGACGCGCTGGCCGGCGCCGGGCAGATGGCCGCCGCCGCCACCACTTATGCCCGCGCTGCCACCTCGCGCTTCGACGAAGCGACGATGCTGCGGCTGGTCGACGCCCGCGACCGCGCCGGACAGCGCGACGCGGCCAGCGCCACCCTCTCGCTGTTCCTGACGCAGAACCCCGGCAACGTCGCCGCGCTGCGCCTGCTCGGCGGGTGGCAGCTGGCGGCAGGCGACAACGACACCGCGATCGAAACGCTCGAGTCCCTGCGCGAACGCGTCGGTGACCGCGATGTGGCGGTGCTGGCGATGTTGGCACAGGCCTATGCCGGCGCGGACCAGCCCGATGCCGCACAGGGTTATGCCAGCGCCGCCTACGCCCTGGCCCCGTCCAATCCGATGGCCGCCGATGCGCTCGGCTGGGCGCTGTACGCCGGCGACAATATCGGTGCGGCGGTGCCTTTGGCGGTGAAAGCGGTGAGGCTGGCCCCGGGCGATGCCGCGATCCGCTGGCACATGGCGCAGATCGCCGACGCCGCCGGCAACCGCCCCGTCGCCATCGCCAATGCGCGCGCGGCGCTGGCCGATGCGAGCTTTTCCGAGCGTGCGGCGGCACAGGCGCTGGTCGCGGGCAGCTGACGTCCGCGCCACCCACAGCTTGCCCGCAACAAGCGTCACCCCAGCGCAGGCTGGGGTCTCCCGAGGCGAAAGCACCGCGCTCACCACGGGGAGATCCCAGCCTGCGCTGGGATGACGTGTGTGGCGGCGTGGCTGGGCCGTGCGCCACAAACGCGCTAGGGCTACCCGCATGACCGACCCGTTGCTCCGCATCGCCGCCGCGCTCGAACGCCTGTCGCCGCCGCCATCGCCCGCCGCCGATCCGGTGGCGCATCCGGCCTATGGCTGGGACGGCACGACCCTGCGCGCCGCGCGCGGCTTCCGCCCGTTGCCGCTCGACCGGCTGGTCGGGATCGATGCGCAGAAGGCGGCGCTGACCGACAATCTCGCGCGGCTGGCAGCGGGCGCGGCGGCGCACGACGTGCTGCTGTGGGGCGCGCGGGGCACCGGCAAGTCGGCGCTGGTCAAGGCAGCGGTTGGACAGGTGCAGGCGGATGGCGGCGCCCTCGCACTGGTCGAAGCTCCGGCGAACGCACTTGCCGGTCTGCCGGCGTTGTTCGCGCTGCTCGCGGACGCACCCCGCGCGTTCGTCGTGTTCGTCGACGATCTCGGCTTCGACACCCCCGCCGATGGCCGTGCACTGCGCTCGCTGCTGGAGGGTGGCGCCGAGGGCCGTCCACCCAACGTCCGCCTCATCGTCACCGCCAACCGCCGCCACCTCGTGCCCCGCGACCTGAAGGAACAGGACAGCGCCATCAACCCGCGCGACGGCATCGACGACGCGTTGGCGCTGGCCGACCGCTTCGGCCTGTCGCTCGGCTTCCACGTCGTCGACCAGGATCATTATGTCGCGATCGTCGAACGCTATTGCTTGGCCTACGACCTGCCGTTCGATGCGCAGGAGGCGATCAACTGGGCCACGAAGCGCGGCAGCCGCTCGGGCCGCGTCGCGTGGCAGTATTTGACCGAACTGGCGGGACGGCACGGCAAAGCCATCTAAATCCTCCCCGTGCGGGGGAGGATTATGCCTCCGCCATCTCGGCCAGCGCCAGCCAGCGCTCCTCCGCCGCATCCTTCTCGACCCGCGCCTGCTCGATCTGCGCATTGAGCGCCGCGAACCGCTTCGGGTCCTTCGCATACAGCGCCGGGTCCGCCAGCAACGCCTCACCACGCGCGATCGCCGCTTCCAGCTCCTCGATCCGCTGCGGCAGGATGTCGAGGTCGCGCTGGTCCTTGTAGCTCATCTTGGTCGACTTCGGCTTTGCCACCGCCTCGACCGGCTTCGCCTTCACCTTGGCCGCGCTGCGTTCGCGCCGCTTCGCCACCCAGTCGGCATAGCCGCCCGGCACGACATCGACATGGCCACTGCCGTCCATCCCCAACGTGACCGTCACCGTCCGGTCGAGAAAGTCGCGATCGTGGCTGACGATCAGCACGGTGCCGGCATAATCGCCGATCACCTCCTGCAGCAGGTCGAGCGTCTCGAGGTCGAGGTCGTTGGTCGGCTCGTCCAGCACCAGCAGGTTCGACGGCCGCGCGAACTCGCGCGCCAGCAGCAGCCGCGACCGCTCGCCGCCCGACAGCGTGCCGATCCGCGCCTCGGCGATCGACGGGTCGAACAGGAACTCCTTGAGGTACCCGTGGACGTGCTTCTTGGACCCGTTGACCTCGATCCAGTCGCCGCCATCGGCCAGCACGTCGCGCACCCGCTTTTCGGGCGCCATCAGCTTGCGCTGCTGGTCGATAACGATCCCGTCCAGCGTCTGCGCGCGCATGATCTTGCCCGAATCGGGTTCCAGATCGCCGGTCAACAGCCGCAGCAGCGTCGTCTTGCCCGCACCATTGCCGCCGACGATGCCGATCCGGTCGCCGCGCCGTACCCGCAGCGAGAAGTCCTTGAGCACGGTGCGGTCGCCGAACGCCTTGCTCACATGCTCGGCGTCGATCACGACCTTGGTCTTGGTATCGTCGGCCTCGACCTGAATCTTCGCCGTGCCCTGCGGCCCCTGCATCGCCGCACGCTGCGCACGCAATTCGTGGAGCTTCTCGAGGCGACCCATGTTGCGCTTGCGCCGCGCGGTGACGCCGCGGTGGAGCCAGTGCTCCTCGATCTTGAGCTTTGCGTCCAACCGTTGCGCCGCGCGTTCCTCCTCGGCGGCCGCCTGTTCCATCCACGCCTCGAACCCGCCGAACCCGATCTCGGCGCGGCGGATGCCGCCGCGATCGAGCCACAGCGTCGACTTGGTCAGCCGCGTCAGGAACGTTCGGTCGTGGCTGATGACGATGAACGCGCCGTTGAAACGGTTCAGCCATTCCTCCAGCCATTCGATCGCCGACAGGTCGAGATGGTTGGTCGGTTCGTCGAGCAGCAGCACGTCGGGATTCTCCGCCAGCGCACGCGCGATCGCCGCCCGACGTCGCTCGCCGCCCGATGCCGTCGCGGCTTCGCGGTCGAGGTCGATGCCCAGCTGGTCGGCGATCGCGTCGACCTCATGCTCCGCCGGCGCGCGCGGGCCTCTCAGCGCAAAGTCGCGCAACGTCGCATAGCCGTCGACCTTCGGGTCCTGTTCCAGCAGCACGACATGCGTCCCCGGCACGATCGTCCGCCGCCCTTCATCGGCATCGATCGCCCCCGCGATCAGCTTCAGCAGCGTCGTCTTGCCCGCCCCGTTGCGCCCGATCAGCGCCAGCCGGTCGCGCTGCCCGACATGGATATCGAGCCCGCGGAACAGCCAGCCATTGCCCTGGATCAATCCAAGGCCCTCATAGGACAATATCGGTGCAGCCATGGTGTGGCAGGTAAGCCGCAGTTGCGAACGAAGCAAGTTACGCCAGCCTGTCTGCCCTATTCACAGGCTGTTCAACGCATTGCCGCTATGTCACCCCCCATGTCGATGTTCGTTCGGTTCCTTGGCTTGGGATTGCTGGCGGTGTCGGGCAGCGTGCAGGCGCTACCCGACCAGGTGCTGCGCGATCACCAGGCGGCGCGTGCCGCACGGGCGGAGGGGCGGATCCTGCCGCTCCGCGAGATCGAACGGCGTGTCGTGCCCCAAATGCGCGGCGCCCAGTATCTCGGCTTCGACTATGATCCCGACCGCGGGATTTACACGCTCAAATTCCTGCGCGATGGGGCGGTGATCTGGGTCGATGTCGATGGCCGTACCGGCCAGGTCACCGGCCGCAGCCGATAAAACCAAGGGGAGAAAGCCGATGCGCGTCCTGATCGTCGAGGACGAACCCAATCTCGGCCGCCAGCTGCGCGCCACGCTGGAAGGTGCGGGCTATGCCGTCGACCTCGCCACCGATGGCGAGGAGGGGCATTTCCTCGGCTCGACCGAAACCTATGACGCGATCATCCTCGATCTGGGCCTGCCCGAGATCGACGGGCTGACCGTGCTCGACCGGTGGCGCAAGGAAGGGCGGACCGCCCCGGTGCTGGTGCTGACCGCGCGCGACAGCTGGTCGGACAAGGTTGCCGGCCTCGATGCCGGCGCCGACGACTATGTCGCCAAGCCGTTCCAGACCGAGGAACTGATCGCCCGGCTGCGCGCGCTCATCCGACGTGCCTCGGGCAACGCCTCGGCCGAACTGACCGCGGGCGATATCCGCCTCGACACCCGTTCGGGCAAGGTCACGCGCGCGGGCGAGCCGGTGAAGCTGACCGCGCAGGAATATAAGCTGCTCAGCTACCTGCTGCACCACAAGGGCAAGGTCGTCAGCCGCACCGAACTGATCGAGCATATCTACGACCAGGATTTCGACCGCGATTCGAACACGATCGAAGTGTTCGTGACGCGCATCCGCAAGAAGCTGGGTGCCGACGTCATCACGACGATCCGGGGGCTGGGCTACAGCCTCGACGAACCGGGCGCGCCGAAGCCGGCGGGCGCGGAGGACTGAGCGAAGGGCGATGGCGAACAGCGGCGATCCGGCCCCCCGCACCTATGTCCGGGTGACGGGTTCGCTGTCGCGGCGGATGATCGTCGTCGCGGCGCTGTGGATCATGCTGCTCCTGGCTGGCGGCGGCTATGCGCTTGACCGGGTGCTGGTGTCGGCGGTCACGCGCAACACCGACGACGGCCTCGAATATCTGCTGAACTCGCTGATCGTCTCGGCCGAAATCGATTCGACCGGCGAGGTGACGTTCAACCGTCAGCTGTCCGACCAGCGTTTCCTCGAACCCTATTCGGGACTCTACTGGCAGGTGAGCGGTCCGGGGCACGAAACCTGGCCGTCGCGCTCGCTATGGGATCGCAAGCTGCCGGTCGATGGCAAGCGCTATACCGACATCCGCATCTACGACGCCAAACCGTTTCCCGAACAGAAGCTGCGCATCGTCGAACGCGACCTGACGCTGCCCGGATCGCCGACCGTGTGGCGGTTCCAGGTCGCCGAGTCGCGCGACGTGCTCGACGGGCTGATCGCCGCGCTGCGCAAGACGCTGGTGCGATCGTTCGCGTTGCTGGGGCTCGGCCTGATCGTGATGGCGGCGCTCCAGACATGGTATGGCCTGCTCCCCTTGCGCGCCGTCCGCGATGCCATCGCCCGGTTGCGCGCGGGCCAATCGGCGCGAGTCGAGGGATCGATGCCGGCCGAGGTCGCACCGCTGGTCGAGGAACTGAACGCGCTCGTCGAACATAACGACCGGCAGGCGGAGGAGGCGCGGCGCCATGCCGGCAACCTCGCCCATGCGCTCAAGACCCCGCTGACCGTCATTATGAACGCTTCGGCCGCCGGGCAGGACGATCTGGCCGACACGGTGATCCGCGAGGCGCGGACGATGCGGCGGCAGGTCGACCACCACCTCGCCCGCGCCCGCGCCGTCGGCCGCCGCGGATCGGCGCACAGCCGCGCCGAAGTGTGGGGCTCGGTCGAAGCGGTCGAGCGCGCGGTCGCGCGGCTCTATCCCAATGTCCGCATCGACGTGGATGGGCAGAAGGACCTGATCGCGCGGATCGAACGGCAGGACCTCGACGAAATTCTCGGCAACCTCGTCGAAAACGCCGCCAAATATGGCGGCGGCAGCGTATTCGTGACCGCACGCGCCGATGCGGGCTTCGTCGAACTGCTGGTCGAGGACGATGGCCAGGGCATTCCGGAGACCGACCGTCTACGCATCTTCGATCGCGGCGTCCGGCTGGATTCGGGCAAGCCGGGGACCGGGTTGGGGCTCGCGATCGTGCGCGACGTGGCGGAAATCTACGAGGGCACCGCCTCGCTGGAGGAGAGCGAGGATCTGGGCGGGCTGATGGTCCGGTTGCGGTTGCCCGCGGCCTGACCCCGCCTCGTGCCTGAAAGGTTCGGTTCCTCCCCCAACCGTTCGGTTCGAGCAGCTTCGAGCTTGTCGAGAAGCGTCCGTCGAGAACGGGTAGTTCGACGCAACCCCTTCTCGACTTCGGTTCTCGACAGGCTCGAAGCAAACGGGGGCGGGGAATGGGCGGGAAGGCGCGACCCTATAATCCCCGCATCGCCTCCGCCGCGATCGACACGCTGCGCTTGCGCGCCACCGGATCGAACATCGCACCCGTCACGATCACCTCGTCGACCTGCGTCCGCTCGATGAACTTTGCCAGCCCGGCACGCACCGTCTCCGGCCCACCGATCGCGGAGCATTCGAGCACATGATCGAGGATCGCATTCCCCTGCGCGCCGATGCTGTCGCGATAGCCGGGGACGGGCGGCGGCAGCTCGATCGGCTGGCCGGTGCGGATCGCGACGAACATCTGCTCTGTCGAACTGGCGAGCAGCCGGGCTTCCTCGTCGCTGTCCGCCGCCAGCACGTTGAACGCCGCCGCCGCATAGGGTTTGTCGAGCACCCCCGACGGCCGGAAGTTACGACGATACGCCTCCAGCGCCTGATCGAGCGCGGCCGGCGCGAAGTGCGAGGCGAAGGCATAGGGCAGGCCCAGCATCGCCGCCAACTGCGCCCCGAACAGCGACGATCCGAGCAGCCACAGATCGACCTTCGCCCCGGCGCCGGGCACCGCGCGGATGCCGGTGCGGCCGTCATCGGCAAAATAGCTCTGCAGTTCGACGACGTCCTGCGGGAAGGCGTTGGGATCGGTCTCCAGCGTCCGGCGCAGCGCGCGTGCGACGATCTGGTCCGATCCCGGTGCCCGGCCGAGGCCCAGGTCGATGCGGCCGGGATACAGCGCATCGAGCGTGCCGAACTGTTCGGCGATCGTCAGCGGCGCATGGTTGGGCAGCATGATGCCGCCCGCGCCGACACGGATCGCCTTCGTCGCGGCGGCGATGTGGCCGATCACCACCGCCGTCGCCGCGCTGGCGATGCCGGGCATGCCGTGATGTTCGGCCACCCAGTAACGGTGATAGCCCTCCGCCTCGGCATGGGCGGCAAGGTCGGCTGCGGCAGCCAGCGCTTCGCCGGAAGTACCCCCCTGACGGACGGGGACGAGGTCGAGCATCGAATAGCGGGTCATTCCCGATAGATGGGTGCCCGGTTGCGGATTGCTACCGAAGTGCTGCTTCGGGAGGGGAAGGAAGAAGTTGGTTCACCCGAAGGCGCGGAGGCGCGGAGCAGGTAAAAGAGTGGATCTCGCGCAGAGGCGCAGAGGTGGCGCGTTCGACGCGCCCTTACCGCGTATGCGGCCAAATCTCCCGTGACGACCTAGCGTCACCTCTTCCGATCGCGGGCGTTGCCCGGATGCGCAACCTCTCTGCGCCTCCGCGTCTCTGCGCGAGCCAATTCCTGCTTCTTCGCGTCCTCGCAAACAGCTGCGATCAGACCAGCAACTCGCCCCGCATCACCGTCACGCACTGCCCGCCCAGCACCGCACGCTCACCGCTGAGCGTACACGTCAGGTGCCCCCCGCGCGCACTCGCCTGAAACGCGGTGAAGCGCTCCCGACCCAAACGGTCTGCCCAGAAGGGCGCCAGCGCGGCATGCGCCGATCCCGTCACCGGGTCCTCGTCCACCCCCCACGCCGGCACGAACACCCGGCTGACCACATCGGCGACATCGCCCGGCGCGGTGACGATCGCCATCACCTCGCATGCCGCTAGCGCCGCCATGTCGGGCGTGCAGCCGCGCACCGTCGCCGCGTCCGCCACCAGGATGATGCTGGTCTGCTGCGCACCGGAGACGCTGGCGAACACCTCGCCCTCGACGCCCAGCGCCGCCAGCAGCGCCGCGTCCGCGGCCGGCGCGACCCGCGTCACCGGCAGGTCGAGCGTATAGCCATCGCCATCGCGCGCGACGACCATCACTCCCGCCTTACGCGTCGCGAAGCGGACTTCCTGTCGCTCCCCCATCAGCACATGGCTGCTCGCCAGCGTGGCGTGGCCGCACATCGCGATCTCGACCGTCGGTGTGAACCAGCGCAGTTCGTAATCCGCTTCACCAGAAGCAGGCACGACGAACGCGGTTTCCGACAGGTTATGCTCCAGCGCGATCGACTGGAGCAGCGCGTCGTCGGGCCATTCGCCCAGCACCATCACCGCCGCAGGATTGCCCGCAAACGGCTGGTCGGCGAACGCATCGACGACGGTGAACGGCATCGGCATCAGTAACTTCCCACGCGCTTGCCGAACCAGTGCGGCGTGACGTCCGCCTCGACCAGCGGATTGTCGGTATCGACATGCCCTTCCGGATCGAGGTGAATCAGTACCTCGACCTTCGGGAAGGCCTGGCGCAACGCGCGCTCGACGCCTTCGACCACGTCATGCGCCTCGGCGACGGTCATGTCGCGCGCGACCTCCATATGGAATTGCGCGAAATCGTGGCTGCCCGAACGGCGGGTGCGAAAGTCGTGGATGCCGCGCAACCCGTCCTGCCGGGCGGCGACGTCGAGGAAGGCGCGCCGTTCGTCCTCGGGCCATTCCTTGTCCATCAGCTGGTCGATCGCCTGGCTCGACGCCTGGAACGCGCCCCAGCCGAGCCACAGCGCGATCAATATGCCCATCACCGGATCGGCACCCCTCACCCCGAACATCTGGTCGAGCACCATCGCGACGATGACGGCAAGGTTGAGCAGCAGATCGCTTTGATAATGGACGTTGTCCGCCCGGATCGCGACCGATCCGGTGCGGTCGATGATCGACTTCTGATAGGCCAGCAGCGCGAAGGTGGCGAGGATCGCAATCACCGACACGCCGATGCCGAACTCGACATCCTGCGTCTCGCCCGGCGCACCGAAGGCGGCGATCGCGCGCCACGCGATGCCCGCCGCCGATGCGGTGATGAGCATAACCTGAAACAACGCCGCCAGCGCCTCCGCCTTGCCATGCCCGAAACGGTGGTCGTGATCGGCCGGCGTCGCCGCAAGGCGCACCCCGTACAGCGTCACAAGGCTGGCGAGCAGGTCGAGCGCGGTGTCGGCCAAACTGCCGAGCATCGCCACCGACCCGGTATGCCACGCCGCGAAGCCCTTCAGTCCCAGCAGGAACAGCGCCATCGTCACCGACGCGATGGCGGCGCGGGTGGCGAGCGGGATTACCCGCTTGCGTTCGGTTTCCGTCATGGGAACAGCAACCCTTCGGACCAACCCCCGTCGGCCGCGGTGAAGACGCGCCGTTCGTGCAGCCGGTGCGCGCGGTCCTGCCAGAACTCGATGGTCTTTGGCGTCACGCGATAACCGCCCCAGAAGGGCGGGCGGGGCACGTCCTGTCCCTCGAACCGCGCCTGCACCTCGGCGAAGCGCGCCTCGAACGTGTCGCGCGAATCGAGCGGACGCGACTGGTCCGATGCCCATGCGCCGAGCTGCGAATCACGGCTGCGCGACGCGAAATAGCCGTCGGATTCGGCATCGGTGGCGAGCGTTACCGGCCCCTCGATCCGGATCTGCCGACGCAGCGATTTCCAGTGGAACAGCAGCGCCGCGTTCG
Organism: Sphingomonas hankookensis; assembly: GCF_022664465.1. Taxonomy (GTDB): domain Bacteria; phylum Pseudomonadota; class Alphaproteobacteria; order Sphingomonadales; family Sphingomonadaceae; genus Sphingomonas; species Sphingomonas hankookensis. The sequence continues at coordinate 140,128 of NZ_JAKREV010000003.1, read as the reverse complement.
GATTGGCGGAAAGATCGGCCGCCTTGCGCCCCTCGCGATTGGTGTAGAACACGAAGCCATCGGGGCCGTGCCCCTTCAGCAGCACCATCCGCACCGACGGCCGGCCATCGGCATCGGCGGTGGCGAGCGCCATCGCATTGGGATCGTTCGGCTCGCTGGCCTTCGCCTCGGCGTACCATTGATCGAACAGGGCAAAAGGATCGGTCATCGCGTCGCCATACGCCCTTTTGTGGCGGATTTCACCCCGCCGGCCATGCCCGGATCGGAACGACTCTTTCCCCTGCGAATTGAATCGGTTGAGCAACGATTTCGGGGGTGGTGGCATGGCGGCACGGGCATATTGGCAGGGGCAGATCCGCCTCGCCCTCGTATCGATACCGGTCGAAATCTATAGCGCGACCAAATCGGGCGCGAGCATCAGCTTTCGCCAGATCCACGAACCCAGCGGCAAGCCGATCCATTACGAAAAGTCGGTGACCGGGATCGGACCCGTCGATCCCGACGAGATCATGAAGGGCTACCAGATCGAAAAGGGCGAATACGTCCTGCTCGACCAGGAGGAGATCGACGCGGTCAAGCTGGAATCGAAGAAGACGCTGGAGCTGACCCAGTTCGTCGACGCGCACGAGATCGACGTGATCTATTACGAGAAACCCTATTTCGTCGTGCCCGCCGACGACCTCGCCGAAGAGGCGTTCATCGTCCTGCGCGAGGCGTTGAAGCGGACGAAGAAGGTCGGCCTGGGGCAGCTGGCGCTGCGCGGGCGCGAATATGTCGTCAGCCTCAAACCCTGCGGGCGCGGGCTGGTGCTGGAAACGTTGCGCTATGCCGATGAGGTCAACCGCGCACAGGGCTATTTCCGCGACATCCCCGATGCCAAGCCCGACGAGGATCTGCTCGACCTGGCGGAAACACTGATCGCCAAGAAGACGGCGAAGTTCGATCCGCAGGAGTTTCACGACCGCTATGTCGATGCGCTGAAGGACCTGGTCGAGCGCAAGGTGAAGGCCAAGGGGCGCAAGATCGTCGATACGGAAGGCGACGAACGCCCGAGCGGCGGCAATGTCGTCGACCTGATGGCCGCCCTCAAGAAATCGCTCGAAAAGGGCGGGGCAGCCAAGGCGCCCGCGAAAAAGGCGGCGCCCAGGAAACGTGCGCCGGCGAAAAAGACCACTACGACGCGCAAGCGGGCCTGACATGGCGCGCAAGCCCGATCCACTGGCGACCTACAATGCCAAGCGCGATTTCGCGCGCACCGCCGAACCGGCCGGCACGCTGGCGAAGGGCAACGGCAATCGCTTTATTGTGCAGAAGCACGACGCGACGCGGCTGCATTACGACTTCCGGCTGGAAATCGACGGCGTGCTCAAAAGCTGGGCGGTAACGCGTGGCCCCAGCCTCGACCCCGACCAGAAGCGGTTGTCGGTGCGGACCGAGGATCATCCGCTGTCCTATGCGACGTTCGAAGGGGTGATCCCGGCGGGCGAATATGGCGGCGGCACGGTGATGCTGTGGGACGAGGGGACGTGGTCGCCGATCAAGGGCAAGTCGGCCAAGGACCTGGACAAGGGCCATTTGCACTTCGTCCTCGCCGGGCAGCGGATGCGCGGCGAGTGGCTGCTGGTCCGTCTGAAACCGCGCGGCAACGAGAAGCGCGAGAACTGGCTGTTGCGCAAGGTCGCGGACGGGGAGGCGGGCGGCACCGACACGCTTACCGCGACGCTGCTGACCAGCGTCAAGACCGGCCGGACGATGGAGGAGATCGCCGCCGACAAGCCGCCGGTGAAAACGAAGAAGCGGACGAAGACGAAGGTTGCTCGCCCCGCCTTCGCCGAACCGCAACTGGCGACGTTGGTCGACAGCGTGCCGGCGGGTGGTAACTGGCTGCACGAGGTCAAATATGACGGCTATCGCATCCTGATCGCGACGGGTGGCGACGGGCCGCGCATCTACACCCGCACCGGACTCGACTGGACCGACAAATTTCCCGGCATTGCCGAAGCGGCGGCATCGCTGCCGCCCGGCTTGCTGCTCGATGGCGAGGTCGTGGCGCTGCACGACGGCAAGCCCGATTTCTCGACGTTGCAGGCGGCGATCAAGGAGGGCGGCGACATGCGCTGCTTCCTGTTCGACCTGCTCCATGACGGTGAAGGTGATCGCCGTGCCGAACCGCTGGTGCAGCGCAAGGAACGGCTGCGCGCCATCCTCGCCGATGCCGATCCGCGCCTTGCCTATTCCGACCATGTCACCGGATCGGGCGAGCAACTGTTCGCGGCGATGTGCCGCGAAGGCTATGAGGGGATCGTGTCGAAACAGGCCGACGCCCCCTATCGCGGCACGCGGTCGAAGGCGTGGGTGAAGGTCAAATGCACCCATCGGCAGGAGTTCGTGATCGTCGGCTGGAGCCCGAGCGAAGCGCGCGGGCGGCCGTTCAAGTCGCTGTTGCTGGCGGTGCAGGGCGAGGAGGGCCTGACCTATGCCGGGCGGGTCGGCACCGGCTTCGACGCCGCGACGCTGATGCAGGTGCGCGACGCGCTGGCACCACTAGCGCGCAAGACGCCGCCGCTCGACCTGCCCGCCGCCGTCCGGCGCGGCGCGCGGTTCGTCACGCCCAGGCTGGTCGCCGAGGTCGCCTTTGCCGAATTCACCGCCGACAACATCGTCCGCCATGCGAGCTTCATCGGCCTACGCGGTGACAAGGCGGCGAAGGAGGTGGTGCGCGAAATGCCGGCCGCACTGGGGCGCGAGCCCAAGGCGCGCATCACCAACCCCGACCGGGTGATCTTTCCCGGCGACCGGCTGACCAAGGGCGACCTTGCCGCCTATGTCGAAACGGTCGCGCCGTTGCTGCTGCCCTGGGCGGCGAACCGGCCGATCAGTCTGGTGCGCTGTCCGCAGGGCCGGGCCAAGGCGTGTTTCTTCCAAAAACATGACGCGGGCAGCTTCGGCGATGCGGTTCAGTCGGTAGCCATCGAGGAAAAGGACGGCGGGCGCGAACCCTATCTCTATGTGCAGGATGCCGAAGGGCTGCTCGCCTGCGTCCAGATGGGGACGATCGAGTTCCACGGCTGGGGTGCGGGGGTCGGCGATGTCGAGCGGCCCGACCGGATGGTGTTCGATCTCGATCCCGACGAAGGACTGGATTTTGCCGATGTGAAGCGCGCGGCGCATGACCTCCACCGGCATCTGGGCGATCTCGGCCTCGCCAGCTTCGCGATGCTGTCGGGCGGCAAGGGGGTGCATGTCGTCGTACCGCTGACCTCGCAAGCCCGGTGGCCGGCGGTCAAGGACTTCGCCGACCGCTTTTCGCGCGCGCTGGCGCAGGCCGAACCCGACCGCTTCACAGCGACGATGGCGAAGGCGAAGCGCAAGGGCCGCATCTTCATCGACTGGCTGCGCAACCAGCGTGGCAGCACCGCCGTCCTGCCCTATTCGGCGCGGGCACGGGCGGGCGCGCCGGTCGCCGCGCCGGTGGCGTGGCGCGAGCTGGACGATATCGACAGTCCGGCCCGCTGGACGATCCGCGACTCCGCGGAGCTGGTGAAACGTGCCGACAGCCGGTTGTTGGCCAGGTGGGGCGTCGCCGACCAGGTGCTGCCGGACCGGTAGGGCTGGCGCGTCATTCGGATGCCACGGACGTCATCCCAGCGCAGGCTGGGATCTCCCGGTTATCGCGCGGGGCAGGAACCGCAAGAGGCCCCAGCTTTCGCCGGGCGACGATTTAGGTAGAGCGAATCACCCCCCGTTCCGCTCCGCCAGCTTACGCTCCCATCCCAGCGCATCGCGGACAATCTTGTCGAGATCGGCATGCTGCGGCCGCCAGGGCAGCTTCGACAGGATCGTGCTGTTGTCGGCGACCAGCGCGTCCGGATCGCCGGCACGACGCCCTTCCAGCTTGCGCTCGATGGTGTGGTTGGTCACCCGGTCGACCGCGTCGAGTACTTCCAGCACCGAATAGCCGCGGCCATAGCCGGCGTTCATCGTGTGGTTGCTGGTTGGATCGGCCATCAGCAGGTCGAGCGCATGGACATGGGCGTCGGCGAGGTCGCTGACATGGATATAGTCGCGCACCCCGGTGCCGTCGGGCGTGGCGAAGTCGGTGCCATAGACGCCGACATGGCCGCGCTTGCCTGTCGCCGCCTCGACCGCGACCTTGATCAGGTGGGTGGCGCCCGCCGTCGACTGGCCGCTGCGGCCCTGCGGATCGGCCCCCGCGACGTTGAAATAGCGCAGCGCGGCGTAGTTGATCGGATGCACCGCAGCGACGTCGGCCAGCATGATCTCGGTCATCAGCTTCGACATGCCGTAGGGATTGATCGGCTGTTTTGGCGAATCCTCGCGCACCGGCACCACTTCCGGAATGCCATAGGTCGCGGCGGTCGAGGAGAAGATGAAGTGCTTCACTCCGCCGGCCACCGCGCTTTCGATCAGGCTGCGCGATGCGGCGGTGTTGTTTCGGTAGTATTTGAGCGGGTTCTCGACCGATTCGGGCACCACCACCGATCCGGCGAAATGCAGGATGGCGTGCACGTCGTGCTCGGCGATCGCCGCCCGCATCGCCACGTCGTCGCTGATATCGGCGACGACCAGCGCCGCACGGCGGTCGACCGCCCAGTCGAACCCGGTGACGAGGTTGTCGACGACGACGACGTCATGGCCCGCATCGAGCAGCGCCAGCACCGCATGGCTGCCGATATAGCCCGCGCCGCCCGTGACCAGAACCTTGCCCATTACCGTACCCCCGATTGCACCGCTGTCTCGCGCGCCTATCTCTTTCACCAAAGGAGATTACGCAATGGCTACCGAACAGGCGACCTTCGCTGGCGGATGTTTCTGGTGCACCGAAGCGGTGTTTCGCGACGTGATCGGCGTCGAACAGGTCGAAAGCGGCTATATCGGCGGCAGCGTCGAGCATCCGACCTACAAGCAGGTCTGCGGCGGCGACACCGGCCATGCCGAGGCGATCCGCATCACCTACGACCCTGCCGTCATCGGCTATGACGACATGCTCGACATCTTTTTCGCGACGCATGACCCGACGCAGCTGAACCGCCAGGGCAACGACGTCGGCACCCAGTATCGCTCGGCGATCTTCCCCCACGACGCGGGCCAGGAGGCCGCGGCGCGTGCCGGGATCGAGCGCGCGGGCGAGGGGCGCGGCAAGATCGTGACCACCATCGAACCGCTTTCCACCTGGTATCCGGCCGAAGACTATCATCAGGAATATTGGGACGGTGAGGGGCAACGGAACCCCTATTGCATGGCGGTCATCCCGCCTAAGCTGCAAAAGCTGCGCAAGAGTTTCGCCGCACGCAGCAAGGCGGCCGAATCGGCCTGACGTCGTCGTGGTAAATCGACCGTAAGTTCTGCAAGGGCCGTGCCAATCTGGCGCGGCCCTTGTGCCGTTCGGCAGTAATCGCTATCCCGATCGCGGCCATAGGGGCAGGTGATGGGGGCGATGATCGATACCGACGGATCGGACCGGCGCCTGGCGGCCATTCGTGACTATCGGCTGATCGAGGCGATCGGCGACGGCGCGCAGGGCGACCTTGCCCGCCTTGCCGCACAGATCTGCGCTGCCCCGGTCGCATTGGTCACCGTCATCGCCCGGGACCGGCAATGGTTCATGGCACAGGTCGGGACCGACCTGTGCGGTACCTCGCTCGACGATGCGATCTGCACCCACGTACTGGCGAGCGACGCCGACATCCTCGTCATTCCCGACCTGTCGCTCGATCCGCGGACGCGCGACAGCGGCATCGTCGCGGGAGGGCCGCAGGTCCGCTTCTATGCGGGCGTCCCGCTGCGCTTGGCCGGCGGCGTCACCGTCGGCACGTTGTGCGTCATCGATACCGTTGCCCGGCCCGAAGGGCTGAGCGCGACGCAGCGCGACATGCTGGGCAGCCTTGCACGACAGGCGGCGGCGACGCTGGAACTGCGCCATCTGCTGGCCGAACGTGACGCGACGCTGGACCGGATGGCGGCGGCGGAGGCGGCGCTGAGCGGCAACGAGCAGCGCTGGCAGCGATTGTTCGAGAATATCAGCGACGGCTTCGCGCTGGGGGAGGCGATTCGCGATGCCGATGGCCGCGTCATCGACTGGCGCTTCGTCGATGCCAATCCTGCATGGTTCGCGCTGTCGGGGTTCGATCGCGCGACGATGCTGGCGGCGACCGGACGGCAACTCGATCCCGCCGCACCCGCGCATTGGGCGGACCAGTTGGGAGCGATGCTGGTCGATGGCGAGGCGATCGGTTTCCTGCACCACGTCCCCCGCCTGCGCCGCTGGTTCCGCGGCCATTGCTTCCGGATCGACGGCGACCGGTTCGGGGCGATCCTGCGCGACGTCACCGACGAACGCGCGGCGGCGCGGCGGCAGGCGGCGCTGATCGAACTGGGCGACATGCTGCGCGACTGTCACAGCGTTGCCGACGTCGCGCGCATCGCATCGACGCTGGCGGGCCAGACGCTCGACGTCGATTGTGCCGGATTCGGCCGGATCGACGCGACCGTGTCCGCGGTCGAGATCGAACGCGACTGGACCGCGGCCGAGCGCGCTTCGATCAGCGGCGGCCACCGCTTCGCCGACTATGGCGAGGTCACCGCGTCGATCGCGCAGGGCGAGGCGGTCGTGGTCGACGATGTCGGCAGCGATCCGCGCACCGTGGCACAGGCGGCTGCGCTGGTCGGGCGCGGCATCGCCGCGTTCGTTATCGTGCCGGTCCGCCGCGACGGCCGCAGCATTTCGGCGTTCGTCGTGCAGGCGTCCGAGCCACGGCGCTGGACCGGCGAGGACATCGTATTCCTGCGCAAGGTCGCCGACCGGGTCGAGGTCGGCATGGCGCAGGTCGAATCGGAAACGCGCCAGACGCTGCTGATCCAGGAACTGGCGCACCGGCTGAAGAACACGCTGTCGATGGTACAGGCGATCGCGTCGCAGACATTGCGTGGATCGGTCGACCGCACCCCGTTGGAATCGTTCGAGCGCCGGCTGCAGGCGCTGGGCGTCGCGCACGACGTGCTGGTCGAACGCAACTGGGTCGGCGCCGACATGCGTACGACGATCGGGCAGGTGCTGGGGGTGTTCGGCTGTGACGATCGGCTGGCGTTGAGCGGCCCCGACGTGGCGCTCGGTGCACGCGCGGCGCTGGCATTAGCGCTGATCCTGCACGAACTGGGCACTAATGCGGTCAAATATGGCGCGCTATCGAATGCCGATGGTCGCATCGCGCTGGCATGGAACGTTGCCGCCGGGCGGATCGAAATGACATGGTGCGAACAGGGCGGACCGCCGGTGGTGATGCCGTCGCGCCGCGGTTTCGGATCGAAGCTGCTGCGCCTCGGCCTTGCCGGTATCGGTGACAGCGACATTCGCTACGACCCGGATGGTGTGCGGGTGGTGATGTGCGCCGACCTGTCCGAACTGACCGGCGGCTGAAACGCAAACGGGCCGCCCCGGCAGGGACGGCCCGTCATGCACGATAGTGGCAGCGGTGGCTTAACGCACCGAACCACGACGCACGAGGTTCACGATCGCCAGCAGGACGACGGCGCCCAGCAGCGAATACAGGAAGCTCATCACGGTGATGCCGTTATTGATGTTCGCACCGGTCACGAAGCCTGCGATGACCGCGCCGACAATGCCGACGACGACGTTCAGGATAATGCCCTGCTGCGCATCGGTCCGCATGATGATGCTGGCCAGCCAGCCCACGACACCGCCCACGACCAGCCAGATGATGATACCCATGTGACGTCCCTCCATTTGCTGTCTGCAACCCGGCAATTTCGCACCGGGCGTACTGAGGGAAAGACTCTTTAGGGACTGGCTTGTTCCGCCTCCGTTTTAAGTTGATCGATCAATATTTGCGTTGCTGGCGTTCGTACAACGACTTGTAGTGCTGAATGCGGGTAACGCGCAGGCCCGGCATGCCCGACCGATCGACCGCGCGCTGCCACCCGGCGAATTCCTCCGCCGACAGATTGTAGCGCATGCACACGTCGTCGACGCTCAGCAGACCGCCATTGACCGCCGCGACGACCTCCGCCTTGCGCCGCACGACCCAGCGGGTCGTGTCGGGCGGCGGCAGCGAATCGATCGTGAGCGGTTCCCCCAAGGGGCCGATCACCTTTGCCGGACGGATCTTCTGGTTCTCAATCATACTGGACCTCGAGCCGGGGCTTGCTGCCCCTCAAACCTTCTTGCGCGGTCATACGCGAACGCGGTTGAACATCGGCTAAAACGGCTAGGTAAACATGGTCTTCATTCGTCGGCCTCCCACCAAGGGTTCGCGGTGGACCGGTATTCCGGCACGATGCACGCCCGCAGGAGTGCCGCCGTCCACCCGTTGAACGCCCCGTCGGTCGGGTTCAGCAACGACACCGGAGCGCGTTTCCAAACCAGCCGGGTCTGCAGTCGCGCCGTCGGCGTCGCCGCCTGCCGCCCGGTCGCCGCAGCCAGCAACACGGCCAGCTCCGTCGGCAGGGGGGTGATCGTGGTGCCACGATCGAAACGGGCGAAACTCAGGTCCAAGGCGTCTTTCCAGGTGGATGTCGTGGGTCGGGTATGGAGGAGAGTGTTGAAGGTCCGGTAAATGGTGGCGTATTTTTGCAACCGACCCGCAAAACGCCTATCTGGCACACCATGGACCTTGGTGATTTCCAGCTCGATTCCCCCGTTTCCGCGCGTCGCATCGTCGTGGCGATGTCGGGCGGGGTCGACAGTTCGGTGGTGGCGGCGCTTGCCCATGCGACGGGGGCGGAGACGATCGGCGTCACGCTGCAGCTCTACGACCATGGTACTGCTGTGGGGCGCGCGGGATCCTGCTGTGCCGGGCGCGACATTCGCGATGCCCGCGCGGTGTGCGATCGCCTCGGCATCGCGCATTACGTGTTCGACCACGAAAGCAGCTTCCGCGAAACGGTGATCGACGATTTCGCCGATGCCTATCTGGCCGGGCGCACGCCGATCCCGTGCGTAAAGTGCAACATGGGCCCCAAATTCACCGATCTCTTCGCGCTGGCGCGCGACCTCGGCGCCGACTGCCTCGCGACCGGCCATTATATCCGTCGGGTGATGGGCCCGAACGGCGCCGAGCTGCACCGCGCGGTTGATCCGGCGCGCGACCAGAGCTATTTCCTGTTCGCGACCACCCAGGACCAGCTCGATTTCCTGCGCTTTCCGCTCGGCGCCATGCCCAAGGCGCGGGTACGCGAGATTGCCGGCGAACTCGGCCTCGGCGTCGCGGGCAAGCCCGACAGCCAGGACATCTGCTTCGTCCCCGACGGCGATTATGCCGGTCTGGTCCGCAAGCTGCGCCCCGAGGCGAAGGAAGGTGGCGAGATCGTCGACCTCGAAGGGCGGGTATTGGGGCGGCATGGCGGGCTGGTCGGCTATACCGTCGGGCAGCGCCGCGGGCTGGAGATCGGCGGCCTTTCAGAACCGCTCTATGTCGTGCGGCTGGAACCGGCGACGAAGCGGCTGGTGGTGGGGCCCCGCAGCGCGCTGGCGGTCGGCGCGGCGCGGCTGTCGGACATCAACTGGATCGGTGGCGATCATGTCGGCCCGCTGACCGCCAAGGTGCGATCGATGGCCAAGCCGGTGCCCGCGCGGCTGGCGGGCGAACAACTGCTGTTCGACGCCCCCGAATATGGCGTCGCGCCGGGACAGGCGGCGGTGCTCTACGCCGGCGACCGCGTGCTTGGCGGCGGCTGGATCGAAGGGACGGAGGCCGCGTAAAATCCTCCCTGGCACGGGGAGGGGACCATGCGCAGCATGGTGGAGGGGGGTGTCGGCATCCACAACGGTTGCGTTGTATCGCCACCCCCCTCCGTCAACGCTGCGTGCTGCCACCTTCCCGTACCGGGGAGGACCTTGCTCCCGTCCGGCGCACCGCCTACAGCCCGCACCCGATGCTGCCCGCGCTATCCCATGTCCGCGACTGGATCTTCGATCTGGACAACACGCTCTACCCGGCGTCGTCCAACCTGTTCGCCGAGATCGAGGCGCGGATGGGGCAATATATCTGCACCCTGCTCGACTGCGACATCGACGAGGCGCATCGGGTGCAGAAGATGCATTTCCACAATCACGGCACGTCGCTGTCGGGGTTGATGGCCGAACAGGCGGTCGATCCGCACCATTTCCTCGATTTCGTACATGATATCGACCTGTCGCCGTTGGTGCCCGATCCCGATCTGCCGCGGCTGCTCGCCGGACTGCCCGGGCGCAAGCTGGTCTTCACCAATGGCGACGTGCCCTATGCCACGCGCGTGCTGGAGCGGCTGGACCTGTCGGACAGCTTCGCCGGCATCCACGACATCCATGCCACCGCCTATCGTCCCAAGCCGCATGTCAGCGCCTATGCCGGGCTGTGCGAGGCGTGGGAAATCGAGCCGACGACCGCGCTGTTCGCCGAGGATATGGCGCGCAACCTCGTGCCTGCGAAAGCGGTGGGGATGACCACCGTCTGGGTCGACAACGGATCCGAACAGGGGCCGCCCGTGCCGCGCGACCATATCGATTACACCACGCACGATATCGTCGCGTGGCTACGCTTCGTGGAGGAATCATGACCGACCTTGCCGCCCAGATCGACGCTGCCTGGGACAACCGTGCCGACCTGACCGTCCACACGCAGGGCGAGGTCCGCGAGGCGGTCGACGCCGCGCTGGCACTGCTCGATTCGGGCGAGGCGCGGGTGGCCGAACCGGTCGGTGACGGCTGGCAGGTCAACCAGTGGCTGAAAAAGGCGGTGCTGCTGTCGTTCCGCCTGAACGACAATCAGGTCATGGATGGCCCCGGCGGCACCAACTGGTTCGACAAGGTGCCGAGCAAGTTCACCGGCTGGGGCGAACACCGCTTCCGCGAGGCCGGCTTCCGCGCGGTGCCGGGCAGCATCGTCCGCCGTGGCGCCTTTGTCGGCAAGGGCGCGATCCTGATGCCGAGCTTCGTCAACATCGGCGCCTATGTCGGTGAAGGCACGATGGTCGACACCTGGGCGACGGTCGGCAGCTGCGCGCAGATCGGCCGGAACGTCCACCTTTCGGGCGGCGCCGGCATCGGCGGCGTGCTCGAACCGCTCCAGGCCGATCCGGTCATCATCGGCGACGGCGCCTTCATCGGCGCGCGTGCAGAAGTTGCCGAAGGCGTGCGAGTCGGCGAGGGCGCCGTCCTTTCGATGGGCGTGTATCTGGGTGCCTCGACCAAGATTATCGACCGCGCGACCGGCGAAGTCTTCCGTGGCGAAGTGCCGCCCTATGCGGTCGTCGTGCCCGGATCGATTGGTGGTGGCGACGGCAAGCCCGCGCTGTACTGCGCGGTGATCGTCAAGCGCGTCGACGCCCAGACCCGCTCGAAGACCAGCATCAACGATCTGCTGCGCGACTAAGCCCTAAATCCTCCCCGGCACGGGGAGGGGGACCATGCGCAGCATGGTGGAGGGGGGGGCCGCACAACGCAACGGCGGTGGGGAGGATAGCCCCCTCCACCAGCCTCGCTCCCGGCTTGCTTCGCAAGCCAACTTCGCGGCTGCGACCTGCCCCCGGCAGGTCGCTGATCGCCGCTACGTCCCCCTCCCCCTGCCGGGGGGGAGCTGGTAGGCGGGGCCATGACCCGCCCTCGCTCCATGCTCCGCACCTTCCTCCACGGCGAGGCTTCGGGCGGTATCGTCCTGATGCTGGCGTCGGCCGCCGCATTGCTGCTTGCCAACTTGCCGGGCACCGCCACGACCTATTTCCACGCGCTGCATATCGTGACGGGACCGGTCCTCAGTGAACGCCACGGGGCAATGACGCTGCACCTGTGGGTCAACGACGCGGCGATGGCGTTGTTCTTCCTGTTGGTCGGACTGGAGATCAAGCGCGAGCTGGTCGACGGGCGGCTGGCGACATGGGAGCAGCGCCGGCTGCCGGTGATCGCGGCCTTCGCCGGGATGGCGATGCCGGCGATACTCTACCTCCTGGTCGCGCGAGCGACGCCCGGGATCGCGCGTGGCTGGGCGATCCCCGCGGCGACCGACATCGCCTTTGCCGTGGGCGTCATGGCGCTGCTGGGCAAGCGGGTGCCGGCGGCGTTGAAGCTGTTCCTCACCACGCTGGCGATCGTCGATGACATGGGCGCAGTAGCGATCATCGCGCTTGGCTATACCAGCGACCTGAACCTTCCCGCGTTGGCGGGGGCCGCGATGGTGCTGGCGATGCTCGTCGCGCTCAATCGCAGCGGCGTGATACGGTTGGCGCCCTATCTGATCCTCGCCGTGCCGCTATGGTATTTCGTGTTTCTGTCGGGCATCCATGCGACCGTCGCGGGCGTCGCTGTGGCGATGGCGATCCCGGTGAAGCCGACCCCCGGCGCGCCCGAGGCGGTCGATTCGCCGCTCCACCGGCTGGAGCATGCGATCCATCCCTGGGTCGCGTTCGGCGTCGTGCCGCTGTTCGGTTTCGTCAACGCCGGGGTCGCCATCACCGGCGTGCCGCTGTCGATCCTGTGGGCGCCGCTGCCGCTGGCAGTCGCGGTCGGGCTGTTCGCCGGCAAGCAGATCGGCGTACTCGGCGCGATCTGGCTGGCGGTGCGCAGTGAGCTGTCCTGCCGTCCGGGCGACGCGAACTGGATGCAACTCTGGGGCGTCGCCGCGCTGGCGGGCATCGGCTTCACCATGAGCCTGTTCATCGGCGGCCTCGCCTTTGCCGACGATGCCGCCGCGATCGATCAGGTTAAGATCGGGGTGCTGGCCGGATCACTGCTGTCGGCGCTGCTCGGTGCGGTGTTGCTGCGACTAGCGCCGGTCAGGGATAGGTAGCGTCGACCGGGCGCTGGCCTGCCATCGATTTCGCTACCGCCTCGGCCTGTCCCAGCACGCGCAGCACATTGCCCTGCGCGAGCGCCGTCAGATCGGCATCGCTCCACCCGCGCCGCGCCAGTTCGGCGAACAGCAGCGGATAGCCGTCGACCCCGCCCATGCCCTCCGGCCCGGTGCCCGAAATGCCGTCATAGTCGCCGCCGATCCCGACCGAAGCGCGCCCGGCGAGCTTCGCGATATGCTCGACATGGTCGGCCATCGTCGCGGCCGTCACCCGTGGCGCAGGGTTGGCCGCGTCCCATGCCTTCATCGCGGCCGGCGCCTGTGCACCATAGAGATTGCCCGGCAGCCCCTGCGCCTTGGCGAACGCACCCCGGCGATTGTCCCATGCATTCCACTCGCTCGACAGGAACGCGGGATAGGCGTTGACCATCACCACGCCGCCCTTCGCCCCGATTGCACGCAGCAGGTCGTCGGGGACGTTGCGCGGCCGGTCGGCCAGCGCGCGGGCGTTGGAATGCGACGCGATCACCGGCGCCTTCGACGCCGCCAGCGCCGCCGCCATCGTCGCGTCGGACACATGCGACACGTCGATCAGCATCCCCAGCCGGTTCATTTCCTGCACCACCTGCCGTCCGAACGCCGTCAGCCCGTTGGCCTGGGGGGTATCGGTCGACGCATCGGCCCAGCCGACGCTCTTGGTATGGGTCAGCGTCATGTAGCGCACGCCGAGGTTGTAATATTGGCGCAGCACCGACAGCCGCCCGTCGATCTGGTGCCCGCCCTCGACCCCGATCAACGAAGCGATCCGTCCGCTTTTCGCGATTTTGGCCATGTCGGCGGCGTCGCGCGCCAGTGCCATCCGCGTCGGATTGGCGGCGATCATCCGGCGGACGATGTCGATCTGCTCGATCGTGGTTTCCACCGCCGCCGGACCGGTCGTCGTCGCCGGAATCCATACCGACCAGAATTGCCCGCCGACCTGACCCCGCGCCAGTCGCGGCAGGTCGGTCTGAAGCGGCGGGTCGATCCGGCTGGTATCGGCGGTCAGGTCGACCGATTCGACTGCGGCATGATGATGCTCGCGGATGCCCCAAGGCAGGTCGTTATGCCCGTCGATGATCGGCGCGCGTTGCAGCACGCGTTCGGCGCGCGCACGGTCCTGTGGGGTGGGGGCAGGAGCCTGGGCGGCGAGGAGCAGGAGCGGCAGCAGCATGGCCGCACGCTACCGCGTCGTCACGCGTGGCGACAAGTGCTACGGCTGGCATCGGGCCATGCGCGAAGGATATGGGAGACGTGCCGATGTACGCCATGTTGCTGTTGCTTGCCGGACAGGCCACCCCGGCGGCGGCGACCCCGCCCGAGCGCATCTCGATCCTGGTCGACCCGTGCGCCTCGCGACGGCGCAATTCGCAGGACGACGACATCCTCGTCTGCGGCACCGGCACACGCGACCCGCGCATTCCCCTGCCAGCGGAGCGGACCCCGCCCGACCGGCCGCTCGCGTCGAACCCTTATGCCGATGGCAGTGGGGCAGCGGCAGCGGCGGTCAGCCCGTGTGCGACCTTGTCGCAAGGGTGTACGACCGGCGTCGACATCTTCGGTGGTGGTACCTTCCTCGTCCGTGCGGTCGGCAAGCTGATCGATCCGGGCAGCTGCTGCGAAGAGCCGGGGGAATATAAGGATGTCGGCAAGCTGGTCGGTGACATTTTCCGCGGGGTGAAAGGCGGTCCGTCGAAACGGGAGCGCGCAAAGCGGGTGGCGATCCCGCTCGATCCGGCGGTGCCGTTGCCGGTGGCGGGGAAGTAGGCGGGCTTCCGAACCTTTCCGTTACCGTATCCGGCGAAGGTCGGGGTCCAGTTGGGAGCGGTTTCGAAGGTTTATGCGAACCTATCCAGCTACAATCTGGAGGTTGTCCCGGTGAAGGCTGGAGCCTCAAGAGGCTCTAGTTCCGTGCCACCACCGAGAGATACTTCGCTGGGATGACGCTGGGGCCGATCGGCACTAACGCGCACCCTTCGCAGGCAGAGGCCTCGGTAACGACAGAACGACCTATGCGGCTACGGACCGCGCTTGCGTGACGACTGGCAACAAAGGCATCTCGTTCCGCCGAAATGCATTGGACCGCTCCCGTTGATCACCGCAGGTCAGACCGATGTGGTTGCGGCTGTTCCGACAGTCGGAAAGAAGCGGGACCCTGGGTCAAGCCGGGAGCGGCGATCGCATAGGTTTCGCCGGGGAGCCGACGCGGGAGTAAATCCCGCGTCGTCGGTCGTCGCTATGGCGACGCTGGCCGGCCGTCGCCTTGTGCGCTGGGGCTTTGCCCCTTGCGCACCGGCTCGCAGCTACGCTGCGCGCCTCAAAGCTTGGCGGTCAAGTCCGGCACCACTGTGAACAGGTCACCGACCAGCCCGACATCGGCGACCTGGAAGATCGGCGCATCCTCGTCCTTGTTGATCGCGACGATGACCTTGCTGTCCTTCATCCCCGCCAGATGCTGGATCGCGCCGGAAATGCCGACCGCGATATAGACTTCCGGGGCGACGATCTTGCCGGTCTGCCCGACTTGGTAATCGTTGGGCGCATAGCCGGCATCGACCGCCGCGCGCGATGCGCCGACCGCGGCGTTCAGCTTGTCGGCCAGCGGGTCGATCAGCGCGTGGAACTGCTCTTCCGATCCCAGCGCGCGACCACCCGACACGATGATCTTCGCACTGGTCAGCTCGGGGCGTTCCGATGCCGCGATCTCGGCGCCGACGAAGCTCGACACGCCCTTGTCGCCGGTCGACGTCACCGCCTCGACCGCTGCCGATCCACCGGTCGCTTCCGCCTTGTCGAACGCGGTGCCGCGCACCGTCAGCACCAGCTTGGGATCGCTGGTCTTGACCGTGGCGATCGCGTTGCCGGCATAGATCGGCCGCGTGAAGCTGTCCGGCCCCTCGACCGACAGGATCTCGCTGATCTGCATGACATCGAGTAGCGCGGCTACGCGCGGCGCGATGTTTTTGGCCGTCGTGGTCGCGGCGGCGAGGAACGCGTCGTGGCTGCCCATCAGTTCGACGACCAGCGGCGCGACATTTTCGGCCAGATTATGTGCGAACGCCGCATCGTCGGCGACCAGCACCTTGGCCACGCCGGCGATCTGCGCAGCGGCCTGCGCTACGCCATCGACGCCCTGGCCCGCGACCAGCAGTTCGACCTCGCCCAGCTTGGCGGCGGCGGTGACGGCGGCAAAGGTCGCGTCCTTGACCGACTGCCCGTCATGTTCGACCCAAACCAGCGTCTTCATGCGACCACTCCCAGCGTCTTGAGCTTGCCGACCAGTTCGTCGACATCGGCGACCTTCACGCCCGCCTGCCGCTTGGCCGGTTCCTCGACCTTGACCGTCGTCAGGCGCGGGGAGACATCCACCCCAAAATCGGCCGTGGTCTTGGCGGTGAGCGGCTTCGACTTCGCCTTCATGATGTTGGGCAGCGACGCATAGCGCGGCTCGTTGAGACGGAGATCGGTGGTGACGATCGCCGGCAAAGTGAGCGCAACCGTCTCCAGCCCGCCATCGACTTCGCGGGTCACGTTGACCTTGTCGCCAGCGACCTCGACCTTGCTGGCGAACGTGCCCTGTGCATAGCCGGTCAGCGCGGCCAGCATCTGGCCGGTCTGGTTGTTGTCGTCGTCGATCGCCTGCTTGCCAAGGATCACCAGCTGCGGCTGTTCCTCGTCAACTACCGCCTTCAGCAGCTTGGCAACGCCCAGTGGCTCGACCTTTGTCTCGCTGGTGATCAGGATCGCGCGGTCGGCACCCATCGCCAGCGCAGTGCGCAGCGTGTCCTGAGCCTTCTGTTCGCCGATCGAAACGACGACGATTTCGGTTGCTACGCCCTTTTCCTTCAGGCGGATCGCTTCCTCGACCGCGATCTCGTCGAACGGATTCATGCTCATCTTGACGTTGGCCAGGTCGACACCCGACCCGTCCGCCTTCACGCGGGGCTTCACATTGTAATCAAGCACACGCTTGACCGGCACCAGCACCTTCATGGGCACTCCCTCTCAAAACGTCTTACGCGGTAGCATCGCGGGTTTCTGTGGCGGTTCTGCGTGGTTTTCGCAAGTCCGGTATGGAAACGCCGGGAGGCCGTAGCGGCAGGCGGCGACCCTAGCGCGAATCGCCTTGCGACCCCAACGAAAAAGGGCCCGGACGTTTCCGTCCGGACCCTCGTCTTCGTCGCAGGCAAAGGGCGATCAGGCCGCCTTCTGCACTTCCGCGACGATCTTCTTGGCGGCATCGCCCAGGTCGTTGGCCGGAACGATCGCCAGACCCGAATTGGCGAGGATGTCCTTGCCGGCCTGCACGTTGGTCCCTTCCAGTCGGACGACCAGCGGCACCGACAGGTTCACTTCCTTCGCGGCGGCGACGATGCCCTCCGCGATGATGTCGCACTTCATGATGCCGCCGAAAATGTTTACGAGGATGCCCTTCACCGCCGGATCGGCGAGGATGATCTTGAACGCCGCGGTGACCTTTTCCTTGTTCGCGCCGCCGCCGACGTCGAGGAAGTTGGCCGGGAACATGCCGTTCAGCTTGATGATGTCCATCGTCGCCATGGCAAGGCCAGCACCGTTGACCATGCAGCCGATATCGCCGTCGAGCTTGATATAGGCGAGGTCGTACTTCGACGCCTCCAGCTCCATCGCATCTTCTTCGGTGGTGTCGCGCAGTTCCATCAGGTCCTTGTGACGGAACATCGCGTTGCCGTCGAAGCCCACCTTGGCGTCGAGCACGACCAGCTTGCCATCGTCGGTGACGGCGAGCGGATTGATCTCGATCTGCTCGGCATCGGTGCCGAGGAACGCGTCGTACAGCTTCGACGCGACGCTGGCGGCCTGCTTGGCGAGGTCGCCGCTCAGTTCGAGCGCGGCGGCGACGGCGCGGCCGTGATGGCCCTGGAAGCCGGTGGCCGGATCGATGTCGATCGAATGGATCTTCTCGGGCGTATCGTGCGCCACGGTTTCGATATCCATGCCGCCTTCGGTCGAGGCGACCATCGAAACGCGGCCGGTCGCGCGGTTGACGAGCAGCGCGAGGTAGAATTCCTTCGCGATGTCGACGCCGTCGGTCACGTACAGGCGGTTGACCTGCTTGCCCGCGTCACCGGTCTGGATGGTGACCAGCGTGTTGCCGAGCATGTCGGTCGCCGCCGCGCGGACTTCGTCGGCGGTCTTGGCAAGGCGGACGCCGCCCTTGGCATCGGGGCCGAGTTCCTTGAACTTGCCCTTGCCGCGGCCGCCGGCGTGGATCTGCGCCTTCACGACGTAGAGCGGTCCGGGCAGCTTCGACGAGGCTTCGACCGCTTCGTCGACGGTCATCGCCGAGAAGCCGGCCGGAACGGGCACGCCGAACTTCGCGAGCAGTTCCTTGGCCTGATATTCGTGAATGTTCATGGGATTCGCTTTCCGCCTCTCGGGTGGTTGTACGCAAGTTTGCGAAGTTGCCGCGCGTAAAGCACATGCGCGCCGGCGAATCCAGCCCGAAAGCGCGTTAATGCGATTGCGTCGCAAATGCTTTACTATCGAAGTCGTCGCAATCGCTGGACCGCTTCGCTATATCGCCGCGATGCACTGGGCCATCGGACTCCTGATCTTCGTCGCGACCGTGATCTTCATGGAAGGGTTCGCCTATGTCGCGCATCGCTGGCTGATGCACGGGCCGGGCTGGTTCCTGCATGCCAGCCACCATCGCCCTCGCCACGGCAACTGGGAATGGAACGACCTGTACGCCGCGATCTTTGCCGTGCCGTCGATCGTGCTGCTGCTGGGCGGGGTGCAATGGGGCTGGTGGCCGGGCACGATCTGGATCGGTGCGGGCATCGCCGCCTATGGCGCAATCTATTTCGGGTTCCACGACGTCATCGTCCACCGCCGGCTCAACCACCGTTATCTGCCCAAGTCGCCCTATATGAAGCGGATCATTTCCGCCCATCGGCTGCACCATGCGGTGGAGAGCAAGCATGGGACGGTCAGCTTCGGCTTCCTGTGGGCGCCTAGACCAGAGGATTTGAAGGCCGAGCTCAAGCGCCGCGGCAATGCCGGCGTTCGCGGGCCGACCGCCCGGACCCACGATCCGGTCGAGCATCCATGACGCCCGAGGGGTGGCAGGCACGGCTGTTGTCATGGGCGCTGGCGATCTTCGCCACGCTGGCGATGGTCGGCGCGGTGGCGACGATGTCGACCGACGGCGGATCGCCACGTTCGGGATCGGAAGTTGGCACGGGCGCAGACCGACGCGCCGATCCGCGGAACCCCGAGGCGCCGCCGCCCGCCCCCTTCACGACCGGCGCACCGCGCGTCGAGACGCCGGACAGCGTCGCGATGACCCGGCAGGTCGAGGCGACGCGCACGGTATCGCGCTGGCTGGAGGTGCTGACCTATGCCGTGCTGGCGCTGGTCGCGGTGCTGGCGGTTGGCGTGCTGGCGCTGTTCCGCATCGCGCAGGCGCTGAACGACCGGAACGGCTGACCGGGTGATCGAAAACCCTTTCTTCTACGCGCTGGCGGTGCCGGCGGTGGTGATGCTCGGGCTGGCGAAGGGCGGCTTTTCTGGCATGGGCGCGCTGTCGCTGCCGATGTTGGCGATGGCGATCGATCCGGTGCGCGCCGCCGCGATCCTGTTGCCAATCCTGATCGTGCAGGACGTCGTCGGCATCTGGGCGTTCCGGCGGACGATCGACTGGCGGGTGATCGGGTGGATGCTGCCGGGCGCCGGGGGCGGCATCCTGCTCGGCTATGGTTTTGCGAGCGCGGTGCAACCTTCGGCCGTCCTGGCGGCGGTCGGGGCGATCTCGATCGGGTTCGGGGCGTGGCGGTTGTGGACCGAGCGCCACGGCATGCCCGCTGCGCGCCGGTCGCCGGGCTGGGTGGGGACGATGTTCGGCGTGGCATCGGGCTTTACCAGCCAGATCGCGCATGCGGGACAGCCGCCGTTCCAGCTGTGGGTGCTGCCGCGCCAACTTCCGCGCGACGTGCTGGTGGGGACGACCGCGCTGTTCTTCGGGGCGGTCAACTGGCTGAAGGTGCCGGCCTATCTCGCGCTCGGCCAGTTCACCCCCGCGAACCTGACGACGTCGGCGACGCTGCTGCCGGTGGCGATCGCGTCGACCATGGCCGGGGTATGGCTGGTGCGCCGGGTCGCGGCGAAGCGGTTCTACACGCTGATCTATGTGCTGATGATCGCGGTGGGGGCGAAGCTGGTGTGGGACGGGGTGGCTTGATCCGACTCGATCTGCATCGCTGCGAGACAGCTATGGTACGCGACAGTAGGGCAATCTAGGCTGCGGCATGCGCACTGCTCGACATGCTTCGCTTGCCCTGATGCTTTGGCTGTCGGCAGCCGGATGTGCCGAGCGGGTGACCCTAATCGCGCCGGCGACGGTGGCCGCAGCGCCGATACCGAAAGACGATTACAAGCTGCGATCGCTGGCCGAAATCGATCCGGCGCGCCCCTTGGCCGACGAGATGGTCGGACAGACGCTGAGCATGTTCGGTCGCGAGGACCTGATCGCCGCCACCAGCAGCGATTACAAGCCGATCGCTTGTCCGCCCATCGCAGGCGGAGGTGATGTGATCGAAACGATCGTGCAGCGCGCCCGCCAGACGTCGGTCGTCATCGTCAACGAGAGCCATGAGCGATCCGAACATCGCGGATTTGCGGCACGGGTTGCCCGCGCGCTGCGTCCGCTGGGGTATGACACGCTGGCGATGGAAACGCTCAACAACCCCGACCCGACGGTGCCCAACCAGTTCCTGCCACCCTATCGGAAGCGTCCAGATCAACCGTTTTTCGAGGACGAAGACGGGTATTACCTGTCCGAAGCCGGGTTCGGACGGCTGGGACGTGAGGCGAAGACGCTCGGATATCGGCTGATACCGTACGAAGAACGGCACCAGCCCGGGGACGACAAGGCGTCGTGGGACGTGCGTATCGCACGGCGGGAAACTGCGCAGGCACGCCAGCTGGCGGACTATATCGCAGGGCATCCGGGAGCGAAGCTGTTGGTCCATGTCGGCTATTCGCACGCGAGCGAAGTGCCGCTGGCAAACGGCCAGAAATGGATGGCGACCCGGTTGAAGGCGCTTACCGGAATCGATCCCCTGACGGTATCGCAGACGACGTGCCAAGGCGGTGGTACGAAGGATCGACTGGCCCAGTTGCCGGCGGACGAACCCGCGGGTTTGTTTGATCTGGTCGTCGATCATCCAACGGCGCGGTTCATGCGCGGGAGGCCGGTGTGGCGGGTCGCAGCGGGAGACCGTGTGGTGTCGATCCCGAAGGCGTTGCGTCCCATCAAGGGCTGGCGGGTGATCGAGGCACGGCCGGCCGGTGAAACCGAAGCGTCGGTGCCGATGGATCGGGTGGCGATACGGCCGGGCGAGGATATCGCGCTGCTACTGCCGCCCGGACGCTATCAGTTGAAGGTCGTGGACGTGCCGGCGGCGACACCATTAGAGCAGGCGAAGTAATCCGCCGGGCGACGGTCGCGATTGGGTCGCTGTTGGCGAGCATCGTTGCCGTCCCGGCCTGTTCGCAGGCAAGCCGGGGGAGGCTGTCGCCCGTAGCCGAACCGGGCGTTACGCTGACAGCTACCCAAGGCCTGCCGGATGACACGGCACGCCTGTCGGGCGGCGGTGTCACGGCCGACCTTACCGGGCGCTGGTCGGATCAGAACGAAACGGTCGAGATACGGTATCGCGCCGGGCCGACGCCGGGCCGACGCCGGTACGCATCGCGATACGCAGCGGCGCTGCGGGCGCTGGCCGTGCTGCGACATCGGCGTGGGACCGGACCAGGCCGTTTCCGGGCAACGCGATCGGGCGCCCGCTGCTGGACGAAGCACCCGTGACGATCGCGGCGGGTGGCGAGGCGCTGGTGCAGATCGAGTTTGTGCGGGGCGACGACGCGCCATTGTCGATCGGCGACGTGGTGACGCTGGCCGTGCCGATGCCCGACGGCATGCGCGGGGTGACGTTTCGCGCCGGCGGCGGATAGGCGGCCTGCTGCTCCGCCACGCCGCAGCGCCCAGGTGACGGAAGCGATCGGACGTGACAGGATCGGTCGCAACCTGCCCACACGGACGGACGACTCGCCCGGCGGCAGCGGATGTTTTGGAGAGGATCGATGTCGCGACTGGTCAGGCAGCTGTCGGCCTATGCCGAATATCATCGCAACGGGCATAATGTCGCGACGCACATGGTCGGCATCCCGCTGATCCTGTTCGGCATCGGCGTGCTGCTGTCGCGACCGGCGATCCCGCTGGGCGACGGGCTGGCGGTCACGCCGATGATGATCATCGCGGCGATCGCGGCGGTCGGGTATCTGCGGATCGATGGGAGGTTCGGTGCGGTGCTGGCGGTGTTTCTGGCATTCGTCAGCTGGGCGGGAAGCGTCGTGGCAAGTTGGTCGACCGGGGCGTGGCTGGCGGTCGGGCTGGGGAGCTTCGTGGTCGGCTGGACGCTGCAGTTCGTCGGCCATTATTTCGAAGGGCGCAAACCGGCGTTCGTCGACGATCTGTCCAGTCTGTTCGTCGGGCCGTTGTTCGTGGTCGCCGAACTGGCGTTCCTGCTCGGGCTGCGTCAGCCGGTGCGGCGGGCGATCGAGGGGGCGCAGGCTGGCGGGCGGTGAGTGGCGGTGCCGAGCCCTATCGAACCGGACGTCATCCCAGCGAAGGCTGGGATCTCCCGGTTGTAGCGCGGGGCAGGCGCCGCCTGCGGCCCCAGCCTTCGCTGGGGCGACGGTTTTAGTCGGATGGATCAGGCGCCAGGCAACGGCGCTTCCGCTTCCTGTCGGCCGTCGAAGCGGGACCTTGGGTCAAGCCCGGGGTGACGAAAGGATGGGTCCGTCCGACTCAGTCGAACAGGCTCGACACCGACGCTTCCTCGGCGATGCGGCGGATCGCTTCGGCGAGCAGCGGGGCGATGGTCAGGTGGCGGATCTTGGTGCCGCCGGCGATCACGTCGTGGTTGCCGATCGAATCGGTGATGACCAGTTCTTCGAGCGCCGATGCCTCGACCCGCGCGACCGCGCCGCCCGACAGGACGCCGTGGGTGCAATAGGCGACGACGCCGACCGCGCCGGCCTGCTTGAGGGCGGCGGCGGCGTTGCACAGCGTGCCCGCCGAATCGACGATATCGTCGATCAGGACGCAGAAGCGGCCCTCGACATCGCCGATGATGTTCATCACCTCCGATTCGCCGGCGCGCTCGCGGCGCTTGTCGACGATGGCGAGGGGGGCGTTGTGGAGCCGCTTGGCGAGGCTGCGCGCGCGGACCACGCCGCCGACGTCGGGCGACACGACCATCAGGTTATGCTCGCCGAAGCGGGTCTTGATATCCTCCGACATCACCGGCGCACCGTAGAGATTGTCGGTCGGGATATCGAAGAAGCCCTGAATCTGCCCGGCGTGGAGATCGACGCACAGCACGCGGTCGGCGCCGGCTTCGGTGATGATGTTGGCGACCAGCTTGGCCGAGATCGGGGTGCGGGGGCCGGGCTTCCGGTCCTGCCGCGCATAGCCGAAATAGGGGATGACGGCGGTGATGCGCCGCGCCGATGCGCGTTTCAGCGCATCGATCATGATCAGCATTTCCATCAGATTGTCGTTGACCGGATAGCTGGTCGACTGGACGACGAACACGTCCTCGCCGCGGACGTTTTCCAGCACCTCGACGAAGATTTCCTCGTCGGCGAAGCGGCGCACGCTGGCCTTGGTCAGCGGAATCTCCAGATAGTCCGCGATCGCGGTCGACAAGGGGAGGTTGGAATTGCCCGCCAGCAGCTTCATGGGTGCGCCCGTATCCATGGATAGATGGGGTGCGCCATAGAGCGCGCGGACGAATTGTGAAACCCATGTGACGCCCGCGTTTGCGCCGATGCGACAAATGGGCGATTGGGCTGCCCCATGATCGTCACCCGTTTCGCGCCGAGCCCGACCGGCTTTCTCCATATCGGCAATTTGCGCACCGCGCTCCACAACTGGATGTTTGCGCGCAAGCACGGTGGACGGTTCCTGCTGCGGATCGACGATACCGATGCCGCCCGCAGCGAGGAGCGGTTCGTCGAGGCGATCCGGGGCGATCTGGCGTGGCTGGGGCTGGTGCCCGATGGCGAGGAGCGGCAGTCGGCGCGGTTCGATCGGTATGAGGCGGTGTTTGCCGACATGGTGGCGAACGGGCGGATTTATCCGGCCTATGAGACGCCCGAGGAACTCGATCTGCGGCGCAAGATTCTGGCCGGGCGGGGGCTGCCGCCGGTCTATGATCGGGCGGCGCTGAAGCTGACCGACGAGGATCGCGCGGGGCTGGAGGGTGAGGGGCGGCGGCCGCACTGGCGCTTTCACTTGGATCACATCCCGATCGTCTGGGACGATATGGTCCGCGGGCCGCAGAAGTTCGACGGGGCGCTGCTGTCCGATCCGGTGGTGCGGCGTGCCGACGGGTCGTGGCTGTACCTGCTGCCCTCGGTCATCGATGATGCCGATATGGGCGTGACCCATGTCGTGCGCGGTGAGGATCACGTCTCGAACACCGCGACGCAGATGCAGATGTTTCAGGCGATGGGCGCGGCGCCGCCGGCCTTTGCGCATGAGGCGCTGCTGGTCGGGAACGAGGGCAAGCTGTCCAAGCGGCTGGGGTCGCTGGGCGTCGCGCATTTCCGGGAACAGGGGATCGAGCCGGAGGCGGTCGTCGCGCTGTTGGCACGGCTGGGGACGAGCGATCCAGTCGAGGCGATGGTCGATCCCGCGCCGCTGATCGCGGCGTTCGACTTCGGCCGGTTCGGGCGGGCGCCGGCGCGGTTCGACGAGGCCGAGCTGGCGCAGGTCAATGCGCGGATCGTGCACCAGTTGCCATTCGAGCGGGTCGCAGACGTTCTGCCTGCGGGGATGGATGCGGCGGCGTGGGACGCGGTACGCGGCAATCTGGAGCGGGTCAGCGATGCTGGCGACTGGTGGCGGGTCGTGACCGGGCTGGTCGAGACGCTGCCGGTGGCGGAGGAAGACCGCGCGTTCCTGGCTCGCGCGGCAGAGGTCGCAGGTGACCTGCCATGGGCCGATCCGTGGGCCGAGCTGACCGGGGCGCTGAAGGCGGAGACGGGGCGCAAGGGCAAGGCACTTTTCCTGCCGCTGCGCCGCGCGCTGACGGGGATGGACCATGGCCCGGACATGGCCGCGCTGCTGCCGCTGATCGGGCGGACGCGGGCGATCGAGCGGCTGACCGCCTGACGCGCACGTCAGCTTTACACGTCCCACGATAGGGTATCTCATCGCGTCGGCCGACTGGACGGCAGGAGATACGAATCGAGAGGACGGTGGCATGGCATATCAGGGACAGCGTGGCCTGAACCCGGTTGGGCTCGGCATTGCGATTGCGATCAACGGCGGCCTGCTGGCGCTGGCGATCGTGACGGCGACGACAGTGGTGACGCGCATCGATCCGTCCGGGCCGATGGAAGCGATCAACATCCCGATCGACCCACCGCCACCGCCGATCGACGAACCGAAGCCGGTCGAGCGCGCGATGCCCGATCCCGCGCCGGTGCCGCTGCCCTACACCCCGCCTGCGCCGATCCCGGTGCCGGGGCCGGTCATCACCAGCACCGACACGATGCCCCCCGTCGCCCCGCCGCTGATGCCGCTGCCGCCTGCGCCGAGCGCGACCGGCACGGGCAGCCCGGTAACCGTCGCGACGCCGCTGCCGGTGCTGGTCAATGCCAGCATCGACCCGCGCTATCGTGCCGATTTCCAGCCCGACTATCCGGCGTTCGAGCGTAATCAGGCGCGCGACGGCATCGTCGTGGTCCGCGTGCTGGTTGGCGCCAACGGCCGCGTCGCCGCGGTCGAGCAGGTCAGCGCGACCAGCGACGCCTTCTTCGACGCGACCAAGCGCCGGGCGCTATCCAAATGGCGCTTCCGTCCGGCGACCCGCGACGGAGTGGCGGTGGAAAGCTGGCGCGAAATGACCGTGCGGTTCAACATGGAGGATAGCTGACGGGTCGGCCGTATCCCGGTGACGGTTGGGATGCGGCCTGCGTGGATTTGTTCACGCGGAGGCGCGGAGACGCGGAGGGGGCGTTCGCCGTCTCCTCACCTTCGCCAACGGACTTGGGCGTTTGGGGCTCGTCTCCGCGCCCCCGCGTGAACCCATTCTTCTTCCGGAACGGACGCAACGCCCGCCACCGCGCAAGGGCTGGCGGTTGCCGCCACCTGCGCCTATCTTGGGCGGCGTGAAGCTCCGCCATCTGTTCTCGCCGGTCCATGCCATTCGCGACTTCGTGGCGTTCGCCCGTGCGCGCCAGAAGCATGAATGGTGGTTCCTGCTGGCGTCGATCTGCGTCGTGCTGGTGATCGGCTGGGCGTTCGTCCACGATTCGTACTTCGAACGCGCGTACAAGCCGAACATCATCTATTTCGAAAGCTGGCCGGCGAACCGCAGCGACGAAGAGATCATCGCGCAGCAGCAGATCGATCTGGCCAAGGAACGCGCCGAGGCGGCCGAGTTCGAGCGCGAACGGGCCAAGCGGCAGGCGGAATGGAAGAAGATCGACGACAAGCTGAATAGCTGGGGCATCTGACCCGCTTGTCCGCCGTGGATGCCGCCGGCGATGCGCGCTGGATGGGCGCGGCGCTGACGCTGGCCGAGCGCATGCGGGGGGCGACGGCGCCCAATCCCAATGTCGGGTGCGTAATTGTGCGCGAGGGCCGGGTCGTCGGGCGGGGCTGGACCCAGTCGGGCGGGCGTCCGCATGCCGAGGCGCTGGCGCTGGCGCAGGCGGGGGAGCGGGCGAAGGGCGCGACGGTCTATGTCACGCTGGAACCGTGCGCGCATGTGTCGCCGCGCGGGCCGGCATGCGCCGACCTGCTGGCCGACAGCGGCGTGGCGCGGGTGGTCGTCGGCCTGACCGATCCCGATCCGCGCACCAACGGACAGGGCACCGCGCGGATCGAGGCGGCGGGGATCGCGGTCGTCGTCGGGGTTCGGGCGCAGGATGCGGCGCGCAGCATGGCCGGGTTCCTGACGCGGCGGGCGCTGGGGCGTCCGTTCGTCACGCTGAAACTGGCGCTGTCGCTCGACGGCGCGGTGTCGCGGGCCGATGGGCAGAGCCAGTGGATCACCGGACCACAGGCACGCGCGCACGGCCATCTGGAACGCAGCCGCCACGAAGCGATCCTCGTCGGCCGCGGAACCGCCGAGATCGACCGCCCGACGCTCAACGTCCGCCTGCCCGGCCTCGGCGATCGCAGTCCGCAGCGGGTGGTGCTGTCGGCCGATTGCGAAGCGCTCAGCGGTTTCACGATGGTGCCGGGTGTCGAGGCGCTGGCCGATCTTCCGGGCGATCATGTGCTGGTCGAGGGCGGCGCGGCGACGGCGGCGGCGTTCCTGCGCGCCGATGCGGTCGACCGGCTGCTGCTGTACCGCGCGCCGATCCTGATCGGGCATGGCCGGACGCTGCCCGATATCGGGCTGACCGACCTGGCGGCGGCGCATGGCCGCTGGCGGCTGCACGATGCCCGGATGCTTGGCAGCGACCGGCTGGAGGTCTACGAGCGCGCGAGGATCGGAGAGTAGGCTGACCGATCGTCATTCCCGCGCAGGCGGGAATCCATAGGCGCTGACGTTTCGGCACTTTCTTCGTCGACAGCGTATATGGATCCCCGCCTGCGCGGGGATGACGAAAGGTCGAAGTATCGATCGGTCCGCGAGAAGGAGCGAAGCGTGTTTACGGGTATTGTCAGCGACGTCGGGCGCATCGAATCGATCGGGGGAGCAGGCGACCTGCGCGTCCGCATCGGTTGTGCCTATGACACGACGACTATCGACATGGGCGCGTCGATCGCCTGTTCGGGCGTGTGCCTGACCGTGGTCGACAAATCTGCTCCCGGGGGACCGGGCTGGTTCGCGGTCGACGTGTCGGGCGAGACGGTGTCGCGCACCGCCGACCAGTGGCGCGAGGGGCAAAGGCTGAACCTCGAACGCGCGTTGAAGCTGGGCGACGAGCTGGGCGGGCATATCGTCACCGGTCATGTCGACGGCGTGGGACGGGTGGTCGCGACCGAGGCCGACAAGGATTCGACCCGCGTCACCTTCGCGGTCGATCGTGCGCTCAGCCCGTTCGTCGCGACCAAGGGGTCGGTGACGATCGACGGCGTGTCGCTGACCGTCAACGACGTCGCCGACGACGCGAATGGTACCCGCTTCACCGTGAACCTGATCCCCCATACCCAGTCGGTCACGACGCTGGGGGCCTTGGCCGTTGGGCAGTCGGTCAATATCGAGATCGACGTGCTCGCCCGTTATCTGATGCGAATGGAACAAGTCCGTGGCCAACGCTGAACTGGCGGGTCTCCGCCACGCCTTCCTCTCGTCCCCCGAAGAAATCATCGACGAAGCCCGCAACGGGCGGATGTTCATCCTGGTCGACGACGAGGACCGGGAAAACGAGGGCGATCTGGTCATCCCGGCGCAGATGGCGACGCCCGATGCGGTCAACTTCATGGCGCGGCACGGGCGCGGCCTGATCTGTCTCGCGATGACCAAGGCGCGGGTCGAACAACTGGGTCTCGACCTGATGGCGCGCAACAACGGCACGCGGCATGAAACCGCCTTCACCGTCTCGATCGAGGCGCGCGAGGGGGTGACGACCGGCATCTCCGCCGCCGATCGCGCGCGGACGATCGCCGTCGCGATCGATGCGTCGAAGGAAGCGTCGGAGATCGTGACGCCGGGCCATGTCTTCCCGCTGGTGGCGCGCGAGGGCGGGGTGCTGGTGCGCGCCGGCCATACCGAGGCGGCGGTCGATGTGTCGCGCTTGGCCGGACTCAATCCTTCGGGCGTGATCTGCGAGATCATGAACGAGGACGGGACCATGGCGCGGATGGACGACCTGGTCGGCTTTTCGCAGCTGCATGGCCTGAAGATCGGGACGATCCGCGACCTGATCGCCTATCGCCGTCGCCACGACCATCTGGTCGAAAAGCGCGCGGAGACGGTGTTCGAGAGCGAATGGGGCGGCGAGTGGCGCGCCATGTCGTTCTGGAACAAGGCGACGGGCAGCGAACAGGTCGCGCTGGTCAAGGGGCTGATCGATCCGCGCAAGCCGACGCTGGTGCGGATGCACGCGCTGTCGCCGTTCGCCGACCTGTTCGGCGAGGGGGGCGAGCGCGGCGGCCTGCTGCGCCAGTCGATGCGGATCATCGCCGAGGAAGGGGCGGGCGTCGTGGTGGTCATCAGCAAGCCGCGCCCCGACGCGCTGGCGCTGGCGATCCGCGCGCGCACCGGCGATGCGATCCCGGACATGGAGGAATTGCGCGACTATGGCGTCGGCGCGATGATCCTGAACGAACTGGGCGTCGAGGACATGGTGCTGCTGACCAACACCCACCACACGCTGGTCGGGCTGGATGGATATGGGCTGAAGATCGTCGGCGAACGGCCGATCGTGGAGAATTGAACATGGCGAAGGTGCTGATCGTCGAGGCGCGGTTCTACGACCATCTGAACGACCTGCTGCTCGACGGCGCGCGGGCGGCGATCGAGGCGGCGGGGCATGAACACGAGACGGTGACCGTGCCCGGCGCGCTGGAAGTGCCCGGCGCGATCGCGATCGCCGATGCCGCCGAGACGTATGACGCGTTCGTCGCGCTGGGCGTCATCATCCGTGGCGAGACCTATCATTTCGAGGTCGTCTCGAACGAGAGCGCGCGCGGGATCATGAACCTGTCGCTGGAGGGCGTGCCGGTCGGCAACGGCATCCTGACCGTCGAGAACGAGGCGCAGGCGCTGACCCGCGCCAAACGCGACGAGAAGGACAAGGGCGGCGAGGCGGCGAAGGCCGCGCTGGCGATGCTGGAATTACGCGAGCGGTTTTCGGTGTGAGCACCTAAATCCTCCCCGCGGAGCGGGGAGGATTTTAGATTGGCGCGGTTTCGCCCACCGGCCCTACCTCCGCCGGCTCTCCGCGCGAATAGACGCCGGTGAGCAGCCCGGCGGCCAGCACGCGGCCGGCCATCGCCTCGACCACCGCGCTGCGGCCCGGATTGGGATCGAGATGCGGCGCGTCTTTCAGCGCGAACAGCTGAAAGGCGTAGCGATGCTCGCCATGCCCGGTCGGCGGATCGGGCGGGAGCCAGCCTTCGCGCAGATAGCTGTTGCGGCCGACATCGCCGTGCGTCGCGTCGCCGTCGCCATCGGGGCGGATCGCGCCTTCGGCCAACTGTCCGTCGGCCGGGGCGATATCCCACAGGATCGCGTGGACGAGCGGCTGGGTCGACGGTGCGTCGGGGTCCTCGACGATCAGCGCCAGCGCCGTCGCGTCCGACGGCACGCCGCGCCAGTGGAGCGGCGGAGATACGCCCTCGCCATCGGCGGTGAAGCGGTCGGGCAGGCGCTGCCCGTCGGCAAAGGCGAGGCTGGCGAGGTCGAGGCTGTCGAAACTGCCGAGCGCCGGATCTACGATCGTCAGCTTGGAGGCACCGGCGCGGACGTTCCGCAACAGCGCACCGAGCCAGCCGGGGACATGTTCGAGCATGAGGGTCCTTTCCTTGGCCGTTGCCATCGATAACCGGCGAGCGGCGGGTCGGGGTCCGTGCGCCGTCCAATAATTCGAAAGATCGATGCAGCGAACGGGCGGGTCCGGGCGTTAACCGGTCGGGGAAAAGCAACCAATCGACAGGGTGGCGATGATCGACTGGCGGCGAAGCTATTGCGGGGAAGCCCCCGGCGCAGGCGACTGGCTGTCGCGGTGGAACGGTGATCCGGTGCTGATCGCGCTGCTGGTGGCGGCACTGGTCGCGGCGGTGCGGTTGCCCGCTGGACGGCGCGCGTTCGGGATTGCGGGCGTCGCGACGCTGGCAGTGGCGTTCGTGTCGCCGCTGTGTGCGCTCAGCGTCGCACTATTCGGTGCGCGGGCGGTGCATCATCTGTTGCTGATCGGCATCGCCGCACCGCTGCTGGCGATCGCGTGGCCGCCGAAGCTGCGGATCGGCGTCGCGTTCGCGCTGCCGCTGTCGACCGCGATCCTGTGGGCGTGGCATGTGCCGGCGCTCTACGATGCGGCACTCGGCCATGTCGGGCTGTACTGGCTGATGCAGGCCAGCCTGCTCGTCAGCGGCTGGCTCTTCTGGGCGGCGGTCCGGCGGGCGGCGCCGATGGAGGCGGTGGCGGGAATCGCCGGCGGGGCGGTGCAGATGGGGTTCCTCGGCGCGCTGCTGACCTTTGCCCCTCGGCCGCTCTATGCCACCCACCTGTCGAGTACGTTGGCGTTCGGCATCGGGCCGCTGGGCGACCAGCAACTGGCCGGATTGATCATGTGGGTGCCGGGCATGGCGCCCTATGCGATCGCCGCGGCATGGGTCGCGGCGCGGCGCTGGCGGGCGATGGATGCGCAGGTGGCGGCATGATCCTGGCGTGGGTGAAGGGGCTGCACATCGCCGCGCTGATCCTGTGGTGCGCCGGGCTGGTCGCGCTGCCGCTGGTGCTGTCGAAGCACGACGTGGCGGAAGAGCAGGCGGACTATGCCCGGCTGCGGCGGATCACCCATTATGGCTATACCCGCATCGTCACCCCGGCGGCGGTGCTGGCGATCGCCGCCGGGACCGCGCTGATCTTCCTGCGGCAGGTATTCGAACCGTGGATGTTCGCCAAGCTGGTCGCTGTCGGGCTGCTGGTCGCGCTGCATGCACTGGTCGGCCATGTCGTGGTGCTAATGAGCGAACGGCGCGGCGAATATGCCCCGCCGTCGTCCAAACCGCTGCTGGCGGTGGTGCTGGCGACGATGACCGTCGTGCTGACGCTGGTGCTGGCCAAGCCGGTGATCCCCGACCTGACCCCCGCCTGGCTCGACGGCCCGCAGAACCGTCAGCTCCCGCTGGAGGCGACCCCGACTTGATATTCGAACACCAACTTGCCGCCATGCCAGCCGGTAAAGCCCGTGAAGCCGACCGCGAACAGCGAAAGCAGGATGCCGTAGGGCAGGATCGCCTGTTCGTATCCCGCGCTCAGCCGGTAGCCCCAGTTCGCGCCGAGGATCGACAGCAGCATCACCGCGATGATGAAATGCGTCCAGCTGGATGCGCGGGCGCGGATGCCGGGCACCCACAGCAATTCGACCGTGCCGGCGATGCCCGCCAGCACGCCCAGCAGGAACCCCGCGCCCGAGGCCCACAGCGCGGCGCGGGCCCAGAAATTGTCGCCGGTCCACCAGAACAGCGCATCGGCGCCGAACGTGCAGGTGGTCAGCGCCACCGGAAAGGCGACCAGCATCGCATGGATCGGATGCCCCGCGACCGCGACCTTCGATTCGGTGCGGTGAAACGCCGGATTGGCCTCGATCGGGTCCACCAGCCGTTCGTCGACCACATTTCCACCCGGTTCGCCCATGTCGTATTCCCCCTTCGCCGCCCAGTCGGTGCAGGGATAACGGTGCTGGCGCTCGGCGGTTGCGCGGGACCGTTGTCGGTACTCGACCCCGCCGGGCCGCATGCCGCGTCGGTCGCGACCTTGTGGTGGGTGATGCTGGGCGGCGCGGTGCTGCTGGCCGGGCTGGTCTTCGCGCTGCTGGCGGTCGCGATGGTACGGCGGCACCGCGACGACCGGGTGGCCGACCGGACGTGGATCGTCGGGCTGGGCCTGGCCATGCCGAGCGTGGTGCTGCTGGCGCTGCTCGGCTATGCGCTGTTCGTCGGCGGGCGTATCCTGCCGACCCCCGCGCCCGATACGGTGACGATCGGGGTCGAGGCGCGGCGCTATGCCTGGGCATTTCGCGATCCGGCCGGGCGGGTGAGCGAGAACGTGCTGCACATCCCCGCCGGGCGCCCGGTCGACCTGGTCATCACCGCGACCGACGTGATCCACAGCTTCTGGGTACCGCGCCTCGCGGGCAAGATGGACGCGATCCCCGGCCATCCCAACCGGTTGCGCATCGTCGCCGCCCGGCCGGGACTCTATCGCGGCGAATGTGCCGAATATTGCGGGACGGGACACCGCGACCATGGGTTCACGGTGATCGCGCACGACGCTGCCGGATGGACCGCACGCGAACGGGGGGCACGATGAAGGCGCTGAGGCTCCACCGCGAACTGACCGCGATCTGGCGGACCGAGCCGGGCCTGCGCGGACAGCTGCGGTCGGTCAACCATTCGGACATGGGCCGGCGTTTCATCCTCGGCGCGTTCTTCTTCTTCGCGGTCGGCGGCGTGCTCGCCATGTTGATCCGCGCGCAGCTGGCGACGCCGCACAGCGCGTTCGTGGGACCGGCGGTCTATAACCAGCTGTTCACGATGCATGGCAGCATCATGATGTTCCTGTTCGCCATCCCGATGTTCGAAGGGCTGGCGATGTACCTGCTGCCCAAGATGCTGGGCGCGCGCGACCTTGCCTATCCGCGCCTGTCGGCGCTGGGATGGTGGTGTTACGTGTTCGGCGGCAGCATCCTGATCGCGGCGATGCTGGCCGGGGTCGCGCCCGATGCCGGCTGGTTCCTCTACCCGCCGCTGTCGGGCAAGACCTATACGCCGGGGATCAATTCCGACGTCTGGCTGCTGGGCGTCACCTTCGTCGAGATTTCGGCGATGTGCGCCGCGATCGAGATCGCGGTGTCGATCCTGAAGCTGCGTGCGCCCGGCATGCGGCTCGACCGGATGCCGCTGTTCGCATGGTATATGCTGGCGACGGCGGGAATGATGATCTTTGGCTTTCCGCCGCTGATCCTCGGATCGATCCTGCTGGAAGTCGAGCGTGCGTTCGGCTGGCCGTTCTATGCCCCCGAACTGGGCGGGTCGCCGCTGTTGTGGCAGCATCTGTTCTGGCTGTTTGGCCACCCGGAAGTCTATATCATCTTTCTGCCCGCCGCTGGCGCAGTATCGACCATCCTCCCCGTCATGGCGCGGACGAAGATCCTCGGCTACGGCGCGCTGGTCGCGGCGGTCATGGCGCTGGCGTTCCTCAGCTTCGGGCTGTGGGTCCACCACATGTTCACCACCGGCATCCCGCACATGGCACTGGGGTTCTTTTCCGCCGCATCGACGCTGGTCGCGATCCCGACCGCGGTGCAGGTGTTCGCATGGCTCGGCACGCTGTGGGCCGGGCGGCCGCAGTTGAAGCTGCCGATGCTGTACCTGATCGGCTTCTTCATCGTCTTCGTGCTGGGTGGCCTCACCGGCGTCATGCTGGCGGTGGTGCCGTTCGACGCGCAGGCGCACGATACCGCGTTCGTCACCGCGCATCTCCATTACGTGCTGGTCGGCGGGTTCGTGTTCCCGATGCTGGCCGCCGCCTATTACTGGCTGCCGCATTTCACCGGGCGGGGCCGGGTGATGCGGCTGGGCGAGGCGGCGTTCTGGCTGATCCTGATCGGGTTCAACCTCACCTTCTTCCTGATGCACCTGACCGGGTTGCTGGGCATGCCGCGGCGGATCGACACCTATCCGGAAGGGATGGGGTGGACGTGGCTGAACCTGCTGTCGTCGGTGGGCAGCTTCCTGATGGCGTTCGGCTTCGCGCTGTTCGCGATCGACGTGGCGCTGCAAATCTGGCTGGGGCGGCTGCACAAGCGCAACCCATGGGGTGCCGGTACCCTCGAATGGGCGATGGCGACGCCGGCGCCGGCCTATAATTTCGCAAGTCTTGCGGTGGTCGAGGGGCGTGATCCGCTGGAGGACCGGCCCGACCTGCCCGCGGTACTGGCGCGGGGAGACGGGTGGCTGGGCCATGCACGCCATGGCTGGCGCGAGACGATGGCGGTCGACATGGTCAGCGGCGCGCCCGATCATATCGCGATCCTGCCGACCAATAGCTGGCTGCCGATCACCACCGCCGCGACGCTGGGCGGTTTCTTCCTGTCGATGCTCGCCGGGCTGTATCCGCTGGCGCCGCTGTTCCTCGTACTGGTGGCGATGCTCGGCTGGCGCTGGGCATGGAGCAACGGCCAGCGTCGCGATTTCGGACCGCTGCCTGCCGGGCCGGGCGGGGCGATGTTGCCGATCGCTGCCGAAACGCGCGGGACGACCGGATGGTGGGGCAGCGTCTTCGCACTGACCGCCAGCGGGACGCTCTTTGCCTCGCTGCTGTTCGGCTATGCGTTTCTGTGGACGGTGGCACCGGATTGGCCGCCGCCGCAATTGATCGCGCGGGCACCGTTCGAGCTGGTGCTGGCGATCGCCGGCGCGGTCGTGGCGGCAGTGGCGGTGCGGCGGGGTCAATGGCCGGCGGCGTTGGCCGGGCAGGGGGCGATCGTAGTGGCAATGGTGCTACTGATCGCGCTGCGGCTCCCCGCACCGACCTCGCACGCCTATGCCGCGACAGGGGCGACGGTGGCGGCCTATGTCATCTTCCATGCCGCGCTGGCGGTGGTGATGCTGGCGTTCCTGCGCGCGCGGATCAGCGCCGGGTTCGTCGGCGGCCAGCGGCAGGGCGAGCCGCGCATCGTCCGGCTGTGGAGCGATCATGCCGCCGGGGCCGGGATCGTCGCCGCGCTGGTCATCGCGCTGCCGGGGTGGTTCGCATGATACAGCTGCTGCGGATGACCGCCGGGCTGTTCCATTGGGCGGTGGCGTTCGGCGTGCTGTACGGCCTGCACGGGATCGGGTGCAGTGCCGGGTGGGAACGGAGCATGGTTGCGGGGACCAGCCTGCACCGCTTGTTGTTGGTCCTCGCATGGGCAGGCGGGATCGCGGCCGGCGTGGCGCTGACGCGATGGTTGCGGCGGACCGCCGGCGCCGGCCTGCTGGACCGGATCGCCGTCCTCCTCGGCTGGGTCGGCGTCGCGGCGGTCGTCGTCGGCGGGTTGCCGATCGTGACGATCCCGGCCTGCCTGTAAGGATACGATCCCGCATTGTTGCGTTGCAACATGCGTATCCGATTCCGGTGGAGCCGTCCGATGTCGTCAACAACCCCTCGTCTCGCCCTCGCGCTGCAGGGGGGTGGTGCGCATGGTGCCTATGGCTGGGGCGTCATCGAGCGGTTGCTCGACGAGGATGTCGAGATCGTGGCGGTCAGCGGCGCGTCGGCGGGGGCGCTGAACGGCGCGGCACTGGTCAGCGGACTGGTCGCCGACGGGCGGCAGGGGGCGCGCGACGCGCTGGAGCAGCTGTGGGACAATGTGTCGCGCAATTCGCCGTTGCAGGCGTTCGACGTCGACCTGTGGACCGCGCCGCTGTTCGAGCCTTTGCTGCGCCGCTCGCTCGAATTCAGCAAGCTGGTCGGGCGGTATTTCGCGCCGCTGTCGCCGGGGTTGCGCAACATGGCGGCGCTGCGCCGGGTGGTCGGGGGCAGCCTCGACCTCTCGCTGCTGCGTGATCCCCAAGCGATCCCGCTGTCGATTGCCGCTACCCGGGTGTCGACCGGTGCGGCCCGCTTGTTCCACAATAGCGATATCACCCTCGACGCGCTGATGGCTTCGGCGTGCCTGCCCGATTTGTTCGGGCCGGTGACGATCGAGGGCAAACCCTATTGGGACGGCGGTTTTTCGGCGAACCCGGCGTTGGAGCCGCTGATCTTCGACGGCCATGGACAGACCGACCTGCTGATCGTGCAGATCACGCCGTTCGCGGCGCAGGAGACGCCCGACACGCTGGTCGAGGTGATGGGGCGGATGAGTGACATCGGCTTCAACGCGTGCCTGCTGCGCGACCTGAAGGCACTGACCGAGGTGCAGTCGATCGCGCGGCGCGCGCCGCCGATCGACGAGAAGTTCACTGCGCTGGCCGACACCAACCTGCATCTGATGGAGGCGCCGCACGCACTGGCGGCACGCGGACCGAGCGGCAAGAGCGACACGCGGCGTTCGCAGCTGGAGGCGTTGCGCGAACTCGGTCGGGTCACGGCCGATGCGTGGCTGCAGGAGCATGGCGGGAAGCTCGGGCGCAAGTCGACGCTGACCGCCTTGCCGGATACCGTCGCCGCCTAGGCGGTGACGATCGCGTCACTCTGCACCGTGACCGGCCACGGCGTCAGCGCCTGACCGGGACATGGGCCGCCGAGGCATTTGCCGTCGCGGATCGCGAACAGCGCGGCGTGCCAGCTACAGGTGATGGCGCTGCCGTCGGGCGTCAGATAGGCGTCGAGCGTCTGCGCCAGCGGCAGGCCCATATGCGGGCAGCGGTCGACATAGCCGAACACCTCTGCCCCTTGGCGCACGACGAAGCCGTGGAAGCGGCCGGCGCGCAGTTGCAGGACGTAATTGCGCGCCGCGCCGTCGGCGATGTCGGTCAGCGGGCCGATGGTGACGCCGGCGGGGGTCGCGAAGACGCGTTCGTCGCTCATCCGGGCAGCTGTGCCTTGGCAAAGCCGGTCCAGACGTCGTCGTAATCGAGCTGCATCGTCGGCGCGGCCATCGCCCAAGCGGTCGGGCGGACGACGTGGCGGGTTTCGAACATGAACGCCATCGTGTCGGCGATGCGGTGCGGTTGCAGGTCGGCGGCAACCGCCTTTTCATAGCTGGCCTGATCGGGGCCGTGGCCGTTCATCTGGTTGTGGAGCGACGCGCCGCCGGGGGCGAAGCCGCCCTCCTTCGCATCATAGGCGCCGGTCACCAGCCCCATGAATTCGCTCATGACGTTGCGGTGGAACCATGGCGGGCGGAACGTGTCCTCGGCCACCATCCAGCGCGGCGGGAAGATCACGAAGTCGCAGTTTGCGGTGCCGGGCGTCTCGCTGGGCGCGGTCAGCACGGTGAAGATCGACGGATCGGGATGGTCGAACGACACGGTGTTGATCGTGTTGAAACGGGTCAGGTCGTAGCGGCACGGCGCGAGGTTGCCGTGCCATGCCACCACGTCGAACGGCGAATGGTCCAGAATGGTGGTCCACAACCCGCCCTGGAATTTCTGGATGACCTCGCAAGGATCGTCGCGGTCCTCGAACCACGCGGAGGGCGTTTCGAAGTCGCGCGGGTTGGCGAGGCCGTTGGCGCCGATCGGCCCCAGGTCGGGCAGGCGGAACAGGCTGCCGTAATTCTCGCAGACATAGCCGCGCGCCGTTCCGTCGGGCAGTCGAATACGGAAGCGGACGCCGCGCGGGATCAGCGCGATCTGGAGCGGGGCGACGTCGATGCGACCGAGTTCGGTGTCGATCGCCAGCGCACCCTGCTGCGGCACGATCAGCAGCTCGCCATCGGCCGAGAAGAAGGCGCGGTCCATATCCTTGTTCGCGGCATAGAGATGGATGCCGACCCCGCTCTGCGCCGCCACGTCGCCGGTCGCGCCATAGGTGACGAGGCCGTCAACCCAGTCGGTCGGCTCGCCCGGCATCGGCAACGGGTCCCAGCGCATCCGGTTGGGACTGGGCGGGGTGTCGATCGGTGCGGATTTCAGGTGCGGTGCGCCGGTATAGGGCACGAATGCGCCGTGGTTGGCGGTCGGACGCAGGCGGTAGAGCCACGACCGGCGGTTCTCGGCACGCGGCGCGGTGAAGGCGGTGCCGGAGAGCTGTTCGGCGTAGAGGCCGAACGGCACGCGCTGCGGGCTGTTGCGGCCGATCGGGAGCGCGCCGGGTACGGCCTCGGTGGCGACGTGGTTGGCGAAACCGGGGTGGTAGGTGGAACCGGACAAGACCCTCTCCCTCATCACTTCGTCATTCCGGCGCAGGCCGGAATCCATGGATAGGCGACGCCGCGCTTCTTTCGATACCGGTCGTTACCATGGATCCCGGCTTGCGCCGGGATGACGGTGGTTTTTGTAGCCCGCCGGGCCGTCAGTCGCGGCGAAGCCGCGCCTTGTGTTCCGGCTCCGTCGCGCTGGCCGGTCGACGGCAGCGCCTGCGCGCTGCACCGCGACCGAAGCGTCGCTTCGGTCTGGGTCAGGCGTCGACCGTAATGACCCCGCGCCGGATCTGATCCAGCTCGATGCTCTCATACAACGCCTGGAAATTGCCGTTGCCGAAGCCCTCATTCCCCTTGCGCTGGATGATCTCGAAGAAGATCGGCCCGAACATCGGTTCGGTGAAGATCTGCAGCAGCAAGCCTTCCTCGCCAACATTGCCGTCGATCAGGATGCGGTTGCGGCGCAGGCGTTCGAGGTCCTCGCCGTGGCCGGGCACGCGCTTGTCGACCAGTTCGTAATAGGTTTCGATCGTGTCCTGCAGCTTGACGCCGCGGGCGCGCAGCTTTTCGACGGTGTCGAAGATGTCGTCGGTGGTGAAGGCGAGGTGCTGGATCCCTTCGCCATTATAGTCGCGGATGAATTCCTCGATCTGGCTCTTGTCGTCCTGGCTTTCGTTCAGCGGGATGCGGATCGCCTTGTCGGGCGCGATCATCGCCTGGCTGAACAGGCCGGTCGCCTTGCCCTTGATGTCGAAATACTTCTGCTCTTCGAAGCCGAAAATCTGGTTGTAGAAGGTCGACCAGGTCCGCATCTGCCCGCGCTTCACATTGTGGGTCAGGTGGTCGAGCAGGTCGAGCCCGACATTGTTCTGCGCTTCCGCTTCGACGGCACCCGGCACCTGTTCCCAGTCGTCGTACAGCGATCCGGCGGCACCATGTTGGTCGACCAGATACAGCAGCGACCCGCCGATCCCCTCCAGCGCATAGCCTTCGCCCAGCGCCCCGCGCGAGGAATCGGCCGGCTTGGCACCGCGTGCCACCGCCGCGTCGAACGCCGCCTTCGCATCGGCCACGCGGAACGCCATGCCGGATGCCGAGGGGCCATGCTGCGCAGCAAAGTCCGCAGCATGGCCGTCGGGAATGCGGTTCAGCAACAGGTTGATGCGGCCCTGCTTGTAGCGGACCACGTCGCGCGTGGGATGCTTCGAGGCGGCGACGAAGCCGAACTGTTCCAACTGCTGCGCCATGCGATCGAGGTCGGGCGCGGTGAATTCGCAGAATTCGAACCCGTCGAGGCCCATCGGGTTCACGTCCATATGTTCCATGACAGCATCCTCGCAAAAATCGTATCAATTGATACCAGTTTGATCCGATGCGGTCCGCGAGTCAAGCGTCTCCCATGGTGGCGGCGACCATTGCGCGATGAGGTGGTCGACGAAGGCGGTCACTGCCGGGCGCGGTGCATCGCCATGGATCGCATGGATCGCGAGATCGCTCGACCCTTCCCATTCGGGGAGCACCCGCACCAGCCGCCCGTCCGCCAGCGCATCGCCGACGTCCCAGAGCGATCGCAACGCGATGCCGACCCCCGCCAGCGTCAGTTCGCGGACGATGTCGCTGGAATTGGTGCGAACATGGCTGACCCCGGCGACCTGCGCCCGGCGCGTCGGGCGCAGCAGCGTCCAGGGCAATTGCCCCTCGGCGGCGAGCAGCCGGTGTCCGGCAAGCGCGGCGGGGGTGGCGGGCGCGCCATGGTCGGCGAGATAGGCGGGGCTGGCACACACTACCCGGCGATTGCCCGCCAGCCGCCGTGCGACATGGCCGGCCGGCGGATGCGCGGTGATGCGGATCGCGCAATCGATCCGTTCGGCGGCAAGGTCGATGCTATGGTCGGACAGAGACAGTTCGAGTTCGACCGCCGGATGGTCGCGCAGGAACTCACCGAGATGCGGTGCGATGTGCAGCCGCGCGAACGAGGTCGGCGCGGCGATGCGCAGCGGCCCGGCGGGGGTGGCCACCGCGCCGGTCACCCGCGCCTCCGCCGCCGCCAGCGCCGACAGGATCGTGGTCAGGTCGGCATGCAACTGCGCCCCGACCGGGGTCGGATGCAGCCGCCGCGTGGTGCGCTCGATCAGCCGTGCGCCTAGCCGGTTTTCCAGCCGGGCGAGGCGTTTGGACACCATGGCGGGCGAAATGCCGAGCACCCGCGCGGCGGCGGCAATGCTGCCGGTGTCGAGGATGGCGACGAACAGCGCATGGTCGGGATCGGTGGACATTCGTTCCTCGGCAGAATGACTGACGTTCGACTATGGTTGCTACCGGTGGGAAAGGCGAGGCGGTATGTTCAGTCCCGACAACCGTCGTCCCGGCCTGCGCCGGGATGACGATGGGAAGATAGGGCGTATTATGTCGCAAATGGTCGAGCGCGCCGGGCTACAGGTCGCCGCCGAACTGGCCGCCTTCCTGGAAGGCGATGCGCTGCCGAGCAGCGGCATTGCTGCCGATTCCTTCTGGGAAGGGACGGCGGCGATCTTCGCGCGGTTCGCGCCGGAAAACCGCGCGCTGCTGGCAAAGCGCGATGCGCTGCAGGCGCAGCTCGACGCATGGTTCGCCGCGCGACGGGGGCAGGGGATCGACCCGGCCGAACAGGAAGCATTCCTGCGATCGATCGGCTATCTGGTCGACGAACCCGCACCGTTCACGGTCGATCCGGCGAATGTCGATCCGGAGATCGCGACGCTGGCCGGGCCGCAACTGGTCGTGCCGATCCTCAACGCCCGCTTCCTGCTTAACGCCGCCAATGCCCGTTGGGGCAGCCTGTACGACGCGCTGTACGGCACCGACGCGATCCCCGGCGACGCGGCGCCCGGTGGCTATGATGCGGCGCGGGGGGCGGCCGTGATCGAGCGGGCGAAGGCGTTTCTCGACGACGCGGTGCCGCTGGCGAACGGCAGCTGGCGCGACTGGAGCGGTGAGGCGCCGTTGCTGGCCGATCCGGCGCAATCCGTCGGGCGCGCGGGCGACAATTTGCTGCTGCGCCATCATGGGCTGCATATCGAACTGGTCATCGACCGCACCCATCCGATCGGGCGCGGCGATCCGGCGGGGCTGGCCGATATCCTGCTCGAATCGGCGCTGACCACGATCTGCGATCTGGAAGATTCGGTCGCGGCGGTCGATGCGGAGGACAAGGTCGCCGCCTATGCGAATTGGCTGGGGCTGATGAACGGCACGCTGACTGCCAGCTTCGCCAAGGACGGGCGGAGCGTCACGCGGACGTTGGCCGAGGACCGGCGCTATACTGCGCGCGATGGGAGCGCGCTGGTACTGCCCGGCCGGTCGCTGCTGTTCGTACGCAATGTCGGTCATCTGATGACCACGCCCGCGCTGCGCCTGCTCGACGGGAGCGAAGCACCCGAAGGCATTCTCGACGCGATCGTCACCAGCCTGATCGCGTGTGCCGACGTGAACGGCGCGCGCGCCAACAGCCGCGCCGGATCGATCTACATCGTCAAGCCCAAGCAGCACGGGCCGGACGAGGTCGCCTTCACCGACCGGCTGTTCGATGCGGTCGAGGATTTGCTGCACCTGCAGCGGTACACGATCAAGGTCGGGGTGATGGACGAGGAACGGCGAACCTCGGCCAATCTGGCGGCGTGCATCCATGCCGTGCGCCACCGGATCGTGTTCATCAATACCGGCTTCCTCGACCGGACCGGCGATGAACTGCACAGCGCGATGCAGGCCGGACCCATGATCCCGAAGGGCGAGATGAAGGGCGCCGACTGGATTGCGGCCTATGAGGATCGCAACGTGCAGATCGGGCTCGCCTGCGGTCTGGGCGGGCGGGCGCAGATCGGCAAGGGCATGTGGGCCGCGCCCGACCGGATGGCCGACATGCTCGATCAGAAGATCGCGCATCCGCGGAGCGGGGCGAGCACCGCATGGGTGCCGTCGCCGACCGCCGCGACGCTGCACGCGTTGCACTATCATGCGGTCGATGTTGCGCAGCGACAGGCGGACCGGGCAGGTGAGCCGGTGGCGTCGCTCGGGCGGCTGCTGACGCTGCCGCTCGCCACCGGGCGCAACTGGGATGCCGCGGAGGTCGCGCGCGAACTCGACAACAATGCACAGGGTATCCTCGGCTATGTCGTGCGCTGGGTCGATCAGGGGATAGGCTGTTCGAAGGTGCCCGATATCCATGACGTCGCCCTGATGGAGGACCGCGCGACGCTGCGCATTTCGTCGCAGCATATCGCCAACTGGCTGTTGCACGGCGTCTGCACCCCGGCCGATGTTGACGCCGCGTTCGACCGGATGGCGGTGAAGGTCGACGCGCAGAATGCCGGTGACCCGGCGTACCGGCCGCTCGCGGGGGGCCTCGCGCTACAGGCGGCGCGGGCGCTGGTGTTCGAAGGGCTGACGCAGCCGAACGGCTACACCGAGCCGTTGCTGCATGCCTATCGGGCACGGGCTAAGGCGGCGGGGTGAGGGGTACTTGGGGTCCATTGCTCGGCCCCGCAAGTGAGGACATCCGCTCATGCCCACTTGCGGACATTCGCCATGCGGCTAGCCTACCCACATGCCTGCTGCATCCCCGCCAATCCCTGCCAGAATTCCTGCTCCGCTCCAAGACGAGGAGCGAGGGTTCATCAAAGAGGTGGTCGAGCGTTTCTACGGGTCCGATGCCGTCGTCCGAAACTATGGACCCCACCCGAACCGGTTAGAGCTTCATGTCGAAACCAACGCTGGTCCGGACATGAGGAAATATGACTGCCTTGGAGTACTGCTGACCCGCATTGATCGGCATCAAGTTAGCCTGGAAGTGACGATGCGCGGCACGAAGGCGCAGGGGAGCGCAAAACTCGCATACCGGCAAGGGGTAATCCTCTAACGTCCGCAATCTATCCAAAACGGTCACCCCGCCGTCGGCTCCAGCGCGTTGATCGCCGCGTGCACCCGCGCCTCGATCTCCTCGCGCGGCAATCCTGCCGGGATGGGATCGAGGAAGCGGATCGTAATCACCCCCGCCCGGCTCGACCCCTTGCGCGGCATGCAATGGCCGCTGTCGAGCGCGACCGGTACGACCGGCATGTTCAGCGCCTTGTACAGCCCGGCAAAGCCCGATCGCAGCGGCGGGGCCTCGCCTACCGCCACCCGCGTGCCTTCGGGAAAGATCAGCACTGACCGGTTCTCGGCACGCGCGACCGCCGCTTCCTTCAGCATCACCCGCAGCGCCTTGGACGACGCATCGCGGTCGACGCCGATCGCGCCGTACGCCCGCGCCGTTCGGCCCCAGAAGGGCATGTCGATCAGTTCGCGCTTCATCACGATCAGCGGGCCGTCGATCCGTTGCGCCATCTCCAGCGTCTCGAACATCGCCTGATGCTTGACCGCGAACAGATAGGTGCCCGGCGGCCGCGTCCCCTCCACCCGCACCCACACGCCCAATATCCAGCGCGCGAGGAAACGGTGCACCGCGATCCAGGCATGGGCATGGGTGTGCATCGCGTCGCGCCCGAACCGCGCGGACAGCGGCGCGCTCAGCACGATCGGCACCGACGCGCCATAGAACAGGATGCGGAACAGCCAGGTACGGACCCACGCGATCACAGATCGATCCCCAATCGCATCACCAGCCCACGCACGACATATTTGTTATACTCACCGAACAACAGCGCGAAACCGGGACTGCCCGCCACCGGATCGCGCACGATCTCGACCGAATTGCCCAGCGCATGGCGCAGCTCCATCGCCGCGCGCGCCATATGCCAGTTCGACGTCACCAGCCGGACCGAGCGATAGCGGTTGCGCCGCACCCAGTCGGCGGTCTCGTCGGCGTTCGATCGGGTATCGACGGCTTCGTGGCCGAGGTCGACGCAGCAGCGG
Organism: Sphingomonas hankookensis; assembly: GCF_022664465.1. Taxonomy (GTDB): domain Bacteria; phylum Pseudomonadota; class Alphaproteobacteria; order Sphingomonadales; family Sphingomonadaceae; genus Sphingomonas; species Sphingomonas hankookensis. The sequence continues at coordinate 95,861 of NZ_JAKREV010000003.1, read as the reverse complement.
AACAGCCGGCGCGGCGCGCCATTGGCGGCGGCCAGCTCGCCCGGACGCACATCGGGGTCGACGCCGGTGACCAGCATCCGCTTCGCCTCGCCGCGCTCTATCACTGCCAGCCCGCGCTCGATCCGGCCGGGACCGCCGGTCGGCACGACCACGCCGTCGGTCCGTTGCGGCTCGGCGAGCGGCGTGGGCAGCGTCACCGCGAACAGCGCGAAGCCCAGCGCATAGAGCAGCAGCAGCACCGCAAGGACCCGCCGCATCACAGCACCCGCGCCAGTCGCCGCAGCACCGCGACCCGCGCCGCCAGCATCGCCAGCAGCGTGAAGGCGAACGGCAGCACCGCGACCACCGCCCAGTCGAGCGGGGCGAGCGTGATTCCGTCGACCAGCTGCGAATCGAGCGTCGCCATGCGTTCGCCCAGTGCCGCCACGACCAGCCCGCCGGCCAGCACGCCGATCGCGCCGCCGGTCAGCGTGTCCTGTCCGATGCGGCGCTGGAACAGCCGCGCGATCTGAAGGTCGGTCGAACCCAGCATGTGCAAAATGTCGATCGTTCCGCGGTGCGTATCAAGCCCCGCCCGCGCAACGAGCAGCACGACCGCCGCGGTCGCGCTGGCCATCACCAGCACGAGGCCGAGCGCGGTCCACCCGATCGCGCCGACGAACGCGCGCACCGGGGCCAGCCAGGTGGCGTGGCGATCGACGCGGATGCCGGGGCCGACGCTCTTGGCCAGCGCCTCGACCCGCGCCACCGCGGCATCGTCGCCCGATCGCAGATCGACATCGATCATCGCCGGCATCGGCAGGTCGGCGTCGAGCCCCGCCTCGCCCAGCCATGGCCGCAGCAACTCGGCCAGCCGCGTGCGATCGACCTCGGCGGCACGCACTACATCGGCCGACGCCTTCAGCCGGGCGAGCAGCCGCACCGTCTCCGCATCGCGGGTCGCCGCGTCCCCCTCGATCACCTGCACCGTCAGCCGTGCCGCCAGCTGTCGGTCGAGCGTCGCGCCGGCATTGCGCGTCGATAGGCCCAGCGCGGCGCTGAGCGTCGTCAGGAAGATCATGATCGCCATGATCCACACCATCGCCCGCCGCCCCTGCCGGTCGTCGAGCAGCGGTTGTACCCCTGCGCGCCGCATTATGGCGTCGCCGGGGGGTAGCGCAGCATGCCGGTCGGGTCGGCCAGCCGTCCGCGCTCCAGCCGCATCAGCCGGGCGTCTGGCACGCGGTGAAGCAGATGATGGTCGTGCGTCGCCATCACTACCGTCGTACCGAGGCGGTTGAGCGACGCGAACAGCTTGAGCAACCGTTCCGCCATGTCGGGATCGACGTTGCCGGTCGGTTCGTCGGCGACGAGGATTTCGGGCCGGTTGATGACCGCACGCGCGATCGCCACCCGCTGCTGCTCGCCGCCCGACAGCGTCGGCGGACGAGCATCGGCGCGGTCGGTCAGCCCGACCCAAGCGAGCATCTCGCCCACCGGCTCGGCGATATCTTCCTCGGGCATGCCGGCGACGCGCAGGGGCAGCGCGATATTGTCGCGCGCCGACAGATGCGGGACCAGCCGGAAATCCTGGAACACCACGCCGATCCGCCGGCGAAAGCCGGGCAGCCGCCCGCGCGGCGAGGTCACCATATCCTCGCCGAACAGCCGGATCACCCCGCGGCTCGGCCGCTGCGACAGATAGAGCAGGCGCAGCAGTGACGTCTTGCCCGCACCCGATGGTCCCAGCAGGAAATGAAAGGTGCCGGCGTGCAGCGAAAAGCTGACGTCGCTCAGCGTTTCCGGCCCCTGGCCATAGCGCAGGCCGACATTTTCGAACTGAACGATGCTGGCCACGAACGCCCTTGCTTCCACCGGTCCATCGCCCATCGCACATGGCCGCGATTGTCTCAAGCGGCACGCAATCGCGCCTTGCCATCGATGCCCGGTCCGCCGTAGATTCAACGCTATTATTCGTCGCGCCCCGTTGGCCCCGCATCGGCGGCCCGGCGCGACCCATCCGGGGGGCAGGGGACGCGATGATCCTCGAATGTACGCAATGCCATATGCGCTATCTGGTCGCCGATTCGGCGATCGGACCGGCGGGGCGCACGGTGCGCTGTGCCGGATGCCGGCATAGCTGGTTCCAGCCGCCGGCGATGCTCGACCTCGGCACCACCGCCGCAGTGACGCCGCCGCCCGAACCGGCCCGCGTCGCGCAGCCGGCGATGGCCGAAGCCGACGCCCCCCGCGCCCGCCCGGCCCCGGTCGAGCCACCTGCCGACGCGCCTTATGTCGAGGCACCGCGCGCCGCCCCGCTGCGCGCCCGCACCGCCGAACCGCGCCGCTATGTCGATCCGGAGGCCGAGCGTGCCGAGCGCGGTGAACAGATCAACGCCTTTGCGCATCAGGCGCCGTTCGTGCCGCGCCGCAATCCCGCGCGCCGCCGCACCGCGATGGCGGTCGCCGCCGGCGTCGCGATGCTCGCGGCATGTGGCGGTATCCTCTACACCGGTACGCCGGGCATCGCCGAACAGCTGGGCCTGCCCGTCGCGTCGAGCGCCGACAGCGCGCTGAAATTCGCGATCAACACCCCCGAACGTCGACTGTTGTCGAGTGGCAACGAATTGTTCGCGGTGTCGGGGCGAATCCTCAACGAAACCGGCACCCGCCAGCGCATTCCCGACATCCGCGCGGTGCTGAAGGACAGCCAGAACCGCGAAGTCTATAGCTGGACGATCAAGCCGCAGACGCGGGCGATCGGCCCGAGTGGCAGTCTGACGTTCAACAGCGCGGCGCTGGACGTGCCGGCGAATGCGAAAGAGCTCGAGCTGAGTTTCGCGTCGGGGTTGTAGGGAAGGCCGCGGAGGCGACACTGCCAACGCGACACTTCTCCGGCGTACGGCGTTTCAGCAGCGTATCCCTCGAAAGCCGAAATACAGACCACGCTGGGCAGTGCCATCGCGCTGCCTACCGGTATCCCCGCGCAGGCGGAGATCCAGAGCCACGAGTGTCGCCATCCGTAACCCTGGACCCCGCCTGCGCGGGGGTACGGTCGGCGGAAGGTAATTTGCGAGTGGCCAAGCCACCACCGTACCCCGGCGAAGGCCGGGGGCCAGTTGGGAAGCGCTGTCGATGGAGTCGCCGACGTCTCCCAACTGAACCCCGCCCCACCGGGGTACGGCGTGAGTCGGCAACAGCCGCCTACGCCGCCAGCTTGAACCGCAACAACCGGTCCTCCAGCGCGATCAGCGCTTCGGCCCCGCCGCCGACCGCGCGCACGATCTCGGGATGCTGCGCATCCAGCCCGCCGGTCAGCGACCCGAACGCCGGCAGGATCAGCTTGCGTGCCGTCGCCACGAAACACCGCCGCGACACGCCACGTCCGCGCAGTTTCAGCCGCAGCTTGGGGTGGAAATGCCCCGATAGCTCGGGCCGCAGCTCCCTCGGATCGGCTTCGTGGCGCAGCACCAGCCCGTCGACCACCGCTTCATCGACCACCCGCCCGCCGCAATGATCGGCGACGACCCGATCGTGGTTGCCGGTGATCCAGGTCCAGTCGGCGCCACCGGTCAGCGCACGCAGCCGCGCCTGCGCTTCCTCCGACAGCCGATCGCACCCGCCAACGTCGTGGAAACTGTCGCCCAGACACCAGATTTCCGCCGGCTGCGTCCGCGCCACCACCGTTTCGATCCCTGCCAGCGTTTCCAGCGTGTCGTAGGGCGGCAGCATCTGCCCGAACTGGGCGTACCAGCTCGCCTTTTCGAAATGCAGGTCGGCGAGCAGCAGCGCACGTCGATCGGGCCAGTAGAGGGCACCGGCGGACAGGGCGTCGAAGACGTGGCCGGCGAACGAAAGGCGAACCATCGCCCGCCTATAGCGCAGCCGGTGCGGGGCTCAAGCCACGGGGGCGAAACGATCGAAGATGCGGCAATACACAGACTCCATCGTCACCTCGCGTCAAGCCCGGGGTGACAACCCGATTGTCGACCGCCCTTACAACCACACATCCACGACATGGATCGCCAGCCCGACCGTGCCGCCAACCAGCGTCCCGTTGATCCGGATGAACTGCAGATCGCGCCCGACCGCATTTTCCAGCCGCCCGGTGATCGTCTGCGCATCCCAGCCGCGCACCGTGTCCGACACCAGCCGGACGATGCCGTCGCCATAGTCCGCTACCGCGCCGACGACCGCACGACGGACGAAGCGGTTGACCTTGGCCTTCAACACCGGATCGGACTGGAGCGTCTGGCCGAGCTGGCGCAACGCATCGCCGATCGGCCCGGCCAGCGCCCGGTCGGGGTTGCGCGCGGCGTTCAGCATTCCGCCGCGGATCTTTTCCCACACCCCCATCCACCAGCCGGCCAGCGCGGGGTTGTCGATCAGGTCGTTCTTCAGCCGCTCGACCTTCGCCTGCATCTCGGGGGAATGCTGCAGGTCGTGTGCCAGCAGCGCGAGCCCTTCGTTGGCCTTGGCGCGCAAGGGGTGGGCGGGGTCCTCCGCCACCTCGGCCAGCATCTTGTGCAGCCCCTTCACCACCGACGTCGCCAGCGTTTCGTCCAGCCCGGTCCAGCGCAGCACCGCGCCGGCGCGCTTCTGCACCATCGCGCGGACGAGGTCGTCGTTTGCATCAAGCGTCTTGGACGTCCAGCGGATGATCGCATCGACCAGCGGCAAATGCCGGTCGTCGGCGATCGCCGCCTCCAGCGTGCGGCCGAGCGCGGGTGACACCTGCATCGCCCGCAGCCGATTGGCCAGCGCGCCGCGCACCATCGTGCCGAACTGATCGGGGTCGAGCCCTTCGAGCACGTTGACCGCGAGGCGCGACGCCCCGTGGCGCAGCCGCCCGCTGCGCGCCGCCGGATCGCTCAGCCACTTGCCCGCCGCACCGGCCGCATCGACCCGGTGCATCCGCCGGGCGACGACATGCGCGGTCAGGAAATTGTCGCGCAGGAACAGCGCCAGCGTATCGCCGATCCGATCCTTGTTGCGCGGAATGATCGCGGTATGCGGGATCGGCAGGCCCAGCGGATGGCGGAACAGCGCGGTGACCGCGAACCAGTCGGCAAGGCCGCCGACCATCGCCGCCTCGGCAAAGGCTTGCACAAAGCCCCACGCGGGATGCACCCCCTCCATCCGCCGCGACAACAGGAACAGCGCTGCCATCGCCACGAGCATGAACGTGGCGAGACGTCGCATCCGGGTAAGCCCGACGGGAACCGCATCGCTGCCGCGGACGATGCTTGGGGATAATGCCATTCCCGAAACAATCGCCGGGCGCGGGGAAAGTTCAATAGGGTGGGGGCGGGAAGTAGGCGCGGGTAAGCGAAATCGGTGACTGCGAGCGTTACCTCGCGCAGAACGTCACCTTTCAGCCTCAGCCGTCACCCCAGCGAAGGCTGGGGTCTCCTGCGGCTCCTGCCCCGCGCCATCACGGAGAGACCCCAGCCTCCGCTGGGGTGACGCTTTTGGCGTGAAGAAATACTGGCCCGCCGTTCGGTTCGAGCTTGTCGAGAACCGGCCGCCTCCAGGCACCGCATTCTCGACAGACGCTTCTCGAACCGAACGGGGTAGTTACATCACTCCGCCGCCGGCAGCGACTTCGGCCCGTCGCCCGGTGGCGGCAACGGTGCGCCCGGCTTGTGGTCGATCGCCAGCCCGTCGGCATCGCCCGGACGATAGGTGAGCAGCCGCCGCGAAAGGCGCGGGCCGACCCAGCGTTCCAGCCCGACCGCGAGGCTGAACGCGCCCGGCACGATCAGCAGCGTCAGCAGCGTCGACAGCGTCAGCCCGCCGATCACGGTGATGCCCATCGGCCCGCGGAACGACGAATCGCCCGACAGCGCCAGCGCGGTCGGCACCATGCCCGCGACCATCGCGACCGTGGTCATCACGATCGGCTGCGCACGCTTGTGCCCGGCGTCGAGGATCGCGACCTCCTTGTCGACGCCCTTGTCCATCTCCTCCAGCGCGAAGTCGATCAGCAGGATCGAGTTCTTGGCGACGATGCCGAGCAGCATCAGCAGCCCGATATAGACCGGCATCGAGATGGGATTGCCCGTCACCCACAGCGCCAGCAGCCCACCCAGCGGGGCCAGCAACAGCGACCCCATGTTCACGAACGGCGGCATCACCCGCTTGTAGAGCAACACCAGCACGCCGAAGACGAGGAAGATGCCGGAGATCACCGCGACGATGAAGTTCTGGATCATCTCGCCCTGCCACTTCGCCTGACCGACGGTCAGTTCGGTGACGCCCAGCGGCAGGTTCTTCATGGTCGGCAGGTCGTGGATCGCCTTTTGCGCGACGCCGGTCACGACGCCGGGCGCCAAATCGGCCCCGACGACGAGGCGACGCTGCTGGTTGATCCGGTCGATCTTGGTCGGGCCGGCGCCGAAGCCGATATCGGCCACCACCGACAGCGGCACCGATCCGCCGGTCGCGGTCGGCACCGGCAGGTTCTGGATCGTCGACAGCCGCGAGCGGGCATCGCGCGACAGCGCGACGCGGATCGGAATCTGCCGGTCGGACAGCGAGAAGCGCGCGCTGTTCTGGTCGATGTCACCCAGCGTCGCGATGCGGATCGCGCCCGACAGCGCGGCGGTGGTCACGCCGAGGCTGGCGGCCAGGTCGCTGCGTGGGCGGATGATGATTTCCGGCCGCTTCAGGTCGCCCGACACGCGCGGTGCGACGATCATCGGCAGCTTTTCCATCTCCTTGACCAGCTGGTTCGCGGTTTCGTTCAGCTTGACCGGATCATCACCGCCCAGCGTGACCGACAGGTCGCGGCTGCTGCCGCCCCAGCCGAACTGCGACCGGAACGACACCCGCGCATCGGGGATCGCTGCCAACTGCGGCGCGAGGCCACGTTCGAACTCGGTGCTCTTGACCGACCGCATCGCATCGTACGACGCATCGTCGAGCAGGCCGAAAGTGTGGCGCACGCGTTCGCCGAAGCTCGGCTTGTCGATTAGTTCGGCGGTCACGCGGCCATTGCCGGCATAGCTCGACGAATAGACCGACTTCACCAGCGGTTGTCCGGCGAGCAACGTCTCGACCCGCTTCACGACGGCGGCGGTCTGTTCCAGCGTGGTGCCCGGCACCATTTCGACGCTGGCGGTCACCCGTTCGCGATCCTGCGGCGGCTGGAACGTCTGCGGCAGGATCATGAACATGACGACGGTCAGCGCCAGCGCCGCGACCGCGCCGACGATCGTCGACCAGCGGTGACGCAGCGTCCAGCGCAGCACGCCCATGTAACGGTCCATCAGCCAGCCCTCGCCATGGCTGGCCGACCCGTGCGCCTTCAGGAAATAGGCGGCGATCATCGGCGTGATGAGGCGCGCGACGGCAAGGCTCATCAGCACCGATGCGACGACGGTCAGGCCGAAATTCTTGAAGAACTGGCCGGAAATGCCCGGCATCAGCCCGACCGGCAGGAAGACGGCGACGATCGCCATGGTCGTCGCCAGCACGGCGATGCCGATCTCGTCCGCCGCGTCGATCGACGCCTGATAGGCGGATTTGCCCATCCGCATGTGGCGCACGATATTCTCGATCTCCACGATCGCATCGTCGACCAGCACGCCCGCGACCAGACTGAGCGCCAGCAGCGTCATCTGGTTCAGCGTGAAGTCCATCATCTCCATGAACCAGAAGGCGGGGATCGCCGACAGCGGGATGGCGAGGGCGGAGATCAGCGTCGCGCGCCAGTCGCGCAGGAAGATGAAGACCACGATGATCGCGAGCAGCGCGCCCTCGACCATTGCGTTCATTGCCGAATGATACTGGATTTCGGTGAACTTCACCGAATTGGACAACAGCGCGAAACGGACCTGCGGGTTGCGCTTCTCAAGGTCGGCGAGGCGCTTTTCCGCCTCGTGGAACACGGTGACGTCGGACGCACCCTTGGCGCGCTTGATGTCGAACGCCAGCACCGCGCGGCCATTATATTCAGCGCGGCTCTTGGGTTCGGCATAGGCGTCACGGACATCGGCGATATCCGCCAGCCGCACCGACCGCCCGCCGGCGACCGGCACCTGCGTCTGCGACAGGGCATAGGCGGTGGCGGCATTGCCCAGCACGCGGACCGACTGCTGCGATCCGGCGATCTCCGCCTGTCCGCCCGCGGCGTTCAGATTGACCTGACGCAGCGCCTGGTTAACTTGGCTCGCGGTCAGCCCCTGCGCCTGCAACCGTGCCGGATCGAGCGTGACGCGGATTTCGCGGTCGACGCCGCCGACGCGTTCGACGGTCGCCATCCCGCTGATCGCCAGCAATTCCTTGGCAACGGTATTGTCGACGTACCAGCTGAGCTGTTCCGGGGTCATGTCGTCGGCGATCGCGGTCCATGACGCGATGTCCGAATCGGTGGTGTTGGCGCGATAGACCTGCGGTTCGAGGATGCCGTCGGGCAACTGGCTGCGAATCTGGTTCACCGCCTCGCGCACGTCGTTGACCGCGCGGTCGATCGGCGTGCCGATATCGAGCTGGATGACGGTGGTCGAGCTGCCTTCGGTGACGCTCGATTCGATCTGGTCGATGCCCTGCAAGGCGCGCACGGCGGCTTCGACCCGCTGCGTCACCTGCGTTTCGAGTTCGGTGGGGGCGGCGCCCGGCTGGCTGATGACGACGATCGCCACCGGAAATTCGATGTCCGGATCCTGGTTCACGTCCATCCGCATGAAGCTGACGATCCCCGCCAGCGTCAGCGCGAGGAACAGCACCAGTGGCGGTACCGGGTTGCGGATTGACCACGCCGATATGTTGCGGAAACCCATCGCGCTATTCCTTGCGAGCGGGACCGGCGGCGGCGCGTACCGGCACCACCTGCTGCCCCGGATTGAGGAACGCGCCGGCACTGGCCACCACGCGTTCGTCGCCCATCAGTCCCGACGCGATCAGCGCGCCTTCGTCCGATACCTCGGCTACCTTCACGTCACGGCGCACGGCCTTGTCCTGCGCATCGATGACATAGACGAAGCTGCCCTTGTCGTCGCTCAGCACCGCCGATTCGGGCAGCAGCGGCGCGGTCGACGCACCCGCGCCGATCCGCGCGCTGGCAAAGCCGCCGGGCCGCAGGGCGGGGTCGTAGCGCAGCGCGATGCGGACGATGCCCTGGCGCGTCTGCGGATCGATCACCGGCGATACCTGCCACACCTGCCCGTTGAACACGCGGGTGTCGCCGACCGGCACGACCTGTGCCGGCACGCCCGCGCGAACCGCGGCCAGATCGGCCTCGGACAGCTGCGCCCGCATCTCCATCTGCCCGCCCATGGCGATGCGGAACAGCACGCCGCTGCTACCACCGATCACCTGACCCGGTTCGACCGCGCGGGTCAGCACCAGTCCGGCGGCCGGCGCACGGATGTCGAGCCGCTGGTTGCGCGCCTGCGTTTCGGCCAGCTGCGCCTGTGCCACGCGGACGCGGGCGTTGGCGGCGTCGCGCGTCGCGGTCTTGCGATCGATATCGGCCTTCGACACGAAGCCGCGTTCGACCAGCTGGTTCGAACGATCGAGTTCGGTCTGTGCGATCTGGGCATCGGCGCGCGCGACGCGGACCTGTGCCGCCAGCGACTCGGCGGTCTGCGCCTGCACCGACCGGTCGACGGTGGCCAGCACCTGCCCCGCGCCGACCCAGCTGCCCGGTTCGACCAGCACGCGGGTGACGAGCCCGCCTTCGCCGACGACGCCGACCGGCATCTCGCGCCGTGCGGCCAGCGATCCGGTGCCGGTGACGGTGCGCGTCACCGTTTCGCGACCCGGCACCACCACGGTCACCTTGGGCAGGCTCCCCGCCGCAGCGGCGGGTGCCGCACTCTTGGCCGCGGGCGCATCGCCGCCCTTGCGTCCGAACGCCCACACGGCGCCGATCACGACCAGCAACACGATCACGATCCCGACGATCACCGCACGGCGGCGCGAACGCGGTGCCCCCTCCGGTCCGGTCAGCTGCGCGCGGTCGCCCGCGATCGTCGTCGATTCGTAATTCATCCACCCCATCCCATTGGAGGCCCCCAGCCCCATCCGTGCTGTATTACCTCAATACAGCACCCATCTCAAGCATAGACATCGCGTTTTTCGATAAGAACAACAAGTCTGGCATCGATTGCGTTCAGCCTGCGTTTTGACGCGCGTCCGTAACGACTGTCGCCGTTGCGATTGTATTCGAAAGGGAAAGCCGATGCTCCGTTCCGCCCTGATCCTGGTTGCCGCCGGGAGTGCGCTGCCTGCCGCTGCGCAACAGGTCGTGCCCGCCGCCACTCCGATCCTGACCGACGCGACGCTGCTCGACGTGGTGGCAGAGGGGAAAGCGACGCGCGTGCCCGATATCGCCACGATCCGCGCCGGCGTGGTCAGCCAATCGCCGACTGCCGCCGCGGCGCTGGCCGACAATGCGCAGCGCATGACCCGCGTCGTCGCCGCGTTGCGCAAGGCCGGCGTCGCCGACCGCGATATCCAGACCGCGCAGATCCAGCTGCAGCCGCAATATCGCTATGCCGAGAACCAGCCGCCCGCGATCACCGGCTATCAGGCGAGCAACAGCGTCTCGGTCCGCTTCCGTGACGTGGGCAAGAGCGGGACGATCCTCGACGCGCTGGTGGCGCAGGGCGCGAACCAGATCGATGGTCCGAACCTGTCGGTCGACGCCGCCGATGCCGCGCTGGACGAGGCCCGCACCGACGCGATCCGCCGCGCACGGGCCCGGGCCGAGCTCTATGCCAAGGCGGCGGGGATGCGGGTCGACCGGATCGTGTCGATCGTCGAGAATGGCGGCGAGCAACCGCCGATCGCGATGCCGATGATGGCGTCGGCCCGGGTGGCGAAGATGGCGGATTCGACGCCGCTGGCGGCCGGTGAGCAGGATTTGACGGCGACGGTGTCGGTGCGGTTTTTGTTGCGGTAAGGGAAAGGCGATTTGGATTGCTTGCAGCGTCGCCCCAGCGAAGGCTGGGGCCTCCTGCGGCGAGGCGCGCGCTCCATTACTGGGAGATCCCAGCCTTCGCTGGGATGACGCTTGATGTGGGTAGGATGGGTTCGCCTTCTACCCCAAAAACCGCTCGGCAACATCCGCCGGCACGCGCACCAGCCGCCCGGTCCGCCGGACGAGCACCGCCCAGGTCGTCCGTGCCTCGACCTTCACCCGCCCATCGGCACCGGTAAAGCGCATCAGCCGGTCGAACCGCGCACCGCGCGGCGCGTCGCCGACCCAGGTTTCGGCGGTGACCGTTTCCCCGGCGCTGACGTTGCCCCGATAATCGATCTCGTGCCGGGTGATGACCCAGACATAGGCGTCCTGTTGCTCGGGCGTCGCCACGTCGGTCCAGTGGGCAATGGCGACGTCCTGAATCCAGCGGACCCAGACCGCGTTGTTCACATGGCCCAGTTCGTCGATGTCCTCCGGTCCGGCGGTGATCGAACGGGTGAAACGAGGGCGGGTCATTGCGGGACGATCGGCTCCGATAAGGCACGCGGCTTCAGGCCGCTGTCGGAAATGCGCCATGCCCGCTGTTCGGCAGTCGCGCCATCGATATCGCCGGTCCGGTGCAGCGTGACCGGTCCGGTCAGCGACACCGGCGTGCCGTCGCGCAGGCTGCCCGTCACCCGTACCGGAATCTGGATATATCGTTGCCCGGCGCCGGCATCGATCCGGCCCGGCGCGCCGATCGTCGCACGATACTCGGCATATTTGGCGAAGGATGCCGCGAACGCCGCCTGCGTCATGCCCGACGCTTCGCCGCGTCCGCCCCACAGCCGCCACGCATCGCCATAGCGTCGTTCGCGTATCGCCGCGAAATAGTCGCGCAGCACTTGCGCCGCGACATCGGCCCCCGGCTCGGCCATGACAGCGTCCGGGGCGGGGGCGGGAACAGGCGTCGCGGCCAGCGGCGGTGCCGATACGCCGGGAATGCCCTCGCCACCGGGCAGCCGGGTCGCCGGGGTAAGCGGCGTCGGCGCGCCGGCCACCGGGGTCGGCCCCGCTGCCACCGCCTGATTGGCGTCGGCCGCGTTATCGGCGGGTTCGCTGCCGCCACAGCCGGCCAGCAGCATGGTCAGTGCGATCCCGCCCGCGGTCCTCACGGCTCGATCGCATCGCGATCGGCATCGTCGAGGTCGTCGTCCTCGGCGAGGTTGTCGTCGTCGAAATCCTCCTGCAACTCGTCCTCGGCACTGCCCTTGGCCGTCGCGGTCGCGTCGTCATCCTCTTCGGCAAGATCGTCGTCGGCCATGTCGAGTTCGTCCTCGTCCTCATCGTCGGACATGCCGAGATCGGGTTCGAGGTCGGTCAGGATCGTGCCGTCGCTCGGTCCGTCGCGTGTCGCCTCGAGGATTTCGGCGCGCTGGCTTTCGTCATAGCCGTCCTCGTCATAGCCGTCGTCGCCGGTACCCTGTCCGTTCACCTGATGGCCGCCCATGGCGCGTCTCCTGTTGGTTCAGGACGGGGAAACCCGCAGGCGACCGGGCCGGTTCCTATCCCCGGCGGAACAGGCGGCCATGTTCGGTGCGAAACACGACGAGCAGAGCGATCAGGCCCAGCCCCAGGAACCCGCCGTACAGCGGCACCGTCGTCCCATCGAACGACTGGCCGATGATCGCGCCCAGCACCGCGCCGCCCAGCATCGACACGAATCCCTGGAGCGACGACGCGGTGCCGGCGATCGACCCCATATTCTCCATCGCCATCGCCGAGAAGTTGGAGGTGGCGAGGCCGAAGCACGCCATCATGATCGCCTGCAGCACGATGAAGCTGACCAGCGATTCGATCCCCGCCAGCGTCACCGCCAGATGCACCCCGGCGACCGCGACCAGTCCCAGCAGCGCGGCGTGCGAGATCAGCCGCGTGCCGAACCGCATCACGATCCGCGAATTGAAGAACGACCCCGCCGCCATCGTGCCGGCGACGCAGGCGAAGACGACGGTCAGCAGCTTCGGGCGTTCGAACGTCACTTCCATGATCTGCTGGATCGACCCGACGAACCCGAACAGCCCGCCCGACAGCAAGGCCGCCGCGACGGTGTAGCCCACCGCATAGCGATCGCGCAGCACGGTGCGATAGCCGTTCAGGATACGCTGCGGCACCAGCGGCTGGCGTTCGGACAGGGGTAGCGTTTCGGGCATGCGCAGCACGAACCAGATCAGGATCGCGACGGTCACGATCGCGATCCCGCCGAAGATCCAGCGCCACGACCCGAACGCCAGCACCAGTTCGCCGAACGTCGGCGCGAGCACCGGTGCGGCCATGAAGAAGATGAAGGCGAGACTCATCACCCGCGCCATCGCCCGGCCCGAATAACAGTCGCGCACCAACGCCACCGTCACCACCCGCGCGCCCGCCACCGCCGCACCCGAAGCGAGGCGCGCGATCAGCAGCAGCACGAAGCTGCCCGAAATCGCCGCGACCAGATTCGTGATCGCGCTGGCGACGAGCCCGAAGATCAGCACCGGCCGCCGGCCATAGCGGTCGGCCAGCGGACCATAGGCCAGCTGCGCCACCGAAAAGCCGATCAGGAACGACGTGATGACGAACTGGCGGCTATTGGGTTCGGCAACGTCCAATGCCGCACCGATCGCCGGCAGTGCGGGCAGCATCGAATCGATGCCCAGCGCGGTCAGCGCCATCAGCGCCGCGATCAGCGTGACGAACTCGCCGAACGGCAGCGGCGAACGATCGGCGGAAACGGGCGGGGCGGCGGTGACGGATTCGGGGGTCTGCGACATGACCGGGCCTCCATGGCGCATGTCGTCCGCCGGGTCACGCAAAGGATGGCCCTGTTCGTCCGGGCGCCGCACGTCTATCTTCATCGCTTGTTCCGGTACTTTGCAGGATTTTGAGACCCATGGCCGACACGCCGCTTTCGCAGGTTCCGCTGATTTCGATGGCGCAGGCAGAGCAGGACCCCGACGGCTTCGCCCGCGATTTCGGCGGCTCGTTCCAACGCTTCGGTTTCGCGATGGTGTCCGACCATGGCGTCGACCAAGGCGTGATCGACCGCGCCTGGGCGATGACCAAGGCGTTCTTCGACCTGCCCGAAGCGGAAAAGCGCGGCTATTTCGTCGAAGGCGGCGGCGGTGCGCGCGGCTATACCCCGTTCAAGACCGAGATCGCCAAGGGGGCCACCCATGTCGACCTCAAGGAATTCTGGCATGTCGGCCGCGAGCTCGCCGCCGGGCATCGCTATGGCGACGTCATGCCCGCCAATGTCTGGCCCGACCGGCCGGAGGGGTTCCGGCAGGCGTTCCTCGACCTGTTCGCAGCACTCGATGCCGCCGGCGATCGGTTGCTCTCGGCGATCGCACGCTATCTGGGGCTGGAGCCGAACTGGTTCGACCGCGCGGTCAAGGACGGCAATTCGGTCCTGCGCCTGCTCCATTATCCGCCGGTCCCCGCCCACGCCCCGGAAGTCCGCGCGGGCGCGCATGAGGACATCAACCTCATCACCCTGTTGCTGGGTGCCGAAGAAGCCGGCCTCGAACTGCTCGACCGCGACGGACGCTGGCTGCCGGTCGCCCCGCCGCCCGGCGCGATGGTCGTCAATGTCGGCGACATGCTGCAACGGCTGACCAACCACGTCCTGCCCTCGACCACCCACCGCGTCGTCAATCCGGCACCGGAACGTCGCGGCCATTCGCGCTATTCGATGCCGTTCTTCCTTCACCCCGCGCCCGATTTTCTGATCGAGACGCTGCCCGGCTGCGTGAGCGAAGAGCGTCCCAACCGCTACGAAACCCCGATCACCGCACATGACTATCTGTACCAGCGGCTGGTCGAGATCGGCCTGATCAAGAAATAACCTTGCCAACCCCATCCGTTCGGTTCGAGCAGCTTCGAGCGAAGTCGAGAAGCGTCCGTCGAGAACGCCCCGCCCAGCGGAGCCGAGTTCCCGACAAGCTCGAACCAAACGGGGAGGGGCCAACACCCTTCCCCTCCCGCTCCGCACCCACTAGAGACACAAAACCGGTCGGAGCGCTGCTCTGGCCGCAATATTGTTACGTCTGAAATTAGAGGAAGATATGACCGAACCGCTCCGCGTCGCCATCGCCGGCCTTGGAACCGTGGGCGCGGGGGTCATTCGGCTGATCGAGACCAATGGCGAGCTGATCGCCCGCCGCGCCGGGCGTCCGATCGAAGTGGTCGCCGTGTCGGCACGCGACCGGACGCGCGACCGCGGCATCGACCTGTCGCGCTATCCATGGGTCGACGATACCGCCGCACTGGTCCACACCGGCGATGCCGATGTCGTGGTCGAGCTGATCGGCGGATCGGATGGCCCGGCACTGACGCTGGCGCGCGCCACGCTGGCGGCGGGCAAGAGCTTCGTCACCGCGAACAAGGCGATGATCGCACACCACGGCCTCGAACTCGCCGAACTGGCCGAGGACAAGGGCGTCGCGCTGAAGTTCGAAGCAGCGGTCGCAGGCGGCGTGCCGGTCATCAAGGGTCTGCGCGAAGGTGCAGCCGCCAACGAAATCTCGCAGGTGTTCGGCATCCTCAACGGCACCTGCAACTTCATCCTGTCGAAGATGGAAGCCGAGGGCCGCGACTTTGCCGAGGTGCTGGCCGAGGCGCAGGCGCTGGGCTTTGCCGAAGCCGATCCCAGCTTCGATATCGACGGCGTCGACGCCGCGCACAAGCTGTCGATCCTCGCCAGCCTCGCCTTTGGCACAAAACCGGCGTTCGACGCGGTCGCGATCACCGGCATTCGCCATGTGCTTGCCGCCGATATCGCCGAGGCGGCGGCGCTGGGCTATCGTATCCGGCTGGTCGGCGTGGGCGAGGCGGGGCCGCGCGGGTTGTTCCAGCGGGTGCATCCGCATCTCGTACCGCTCGACCATCCGCTGGCGCATGTCACCGGATCGCTCAACGCGGTGGTGGCTGAGGGGAATTTCGTCGGGCGCCTGCTCTTTCAGGGGCGTGGCGCGGGGGACGGTCCGACCGCCAGCGCGGTGGTCGCCGACCTGATCGATATCGCCCGCGGTGAATTTGGCCCCCCCTATGCCATGCCCGCCGCATCGCTCACCGCCGCGGCACCCGAAGCCGCCGGCGAACGCCGCGGCCGGGCCTATGTCCGGTTGCAGGTCGCCGACAAGGTCGGGGTGCTGGCTGAAATCGCCGCGGCGATGCGCGATGCCGGGGTGTCAATCGAAAGCCTGATGCAGCGCGGCGCCAATCCAGATGGCAGCGTGCTGGTGGCGATCGTCACCCACGAAGGGCCGGAACGCTGCGTGGAACACGCGCTGGAGAAGCTGGCGAGTTCGGCCAGCGTGCTGGGCCAGCCGATGTGGATGCACGTACTGGGCGGGTGAGCGTGTCGCCCTGCGTAGAAACGTCGCCCTAGCGAAGGCTGGGGTCTCCAACGGTGAGGAGCGCTCTCATAACGGGGAGATCCCAGCCTTCGCTGGGATGACGCTTGTAGCCCCGCGAGCGAGCAAACGACCCGTACCCCGCGCGCGGAAACTCTGGCACCGCGGACCTCGCGCTGGTCTCCTGTCTGCGCGTATCCCCGCGCAGGCGGGGATCCAGGGTTACGAACGCAGGTCGTTCGACTTGGCTCTGGACACCCGCCTTCGCGGGGGTACGGTTGTGTCGGACAACTAAAATCGGCCCTGCAGTCTGGCGTCCCCTAAGCAGGGGCCCCCAGCGCTCAACCCGATCAAGGCAGCGGAATCGCCGATTCCGCCTGCTGCCGCGCGCGACGTTCCGCCCGCGCCGCGTTGGCGCGCTGGATGAAGCAGCCGGTCTGGCCGCCGGCGCCGGCGGTCGAACAGCTGCCGATGCCGCTCGACCCGGCGTTCAGATTGTCCTCGACCCGGGTCGCCCAGCTTTCGCCGTCGCGCGTCGGTTCGGCGTTGCGCAGTTCCTGCGGGATGCGAAAACGCTCGCGCTCGCTGCGACGGACGCAGACGACGATTTCCTCACCGCTGGCATTGGTCGGGCATTTGTCGTTGCCATAAATGACCAGCGTCCCGTTCTGCACCTGCGCGGCGGCGGGTTCGGCGGGCAGGGTGAAGGCGGCGATCGCGGCGGCACCGGCCAGAAGAAAGCGGGTCATAAAATCCTCCTGCACGGGTAACGCCCGGTCGGTCAAATGCGTTTCGAAACTTCGATGGCGAGGCGACATCCGGCGCGGATCGTCGCCGACAGCAGCGGATAGGCCGGCGCCCGTTCGGCACCATGCGCCAGCGCCGCTTCCTTGTGTTCCAGCTCTTCGGCCTGAAACTTGCGGATCGCCGCGCCCAGTTCGGGGTCGTCGTCGCCTAGCTCGGTCAGCTGGTCCTCATAATGCTTGTCGATCTCGGTCTCGACCGCCGCGGTACAGGCCATCGCCGCTTCCGGCCCGATCGCCGCCGTCGCTGCGCCCAGCGCGAAGCCGGCCACGTCCCACAGCGGCTGGATCAGTGTCGGGCGCACGCCGCGTTCGGCGATCAGCGCGTCGAAATAGGCGCGGTGCTCGGCCTCCTGCAACGCCATGCCCTGGATCGCCGCCGACATCGGGCTGCGATCGCCCATCACCGCCAGCTGTCCGGCATAGATGCGCGTGGCACCATATTCACCAGCCTGATCGACGCGGATCATCGACCGGATGCCGCCGGGCCTGCGGTCGCCGGGCCGCCACTTGCTCATGTCCGCCTCCGTGTCGCGAGCACCAGTACCGCCAACGCACCACCGATCGAAAGGATCGCATTGAACCCGGCGAGCGAAATTCCGAACAGCGTCCATTGCGGCACGTCGCAGCGCACGACCGGTTGCGCCACGATCGCCGCCAGCAGGTCGCCGCCAGTCGCGTGCAGCGTGTTGGCGCAGGCGGTCACCCCCTGCCACCAATGATATTCTACCCCGGCATGGAATGCGCCGATCAGCCCGCTGACGAGGATCGCGATCCCGGCAAGAACGATCAGCACCCGTTTGCCCGAGGTGCGCGGCACCACGAACGACAGGCCGGCCAGCGCGATCGCGGCATAATGCGGCCAGCGCTGCCAATGGCACATCTCGCACGGGTACAGCCCGCCCAGATATTGTGACGCCAGCGCCCCCAGGATCAGCGTGAGCGGCAGCAACAGCGCGATCCAGCGCGCGAGCGGTAGGTCGTTGGCCCGCATGGGATCAGCGCTTGGCCGGCTTGGCCGCGGGGGCAGCCGCCATGCGGGTGGTGGGACCGACCCGCCCCATCGTCTGCAACGCGTAATAGAGCTGGAAATCGTCGATGCCGCGCTTCTTCAACGCCTCTGCGCTTTCCGCGAACCGTGGATCGTCCTTGGTGTCCTCGGTCAGCGTCTTGTCGTCGACACCCGCCTCGTTGACCAGGTGGCGGCGCAGATCGGCCTCGCGATAGACCGGGCGGCTCTTGTAATCGGGATCGGAAATCTGCGGCACCTTCAAATCGGGATCGATGCCCCCTTCCTGCACCGACCGGCCCGACGGCGTGTGGTAGCGCGCGGTGGTCAGGCGGACGGCGGTGTTTTTCGACAGGTCGAAGATCGACTGGACCGATCCCTTGCCGAAGCTGCGTTCGCCCATCACGATCGCGCGGTGATGGTCCTGCAGCGCGCCGGCGACGATCTCCGACGCCGATGCGGTGCCCGGATTGGTCAGCACGATGATCGGCAGGCCCTGTGCGAGGTCGCCCGGCACCATTTCCTCGGCGAAATAGCGTTCGGTATCGGCCTTGTCGCGCCCGCGCTGCGACACGATCTCGCCGCGCGCCAGGAAGGTGTCGGACACTTCGATCGCCTGCGTCAGCAAGCCGCCGCCATTGTCGCGCAGGTCGATGACATAGCCCTTGGGCTTGTGGCCCAGCGCCTTGTCGATCCCGGCGATCGCGGCGCGGGTGTCGGCGCCGGTCGTCTCGCTGAAGGTGTTGATGTTGATGACGCCGATGCCGTCCTTCACTTCCCACTTCACCGGCTTCTGCACGATCGTGCTGCGTACCAGCGTCAGCTCGATCGGCTTGTCGCGGCCGGGACGGACGATGGTGAGCGACACCTTCGACCCCGTCGGGCCCCGCATCTGCGCGACCGCTTCGTCCAGCGTACCGCCGACGATCAGCTTGCCGTCGACATGGGTGATGTAATCGCCCGACTTGATCCCCGCGCGTGCCGCCGGCGTATCCTCTGTCGGGGTGATGACCTTGACCGCGCCGTCCTCCAGCGTGACCGACAGGCCAAGACCGGAATAATTGCCGGTGGTGGCGATGCGCAGATTCTCGAAATCCTTCGCATCCAGATAGCTTGAATGCGGGTCGAGCGCGGACAACATGCCGCGCATCGCGCCTTCCATCAGCGTCTTGTCGTCGACCTTGTCGACGTACGACGCCTTCACGCGATTATATACATCCATAAAATTGTCGAGTTCGCGAAAACTGCCGGCATCGGCCTGTGCCATCGCACCGGTTGCGACGGGAACCAGCGCCAGCGCGCCGACGATGGCGGTGGCCTGAAAAAACGAACGGGACATACGCATAAAGGCTTTCGACTGCGGTACGCTTGCCACACTAGCGGTAAATCGTGGCGCGATCAAAGCGGTGTGTGGGGCACTGGCCTTTCCATCTCGCCCTCCGTTTGCTTCGGGCGCAGGTTCGAGCCTGTCGAGAACCGAAGTCGAGAAGGGGCTGCCCCAAGCGACCGCGTTCTCGACGTACGCTTCTCGACAAGCTCGAAGCTGCTCGAACCGAACGTGGTGGGAAGGAATCCCCTACAGCATCGCCGCCAGATCGACCGGCACGCCGCGCCGCCGCAGCTCGATCGTCACAGGCGCCGCATCCCCCCCCGGCGCCCGCCCGATCGGCGTACCCGCGACCACCCGCCCCCCGACCGGCCCGACGCTGGTGGCCAGCCCGGTGACGGTCGTCGTCCAGCCGTCGCCATGGTCGAGGATCACGATCCGGCGATACCCGCGGAACCGCTTGCTGAACGCGATTCGCCCCGGCGCTGGCGCAACGACGATCGCTCCCGGCGCGACGGTCAGCGTCAGCCCGCGCGCGCGTACGCCGCTGTCGCTGATCTCGCCGAAGCCGGTGGCGACCGCGCCGCGGATCGGGAGGCGATAGGCGGGCGGGGGCAGGGGGGCGGTGCGGCTGTCGGGACGTGGTAACGGTCCCGGCAGCGCAGCCAGCGCTGCGCGCGTGTCGCTCGCCTCACCCAACTGATCGAGTTGGTCGACGATGTCGCGCGCCCGTTCGCCCAGCGCGATCGCCCGGTCCGATTCGACCATCGCTCCCCGCGCCAGCGCGCGCGATCGCAACCGCTGCGCCGCTTCGGCCCGCACCAGCGCCAGCCGCTCGGTCTCCAGCCGCGCATTGTTGGCGGCCAGCGCCGACAGTGCGACGCCCGCCTGCGCGCGCAGCCGTGCGGCGTCGGCGACATCGGCGCGGATCGCGGCGGTGCGCCGCTGCATCGCCGGCACGACCGTCCCCAGCACCGCGCGGACATGGACCAGATCGTCGGTCGATCCCGGCTGCGCCACGGCCAGCCACGGTGGCCGTGTAGCGAGCGACTGGAGCGCGCCGACCAGCCGGGCGGCAGGGGCCTGTCGCGCCGCGAGGTTCGCCCGTCGGCGATTGAGCAGTTCACCGATCAATGCGACGCGCGCCTGTGCCGCCTGCCGCCCCGCCTCGGCCGCGGCGATGCGCGCCGCCAGCGCCGCCTGCGCTGCGCGCGTCCGCTCCACTCCAGCCCGTGCCGCGCGCGCCGCCTGCTCCAGCCGGGTCGATCGCGCCGTCGCCTCGGCCGCCGCGCGCCGCGCGGTGCCCAGCCGTTCGCGCCCTGCCGCGACCGGATCGTCCTGCGCCCATGCCGCTGCCCCCGCCAGCGCGGCCAGGCCGGCAATCAGGGCGAGCGCGTGCCTCATCCCTCGCGGTGATAGGGGTGGCCGGCGAGGATGCTCGTCGCGCGCCACAATTGTTCGGCCAGCATCGCCCGCGCCATCAAATGCGGCCACGTCGCCCGCCCGAACGCCAGCAGCAGATCGGCCTGCTCGCGCTGGGCATCATCGAAGCCGTCGGCGGCGCCCAGCAGGAACCGCGTCTCGCGCACGCCATCGTCGCGCCACCGCCCAAGCTGGGTGGCGAATGCCATCGACGGCAGGTCGCGGCCCTTTTCGTCGAGCATGACGATGCGCGTGCCCGGATCGACCGCCGGCACCTTGCCCCCGATATCGGGCAGTTCGGTAATCTTCGTGGGCCAGCCGATGCGCTTGAAATAGCGGTCGATCAGCTCGCCCTCGGGACTACGCCCGATCCGCCCGCGCGCGACGATATGCAGCAGCACGGGCGGTACGCTTTACGCGTGTGCGGTCGGGTTCAGCGTGTCGCCGAACGCCCACATCCGCTCCAGATTGTAGAAGGTGCGGACTTCGGGGCGGAACAGGTGGACGATCACGTCGCCGGTGTCGATCAGCACCCAGTCAGCGGTCGGCAGCCCTTCGATGCGCGATGGGCGGCCGAACTCGGCCTTGACCCGTTCGGCCAGTTTTTGCGCCATCGATGCCACCTGCCGGCTCGACCGGCCGCTGGCGATCACCATGTAGTCGGCGATGCTCGATTTGCCGGCGAGCGGGATCGACACCGTCTCCACCGCCTGGTCGTCGTCGAGGCTGGCCAGCACCATGCGGTGCAGCGCTTCGGTTTCGGTCATGGCGTCGGTCGGGTCGGTAGGGGTGGGCAAGGTCATCAGCTTTCAGGGGCCTGTGCGCCGGACCGGTCGGGCGGAATTGCCCGAAGGTGCCAGGCGGGATCAGCGGCGCGGATCGCGGTCGCCGACGTCGGATCGGGGCGGAAGCGCAAACGGACCAGTGCCGGCAAACTCCACATCGTCCATCGTTTCGCCTGGCCTGCGGGCCGCGCATGGCGCCGCAACCAGCCCATCGCAGGACTAGCGAGGGCACGCCCGTCATAGCCCGGACGCGCGACGACCGCAATCGCCACCGTCCGCGCGATCCCGCGCCAGTCGCGCCACCGGTGAAAGTCCGCCAGATTGTCGGCACCCATCAACCAGATGAAGCGATGTTGTGGGTACAAACGCACCAGTTTGCGCAACGTATCGACGGTATAGCGCGTGCCGAGCCGGCGTTCGATCGCGGTCGGCCGGATCGGTGCATGCCGCGCGACCCTGCGCGCCGACGCCAGCCGTGCGGCCAGCGGCGCCATGCCGGTGGCGGGCTTCAACGGATTGCCCGGCGACACCAGCCACCACACTTCATCGAGCGCCAGCGCGCGCTTGGCGGCGAGCGACACCCGCCGGTGCCCGCAATGCGCCGGATTGAACGATCCGCCGAGCAGGCCGATGCGACTCATGCGTCCCAATCCTCGCGATCATGGCGGATGCGCAGGATTTCGATCCGATCGGCCAAGGGGCGGTAGAGCAACAGATAGGGCGTACCGCGCACGCGCCATTTGCGAACGGCGCCCGACAAAATGGTCGAACCCGCCATCGGATGTTCACGAAGGAAGCTACCGGCCCCCTCGATCCGATCGATCATCCGGTCGGCAAGCGCCAGATCGATGATGGACAGCGTGTCGTCGATCGCTTCGAGATCGGCGCGGGCAGGCCCAGACCAATTGAGAGCAATCATCCGCCCGGAAGACGCTTCCGTCGTTCCCGCAATTCGGCGAATACGACATCGTGCGGGATCACGTCACCCCGGTCGGCCGCGTCGATCCCGACCTGAACGAATGCCGCCAGCTTCTCATCCGCTCGCACCGCGCGGCGGAGCGCGTCAGCCGCGAACGCGTCGCGAGTGATGCCGCGCTCGGCAGCGATCCGGCTGATCGCGTCGTCGGTCGCAGCATCGATGGCGGTGGTGATCGGTCGCATCTCCATGCCCTCAACCTATGCCGCCCGCCACCCGCCATCAAGGCCGCGTCTGTCCCGTCCCCCGGACGATCCACTTGTACGTCGTCAGCCCCTCCAGCGCGACCGGCCCTCGCGCATGCAGCCGCCCGGTGGCGATGCCGATCTCCGAGCCCAGCCCGAACTCGCCGCCATCGGCGAACTGGGTGGAGGCGTTCCACATCACGATCGCCGAATCGACCCGCGCCAGGAAATGCTCGGCGGTCGCCGCATCCGACGTGATGATCGCATCGGTATGGTGCGATCCATGGGCGGCGATATGCGCGATCGCATCATCGACGCCGTCCACCAGCTTTACCGACAGGATCGCATCGAGATATTCGGTGTCCCAGTCGTCGTCATTGGCCTCGAGGATATCGGGATGCAGCGCCCGCACCTCGGCATCGCCGCGCAATTCGCACCCGGCGGCGATCAGTCCGGTCAGGATCGGCAGCGGATCGGCATAGGCGCGGTCGATCAGCAGCGTCTCGGTCGCGCCGCACACGCCGGTGCGCCGCAGCTTCGCGTTGACCACCACGTCTCGCGCCATCGCCGGATCGGCTGCGCGGTCGACATAGCTGTGGTTCAACCCGTCGAGATGCGCCAGCACCGGCACCCGCGCCTCCGCCTGTACCCGCGCGACCAGGCTCTTGCCCCCCCTGGGGATGATAAGGTCGATCATCCCTTCCGCCCTGAGCATTTCCCCGACGGCCGCACGATCGGTGGTCTGGACCAGTTGCACCGCCCCCTCGGGTAGCCCCGCCTCCGTCAGCCCGCGCGCCATCGCCGCATGGATCGCGCGGTTGCTATGGATCGCCTCGCTCCCGCCGCGCAGGATCGCGGCATTGCCCGCCATCACCGCCAGTGCGCCCGCGTCCGCGGTAACGTTGGGCCGGCTTTCATAGATGATCCCGATTACCCCGATCGGCACGCGCACCCGGGTCAGCGTCAGCCCATTGGGCCGTTCGCTGCGGTCGATCACGTCGCCCACCGGATCGGGCAGCGCGGCGACCGCTTCGACGCCGGACGCCATCGCCCCCAGCCGCGTCGGATCAAGCCGCAGCCGGTCGAGCATCGCGCCGGACAGGCCGTTTGCCTCCGCCGCAGCGAGATCCTGCGCGTTGGCGGCAAGGATCGCCGGCCCCTCCGCCCGGATCACGGCGGCGGCGGCGCGAAGGGCCCCGGCCTTTGTGTCGGTTGGCGTGGTGGCGAGAATCGGAGCGACCAAGCGCGCCGTCGCGGCCATCGTTGCAAATCGTGTCGCCAAATCCCGATCGTCCATGTCCGCCGTCTCCCGATAGGTGGAAACGCTCGTTCGGCCGGGATCGGCAAGTCGTCAAATGAAAAGGGGCCACCGGAAACGGCGACCCCTTTCGATATCGGACGATACTGACTTCAGAACGAGAAGCGCGTGCCGCCGTAGAAGGTGCGTCCTTGCACTCCGTAGATGCCGCTGCCGGCACCGGTGCCGGTAAGGCCATAGGGCGGAAGCGTATCGAGGAGGTTGTCGACACCGAAGTAGAAGCGGAACTTGTCGTTTGCGCGCAGCCCGATCTGGATATCGTGGGTAAACTGATCCGGATAATCTTTGAAGGGAAACGCATCGAGATTAGTCGGACCACGACCCTGATGGGTGTGCTGGACTTCCCACGACGTAATCGCCTGCGATCCAGTCCAGTTGAGATCATAGCTGATGTCGAACGCGCTGGTCGCGGCGCTTAGGTTGAAACGACCGCGCCATTCGGGATCGCCTAGCACGCCGTTCACGCGCAACGACTGATCGGGTGCGGTGATGTAGATGAACTGTTCGCGTTCATCCAGCCAGCTCACGATCGCGCGTGCGACCAGCGTGACGTCCTTGATCTTGCGACGGTAGGACAGGTCCACGTCGATACCCGATGTCTTAAGGGCGGCATAGTTAAATGGCTGGTTCAGGAACGACGGGCCGACACGGCCGAGGTTCACAGGCGTGGCGACACCCTGCAACACACGGTCAGCCTGACCGGCGAGCGTGCCGTTGGTTAACGGATTGGTGGTAGTACGACGGAAGGTCGCGGCGCAGAATGGGTTGTCGATGCCAACCGGGTCGTCATAGCAACGATCGATGATCGCCTGCCCGCTTAACCCGGAAATCACGTTCTTCACTTCGATGTCGTAATAATCGACGGTGAGGGCGAGGCCCGGAAAGAACCGTGGCTCGAACACCGCGCCCAGTGTGAAGCTGTTGCTGGTTTCTGGTGATAGGTTCAGGTTGCCCTGATTGAAGCCCGACAGACCGCTGCCTGCGGTGTTCTCCCACGGCACCGTTACGGTCTGGCCGTTGTCCTGCGTATAGGTGATCTGGGTCGGCACCCCTGCTGCGGCGCAGTTGCGTGCGCGGTTGGGGTTCACGCCACGCTGGCTGACACCGCACGGATCGACGAAGCCGTTGGCAAAGGTTTCCGACCGAGTGGCATATAGATCACCCAGATTGGGCGCGCGAACGGCGCGGGCGTAGGTCAGGCGTAAGCGGATGTCGCGAACCGGAGCAAAGATACCACCGACGTTATAGGCCCATACACCGTCGTCCGACGTCGAATATTTAGAATAGCGCGCGGCACCCTCGACCGTCAGTTCATGAATGAACTGATCCTTAAGAATCGGAATGCGAAGTTCGCCGAAGCCTTCGTACACTTCGACAGCCTTAGGGTCGAAGGCCGAGATCGAGTTCAGGAAAGTCGCACCCGACTGGGTAAAATCGTCATAGTCCGAGAAGGCGTCTTCCCGACGATATTCACCGCCCAGCGAGAAGCCGATATTGCCACCGGGTAGGGTGAATAGGCCGCTTGTGTCACCAGAGATAAAGCCGACTGCGTTGATCTGTTCCGCCCACTGCTTGCGCGACGAGGTGAACAGGACGTAGTCGAGCGCAGCCTGCGACGACTGACCAATGCCGAACAGGTTGAGCGGGACGCAGCCTGGCATGTCGTTGGTCGTGACAGTATCGTTGTTGACCGCGCAAACGATCTGGCCCGAAGCGTTACGGACGGCACGGCTGGCGGCATTGAACTTTGCAACGTCTACGTTGCCACCCGTTTCGTAATAGGTGTCGGTGCGGCCGTAGTTACCCGAGACTTCGTAGGTCAGGTTGCCGGTGGTGCTCAGCGAGCCGCGCAGACCCGCGACGACTCGATACGTGTCACGCTTGTGGTCCTCGGCGCGCGTTCCGATGTCATTGTTGAACCGGTTCATCGTGAACGACGTCGCGCCCGGTGCGAGGATGCTGCGCAGCGTCGCGACGTTCGCAGCCGACAGGTAGGGGTTGTCGAGGAAGAAGACGTTGGTCAGCAGGCTGCCGTTGAAAGTCGGCTGGGTCGATGTCTGGTTCGCGGTGACGTGAACATACTTCGCCTCAACGAAAGCCTGCGCTGCCGGCGAGAATTCATAGTTGAAGAGAAGGTTGGTGTTGATGCGGTCCAGCCCGGGCAGGAGCATCGCGCCTTCCAAACCGGTCGCCGTCTGTCCGCCATAGATGCTGCCGCCGATCGGACGGTTATCGATGTCGAAGCGATTGCGCACGAGCACGCCTGCATCGTTGAACAGATAGACGTCGGAAAGTTCGGCGCCGGTCCCGGGACCGAAGACTGCCGTTGGGTTCGCAGGGTTCGGAGCAAGTGCCCCACGACCGCCGGAGCAGACCAGCCCCCGCCGGGCTGCGTTGGCAGCGGTGTTTGCCGGGCAGCTCGTCAGCACCGTGCCGCCAATCGAACGGTTCGAGAAACGCGAACCGGGACGCGCGAAGAACGTCGTATCGGGGATGCCGTCGCTGCCGTTGGGCAGGTTCACTTCATCGAGCGTATATTCGGATGTGCCAAAGGTCGGCGTGCCCGAATAGGCACCGGTCTGATAGTCCCGATCGGTGAAATAAACGGGTTGCGAGCGGGCATATTCGGCTGAAATCGCGATGTTGCCGCGATCGTCGCTGAAGTTCTTGCCGCCGACAATCGACGCGATGTACGAACCACGATCGCCGCGATCGGTCACGCCGGCCTGTACCCGCGCGTCAATACCTTCGAAATCACGCTTCAACACGAAGTTGACGACGCCTGCGATCGCGTCCGAACCGTACACTGCCGACTGGCCGCCGGTCAGAACGTCGACGCGTTCGAGCAGCGCGTTCGGGATGGTGTTGATGTCGACTTCGTACGATCCGGGCGAAGACGTGACGTGGCGACGGTTGTTGACCAGCACAAGCGTGCGTTCGGTACCGAGGCCGCGCAGATCAAGATAGTTTACGCCGGCGGTACCAATGAACCGGGTCGAGTTCGCCTGGCTGAACGTCGAGCGCAGCGCTGGCAGCTGGTTCAGTGCGTCGCCGAGCGACGTATCAGCGGTATTGGTCAATAGTTCCGCAGAAACCGACGTTACCGGCGATGCCGAATCAAGGTTCGGACGGGCGATGCGCGACCCAGTGACGGTAATGATCTCGTCCGGGTTTTCGGTACGGCATTCCGGACGTACGTCGCTCGGCGCACACTCTTGCGGAGGCTCGCTGGTCGCATTGACGGTCGATGCTTGTGCGAATGCGGCATGCGGCAGCAGTGCCGCGCTGGCGAGCGCGGAAGCGCCCAGCAAGCGGTAAAAGTTCATGTTGGTGTGCCCCGTTTTACAACCCGGTTGACCCGGTGTGGAGGCAGGAAATGATAAACGTGCCGGGCTGACAAGCAGCCGCGACGCATTATTTCAATTTCAATGCACTTCTGTTGCATGAATGCAACATTAACAGAGCGACACCGTACGCAACGGGTTCGATAATGTTTTGATTGATACGCTCTACCTAATAATACTACGCGGCAACCTTTTGTCACACAAAGCGAATCACCGCTCGACGCACATCGCGATGCCCATGCCACCGCCGATGCATAGGGTGGCGAGCCCCTTCTTAACATCGCGGCGCTTCATTTCGTGCAACAGGGTGGTCAGCACGCGGGCACCCGACGCTCCGATCGGGTGGCCGATCGCGATCGCGCCGCCGTTCACGTTCACCTTGTCGGCGGTCCAGCCCATGTCCTTGCCGACCGCCAGCGCCTGTGCGGCAAAGGCTTCGTTGGCTTCGACCAGGTCGAGATCGTCGACGCTCCAGCCGGCCTTTTGGAGGGCACGGCGCGAGGCGGGGACGGGGCCGATGCCCATGATCGACGGGTCGACGCCGGCCGTCGCCCAGCTCTTGATCGTGGCAAGCGGTTCGAGCCCGCGCTTGGCGGCTTCGTCGGCCGACATCACGACCAGCGCGGCGGCGCCGTCGTTCAGGCCCGATGCGTTGGCGGCGGTGACCGATCCGTCCTTCTTGAACGCCGGGCGGAGGCCCGACACGCCGTCGATCGTCGCGCCGGCGCGGATGTATTCGTCCTGGTCGACGATGGTCTCCCCTTTGCGGCCCTTGATCGTGACCGGCACGATTTCGTCAGCGAAGCGGCCTTCGCTGCGGGCGGCCTCGGCGCGGTTCTGCGAGCGGACGGCGAATTCGTCCTGGTCGGCGCGGGTCACCTGATATTGCTCGGCGAGGTTTTCGGCGGTGATGCCCATGTGATAACCGTTGAAGACGTCGGTCAGGCCGTCCTTGATCATGGTGTCGACCATCGTGCCGTCACCCATCTTGGTGCCCGCACGCAGCTGTACCGCATGCGCCGACAGCGACATGCTTTCCTGTCCACCCGCCACGACGATCGTCGCATCGCCGGTCTGGATCGCCTGTGCCGCCAGCGCGACCGCGCGCAGCCCCGACCCGCAGACCTGGTTGAGGCCCCATGCCGGCACTTCCTTCGGCACGCCCGCCGCCATCGACGCCTGGCGCGCCGGGTTCTGGCCATGCCCGGCGGTCAGCACCTGTCCGAGGATCACTTCCGATACGTCCTCCGGCGCGACGCCGGCTTCGCTCAGCGCGGCGGCGATCGCCTGCCGGCCGAGTTCATGCGCAGGCACGGCGGCAAAGGCGCCGAGAAAGCTTCCGACCGGGGTACGCTTGGCGGCAACGATGACGACGTCGGACATGGGCAATCCTTCTTCCAGAACGGTTCGGGCGTTATCTAGTATGCGGAACGTCGCTTAGCCAGCGGGCAAGCGGTTCCCACAACAGCGCCCGTCCGCGACTGCCGACGATCATCCCGACATGGCCCGCGCCGACGATCCGCCGGTCGGGCAGGCCGATCGCGCTGGCGGCGGGCACGATCCGGTCGCTCGCCGCGACGAATTCGACCATCGGCACGCCGGGGTGTGCCGGTACGATCCGGTCACCCACCTGCCAGAGTCCGCGGCCCGGCAGATCGGCATCGAACAGGTCGTCGAACAGTTCGCGCCCTGCCGCATAGGGGATCGGCGCACCGCCATTGGCCCAGTCCTCCAGCGCAATGAACGCCTGTGCCGCATCCGATGCCGGGTCGAGGTCGGCGAAGCGCACGAACTTGTCGACGGTGCGCGCCGGATCGATCTGCCAAAACATCGACTGGAGCAGTTCCATCGGCAACAGACCCAGATGCTCGGCGGTCGGCTGCGCCGCGGTCCAGAGGTCGGCGATCGCCGCGCGGCCCTCCTCGCCGAACCCAGCGAAATGCCACGGCGTCGCGATCAGCGCGATGCCGGCGACCGCCGCATGGCTCGCCGCAGCCAGCGCGATCGTCCCGCCGAGGCAGTATCCGACGACGATCGGCGGCTGGTCGAGCGTCGCCAGCAATCGCGCCGCAACTTGCGCATGATCACCCAGGTCCATCGCGCGATCGCCGGGGCCGGGCGTTCCCCAATCGACCATCAGTACGCGCATGCCTTGCCCGGCCAGCCAGCGCAGCAGCGAATTGTCCGGCGCCAAGTCGAGCACGAACGGCGGATTGATCAGCGACGGAATGACCACCACCGGCCGTCCCGCGCCGCCATAGTCGCGTAGCAGGACCCGTCCGTCGCGTGCGACCGCAGCCGGTGCGGGCGCACGGGGCAGGCGCGGGGCGTCCTGATACAGCCGCAACCCCCGCAGCGCCTGCACCCGCCGCGTGGGGTCTGCCGCGGTTTCGCTGCGCAGCATCGACAGAAACAACGGCAGAGGGCGTGGGCCGTGTTGCGGCGCGGTATCGATCGGTGTACCCATCGTCATATCTTTCGCGCAAGGATTTCGCATGAAGAAGGCAGCGGCCGACGGCAGCCCCGTCATCATCAAGAAATACGCCAACCGCCGTCTCTATAACACCGAGACGTCGTCCTACATCACGCTCGAACACCTCGCGGCGATGACGCGCGAACATCGCGACTTCAAGGTCGTCGATGCCAAGACCGACGACGACATCACGCACAACGTGCTGACGCAGATCATTATGGAAGAGGAGAGCCGGGGGCAGACGCTGCTGCCGGTCAGCTTCCTGCGTCAACTCATCACGCTGTACGGCGATTCGATGCAGGCGATGGTGCCCGGCTATCTGGAGGCGTCGATGGACAGCTTCCGCCGCAACCAAGAACAGTTCAAGACCGCGGTCGAAGGTGCCTTCGCCCACTCGCCCTTCGCCGAGATCGCCAAGCGCAACCTGGCGATGTTCGAGGCGGCCGCGACGGCGTTCAAGCCCGGCGCCAACGGTGCCGCACCCGGTACCGCCGCGCCGACCGCCGGTGGCACGGCGGAAGCACCGCCCGCCAAGACCGACGAAATGGCGGCGCTGCGCGCGGAACTGGCGCGGTTGCAGGACAAGGTCGACAAGCTGGGGTGAGGGGGGCGGGTTGCGTTTTGCCCCGGCCCTTTTCAACGTTCCGCTCCTTCATTCCGTTTGGTTCGAGCCTGTCGAGAACCGGATGGCTCGCGGCGAAGTGTTCTCGACAGACGCTTCTCGACAAGCTCGAAGCTGCTCGAACCAAACGGGGTAGGGCGGGTTGAGCCGGTCCGCCCGGTGACCATCATCAACCCGGACTTGATCCGGGGTCTCGCTTCTTCTCGGTCGCACGCGCAGACGCGACACTCAGCGAAAACCAAGAATTGTCGTCATTCCCGCGAAGGCGGGAATCCATAGACGCCGACGTTTCGGCTGGATGCGCGACGCTCGCGTATATGGACTCCCGCCTGCGCGGGAGTGACGGTAGAGTATGGCACGATCGTCTTGCGTCCAGCGAAATGCCGGTCGATGACGTAATATGGATGTGGCCATCGAGAACGCCGATTATCGTTTTCGGACACTTGTACGTCGCCCGATCCCGGCCTTCGCCGCCATGACCTGTACGGCGGAACAGGAGCAACCGCCACCCGTCCCGCCCGCCGCCTTACCGGGGCTTCACGAACCGCAGCGTCATCCGGTCACTCTCACCGATCGCGGCGTATTTCGCGCGGTCGACATCCTTCAGCCGGTACGTCGGCGGCAGCGTCCACACGCCCTCCGGCCAATCCGCCGTGTCCTTTGGATTGGCGTTCACGTTCGACCGCGCGGCCAGCTTGAACCCGGCCTTGGTGGCAAAGGCGATGACCGAGCTTTCCTTCATATAGCCCGACTTCTCTTCGGCGCCTGCATCGCGCTGTTCGGGCAGGCGATGCTCGACGACGCCCAGCACGCCGCCGGGCTTCAGCATGCGGAACATCGCGGCGAACGCCGCCTGCGCCCGGTCCGCGCCGCCGAAGCGCCAGTTGTGGACGTTGCGGAAGGTCAGCACCTTGTCCGCCACCCCGTCGGGCACGGCGGTCTGGCCCGCTTCGGCCGGGAAGGCCGCCAGCTGGACCTTGCCGAAGGCGGCGGCATCGCGTGCCTGCAGCCGGGCGATCGCCTCGCCGCCGCGCGGCATCGGCGCGGCGGCGACATAGCGGCCCTTGTCGCGCAGCATGGGGGCGAGGATTTCGGTGTACCAGCCGCCGCCCGGCCAGATCTCGACCACCGTGTCGGTCGGCTTAACGCCAAAGAACGCCAGCGTTTCCGCCGGGTGGCGATAGCGGTCGCGCGCGACGTTGGCGGGGGTGCGCGCCGGCGATGCGACCGCAGCGGCGATCGGCCCGCGCGGGGCCTGCGCCGGGGCAGGGGTCAGCGCGACGAGCGCGGCACTTAGGGCTGGCAGCAACAGGGCGGTTCGACGCATGGAAAAACTCCTGACGGGAGGAACGAGTGGACGATACGCGAACGCTGTTATGGACCATCGCCGGCGTGGCGGCGATGCTGTTTGCGCTGTCGGTCTTCGCAGAACGGCGGCGTACGCTGCGCCGCGATCCCGACCGCGTCGGCTGGATGCCATGGACACTGATGCAGCTGATCGCGGTACTGGCGATGGTGTTCGCGGTCGCGATGGCATTGAAATAGATTTGGGTCCGAATTTAAGGATTAGCGGGGCCGGATGATGCCATCAGGGACCGGACGCTTTGCTCCAGCGATGCCAAGGTCGCTTGGAAATCCGCCTTGCCCGTGTCGATCACGAGATCGCTGAAGGAGCGGTTTCCGTATCCCTCCGCGATCATGGCCTTGATACGATCATGTTCTGCGGTGCTGAACGCCCTTCCGCGGCGATCGTCCGTGATCGCGGCATAGGAAGCATGCAGGCTGACGAACACGGGCGTTACGCCGATGTCGGCAAAGTGCCGTCGGAAATAAATCCAGTTCATGCAGCTGAGCGGATAGGCGACGACAACCACCCCGGCACCCTGCAGCCGCATCGAAGCATGATGCACGATCGACCGGCTGGTTTGCAGGATAGAACAATACCATGGCTTGGCCGGATCGGAAAAATCATCGCCATCGATGAAACCGCCCGAGAGCCGGGCCGCGAGACCGCGTCCGAGCGTCGTTTTCCCCGTGCCGATCGGGCCGCTCAGAAAGATCGCATGTCGGTCCATGACGCAAACTTAATGGAGCGCTCGACACAGCGATAGTCGGAGGGTGTGACCCCTTGCCCAAACCCCCGATACCGGCTGCTCAATAAAAATTCGCCAGCGTCAGCGACCGCTCGGCCCCGTCGCACAGCGCCAGCTTGACCACGCGCCCCGGCGTATCGGTGCCCCAGCGCACGTCGATCGTGCCCCCGGACGTCAGCGCGATCGGCTGGCCGTCGACGGTGCAGATCAGCTCGTTCGCCTTCCACCCCGCCTTCGCCGCCGGGCCGCCCGCCATGACGTGCAGCACGCGCAGCCGCGCACGGTCGTAGCCGAGCAGCAGCCCGCTGGTCGATTTGAGCGGCGGCGGCGGGGAATCCGGGTTGGGCGCGATCACCATCTGCCCGGCGGTCGGGTCGAGCAGCACGCGGTAGCGCAGCAACAGCCCGGTGCCGACCCGCCCGGCGACGCGCACCTGTTTGGTAAAGCCGCCATCGCCCTCGATGCGGAGCTCGATCGGGCCGGTCGCCCGGCCGCCCAGCGTCACCGCGTCGGTGACGGTCAGTCCGGCATCGACGACACCGCCCGCGCCGAAGGCGATGGTCGAGGTGACGCGCGCGCCCCTGATCGCTGCCGCGCGCCACTGGCTGCGCGCGATGCTGAGCGAGCCACCGTCGCCGGTATCGACCAGTAGCGGGCGGACGCGATGCTTTCCCAGCATCGCTTCGGTCAGATACAGACCGCTGCCGTTCTGCAGGGTCATCAGCACCTTCGTACCGGCAAAGGGCATCCGCCCGCTGGGCAGCAGCCGGAACCGGCGATTGGCAAAATCGATGTCGAGCGCGTGGCCACCGATCAGGTCGGTGCCGACCAGTACCTCGGCATCGCCCGATGCGCTGGCCAGCAGTTGCGGCAGTTCGATCACCGCGACGCGCCCGCCGCTGCGGCTGAGCGCGCCGAACGCGATCGACTTCGTCCCCGCCCAGTTGACGCGGATCGCACCTCCCAGCGCCACGCCCGACGCTGCGCCGTTCGGATCGATCGTCAGCTTCGCGCGGCGGGCGAATTCGCGGCTGACCGCGCTGTGGTTCAATCCGGTATCGAGCAGCGCCTGTGCCGGCACGCCATCGATCGTCATTGCGAAGCGCAGATGGTTGGCCGACGTCAGCGTGAACGGCACCCAGCGCGCCTCGGCATCCGCCGACAGGGTTTGCGCGTGGGCGGCGGGTGCGGCAAGTAGCAGCAGCGCAAGGAAAAATCGGGCGATCACCGCGCGAACGTAGGGCGCTTCGTGCGCGTGCGCTACAGGCAAGCCTCGAGCAGCGCCTGGTCGAAGCCATATTGCTTGGCCTTGTCCAGCGTATAGGGGCGCATCCCCATCGAGCGGTATTCGCCGATGATCTTGCCGTCGGCGCTCTCGTCCAGATATTCGAACTTGAAGAGTTCCTGCGTGACGATCACCGGGCCTTCCATCCCGATCACCTCGGTAATGTTGGTGACGCGGCGCGAGCCGTCGCGCAGGCGCTTCACCTGTACGATCAGGTCGACCGAATCGGCGATCTGACGACTGATCGCTTCCTTCGGCACCTTGATGTCCGACATCATCACCATGTTCTCCATCCGCGCGAGGCATTCGCGCGGGGAGTTGGAGTGGAGCGTCGCCATCGATCCGTCATGGCCGGTGTTCATCGCCGCCAGCAGGTCGAAACACTCGCTGCCGCGGATTTCGCCCAGGATGATCCGGTCCGGACGCATACGCAGTGCGTTCTTGACCAGATCGCGGATGGTGATCTCGCCTTGCCCCTCCAGGTTCGGCGGGCGGGTTTCGAGCGGGAGCCAGTGCGGCTGTTGCAGGCGCAGTTCGGCGGCGTCCTCGATCGTCAGCACGCGCTCGCCGGGGTCGATCATCTTCGACAGGGCGTTGAGCATCGTGGTCTTGCCCGAACCGGTACCGCCCGAAATGACGATGTTGAAGCGGCTGGCTCCGGCGACCTTCAGCGCGGTCGCCATCTTGGTGCTCATCGACCCGAAGCCGGCCATCATGTCGATGGTGATCGGCTTTGCCGAGAATTTACGGATCGAGATCGCCGTCCCTTTGAGCGAGAGCGGCGGCACGATCACGTTGACGCGGCTGCCGTCCTTCAACCGGGCGTCGGCCAGCGGCGTGGTCTGGTCGACGCGGCGGCCGACCGAGTTGCAGATGCGCTGCGCGATCTGGAACAGATGCTCCTCGTCGCGGAACTGGATCGTCGCCAGCTCCAGCTTGCCCTTGCGTTCGACGAACGTCTGTTCGGGGCCGTTGACCATGATGTCGCTGATCGCCGGATCGGCCAGCAATTCCTCGAGCGGGCCCAAGCCCAGCAGTTCGTCGACCAGCACTTTTTCCAGCGCGAACTGCTCGCGCCGGTTGAGCGTCAGTTTCAGCTCGGCGAGCACTTCGCCTACGATCGGGCGGAATTCCTCGGCCAGTTCGTCCTTGCTCAGCGTCGCGGCGGCTTCGGGATCGACGCGTTCGAGCAGGCGGGGGAGGACCTGTTCCTTGATGCGGTGGATCGAGCTTTCGAAACCCTCGACGCGGCTGTTGCCGGCCTCACCCGACAGCGCCTGACGATCGGCGAGCCGCTGCATCGCGTCGCCCACGCCTTGCGGCAACGCGCCGCCCTGTTCGCCGGGCATCGGTTCGATCTCGCCACCGGGCAGCGATACCTGGCCCAGCGGCGGAAATTGCTGCGCGAGGTCGAGGTCCGCGGGCCGCGCGGGGCCCGATCCCTGCATCGGCCGGGCCACCCCGAAGGACGGCCTGCCGCCACTCGATCCGCCCAAACCGCTCCGCCGCCCGAATGCGTTCACGCTCGCCACCCCGTCCACTGTTCGCAGGCAGCCTAGGCGACAAGCTTTTACAACTTCCTAACCACCGTCCGCGGCGCAGGGTGCGGGGGCAAGGGGCGGCACGCCGTTGCAACGGGACGTCATTCCAGCGAAGGCTGGGTTCTTCCCGTGGCAGCACGCGGCAAGAGCCGCCTGAGACCCCAGCCTTCGCTGGGTGACGTTTCATTCAAGGCTTTTGGGGGGAGCTCGAACGCAAACGGGGCGGGCCATGTCGTCATGCCCGCCCCGTCCGTGTCAGCTTTGCGTTCCGATCAGATGTGGATCGGCTTGCCCTGTACCGCCATCGCCGCTTCCTTCAGCGCCTCGGCATGGGTCGGGTGCGCGTGGCAGGTGTAGGCGATGTCCTCACTGGTCGCGCCGAACTCCATCGCCTGCGCCGCTTGTGCGATCATCGTCCCCGCGAGCGACGAGACGATCCATACGCCGAGCACCTTGTCGCTCTTGGCATCGGCGATGACCTTCACGAAGCCGTCGGTGTCGCGGTTGGTCTTGGCGCGGCTGTTGGCGGCGAAGGGGAACTTGCCGACCTTGATCTCGCCCTTTTCCTTGGCGGCTTCCTCGGTCAGGCCGACGCCGGCGATTTCGGGCATGGTGTAGACGACCGACGGGATCACGTCGTGGTTCACGATACCGGTCTGGCCGGCGATGAACTCGGCCGCGGCGACGCCCTCGTCCTCGGCCTTGTGCGCCAGCATGGGGCCGTGGACCACGTCGCCGATCGCCCAGATGCCGTCGACCTTGGTACGGAATTCGTCGTCGATCTCGACCTGACCACGCTGGTTGACCGACAGGCCCGCCTTGTCGAGCGCGAGGCCTTCGGTGTTCGCGCGGCGGCCGATCGACACCAGTACCGCGTCCGCGGTGATCGTCGTCGCCTCGCCACCCGCCGCCGGTTCGACCGTCAGCGTGGCGGTGCCGCCATCGACGCTCGCGCCGGTGACCTTGGTCGAGGTCTTGAGGTCGAAGCCCTGCTTCTTGAACAGCTTGGCCGATTCCTTGCGGACCTCGCCATCGAAGCCGGGCAGGATCTGGTCGGCATACTCGACCACGGTGACCTTGGCACCGAGGCGCCGCCACACGCTGCCGAGTTCGAGGCCGATCACGCCGCCGCCGATCACCACCAGATGCTCGGGCACCTTGGGCAGCGCCAGCGCGCCGGTCGAATCGACGATGATCGCGGCGTCGTTGTCGACATCGACCCCCGGCAGCGGCATCACCGACGAGCCCGTAGCGATCACGATATCGCGCGCGGTGACGGTGCGGTCGCCGACCTTGACGCTATGGTCGTTCTCGAACGCGGCATAGCCCTTGAGCCATTCGACCTTGTTCTTCTTGAACAGATATTCGATGCCGCCGGTCAGCTCGCCGACCGCCTTCTTCTTTTCGGCATGCATCTGCTCGAGGTTGAGCGACGCGCCCTGGATGTCGACGCCGAACTTGGCGAGGTGGCCGCCGGTGGCCTCCTCGTACAGTTCCGACGCGTGCAGCAGCGCCTTGGACGGGATGCACCCGACGTTCAGGCAGGTGCCGCCCAGCGTCTCGCGCCCTTCGGCGCAGGCGGTCTTGAGCCCGAGCTGTGCCGCGCGGATCGCCGCGACATAGCCGCCGGGCCCGGCACCGATCACGAGGACGTCGAAGTCATAGTCAGCCATTGTCTCTATCCCGTCCTAGTCGTTGTGGGCGATCACGCGGATCGCGCCGTCGCCGGTACGGCGGCATTGTGCCGCAAAGTTGCGCAGGGCCGGAATGCCCCGCATCACATAATCGAGCGCGTCGGCGCCGAAACTATCCGCCATATAGACATCGGCCTTCGCCATCGCACGCGGATCGAAGCGGCGGGCGAGGGTCGCGTCGTCCTGTCGGTCGAGCGCATCGGCGAACGCCCGCATCAGCGGCGGCGCGATCAGGCCGATCCCGCCCTCGCCATTCTCGTCGGCGCCCAGTTCAGGGAGCGCGGCGATGATGATGCCCAGCGTATGCCCGACATCGTCGGCCGATCCGGTCAGCAGGTAATGCAGCGCATGCCACGCTTCGCCGAGGTCGAGAAAGTCGAGATCCTCGACCCCTTCCTCGAACAGGAAATCCTCGAACACCGATGGGTCGGCGACCAGCCGGTCGATGTCGGCATCGCCGGCCCGACGCAGATAGATCACCATGCCCATCGGTGTTCGTCCCGTCCCTTACAGGTCGATCAGCAGGCGCGTCGGGTCCTCGATCGCGTTCTTGAGCGCGACGAGGAAGGTCACCGCCTCGCGACCGTCGATCAGGCGATGGTCGTAGCTGAGCGCGAGATACATCATCGGGCGCACCACGACCTGTCCGTCACGGACGACCGGGCGTTCCTCGATGCGGTGCAGGCCCAGCACCGCCGACTGCGGCGGGTTGATGATCGGGGTCGACATCAGCGACCCGAACACGCCGCCGTTCGAGATCGTGAAGGTACCGCCCTTCATCTCGTCCATCTTGAGGGTGCCGTCCTTGGCGCGCTTGCCGAAGTCGCCGATCGTCTTTTCGACGCCCGCGACCGACAGCTTGTCGGCGTCGCGGATGACGGGGACGACGAGGCCGCCCGGCGCCGACACGGCGACCGAGATATCGGCATAGTCGCGATAGACGATCTCATCGCCCTCGATCGATGCGTTGACCGAAGGAATATCCTTCAGCGCCATCGTCGCGGCCTTCACGAAGAAGCCCATGAAGCCGAGGCGAACACCGTGCTTCTTTTCGAACAGGTCCTTGTACTTCGCGCGCGCCTCGATCACCGCCGTCATGTCGACGTCGTTGAAGGTGGTGAGCAGCGCGGCAGTGTCCTGCGCTTCCTTCAGGCGGCGAGCGATCGTCTGGCGCAGGCGCGTCATCTTCACGCGCTCTTCGCCACGGGTCGGCGCAGCGGCAGCGGCCGGGGCGGCGGCAGGCGCGGCAGCGGCAGGCGCGGCAGCAGCCGACTTGTCACCGGCGGCGGCGACGACGTCTTCCTTGGTGATGCGACCGTCGCGGCCGGTGCCCTTGACCTTGGCCGGATCGACGCCGTGTTCGAGGATCGCGCGGCGCACCGACGGCGACAGCGCGGCGGCGTCGACATTGCTGTCTCCGCCGGCCGGCGCCTGCTGCGCAGCGGCGGGGGCAGGAGCGGGAGCGGCGTCCGCCTTCGGGGCATCGGCCTTGGGCGCTTCGGCCTTCGGCGCAGCGGCGGCGCCGTCGCCCGATTCGATCGTCGCGATCATCGCGCCGACCGATACGGTGTCGCCCGGCTGCACGGCGTGGGCGCCCATGACGCCGGCGACCGGTGCGGGCACCTCGACCGACACCTTGTCGGTTTCGAGGCTCGCGATCGGTTCGTCGGCGGCGACCGCCTCACCGGGCTTCTTCAACCATTCGCCCAGCGTCGCTTCGGTAATCGATTCGCCCAGCGTGGGGACCAGAACTTCGGTTGCCATCGGATCTTCCTCATCTCCCCCGTGGGGGCAAATAACACGGTTAGGATGCGGCCTTGCCGGTGGCGCGTTCGCCCTCGGCCTGACGGGTGCGGCGGATTTCGTCGCGGACATTGTGGCCGAGCGCATCGGCGACCAGCGCGCCCTGTTCGGCCTGGTGACGCTTCATCAGCCCGGTGGCGGGCGATGCCGCCGCCGTACGACCGGCATAGCGGGCGCGCGGGACCGACGAACCGGCCTCGGCCAGCGCTTCCTCGATCAGCGGTTCGACGAGGAACCACGAACCGTTGTTCTTCGGCTCCTCCTGCGCCCAGACCACGTCGGTCAGGTTCGGCAGGTTCTGCAGCCGCGCGACCAGCGCGTCCGACGGGAACGGATAGATCTGTTCCACGCGCACGATCTGCGTCGCGGTATCGCCCGCCGCGTCGCGTGCCTCGATCAGGTCGAACGCGACCTTGCCCGAACACAGCACCAGCCGCGTCGTCGCCTCGTTCGCCGGGGCCGACGGATCGGACAGCAGCCGCTTGAAATGGGTGCCCGGCAGGAAGTCCTCGGTCTTCGACACCGCCATCTTGTGCCGCAGCAGCGACTTGGGCGTCATGATGACGAGGGGCTTGCGGAAGTTGCGATGCATCTGCCGCCGCAGCAGGTGGAACAGGTTGGCCGGCGAAGTGACGTTCGCGACCTGCATATTGTCGCCCGCGCACAGCTGCAGGAAGCGTTCGAGCCGCGCCGAGCTATGCTCCGGACCCTGGCCTTCATAGCCGTGCGGCAGCATCATCACGAGGCCGTTGGCGCGCAGCCACTTGGCTTCGCCCGCGGCGATGAACTGGTCGATCATGATCTGCGCACCGTTGGCGAAATCGCCGAACTGCGCTTCCCAGATCACCAGCGCCTTCGGATCGGCCAGTGCATAGCCATATTCGAAGCCGAGCACGCCGTACTCGGACAGCGGGCTGTCGAGCACTTCGAAACTGCCATGCTCGATCGTCTGGAGCGGCACGAACTTGTGTTCGTCGCTCTGGTCGACCCACACCGCATGACGCTGCGAGAAGGTGCCGCGACCCGAATCCTGCCCCGACAGGCGGACGCCGAACCCTTCGGACAGCAGCGAACCGAACGCCAGCGCCTCAGCAGTCGCCCAGTCGAAGCCTTCGCCGCCGGTGAACATGCCGCGCTTGGCGTCCAGCACCCGAGTCAGCGTCTTGTGGACCTGCAGGTCGTCGGGAACCGTGGTCAGCGTG
This sequence comes from Sphingomonas hankookensis, assembly GCF_022664465.1. GTDB lineage: Bacteria > Pseudomonadota > Alphaproteobacteria > Sphingomonadales > Sphingomonadaceae > Sphingomonas > Sphingomonas hankookensis. The sequence goes on along the minus strand of NZ_JAKREV010000003.1, from coordinate 55,695 downwards.
CGGCCGAGCGAATCGAACAGCTTCTGCTCGATCCCCGTATCGACCGAGCGGCGTGACCCTTCCGGGTCCATCGGCGCGTGCAGCCCCGACCAGCGACCGGCGAACCAGTCGGCACGGTTGGGCTTGTAGCTCTTGGCGTTCTCGAACTCGCCTTCCAGCAGCTGGGTGAACTCGGCGGTCTTGGCGGCGACGAACTCGCTGTCGATCACGCCTTCGGCCGCGAGCCGCTTGCCATAGATTTCGCTGACGCCGGGATGGCCCTTGATCTTGGCGTACATCAGCGGCTGGGTGAACGACGGTTCGTCGCCTTCGTTATGGCCGAAGCGGCGATAGCACCACATGTCGATGACGATGTCGCGCTTGAACTGCTGGCGGAACTCGATCGCCATCTTGGTGGCGAAGGTCACCGCCTCGGGATCGTCGCCGTTGACGTGGAAGATCGGCGCCTGCACGCCCTTCGCCACGTCCGACGGATAGGGCGACGAGCGCGCGAACTGCGGGCTGGTGGTGAAGCCGACCTGGTTGTTGATGATGAAGTGGACGCAGCCGCCGGTATTGTAGCCGCGGATGCCGGAGAAGCCGAGGCACTCCCACACGATCCCCTGACCCGCGAACGCCGCGTCGCCATGGATCAGGACGGGCAGGACTTGTTCGTGCTTTTCCAGGTCGCCGCGGAAGGTCTGCTGCGCGCGCACCTTGCCCAGCACGACCGGGTTCACCGCTTCGAGGTGGCTGGGGTTGGCGACCAGCGACATGTGCACCGACACGTCGTCGAAGCTGCGGTCGGTCGAGGTGCCGAGGTGATATTTGACGTCGCCCGACCCGCCGATATCGTCGGGGTTCGCGCTGCCGCCGGCGAACTCGTGGAAGAGGACGCGGAACGGCTTGTTCATGACGTTGGTCAGCACGTTCAGGCGACCGCGATGCGCCATGCCGTACACGATTTCGCGCACACCCAGCTGGCCGCCGTATTTGATCACCGCTTCCAAGGCCGGGATCATCGATTCACCGCCGTCGAGGCCGAAGCGCTTCGTGCCGACATATTTGCGGCCGAGGAACTTTTCCCACTGCTCGGCCTCGATGACCTTGGCGAGGATCGCCCGCTTGCCCTCGGTGCTGAACTGGATCGCCTTGTCGCGGCCTTCCATCCGGTCCTGCAGGAACTTGCGTTCCTCCACGTCGGCGATGTGCATGTACTCGAGGCCGACATTGCCGCAGTAATTGGCGCGCAGGATTTCGACGATCTCGCGCACGCTCGCCCATTCGAGGCCCAGCGAACCGCCCAGATACACCGGCGTGTCGATTTCGGCATCGGAGAAGCCGTAATATTCGGTGCGCAGATCCTCGGGCAGCTCACGCCGCGCCAGACCCAGCGGATCGAGATTGGCGGCAAGGTGCCCGCGGACGCGATAGGTGCGGATCAGCAGCTGCGCGCGGATCGCGTCGCCCGCGGCCTTCGCCACATCGACCTTGGGTGCGGCAGGAGCGGCCGCCGCGGCGGGCTTGCCGCCCTTGGCGGGCTTCGGCGCCGGTTCCATCTGCGTCGGGTCGAGCGCGGCGGTCAGCGCGTCGGTCTCGGTCAACGGCCAGCGCTTGCTCTGCCAGCTGGGATGCTGAGTCGCACCCTCCAAGCCGTCGAACCACTGACGCCAGCCGGCATCAACCGACGAGGGATCCTCGCGGTAGCGACCATAGAGCGTTTCCACGAATGCCGGGCTGACGCCGGCGGCGATGTCGAAATCCTGGCCTTCGTAGCCCATGGTCGTTTCCTGTCCGCTTGCGCCCGGTCGAACCGGGCAGTGCCCCGTGCGGTTCCCCGCACGGGGCAAGTCACCTTCAGCCGTTCAGCACTTGCAGCAGCGTCGAACCCAGCTCGCTGGGGCTGGCCGCAACCTTGATGCCGGCGGCTTCCATCGCCGCGATCTTGCTTTCCGCGTCGCCCTTGCCGCCCGACACGATCGCGCCGGCATGGCCCATGCGACGGCCCGGAGGCGCAGTGCGACCCGCGATGAAGCCGGCCATCGGCTTGCTGCGACCGCGCTTCGCCTCGTCGATCAGGAACTGCGCGGCCTGTTCTTCCGCATCGCCGCCGATCTCGCCGATCATGATGATCGACTGGGTAGCGTCGTCGGCGAGGAACAGTTCGAGCACGTCGATGAAGTTGGTGCCGTTGACCGGATCGCCACCGATGCCGACCGCGGTCGTCTGACCGAGGCCCGCGTTCGAGGTCTGGAACACCGCCTCATAGGTCAGCGTGCCCGAGCGCGAGACGACGCCGACGCTGCCCTGCTTGAAGATCGACCCCGGCATGATGCCGATCTTGCACTCGCCCGGCGTCAGCACGCCCGGGCAGTTCGGGCCGATCAGCCGCGACTTCGAGCCGCTGAGCGCGCGCTTGACCTTGACCATGTCCAGCACCGGAATGCCTTCGGTGATCGCGACGATCAGCGGAATCTCCGCATCGATCGCCTCGAGGATCGAATCGGCGGCGAAGGGCGGCGGGACGTAGATGACTGAGGCATCGGCGCCGGTCTTCGACTTGGCTTCGGCGACGGTGTTGTAGACGGGCAGGCCGAGATGCTCGGTGCCGCCCTTGCCCGGCGTCACGCCGCCGACCATCTGCGTGCCGTATTCCAGCGCCGCCTTGGTATGGAAGCTGCCGGTTTCGCCGGTCATCCCCTGGGTGATGACCTTGGTGTTCTTGTTGACGAGGATGCTCATTCGCTCTCAATCCTATCGATGCGTGCATTCTGTTCGGCGTTGAAACGAAACAAAATTATCGCGAAACTTACGAAGCCGCCGAACCAAAGCGGTAGAAATCCGAGAAGGATAAAGCCGTGCGGCCCCAGGCCGATGGCGTACAGCGCGACCGCTGACAGCGACATCCAGATGGCGGTGACGAGTAGTCCCGTACCTGCCCGGCTAAACCTAAGTGCGATCAATCCCGGTGCCGCGCCGATCACGACGCAAGCACCGAAAAAGATCGTATCCTCCATCTTACGCCAGCGTCTCGTCGATCCCCTTGCAGGCGACCAGCAGTTCCTTGACCGCGTCGACCGACACGGTGAGGTTCGCCTTGGCTTCGGCGCCCAGCTTTACTTCGACGATCTTCTCGACGCCGCCGGCGCCGATCACGACGGGGACGCCGACATACAGGTCGTCGATGCCGTACTCACCCGACAGATACGCTGCGCAGGGCAGGACGCGCTTCTGGTCGTAGAGATAGGCTTCGGCCATCGCGATGCCGCTGGTCGCGGGCGCGTAGAAGGCCGAGCCGGTCTTGAGCAGGCCGACGATCTCGCCGCCGCCGCCGCGCGTGCGCTTGACGATCGCGTCGACGCGTTCCTTGGTCGACATGCCCATTTCGATCAGGTCGGTTACCGGGATGCCGCTGACGGTCGAATATTCGAGGACCGGGACCATCGTGTCGCCGTGCCCGCCCAGCACGAAGCTGTTGACGTCCTTGACCGACACCTTGAACTCGTCCGCCACGAAGTGGCTGAAGCGCGCGCTGTCGAGGACGCCGGCCATGCCGACGACCTTGTTATGCGGCAGGCCGCTGAATTCGCGCAGCGCCCATACCATCGCGTCGAGCGGGTTGGTGATGCAGATGACGAACGCATCGGGGGCATTGTTCTTGATGCCCTCGCCAACGGCCTTCATCACCTTCAGGTTGATGCCGAGCAGGTCGTCGCGGCTCATGCCCGGCTTGCGCGCGACGCCGGCGGTGACGATGATGACGTCCGCGCCCGCGATGTCGGCATAGTCGTTGGTGCCGGTGATCGTCGCGTCGAACCCTTCTACGGGTCCGCACTGCGACAGGTCCAGCGCCTTGCCCTGCGGCACGCCGTCGACGACGTCGAACAGAACGATGTCACCCAGCCCCTTAAGGGCGGCGAGGTGGGCGAGGGTTCCGCCGATGTTGCCAGCGCCGATCAGCGCGATCTTCTTGCGAGCCAAGACGTCTCTCTCCGTAGCAAGTTCGGACGCGGTCCTGCCGCGACGCGGGCGCTGTACGGCGTTTTGCCCGGAGAAACAACCCTAAAGCGCGCTTTAATGATAACGTATCGCAAAAGCAATATAGATCGTTCGTGGCAGTTTCGTGGCGGTTTGGCCGATCGCGGCTGCCGGAAATGGCTTTATCGGTTGATTCGTCTTGCACTGGTATTCGATTCGGACGCGTTGTCGTCGCGACTCTGCTGGCATGATGCGCCGGCTTTGCTATGCAGGGGCTAATTCGCGATCGCTCACAAGGTTTCGTCCATGCCCAACGCCCGTATCTATCAGATCCCCAAGAACGCGATGCAGTCGGGTCGCGCCAAGACGCATACCTGGATGCTGGAGTTCGAACCGACCGAGGCGAAGCAGGCCGATCCGCTGACCGGCTGGGCCGGGTCGGGGGACACGCGCGAGCAGGTGAAGCTGCAATTCCCGACGCTCGACGCCGCGACGGACTATGCCCGGCGCGAGGGGATCGAATACCACGTCGCGCCGGCGCCCGAGCGCAAGCTGAAGCTGCAAGCCTATGCAGACAACTTCAAATGATCCGCCCGATGGTCGCAACCGCCGCGCTGCTGATCGCGGTCCCGGCATCGGCCGCGACGCCGATTGCCGGGCGCTATCTGACCGAGGACGGGGCGGGTGTGATCGAGGTCGGTCGCTGCGGCAATCGCGTGTGCGGCAGGCTGGTGCGCATCCTGAAATCGGAACCGAACGCGCCCAAGACCGACGTCAACAACAGCGATCCGGCGCTGCGCTCGCGGCCGATCCTCGGCATGCCGATCCTGTCGAACTTCGCCGATGCGGGCAGCGACTGGCGCGGGCGCATCTACGACCCGCGCAACGGCAAGACCTACAAGTCGATCGTGTCGCGCCAGCCGAACGGGTCGCTGAAAGTGCAGGGGTGTATCGCGATCTTCTGCCAGACGCAGGTGTGGAAGCCGGCGGGGTAAGGCGGTTATCGCGCCTCGGCGATGGTCGCTTGTCGCGCGATCAGGCGCCAGCCCTCGGGCCGTTTGGCCCATATGTCGGTGAACGGACGCATCACCTGTTTTCCGGCACCCGGTCCCTTGACCGGAACCATCGTGTCGTACCCCATGACCACCGTCACTTCCGGCTTTTCGCCGACGAAGGCGATGTGCTTGTGGAAATCGCGATATTCCAAGAAGTCCTGCGCCATCACGGCGATGACTTCTTCGCGCCGCAGGACGCGGTTGTCGGGGGAGTTCACAATGAAGTCGTCCGCCCACACCGCGCGGACGCCGTCGGCGTCGCGGGCCATGATCGCCTTGCCCAGTCGCCCATAGGCCGCGCCGATGTCAGGCGGCATGCGTAGGCCGGGGGCAAGCTGCGCCGCAGCGGGCAGTGCGATGACGAGCGATGACAGTAGCGCGAATTGCTTGAGCATGATGGGCTCACCGATCGACGGGGCGGATCATGCTACCGGCGCCGATCGCCGGCAATAGGGGGCGGACAGGGAAAAGGCCGGGAAGGGGGGTCCCTTCCCGGCCTTTTCTGCCTTGAGCAGAACCGGCACCGGCGAAGCCGGTGCCCGTCGGTCGGGTGCCTTGGCACCCGCCGGCCGTTCTGATCTTGTATCCGGGGCAGGTTTCCCTGCCCCGGTCCAAAATCAGAAGTCCATACCACCCATGCCGCCCATGCCGCCGCCGGCAGGCATCGACGGTGCCTTGTCTTCCGGCAGTTCCGAAACGGTCGCTTCGGTGGTGATGAGCAGGCCGGCGACCGAGGCCGCGTTCTGCAGCGCGGTGCGGACGACCTTGGTCGGGTCGATCACGCCGGCGGCGACGAGGTTCTCGTACACGTCGGTCGATGCGTTGAAGCCGAACGAAGTGTCGTTCTGGTCAAGCAGCTTGCCCGAGACGACCGCACCGTCGTGGCCGGCGTTCTGTGCGATCTGGCGGACCAGCGAGGTCAGCGACTTGCGGACGATGTCGACGCCGCGCGTCTGGTCGTCGTTCGCGCCGGTGACGCCGTCGAGCGCCTTGGTCGCGTACAGCAGCGCGGTGCCGCCACCGGGGACGATGCCTTCCTCGACGGCTGCGCGGGTCGCGTGCAGTGCGTCGTCGACGCGGTCCTTGCGCTCCTTCACTTCGACCTCGGTCGCACCGCCGACCTTGATGACCGCGACGCCACCGGCGAGCTTCGCCAGACGCTCCTGCAGCTTTTCACGGTCATAGTCCGACGAGGTGACTTCGATCTGCTGACGGATCGCATCGGTGCGGCCCTTGATCGCGTCGGCTTCACCGGCGCCGTCGACCAGCGTGGTGTTGTCCTTGTCGATCGTCACGCGCTTGGCGGTGCCGAGCATGCCCAGCGTCACGGTCTCGAGCTTGATGCCGAGGTCTTCGCTGATGACTTCGCCCTTGGTCAGGATCGCGATGTCTTCCAGCATCGCCTTGCGACGATCGCCGAAGCCCGGGGCCTTGACCGCTGCGACCTTCAGGCCGCCGCGCAGCTTGTTGACGACGAGGGTCGCCAGCGCTTCGCCTTCGATGTCCTCGGCGATGATCAGCAGCGGACGGCCCGACTGTACCACCGCTTCGAGGATCGGCAGCATCGCCTGCAGCGACGACAGCTTCTTCTCGTGGATCAGGATGTACGGGTCGTTGAGTTCGACCTGCATCTTTTCCGGGTTGGTGATGAAGTACGGCGACAGGTAGCCGCGGTCGAACTGCATGCCTTCGACGACGTCGAGTTCGAATTCGAGACCCTTGGCCTCTTCGACGGTGATGACGCCTTCCTTGCCGACCTTTTCCATGGCTTCGGCGATCTTTTCGCCGACTTCACGGTCGCCATTGGCCGAGATGATGCCGACCTGGGCGATCTCGTTGGTGCCCGACACCGGCTTCGAACGCGCCTTGATGTCCTCAACGACCTTGGTCACGGCGATATCGATGCCGCGCTTCAGGTCCATCGGGTTCATGCCGGCGGCGACCGACTTCATGCCTTCGCGGACGATCGCCTGCGCCAGCACGGTGGCGGTGGTGGTGCCGTCGCCCGCGATGTCGTTGGTCTTCGAGGCCACTTCGCGCACCATCTGTGCGCCCATGTTCTCGAACTTGTCCTTCAGTTCGATTTCCTTGGCGACCGACACACCGTCCTTGGTGATGCGGGGCGCGCCGAACGACTTGTCGATGACGACGTTGCGGCCCTTCGGCCCGAGCGTCACCTTCACCGCGTCGGCGAGGATGTCGACGCCGCGCAGGATGCGTTCGCGGGCGTCACGACCGAATTTTACGTCCTTGGCTGCCATGGTGGCTACCCTTTCCAAATGTCAAAGTTCACTAAGTTCACACTCGCGACGCAAGTGTGACAGGATCAGAACCGGTCGCTCAGCCAACGATGCCGAGGATGTCCGATTCCTTCATGATGAGCAGGTCTTCGCCGTTCACCTTGACCTCGGTGCCCGACCACTTGCCGAACAGGATGCGGTCGCCGGCCTTGACGTCGAGCGGCGAAACTTCGCCCTTGTCGTTCTTGGCACCGGCGCCGGCGGCGACGACTTCGCCTTCCTGCGGCTTTTCCTTGGCGGTGTCGGGGATGATGATCCCGCCGAGCGTCTTTTCCTCGGCCTCGACGCGGCGGACGAGCACGCGGTCGTGCAGCGGACGGAAGTTCATGCGCGGTTCCCTTTAGTATGTTGAACGGTCTTGGCACTCACCGATCGGGAGTGCCAGCAGCCGGGATATGTGGAGCCGTTCGGCGACCGTCAAGCAGCGCCGGAACAAATTTGCGGGTAATACGTGGCCGCGATCAGACGGGCCGAACCAGCCCCAGTTTTTCCCGCCGCCGCCAGCGGTCGACCAGCAGCAACGCGACGACCAGCAGTCCGAGCGCAAGTCCGATCCACACGCCGGTGCCGGCGAGCGGGGTCCAGAAGCCCAGCGCCACTGAAATGGTGAAGCCGACCGCCCAATAGCCGATCAGCGCGATCACCATCGGCACGCGCGTATCCTGCACCCCGCGCAGCACGCCCGCCGCGACGGCCTGCGCTCCGTCGGCGAGCTGAAAGATCGCGGCGATGGCGAGATATTGCAGCGCCAGCGCGATCATCGCCGTATTGGCGGGCGCGTCGACATCGACATAGACCGACAGGAACGCGCGCGGGAACAGCCACAGGATCAGCGCGGTGAACCCCATGAAGCCGGTGCCGACCGCCAGCGCCGACCAGCCCGCGCGCGCGATCCACAGCCGGTCGCGCGCGCCGTACGCCAGGCCGACGCGGATCGTCGCCGCCTGCGCGATGCCGAACGGCACCTGGAACAGGAAGGCGGCGATCTGCAACGCTATGGCGTGGGCGGCTACTTCGGTCACGCCGATCCGGCCCATCAGGAAGCCGGCGGCGGAGAACAATGCTCCTTCGAAGGTCATCGTCGCCGCGATCGGCAGGCCCAGCACGACGATCTGGCGCAGGCGCGACCCTTCGCCGCGCCACCAGTTGCCGAACAGGTGGAAGCGCCGCAGCCGCCGGTCGATGACCAGCACCGCGGCATAGGCGAGCATCATCGCGATCGCGGTCGACAGGCTGGCGATCGCCGATCCCTCCAACCCCAGCGCGGGGAAGCCGAAATTGCCGAACACCAGCAGCCAGTTGACGAACACCGACACGCCCAGCCCCATGGCGGTGATCGCCATCGCCCAGCCGGGTCGGCCGAGCGCCGAGGCGGTGATGCGCATCACGGTGCCGGTCAGCGCCGGGACCAGCGCCCAGAGCAGGATGTCGAGGAAGGCGTCGGCGCGGGCGGCGACGCGCGCATCCTGTCCGGCGAGCAGCAACAGGCTCTGGCCATGCGCCATCAGGGCCATGAACGGAATGGCGCCCAGCACCGCGATCCACGCCGCCATGCGGAACGATCGGCGAACCTCGCGCACCGCATGGCGGCGCTGGCCCAGTTCGGCAGCGATGATCGGCGCGGCGGCACCGACCAAGCCGGACAGCGCGAACAGGATGACGCTGTAGACATAGACGCCCAACGTCGCGGCGGCGAGTTCGACCTCGCCCAGCCGCGCCACGAACACCACGTCGACCGCATAGACCGCCATCTGCAACAGGTTCGCGCCGACCAGCGGCGCGGCGAGCCGCAGCGTCGCGGCCAGTTCGGCGCGGGCGGTCGCGGGCGCAGCGGGGGCGGCGGCGTTGGTCATGGGAGGGCGTGTAGTCGGTTGGCGGTGGGGATGCCAGTTGGGGGGCGTGGTGAGGAATACGGGTTGAAGCCCAGCCTGCGCTGGGGCGACGGATGGGGAAAGATCTTCCTTCGTCACTCACGCGAAGGCAGGAGTCCATATGCGCCGACCGCGCGGTTCCAGCCGGACCGTCGGCGTGTATGGATTCCCGCCTTCGCGGGAATGACGCGGGGTAGGGGCAAGCACGACGTTGCCCCACCCCCATGACGCCGCCCGTTTTTCCCGGTAGGGCAAGGCGATGACCGAACCCGCCGACCCCCGGCCGACCCGCGCACCGCGTCGCGATGCCGCCCGGCGGCGTGAGGCATTGATCGCCGCTGCCGCCGCGCGTTTCGCCGAACAGGGCTATGGCGTACCGCTGGAGACGATCGCCGCCGCCGCCGGGGTCGGGCGGGCGACGCTATACCGCAATTTCGTGGATCGCGAGGCGTTGGCGCTGGCGATCTTTTCCAGCGCGGTCGACCGGCTGGAGGCGATGATCGATCCGCAAGCACCGATCGCCGCCACGCTGGCGACGACGGTGCGGGCTGGGACCGGTGCGCTGTCGCTGTTCGCGCGGATCGCCGCCGATCTGCATCTCGACGATGCCAACCGGGCGGCGTTCCAGCAGTTGGCGACGCGGATGGAGACGATGTTCGCACCGGTGCTGGCCGCGGCGCAGGCGCGCGGCGAGGTGAGCGGCGAGGTGACCCCCCGCGACCTCGTCCTGTCGATGCGCATGGCGGGCAGCGTGGTGCTGCCGTTCATGGACGAGGCCGAGGTCAGCGCGAAGATCGAGGTGGCGTTGCGGTTGCTGCTGAACGGCCTGCGTCCACGCTGACCGGGTCGGTCCAGCCAAGGCCCAGCGCCTTGTTCACCGCGATATAGCTCTGGGTCAGCTGGGCGCGCGCCTGCGTTACCGCGCTGGTCGCCGACAGCTGTTGGCGTTCGACGTCGAGCTGGTCGATCAGCGTGGTGGTGCCCGCCGCCACCCGTTGCCGGTTGAGCGCGGTGGCGCGAGCGGCGGTCGCCTGCGCCTGCACCAGCTGGCCCAGTTGTGCGCGCGTGTTGCCGAAGCGCGATAGCGCGGTTTCGGCGTCCTGCAGCGCGTCGAGCACGGTCTTGCGATAGGTCGCGTCGGCCTGGTCGCGCTGCGCCTCGCTGACGCGGGTGGCAGCGCGGTTCTTGCCGAAATCGAGGAACGACCAGCTTAGCGAGGGCGCGGCGAGCGCCGTCAGGTTGCCGAGGTCGAAGACCGAACCGGGCGAGGTGCCGCCGAGGCCAAGCAGCCCGAGGAAACGGATGCCGGGCAGTTCGCGCGCCTTTGCCACGCCGATCGCGGCGGTACCGGCGGCGAGCTGGCGTTCGGCGGCGCGGACGTCGGGGCGGCGGGCGATCAGTGCGGCGGGATCGCCGACCGCGACCTGCGCCGGGGGCAGCGGTACCGGCACGACGGCGCTGAGCGTCGCGTCGAGCGCGCCGGGGGTGCGGCCGGTCAGCACCGCCAGCTGGTTCAGATATTCGTCGCGCTGCGCGGCCAGCGGGATCGCCTGCGCCTGCGTATTTTCCAGCTGGGTCTGGAGCCGTTCGACCGACAGCTGCGACGCGGTGCCGGCGGCGAGGCGCTGGCGGGTGAGCGCAAGTTGTTGTTGTTGCAACCGGGTGGTGGCGTCGCTCAAGCCGATGCGGGCCTGTACGTCGCGCAAGGCGACATAGGCCTGCGCGACGCCGGCCGACAGCGACACCTGTACGTCGGCAAGGTCGGCGATGCGTGCGTCGCCGGTCGCGCGGGTCTGTTCGATCTGGCGCCGGCCGCCGCCGAACAGGTCGAGTTCCCAGCTGGCATTGGCGCCGACATTGTAGAATTGCACGCTGGTGGCGTCGCTGCCGGGCTGGAACGGCGGCAGTTCGGCGGCGAGCACCGTGGCGTTGGCGCTGGCGCTGGGTTTCAGCGAGGCGCGCTGTTGCGACAGTTGCGCTTGGGCCTCGCGGACGCGGGCGAGCGCCTGATCGATGGTCGGGCTGTGCGCCAGCGCATCGTCGACGAGGCGGGTGAGCAGCGGGTCGTTAAGTCCTTCCCACCAGCGCGCCAGACCGGGGGCGGGGGTAAAGGCGGGATCGGTCGCGCGCACGAAATTGCCGCGCGTCACCGCATCGGTGGCCGTGGCGGGCGGGCCGGCATAGTTCGGGCCGACGGTGCAGGCGCCGAGCAGCAGCAGGGCGGACAGGGAAAGCGTTCGGGTCATCAGTGCACCGTGGCCGGTTCGACGCCCTTGGGCAGGGGCCGGAGGAAAAAGACGAGCGGCAGGACGGCGAAGGCGCCGACGCCCATGATCCAGAAGATATCGTTGTAGGTCATGGTCAGCGCTTCCGCCGAAATCTGCCCAGACAGCAGGCGCATGCCGGCCGACGGGTCGCCGACCGCGCGGCCGAGCTGTGCGACGTAGCTCTGCACCGCTTCGCTGTTCGCGTTCAGGCTCTCCTCCATCCGGCGCGAATGGAAATACATCCGCTGGTCCTGCAGGATCGAGATGCCGGCGAGCGAGAAGCTGCCGCCCAGATTGCGGAACGCGTTGAACAGCCCCGACGCGTCGCCGGCATCCTCGGGCGGGACCGAGCGGACGCAGGCCTGGCTGAGGAACAGCATTGCGAGAATCTGCCCCACGCCGCGCAGCAGCTGCGACACGGTGAAGTCGGGGCCGGACGACAAGGCGGTCAGGTTCGCGTCGAGCAGCGCGGCGGTGCCCATGATGAGCAGCCCCGACGCCACCGCGATGCGAATGTCGATGCGCTTCAGCAGGATCGGGACCAGCGTCATCATGATCAGGCTGGGGATGCCCGACAGCAGCACGACCTTGCCCGCCTGCAACGCGTTATAGTTGGCGAGTGCGGCGAGGAATTGCGGGATGGCGTAGCTGGTGCCGTAGAGGACGATGCCGAGCACGATTCCCATCAGCGCGACCGATCCGAACTGGCGGTCGAGCAGCAGCTTCAGCTTGATGATCGGCCGCGGTGCGGTCGCCTGTCCCCAGAACAGCAGGACGAAGCCGATGACGCTGGTGAACGCCATCCAGCGGATCAGTTCGGAATCGAACCATTGTTCGCGCTGCCCGTCCTCGAGGAACACGGTCAGCCCGCCCAAACCCAGCGCGAGGCCGGCGATGCCGAGCCAGTCGGCCTGACGGAACAGGTGCAGCTTCGCCTTTTCATGCGGCAGCCCGACCAAGAGCAGCGTGATGAGGATCGCGCAGATCGGGATGTTGAGGAAGAAGGCATAGTGCCAGCTGATATTCTCGGTCAGCCAGCCGCCGACCAGCGGCCCCAGCACCGGCCCGAGGATCGCGGTCACGCCGAACACGGCGATGCCGATCGGCTGTTGCGAGCGCGGCAGGCGCTGCGCGATGATCGTCTGCGCGGTCGGGATCATCGCCCCGCCGGTAAACCCCTGTCCGACGCGGCCGAAGATCATCATCGGCAGCGTGGTGGCGATGCCGCAGATCACCGAAAAGACGGTGAACAACCCGGCGGCGACCAGCAGGAAGGTGCGCATCCCCAGCATCCGCTGCAGCCAGCCGGCCATCGGGATGATCACGATCTCGGCGACGAGATAGGCGGTGGCGATCCACGTCCCCTCGGTCCCGCTGGCGCCGATTTCGCCCTGGATCGTCGGCAGCGCCGAATTGACGATCGAGATGTCGAGCGTCGCCATCAGCGCGCCGAGATTGCCGGCGATCACCGCCAGCCATGCGGCGAGGTCGGCGCGTTCGGGCGGGGCGGCGGCGGCTACGCCCGCGCTGGCCATCTCAACGGTCCGCCTGTTCGCGCAAGCGTTTCAGCTCGTCGCGCGCGCTGCGGGTGTCGACGGTCACCGTCACCGACAGGCCGGGTACCAGCAGGCGGCGGGCGGCGGGCGTCGCCTCGATCGAGACGCGCACCGGCACGCGCTGCGTGATCTTGGTGAAGTTGCCGGTCGCGTTTTGCGGCGGCAGGAGCGAGAATTGCGCGCCGGTGCCCGGCGCGAGGCTTTCGACCCGGCCCTTCACTGCTACGCCGTCGAGGGCGTCGACGCTGATCTCGACCGGCTGGCCCGGCCGCATCAGCGCGAGCTGCGTTTCCTTGAAATTGGCGGTGATATAGAGCCGGTCGAGCGGGACGACCGACATGAGGCGCGTGCCGGCCTGCACGAACTGGCCGATCGTCACCGTCTTGTCGCCGATGCGGCCGCCGATCGGCGCGGTCAGCTGGGTCGCGCCGACATCGACGCTGGCGGCGGCAAGCTGCGCGCGGGCGGCCTGTCCTTGTGCGCGACCCTGCGCCACCTGACTTTCCAGCGAACCGACGCGGCGTTGTTGCGCGGCGACGGCGGCCTCAGCAGCGCGGACATTGTCGGCCGACTGGCGCGCGGTGATTTCGAGCTGGGCCAGCTGCTGCCGGGTTTCGGCACCCGACGCGGCGAGCGGGCGGTAGCGGGCGACCTCGGCGGCGTCATAGGCGGCCTTGCTGCGTGCGGCGGCGAGCTGGGCCTGCGCCTGATCGATCGCGGCAAATTGTTCGCGGATCTGTGCGCGGGCGGTATCGGCCTGTGCCCCGGCGACCGCGATCTGCGCCTCGGCCTGCGCCGCCTGCGCGCGGGCGTCGCGCGGGTCGATGCGGACCAGCGGCTGGCCGGCCGTCACGTCCTGATTCTCGGCGACCAGCACCTCGGCGACATAGCCCGACACGCGCGGGGCGATCGTCACCATGTCGGCCTGCACGGTAGCGTCGTTGGTTTCCTCGAAGAATTTGCCGTTGTTCTGATAGTCGACATACCACCAGATGCCGCCGACCAGCGCGATCAGCACCACCGCCAGCAGGATCAGCTTCGTGCGCGGGCTGATACGCTTGGCGGGCCGTTCGCCCGCGTCGTCTTGTGCCGCTTCGTCACCCTGCCGTTCGTCGCTCATCGCCTGCTCGCCACCCGTGCGGGGCCACAGTGTCCCGCGAGGTTCGGCTGATAAGCGGACAAAATGTCCGGATCAAGGCGGGTGTTGGTGCAGTGCACAATTTTTCTGTCGAGGTTCGTCATTCTCTCGCAGGCGCGAATCCGTTGACGCGACCGTATCGGCTTCCAGCGCGAGGGCAGTGGGTATGGACTTCCGCCTGCGCGGGAATGACGACGGGGATCAGGCGCCCTACGCCAATATCGTCGGATCGGCGGTGCGCAGCGTGGCGAGGATGGTGGCGATGACCAGTTGGTCGTCGTGGCCGAGGAAGTGACCGCCGGGCAGGCCGACGACCTGCGCCTTGCCGCCGCGCAGGGTCGGGCACAGGCTGTCGGCCTCTTCCTGCCCATAGATGCACACGACCGGCGCCCAGTTCAGCGCGCGCAGCGCCTCCGCCGGGCGGGCGTCGGGGGTGCCGTGATAGAGGATGCCGGTCGGGTCGGAGCGGAAATAGACGGTCTGGGCGGGCACGACGACGCTGATCGCGGCGATGCGCGCGCGCAGGTCGGCGGGCAGGTCGGGGGCGGTGGCCGATACCATGTCGGCGCCGAACGACTGGCCCATCAGGATCACCCGCTGCGCACCGGTGCGGGCGAGCGCGGTGCGGATCGCGCCCGCGATCACCGCGTCGACCTCGGCGCGCGTCTTGCGCGTGCCGAAATTGACCGGCGAGCTGACGCCGACGACCGGGATGCCGTGCCGGGCGAGCGCGGGGACGACGACGCTGCCCAGACCGAAGCGCAGCCCCATGTCGCCCGACACATAGACCGCGACGACCGAGGGGTGGCGCTTGCCCCCGTCGAACAGGCGCAGCGACTGGTTGTCGATCAGGTGCAGCGCCGGTGCGGCAAGGCCGAGCAGCACCAGCAGCCCGGCGAGCAGCGCGCCGATGCCGATGCGGCGGCGCAGGCGACGGCGGCGGGCGGGGCGGGACAGCGTCATGGCTGGGGTACTTTCGCAGGCGGCTGGGCGGGTTCGGCGGGGGCGGTGCCGAGATAATGGCGCGGCTGGGGCCGGCCGATCAGGCGGGAAAGGTCGCGCAGGCCCTTCAACAGGCCGATACCGCCGGGACCGGCGATGTAGCGCGGCTCCCAACCGGGCGCGAACTTCTCCTTGTAGGTGCGCAGGCCCCGGAAGCCGTAGAAGCGCTCGCCATGGCGGAAGATGAACGCGGCGGCCTTGGCCCAGGCGGGGGCGAGGCGGCGGTCCTCGATCCCCGACAGCGGCGCCATGCCGATCGAGAAGCGGGCATAGCCCTCAGCCTGCGCCCACAGCATCAGGTTGACCATCAGGAAGTCCATCGTTCCCGGCGGGGCATCGGCGCGGTGGCGCATCAGGTCGACCGACGCCTCCTTGCGGTTGGCGGTCAGCCAGAGATTGGCGAAGGCGATGATGCGGTCGTCGATCGTCACCACCGCGACGTCGAAATGGTCGAGATAGGCGCGGTCGAAATGGCCGAGGCTGAAGCCCTTTTCCTGCTGTGCCTTGGCCGACAGCCATTCGTCGGACACCGATTGCAGGTCGTCGAACACCGTCGCGATCTCCGCCGCGGCGACGATGTGCAGCCGGGCGCCCTTGCGCTCGACCGCCCGTTCGGACTTGCGCAGCGCGCGCAGGCGGGGGGTGTCGAGGGTGAAGGTGGTCAGGTCGACCACCGCGTCCTCGCCGAACTTGACGATGCTGAGCCCCATGCCGATCGCGATGTCGAGGACGGGCGAAGAGACTTCGTAGAGCAGCAGCCGCCCCTGTTCGCGGTCGGCAAGGTCGCGCAGGTTCCACAGCAGCTCGCCCCATGCCTCGCGCGGGCCGACCGGGTCGCCCATCGCGATCCAGCTGGTGCCATGGACCTGGTACATCACGAACGCGTCGCCGGCGTCGGACAGCAGGAAGCGCTTGTCGCCGGTCAGCGCCAGCATCGCGTCGGTGCGGTTCGCCTGGGTCAGGATGCGGCGGACCGTCGCCGAATCGACGGCCGACAGCGCGCCGCGCGCCGATGCCCGTCCGGGCGCCATCAACCGCCACACGCACGCGCCGGCGAGCATGACGATCACGCCCAGCGTCGCGCGCAGGAAGCGCGGCGCGTCGCTGTGCAGCGCGAACTTCCACCACAGATTTTCCGAATAGGGGACGTGGCGATAGGCGAAGAACCCGGCCCAGATCGTCAGCGCGATGACCGCCGCGACCGAGGCGAGCCAGCCCGCGCCGACCGGCTGGCCGGTCAGCGTGGTACGGCGGTAGAAGGCGGCGCGGGTCCATTGCAGCAGCGCGGCGAGGCACAGGCAGGCGGTCGCTTCCTCGTAATCCAGCCCTTTGCCGATCGAGAACAGTGCGGCGGCGATCAGCAGCGCGCGGGTAGCGAGGAACGCGCCGTCGAGCCGGCGGTAGAGCGCGGGGGCGAGCAGCAGCAGCGCGGTGCCGGTCAGGCTGGCGGCGATCGAGCTGCCCTCGATCAGCGGCAGCGGCAGGATCGCGGCGAGATCGCCCATGCGCGCGCGGACCGAGGGGAGCGAGCCCGACAGCAGCAGCATCGCGCCGCCCATGAAGGTCGCGGCGCTCAAGGCGAGCGGAGCGACGCCGGTGGCGATGGCGCGGACGCTGGAGAGGAAGCGGACCGAGTGCCGCCGCTGCCGTGCGCCTTCGTGCCATGCGAGGACGAGGATGCCGACACCCAGCGGCAGCAGGTAATAGAGGACGCGATAGGCGATGAGCGCCGCGAACAGCGTGGCGCGATCGACCGGGATCACCGCCAGCACCACCGCTTCGAACACGCCGATGCCGCCGGGGACGTGCGTCACCACCGCCGCGACGATGCCGAGCGTATAGGCGAGGATGAACGCAGGCAGCAGCGCGGGCGCGGCGCCGGGGATCAGCACGAACAGCGCGGCACTGGCGCAGGCGATGTCGGCCAGCGCGATGGCGATCTGCATCAGCAGCAGCGCAGGGGTCGGCAGCGGCAGGGTGAAGCCGAACAGGCGGATCGGTGCGCGCACCACCGCACAGGCGCCGAGCAGCGCGAAGGTCAGCGCGACCACCGCCCAGCCGGCGAAGCGCACCTCCGCCGCTGACAGGCGAAGGCCGGCGAGGTCGAGCGCGCCGGGATGGAGCAGCAGCGCGACGCCGGTGACGCTGACGACTCCGGCCCAGAAGGTACCGCTGGCGATCGCGACGATGCGGGCGACGTCGGGGCCGTCCAGTCCGGCGGCGCTGTAGATGCGGTAGCGCGCCGACCCGCCGGTCAGGAGCGCGAGGCCGAGATTGTGGCTGAGCGTATAGCTGGTGAACGATGCCAGTGCCGCGGTGCGCCAGGGCAGCGGTCGCCCGATCGTGCGCAACGCCAGCACGTCGTAAAAGGTCAGCGCGAGATAGCTGCCCGCGGTCGCCAGCAGCGCCAGCGCGACCTTGTCCACCGACAGGCTGTGCAGCGCGGCGCGGACGTCCGAAAACTTGATCTCCTGCGTCAGATGTTCGAGCGCGGCGAAGCCGAGGCCGATCAGCACGAGCACCACCAGCACACCGATCGGCGTGCGGTAGCGCTCCATCAGGCGGCGCAGCTCAACCATGCGGCACCTGGGCGATGCGCGACCATGTCTGGCTGCGACAGAGCATCCCGCCCCACAGGCAGCCGCGAATCCGCAGCCTGTCCGGATCGGGCAAGTCGATGCGCGAGGCGAAGCGGCGGCCCATGTCGGGGACGAACACCGTCCCGCTCCACGCACCGCTGCTGTCGGCGGCGTAATCCTGCAGCAATTCGGTGCCGAGCAGCCGGTCGGTGCCGCCGTCCTTCGCATCCGCCCGCGCCGACGCGCTGGCCCACACGACCCAGCCGCACAGATGCGCGCCGCACGGCCCGGTGCGGACGGCGACATTGTTGTGCGGGCTGAGCCACAGGCCGGCCGGCAGCTGCGTCGGTGCGTTGGCGCTGGCGGGCATGGTGATCGCCATCCCCAGCGCCGCCGCGATTCCGGTCGATCCGCGCATCGTTCGATTCCCCTTCATGGTGCGGGGATACCGGATCGCGGGTTGCCGGCGGTTCAGCGCGCGCTGAACAATCGGTAATGTTGGGGGATCGAGCGAGGCGACCCGTGCCTACCGATTGAGCGCGTACGTGATGATGAAGCAGGCGGCGGTCAGTAGCAGCATGGCGAGGATGAAGGTCGCATCGGCGATACGTTCCAGCCAGTGGAGCCGCGCGGTACCCTGTACCCGGAGCGCGAAATAGGAACTGAGCGTCGCGATCAGGAACAGCAGCGCGTCGACCGACAGCAGGTCGTCGGCCACCGTCTGGCGCGCACGCAGCGTGAGGGTGACGTGCAGCAGCCCGATGCCGGTCAGGCACACGCCGACCATGGCCGACGCGATCGGGCAGATCATCCGGCAGGTACGCTCGTCCAGCGCGATGCGGCGGCGGTGTCCGGCGGACGACGAGTCGTTGGGTTGGACCATGATCGCGCTCCAGCACCCGCAGTGGGCATGTCGTCAAGTCCCCCAGGGCGGCGGGGCGATGTGGCGGCGGTGCAACGCACGCGGCGGAAAACGGGGATTTCGCGCATCATATCGCCAAAGCATTATCCATTCGCTATGGCGCGCTTCGCCCGTCCGTGATGCCGATGCGGGGGCATGGGGTAGCTTGTCCCAAGCTGTCACAATTCGCCGATAGGGCGATGCGTTCATTCGGCAGGGGAATTTTGATGACGAGCGCAGCGCTGGAGCGGGATGGACGCCCCGGCCCGAGACTGGACGACGGATTCGGTCGTGCCGGTACGTGGGGATTCGCCGTCGCCATCGTCGCCGCCCTCGGCTATGTCGTCTATAACGTGTATCACGATGCGGCCGCGGCCAGCGTCGATCCGTTGACGCTGATGCCCTTCGCGCTGCTCGTTCTCGCGCTGATCATCGCGCTGGGGTTCGAATTCGTGAACGGATTCCACGACACCGCCAACGCGGTCGCGACCGTCATCTACACCAATTCGATGCCGGCGCATGTCGCGGTCGTGTGGTCGGGCTTCTTCAACTTCCTCGGCGTGCTGCTGTCGACCGGCGCGGTCGCGTTCGGCATCATCTCGCTGTTGCCGATCGAACTGATCCTCGGGGTCGGATCGTCGTCCGGGTTCGCAATGGTCTTCGCGCTGCTGATCGCCGCGATCGTGTGGAACCTCGCCACCTGGGCGCTGGGCATCCCGTCGTCGTCGTCGCACACGCTGATCGGGTCGATCATCGGCGTCGGCGTCGCCAATGCGGTGCTGCAGGGGCGCAGCGGCTCGGCCGGCGTCGACTGGGACAAGGCGGCCGAGATCGGCAAGGCGCTGCTGGTGTCGCCGCTGATCGGCTTCGGCGTCGCGGCTTTGCTGTTCCTCGCCATGAAGGCGCTGGTCCGCAACAAGGCGCTGTACGAGGCGCCGGTCGGCAATACCCCGCCGCCGCTGTGGATTCGCTGCCTGCTGATCTTTACCTGCACCGGGGTCAGCTTCGCCCACGGGTCGAACGACGGGCAGAAGGGCATGGGCCTGATCATGCTGATCCTGATCGGCACGGTGCCGACCGCCTATGCGCTCAACCGCGCGGTGCCGGCGCAATATGAAGCGCAGTTCGCGACCAACAGCGCCGCCGCGGTCCGCGTGCTGGCGCCGCAGGGCGATGGCGCGGCGATCGACGATGCGGCCGCACGCCAGCAGGCGCAGCGCTATATCGCCGAGCGCAAGCTCAGCCCCGAAACCGTGCCCGCGGTCACCACGCTGGTCGGCACGATCGAACGGCAGGTGCGCGAATACGGCACGCTGGCGAAGGTGCCCGCGGCGGTCAGCGGCAACATGCGCAACGACATGTACCTTGCCTCCGAAGCGGTGAAGCGGCTGGGCAAGGAGCCGACGCTGGCGCTGACCGATGGCGACAAGAAGGTGCTTACCGAATATCGCGGGTCGCTCGACGCGGGTACGCGCTTCATCCCGCTATGGGTCAAGGTCGCGGTCGCGTTCGCGCTGGGGCTCGGCACGATGGTCGGGTGGAAACGGATCGTCGTCACCGTGGGTGAGAAGATCGGCAAGACCCACCTGACCTATGCGCAGGGCGCGTCGGCCGAGCTGGTGGCGATGGGCACGATCTTCGGTGCCGACAGCCTCGGCCTGCCGGTATCGACCACGCACGTCCTGTCGTCGGGCGTCGCCGGCACGATGGCGGCCAACCGGTCGGGGCTGCAGATGTCGACCGTGCGCAACTTGTTGATGGCATGGGTGCTGACGCTGCCGGTGTCGATCCTGCTGTCGGGGTCGCTGTACCTGTTGCTCAACCGGCTCTTCTGAGCCCGGTGACGATGGTGGCGGGCGAGGGCGCGGCAGGTCGCAGGCTGCGCCGCGATCCGGTGGCGTGGGCGATCCTGATCCTCGTGTGGTTTTCGTGCGCGTGGTTCGGGTCGTGGGAGTTCAACCCCAACAACGCCGTGCGGATGTTCGCCACGCTGTCGCTGGTCGAGGACCGCGATGCGACGATCGACGAGTTCGCGCACCTGACGATCGACAAGGCGCATTTCGGCGAGCATTATTATTCGGACAAGGCGCCGGGGATGACCGTGCTGGGCATCCCTGCGGTCGCCATCGCCGATGCGGTATCGGGACAGAGCGCGCACGACTTCGTGCCGGGGTTCGAGAATCGCGAGTTCAATCGGTTCCTGAAGATTCGCATCCGGCTGGTCGCGGTGACCGTCTGCGCGCTGCTGACCGCGCTGGCGGCGATGCTGCTGTACGATCTGGTACGAGGGGTGACCGGCAATGGCGAGGCCGGGGCGGTCGCCGCAACGTCCTTCGGGTTGGGCACGACCATGTGGGGGTGGTCGACGACGATGTTCGGCCATGCCCCGGTCGCCGCGCTGCTGCTGATCGCGAGCTGGGCGGTGTGGCGCGGGACCGGGCCGGGTCGATCGCGCGTGCATGCGGTCGTCGCCGGGCTGGCGCTCGGCTGGGCGGTGCTGATCGAGCATTCGGCGCTGATCGCCGGGCTGCCGGTTGCCGGGTTCGCGCTGTGGCGGTTGCGCGATGTACCGCGCCAGCAGGCAGTGCGGACGGTAGGAATTGCGGTCGCGGCGGGAGCGACGGCGCTGGTGGTGCTGATCGGCTATAACCTGATGGCGTTCGGGACGGTGTTTCGCCTCGGCTATTCGGGAGTCACCGACTTTGCGGGGATGCAGGAGGGGCTGTTCGGGCTGACCTATCCCAAGCCTTATGTGCTGTTCGAACTTATCTTCGGCGAGCGGCGGGGGATGTTGTGGGTCGCGCCGATCCTGATCGTCGCGCCGTTCGGGCTGGCGATGTTGGTGCGTGCGCCGGCAACCAAGGCGATCGGCTGGCTGGGCGTCGCGGGTGCGGTGGTGCCGTTCCTGATCAACGCCAGCTATTATTACTGGGACGGCGGCAACGCCACGGGCCCGCGCCACGCGCTGCCGGCGGTCGGGTTTTTGTGCATCGGTGTCGGCATGTTCTGGGCACAGGCGACCCGCTGGTCGCGGATCGCGGTCGCGGCGTTGCTGGCGGGGTCGGTGGTGCTCAACATGGCGATCGCCAGTGCCGAGATCACCGCGCCGCAGGACGAACCGCGCGCGCTGGTGAAGGCGGTGTTCGAAGCGCGGTTCGATCCGGGCTATCTGCGCACGGTGGCCGATGAGTGGCTGGGGTTCACGCCGTGGCAGGGGCTGGCGATCTGGGCGGTGGTGGCCGGGGTCCTGACGGTCGGGCTGGCGGTGCTGGTGCGGCGGGCGCATCGGGGCGATTGATTCACGCGAAGGCGCGAAGACGCGAAGATGAGTGGTTCGCGCGGAGGAGGTGCGTCTGGGGCGATCGATCGCCTGCGTTGCGGCGTTCCGCTGGTTGGAGCACGCCCAGCCAGCCCCTCGTCACCCCGGACTTGATCCGGGGTCCCGCTTACTTACTTCGGTCGAGAAGAAGCCGGACCCCGGATCAAGTCCGGGGTGACGGGCGAGGGGCCGGTGTGAGACCTCTTCCGCCCTCCGCGCGGCCTATTCCGCCGCCTGCGCCTGCGCCTGCGGTTGGTCGATGGCGAACCCGAACCGCGCCTCGACCTCCGGGTCGAGCCATGCATGGATATGTGCGCGGTCGGCGTCGGAGATGTCGGCATAGGCGGTGGGGGTGAAGGGGCGCTTGCCCTGCCCCTTGTAGCTGTCCTGCGCGATGAACGGGTCGGCCATCGCCAAGCCGGTCGCAGTGGACAGGGCGGCAATCACCCCGGCGGGATCGGCGACGAACGCTTCGTGGCTGAGCAGCGCGACATGATGGGCGCGTTCGTGCAGGCCGCTCCAATGGCGCAGCTTCGCGGTGCGCTTGGCCAGCGGGTTGGCGAAACGCTCGCCGGTATCGGGGCAGCGTTCATGCAACATTTCCCGCCCCAGCACCGGGTGGCCGTGCTCGACGCCCCAGAATTCACTGTCCCAATAGCTGTGCCACGGCGCGCGGATGAAGTCGGAGAAGCCGAGCGCCTTGATCTCCGGATGGGCGTGCCATGGCTGGCGGTGCAGGCTGCGCACCCAGTCGACCGGATCGCGTGCGACCGCCAGCACCATCACGTCGCGCGGGAACAGCACCTGTTCAGGGACGAACCAGTGTTTGAAGCCATGGCTTTCCGTAAAGGCATTGCGGCCGAGATTGGCCTCGATCGACCGGATCAGGACGTTGGTGCCCGAGCAACGCTGTCCATAGACCTGGATCGCGCGGATCGGGGCGTCGCCGCGCCGCAGGATGGTCAGGCCGGGGCGGGGGCTGGTCCAGGTCGGCATTCGGCGTCTTATTCCCATGCGAATCATCGGAAATCATTGTGATCCCGAAATAATTTTCTGAATGGCGGCTACGCAGGGAGCCGGCAAGGGTTCCGCCGCGTTGCAGCGGTCAGCGTAAAAGACGGGTTCTTCGGGGGGCAGCATGACGACGCGACCGATCACGTTCTTCATCCATCATCAGGGACGTGGCCATGCCAACCGGGCGATGGCGATCGTGCGCGAACTGCCGCCCGAACGCCGGGTGACGATCCTGTGCGCGCGGCCCGACCTGTTCGACGGGTTCGACCGCCCGGTCGAGATCGTGGCGCTGCCCAACATGATCGGCGCACCGGTGCCGACCAAGGCGTTGTTCGATCAGTCGACGCCCGAAGTGCTGCACTGTGTGCCGCTGGGCGTGGAGGCGACGCGGCGGACGATGCGCACGATCCTCGACCATCTCGACGACGTGTCGCCGGCGCTGTTCGTGGTCGACGTGTCGGCGGAGATCGCGCTGCTGTCGCGCATCGCCAGCGTACCGGCGATCAAGATCCGTATGCATGGCGACCGCACCGATCCGGGGCATCTCGGCGCGTATCAGGCGTGCGTCGGGCTGCTGGCGCCGTTCGACGAGGTGATCGAGCAGGACGACTTCCCCGACTGGGGCCGGGCCAAGACCTGTTACACCGGTGGCCTGTGCACCACGACCGATGCGGTGCCGAGCCGGGCGGAGGCGCGGGCACGGCTGGGGATCGATCCTACCCAAGAAGTCGTGCTGGTTTTGACCGGCGGCGGCGGGGCGGGGACGCCCTATGCCCCGCTGACCATGGCGGCGCGGGCGGTGCCGGATGCGCTGTGGCTGGTGGTCGGGCCGGTGCACCGCGAAGGGCATGAGACCGATTTTGGTAATCTGGTCGAGAAGGGCTGGGTCGAGGGAGTCACCGACCATATTGCCGCCGCCGACGTCGTGATCGCATCGGCCGGCGACAATACGGTGCACGAGATCGCCCGCGTCGGTCGCCCCTATATCTGCGCGCCCGAATGGCGGTACTTCGCCGAACAGACGCGCAAGGCCGACCGGCTGGCCGAGGTCGGTGCGGCGGTGGCGCTGCACCAGTGGCCGGGGTCGTTGGCGCCGTGGCGCGGGTTGCTGGATGCGGCGAAGGCGCTGGACCCGGCGGCGCTGGCGGCGCTGTATGATCCGGGCGCTGCGGCGCGGGCGGCGGATTATATCGAGGGGCTGGCGGTGCGGCTCTGGGCGGACTGACGCGCGGCGCGGGCGAACAGCGCGGCCGAGGCGAGCCAGAGGACGCAGAAGAACGCGGTACCGAGCAGGGTCAGGCGTATGCCTGTCGCGCCGGGATCGGCCCAGCCGGCGGCGAGGCCGGTCAGCCCGATCGTCAGCTGCGTCGCGGCGGCGGCGGCCATGGCCTTCGCGACGCCGGCGGCGCGCAACCGTGCGAGCAACGTGCCGCCGATCGCAACCAGCAGGACGAGGCCGAAGACCGCGTTGATGTCGTTATCCTCGCTGCCGAAGAACCCGACTGCGGCGTTGATCCACACCAGCAGGAACGCGGCGGCGACCGCGACGACCGTGCCGCCGCGATAGGCGAGGCCGGTCGCGGCGCGATGGCCGAGCTCGATCGCGCCGCCCGCTACCCCCAGCATTACCGCTGCAAAGACGTAATCGGCCGGCGACCACGGCGCGCCGGCAACGAACGGCAGACCAAGCAGCGCGGCAGCGGCGCCCCAGCCAAGCAGATGCGGGTTGATCGAGCGGGTCATGGCGGTCCTTCGTGGTTTCTGCCGAAGGGTATGGCAGGGCGGTGTCGACCGCGAAGGGAGCGCTTGTGCAGATTCGGTGGAGAGTGAGGGGCGGAACCCTACCTCACCTTCACCCCGGACTTGATCCGGGGTCCCGCTTCTTCTTCCACGGCCGAAAGAAAGCGGGACCCCGGGTCAAGCCCGGGGTGACGAAGGGTAGCTAACTGAACAAGGCATCCTCACGCCGGCTGGCGGCGATCTCCGCCGGTGTCGGCGTCCGCACCCGTTCGATCGCTTCCGCCTCCGCATTCCAGCGGATCAGCCCCATCTCGGCGAACTGGCCGAGCCAATAGTCCATGCACCACCGGCCCCAGCGCGCGCGGAAGCGGGTGGCGTTGCGCAGGATCGCGTCGAACTGGTGAAGCGGGGGGATGTGGACTGTGTGATGCTGGTGATAGGCGACCGCGCCGCCGACCCACGCCATCGGTATGCCGGCGGCTTCGAGGCGCCACGCGAAGTCGGTTTCCTCCGCGCCATAACCGACATAGCCGGTGTCCATGCCGCCCACCGCATCCCATGCCGAGCGGGGCAGTGCGAACGACAGGCCCCATAGCTCGCCATGGCTGGGGACGGGACGGATTTCATCGTCGGCCAGCGCGGGCTTGGCGGGGTGGCGGACGGCCCTTGCCGGATTGAATGGACCCGGCGGGCAATAGCGGACTTCGCCGAGATAGACGGCGGGGGCATGCGCAAGCGCTTGCGCATAGCGTTCGACGAGCGTCGGCGAGGGCACGCAGTCGACGTCGAGGAAGATCAGTCGGTTGCCCTTTGCCGCTCCCGCAGCCGCATTGCGGGCCTGTGCCAGCGGCATCGGGTGGCCGGGCACGAACACTTCGCGCACCGGCACGCCCGGATCGGGCAGGCCGACGGGCGCGGCGTCCTGCATATAGGCGATGACCAGTTCGTCCGGCGCGCGGGTCTGCGCGGCGAGGCCGGTGAGCAAATTCGCCAGCTGCGCGGTCCGCCCGCGCACCAGCGTGCAGACCGAGATCACGCCGACAGACGCTGCGCCGCGGGCACCTTGCGGAAGTGCGCAACCCCCTCCATGATTCCGAACGCATAGCCACGCTGCGCCACATAGCTGTGCGCGAGGTCGGGGCGCTGGGCCAAGCCGTCGGAATAGTTGCCGACGATGATGGCGTGCGAGCAGGCGCGCAGCATTTCGACATCGTTGCCGCTGTCGCCCGCGACGATCACCTGATCGCGGCGCATGGCCGCGCGCTTGCGGACATACTCGACCGCCGTGCCCTTCGACGCGGCGAGCGGCAGGATGTCGAGATAGCGGCCATGGCTGTGGATCACCGACGCGGCGAACCCGGCATCGGCGAGCAGGTCGCGCACGCGCTCGGCGATATCCGCCTCGCCCGCGGTGAAATAGCTCAGCTTGTGGCTGCGCTGTTCGAGCGGGCTTTGCGGGCGCAGATCACCCTGCGTCGCCAGCAGTGCGGCGATCGCGTCACGGTCCCAGCCGGCATCGATCGTCGCCGTCCAGGCATCGTCGCGGACATAGATGCCGCCATGCGCGCGGTGGTAGATTTCCGATCCGACCGACGTGATCATGACCGCAGGCGGCGCGACGCGGTTCTGCGCGAGGATCGCCAGCGCACTGTGCAGGCTGCGCCCGGTGGCGATGCCGAAGCACATGTCGTGCTGGTCACCATGCCACAGGTTGAACGCCTGCGCCGCCTCGCTCTCGCCCAGCAGCGTGTTGTCGATGTCGGAGATCAGCAGCAGGCGCGGTGCGTCGACCGCCGGGGCGGGCGGGGCGATGACCGCGGCGGCGAGTTCGGCATAGCGCGCGACATGGCCGTCCCAGTCGTACAATTCGGCGGCGGTCGCCCCGGCCCGTGAATAGCGGTCCCACAGCGCGTCGTCGGACAGGATCTTCAGCAACGCCTGTCCGATCGCCATCGGGTCGCGCGGATCGACGAGGATGCCGTTGCCGCAGCCTTCGATGATGTCGTTCGGCCCGCCGCTGTCGGTCGCCACCAGCGGCAGGCCCGAGGCGGCGGCCTCCAGCAGCGTCAGCCCGAACGGTTCGTTGAGCGCCGGGTTGACGAACACGCCGCGCCGCGCGCGGGCATGGGCGTAGATCGCGGGGACTTCGTGGGGTGCATGCGTCTTGGGGATGGCGACCGATCCGTACAGGTCGTAGCGGTCGATCAGCGCGAACAGTTCGGCCATATTGCCGGCCAGTTCGGGTTCGAGGCTGCGCGGATCGTCGCGCGTGCCCGCGACGATGACGAGGTTCGCGGCTGTCTGCAGCGCCGGGCAGCGGCCATAGGCGTGGACCAGCGCCGCGAGGTTCTTCTTGCTGACCGGGCGCGCCAGCGCAAGGATCACCGGCTTCGACGGATCGGCGAGGAAGCGGTCGATGCGCGCGTCGACCATCGCATCGGTACAGGTGCCGGCGAACAGCCCGAGGTCGCTGCCCGGCGGGATGATGCGGATGCGGCCGGGATCGTAGCTGGCATAGCCGGCATATTGCACCTCCGCCTCGTCGCGCGAGGACGCGATGATCGCGTCGGCAGCGGCGATGGCACAGTCCTCGATCGCGATGCGGCGTTCGAGCCCGGCGGTCTCGACACAGTCGGTGCCGAACGCCGCCTGCTTGACCCGGCCGAGCGAGTGGGCGGTGAAGAGATAGGGGATGCCGAGCCGCGCCTTGATTGCCGCGGCGACCGCGCCGGCATCGGCATAATGGGCGTGGATCAGGTCGGGACGCTCGTCCAGCCCCTCGATATGCGCGACCAGCGCGTCGACAAAGCTGTCGGTCTCGCGCCACAGCGCTTCCTTGGGCAGATACGCATCGCTGGCCGAGCGCAAGCGGACGATGCGCGTGCGGGCGTCGACGATATCGACCGGGCGCCAATATTCCTCGCCCAGCGGCCCGCCGTGAAAGGCGCGAGTGACGATCTCGGTCCGAGTGATCGCATCGTGACGCCCCGTGGCAGCGACCAGATCGAGCAGATAGCGGATGTGCCCGCCAGTGTCCGCGGTTACCCCATATTCCACCTCGCGCGCACGCAAACAGCCCTGTAACGCAAGGTGCAGGATAAACATTACGGAACTTTCCCGTTCAAAAACGCGGACTTATTGCCGCCTGGACAGGAGCCGATGCCCGTGCGCTTTGTTCCGGTGGCGATGGAATCGCCGCTTCGTATCGCCCAGCTCGCCCCGGTCATCTACCCGACCCCGCCGCGCGGCACGGGGGGCACCGAACGGGTGGTATCCGACCTGACCGAGGCGCTGATGGCGATGGGCCATGACGTCACGCTGATCGCGCCCAGCGACAGCGTGACCACCGCCCGCCACCTGTCGGCGCATCCCAGCCTGTCGGCGCTCGAAGCCTATCACGGACCGGTCGCGCCGGGGGTGCCCGCCGCGCTGGAGGCGGCGCAGTTGGGGCTGCTGGCGAAACATCTGGCCGAGTTCGATATCGTCCATTGCCATGGCGAGTTCGCGCACGCCGCGGTGTTGGGCGACCGGATCGGGCACAGCGTGACGACGGTGCACTGGCGACTGGACGAGTTGGACCGAAAACTGTTCTTCCATAGCTTTCCCGAGCTGCCGGTCGCGGCGATCTCTGCGGCGCAGGGGCGGGACCTGCCGCGCGCCAACCGGACGGGGGTTGTGCATCACGGGATTCCCGTCGATCGGTTCCAGGCGGGACCGGGGGGTGGCGGCGTCGCCTTTATCGGGCGGATGACCGACCAGAAGCGGCCCGACGTCGCGATTCGTGTTGCGCGCGCCGCGGGGCGGCCGATCCGGCTTGCGGGCGGGATCGATGTCGGCAATCCGCGTTATTTCGACGAGCGCGTCGCGCCGCTGCTGGGCGAGGACGCGGTGCATGTCGGCGAGATCGACGATCGCGCGAAACAGGGATTGCTGGGCGAGGCGGCGGCGTTGCTGTTCCCGATCGACTGGCCCGAACCCTTCGGGCTGGTGATGATCGAGGCGATGGCGTGCGGCACGCCGGTGATCGCGTGGGACCGCGGCAGCGTGCGCGAGGTGATCGACCCCGGCGTCACCGGCTTCGTCGTCCGGACCGAGGAAGAGGCGGTGGCGGCGCTGGCGAAGATCGACACGATCGACCGCGCCGGCGTGCGCGAACGGTTCGAGGCGCGCTTCACCGCGGCGCGGATGGCGGAGGACTATGTGGCGATCTACCGCGAATTGCTGGGCCGGGCATGAGGATCGGCATCCTCAGCTGGGCCTATCCGCCCGAGAAAAGCGGCCTGTCGCGCGCGGCGTGCGAGATCGCGCAGGCGCTGGCCGAGGCGGGGCATGACGTCCGCGTCGTGACGATGGACCGTAGCGACCGCAGCATGGACGGCGCGGTCGAGGTGATCGGGGCGAGCGAGGACGGCTGGCTGGCGCGGTGGCGGCGCCTGCCGGGTATCGGCCATCTGTGCGGGCCGGCGATGGTCGCGCGCACGCTGCGCCGGCTGCATGCCGAACGCCCGTTCGATGTGGTCGAGGCGACGAACTGGTATGCGCCGGGGCTGTGGGTCGCGCTGACCGGACCGGTGCCGCTGGTTACGCGCAACTCGACGCCGGTCGCGACCAGCGCGGCGAAGCCACGTAGCCTGCGCGACCGGATCGATCGGTGGGCGGCGGTGACGCTGGAGGCGCTGTCGGCGCGGGCGTCGGCCGGGTTGATTTCCAATACCGAAGCGCATGGTGTGAAGGTCGCTGCGCTGTACGGCACCCGGCCGCCCGGCGCGGGCCATGCGGTCATCGGGCTTAGCCTGCCGCCGGCGATCGTCGATGCCGGGCGGGCGGCACCCTATCCGCCGGGCAACGCCGAGCTGCGGATGCTGTTCGTCGGGCGCAACGAACCGCGCAAGGGCACCGACGCGCTGATCGGAGCGCTGCCGGCACTGGCGGCGGAGGCCGATGCGGGGACGCTGCCCGATTTCCGACTGACGATGATCGGGCTGCACCGGCAGGAGCTGGACGGCCTGCCCCCGGCGGCGCTGCGGCGGATCGACAGCCATCACCGGGTCGAGGACGATGCGCTGCACGCCGCGCTGGCGGCGGCGGATATCGTCGTGGCACCGTCGCGCTACGAGAGTTTCGGGCTGGTGTATCAGGAGGCGATGACCTTTGGCCGGCCGATCGCGGCGTGCGGCGAGGACCCGAGCGCGCAGCTGTTCGTCGGCGGCAGCGGCGCGGGGTTGCTGGCCGACGATTGCACCGCGCAGGCGCTGGGCGCGATCCTGCGGCGGATGCTGCGCGATGGCGAGTTGCGACGGGCATTGTCGGCCGCGGCGCGGGTGGCGGCGGGGCGGTTCACTCGCGCCGGCCTCGCCACCGAAACCGCCGCGGCCTATGTCGCGGCGGTGAACGGACGGAGCAAGGCGGCTTCGTCGCCTGGGCGGCCGGCGCCGGTCGACATGGCTTCGTAGATCCGCGAGCGTTCGACGACGCGTGCCCGGCTGAGGTGATGGTCGATCGCGCCGGCCAGCGCCAGCGAGGTCTGCTCGAACGGCACGACCGGGCGTTCGTGGACGGTGCCGGCGTAGCGGACATCGGCATGGGTGAGGCGGTACTGGATGTCAGGCCATAGCGCCGACGCCACGCCGTCGACGAGGTTGCGACGGGGCAACCCAAGGGCGCGCAGCCCGTCGCGCTCGGCCGCCTGTATCAGCCAGCCGAGCGCAGCCAGCAGCGCGGCATCGGGGCGCTCGTCGCTGTCGATTTGCAGCACCCAGCCGGTCGCCATCGCCTGTACCCGGTTGCGTTGTGCGGCGAAGTCGCCGGCAAGTGGATGCGACGCCACCCGTGCCCATGGCAGCCGCCGCGCAAGGTGCGTCGCGTCGCCGTCCACCAGCAGGATCGTATCGGCGAAATGGGGGCGCAGGTCGTCGAGCAAGGCGGCGACCGTGTCCGCCTCGCTGGCGCGCGCGATCATGCCGAGCGTGACGGCATGCGGCACCGGCGTCGCCACCCGCCAGCCATCACCGTCCGCGACGAAGCCCAGCGCCCATGCCGCGTTGCGCCGGGCGTGCGGTGCGAGCGCGAAGCCGCGATCGGGCACGCCGTCGACGAGGCTGGCGCGGATCGCATCGCGTAATCCCGCCGCATCGAAGCCGAGATCGGCGACCGCCAGCCCGCAATGGGTGCATTCGGGCAAGCCGCGGGCGTGCCAGTTGGCATTACCGCAGATGGGGCAGCGTGGGCGCTCGTTCATACGGCCGGTCCTTGACGGTGCCGTACCCCTGCGCAGGCGGGGGTCCAGGGCGACAAACGCAGCCCTCCGTTGTGCTGCGCTCCGGACCCCCGCCTGCGCGGGGGTACAGCAGGAGCGGACGGCAGCGGCCGTTCCAGCGGCCCCGATCCCTTGCCAACCGGCGATCCGATACGCCCGTGTTTCAATCCTGCCCCCTTGCGTTGCCGCCACGGGGAACGCACGACGGTGTCGGCGGTTCGCCGGGGACGGGCTACGGGGAACGAACATGGACACGATCATCGTCGCGGGCGCCACCGGTGACCTCGGCACCCGCATTGCCACGGCCGCGATCGCGCGCGGGGCGAAGGTGCGTGCGCTGGTCCGGCTGGGCACGGCGCGCGACCGGATCGCCACGCTGGAGGCGATCGGCGCCGATCCGTGGGCGGTCGATTTCGACGATGCGCAGGCGCTGGCGCATGCGTGTCGCGGGGTGGTGTGCGTGGTGTCGGCGCTGAACGGGCTGGGCGAGACGATCTTGGGTACGCAGACCAAGCTGCTCGATGCGGCGCTGGGTGGCGGGGCGGCACGGTTCATTCCATCGGATTTTTCGATCGACTATCGCGCGCTGCCGACCGGCACCAACCGCAATTTCGACCTGCGCCGCGCGTTCCGTACCCGGATCGATACTGCGCCGATCATGGCGACGTCGATCTTCAACGGTGCCTTTGCCGACATGCTGAACGGCGAGATGCCGCTGATCCAGCGGCGGGTGCGGCGGGTGCTCTATTGGGGCAGCGCCGATACCAGATTCGCGCTGACGACCAAGGACGATGTCGCATCCTATACCGCCGCGGCCGCGCTCGATCCCGCCGCGCCGCGCAACCTGCATATCGCTGGCGCCGAGGTCAGCGCGCGCGATCTGGCGGCGCTGATGGGCGAGGTGACGGGCAGGCCCTATGGCCTGATCCGTGCCGGGTCGCTCGCCACGCTGGCGCGGATGATCGGGGTGACGCGGCGGCTGTTTCCGGCGAAGGATCAAGTGTTCCCGGCATGGCAGGGGATGCAGTATCTCCACAATATGTTCGACGGGCGGGCGCCGAGCGCACCGGTGGATAATGCGCGGTATGACGTGGCGTGGACCGATTTGCGGGACGTGCTGGCGGGCTGACGCGATCGTATCCCCGCGCAGGCGGGGATCCAGGGTTGCCAAGCGTGCCGTTCGCGGCTCTGGACCCCCGCCTGCGCGGGGGTACGTTCAGATGCTGGCGGTCGGATCGAACCGTTCCAATGGCAATACCATCCCCGCCACCACGAACCACGTCCGATCGACCGCCGCCGCCACTGCCTGATTGAGCCGACCCGCCTCGTCGCGAAATGCGCGGCCGAGCGGGTGGTCGGGGACGATGCCCAGCCCCACCTCGTTGCTGACCAGCATCAGCGGATGCGTCGCGGCACCGATCGCGGCGATCAGTTCGGCGTTGCAGCGCGCCACGTCATGCCCGCCCAACATCACGTTGGTTAGCCATAGCGTCAGGCAGTCGACCAGTACCGGCCCGTCCACCGTCCGGATCGTCTGCGCGAGGTCGAGCGGACATTCGACCGTGTGCCATCCCGGCCCACGATCGGCGCGGTGGCACGCGATGCGGTCGGTCATCTCGTCGTCCCAGCCTTGCGCGGTCGCGACATAGGTCCATGGCCGCGGCAGCGCTTCCATCGCGCGCTGCGCCAGCCGGCTCTTGCCCGAACGGGCGCCCCCTGTGAACAAACTCGTCGCCATCTTGCCCTTCGCCTTGGCACGCTCTAAGGGCGCGATCGCGACAGGTTCCCAGAAATGGGATGAAAAGGGAACCCGGAAGCGCGCCTTGGGCGCGTCATCCGGGGCTGCCCCCGCAACTGTGACCGGCGAGTCCTGCTCCCACGTGTGCCACTGGATGCAAATCCGGGAAGGCCGGGCAGGGCGATGACCCGCGAGCCAGGAGACCTGCCCGTCGCGGTTGTCCTTCGCGCGGACGGGGTGTGCCGGGCGATCGAGGGTTTCCTCGCGTGACGACGTCGTTTGGGGGTCGTGCGCGTGGGGGACATCCGTCCGCCGCCGCGTGTCGTGCGTACCCCCTTGTTGGATGCCAAGGGGGGATACCCGAATGAAGACCCGTTTCCTGTTGCTGCCGTGCCTGTTGGCGGCAACCCCGAGCTTTGCGCAGAGCGCGCAGTCGACCGCCGGCCTCGAACGCGTGGCGGATACCGACGACGAGATCGTCGTCACCGCCAACCGCGAAGCGCGCCCGGTCGATACCGTCGGCCAGGCGGTCACCGTGCTCGACACCGCCACCATCGAACAGCGTCAGGCGGTGGTCGTGTCCGACCTGCTGCGCCAGACGCCGGGCGTGACCGTCACCCGCAACGGCGGCCCCGGTACCAACACCAGCGTCAACATCCGCGGCGCTGACAGCGACCAGACCGTGGCGCTGATCGACGGCGTGAAGCTGAACGATCCGTCGTCGCCGGGCGGCGGGTTCAATTTCGGCAATTTGCTGATCGGCAACATCGCGCGCATCGAAGTGCTGCGCGGCGCGCAGTCGGTGCTATGGGGTAGCCAGGCGATCGGCGGCGTCGTCAACCTGATCACCCGCCAGCCGACCGAGGACCTTGCGATCAACGCCCGTGCCGAGGGCGGGTCGTTCGGCACCGGACAGGCCTTCGCCAACGTGTCGGGCAAGGCCGGGCCGGTTTCAGCGAGCATCGGCGGCGGCTATTTCACCACCGACGGCATCTCGGCCTATGCGCCGGGTCGCGAGAAGGATGGGTATCGCAACTATGGCGCGAACGGCAGCGTCGCGGTGGCGCTGGCGGACAATGTGTCGGTCGATGTGCGCGGCTTCTATGCGAACGGCCGGACCGAGATCGATGGCTTCCCGGCGCCCAGCTTCACCTTCGGCGATACGCGCGAATATGGCGATTCGGAGCAGTGGACCGGCTATACCGGCCTGAACGCCGCGCTGTTCGACGGGCGCTTCCGCAACCGCATCGGCTATGCCCATACCCAGAGCAACCGGACCAACACCGACCCGGACGGTACGCCCACCGAAACCTTCCGGGGCAAGGGGCGCAACGACCGCATCGACTATCAGGGATCGTTCGACCTGACCGAGGCGGTGTTCGCGACCTTCGGCGTCGAGCGTGAGGTGTCGCGCTTCACCACCGCCAGCTTCGGCGGTCCGGCGACGACGGGTCGTGCGCGGCTGCTGGGCGTGTACGGCCAGCTGGCGGTGACGCCGATCGAGAATCTGACGCTGACCGGTGGCGTACGCCACGACGACCACAACATCTTTGGCGGCGCGACGGTGTTTTCCGGCAGCGGCGTGTGGTCGCCCAATCGCGGCAACACCGTGCTGCGCGCCAGCTATTCCGAAGGGTTCAAGGCGCCGACGCTGTACCAGTTGCAAAGCGAATATGGGAACCAGCTGCTAACCCCCGAACGCTCGAAGGGCTGGGATGCCGGCATCACCCAGCGTGGCCTGGGCGGCGCGGTGGAGGCCAGCGCGACGTGGTTCGACCGCACGTCGAAGGACCTGATCGTGTTCGTGTCGTGCCCGGCGAACGGCACCGGCATCTGCGCGGGACGCCCGTTCGGCACCTATGACAATATCCAGCGCGCCGAGGCCAAGGGGCTGGAATTCGCGCTGCGCCTGCGCCCGGTCGAGGCGTTCACCGTCGCGGCCGCCTATACCTGGCTGGAGGCGGAGAATCGGTCGGTCGGCACGACCAATTTCGGGCGCAAGCTGCCGCGGCGGCCGTCGGACAGCCTGACGGTCAATGCCGATTACCGCTTCGGCTTCGGTCTGGCGACCGGCGCGACGGTGACGATGGTCGGCGACAGTTTCGACAATGCATCGAACGCCCGCCGGCTGGACGGCTATGTCCTGACCGACCTGCGCGCGTCGTTCCCGGTGACCGAGCGGGTCGAGGTCTATGGTCGCGTCGAGAACCTGTTCGACGAACGCTACCAGACGATCTTCCAGTACGGGACGCCCGGCCGTGCCGCCTATGGCGGCGTGCGCGTGCGCTACTGATGGACGACCTCGCCGAATTCTGCGCGCATGGGGGGCGGGTCGTCGCCGCCGCGCGCGCGTTCGGCGGGGACGACTGGATCGACCTGTCCACGGGAATCGCGCCATGGCCGTATGACCATGGCGGACACGACCTCGGCTTCGATCGCCTGCCCGAGCCCGGCGAACTGGCCGAACTGGAAGCGGCGGCGGCGCGGGCGTTCGGGGTGGTCGATCCGGCGCGGGTCGTGGCGGTGCCGGGCACCGACCTCGCGCTCAGGCTGCTGGCGATGATCCTGCCGGCCGAGCGCCCGGCGGTGGTGCGGCCGGGCTATGCCGGCCATGCCGCGGCGTGGGGGCAGGCGCGCAGTGTTGCCGCCCACACCGATCCGGGCGATGCCGACCTGCTGGTGCTGGCGAACCCGGCCAATCCCGACGGGCGGGTGACGCCGGCGGACCAGCTGCGCGCACTGGCGCAGCGGATGACGGTGGTCGTCGACGAAGCCTATGCCGATCCCGCCCCGGGCCTTGCCGCAGAGGCGTCGGATCGGCTGGTCGTGCTGCGGTCGTTCGGCAAATTCCACGGCCTGCCGGGCGTGCGGCTGGGCTTCGTGATCGCCGGCGCGCGGGTGACAGGGGCGTTGCGGCATCTGCTCGGCGACTGGCCGGTGTCGTCCGCGGCGGTGGCGATCGGGTCCGCCGCCTATGCCGACCGGGCGTGGATCGCGGAACAGGCCGAACGGATCGATACGGTCGGCACGCTGCTCGATCTCGCGCTCACCGACCTCGACACGATCGGTCATGCGCCGCTGTTCCGGCTGGTGCGGACACGGCACGCGCATCGCCTGTTCCGTCATCTGTGCCGCCATGCCATCCTGACCCGGCCGTTCGCCGACCGGCCCGACCGGTTGCGGATCGGCCTGCCGCGCGACGGCGCGGCGCTCGCCCGCCTGACCACTGCCCTGATGGAGGTTGATCGATGACCGAGACGCCCGACGACCATGCCCGCCACAATGCCCGGATGCAGCGCATGGCGGCGGCGCGCGAAAAGATGCAGGCGCGGCGCACGCTCGAACGCGGGCTGCTGATCGTCCATACCGGCAACGGCAAGGGCAAGTCGTCGAGCGCGTTCGGCATGGCGATCCGCAGCATCGGCTGGGGGATGCGCGTAGCGATCCTTCAGTATGTGAAGGGCAAGTGGGAGACGGGCGAGCGCAACTTCTTCGACGCGCATCCCGACCTCGCCAGTTTCGAGGTGATGGGCGAAGGCTTTACGTGGGAGACGAAGGACCGCGCACAGGACATCGCCGCCGCGCAGGCCGCATGGGAACGGTCGAAGGAAATGATCCTCGACCCCGCGATCGATTTCGTGATCCTCGACGAGTTGAACATCGTGCTGCGCGACGACACCCTGCCGATCGCGGAGATCGTCGCGTTCCTGAACGACCGCCCGCTGACCAAGCATATCTGCATCACCGGGCGCAATGCGAAGCCCGAATTGCTGGCGATCGCCGATCTGGTGACCGAGTTCGGCGAGGTGAAGCATCCTTATCATGCCGGGTTCAAGGCGCAGAAGGGCGTCGAATATTGATCCGCGCCCTTGCCCTGCTGGTCGCGGCGCCATGGCTGGTGTCGACCGCGCCGCGTGCGCCGCGGATCGTGTCGATCAACCCGTGCGTCGATGCGGTGCTGCGCCATGTCGCCGATCCGGCGCAGATCGTCGGCATCAGCCATTATTCGCAGGATGTGCGGGCGACCTCGGTGCCGCTCAGCTGGTCCAGCCGGTTCAAGGCGACGTCGGGCACGGCGGAGGAAGTGGTGGCTCTACGCCCCGATATCGTGCTGGCGGGACCGCATGTCGAACCGGCGACGATCGCCGCGCTGAAACGGCTGAAGATCGCGCTGGTGCAGTATCCGGTGGCGGAATCGGTGCCCGAGAGCCTGGAACAAGTCCGCGCCATCGCCGCCGCCGCCGGCCATGCCGATCGCGGCAGGGCGCTGGCCGACCGGATCGCGGCGGCGGCGGTGCCCGTGCGGGGCAAGCCGGTCGCGGCGCTGGTGTGGCAGGGCGGCGGGCTGGTGCCGGGAAGCGGCACGCTGACCGACGACCTGCTGAAACGCGCAGGGTTTCGCAACATGAGCGCGACATACGGGCTGAAGCAATGGGACGTGCTGCCGCTCGAATATCTCGTCGCCGATCCGCCGCGCGTGCTGCTTTCGACCGCGCCGGAAGGTGTGCAGGACGACCGGATGACCGGGCACCCGGCGCTGCGACGGCTCCGGCAGCATATCACCGTCGCGCCGTACCCGACGCGGCTGATGAACTGTGGCGGGCCGACGATCATCGCGGCGATGGCGCGGTTGCGACAGGTACGTGAGGGACTGGGGACATGAAGCGGCTGACCATCGGCCTGATCGTCGCGCTCCTGCTGGCGGCCTGCCTGTCGGTCGCGGCGGGCAAGGTGTGGGTCCCGCTCGACGCATGGACGGTTGAAGATCCGCGTTCCATCATCATCGTCGAACTGCGCCTGCCGCGCACCGTGCTGGCGATGCTGGTCGGCGCGGCGCTGGGGCTGTCGGGAGCGGTGATGCAGGGGTATCTGCGCAACCCGCTGGCCGATCCGGGGCTGTTCGGCGTGTCGTCGGGCGCGGCGTTCGGCGCGGTGCTGGCGCTGTATTTCGGCTATGCCGCTCAGCTGTGGCTGTTGCCCGGCTTCGCGCTGACCGGGGCGGGGATTGCGATGGCGCTGCTGGCGCTGATCGCCGGGCGGTCGGGCAGCCTGATCCTGTTCACGCTGGGCGGCATGATCCTGACCAGTATCGCCGGATCGCTGACCGCACTGGCCATCAGCCTCGCGCCGACGCCGTTCGTGTCGTCGCAGATCGTGGTGTGGCTGATGGGCGCGCTGACCGATCGCAGCTGGGACGATGTGAAGGTCGCCGCGCCGTTGATCGGGATCGGCATGGCGCTGCTGGCGATGACCGCGCGGTCGCTCGACGCGCTGACGCTGGGTGAGGCGGCGGCGCGATCGATGGGGGTCGATCCGGTGCGGCTGCAACGGCTGGTGATCGCCGGCATCGCGCTGACGGTCGGTGCTTCGGTCGCATCGGCCGGGATCATCGGGTTCGTCGGGCTGATGGTGCCGCATTTGGTGCGGCCGCTGGCGGGCAACCGGCCCTCGGCGATCCTGCTGCCTTCGGCCTTGGGTGGCGCAGTGCTGCTGACGATGGCCGACAGCCTCGTTCGGCTGGCCCCGACGGTCAGCGAATTGCGGCTGGGCATCGCCATGTCGATGCTCGGCGGGCCGTTCTTCCTCTACCTGCTCCTCGCGATGCGCCGGAGGCTGGCATGACCGATCTGGTGGCCGATGCGGTGCGCCTGACGCTGGGCGGGCGGCGCGTGCTGGACGACGTGTCGTTTGCGTTCCGGCCCGGACGGGTGACCGCGCTGCTGGGCGCGAACGGTGCCGGCAAGTCGAGCCTGCTAGCCTGCCTCGCCGCGCTGCGACGGCCCGATCGCGGCGCGGTGCGGCTGGGCGGCACCGATGTGCAGGCGCTCGACCGGTGGGTGCGCGCGCGGGCGATCGGGTTGCTGCCACAGGCCGCCGACGTGCACTGGGACATCGACGTCCAGACCTTGGTCGGGTTGGGCCGGTTCGCGCATCGCGGGCGATGGGGTGAGAGCCAGGCGGACCGCGATGCGGTGGCGGCGGCGCTGGCGGCGACCGACATGACCGGGTTCGCGACGCGCGGGGTCGAGCGGCTGTCGGGCGGCGAGCGTGGCCGGGCGCTGCTGGCGCGGGTGCTGGCGGGCGAGCCCGACTGGCTGCTGGCCGACGAACCGCTCGCCAGCCTCGACCCCGCGCACCAGCTCGACGTGCTGGCACGGTTGCGGGGGGTCGCGGGCAGCGGACGGGGCGTGGTGCTGGTGCTGCACGACCTGCATCTGGCGGCGCGGGTCGCCGACGATGCGGTGCTGCTGAAGGACGGGCGCGTCGTCGCGTCGGGCGCGGCGGACGATGTGCTGACCGCGCCGGCGATCGCCGAGGCGTATGGCATCGACGTCGAGATCGGGCGCACGCCACAGGGGCATCGCTACATCCTGCCGGTCGCGCGGTGATCGCGCTGGCGGCGCTGATCGTCGAAGCGGCGTTCGGCTATCCGCGGCGGTGGTGGCATCCGGTGATGGGCGTCGGGGTGCTGATCGATCGGTTCGAGGCGCGCTGGAACCGGCGACGGCGGTTGGAGGGTGTGGCGCTGGTCGTGTTGCTGGTCGCGCTGTCGGTCGCGTTGGGGCTGGCGATCGAACGGCTGGGGACGGTGGTGTCGGTGCTGGTCGCGACGACCGGGCTCGCGCAGCGCAGCCTCAACGATCATGTCGCCGCGGTGGCGCAGCCGCTGGCGGCGGGCGACCTGCCGGCGGCACGCGCTGCGGTGGCGATGATCGTCGGGCGCGATACCGACCGGCTGAACGATGCGGGGGTGGCGACGGCGGCGATCGAGAGTTTGGCGGAGAGCTTCTGCGACGGGGTGGTGGCACCGGCGATCGGTCTCCTGCTGTTCGGGCTGCCCGGGCTGTTCGCGGTGAAGACGATCAACACCGCCGATTCGATGGTCGGACACCGCACGCCGGAACTGCGGGCGTTCGGCTGGGCGTCGGCGAAAGCCGACGACGTGGTGAACTTCGTGCCGGCGCGCATCGCCGGCGCGCTGGTGGCGATCGCCGGGCGGGGCGGTTGGCGCACGATGTGGCGCGACGCCCCCGGCCACGCTTCCCCCAATGGTGGCTGGCCCGAAGCGGCAATGGCGGGGGCGCTGGGGCGGCGGCTGGGCGGGCCGGTCAGCTATGATGGCAAGGTAGCGGCGCGTGCCGTGCTGGGCGACGGCCCACGCCCGGATGCGCGCGACCTGATGGCGGCGTTGCGCATCTATCGCACCGCCTGCCTGTTGCTGTGGTTGCTGATCGGGGGATTCGCATGGGTGCGGTGATGATCCAGGGGACGGGATCGGACGTCGGCAAGTCGGTGCTGGTCGCAGGCCTCTGCCGGCTGCTCACGAACCGCGGGATGACGGTGCGGCCGTTCAAGGCGCAGAACATGTCGAACAACGCCGCGGTCTGTGCCGATGGTGGCGAGATCGGCCGGGCGCAGGCGTTGCAGGCGATGGCGTGTCGCGTCGCGCCGACGACAGACATGAACCCCGTGCTGTTGAAACCGCAGAGCGACCGCACGTCGCAGCTGGTCGTCGGAGGACGGGTGGCAGGCACGATGGCGGCGGGCGATTATCGGCGGCGGCGGCCCGAGCTGCTGGACGCCGTACTGTCCGCCTATCACCGACTGGCGCGCGGCGCGGATATCGTGGTGGTCGAGGGCGCTGGGTCGCCCGCCGAGATCAACCTGCGCGCCGGCGACATCGCCAATATGGGCTTTGCCCGGGCGGCGCGGGTGCCGGTGGTGCTGGCGGGCGATATCGATCGCGGCGGGGTGATTGCGGCGCTGGTGGGGACGCAGGCGGTGATCGACCCGGCCGACGCGGCGATGATCCGCGGTTTCCTGGTCAACAAGTTTCGCGGTGATCCGACGCTGTTCGACGATGGTCGGACGGAGATCGCCCGGCGGACCGGATGGCGCGATATCGGGTTGGTACCGTGGCTGGCCGATGCCGCGCTGTTGCCGGCCGAGGATGCGGTGGCGCTGGGGCGCGGGGTTGTTGGCGGCGAGGGGCCGCTGATCGCGGTGCCGATGTTGTCGCGCATCGCCAATTTCGACGATTTCGATGCGCTCGCGCATGATCCCGGTGTGCGGCTGGCCATGGTGCCACCTGGCCAGCCACTGCCGGGCGATGCCGCGCTGGTCATCCTGCCGGGGACCAAGGCGACGATCGCCGACCTCGCCTTCTTCCGTGCACAGGGGTGGGACATCGACCTGGCCGGCCATGTCCGGCGCGGGGGTCAGGTATTGGGGATTTGCGGCGGGTATCAGATGCTCGGCACCCATATCGCCGACCCGAACGGGATCGAGGGACCGGCGGGGAGCGCCGCCGGGCTGGGGCTGCTCCCGGTTGAAACGGTGATCGCGCGGGCCAAGACGACGCGGCCGGTGCTGGGGACGCTGGCGGGTGGGGCGACCTTTGCCGGGTATGAGATTCATGCCGGGGTGACCGAAGTGGCACCCGATACGCCGCCGCTGCTGCGCTTCGCCGACGGGACGCACGATGGCGCTACCGCACGCGACGGGCAGATCGGCGGTTGCTATGTCCATGGCCTGTTCGACGGGGCGGATGCGCGCGCGGCGCTGCTGGCGCGGATCGGCGGGACCGCCGACCCGCTCGACCGGCGCGAGCGGATCGACGCCGCGCTCGACGGGGTGGCGCGGGCGTTGGAGGCGGCGCTCGATATCGATGCGCTGCTGGCGATTGCGGGAGAAGCGGTTTGATCGACGAGATACGCGCGCATCTGGACGCGCTGGCGAAACCGCGCGGGGCGATGGGGCGGCTGGAGGCGCTGGCGACCGAGCTGGCGCTGACGCAAAGGCGGGTGGATGCACGGACCGCGCCGCGCCGCGCGGTGCTGTTTGCCGGCGACCATGGCTGTGTCGGCGAGGGGGTATCGGCTTGGCCGTCCGAAGTGACGCAGATGATGGTCGCGACGATCCTGTCGGGTCAGGCGACGAGCAATGCGCTGGCCGCCGCTGCCGATTGTCCGCTCCGGCTGGTCGATGTCGGGATGATGGGGCCGCGCGTTGTGGGGGGCAGTTTCTTTAGTGATGCGCGGGTCAGTGATGGCAGCGCGCCGCTGGGGCAGGCGCCGGCGCTCACGCGCGCGCAGTTCGATGCGGCATGGGCCGTCGGTGCCAGCGAAGCCGATGCCGCGATCGATGCGG
Organism: Sphingomonas hankookensis; assembly: GCF_022664465.1. Classification (GTDB taxonomy): domain Bacteria; phylum Pseudomonadota; class Alphaproteobacteria; order Sphingomonadales; family Sphingomonadaceae; genus Sphingomonas; species Sphingomonas hankookensis. The sequence goes on along the minus strand of NZ_JAKREV010000003.1, from coordinate 13,852 downwards.
GAGCGGTGCTGTTGATCGCGGGGGAGATGGGGATCGGCAATACGACGCCCGCCGCGTGCCTGACCGTACTGCTCGCCGGGATCGATCCGGACGCCGCGGTCGGACGGGGTGCGGGGGCGGACGATGGCGTGCTGGCGACCAAGCGCGCGGTCGTCGCGGCGGCGTGTGCGCGGGCAGCGGCCGAACCGGACCTGCGCCACGCCATCGCCGGGGTTGCGGGATATGAGATTGCGGCGATGGCGGGCTTCTATGCGGCCGGGGCTGCGCGCGGTGCCACGTTGCTGCTCGACGGCTATGTCGCGACCGCCGCCGCACTGATCGCGCAGGCGTTGGCGCCGGGCAGCGTACAGGCGATGATCGCGGCGCACCGCTCGGCCGAGCCGGGGCATGGCGCGGCGCTGGCGGCGCTGGGGCTGACGCCGCTGCTCGATTGGGAGATGCGGCTGGGCGAGGGGAGCGGGGCGCTGGTGGCACTGCCGCTGCTCGACGCGGCGGCGGCGCTGCTGAACGACGTCGTGCGCCTTGATGCGATCGGGGCGGACCGTGCCGATTGAGACGCCGCGCTGGGTACCGCCGCTGCTGGCGGTCCAGTTCCTTACCCGGGTGCCGGTGCCGATCCTCGCGCGGTTGAGCGCGGATCAGGCGGCGGACGGGCTGGCGCGGGCGCTGGCGTGGTTGCCGCCGGTCGGGTCGCTGATCGGGGCGGTAACTGCGTTCGTGTTCGTGGGCGCGCAGGCGTTCTGGCCGGTGTGGGTCGCGGCGGTGCTGGCGCTGATGGTCGAGGCGCTGTTGACCGGAGCGTTCCACGAGGATGCCGTCGCCGATTTCTGCGACGCGTTCGGCGGGACGGTCAGCGGCGAGCGGGCGCTGGCGATCATGAAGGACAGCCGGATCGGCAGCTATGGCACGCTGGGGCTGGGCTTGGTCGTGCTGTTGCGGGTGGCGGCGATGGTGGCGCTGCCGCCGTTGCTGGCGAGTGCCGCGATCATCGGCGCGGCGACGGTCGGGCGACTATGCGCGGTGACGCTGGCGGCGATCGTGGCGTCGGTCGGGCAGGGATCGGCGGCGCGGGCCGGGCGGATGCCGCCGAGGCGGCTGGCGATGGCGATGCTGCTTGCGTTGCCGGGGATGGCGCCGATCGCATGGCTGCGGCCCGGTGCGACGCTTGCCGCGTTGCTGGCGATGGCGGGGCTGCTGTGGTGGCTGCGGCGCTTCGTGTTGCGGCGGATCGGGGGGAGTACCGGCGACTGTCTCGGCTTTGCCGCGGCGATGGGACAATTGGCGCTGTTGCTGGCGGTCGCGGCGCGGTGAGCGTCCTGCTGCTGCGCCACCCGCCGGTCGCGGCGGCGTGGAAGGGGCGCTGCTATGGCCGGTCGGACATGGGGTGGAACCGCGCGGGCTGGGCGATGGCACGCCGGATCGTGGGCGAGATCGCGCCGGTCGATGCGGTCGTCCATTCGGGGGCGATCCGCACGCGGCGACTGGCCGAATGGATCGGCGCGGCGCAGGGGGTGCCGGTGATCGCCGACCCCCGTTGGCTGGAACGCGACTTCGCCGCGTGGGAGGGGCGGTCGTGGGACGCGATCTGGCGGGACAGCGGCGCGGCGATGGATGGAATGATGACCGATCCGGAAACCTATCGTCCCGGCGGCGGGGAGACCGGACGCGACCTTGCCGATCGGGTGCAGGCGGCGTGGGGCGCGCTGCCTGTCGCCACGACCGTGCTGGTGGTCGCGCATGGCGGGCCGATCGCGACGCTACGCGCGCTGCAGGCCGGTGCACCGCTTGCCCAAGCGGTCGACTTCATTCCCGCCTGCGGAGAGTTTGTGACGCTTCAGCGCTGCCAGTAGCGGACGTAGTCGACCTGCATCGATTGCGGGAATTTGCTGTCGTCGATGCCCATCTTGCCGCCCCAGTCACCACCGACGGCGACGTTCATGATCAGGTTGAACGGCTTGTCGAACGGCCATGCCGCCTGCCCGCCGGGCTGATCGTTGGCGACGCGCATATAGCCGCGCCCGTCAACGCCGATGGTAATCGCCTGGGGGCTCCAGTCGAGCTGGTAGTTGTGCCATTCGCCGCACGCCGTCGGCAGCTTCATCGACCCGCCGCGCTGCGTTCCCTTGGCGTGGTTGAACGCCGAACTGTGCAGTGTTGCGTGGACCTGCCCGGGGTCGAAGCCGACCAGTTCGAGGATATCGATCTCCCCGCCTGCGGGCCAGCCCCCGGTGGGCGGGACCATCCACAATGCCGGCCAGATACCGCGCCCGCACGGCAGCTTCGCGCGGATGTCGTAGAAGCCGTATCCCATCGCTTTTGTCGAAACGATCCGGGCGGAGGTATAGGCCTGCCCGCCCGAATCCGCGCCCTTGGGTTTCTCGCGCCGCGCCTCGATCACCAGCGCGCCTTTTTCGACGCGGGCATTGGCGGGAGTGTTGGCGGGCGAATAATATTGCCGTTCGTTGTTGTACCACCCGTCGCGGTTGCGACTGGTGTCGAAGCGCCAGTTCGCCGGATCGATCGTCTTGCCCGAAAACTCGTCGGCGAAGGTCGGTTTCGTCGCTGGCGGCGCGATCGCCACGTTGACCGACTGGTTGCTGGCGCCCAGCGTCGGCTTGTCCTGCGCCGGTGCCGCCGCGCTCAGGCCGAGGGTCACGGCCGCCCATAGCATACGCATCGATCAAGCTCCTATAATTGCGGCCGCATGCCGGTGCTTCGCGCCATATCGTACGGAGGGGACCTGTCCTCGCGCAACCCCTGTCGATACGCGACGTTCAAGGCGCAACTTTTCGGATCGGAGCAGACGCATGACGGTGGAACAGTTCGACTATCGCGATGGCGATACGGTGTTGCAGGCCGGGGTGGCATTTCCGGCTGATGCGTCCAAGGCGCCGGCTGTGCTGATCGCGCATCAATGGGCCGGGCGCGGCGACGCCGAACACAAGACGGCCGGGCGGCTGGCCGAACTCGGCTATGTCGGCATTGCGATCGATATGTTCGGCAAGGATGTGAAGGGCGACCCGTCGGGCGACAACACCCACCTGATCAACCCGCTGCTGTCGGATCGCGCCGCGTTGTTGCAGCGGATGCAGGCAGGCGTCGCGTTCGCCGCCACGCTCGACCGGGTCGATGCATCGCGGATCGCGGCGATCGGCTATTGCTTCGGCGGGTTGTGCGTCCTTGACCTCGCGCGCGGCGGGGCGGACGGGGTGCTGGGCGTGGTCAGCCTGCACGGGATGCTCGACGGCAACGACCTGGGTCAGGACGGCGCGATCGCGGCGAAGGTGCTAGTCGAACATGGCTGGCGCGATCCGATGGCCGCGCCGGACAAGGTGCTGGCCTTTGCCGACGAAATGGGCGGGCGCGACGCCGACTGGCAGCTCCACGCGCATGGTCGGGCGATGCACGCCTTCACCAACCCGCATGCCGCCGCGCCCGAAAAGGGCATGGCGTACGACGCCGATGCCGATCGCCGGTCGTGGGAATCGACCACGGCGTTCCTTGCCGAACTGTTCTGATCCGGTTGCCGGGCGGGTGCCCGCGCACCATCTATCGGGCAACGAAGGAAGCACCATGACCGACTATCGCAAGACCGACGAGGCGATCGCCCGCCTGACCCCCGAGCAATTCTATGTGACGCAGGAAAGCGGTACCGAGCGCCCCGGCACCGGCGAATATCTGAACGAGAAGCGCGCCGGCATCTATGTCGACATCGTGTCGGGCGAACCGCTGTTCGCATCGGCCGACAAGTTCGATTCGCATTGCGGCTGGCCAAGCTTCACCAAGCCGATCGAGCCGGCCAACGTCGCCGAACTGCGTGACGTGACGCACGGCATGGTCCGCACCGAAGTGCGTTCGGCGGGCGGCGACAGCCATCTGGGGCATGTCTTTCCGGATGGGCCGCGCGACCGGGGTGGCCTGCGCTACTGCATCAATTCGGCGGCGCTACGCTTCGTCCCGCGCGAGGCAATGGCGGACGAAGGGTATGGGGCGTATCTCGACCAGGTCGAGGGGTAGGCGTGGGCGATCTTGCTCTACTCGCATTCCCTTGACCAGAATTGTCACTCCAGCGCAGGCTGGGGTTTCCTCGTGGCGAGCGCCGCGCTTCGCAACAGGGAGACCCTAGCCTGCGCTGGGGTGACGATCGTGGGGTATGTGGTCAGAGCGCCACATCGCCCCGCACCAACGCCGACCGGTCGATCTCCGCGATACTGCGCACGCCGGTCAGCGCCATCGCGACGCGCATCTCCGCCTCGAACAGCGACAACAGCTTCGTCACCCCGGCCTCGCCGCCCGCGGCCAGCGCGTAGATGAACGCGCGGCCGATGAGCGTCGCATCCGCCCCCAGCGCCAGCATCCGCACTACGTCCAGACCCGAACGGATGCCGGAATCGACGAGGATCCTGATCTGGCCCTTCACCTTGTCGGCGATGGGGGGCAGCGCGCGGACGGTCGACAGCACGCCATCGAGCTGTCGCCCGCCATGGTTCGACACGACGATCCCGTCGGCGCCGAAGCGCACCGCATCCTGCGCATCGTCGGGGTCGAGAATGCCCTTGATGACGATCGAGCCCTTCCACATGTCGCGAATCCATTCGAGGTCGCGCCACGCGATCGACGGATCGAAATTCGCGCCCAGCCAGCCGATATAATCCTCCAGCTTCGTCGGCGTACCGCGATAGGTGGAGATGTTGCCCAGATCGTGGGGTCGCCCGTGCAACCCGACGTCCCACGCCCAGCGCGGATGCGTTGCCGCCTGCACCATCCGCCGGAACGCGGCGTTCGGCCCCGACATGCCCGAATGGGCGTCGCGATAGCGCGCGCCCGGCACCGGCATGTCGACGGTGAAGACCAATGTCGTCACCCCCGCCGCCTGCGCCCGTTCCAGCGCGTCGCGCATGAACCCGCGATCCTTCAATACATAGAGCTGGAACCAGATCGGTGCGCTCGACGCGTCCTGCACTTCCTTGATCGCGCAGACCGACACGGTCGACAGGGTGAAGGGGACGCCCTTCACCGCCGCCGCCCGCGCCGCCTGCACTTCGCCCCGCCGCGCATACATGCCGGTCAGCCCGACCGGGGCCAGCACCACCGGCATCGCCAGCTTCGTGCCGAACAATTCGGTGTCGAGCGTCAGGTCGGCGACATCGCGCAGCACGCGCTGGCGCAATTCAACCTGCGACAGGTCCGACACATTGTGGCGCAGCGTATGTTCGGCATAGGCGCCGCCGTCGATATAATGGAACAGGAACGGCGGCAGCCGCCGCCGGGCGGCTTCGCGAAAATCGGTGGTCGCAGCAATTATCATGGGCGGCGGACTCGGCGTGGGCGGTGGGACGGCGCGGACCGGTACGATCCGGTCGTTCCGACGCTGCGCAGCCGACGATATCACGCCCGCGCGCGCCGTTCGACCGCGATCGAACGGCCATGCCGGTTCGACTGTTCGTCCTATATATCGGAACGCTGTCCCAAATTCCAGTCGAAGCTTGCGACGACGATCGGATATTACGTCGCGAAGTCAGGATGTCGTGCCGCGCGACGCCATCGATCGCATCGCTCAGGGAATCTCAGGATAGATCGAATGTGCGCGATCGCGAGCCGCTGCTCGCTTCATGCGACCTCGGCGGGGCCGCGCTCCGTCAGGCGGAAAAAATGGTGCTGCCGGTGAGGATTGAACTCACGACCTCAGCCTTACCAAGGATGCGCTCTACCACTGAGCTACGGCAGCACTCCGAGCCAGGGGGAAGCCCCTCGGCGGCGGGAGGGGCCTATGTGCAGGCATTGGGGGGGATGTCAAGCGACCGTTGCCAGATTGCAGGCGAAAAGCGTAGAAAGCGGCCATGAGCGATGCGGAACGCAAGGCACGGCTGGCACAAGCGCTGCGGCAGAATTTACGCCGTCGCAAGGGGCAGGCGCGCGGCGAACCGGGCGGCGAGGCGGCGGCGGTCGGGCAGGAGGTCGAGCCGCCGCAGGACTGACGGTTCGGGCGGTGGTTGACACCGTTGACACGGACGATCACCTTCCCGCTCAAGTGTTGCGGGAGAGGTGGAATGCGTCGCTGGTGGCTGCTGCTGGTAGCGTTGTTGCTGGGACCGGTCGCGTGGGCCGCGCCGCCCGCACCGGCGGGATCGCCGGTGGCGGCGCATGGTCGACTGGCGGTAAAGGGCAACCGCGTCGTCGATGCGCAGGGACAACCCTATGCGGTGCACGGCATGTCGCTGTTCTGGAGCCAGTGGCAGCCGCGCTATTACGACCCGGCGACCGTTGCGTGGCTGGTCAGCGACTGGCGGGTGAGCGCCGTCCGCGCGGCGATCGGCGCGCAGCAGGGTGGCTATGACACGCAGCCCGAGGCGGAGACGAAGCGCGCCGAGACGGTGATCGACGCGGCGATCGCGCAGGGCATCTATGTCGTGGTAGACTGGCACGCGCATCAGCCGCGCGCCGACGACGCCGTCCGCTTCTTCAGCCATATCGCGACCAAATATCGCGGCGTGCCGAACCTGATCTACGAAACCTATAACGAACCGCTGCCCGAACATGGCTGGGCGACCGTGCTGAAACCCTATCATGCCAGGGTGATCGGCGCGATCCGGGCGATCGACCCGGATGCGTTCGTGGTCGCCGGCACGCGCAGCTGGTCGCAGGACGTCGACGAGGTGGCGGCCGATCCGCTGCCCTTCGCCAACGTCGCCTATACGCTGCACTTCTATGCCGCGACGCATAAGGCCGAGCTGCGGGCGAAGGCGGACCGGGCGATGCAGCGCGGCATCGCGCTGTTCGTCACCGAATATGGCACCACCGCCGCCAATGGCGACGCCCCGATCGACGCGAAGGAGACGCAGACCTGGTGGGACTGGTGCGCGAAGAACGGCATCAGCACTCTGAACTGGTCGGTCGCGAACAAGGATGAAGCATCGGCGGTCCTGAAACCGACGACGCAGGCGCTGTCGGGTTGGGCTGAGGGCGACCTGACCGAGTCGGGTCGGCTGGTACGGGCGCATCTGCGGGCGGCGCGGTAGGGCCACGATCTGCTCCCCTCCCTTGCAGGGAGGGGAGTCAGTAGCCTCCCTATCCCTTCGGCGAGGAGCATGGCATGGATCGGCCCATGACCGACTCCCGCCCGCTCGCCTATCGCCATACCCCCGGCACCGGCCCGACCATCCTGTTCCTGCCGGGCTATGCGTCGGACATGAGCGGCACCAAGGCGCTGGCGATCGAGGCATGGGCGCGTGAGGCGGGCCGGGCATTCGTGCGCTTCGACTATGCGGGGTGTGGCGAGAGCCCCGGCGCGTTCGAGGAGCAGACGCTGGCCGGCTGGGTCGACGATGCGCTGGCGATGATCGACCATGCGATCGAGGGGCCGGTGGTGCCGGTCGGGTCGTCGATGGGCGGGTGGATCGCGTTGCTGGCGGCACGCGCGCGGCCCGATCGGATCGCCGGGCTGGTTGGTATTGCACCCGCGCCCGACTTCACCGACTGGGGCTTTTCGCAGGCCGAGAAGATGGCGCTGCTGACCGAGGGGCGGATCGAGCGACCGTCACCCTATGCCGACACGCCAACGGTGTTCACCCGCGCCTTCTGGTCGTCGGGGGAGGCGAACCGGGTGATGCACAGCGAACTGCCGATCGACGTGCCGGTGCGGCTACTGCAGGGGCAGCGCGACGCCGAAGTGCCGTGGGAGCGCACCGTCCACCTCGCCTCGCGCCTGCGTTCAGCCGATGTGCAGACTATTCTGGTCAAGGATGGCGACCATCGCCTGTCGCGTGACGGCGACATCGCGCTGATCCTGCGCGCCATCGAGGATGTTCTGGGCTGATGCTGTTTCCGCTGTTCCTTGCGCTCCAGGCCGCCACCGGGCCGCAACTGCCCGCCGGTGCCACGCCGGAGGCAAAGTACGACGCATGCGTCGATGCGGCGACGACTGCGCCCGAACAGGCGGAGAGGATCGCCGGGCAGTGGCGGCTGGTCGGCGGCGGGTTTCTGGCGCGGCAGTGCCTCGGCATGAGCTATGCCACACGCCAGCGTTGGACCGCGGCCGCCGAGGCGTTCGAAAAGGCGGCGCGCGAGGCGGAGATGGCGAAGGACGCCCGCGCCGCGAACTATTGGGCGCAGGCGGGCAATGCCCGGCTGGCCGATGGCGATACGATCGCGGCGGGCACCGCGCTGGATGCGGCGCTGGCGAGCGGATCGCTGACCGGGCTGGCGCGCGGCGAGGCGCAGCTCGACCGGGCGCGGGTGCGGGTGGCCGGTGGCGACCTGTCCGGCGCGCGCGGCGACCTCGACCGCGCTTTGAAAGACGCGCCGGCGGACCCGCTGGCATGGCTGTTGTCGGCGACGCTGGCGCGACGGACGGGCGATTTGGCGCGGGCGAAGGCGGATATTGCCGAGGCGGTGCGCCGCTCGCCCGACGATGCGTCGGTCCAACTGGAGGCGGGCAACATCGCCGGCTTGTCGGGCGATACCAAGGCGGCCCGCATCGCGTTCGAGGCGGTGCAACGCCTGTCCCCGGACAGCGTGCAGGCCAAGGCTGCCGCGGCGGCGCTCGACACGCTGCCGCCGGCCTGATGGCGGTTGCGGCGGACCCCGGCGGACCCGATATGCCGGGTCAATGTTTAGGGAGCCGTCGATGACCCGCTATCTCCACACCATGATCCGGGTGTCCGACCCGGACGCGACCATCGCCTTTTTCGACATGCTGGGCCTGAAGCAGGTCCGGCGGATGGATAACGAACAAGGCCGCTTCACGCTGATCTTCCTCGCCGCGCCGGGGCAGGAGGGTGTGGCCGAGGTCGAGCTGACCCATAACTGGGACCCTGAACCCTATGCCGGCGGGCGCAATTTCGGGCATCTGGCGTTCCGGGTCGACGATATCTACGCCACCTGTCAGCGATTGCTGGACGCAGGCGTGACGATCAACCGCCCGCCGCGCGATGGGCATATGGCGTTCGTGAAGACGCCCGACGGCATCTCGATCGAGCTGTTGCAAGATGGGTCGCTGGACCCGGCCGAACCCTGGGCGTCGATGCCGAACACGGGGACGTGGTGATGGAGATCGTCCAGATCCCGGTCCTGTCGGACAATTATGCCTGGCTGCTGCACGACGAGGCGAGCGGCGAGACGGTCGCGATCGATCCGGGCGCGGCGCAGCCGGTGCTAGACGCCGCTGCGGAACGGAGCTGGACGATCACCGCGATCTGGAACACCCATTGGCACCCCGACCATGTCGGCGGCAATGCAGCGATCAAGGCGGCGACCGGGGCCAAGGTGACCGGGCCGGAGGCGGAGCGCGGCAAGATCGCCGACATGGACAATGGCGTGGGTGAAGGGGCGATGCTGTCGATCGGCGATGCGCAGGCGACCGTATGGGCGGTGCCGGGCCATACCGCCGGCCATGTCGCGTTCCATTTTGCCGACGACGCCGTGCTGTTCAGCGGCGACACGTTGTTCGCCATGGGCTGCGGCCGGCTGTTCGAAGGGACGGCGGCGGAGATGTACGGCAATATGCAGCGCTATGCCGAGCTGCCGACCGACACGCGGGTCTATTGCGGGCACGAATATACGCTGTCGAACGGTCGCTATGCTCTGTCCGCCGAGCCGGACAATGCGGCGATCGTCGAGCGGATGGCGGCGGTCGAGGCGCTCCGCGAAAAGGGCGAGCCGACCGTGCCGACCACGATCGGCGCGGAGCTGGCGACCAATCCGTTCCTGCGCGCCGGTTCGGCGGACGAACTGGCGCGGCACCGCGCGGCGAAGGATGCGTTCTGATCGGCAGAGGAGAAGCGCAATGAGGCGAATGGCATGGACGGCGGCGCTGTTGCTGGGCGCATGCGCGACCCCGCAGCAGATTGCGGAGACGCAGGCGAAAGGCGATGCCGAGCTTGCGAAGACGCTGGAAGGGCGCGTGGCGGGCAAGCCCGAAAACTGCATTCCGACGGGCTTCATCGACGGACCGCAGGTGGTGGGCGATTCGCTGATCTATCGCCAGACCGGCAAGCGGCTGTGGCGGACCCAGGTGCGCGACCGCTGCCCGTTCCTGCGCGACGACCAGATCGTGGTGTCGATCCTGTACGGGGCGCAGGTGTGCCGCAACGACCGGTTCCGGCTGGTCGATCGCGGGTCGCCGATCGCGTCGGCGGACTGCACGTTCGGGGCGTTCGTGCCGTATGATAAGGTGGGGTGAGGCTTAATTGGCTCCTCCCCCCCTCCCGTTTGGTTCGAGCTTGTCGAGAACGGGGTGGCCCAAATGAGCGCGTTCTCGACTGACGCTTCTCGACAAGCTCGAAGCTGCTCGAACCGAACGGATGGGGGGCAGAGTAGGTGTCCAAACCACCCCCGTTCAGTTCGAGCTTGTCGAGAACCCCTTCCCCTTACAACACGTAGCGGCTGAGGTCCGTATTCCGCGCAATGCTCGCCAGCTGCTTCTCCACATAGGCGGCATCGATCGTCACCGCGCTGCCCTTCCGGTCCTCGGCATCGAAGCTGACTTCCTCCAGCAGCTTTTCCATCACCGTTTGCAATCGCCGCGCGCCGATATTCTCGATCTCGGCATTCACCTCTGCTGCAATGCGGGCGATGGCGGCGATGCCGTCGTCGGTGAAGGTCACCTCGACCGATTCGGTGCCGAGCAGCGCGCGATACTGGGCGGGGAGCGATGCCTTGGTATCCGACAGGATCGCGATGAAGTCCGCCTCGGTCAGGCCCTTCAGCTCGACCCGGATCGGCAGGCGCCCCTGTAGTTCGGGCAGCAGGTCGCTGGGCTTGGCGACATGGAACGCACCCGAGGCGATGAAGAGGACATGGTCGGTCTTCATCGGGCCGTACTTCGTGGCGACGGTCGTGCCCTCGATCAGCGGCAGCAGGTCGCGCTGCACGCCTTCGCGGCTGACGCTGCCGCCGCGCACGTCGCTGACCGCGATCTTGTCGATCTCGTCGAGGAAGACGATGCCGTTCGCCTCGGCATCAGCGAGCGCGGCGCGGCTGACCTCATCCTGGTCGAGGCGCTTGTCGGCCTCTTCCTCGACCAGCTTGTCCCACGCGGCGCGGACGGTCAGCTTGCGGCGCTTCTGCTGGCCACCGCCGAACGCCTTGCCCATCATTTCGGACAGGTTGATCATCTGCGGCGCGGCGCCGGGGATTTCGAACGGCATCTGCGGGGCGGCGTCGAGTTCGATCTCGACTTCCTTGTCATCCATATGCCCGTCGGCAAAGCGCTGGCGGAACGCCTCGCGCGTCGCCTCGCTGGCGCCCTTGCCGGTCAGCGCGTCGAGCAGGCGGGCCATCGCCGCCTCCTCGGCCTTGTCCTTAACCGCGACGCGGCGGCGTTCGCGTTCCAGCCGGATCGCTTCCTCGACGAGGTCGCGGGCAATCTGTTCGACGTCGCGGCCGACATAGCCGACCTCGGTGAACTTGGTCGCCTCCACCTTCACGAACGGCGCGTCTGCGAGCTTCGCCAGACGGCGGCTGATCTCGGTCTTGCCGCAGCCGGTGGGGCCGATCATCAGGATGTTCTTCGGGGACACCTCGTCACGCAGATCGGGCGCGAGCTGTTGCCGGCGCCAGCGGTTGCGCAGCGCCACCGCGACGGCGCGCTTGGCGTCCTGCTGGCCGATGATGTGCGCGTCCAATGCGGCGACGATCGCCTTCGGAGTCAGATTGTCTTGCATGGAATGTCCGTCAGTTCGCGCTGTCGAGCGCTTCGAGGGTGACGCGATCGTTGGTGTAGACGCAGAGTTCGGCGGCGATGGCCAGCGCCTTGCGCGCGACCTTTTCGGCATCGCCTTCATAGTCGGACAGCGCGCGGGCGGCGGCCAATGCGAAATTGCCGCCCGAGCCGATCGCGGCGATGCCGGCCTCGGGTTCCAGCACGTCGCCATTGCCGGTGATGACCAAAGTCACGTCCTTGTCGGCGACGATCAGCATCGCCTCGAGGTTGCGCAGGAACTTGTCGGTGCGCCAGTCCTTCGCCAGTTCGACCGCGGCGCGCAGCAACTGGCCCTGATGGCGCTCCAGCTTGGCTTCAAGCCGTTCGAACAGGGTGAAGGCGTCGGCGGTGGCGCCGGCGAACCCGGCGATCACCTTGCCATCGCCCAAGGGACGGACTTTCCGCGCATTGGGTTTCATGACCGTCTGTCCGGCCGAAACCTGCCCATCCCCCGCGATCACCACGCGACCGCCGCGACGCACGGATACAATCGTGGTGCCGTGCCACACCGTCTCTTTGCTCATGGGGCGCGATATGGGGAGGGGTGGGAGTTGGACAAGATGGGGTGCAGATCCTCCCCGCTTTGCGGGGAGGGGGACCGTCCGCAGGACGGTGGAGGGGTGCACCGCGAACGCCGTCGGTGCGTTTGGGGCGGTGCCCCTCCACCATCGCCTTCGGCGACGGTCCCCCTCCCCATGGAATGGGGAGGAATTACTTCTCTACCCCCTTTGCCTTCCCCCAAGCGCGGGCGGCGGTGTAGCCGAGATATCCGGTGCCGAAGAGCGCGTACAATTCCTCCGGAATGCCGCGCAGGTATGCGGTCATCCCTCTCGCGATGCCGGCGGCCATGTCGGGTTGCACCGCCGAGATCAGCCCCATGGGGATCGCCCACAGCAGCAGCGCGTACATGACATACAGGAACCCCGGCCTTGCGCGCGAAGTCCAGGGGTCGGTCGATTGTGCCTCCGCGACGATCGCCGAGAGTTGCGCCTTCACCCGGTCGAGATCGGCGGTCGATTCGAGTTTGAGCAGTTCCAGCTTGGCGGCATCGCGGGCCTTGGGATCGGGAATGAGCTTGTCGAGCAGCGCCGCGATCGGCGCGATCAGGGTGTTGAGCATGGGTGTAGTCCTGTCGTGGAAGTTGGCGAAGGTTGTTCGAATCAGGCGGTGCGCCCCGCCAGCCAGCCGTAGAGAAAGGCTTCATTGGCAGGCCGCGTCTCGGCGAGGCGGAGATAGCGTTCGCCCTGCAAGGCATTGATCGCCTTGACCAATACCGTCTCCGCCGCCGGGCCGCGCGTGACGAGCAGCGCGTCGAGCGCGGCGAGGGTTTGCGGGCCGATGTTTGCGTCGACGGTCAGATCGGGCCAGTCGCGCTGTTGCCGGTTGAGCGCGTTCAGCACGCGTTGCAGGAAGGTCGCGGCGACCGCCGGCCCCATGTTGACGCCTGTGTCGAACAGCTCGGCCGCCAGTGTCGGTGCGCGGGTCGCTACCCGGTCGAAGTTCGGGATTTGCCAGTAGCGGCGGCGATAGATGCGTGCGGCCAGCGTGCGGGGCAGGTCGCGCATCGCTTGCGTGTAACCTTCGGCGCGGGCGACGGCCTGGGTGATGCCATAGCGGGTCGCGCCGCCACGGTCGGCGGGGTGGTCGACATAACCGCCCTCGCGGTCGATCACGTCGTCGATCAATTGGGTAACGTCCATTTCCATCCTCCTGTTGCGAAGGGAACGTAACCAGAACGGTTCGTTGTAGGAAAGTTGGATTGCGCAGCCGTCAGGTTGCGCAATCCAACCCCCGCGCAGGCGGGGGTCCAAGGGGTATTATGCGGCGGCGTTGCGTCTTGGGCTCTGGACCCCCGCCTGCGCGGGGGTAGGGGATGCGGTGGGGCCTGCGCCTGTCAGTGACGTATCCGGCCTTAGCCGGGGGACAGGTTGGGATGAGGTCCATACCCAACCCGTTTGGTTCGAGCAGCTTCGAGCTTGTCGAGAAGCGTTCGTCGAGAACGCGTCGTTTGGGGCGCGCCCTTCTCGACTACGGTTCTCGACAGGCTCGAACCTGCGCTCGAAGCGAACGGAGGGGATTGGGGGAGAGGGGAGAGGGGAGAGGGGAGAGGGGAAAGGGGAAAGGTCGGGGCAAACCACCGGCGTTTCCCGA
>NZ_JAKREV010000019.1 GCF_022664465.1 Sphingomonas hankookensis | reverse complement strand
GCCTTGTGCACATCCAGCCCGATATACTTCGCCACATTCGACATGACTCGCCTCCGTTGCTGACTACTCCACCGTCAACATCTCAGATTTGAGCCGCAAAGGCTTCCCGCAGTCATCGGGTCTAAGCGTCCCGGCTTTGCTGGTGGAGGCGCAGCGGCCTGAACCGCTCGCGAGGTTTGTCGATCTCGCCCCAGAGATAGTCGCCGGTGAGGCCGATATGCTCCCAGCCCAGAGGGGCGACGTGGGCGAGCAGCTCGTCGGGCACGTCGACGCCGCTGCCGCGCAGATGACGGACAGCTCGGTCGAGATAGACGGTGTTCCAGAGCGTCATGGCCGCGGTGACGAGGGTCAGGCCGGAGGCGCGATGGCGCTGGTTCTCGAAGGTGCGGTCGCGCAGTTCGCCGAGGCGGTTGAAGAAGATGGCGCGGGCGAGCGCGTTGCGGGCCTCGCCCTTGTTGAGAATGCTGCCGGTGCGACGACGCTGGTCGGGATCATCGAACCAGTCGAGCATGAACAGGGTGCGTTCGATCCGACCTATCTCCCGCAGCGCGCGGGCGACCGAGTTCTGACGCGGGAAGCCCGCCAGCTTGCGGAGCATGACCGAGGCGCTCACCGTGCCGGCGCGGATCGAGGCGGCAAGGCGCAGGGTTTCGTCCCAGTTCTCCTCGATCGCGCGGATCTTGACCGGACCGGCGACGAGCGGGCGCAGCGTCGGCCACGAGTCGAGCGGCGACAGGCTGTAGAGCCGGCGCTCGTTGAGGTCGCGGATGCGGGGCGCGAAGCGGAAGCCGAGCAGATGGCACAGGCCGAAGACATGATCGACCGCGCCGGCGGTATCGGTCGCATGTTCGCGGATGACCAGCTCGCTTTCATGGTCGAGCAGGCCGTCGAGGACATGCGCGGCCTCGCCGGCATTGGCGGCGATGACCTTGGTGTGGAACGGCGTGAAGCGGTCGGTGACGTGGGTGTAGAACAGCACGCCTGGTTCGGTGCCATAGCGGGCGTTGTGATCGGCGCGGGCCTCGCCCTGACCACCGGCACGAAAGAACTGCCCGTCCGACGACGATGTATCGCCCGGTCCCCAGACCGCCGCGAGCGGATGCGCGGTATGGCAATCGACGATCGCCGCCAGCGCCGACAGATAGGTTTCGTCGCGCACATGCCATTCCGCCGTCCAGCGCAGGCGAGACAACGTCAGCCCGCGCGAGCTTTCGGCCATGCGGCCCAGGCCGAGGTTGGTCGCATCGGCGAGGATCGCACCCATCAGCGCGGACTGGTCGGAGGCGGGGGCGCCGCTGCGCGCATGGACGAAACGGTCGGCGAATCCCGACCATGCGGCGACCTCGACCAGCAGATCGGTGATTCGGACGCGCGGCAGCATCGCGTAGAGCCGGGCCTTTAGCGCATCGGCATCGTCGGACGGGGATCGCCGGATCGACGATATGAGCAACTGCCCGCGTTCGATCGTCACATCGACCAGCTCGCCCGCTGCGGCTGCGCGCTCCACCTCCGTCATGCGCCGGGCCAACAGGGTGCGGCGTTCCTCGTACCATTTGGAAAAGTCGGTCGGCACAACCAGGCGCAGATCGCCGCTCGCGCGCATCGCTTCGAAGGCGGGCATGGGCAGCTGATAGTCGTCGAGCGTGCGATAGGCGCGGCTGCCGTCCACCCAGATGCTGCCCGAGCCGAGCCGCTCGCGCAGGTGGGCGATCACTGCGATCTCATAGGCGCGCCGGTCTATCGTCCCTTCCGCCGGCTGCACGACCTTGCGCCAGCGCGGCTTGATGAAGCTGGTCGGCACTCGCTTCGGCAGGACCGATCGACCGTCGCGGTACATCGTGCGCAGCACCTCGATCGCGCCGAGCAGCGGATCAGCCAACCGCGCGGTGCGGAAGGTGAAAGCGGCGAGAAACGTCGGGGCGAAACGCCGCACGGCGGGATAGCGTTCGACCACTTCTTCCAGCCCGTCATCGGCCGAGCGCGTCAGATCCTCGGCAAAGCGGATGCTGCGTTCGAGCTGATCCCAGCCCATCTTCGCGTCGATCGCGCGGAAGGCATCGCGCCCGCTCGCACGAGCATCTACCAGCAGGCGACCGAGCCGGGCATGGAAACGCGCGGTGTCCTTCAGCATCCGTGCCTGGCCGAGCAGCCGATCGGAGCGGGTGCGGTCGGCACGGCGGAACAGCGCGCCCACCATCTTCTCCACCATGACCAGCGCGGCGTCGGTCAACGTCGCTTCCATCTCGATCACGGAAGCTACGAGCATGGCGAGCCGGCGCGGACGTTCGAGACGCCGCAGGTGCTGGGCGGTGACGATGCCGGCGGTCCGCGCAATGACGGCATAGCGAGCAGCATGGATACGTCGTGCTCGATCAGCCGCGATCCCGATGCCGCGCACGGTGTCGAGCCGTTCGACGATTCCCTTCAGGTTCGCGGCCGATGGTGCTTCCGGCCATTCGCGTATCCATCCTAGCCGGGTGCGCCCATCATCGTCGGAGGCGATCATGTGTTCGAGTGCGGCTTCCTGTTCGGTCGAACAGTCGCGGATCAGATTGGAATGGGCCGCCTTGCGCGCCCGTGTCCGCACGATGAGGGCGAGCCGTTCCAGCGTCGATGTCGCCGGCAGTACGATCCGGTCCGCCCGCAAGCGATCGACCATGCCTGTGACGATCGTCTCACCTCTATCAGTCGAAGCGGCAATCTCCGATCCCAGCGCCAGCATCGCCCGTACATCCACCCGCGCGAAGGCGCGCAGACCGAGCAGAGCTTCGATCTCGGCCCGGTGTTCGCGCAATGTCGTGGGGCGCGTGGCATAGCCGGTGAAGTCGTCGGCTACGCACCCGATCTGATCGGCGAGCAGCGCGAGCATGGCGGCGGGCACCGCATCCCCCGTCAGTAGCCTGCGACCGGGATGACGCAGGTAGCAAAGCTGCACCGCATAGCCGAGCCGGTTCGCCCCGCGCCGACGTCGCGCCACCTGTGCCAGATCGTCGGGACCGAGCGTATAGAGCCGTTCGATCGTCGCGCGATCGGCAGGCGGGTCGAAGATCACAGCACGCTGCGCGGGCGACAGGATGGTCTTGGTCGGCATCGGCTTCCTGTTCGTCACGAAACAGGAAAGCGTACCCGTTCATGGAGCATAGACCAGAAGACGGGTTATGTGACATTATCGCGATTGATCGACGGGCAATGCCGCTCCGTCACGTGAACGGACGTATATGTGACAACGCAGATCGGTTACGCGCGGGTGTCCAAGGCGGACGGCAGCCAGGTCCACGACCTGCAGCACGACGCGCTGGTCGCGGCCGGCGTCGATCCCGAGCATATCTATGAGGATGCCGCATCGGGCCGGCTCGACAAGCGACCGGGACTGGACGCCTGCCTGAAGGCGCTGCGCCGCGACGACACGCTGGTCATCTGGAAACTCGATCGGCTCGGCCGCGATTTGCGCCACCTCGTCAATACGGTTGGTGATCTGACGAAGCGTGGCATCGGGTTGAAGGTGCTGGCGGGCGAAGGCGCGTCGATTGACACAACCACCGCCAACGGTCGGCTGATCTTCGCGATTTTCGCCGGCCTCGCCGAGTTCGAGCGAGAACTGATCGTCGAGCGCACGCGCGCCGGTCTGGAGTCCGCTCGGGCACGCGGTCGGCACGGCGGGCGTCCGTTCAAGATGACGCCGGCCAAACTGCGTCTCGCCCAGGCCGCGATGGGCAAACCGGAAACCAAGGTCGCGGAGCTATGCGCCGAACTCGGCGTGACGCGCCAAACACTCTACCGACACGTCACGCCGAAGGGCGAGATCAGGCCCGATGGTGAAAAGCTGTTGGCGCGAGGGCGCCGATAGCAGTCGGCTGAAGCTGCTCAGGTTCAGAGCGACGATGCCGTAACGTAGGTTCCTACCGCAATCACGACGGCGGCAAAGCCACGTTCGAGCAGCCCCTTACGGGTGCCGAGAACCTTGCCCAATGCAATACCGCCGATCGTTCCAGCGACGCCGCCCACGACCAGCATCGCGGTCACGCTCCAGTCGACCAGCCCCGACAGGGCGTAGGACAAGGCGGTGGTCAACCCCAGCGCGCTGACGACGACCAGCGACGTGCCGATCGCGAAGGGCAGCGGCATCGCGGTCGCGAGGATCAGCCCCGGCACGATCAGGAAGCCGCCCCCGATCCCGAAGAAGCCGGCGGCAAGCCCGACGCCCAGCCCGATCGGAACCAAGCGCGGCAGCAGCGTCGAGGCGCTATCGCGGGTCAGTCGCACGTCCGGCGCTTCCGCCGTGCGGCGCTTGCGCAACATCGACAAACCGACGCCAATCATCAGAAGCCCGAACAGGACAAGCAGTCGCTTGCCGTCGAACGCCTTGCCCAACTCCGCCCCCAGCGCCGCGCCGATCATTCCGGAGACGGCGAAGACACTGGCGCACCGCCATTTCACGCGGCCCGCTCGCGCATGGCCGACCAGGCTGGCAAGCGCATTGACGGTGACGGCGACAGCGGCCGTCCCGATCGCAGCGTGCGGTGATCCGACGCCGACAACATAGATCAGGAGTGGCACGGCGAGGATCGACCCGCCTCCGCCGACAAGGCCGAGGATCAGGCCAATCACGCCGCCCGATGCAAGCGCGGCAAGGGTGGCAGCGGTGTCCACGATCGCCTCAGGCTGTCGCGCGCCGGTTCCAGGGCATGACGCGCAGCAGGTTGGCCATGCCGCACCACCCCGTCACGCCCGCGAACATCAGCCCCGCCCCGACGAACGCCGACAGCCCGAAGAAGCCGGGAGCGACGAACGTGCCGAGCAGAACGCCGATCAGCACCAGCCCACCGGCGGTAATCTGCACCTGCCGCATGATTTCCAACGGCTGCGACCGATCGGCGACGGTGGGCTGTCCTGCCTGCCGCCACGCATCGATGCCGCCGCCCAGGATATAGGCCGGCGCGCCACCCGCTGCCGCGCCGAGCTGCGCCGCATTGGCGGCGGTGCGCATCCCGGACTTGCAGTGAAAGACGACCGGACGATCGTCGCGCGGGAGATCGCCGATCCGGTCGAGCGGCACGTTCATCGCGCCGGGAATGCGTTCGCGCGCATGCTCGTCGGCACCGCGAATGTCGATCAGGCGCGCACCGGCATCGATCGCGGCACGGGTATCGTCGGGAGAAAGGGTCGCGAGCGTCATCGCATCAATCCTTGCAGTAGAGCTGGTAGAGAGTGCCGAGCAGCGTTTCGACGCGGGCATCCGCGATGGCGTACCAGAGCGTCTGGCTCTCCCGCCGGTAGGTGACGAGACCCTCGTCGCGCATCCTGGCCAGGTGCTGCGAGCAGGCCGACTGCGACAAGCCGACATCACGGGCCAGATCGCCGACCGTCATCTCGCCATGCTCGACCAGCTTGCACAGCAGCATCAGCCGGCGAGCATTGCCGATCGCCTTCAGCGTGTCGGCGACCTGCCCGGCCTTCGCCTCGAATGTCGCCAGGTCCATCGGCGGTTTGAGCATCATCGCCACTCCATTAGGTGTTGCTTATGTAGCACCAGCTAATATATTAGCAAGCGCTAACGGAGAAAATCATGACTCAGCCCCTCATCGAGGCGTTTTTCGACGAGCCGACCAATACGATTAGCTACCTCGTCGGCGATCCCGCGACACGGACTGCGGCGGTGATCGATCCAGTCCTCGACTTCGACATGGCGAGCGGCGTCGCCGACACGCGCTCGGCCGAGCGGATCGTCGCCTTCGCCCGCGAGCAGGACTGGCGGATCGCGATGGTGCTGGAGACGCACGCTCATGCCGATCATCTGTCGGCCGCACCCTTCATCAAGGCGCATACAGGCGCATGGATCGGGATCGGCGCGCATATCCGCGACGTGCAGAAAATCTTCCGCCCCGTGTTCGCGATGGATGATCTGAAAACGGACGGCTCGGACTTCGACCGCCTGTTCGAGAATGGCGACCAGTTCGCGATCGGGGCGCTGGCGGTCGAGGTGCTGCATGTCCCCGGCCACACCCCGGCCGACGTGACCTATCTGATCGGCGATGCGGCGTTCGTCGGGGATACGCTGTTCATGCCCGACTATGGCACCGCCCGCGCCGACTTCCCGGGCGGGGATGCGCGGACGCTCTATCGCTCGATCCGCCGGCTATTGGCGCTGCCCGACGAGACGCGACTGTTCCTCTGCCACGACTACAAGGCACCGGGTCGCGACGACTATCGCTGGGAGACGACGGTGGGCGAGCAGCGACGGTCGAGCGTCCACGTCCATGACGGTGTGAATGAGGACGACTTCGTCGCCATGCGCGAGCAGCGTGACGCCGGGCTATCCGTGCCCAAGCTCCTGCTGCCCTCGATCCAGGTCAACATCCGCGCGGGCCATTTCGATCAGGCGGAGGCGAACGGTGTCACCTACTTGCGTATTCCGGTAAAATGGAAAGCCGGCCATCCGTGATGTCATACGATCGCTGACACGGCTTTGTGCTTAGACCCGATGACTGCGGGAAGCCTTTGCGGCTCAAATCTGAGATGTTGACGGTGGAGTAGTCAGCAACGGAGGCGAGTCATGTCGAATGTGGCGAAGTATATCGGGCTGGATGTGCACAAGGC
>NZ_JAKREV010000018.1 GCF_022664465.1 Sphingomonas hankookensis | reverse complement strand
TCATACAAGTGCTCGTATGACTGGTCGTAGAACCGAAAATTTCCCGCAACACCCGCGCCCTCGTCAAAGACGACAAGCATCCCGAAGGCTAAGACCACCGCAAGGCGGCCTACCGGCCACGCTTACGACATCGCCAGCTAAGCGGCGGAAGCGACGGACCGCCTGCCCACCTCCGGTGCGCGAAACTGCCAAGAATTCTGGACGGTTGACCGCTATGTCGGCAAGCAACGTGATGCGCGACCTGGAAGATCAGGCAACGCATGTGACCGCAGCTCAACGCACACGAAGGCCTGAGAGGAGCAGGTCGATCAGATGCGCAACCCGCGAAGCGGGCGCATCGTCCTGCTCGACCGCGATGGCGATCGCGCACACAACACAGATGATGTCTTCGAAGTTGACGTCCTTACGGCAGACGCCGGCTTTTTGCGCGCTTTGAAGCAGTCGCTGTCCCTCTGCCGTGATGGCCTTGCAGCCAGGCGTTCCGCATTGGATGACAGTTCCCAGCGAAGCGGCAAGGCTCCGATAGACACTCGTGTTGATCGCGAGTTCCTCGAGAAACTGCCGCATGGCGTCTCCCGGATCATGACCCGTGTCGCGCCCGCGGCTTGCCGCCGCCACTGCCAGGAAACGTTCGTCGTTGGTTGCCGCCAGAAGTGCCTCGCGCGTCGGAAAGCGGCGGTAGAGCGTGCCGATCCCGACCTTCGCTCTCCTCGCGACCTCGTCCAGCGATACGCCGGCACCTCGCTCCAGGAATGCTTCCTCTGCCGCGACGAGGATGCGCTGGCGGTTCCGTTCCGCATCCACTCGTAGCCTAGCCTCGCTCACATCCGTTCGTCCCGTCCTTGCCAAGTGGAGGATGTCTCCATATGACAAGTGGAGCAACCCTCCACTTGATAGAAAGGCTGATCTCATGACGAAGCGATTCGAAGACAAGGTCGTGGTGATTACCGGCGGCTCTGACGGTATAGGACTGGCAACCGCCCATGCCTTCGCGGCGGAGGGTGCGCGGGTGTACATCACCGCGCGGCGACAGCCGTTGCTCGATCAGGCGGTCGATGAGATCGGTCACGGAGCCGTCGGCGTGCAGGGCGACGCCACGAATCTTGCCGACCTTTCGGAGCTGTACGAGCGCATCGAGCGCGATCACGGCAGGATCGATGTAATCTTCGCCAATGCCGGCCTGCACCAGGCCGTCCCGCTCGACGCGATCGACGAAGCCCACTTTGATGCGACGTTCGGCCTTAACGTGAAAGCCATGGTCTTCACCGTGCAGAAGGCCCTGCCGCTGATGAAGAACGGTGGCGTGATCGTCCTCAACGGTTCGATTGCAGGATCCAAGGCATTTCCGGGCCAGTCACTCTACAATGCCAGCAAGGCAGCGGTCCGCTCTTTCGCACGCAGCTGGACCAATGAACTGAAGGAGCGGGGCATCCGCGTGAACGTCGTCTCGCCAGGCGGTACCGAGACCCGCCTGATCCGGAGCTTCTTCGACAGCACGCCAGGAGCTGAAGAAGAGGGCATCAAGGGGGTTCCGCTTGGTCGCCTCGGCCGCCCCGAGGATGTCGCGCGTGCTGTGCTCTTCCTGGCGTCTGACGATAGCAGCTACGTCGCAGGCCATGAACTGTTCGTGGATGGCGGTGTCGCAGCGATCTGACGACGACGATGCACCCGAAGGAGGACAAGCGGTGTGATGCCTGGTCTTCCTTCGGGCGATCTGCGCGTCCCGAAGTGAATGTCGAAGCCGATCATGCATCTTGGCTTCCGTTCGGTCACACCGCCTGCGTCGAGACGCCAGTCGAATTCCTCATGATTCCGGCTGGCCCGGGGGTACCGCCGGTTTTGGTCGGTATCGTTCGAGCCAGTAGGCGTAGGGCGCAGGAAGCGTGGCCCATGATGGACGTTCCATACCCAGCGCCATTGCAGCCGCGAAAGGCCAATGGGGATCGGCGAGCAGCGCCTGGCCGACCTTCACGAGATCGGCTGTGCCGTCCCGGACGGCCGCGTCGGCGACCTCCGGTGTGCCGAGCCCCCAGGCGATCGCCACGGGCAAGTCGGTCTTTCGCCGGACGCGGCTTACAACCGGCGCCATGAATGCAGGTCCCCACGGGATTTCGGCGTCGACCGTCGAGAAGCCGACGCTGACACTGACGAGGTCGATCCCCGCCTCCCGAAACAGCTGGATAAGCGCGATCGCCTCGGCCAGCGTTTCCTCGTCCTGCCCATCATATTCGATGACCCCGAAGCGGATGGTCAGCGGGAGTTCGTCGGGCCACACCTCGCGGACGGCGGCGATGGTCTCGAGCAGAAAGCGCCCGCGGTTCGCGAAGCTCCCGCCGTAGCGGTCCGCTCTTCGGTTGGAATGCTCAGAGAAGAAGCTCTGCGCCAGATAGCCGTGCGCGAAGTGCAGTTCGAGCCACTCGAAGCCCGCATCCAGCGCGCGGCGGGCGGCCGCGACGAAGTCCGCCTGCACGCGCGCCACGTCGGCGACGTTCATCTCCGACGGCACCTTCCACAGCTTCTTGTCGTCGAACGCCAGCGGCGATGGCCCAATGGTCGGCCAGCCGTGGGGGGCGCCATCGGCTATGTGGTCGTCACCCTCCCATGGCCGGTTCGCGCTCGCCTTGCGTCCGGCGTGACCGAGCTGGATGCCGGGCACCGCTCCTGTCGCCTTGATCGCCGCGGCGACCGGCCGCAACGCGTCTGCCTGCCCGTCGTTCCACAGGCCGACATCGCCCCAGGTGATGCGGCCCTCTGGCGATACGGCCGTTGCCTCGACGATGACGAGCCCGGCGCCGCCTGTGGCGAGCTGCGTCAGGTGGGCGACCTGCCATTGACTGACGATCCCATCGGTCGCGGAATACATGCACATGGGCGGCGCGACGATCCGGTTGCGCAAGGTAACGCCCTTCAATGCGAACGGCTCGAACAGGTGCGGCATCTTCTTTCCCTCAGTTCTTGCGGCGGCGAGCGGGATCAATGTCCGATGAAGGCGTCGCGATGCGCCTCGATGAATGCGGGCCAGAGGACCGGAGGTACGCCGACGATCTCTTCGAACGGAAACACATTATCCTGACCCGGCACCTCGTCGCGGGCGAACCGCCCTGCATTCTCGGTCGCACAGGCTGCGTAGGTCGGCTCCATACCCCCGGCGAGCAACGCCTCGCCAAACGCTTCAGGACTATGCATCACCGCGTGGAACGGGCGCCCCAACGTCTCCTCCAGCAGCGTCACGACCTCGGGCACCGTCTTTACGTCGACGGACAGGTCGTACTTGCGGCCGGCGTGGCATGACGGATCCTCGAGCGCCGCAACGCACACCCGGGCGATGTCCTCGGCCGCGACCCACCCGACACGGCCATCGCCGATCGGCGAATGTATCGGCCGTGATCCAGCGTGCCCCCGATCACCCTCGCTCGCGTCGGTGAACGCCTTCCACAGGTTCCCCTGGCCGAGCATGTTCTGCATGAACATGTGCGGAGCGACGTGCGTCCAGCCGAGCCCGCTGCCCTCGATGTAGCGTTCGACATACTGGTGCCAGCCGAAGTGCGGCAGGTCCGTGTCGTCGGGTGCCCATGCCCCCATGTGCACGATGTGCGTGGCACCGGCGGCCTTGCCGTAGTCAATGACGAGTTTGCTCTGCGGCAGCATCGCGACCGTATAGCCGGTGAGGAGGAAGATGCGGTCTATGCCCGTGACCGCCGCTTTCACCGACGCTGCGCTGTCTAGGTCGAGATCCACCGTGGCGACGCCTTGTTCAGCGAACATCCTCGCCTGCTCCGGCTTCCGGACGCCGGCAATCGGCTCGACCAGCCCGCCCGCGGCAAGCTGGTCTACCACGTATTTTCCAACGGTGCTGGTCGCTCCGACGATCAAGGCTCTCACGGTCATCATTCATCTCCGACATCTCCCCAGATGACGGTCAGCAGGCACCGGAAAAAGCAGGTGCGACGATCCACACCGATGACCGTCGGGACGCAATGTCGTACGCTGCAATCTTTTATTGCCTTACCGAAGGTAGTGAACGCGATGGATCTTGCGGCGATCAACGCCTTCGTGTCGGTCGGTGACACGGGAGGCTTTCGGGCAGCAGCCTCATCGCTGGGCATCACGTCCTCCGGCGTGAGCAAGGCAGTGTCGCGCCTCGAAACCCAGCTTGGCGTCACGCTCGTGGCGCGGACAACCCGTTCGGTCCGCCTGACCTCCGCCGGTGCGGCGTTCCATGCGCGTTGCAAGGCGATCCTGGCCGATCTGGATCAGGCAGGGCATGAAGCGGCGGAGGCATCCGTGCTGCCGCAAGGGCGTCTGGTCATCAGCATGTCGACGGTGTTCGGACGCATTCGCGTCCTTCCGGTCATTGCCGAATACCTCCGGCGCTATCCGTTGGTCGAGATCGAGACGCGCCTGAGCGACCGGGTCGTAGATCTGGTGACGGAAGGCGTCGACCTGGCGATACGGATCGGCCATCTGCCTGACTCCGGCCTGATCGCCACCCGGATCGGCTGGACCGGCTACCTTCTGTGCGGTTCACCAGAGTACCTCGCAACTGCCGGGCTGCCCGACCATCCGGACGATCTGCTTCGTCATCAGCTCGTCGGCTTCGTCGCACCCGACACGGCCGTGCGCTTCACCTACCGTTTCATGGTGGATGGCGCGGCCCGGACGATGAGCCTCCCCTCTCGGCTGACCGTGGATGACGGCGAGGCACTTGTCGGTGCCGGCGTGCGGTCTGTGGGATTGGTCATGGCTACCGACTATCTGATGGCGAAGCATCTCGCCGACGGCAGCTTGGTACGGCTCCTACGCGACTTCGAGATGCCGTCCGTGCCAGTCAGCGTCGTTCATGTGCCATCGCGCAATCCGACGCCGGCTGCGCGTGCTTTCGTCACCATGCTGCGCTGGCAGATGGAGAAAAGCTGACGCGCTGGATTCTCGCTTACCGTCTACGAGCGGCTCGCGACTGGCTTCCTGCATTGTGTTCGATCAATCTCGATGAGCGCCTGTTCGACGATCCCGGCAAGGGGCTGCAGTAAAGCGGTGGGGATCGCTCGTCTCAGCGCCTTCAGGCGGGCGCTGTGATCGCCCAGATCATCTCGTCAGCTGCAAGTGCCGCCCGCTGCTGCATCTGTATTTCTGACGCGCCGGGAAGGCCCAACAACACGCGATAGCCGTCTAGGCCAATCAGCCGATTGAAGAATTCCGAGCTGATCTGCTGCCGGCGAGCTGGGCTTAAGGCTGCCGTCTCCGGCCGATCGGCCAGAAAACCGAGAAGCGCTTGTTCGTGTGATCCGATCAAGCCGCGATAGGCCATGTCGCCGAGCTGCGGAAAACGCCGCATCTCCGTCATCACGACGCGAAGGAGGCTCGTAGTCTCCGAGCCGTTCAGTCGCTCCTGAAACATGACGCCGACAAACCGCAGGATGTCGCGTAGCGATTGCTGAAGAACGTCGTCGAGGCGTACGCGCTCCTCCTGGTCCTCGGGATGACAGGCGGTCTCGATCACGGCTGCGAACAGGTCGTCCTTGCCCTCTGCATGCCGATACAGCGTCATGATCGATACGCCGGCTTCTTGAGCGATCCCTTCCATGCTCGCGCCAGCAAAGCCGTCTCGCAGGAAAGCGTCCTTGGCCGCTTTGACGATCGCTGCGCGCTTGCGCGCCATCAGCTTCGCCTTGGGGTTATCAGCCGACCAGTCCTTCACGCGTCATTGACTCCATACGATAATCATGATTATCGCAACGTTCCAAACGATAATCAGCCTTATCGTATGATGAGAGGTGATGGAATGGCAAACTCGAAGGATGCGCGCCCGTTGCTGCAACGGATGCGGCACAATCCAATCCGCAGCTTTCTGGCGCTTGCGGCGATCCTGGTCCTCGCCGCTGCGGCCTGTCTGGCATGGTCTTTCGCGCCCGCCCGCCTTGAGCTTCCTCGCGTTGAGGTCGGCGCGCTACCCGCGGCGTCTCCACCGCCAGGCATGTCGATCAGTGCACTTCCTACCGGCACCTACGAGACCCCGGCCGCGCTGGCTTTCCGCGGCGGTTCCTGGAGCGACACGCGCGCATTCGCAGCAACCGGCATCCTCGTCAGACATCCGAAGGGTGATTTGCTGATCGATACCGGTTTCGGCAAGAATGTGGATCGGCAGCTCGCGCTGCTTCCCTCCTATCAGCGATCGACCCACCATCTTGGCGTCCCGATCGCACGGCAGCTGACGGCCGCGCGTATGCCGCTGCACGATATCATGGGGATCATTCCGACACACACTCATTGGGATCACATCAGCGGGATGGACGATCTCCACGGCATTCCGCTCATGGTGACCGACGCTGGCCACAGGTTCATTGCATCGCGGGCGAAGGGCACAGAGGTCCTGAACGGCCTCGGCGACGTGCAATACCAGCAATATGCCTATAACGGCGGCTCATATCTCGGCTTTCCACAAAGCCATGACGTCTATGGCGATGGCGCCGTCGTGATCGTCCCAGCGCCCGGCCATACGCCGGACTCGATCGTCGTCTTCGTCACCTTGCCCTCAGGGAAGCGCTACGCCTTTCTCGGAGACCTCGTGTGGCAGACTGATGGCCTACGCATCCCTGCTGAAAAGCCTTGGCTCCTCCGGCGCCTCATTGGCGAAAACTACGATGAGACCCGCATCGACCTCGCGCGCATTCGCGCCGCCATTGCGCGGTACCCTCAGCTCACTGCCGTTCCGGCACATGACGGTCGGGCGTTTCGTTCGATTGCCCTCTATCCGGCAAAGACGCGATGACCGGCTACATCGGCTTGCAGAGGAAACCCTTCATGCCCCAACAAACTGCCGTGATCGTCGCCGCATCGCATGGTGGATGCGCCCGCCTGTCACTCCCGTTCGATCGTCGACTGCACCTTTTCCCCGACAAGCGGTCCGGTTGCGGTATCCGGTGAGCGAGGGCTGCGCGGCAGCTTCCGGATCCAACCCCTTAGGTGTTTGATCCCACGGTTTGATGGTGCGATTCTTTCGTTGGAATGGAAGGAAGCCGCATGGGACAGGTTCGTCATGGGTGCGCCACGACCACGCACGCCGTCCGAGCAGCAATACAGCATGTCGCAAGCTTCGTTCGCGACGCCGAGCCGGGAGCTTGGGATCAACCCGAAGACGGTGGCGAAGTGGCGTAAGCGAGCGACGGTCGAGGATCTGAAGACCGGGCCAAAGGCCCCTCATTCAACGACCCTGTCCGAGGCCGAGGAGGCGATGGTTGTGGCGTTCCGACGGCACACGCTGCTGCCGCTCGACGACTGCCTCTACGCCTTGCAGCCGTCGATTCCGCATCTGACCCGGTCAGCGTTGCATCGTTGCCTCCAGCGGCACGGCATCTCCCGCCTGCCAGACGTCGAGGGCAATAAGCCGAAGCGCCAGCGCTTCAAGCGCTACCCCATCGGCTTCTTCCACATGGACATCGCCGAGGTGCAGACCGCCGAGGGCAAGCTCTACCTGTTCGTCGGCATTGACCGCACCAGCAAGTTCGCCGTCACCCAGCTGGTAGACAAGGCTGACAGGCGGACGGCTTGGGAGTTCCTCGAGCACCTCCTGAAAGCCGTGCCTTACCGCATCCACACGATCCTGACTGACAACGTCCTATGTCGGGAAGCAGCGGCGGGTTTTGGCCAGCAGATATCCATGCGCCGACAACCGTCGGCGCGGCATGCAATCTGAGCCAGATGGCTCCCACCGTCAACGGGATCGCTCCCTGCCATAG
>NZ_JAKREV010000017.1 GCF_022664465.1 Sphingomonas hankookensis | reverse complement strand
TCATAGCTCCAGTCCGATGTCCTTTTCGGGGTAGGGAAGTTCGATTTCCGGCTTCTCGACGCCGATCCGCAGCGATGCGGCGGCAAGGGAGGGATCGTTCTTGAAATCGGGCGGCTGCCGCTCGACGGTTTGGCTGACGTCGGCGCTCGGCTCGCCCCCAACTTTCTCAGGTCCGCGATCGAGGTCGGGCGGCAGCGAGGGGTTGAACGTCTCGCCCGCGCCGGCTTTCGCCGCTGTGCCGGCAGCGCCCCGATCGGGGTCGATCGTCAGCGCGCCGGTGGTTTCGAGCGCCGAGGTCTTGTTGCCCTCGTTGCGCTCGATCGCGGCGGTCAGCTTCTCGCGGTCGTCGGTGAACAGCTGGATGTCGTCGCGGACGCGCGTAACGGTGACGTTGAACAGGCGCTGGTTGGAGAGGTTGGATTCCTTGTGGCTCATCACCGCGATCGCGGTATCGGTGGTGATGCCCTGCGCCGCGTGCATGTTGAGCGCGTAGGCGAGGCTGATCCGCTCCATCATCGGATCGCCCGCCTTCAGCTCGTGGAGCGTGCCGTCGCTCGCCTCGACCCTGATCCCCGACGGGTCGGCCGAGACGACGCGGGCGATGTCGTTGTTGTTGAGGCCGCGGTCCTTGTCGTTCTGCGTCCAGCGGATCCTGTCGCCTTCGTGCAGCCGGATCTCCTCGCGCTGCGCGAGCTGCATCGCATCGGTCTTGTCGACCGGCGATATCTTCTGCGGATCGAAGGTCCGAACCCGGTTGCCGATCTGGACCTGGACGCGGCCCTTCGCGTCGACGCCGAGCACGTCATAGGTGCCGGGGCTGAGGCCGAGTTCGCGCATGGCATGGCGCAGGTCGATCACCTGGCCCGGCTTGTAGGTATGCGCGTAGCGCAGTTCCTCACGCGTGACGTTGACCTTGTCGAGGACGGGCGTAACGACGCCCTCGCCCTTCAGCGCCCCCTCTGCGGCGAGGCCGTCCTGGATGCGCACGTTGAGCTCGGCGCGGGCGACGCGGCCCGAGGAGAACATCGCGGTGGTCTCGCGCTGTTCGGTGGTTAGGCCCAGCCAGTGTTCGGCCGCGGCCTTCACATGCTCGGGGTTGGCGGTGACCTTGTCGCCGAGCATCGCCATCGCCTCGCGCACCTCGCCACGGTTGGTCAGCGCAGCGACGGTGCGCAGCTGCTCGGTGCGCTGGCGCAGATTCTCGTCCATCCGCGCCATCGTGATCCCGCCGGCCTGCGCGAGCGCGAACGCCTTGCCGGCGTCGACCGCGGTGATCTGCTGGCGATCGCCGATCATCAGGAAGCGATCGACGCCGAGCGCATTGGCGATGCCGACCAGGTGCTTCATCTGGTCGGAACCCACCATCGAGGCTTCGTCGAGGATCAGCGTCGTGCCGGCGAGCGCGTCGCGCGCGCCGTCATAGCCCGCTCCCTTCCCAGCGAGCGCGTGGCGGGCATAGCTGTGGACGAACGAGGAGACGGTGCGGCTCTCGATCCCGGCTTCCGCGCCGAGGCGATCGGCGGTCGCCTTCATGAGCGCGAGGCCGACCACCTTGCCGCCCTCCTGCTCGACGTTGCGCGCGACGCTCGCCAGCATGGTCGACTTGCCGGCGCCCGAGACGCCTTGGACCGCGACGATACGATCGGCGGAGGTCAGCGCCATCGTCGCGGCCGCCATCTGGCCTGCGTTGAGTTCCTTGTCGCCCGATGCGGCGTTGATCCGCTCGATGACGGTGTCGGCGGAGACGATCACCCGCCCCTCCCCCTTGCCGCGCTCGATCTCGGCAAGGATACCGCGCTCGGTCGCGAGCGCCTCGGGCGTCGTGACATGGGTGACGACGCCGTCGATCCGGTCCTCCTTGCCCGGGATCAGCTTCTCGTTGCGGATGAGCTCGGAGACGCGCGCGTCGACATGCGCGGCGGTGACACCCTTCAGCCCGAGGTCGAGCGCGGTCCGGGTGATGTCGGGCACGGCGAACGCGGCTTCGCGCTGGGCATGGATGCGGATCGCGGAGGCGACGGCGTGCTGGGCGCGCAGATCCACCGGCGCGATGCGCAGTCGGTCGAGACCGCTGGCGACGAGCGGATCGGCGGATCGGAACCACTCGCCCAGGCTTTCGCGGATATTGGCCAGGACGTCACCGAGGCGCTCCATCGGTCGTGGCTGGGCATCGAGGCCGCTAGTGCCGGCACGCTCGCGCGCGGCATCGACCAGTGCCTTGCCGTCGAATCCGAGCGCGGCCGCCCGGTCACGCCATTCCTGGCGCAGGGCATCGCGATCCTCGACGTTCAGCTTGGCGTCGCGGGTATTGTTGGTCACCTTGCGCAACGCCTCGGCGGAGGTGACACCGAGCTCGCCGGCTTTCGCCAGGATATCGGCGCGCCGCTGGCTGAAGGTGTCGATCACCTCCTTAGGCACGCCGGCGATCTCGAACTGGCCGTGCTTGCCGGTGACGCTTGTTTCGTAGCCGATCTTTGCCAGCTCGGCGCGAAACTGGGCGTGATAGGCCGCGCCGATCGTGGTGTTGTTCTTCCAGAGCTGCTGGTTGTGGAGCGCCTGCCATGCCCCGTTCGCCATCTTGGTCATGTTGGCGATAAGGACGTGGATGTGGCCCTGCGGATCGAGAGCGCGGCTCGTGTCGTGCTGGAACAGCGCATAGACGAGGTTGCCGGTACGCACCGCATCCCCTGACCTGGACTGATCGTAGGTGCGGCCTTCGGCGAAGGTCTTCTCGACCCAGCCCATCGTCGCCTTTACCGCGTTCATATGCGCGGTGAGCACACGGGCGTCGCCGGCGACATAGGCCATGACGCTCGCCGATTTCGGCATCGAGAATGTCAGGTCGACGCCTAACCGCCGACCCTCGACCTGCCCGACCTTCTCGCCATCGGGCATCTCGCCGTTGAGGATCTTCTCGAAGTCCTCCTTGGTCACCTCGCCCTTGAGGCCAAGATCGGCCGCGCCCACCCCGCCCCAGGCGGTCGCCTCGGACGAATGCTCGGCGGTGTAGTAATCGTCCTTGGCGAAATACTGCGCCGCGCCGGAGGCGGATTTGACGGAGGCGACCGACAGCATCGGCTACATCCCCATGTCCATGTCGTCATCGATCTCCGGCGAATGATCCGGGCCATGATGACGATGGTGGTGATCGGGATCGCGCTGCGTCGCAAACCCATCGCGCAACTCACGGGTCGCTTGGTCCTCATGGCGGTTGTCATCTTGCCGACCGAGATCAGAGCCACTCATTGGTCGTTCGGCGTCCGATCGTTGCGCGTTCGGGCCTGCCGTGAGCGTTGGCGACGCCCCCGGATCGGGAAGCCTCAGACCGATCCGCGCGTCGCGCACCTTTTCGGACGCGACGGGAACCGCTGGCTCCGCTGCGCGGACGGCATCGGCGCCGGTTGGGCTGGTCGTGACGCCCTTCCCGGTTACCTGATCGATAACCACCGGCAGCGACCCGGTGACCTCCATCGCCGCAGCCGCCTTCTCCGCCTCGCTACGGGGCTTCTCGGGCTGAGCGGCGGTCAGGTCCGGCTGTTCTCGTTCCCTTGCCTCTACGCCTCCCACGGGCCGCGTGGGGGTATGTTCCCGGCCGCCCTCACCCCCCTCATCCGCGACCTTGTTCCGGGCGGTCTGACGACGCCGGTCTTCCGGCGAGACGTATTCGGTCGGCTTGAAGTTCTTGCGGGGAACCGCCCCCGGCGCGACCTCGGCATAGGACCGGTACTTGAGTTCGATCCGCGCAGCGGGGAAACCGTCGGGAAACTTCACGAAGCCGTGGAGCGACGGCAGGTTGTTGATGTCGTCGGGGATGACCAGCGGTTCGATCGCGGTACGCGGTGTGAGCGTCGAGGCGTCGCGGGTATTGTTGTAGCCGTAGCTGTATGCCTCATCCATCTGACGGACTTCCCGGCTGCCGATGAACTCGGAGCATTTCTCGGCCGTCGTGCGATCGGCGGTGGCGAGGATCAGCTTGGTGCGCGCGAGGCCGGTGAGCGCGGTCGCGTTCTGCAGGCCATAGGTCGCGACCAGCTTGTCGAACGAGTGGATGCCGAGGACGAACGCGCCTCCGAAGTTGCGCGCCGACTGGAGGCCATGCTCGATGCCGGGCAGCGCGTGGAGCGCGTGTACCTCGTCGAACAGATACCAGGTGCGCAGATCGCGCGTCTTGGGCAGGCGCATGAGGTTGTTGACCGCGAGGTCGATCCACAGCGTGAACAGGCCGCGGGTCATCTCCAGGTCATTGTACGAGCCGGTAATGAACATGATCGAGCCGTCACGATTGTCGGTCGCGATCCAGTCGCGGATCGAGAAGGCGGGCGGGCCGCCCGGGACGGGGTCCGGCATGAAGCGCAGCGCCTGTCCGTTGACGTTCAGGACTGATCGGATCGACTCCGCCATGCGGGCCGCTTTCTCCGTCGTCAGCGGGGCCGCGATCGTGTCGTCCAGCTTGGCGTTGATCGACTTCAGGTCAGCCTGCATCAGGTGATGCGCGATGGCGGCATTGTTGGCCTCGCCCATCTCCTGAAGCTTCAGGCACATCTCGATGAACAGCATGCGTGCGGCGTTCTGCCAGAACGGCTCCTTGTCGTCGGGATGCGAGGGGATGAGGGCCGAGGCGGCCGACACGAAGTCGGCATAGTTGCGGCACTCGTCGAACAGCGTCCACGGCGCGCAACGCTCGTCCATCGGGTTGAGGATAACGTCGGTTTCGGGGTTGTAGAATGTCTCCACGAACACCCCGGTAAGGTCGAAGATG
This sequence comes from Sphingomonas hankookensis, assembly GCF_022664465.1. GTDB lineage: Bacteria > Pseudomonadota > Alphaproteobacteria > Sphingomonadales > Sphingomonadaceae > Sphingomonas > Sphingomonas hankookensis. The sequence goes on along the minus strand of NZ_JAKREV010000017.1, from coordinate 4,116 downwards.
ACGGCGCGATGCCCGCGCGCACGAAGCTGCGAGACGTGGCTGCGCAGCTGCGTCGTCTTGCCGGTGCCGGTGGTGCCGATGAGCATGGTATGGCTCTGTTCGAGCCGCCACGGATAGGGGATGCCGGCGATCGTATAGGGAACGTGGATGCCCCGGTCGATGCGATCGAGGATTGGAGCCTTGGCGACCAGCTCCGGGACGTATGGGGGCTCGTGCTCGGCGCACTCGGTTCGGAACCTGCGCCGGTTGTGGCCGCTGACGGTTTTGACGAGGACATCTCGCTCGACCAGCAGGGCGCCGCGGTTATGGCGTTCCTGGAGCATGTCGCTGCCGCGCTTGTTGGCCCACATGATGAACCACATGATGAGCGGAGCGGCGATGAAAGCCGACATGACGAGCGTCGTCAGGAAGATTTTGACGGTTTTAGCCCAGGCGTGAACGACATGGGGCTCGTAGGGAACGTAACCGATCGGAACTTTCGTCACGACGCCGTTGGGCAGGGTCAGGTTGATAAGGTGGAATCTGTCCGCGCCGACCCATGTCCAGATCGCCGAGTAGAGCTTCATCAGGTCGAGCTGGAACTCATGCTCGGCGAGGCCCAGCCAGACGAAGATATTGAACAGGACGATGAACGTCCCGAGCCAGATCCAGATCGGCACCTGGAGGCCCGCCCAGGTCATCTTGTACTGGCTGGCAAGCAGCTGCGAACCGCGGGTGAAATTGCCGGAGTTGCGGGTGATCCGCCCCCGCGCTGAATGGTGCTTTACCGTCGCCGCCTGACCGTTGAACCGGATATCACCGCTGCGCATGGTGAACCTCCACGCGCTCCTGGGCGATGTCGATGATCTTCTCCGCGTAGTCGGGATGCTCGCGGGTAACGATGAGGTCCATTGAAGCCGACAGTTGCTCTAGGATGAGCAGGACGCGACTGACGTTGAATGAATGGCTCGCGACCGCCAGTGGAAGTCCGAAATGAAAGACTAAACGGGACGCCTCCGAGCGAGAGCATCCACGCTCTTTCGCGAAGCTGTCCAGGGTCGCAACAGCCTGACTCGAAAGCCTGAAGCCGACGTGGTGTGTAGTCATGATCCATCCACTCAACTGGTGGATGGTGGGGATTTCGGAGCCGGAGGTTTAACACGCGATTTCAGACATCGCCATAGAAAACGTATTACATGCCGAGAACGTCGAACTAGACGCTATTTCAACGGGTTAGCGAACTCCGGCTAGGCTTTTCCACCATGAGAACACGACACACCCTGTGAACAGACCGTATTTCAGGCACTTAACCTGCGGCGTGCCGCGTACGGTGTGCAAATCCTTAGGGACTGTCGCGGTGGTGGTGGCATCATGGCTGGATGTCCGATCATTGGACCGGACTCCGGGAGGGAAAGCGCCGCAGGCAGGCGATCATCGGGCAGGACCGAAGGGGGTTGGGCGGAGCAATCCCGCCCCACGACGGACCTGGCCGCAGGTCAGTGTCCGTCGCCCCATGCTGGTCCGGTAAAACCGGACCAGCGAGCGAGTATGGTTGTCGCTATTGTGCAGCTGGGTAGGTGCTGGCATCGTACAACATGGAGGCTGGTTCACGATCAGAAAAGGCATGTCGAATGGCACGGAGTATCGAGCAGGAACGGGCGCAGCTTGAGGCCGATGAACAGCGGCTCAACGAGCGTCGCAAGCAACTCGCCGATCGCGAGCGATCGGGGTTGTTGAAGGAGGTTGAGAAGTCGGGGCTGATGAAGGCCGATCCAGCCCAGTTCAGCGCCATCATCGGGGCGATCAAGAAGCTCGGGATCGACGAGACCGTGAAGCGCCTGACCGCGTAGCGGGTCAGCGCAGGAGCGGGCTCAAGCCCATCAAGCAAAAAAGGGGAGCAGCCGTAAGGCGCTCCCCTTTTCAATGCCTGGCCGAAGCTGGCGATGCTTCGGTCCATTGAGGCAAAAGAATGGGGAGCATCGAGGCGAAGCCCGATGCCCCCCGACGCGATGGTGACTGGAGGGAGGCTATCCCCAGACCATGCGTATCTCGTCACTGGTAGCGACCTGAGCCGCGAGCGAGTCGAACCGCTCGAGGTAACGGCCATCATTGAGGTGGCCTAGATCGCGGCGGACGTAAGGCTGACCCAGAGTATCGCGCAATTCGGTAATGGGTATGCTGCCGCGATTGTCGTCGGCAAGCCGGAGCGCGTCGAGGACGCGATAGGCGTTGCCGTTGGCGAGGTTGATCTCCGATGCGCCGTCGGGCGTGGTGGCGACGTGCATGGTGATCGTGCGGGTTGCATCGTCGCGCCAGAAGCGGACGTTGAGTCCACGAAACTGGGCTTCCTCGACAACGGAGATGACACCAACGTCGTGATCGAAGATCGCGCAGATTGATGCGAGCGACCAGGGGCACACGCGGGCTTCGAACGAGCACGACACCAGGGGGTCATCGTCCTCGTCTTCGAGAAGCTGGCCACGCTCCCGGGCGAAGGCGCGGAACGCGGCGAGCTGGCGGGCGGTGATGACGGCGGGCGCGGCATCGGCTTTCCGATCGACGCTGAGGAAGAAGGTGATCGACATGGTCTGTCTCCCATTGGAACCATCATCCCCGGTTTCCCTCCCCTTCCGATCCGTCAGGATCGGCATGGCCGATCACGGGGTCATGGGTCGGTCCGCAGGACCGGGTGCCCGAGCGATGCGTAGCTGGTGCTCGCAATGCGCAGGCATTGCGGCACCGCGAGCGAGCCGGGCATTGGTCGGACTGCGCCGGTCGATGCGTAGCGAGCGCGACACGCGCAGGCGTGGCCGCGATGCGAGCGAGACGGGCGCGGTCGATAAGCGGGTGCGATCGGCACGAGCGAGGCGTAGCGAACCGGCGATCCGAAGGGATCGTCGTGAAGCGAGCGAGCCGTGCCGGTCAGCCCATACTCGATCGCATCGGCACGGCGCGATGCGCAGCGGCAGCGCAGGCGATGCGACGGCATCGCCGCGCCCGCCAGCGAGCCGTGCCGATGCCGCAGTCGAGACGCCGGCTGAGCCGCGACGGTCGATGCGTAGCGAGCGTGACACGCGCAGGCGTGGCCGCGATGCGAGCGAGGCGATGCGACGGAGTGACAGATCGATCCCGGCACCGGCGAGGCGTAGCAGGCAGTGGCAATGCGACGGCATTGCCCTGCCGCGAGCGAGCCGTACCGATCCTCCGTCAGGGATCGACCGCGTCAATTTCGATCAGGCGTGCGGTGTCGGTCCACGAGATGATCTCATAGTCGTCCGACATGTGGGTGTAGTGGCCACTGCGAACCTCGCCGATCGTCGCGCATGTTCCGTCCGCCCAGAGTGCGTAGTCGTCGTTCGAGATGGGGTCGGTCATGTCATTCTCCTTTTGCTGACGCGAACCGTCCGGCATGCGGTGTTCAGGGCGGTTGATGCCGTTGACCGGGAAGCCGTGGCGAGCGCAGCGAAGGCAGGGATCCCGGTCAACGCTCGAGAGCGGGGGAACCGATTTTGTGCTGGCGGTCCGCTGAGCGGAGCGATTGCGGACGGGCAGCGCAAAATTTGGGGGATCGCGAAGTCTCGACGGCCCGTGATACCCGCATGCCATTCTGTAGTGAGGCGAGCAAAGGATAGCCCTTTCGGGGTCGCACCGGGGTTTTCCAAGGGTCGCATCGGCCGAGGCGTAGCGCGCTGGTCATCGCACTCAGCGATGACCGCTAAGCGAGCGAGGCGATGCGACGGAGCGACAGATCGATCCCGGCACCGGCGAGGCGTGGCAGGCAGCGGCAATGCGACGGCATTGCCCTGCCGCGAGCGAGCCGTGTCGATCCGGCAACGCGGTGCGATCGACCGCAAGGTCAGTCCCACGCGGCGCGATGGGGCTCGATGCCCCGGAGCGCCGCCCAGGGCGACGTAAAAAAGGGGAAGGACTCCGGTTTCCCGGAGCCCTTCCGTGAGTGCGTCAGGCGCGACGGCCGCGCTGGCTGGGCTGCACCGGCGCCTGTCCGTCCTTGCGGAAGACGTGGAGCGGTACGCCGGCGGTTCGCAGCTTGCGCGCGAAGTCGATCTGGACGCCCGATCCTTCGCAGACGATCGCTTCGACGGGACGCAGCGAGGCGATGCGGTCGTTGCGCAGGAA
>NZ_JAKREV010000016.1 GCF_022664465.1 Sphingomonas hankookensis | reverse complement strand
TACCGGTTCGGCGGCGCGCGGCGGTGAGGATGGCGGCGCTCGCGATCGGCTTGGCGGTGGCGGGGTGCGATGCCCTGCCGGCCACCCACAGCGTATCCTCGATGGGTGGCCGGGCGGGGGAGCGGGCCGGCACCGCCTCACTGGGAAGCGTCACGCTCAATGGCGTCGCGGGCCAAGCGCTTCCGGGTCTTGGAGCGGCGCGAGACGATGTTGAGCGTCTCGACCCCCGCCGAAAACGCCATCGCGGCATAGATATAGCCCTTGGGCACATGCACGCCGAAGCCATCGGCGATCAGCACTGCGCCGATCATCAGCAGGAACCCCAGCGCCAGCATGACCACGGTCGGGTTGGCGTTGATGAAGCGTGCCAGCGGATCGGCGGCGACCAGCATGACGCCGACAGTGACGATGACCGCCGCCATCATGATCGGCACTTCATCGGTCATGCCGACCGCGGTCAGGATCGAATCGATCGAGAACACCATGTCGAGCGCGACGATCTGCGCGATGGCCGATCCGAAGCTGATCGCGGCCTTGCCCTTTTTATCCAGCGCGTCGCCGGTCGGTTCGTCGTCCATCGTGTGATGGATTTCCTTGGTCGCCTTCCACACCAGGAACAGCCCGCCGACGATCAGGATGATGTCGCGCCACGAAAAGGCGGTTTCGAACGTCGGGCGTCCATAGGCGTCGGGCGCGCCCTGCAGCCCCAAGTCGAACACCGGATTGGTCAGCGAGACGATGAACGCGATCATCGACAGCAGCAGCAGCCGCATGACCAGCGCCAGCCCGATACCGATTCGGCGCGCCAGCTGCTGCTGGTGCGGGGGCAGCTTGTTCGAGAGAATCGAGATGAAAATCAGGTTGTCGATACCGAGAACGACTTCGAGCACGACCAGCGTGAGGAAGGCGGCCCAAGCGGCGGGGTCGGCCAGAAGCGCTAAAATGGTATCCATGGGGCGATTCTGTGCCGGTTTCGCCACAATATGACAAGGTTCGCGGCCAGCGGAACGATTGCAGCGGTGAAATTCGTTTGGGACCGTGCGCTTTTAGTCTATGGCAGGGAAGTGGCACCCGGTTTGGCGGTGCCCGGACACCTGCGTTTTTCGCTCGACGCTTGGGTTTACGATGAAGTTGGGCGAACCGGGAAGACGAACAGGGCAATGAGTTTCGATCGAGGACGGCGCGGCGAGCGCGGTGGGCGCGGCAGGGACAAGCGCGACGGTTTTGGTGACGAAGGCGGCAGCAGCTACGGCGGCGGCGGTTTCGGCGGCGATCGCGGTGGCTTCGGCGGCGGTGGATTCGGTGGCGGCGGTGGCGGCTTCGGCGGCGGCAGCAGCTATGGTGATCGCGGCGGCGGTGGCGGCTTCGGCGGCGGTGGTTTCCGTGGCGGCGGTGGCGGCGGCTTCGGCGGCGGCGGTGGCGGCTTCGGTGGTGGCGGCGGCGGTGGCCGCGGCATGCCCCCGCAGGTCGTTGGCGAAGCGACCGGCGTGGTCAAGTTCTTTAACGCGCAGAAGGGTTTCGGCTTTGTTGTGCGTGATGACGGCGGCGAAGACGTGTTCGTGCACATCTCGGCGGTCGAGCAGGCTGGCCTGAGCGCACTCGCCGAAGGGCAGCCGATGGGCTTCACCCTGGTCGATCGCGGTGGCCGCATCTCGGCGACCGATCTGAAGATCGACGGCGAGCCGATGGAAGTCACCGGCGGTGGCGCTCCGCGCGAACCGCGCGATGCCGGCCCGCGCGGCGGTGCCGGTGGTGGCTTCGGCGGCGGCCCGCAGCGGCAGCTGACCGGCGAGCGCGCAAGCGGCGTCGTGAAGTTCTTCAACGCGATGAAGGGTTTCGGCTTCATCCAGCGCGACGATGGCCAGCCGGACGCGTTCGTCCACATCTCGGCCGTCGAGCGTGCGGGTCTGCCGACGCTCAACGAAGGCGATCGCCTCGAGTTCGAACTCGAAGTCGACCGTCGCGGCAAGCACGCAGCGGTGAACCTCAACAAGCTTTGAGGTTTTCGCTTCGGCGATGAAAAGGGGTCGGCTGTCCAGAGGGATAGCCGGCCCCTCTTCGTTTTGGGGAAGCCGCATGGACCGGGCGACACCCAATTTGCCGTCGCGCGATTTCGCGGCGACGTCAGCCTTCTACGCCGCGCTCGGCTTCGACGAGATGTGGCGCGATGCGGGGTGGATGATCCTGACGCGCCGGGGGACCTGCAGCTCGAATTCTTTCCGTGGCCGACTTCGACCCGGCGACCAGCGGTTATGGGAGCTGCCTGCGACTCGATGACGTCGATGCGTTCTATGCGGTGGCGCAGGCGGCGGGTGTTCCCGAACGGACTACCGACTTTCCCCGGTTGCAGCCGCCGGTGCCGCAGCATGGGTTGCGGATCGGGGCGTTGCTCGATCCCGACGGATCGTTATTGTGGTTGATCGGGGAGGGGTGAGCGCCCAATCCATCGAAACGCAGGCATGGCCCCGGCTAAGGCTGGGGCCACCAGTGACTCCTGTGCCGTGCCATCACTAGGGCGGATCGACATTCAGTTCGCTGGACGCACGACGATCGTTCCCTCCACCGTCGTCACTCCCGCGCAGGCGGGAGTCCATATGCGCCATCGTCGCGAATCCAGCCAAACCGTCTGCGTCTATGGATTCCCGCCTGCGCGGGAATGACGAGCATCATCGTCATCACCGAATGTCGATCGGCCCTAGAAGATCCCAGCCGTCGCTGGAATGACGTGCTGGGCGGACGGAACGCGCCATGGTGAAGGGGGCGGAAAATCCTGAAGGACGTTGATCGACGGGCGGAAAGTCGATCAAATCGCGCGGCGGGTTAGGCCGGATGCTCACGACGAATAGTCGGCGCGATGGGCGATTGATCCTGCGCGCAGGTCGGCGAGGCAATAGCCCAGAAAATCGAGCACCTCCCCAATCCAACCGGTCCATTCGCCGCCGACGGCCATCACCGTGCCGATCATCAGCCCGAAGCGCACGGCGTCGCGCCGCTGCTGCTGCCCCGATCGCACCGCGAAATGCCACAGCGGCAGGCCGATCATCAGGGAGAATGGCAGGGTGACGCACCATCCGACGCTGATGACGAACCATAGCTGTTGGACGGCGAACCACAGGGCAGGGACGTGGATCGGACTGGCCAAGACCATGCCGCGGACGCCCCAGAGGAGGACGACGATGACGACGCCCGCCATCGTGGCGACGATCAGCGCAACGATGCGCAGGCATCCCGAAGGCGGCGGTGTCGCGGTCATGCCACCCGGCCTTGTGCAGCTTGTCGTACCCCGACCCGCCGCAACCCGGCCCTTGGCGGCAGGTGCGCCGGTTCGTTCAGCGCGCTGACCAACCCGATTCGCCGCAGCGCCAGCAGCAGCCACCAGCCGGGATCATGCTGACCCGGCAAAATCCCCAATCGCGCCGATTCGGGAAAGGCGTGGTGGTTGCCGTGCCATGCCTCGCCAAAGGTGATGAGCGCGGCGGCGGGGAGGTCGTGGCCCTGCACACCGGCGCCATCGACCACCCAGCCCTGCGGCCCGCGGCGATGGGTGATGTGGCCGACCAGCCAGTGGCCGGTGACGCTGACCGCGACCCGGACGGCCACGCCCCACACCAGCCATGGCAGCCCGCCGATCCCCCAGAACAACAGCGCCCAGGGCAGTTGCTGCGCCCTCCATGTCGATTCGAGCCAGTGGAGGAAGCGATCGTCGCGCAGATACGGCTCGGGATCGAAGCGCGGCGGATGGTCAAGGTCGAGGCGGCAATGCATTTGCCACCACGCATCATGCAACATCGTCGTGCGGTGGGCGTGGAGCGGGTGGCAATCGGGTTGGCGCTGCGCCCAGTCGCGCATGTCGTGCAGGCGGACCATGCCAATCGGCCCGGCCATGCCGACCAGCGTGCCGAGATAGACGAGGATTCGTTCGACCCAGAGCGAGGCGACGAAGCTGCGGTGGATCAGAAGGCGGTGCAATCCGATCGAATGGCCTGCGCACAGCGTGACCGCGCTGGTCGCGAGGAACAGCAGGATCGCACCCGGCGTCACGAACATCGGCCCGGCGATCAGCGCGATCGCCGTCATGCCGCCGATCCACAGCGACTTGCGCGGTGCCCATCGCACCGTTCCCGCGACGGCAGAGGTGTCGGGCAGCGCCTTGATCCGGCGGGTCGAACGATCGGACATCGCACTCTCCTTCGCTAATTAGGTATATTCCTAAATAGCGAAGGATATTTGTCAAGCCAGTCGGGTCCGCCTATATCGGTGGCATGCAACGTGTCTTCGAAGCGCTGGCATCGGTGCCGCGGCGCAAGATCCTCGCCTATCTGGCCCATGCCGAACTGAGCGCGGGGGAAATCGCGGCGCGGTTCGAGATGTCGAAGCCGTCGATCTCGCAGCACCTGTCGATCCTCGAGGCGGCGGGGCTGGTGACCAGCGAGAAGCGCGGGCAGTTCGTCTATTACCGGCTGGTGCCCGACAATCTCACCAACACGCTGAACGGCTTCGTCCAAGAAGTCTGCCCGGTCGCACGGCCGCTCAAGCGTGAGAGCAAGGCCCGCACGGGGAACCCCGACGCGTCCTGATCGTGTTGCACGACGAACAGCGAAAGGGATCGGCGATGGGCATGGTGCAGGACGGGATGTGGACCAGTGATACGCCGGTCGCGCCGACCGACGCGTCGGGCAATTTCCAGCGTGCCGAAAGCGGGTTTCGCGACTGGCTGACCCGCGATGGCGGGCCCGGGCCGGAGGGGCAGGCGGGCGTGCCGGCGGCGCGCGATCGCTATCATCTCTATGTCAGCCTCGCTTGTCCGTGGGCGCATCGCACGCTGGTGGTGCGGGCGTTGAAGGGGCTGGAGAACATGCTGCCGGTGACGGTGGTCGGGCCGCTGATGGGCGCGCAGGGGTGGAGTTTTTCGCCGGCGTTCGGCGGGAGCGGCGATCCGGTGGAAGGCGTCGATCACCTGCACCAGCTCTATACGCTCGCCAAGCCGGGTATGACCGGCAAGGTCACGGTGCCGGTCCTGTGGGACAAGCAGGAACGGCGGATCGTGAACAACGAATCGTCGGAAATCCTCCGGATGCTCAACACCGCGTTCGACGATCTGGGCGCGCGCGACGGCGACTATTATCCGCAGGCACTGCGGGCGGAGATCGATGCGGTGAACGACCGCGTCTATCGCACCGTCAACAACGGGGTGTACCGCGCCGGCTTCGCAACGACGCAGGACGCCTATGACCAGGCGGTGCATGCGCTGTTCGATTCGCTCGACTGGCTGGAGACGCGGCTGGCAGGCGACTGGCTGGTCGGGGATGCGCTGACCGAGGCGGATATCCGGCTGTTCACCACGCTGGTGCGGTTCGATCCGGTCTATCACGGCCATTTCAAATGCAATGTCCGCCGGCTGATCGACTATCCGCGGCTGCGCGCGCTGGCCGAACGGATCGCGGCGCTGCCGGGTGTTGCCGAGACGATCGACCTCGACCAGATCAAGACGCATTATTATCGCAGCCACAGCGCGATCAATCCGACCGGTATCGTGCCGGCCGGGCCGGCGGTGGCGTTCTGATTGGTTCACCCACCGGCAAGACGATCGCGAGGATAAGGACGCCCATGATTCGCTGGATGCTGCCGTTTACTCTCGCGCTCGCCACCACCGCCGCCGTGGCGCAGACAGGCACGCCGCCGGTGGCGCCGGCTGCCGTTCCGGTCGAAGGGATCGCGGCGCGGATCGTCGCGCGCTATCCGCATGATCGCACCGCCTTCACCCAGGGGCTGGTATGGCATGACGGCGCGCTGTTCGAGAGTACCGGACAGCCCGGCGTGTCGGACGTGCGGCGGGTGCGGCTGGCCGACGGCAAGGTGCTGGCGCGGACCAAACTGCCGGGGCTGCAGTTCGGCGAAGGGCTGGCGGTCGATGGCAACCAGCTGGTCAGCATCACATGGCAGGACGGGATCGCGCATCGCTGGGATGCGAAGACGCTGAAGTCGGTCGGGCGTGCGCGCTATCCGGGCGAGGGCTGGGGCCTCGCGAGCGATGGCACGTCGCTGATCCTGTCGGACGGGACGCCGACGTTGCGCTTCATGGACCCCAAGACGTTTAAGGAACGGCGGCGGGTGACGATCACCGCCAATGGCCGGCCGGTGCATAACCTCAACGAGCTGGAGATGATCGACGGCAAGCTGTGGGGTAACATTTGGCACCGCGATTATATCGTGCGGATCGATCCGGCGACCGGAGTGGTCGACGCCCTGGTCGACCTCGCGCCGCTGCGTGCCGAGTTGGGGGCGCTCGATCCGGAGGCGGTGTTGAACGGGATCGCGTGGGATGCGGGGGGCAAGCGGTTGTTCGTGACGGGGAAGTGGTGGCCGACGCTGTTCGAGATCGCGTTGGAGCCGGTGCCACAGGGATAGGCGTATCCCGCGTAGAAGTAGTTCCGCCGGGCACTGGACCCCCGCCTGCGCGGGGGTACGGCGCTTACTCGGGATCAACTCACCATCTTGAGCAACGTCGCGATATGGTCCGCCTCTGCCGCCGGCTTGTCGGTGCGGATGCGGCTGATGCGGGGGAAGCGCATCGCGACGCCCGATTTGTGGCGCTTCGACGCGTGGATCGAATCGAACGCGACTTCGAACACCAGCGTCTTTTCGACCTCGCGCACCGGACCGAAGCGGTTGACCGTATGCTGGCGCACGAAGCGGTCGAGGTCTTTCAGCTCGGCATCGGTGAAGCCCGAATAGGCCTTGCCCACCGGGAGCAGCTCGCCGCCCTCGGCCGGATCGGCGGTCCAGCAGCCGAAGGTATAGTCGGAATAGAAGGACGAACGTTTGCCGCTGCCGCGTTGCGCGTACATCATCACGCAATCGGCGACGAGCGGGTCGCGCTTCCATTTGTACCACAGCCCGACGCGGCGCCCGGCGATATAGGGTGAGTCGCGGCGCTTGAGCATGACGCCCTCGATCGCTGAATCGCGGGCGCGCGCGCGGAGTTCGGCCAGTGCGGCGAAGTCGGCGGCGTCGATCAGGCGGGAGAGGTCGAAGGTGACAGGGTCGAGCGCGGCGACGAACGGCTCCAGCCGGGCGCGGCGTTCGGTCCAGGGCAGATCGCGCAGGTCCTCCGTCCCGTCGAACAGGATGTCGTAGAGGCGGACGAAGGCGGGAGAATCGGCCAGCATCGCCTTTGACACTACCTTCCGTCCCAGCCGCTGCTGCAGCGCGTTGAAGCTGGCCGCGCCGCTGTCGTCGGCGTGCAGCGCGTCTCCCTGTCCCATGCCCCGCACCAGCAGCTCGCCGTCGAGGACGCCGGGGGTGCGGAACGCGGCGGCGACTTCGGGAAAGGCGGCGGTGATGTCGTCGCCGGCGCGGCTGTAGAGCCGGGTCTCGCCACCGACATGGACCAGCTGCACCCGGATACCGTCCCATTTCCACTCGGCGGCATAATCGGCGAGATCGACGATGCCGTCGTCGAGCGGATGGGCAAGCATGAACGAGCGGAATACCGGCAGGTCGGCGGCATGCGGCTGTTCGCCACGCCCCTCTGCCCAGGCGAAGAGTTCGGCATAGGGTGGGGCAAGGCCGTGCCACACCTCCTCCACCGCATCGACGTCGAGGCCGAACGCCTGCGCCAGCGCGGTCTTGGCGAGCCGCGCCGACACGCCGACACGCAGGCCGCCGGTGGCGAGCTTCAACAGCGCGAAGCGTTCGTCGGATTCGAGCCGGTCGAGCATGTCGGCCAGCGCGCGGGGCGCGTCGGAGCGCGACAGGCTGCCCAGCCGGGTGACGACGGCGTCGAGCGTCAGCGGTTCGGGGTCGCGGACCGTACCGGGGGGCGGTTCGGGCCAGAGCAGCGCGACCGTCTCCGCCGTGTCGCCGACGAAGTCGCGGCTCATCGCGAACAGCACCGGATCGGTTCGTTCGGTGATGAGGGTGCGGATCGTCGCCGATTTGACCGCGGGCAGGTCGAGATCGCCGGTCAGCGCGGCGATCGCCCAACCCCGGTCGGGGTCGGGCGTGTCGCGCAGATAGGCGCCGATCAGCGCCAGCTTGGCGTTGCGCGACCGGGTGTAGATCAACCGGTCGAGCAGGTCGGCAAAGGCCCGCATCGTATGTGCGTCAGTCGAGCGCGTTCTTCACGCCCTTGCCCGCCAGCAGGCCGAGGATCAGCAGCACGACGAACACCGCGATCGCGACGAAGAACAGGATCTTGGCGATGCCGACGAACGCGCCGCCGATCCCGCCAAAGCCCAACGCGCCCATGACCAGACCGACCACGAGGAAGATCACCGCCCATTTCAACATCGTATCGCTCCATCGCTGGCGGCCGCGCCGCTTTCATCGAAGGGAGCGTCCGACGACGGTTGCGGTTCCGAATCGAATGGCGCGGGGGCAGCAAAAAGCCCGCCGGTGCGCGGGGCGCCGGCGGGCTTTTTGCTGCTAACGTTCGATTTGCCGACATGGAAACGTCACCCCAGCGAAGGCTGGGGCCTCGTGCGGCTCCTGTCCCGCTGTCAACGATAGATCCCAGCCTTCGCTGGGATGACGCCGGTGGCAGGATGGATCAGGCGCTCAGCCCTGCCTCAACCCTTGCGGGCGGCTTCGAACAGGAACCAGGCGCGTTCTTCGGCCTGGTCGATCCAGTCGTCGGCGAGGCTGCTGGTGGCGGTGTCGCCGGCATCCTCGGCGGCTTCGCGGGCTTCGCGCAGCCGCTCGACCAGCTTGAGGTTGTCGTCGCGCAGCTCGGCGAGCATGTCGTCGGGCTTCACGAAGTCCTTGTCATTGTCCTTGATCGCGGTGCGGCGCGCGATGTCGCCGATCGAGCGCAGCGTGGTGTTGCCGGTCTTGCGCACACGCTCGGCGATCACGTCGGTGACGGCGAGGATCTGTGTCGCCTGATCGTCGAGCATCAGGTGATAGTCGCGGAAATGCGGGCCGGAGACGTGCCAGTGGAAGTTCTTGGTCTTCAGATACAGGGTAAAACAGTCGGCGAGGGCGGCGTTCAGGCCGTCGGCGACGCTGGCGACCTTGTTGTTGGGCAGGTCGGTCGGCGTGTCGAGCGCGGGGTTGGTCACAGGCGTTTCTCCGGCTGGATATGATTCGGTTCAGCAACGATCGCGCTGCCGATTCTTTCCCGTGCCGTCGCGGCAAATATCCGCTCAACCTGATCGACGCGGTAATCACAGCAGCCGCAACGCGCCCAGTCCGAGCACCGCGCCCGCGATCAGCAGCAGCGTCGCGACCACCGGTCGTATCCAGCGTAGCGGCAGTGCCAGCCAGTCGCGCTCGCCCAAGGTCGCGGCGGCGGCGGACAGTGCGCCCGCCGCCAGCGTCGCACCGATCGCGCCCGCCACCGGATCGGGGGTGCGGGCAACCAGTGCGAAGACGAGGAACTGGCCGCGATCGCCCAGCGCGAGGATCGCCATGCCAAGGAACGCGGTCAGCCAGCCGGGCAGCCGCCAATGGTCCAGCCGGTCCTTGATCTTCGCCGCGAACAGCGCCGACCCGCCCGCCGACAAGAGGGCAAGCGCGAGCAGCAGGTTGCGGGCATTGGGGGTCAAATAGGGCGCGACCAGCGTGCCCGCCATCGCGGCGAGCGCGAAGCCGATCGCCTGCGCCACGATCCCGGCGATCGTCGCGCCGCGCCCGTGCCGGTCGGCAAGGATCGCGGCGAGCAGCGCGGGACGGTCACCGACCCCCGCCAGCAGGACCGCGACGAACGCGGGAACGAGCGGGTCCATTCTCGAAAGGAAATCAGTCGGCGAGGCGTACCGTGCAGACCGCGGCATAGGCCTGCGCCGTCGCCGCGTCGCTGCGGCCGCAGCGCACCGCTTCGCGGGCCAGTGCGGTCCATTCGCCGATCGAGCGCCGCTCGCCGCGCGCGATGGCGGCATCGACGACGGCAAGGACCGACAGCGCGGGCAGGCTGGCTTCGGCCGTGGCGATCGCGCGAATCGCCTCGATCTCGGCATAGGGGTGCGTCGGGCCGCCAAAGGTCATCGCCCGCTCCGCATCGATATGCACCGACTCGATCCGCATCACCGCCTCCCAATCGCTTGATTCATAACATGCCGGCGAGTGGTTACGTTCCGGTGAAGGCGTCCGGCCTTGACTTGGGGCCACGATTGCCGCATGCGCCCCCAACTTGCAGCAGCCCGCGTCGTGGCGGGTCGCTTTCCATTGTCATTTCGCGGGCATCAGGCCCAAGGGGTTTTTGGGTCATGGCAAAGCCGACCACCGTCAAGATCAAGCTCGTCAGCTCGGCCGATACCGGCTTCTTCTATGTCACCAAGAAGAACCCGCGCAACCAGACCGAGAAGCTGACCTTCCGTAAGTATGACCCGGTCGTGCGCAAGCATGTCGAGTTCAAGGAAGCCAAGATCAAGTAAGCGCGTCCGGGTCCTTGTCGGGCCGGTCCGTTTCGCCAAAACCCGCCGGGTGCCGACAGGGCGTCCGGCGGGTTTTGCGTTGTAAGGGCGCCGTCCTTGTCATCATCGTCACCCCGGGTCAGGCCCGGGGTGACGTGTGGGGTAGGCGGGGTCCTCCCTGACGCTCGTCATTCCCGCGCAGGCGGGATCCATAGCTGCTGGCGGTTCGGCAGGAGGGGGAACGTCGGCGCCTATGGACTCCCGCCTTCGCGGGAGTGACGAAGAGATTGCAGCGGACACAAGGCTCCTGCGTCCCCTTACCCCCGCTTGTCCCGCCCCGGATCGCGATCGGCGTTGAACGCATCGACCGCGGCGTCATGGCCCGATCCGTTGCTCAGGAACACCAGCGCCATCAGCGCGCCGCCCAGCATCACCGATCCGCCGACTCCGCCCAGCGTCGCCGCGGCGGTGACCCAGTGCATCGACCCGACCCACCACCAGATGCCGGCCAGCGCCACCAGCGCCGCGACCACCGACACGCCGGCCATGATCTTCAGCATCCAGCGAAAGCGCGCCCAGGCGAACGCGGCATAATCGGGATCGTCGAGGTCGTTCGCCATGGCTGTTCAATGGGCGCGAAGCGTGGAATTCTCAAGCACGGACGCGGGTGGGCCGGACTGCCCGTGCCGGGGACAGGAGAGGGCGATGACGATCGCAACGATTTCGGGCGGGCGCGACGTGGTGTCGGTGGGTGCCGATACGCCGGTGCGCGACGTGGTGGCGCTGTTGGCGCAGCATCGGATCGGCGCGGTGCCGGTGCTGGTCAACGGCCAGGTCGCCGGCATCTTTTCGGAACGCGACATGATCCATGCGCTGGTCGAGGTCGGCGCGGGTGCGCTCGACATGGGCGTAGGCGAGCGGATGACCAGCCCGGCGATCACCGTGACGCCCGAAGGGTCGGTGCTGGGCGCGCTGTCGCTGATGACGCAGCGGCGCATCCGCCATCTGCCGGTGGTCGAGGGCGAGCGGCTGGTCGGGTTCGTCTCGATCGGCGATCTGGTCAAGCACCGCATCGACGGGATCGAGGCGGAGGCACGGGCGATGCGCGACTATATCCAGCAGGCGTGAGGGCGGTGTTGACCGGCGGTTAAGGCCGGCGCGATACAGCATGCCCATGTCTTCGCCCTCGATCGCCGAACATCTCAACTGGCACGTCAAGCAGTGGCTGCACCGGCGACTGGCGCGGCGGGTGCTGGCGACGCCGCCGATCCCGGTCAGCGACGACGGCGTCATCCTGTTCTCGATGATCGGGACGGCGGTGCTGCTCCCCTGTCTGGTCGCGGTGAAGTCGCTGCGCCAGCAACTGGGACGCGGGCGGGTGGTGATCCTCGACGACGGCACGCTGACCGCCGCCGACCATCAGGTGCTGGCGCATCATTTGAACGACCCGCGCATCGTCGCGATTCGCGAGGTCGATACCGGTCCGTGTCCGCGCGGGGGGACGTGGGAGCGACTGCTAACGATCCTCGACCTGCGCGCCGAGGCGTATGTGATCCAGGTCGATTCGGACACGGTGACCTTGCGCGACCTGACCGAGGTGCGCGCGGCGATCGATGCCGGCCGCGACTTCACCCTGCGCGGCGAGGCGAGCGCCGAGATCCGCGCGGCGTCGGACATCGCTCGCGACCGGGCAGGCGTCGACCCGCGCGATCCGAAGCTGCATGTGCAGGACGCGGCGGAAGCGGCGATCGGATCGGTCGCGATTCCGGGGCACGCCACGCTCCATTATGTCCGCGGCTGTTCGGGCTTTGCCGGCTTCGCGCCGGGCGGGCCGGGGCGGGCGCTGGCCGAAGGCTTTTCGCTGGCGATGGACGATGCGATCGGGCGGGCGAGCTGGTCGCGCTGGGGCAGCGAGCAGGTGACGTCGAACTTCGTCGTCGCCAACGGCCGCGACTCGATGTTGCTGCCCTATGATCGCTATCTGAACTTCTGGAACGCGGCGCTGTTCGGCCGGGCGCGCTTCCCGACCGATCCCGCGTTCATCCACTTCATCGGCACCTATCGCTTCCACGGCGATGCCTATCTGTCGGCGACGCGCACCGCGATCGATCGGCTGGGTTAGAGCGGTTTCCGACCAGGTTGAACCACCGTCATCGCCCTACGGGCGACCGCTGGCGCGGCGGGGCGATTTCGATCCGGGACCGCGTTGCTCGTCGGTCACGATGCTGCTGCATCGCGCCCTCCTCGCGCCTTGTCCCGAACCGAAATCGCCACCGTGTCGGTAATCCAACCTGATCGGAAACCGCTCTAGGACTTTCGCAGCATCGCCCACGCGTCGAGCACGGCGCTGCGGGCGAACAGCCAGAGCGACCCGACATAGACCACGCCGCCGACCGCCGCCGACAGCGCCAGCATCGCGATCGGCGACAACGGGCCGGCGGCATGGGCAGCCAGCGTCACCGCCCCCGCCATCGCCGCTCCCGCCCCGAACGCCGGGGCGACCGCGCGCAGGAAGGCGCCTGCCGACAGCCCGATCACCGGCAGTGCCCGCGCGGCGACGATCGCCAGCAGCAGCGGATGCGCGACGATCCACGCGCCCGCCACCCCTTCGATCCCGAACCGCGCGCCGATCAGGAACGCGACCGGCAGGACCACCGCTCCGATCGCGGTGGTACCGGCGGTCGTGCCAGGCTTGCCCAGCGCATCGACCGCCGGAGGAAACAGCGCCTGCAACGTCATGAACGGCATGGCGAGGCCGAGCAGCACGACCAGTGGCGCGGCTTCCGCCCATTTCGGGCCCAGTGCGATCGCCACCGCCGGCCCGGCCGTCACCGCCAGCCCGATGAAGAACGGCACCGCGATCAGCATCAGCACCCGCACCGATCGCACGAATCCCTGCGCCACTGCTGCCGGATCGTCGCGCATCCGGGCATAGGCGGAGAAGGCGACCTCGTTGATCGGCGGCACGACCTTGTTGGTGAAGATCTGGGTAAGGAACAGCGCGGTGGTATAGACGCCGACGGCATGCGCATCGAAGAAGCGTCCGGCGACGAGGATGTCCGCCTGACTTTGTGCGAAGCTCAATAGGCTGGCGCCGGCGACGACGCCGCCATAGCGCGCCAGATGCCCCGCGCCGCGAAAGTCGAAGCTCGGCCACATCCATGCACGCGCCGCGATCATCAGCCCGATCGCGCGGGTAGCGAACAGCACTGCCGGGGCCAGCACCAGCGTCCACACCTCCAGCCCGGCATAGGCACCGCCGATCGCGGCAAGCGCGCCGAACAGCGAGGACAGCAGATTGACCTGCGCCTGCCGGTGAAAGTCCATCCGGCGCGCCAGCAGCGCGTAAGCGAACGAGCTGAACGGCGTGGTGATATAGAGCAGCGCCTGCACCCGCAGCAGGTCGGCGACGAACGGCTCGCGATAATAGGCGGCGGCAAGGGGGGCGAGCAGGAACTGCAATCCGCCCAGCAGCAGGTTGAGCAACAACAACATCCCGAACACCTGCCGCTGCTGATGCCGCGTCACCTCGCCATGCTGGATCAGCGCGTTGGCGAGCCCGTGGCCGTTGAGCATGTTGAGCAGCAGCAGGACCACCCCGGTCATCGCCACCATCCCGTAATCGCCCGGCGTCAGCAGCCGGATGACGAGAAAGGTCGACGCCCATGACACGATCTGGCCGACGATCTGGCTGCCCGAACGCCAGATGACGGCGCGCCGCACCTGATTCTGGAGCGATTCGGGGGCGTGAGGGGCTGATTCGGCAGGGGTTTCCATTGGACCACCTTGTAACCCTACCGATTGAGGGGACGTAAACCCGCGGATTTCCGCCAATCTGCAACTTTCTCGAAACAAAATTGCAAAAAGCCGTTGACGGTTTCCGGGATCACCCGTAGAGGCCTGTTCACCGGACGGGGCGAGCCACTAGGAACGCTTCACCGGGACAGCGAAACGCAGGCGACGCGAACCGCCCCTCCTAAAAAAAGGGGTAGCGAAGCGACGCCGGTTTCTTTGTCCGATCTTTTACATAGTTGATGAGATGAAGGGACATGTGGGCGGCGGCTTGCGGTCTGAGCCATTCAAGGTGGTTCGGTATCGTTTAAAGCTAAGTCGGCTCATATGTCTTATTACAACCACCATATTGTA
>NZ_JAKREV010000015.1 GCF_022664465.1 Sphingomonas hankookensis | reverse complement strand
ACCCATTCACAATGCTCAACCCCTACGTCCAATTAGGACGTCCCAGGTGGCGCGGGGTGGAGCAGCCCGGTAGCTCGTCAGGCTCATAACCTGAAGGTCACAGGTTCAAATCCTGTCCCCGCAACCACCACTACAGAACAACCCCCAACGCCCCGGCGAAGGGGGCTTTCTGCGTCCTGCGCGTAGCGCAGCAGCACATCCGCCGATGCCTCGACATCTGCACTGATGGCACCACCGGGCTCGGAGTGGATCGTGATGCTCCGCACCAGGCTCCGAATTGTCGTTACCGCCTCACCGCGAACCGCCTTATCATTCAGTGCTTCGCGCAGTCGGGCGACCTTTTCCTCGAAGCGCCGAATGAGCACGGGGTGGGGGAGGATCTCCGCTTTGGTCGGCTTTGCGCTTGCTGCAAGGCGCGCGATAAGCGCTGCGCGTTCTTTTTCGCGCGTGGAGATCATCGCCATGATGGTCGGACCGACGACGCCCGCAAGCAGATTTTCCGACAGTGTCGCCAGTTCGGCGTCGATGGTTTGCAGATGGCGCGTGCTCTCACGGTCGGTCTCGTCGCTAGCCTTATTTAGGCGCTCCAGCTCGCGTTTGAACTCCGTGATGAACAGCTCTGCCATGTCGGCCGTGAGCAGTTGCGTCTGCAGCGCCGCAAGGACGCCTTCCTCCAGCGGAGCCACACGAACGCTTGACCTGCTGGTACACGTGCCGCGCTCTTTTGCGCCGGCGCAGCGATAATAGTCCTTGCCCGAAATTGTGAAGTTGGAGCCGCATATTCCGCACTTGATGAGACCGGAAAGCAGATGCCGCTCCCGCTTACCGTTACCGCGCTTGACCGCCGACGGCGTGCTACGCGCACGCAATTCCCGGTCCACAGCAGCCGCAAGGCTCTGGTCGATGATGGCCAGGTCGGGCACCGCTACCTCGATCCATTCGGACTGATCCCTTACGCGGTACCGGCGCTCGCGCCTGTCCGAGTCCGGATCCTTGCGCCACTCGCGGCGTCCCCATACCAGCTTCCCGCGATACAGTGGGTTGTTGAGGATGCCGACCTGCTTCCTGGGGTCACCGCGGATCGTGGAGGCGTTCCACTGACCACCGCGCGGGCCGGGAATCCCGCGCTTGTTCAACTCGGTGGCGAGTGAAATGGATGAGCGCCCAGCGGCGAACTGCTCCATGATCCAGCGCACAATCTTGGCCTGCTCAGGCACGATCTCCATAACCCCTGGCGCACCATCCTGCTTGTTTGCTCGCCGGTAGCCATAGGCGCGACCACCGGCGAGGCGCCCGGCCAGCACCGCTGCCTGCATGCCGCGAAAGGTCTTGTGGCGCAGGTTGGCGAGGAACATCGAGCCAAGCAGGCCAGCCACGGCAAGCTTGATCTCGTCGATCTCGCCCTCCATCGACGTGACCAGCCTCACATGGTCGAAGCGAAGCTTCTTGCCCAGCCAGCTGATATCCTCGCCATCCCGTGCGATACGGTCCAGAGCCTCGCAGACTACCATATCGATCCTGCCCGCGCGCACTTCGGCTAGCAGGTTCATCAAGCCTGGCCGGTCGCGCCGGTAGCCCGAAACCTCCGGGTCGGCGTAGGTGGCGACCACGATCCCACCAAGCCGTTCCACTAACGCCGCGCAGGCGGCTGCTTGGTCTGCGCTGGATTGTGGGTTCTGCTTATCGCTGCTGTGACGCGCGTAGATCGCTGTCCTCAGGACGCGCGCTGACAATCTAGGGGTCATGTCAGCGCCGATCGCGATTGACGCGTGATGCCTCGAAGTGCTCGGCGGCAGCTTGGCGAGCGAGCAGGCGCACCAAAATCGCCTCGCCGACGAGCTGCCGCTCGCCATCGTTCAATCGCAGCGTGGCCGTGTTGCCAATCAAGGGTTCGGTGCATCTCACACCATTGATCAACAACATTTAGCTTGTGCGGAGTGCAAGAACGTCTCATTTTTCCCTCCATGCAGGATAATCCGGCTTCCATCGTCGGCAATCGGCTACGAGTAGCGCGCCGTCAGCGTGGCTGGACGCAGGCTCGACTTGCGAGGGAGGCCAAGGTCGCACGGGAGAGCATCTACCGGATCGAGCACGGTCGGATGCCGTTCGGCGATACCGCGATGCGGCTCTGCGACGTCCTCGGCTTCGATCGGGCCGAACTTAGTCTGGATATTCGCGAAACCGATGCCATCCACCTGCACCCATCAAGCACCTTCCTCCGCGACCGTCGGAAGGCGCTTGACCTCACATTGGCAGAGGTGGCGATGGCTGCTGGCGTGAGTGCTGCTACGTTGTCCCGCTTCGAGCGGGGATCGGAACGCAGTCAGGCACTCGCAAGTCACGACGCCGAAGGGCGCGCAACGGAACTGGTCAACCAGGGACTGGCCGAAATACTGCAGTTCGCGTCCATCGATGAACTGACTAAATTCTGGAAAAGCGGCTATCTTTAGTCAGCTGCAGCAGATCTCTGCGATTTCGTCATATAGGCAGCGAAAGGCAACCGACGTGCATCGGTTGCCTTCTCCCAGAGCTCTGTGAATCGTTAGCAGCGCCGTGCACGATTCACGTTGACGTCAGCCACTGCCTCCTCGCTCGCGATGTCGTCGATGGCTGCTGCTACGGCAACGGCGCCCTTCTCGTACCCGAGCGCCACGATGGCATCGATCCGTTCGAAGTTGCGATCAGCATCGAACCAGGTGCAGAAGCGACGCCGTGCGGCGGCGTGTTTGAAGCGGTGCCGATACAGCACTTCTTGCCGCGTACCGTGCGGGCCTTCGAGCACCTCGCCGAGCAGGATCTCGCAAGGGTCGTCGGCGATGTGCACGAACGTTGCGACCACGTTCTCGAACGGGTCGGCGGCGATGAGCGCCCTCATGTGCCGGTCGAACGTCGCATGGCCGACGGCTCGGGCAAGCGCGCCCCACGCCTGCCAGCGGTCGCGGCGCCGGGCGAACCAGCGGGTCGCCGCTTCGAGCGTCCGCCTGTCCGCCATCTCCGCTACCCAGTGCGGCGTGAACGGCCGGCCAAGCCCGACCTCGTGCGTATCCGCAAAGAGCAGGTACAAGCTGGTGCGGTCATCGATGAGCACCTGATGGCGGTCGTGCATATCGATCGTCTGAAGAAACATGGTAGCATCCTTGGCGTAAGCTCGGCGTTGGCAGCCGCTGCCGAATTTCATCCGTCGAATGACCTTCGAGAGTACCGCTCCGACCGCTTGCGCATCGTCGCCTGCTAGCGACGCGGGCACGTTGTTCGTGCCCGAAACCCCCGTCCTGCCGTTAACGACGAACTCGTCTTGACAGCTGTTCGGGGCTCCATACAATCGGCCTTCGCCGCTCTTGATTTCATCCTTCGGATTGCATTCACTCGAGCTTACGAAGTCCTCTTCAACCGTCGCTTATGCGACGGCCCAACAGAACCGACTTGTTGTCGCCGTTCGATGTTCCGATGTGACTCATCGCGAGTTGGTCGCCGATCCGTCACGACATCGCGCGGACCTTAACGGCCCGTTGCGCCTTTGCCCGACCGTCTTGCGCCGGTCCCGAAAACATTGGCGTAGGCCAGCACGATCTCTCCCTGGGAGAGGCTGCGCGGGCCCGAAACATTCTGGTAGAAGGGCGAGAAGTCGAGACGCGCCATTCTGTTGCGCACCCGTCCACGAATGAAGTGATAGCCCTTCGACTTCGCCATGTCGGTGTCGCACACGCGACCGGCATGATAGCCGTTGCGCCGGATCGCGAAGTCGGCGTTCGCCTGGCTGGTGAAGCAGAAATCCGGATGGGTCGTTGGCAGGATGCGGGCCGCACGGGGCGTCGCCTTGCGCTCCCAGATCTGGAAGACGGTGGGTACGTCGTGATCCTCCCCGCGATACGTGTAGGCATTCTTCGGCACGGGTATGTCGCACACGAGGTGAAAGTTGTGGTCGAGGCGATTCTGGATCCCGATTTTGCGGACTGAGAGCGGCAGGATGAATGCGATGAATTCGACATCGGCGCAGTGCGCGGCATGTTTGAAGAATTTGACGGCCAGGTTCGCGGCGTGCCCGAATGGCGGGTTGCCGATGACCGCGACCGGCTTACCTCGATCAAGCCGTGAGGACAGGTCCCGATCGAGGAAATCCGCAGCAAAAACGCCCGGATATTTCGGGTCGAGATCGATGCCGAGCCGGCCGAATGGAAGGAGCGAATAAAACGCCCCATCGCCGGCGCTCGGATCGATCATCTGGTAGTGCTGGGGATCGCAGAACATTCGAAAGACGCTGTAGAGGACCGAAGCAACGCTGCGCTTCGTGTAGAATTGATCAAGCTCGTCGCTACGGTCGTGGTTGTCGTTGTTCGCGGTACGACAACCCGGGCTGAAGTAGCGGTGACGAAAGAAGCTGGGGACATCCAGCTGATCATTGGCTGCCCAAGGGGTGACAGAGCAGCTTGTAGCGGTGTGCCGATACGCACTCGACAGGGTACAGCTACCGACGACGTCGTAACCCGACTTCGGGTTGCCGGTCATCGCACCGGATTGCTCCGGTCGCGGGCAGTTGCGCGCGCCGATGTTACCGCCCGCGACGGTGGTGCCACTGCTATGGCCGCGGACACAGGTCCACGTCGTCCTGCCCCTGTCGGACGTAACGCATTCGCCGATGATACTTGCTGCCTGCCCCATGGTCGTTCCCATTCCCGATCGTGATTGGTGAGCAATCCGCCCCCTGCTTACGGATGCTAGTCCGGGGAGCTTGCGCATGGCAGTAGGTTGGGCAAAACTGTCGCATGGCCCCCAGAAATAACCTTACGCCGCGTGCCGCCCGACCGGACGACCTGCATCTCAAGGTAACGGCCGCGCGGGAGACGCGCGGTTTGAGCAAGGCGGAGCTTGCAGCCAGCGCGGGTGTCTCGCTGCGCACGGTGCAGCGGCTCGAGCGGGGAGAGGGAGTGTCGGCCGACAAGATCTTGCGGATCGAGCGGGCACTCGGGCTTGATCGGGGTACGCTCGTGCCGGGATGGGATACCCGAGCGACCGTGCTTTCGGATGCGATGGGTCCGCGTGTTCGCGAACTACGGCGCTCGTTCAGGCACACGTCGAAGGACATGGCGGAGGCGATGAAGATCAGTGTGTCGACGCTGTCGCGCCTCGAGAACGGGTTACTCGGCGATGTAGACCTCTGGGATCCCCGGATCGTATCGGCACTGGTCTGGCGGTATTTTCTTACCAGACGGCACTTCGACGACTGGGTTGAAGGCAACGGCCCGACACCCCGCCCCGACCGGCAGTAAGAGGGTGCCGCCTGACAGATCATATCCGCGCAACTGGCTCCTGGTCAGGCATCGCACCGGCCATCCATGCCTGTGCCCGAACATAGCCCTCCATCCGCGTTTGCGGATCGGACCAGGGAACTTGCCCGGCGTAATGCAGCGCGTTGCGCAGGCGAAAGCCGAGCGGCTCGTCGGCCAGCGGAGGCGGAACCAGCCAGGTGTCGGAACCCGTCCCGCACCAGAGCGCCAGGGGCCAGGTCCACGCCGTCTCGCCGCTCGCCCAGATCGCCAGTGCGAAGCTGATGTTCCCCTCGGTCGGTCGTGAGACGATGAGCGCATCGGAGCGTGTTTCACGAACGACCGGAGCGACCTGGCGGATCGCGAAATCGAGACCCGAGGTGGTCGGTACCAGCAACATCTGTGGATCGGGAACGTAGAGATATTGGGCGAAGGCCTGCGGCAGTAACGGACCCGGGCCGAGCCGCCAGTCCATACGTGCAACAAGTGCAAGCGTCAGCATCAGCGCGCGCGCCTCGGCAGCGGCGCGCATCGTGTTCGGTGTCATTCGGGATTTTCCTTTTACCTGGAAGGGTCTGCCGTCCTCTCCAATGCAGCTTCCGGGCACGCGCACGCGTCATGCCCGGCACATCCTGTCAGCCATCTGCTCCGACGATCGTGGCGAGACGTTCGAGGACCAGCTCACGTCCCTTGTCGCGGGCGAGTTCGGCCACCGGTCTGCCAAAGAGCGAGTAGGGGGTGAGCACGCGCGGTCCGGGTATGATCATGTGGACATGCGGTGCTGCCGTGCCGCCGCTTCGTGCCGGGACATGCTGGACCAGCAGCACCGCGATATCGAAGCGTTCGACGAGCCACCGTCCAAGCAAGCGTGCCACCTCATACTGCGCGTGCAGCGCGACGGGCGCGGAGGTCAGCGTGATATAGGCCGCCTGCGCCTTGGCATCGGCGAGCTGGCTGCGTTCGGCCAGTTCGATCAGGTTCCTCGGATCGAGCAGATGGTCACCGGCATGCGCTGGCAGCAGCACTTCGTGCCGGTGGGCGGTAACCGTCCAGGGCGAAGTGTCCGGCGGTGCCGCGACCATGAGCTTGGCCACCGCGAACCGGGCGAGCGACGGGCGATAGCCCCCGAAGGTAGGGCGCAGCACGCCCCACATCACCTTGATCCCGCCGGGACCTACCTCTCCCGGCGGATGACCGATCAGCGGCAGCCAGCTGTGCGGATCGTTGTCACTGGGGGCCACGTCTGGATTGATCCGGAACGGCGACACCATCAGTTCGTCACCGCCCGGCGGCGGGGCGACGCACAGGCTCGTGCGGCACGCTCGATCCCGGCGGCGCGCTCGCCGAGCGTGTCGTAGGGCGGCAGCAGCGTGACCGTAAAGCCCGCGGTACCGATCTCGACGCTGGGACCAAAGCCATGCGGGACCAGCCAAAGCGCGTCGGCCTTCATCCACAGCGTAAGGTCGTGCTCGACCCAGGCGGCCCAGCGCGGCGCGGCCAGCGCGATATCGGCTCGCACCACCGGAAGGTCGTCGTGAACGTACCGGCGCAGCAGCACGACATCGGCCGCATAGGCCATGGCTGCGGCCTCGACCCCGTCACGGTAGAACGGCGCCCCGGCATGGGTAAGTGCAATGATTGCATCGCGCGCGGGCACATGGATCGAGACTGCAGGCAATCCTGCTGGCGAGACGAAGTCGGGGCCATCGTCGATGCCCAGGGCTGCGAGCACGAGATCGAAGGGCCCGGCCGCCTCGAGGCGGCGGACAGAGAGCATGTTCATGGAGGAAGCGGACCTTTGCCTGATGTGGTCGCGTGGCCGTTCCAGCCAGCGACAAGCCCCTTCGACCTTTCACGTCATTTCCAGGGCTCGACCGAGACCGGACAGCCTTCCCGCAAGGACCGACGATGTCGGTCCGCCTTCAGCGCATCCGCGCTGCCGCCTTCCGGAGCCGCGTCGAAGCGCGGTGGAGGACCTGGCGCGGCCGACGCGCCACCAGATCCGGTCGGGTCGCCTGGAAGCGACCCGACCGGCCAGGCGAGGGGGTGCGTCTGCCCCTCGCCTGGCTCGCGCGCGTGCGCGTGCGCGTGAGAGCAAGGTAAAAGTGGCTGCTCCACTTTTACGGTATTGCGCCCGATTCCGTGTGAGCCTGTTCGAGGCGCACACGGTTTCCTCCATGTTAGGTTGAAAACAGGCCGACGTTAGCCGCAGCGAAGCGTAGGTTAGCCGACCGGCGGCCGATGTTAGGCAGGACGAAGCCCTGGTGAGGCGTAGGCGATGACGGTCAGGCAACTATTGGCCACCTGACCGTCATTGAAGGCGGGCGGATCGTTCAGCCGAAGGTCCGGTGCATCGCCTCGAGGTCGACTGCGGCAAGCCCGCCGTTGAATGCAGCCCTCACGAGGGGAGCGATGTCGCCGACGGGTTCGACTGTCGCTGGCAGCAGCCCGGCGTCGTGCCACTGTTGGCGCGCCTTCCAGTTCGGATGGCCGGTCATGAACGCCGCGATGGCCGCGGACGCAAAGATCGGCAGATGCTCGAGCGGCGTGCCCGGCGGCGGGGGACCGACGGTCATCGCATGCCATTCGATGCGGTCGGCAATTCCGGTGAGGATGGCATCGATCCGCGCGTCTCCGGTCATCGACGATTCGCCGTACACGCCTGCTCGGACAGTGCAGTTCACACTGCGCACGATATGTGCACCACGCTCAAGACGCGTCCGGTTCGACATGAGTTCGGGCAGCAGCAGTCGCAGCCGTGCATGATGCTCGGTCAGGTCCTCGTCAGGATCGACGGGCGTGTCGAGATAGCGGGTCGCGGCCTCGGCCTGTCGTTCGATGGCGGCCTCCTCGTCCTTGTCATGCTCTTTGCCGCGCTGCTGCCGGGCAGCGGCGAGCAGTCGCTCGACCGCTTCATCGATCCGCGGCGAGAAGACATGACCGCTCAAGGCCGCCTGCTCGGTCGCGGCCACCAGCGCGTCGATCGTATCGGCGAGCTGGCGTTCATCATGGCCGATGAAGAACGTCTCGATATCGGCACCGCGCGGAAGACTGTGTGTGATGTCTTCATTGGTCCGCTCCACGAGGTCCGGCGTGGCGAACTTCGCGGTCACCTCGGCGACTGCCTGACCAAGTGCTGCGACATACGCTGGATTGTCGGCCATGGCATCCATCTGCCGCCTGGTCTGCGACGGTAATGGATGGACCGCGAGCCCGACGACCCAGGCAGGGCCGAGCGCCTGCCTGGCGCAGACCGCCTGCTGCAGGTCACGGTGCACCATCGCCGTCGTCATCATCGCCGCTTCGGTATAGAGCGCGGCGTTGCCGGCGGGGGAAACGCGGACGCGGTTCACCCCGTCGCGGTGCTGCGCGACCATCCGCGGCAGGAACACGCCGGCCGAACCGGTCGAGCGTTCCTCATCGCGCTTGCGCTTGGCCCGGTAGAAGGCGATGTCGAAGCCGCCGTTCGCCTTCGCCTCGATCCATGCCTGCGGAAGCGGATGCGGCCCGGTGAGCGCCCGCAACAGATCGAGCAGGACGTCGCCCCGCCCATAGGGCGGTTGCCCGCCGAGGCGATGGGCGACCGTGTCCGCGAGCTTGCCGTGCCGAGTGACGAAGCGCTTGATGAGGTCGGTAGCGACCTCGTCGGCGGTCTTGAGCATCCGGTCATGGGCATCGCGCATCGCCATCAGCTCGCCGAACAGCCGACGCTCCTCGGGCGTCAGCTTCATGAAGAAGTCAGCCATTGCGCTTCCCCCTTCGCGGCCGACGCTGTTTGATGGGGATTGCGGATGCGGGCTGACGCAGGATGATCGCGGCAATATCGCGATGCTGCTCGTCGGACAGGCAGGCATAGTGCCGCCGCGTCACCTTATAGTCGTGGTACAGCGCATCGATCGTGTCGACGACCTCGACATACAGGTCGAGTTCCTCACGCAGATGATCGGCGTCACGATACTCGCGGTCCCGCCGGCGTTCCTCGGAGAGTTCGACCTGCGCCAGTTCGCGCTTGATCGCGAGTTCGAAGACCTGGGGCAGCAGGTCGGCCAGCCCATCATCATAGCGCAGCAGGCGGTTGGTCAGCGCCCGGCGGCGCTCGTCGGGGTAGGTCGTGCGCAGGCGCGGATCGCCGAGGCGGTTCTCGTCGCACACCCCCGTGACATGGGTCGCAAAGCCGGCGCGACGTTCGAACAGCTTTTCCACCATCTCGGTGGTTTCGTCGATCTCAGCGGCATAGCGCGCAGCGATGTCGTCGGTCAGTTCGGGTCTGAACCCGAACCGGTCGGCATGGCGCTCGATCAGGCCGAGCGCGAATTGAAGAATTTTCATGAATGCTCCGTTCGTCGAAGGTCGTCGGGAAAGACGATCGACTTACGGAGCGACCCAACCTTGGACCGGGCGAAGCACCAGGCCGGCATGCGGTTGCACAGGAAAACGGACAGCGAAATCCCAGGCCCGCACCTGCTCGACGGTCAGCAGGTTCCGAACGGTACCGTCCCACAGGATCATCAGCTTCCCAAGCAGGAAAGCAACGATCTTTCGCAGGATGGACAACACAGTGCTCACCAGACGAAGCTAATCGCTTTTGTCGCGGCAGGCAATTACCCCCTATTCTGGCTAGTTCCCAAACCCGTCAGTGCCTGCTCGGGAAACAGCAAGTCCGGTAAGGCCATAGCGCTAGATTGCCCAATAGGGACTGCTCAGACCACACGCTTGCGATTCGGATAACTGGCTGGCGTAAGCAAGCAGTACGCTGCCGCTATTGTTGGAACCCTCAGCAGGAAATGATCCGGAACTTTGGCGGGACCGTACGTGCGTTTCTTGGTGAAAGCGGCCTGTCCGCTATCGAGCAGCGATTGTTGTAGACGGCCGTTCGTTCAGATGGCGGGGCAGGAGCTCATGCGGCCGCTTCCTGGTAGAGACGGGACGGGCCTCCTCGGAGCTGCAGCCTGAGATAAGCGGACGTTTGTTCAGACAGGTGGCGTCCTCCAGCCGCACGCGCTGTGGTGGCGCTTCGCGCGGCGCGGCTGGGACGAGCGGCTGAAGGAGGCCGGCGCCCACCTGCGCTGCACCGGCCGCTCGGCTGACGTCCAAGCAGTGAGGCTATGATCCTGCAGCCATCATCGCCGCGTAGTCGTCGATCACCGTCACGATGCGATCGAGGATGGCGCGCATCGCGTCGAATTCGACAATCTTCCGGTTCTTCTTGATCACGTACTCGGCGAAAAGGCTCTTTCCGTACTCCTTCGTAATGTCGATATCCTTGCCGAGATTGAGCGTCTTTCCTCCCAGCTTCTCGTCGCGCCATTTCGAAGGAAGGAAGTCCTCGATCATCGTCGCAGCCCCCGTGTCGGTCAGAGGGGTCGGGACGACATAAAGGTTGTCTCCGATGAAGTAGAACGGATCCTTTCCATCGCATGTGCCCTTCGTGATGGCTCGCACGACCTTGTAAATGCCGTCGGCACCAGCGTCGTTGTCAATTAAGAGGATCACCGGAAACCGCTCCGCATAAGGCGCGGTGAACGGCTTCAGATTCTTGCGGTAGTCCTTGATCAGGTTGTTGAAGTGACCCGAACCCCCGGCGATGCCGAGCAGACGCTTCGTGTGGTCGGAATAGTTGAACAGTTTTACCTTGACCGAGACCGCTTCGCCCTTCTTGTCGGCCAGCTTCGCGTAGTCGTCGGCGAAAGCCTGGATCGCGCACCGGACGTAGATGTTGTCCGTCTTACCCTCGCATAGGATCGTTGGCATCGACGGCGCATAGAAGTGTCGATAGAGCAAGAAAGCTCTGTAGATTTGCTCGACGCCTGAGAGCTTGTGGTCGCGCTCGACGACCTGCTTGTGCCGCTTGACGCTGTCGATGAAGCTCAGCACGCCTTCCATCTGATCGAGCGCCCCATCGGCATCCTCAACAATCGTTGAGCCGTCGTCCTTACGGATTGTCTGTTTGATCTGATACTTGCCGGTCTTGAACAACCGGTGGCATTTAGCACGCGTATCGCGATAGTATTCCGATCGGATGTTGACCTTCTCGTTTACAATAAGTCCGGTAACGTCCTGCCGTGACTGCCGCAGCTGCATCCTAGTCTTGACGGGGTTGAGCTCAAAGCCGGCTCTTTGAATCGCGCCTTTCAGTGTGGGGCCGGCGATCCACTGCCCGTCTGCATCTATTGCGGCGACCTCTTCCGGGAAGGTGCGGCCGTTGGTCGAGAACGTCAGGTCATCGGCGTAGCGAGTGTAGTGCAACCCGAAGCGTCGGGCGAGCTTGGCCAGCCGCACGTCGAGGATGTGCGCGATGAGGTTCGAGACGACTGGGGACGTTGGCGCTCCCTGAGGCAGACTGTTTTCATAGCACACGATGTGCGCGAGGACCGTCGCAACGC
This sequence comes from Sphingomonas hankookensis, assembly GCF_022664465.1. GTDB lineage: Bacteria > Pseudomonadota > Alphaproteobacteria > Sphingomonadales > Sphingomonadaceae > Sphingomonas > Sphingomonas hankookensis. Next base: position 4,586 of record NZ_JAKREV010000015.1, on the reverse strand, counting down.
GCTCGTGGAGCGCGAAGTGCTTGTTAGTCATCAGAAAACCGCGCACCCGTCCAAAATTAATGGTCCCAAAGAAGTCGGCGAGGTCGACGTTGAGAACGAAGCGACGGCTACGATGCTGATAGGCGTTGGTTATAATCGAGTGACCGCGTCGAAAGCCGTGCGACAGCTTCTCCTTCTGCGATCGCGCCTCGTTGATGTCGGCAATGCAGTCCTGGAGCAGTTCCGCCAGCCTAGCCTGAACGTTCTTGAGCTTCGGCTCCGGCGCCTTGATCGTCCGGGTTCCGCCCCGCGACTTGGGAATCTCGAACACGGTGTATCTGGGCTGCTGCTTGTAAATCACCCATGCGAAGGCCTTAGGATGGAATCCCAGCAGCAGTGCGACATCGGTAAGCGATGTCGCCATCTTCAGGTCGTCGATCCTCTTCACGGTCCCCGCCCATCAGTCCATCGGCTCGCGGACACTCCTTCGCAGGCGTAAGGCCCTCAGAGATTGCCCATATGGACCGCAGGAGCAATTCTCCCGCACATTCTTTTCACGTGTCGCGAAACGCGACAAAAAATCTGTCCGCGAGCCAGATTGGAACTTAGCCGTCGAGCGGCGCATGGCAACTGTAAAAGGCGCAGCTGAATTGCTCCAGCGACCCCTGTCTAATCCGGGATCACGCGATCGAATCGCCTCCCGGTATGCTTCCAAACACGTGCGATGAAACCGCAGATGGCTTCAGCCCGGAGGGCGTCGAGCCTTTCGTCCAACTTGCGCCGATGACCGCAGGGCGGGAGGTGGTCGAGGACTACCGCACCACTCAGTTCCCGCTGCGCACCCATCCGATGTCCTCTCTGCTGGAGGAGCTGACCGCTGCCGCGCGCGACCATGCGCGGACGTCGCCACCATCAGGGACGGACTGCACGTCGACGTGGCGGGCGAGATCCTCGTCCGGCAGAAGCCCGGCAGCGCCGAGGGCGAACTCTTAATTGCCATTGAGGACGAAACCGGCGTCGACCAAGGCATCCTGTGGCCGGACCGTTCCGAGACTCGGTGCCGGACGTCATGTCGGCGCCGATGGTATCGGCATATAGACAGATGCGCTGAAGCAGTCGTTGAGAGACGTGGTTCGGGGGCAGGAAATTGTTTTGACTGCTGGCAGTTAGCGACCAACTCGAGCCGTTCGAAGGCCTGCGCCAGCACGCTTCTCCGAATCCGTCACGCGCAGCGGCTACCCATCGGCGCGGGTTCTGCGGCCGCAAACTCGTCTATCAACCTTGCGCCGTCGCGGTTTGGAAAGCGTTACGTGTGCGGTCATCCGCTCAGTTCGGGACCCGGAACGGCTCCCAGGGCGATATTCCTGGTTGCAAAGGTATAGCCACATGGCATCCTAACCTCCGGGGGCAGCAATTTCGATGGCATCCAAGGCTCTGATTGCAAAAAAACCGCGTGAACAAGGAGGTTCAGCGGCCTCGCGCGCTTTCGATTTTCAAATGCACGCGTCGATGGCGCGCATCCTCGATGCATATCAAAACGGCGAAGGCTTCGTCGCCTATTTTGACTTCTTTGACGACCTGATCTTCCTGACGGGGGACGGCGACGACGCTGCGATTTGTTTTTATCAGATGAAGTCACGCGCAAGTTCGGCTTGGACGCCGACCCGGCTGGCAAGCAGGCCGGCCAAAGGCGATCTGCCCAAATCCATCGTCGGCAAAATCTATCACAATCTGCATGAATTCGGGGTGCTGGTCCGCAAGGCGGCGATCATCTCGAACCAGCATCTGCAAGCCAAATATCTTGATGGCAGCAAGACCGGGCCGGACGACGGTGAGATATTGCTGTCGGCGTTATCGGCTGACGATCACGGTGTCCTAGTCGCTGCGATCGAAGCCGACTTCCCCGGCGACATCGATCCACGGCACTCCGAGGTCCTGGTGTATGAGCGCATCGCGCTCGACATGCAGAGCTTCCGCCAGACCTTGCTCGGCATGGTCACCGAGTTCGCGAACGCGATCGGGCCAGAATATGCAGTTTCCGCCCAGCCGCTTTATCAGGCGCTGCTCAGCGAAATCTCGCGTTGCACCGGCACCGTCGCTTCCAGCGCTAAGACGTTAGCCGATCTGAAAAAGCAAAAGGGGCTTGCGGCTTCGGACGTCGGAGCGCTGGTCGAGCAGATGAAGCGACGCGGCCGAACGCCGACCGAGTGGTGGCCGACCGTCGAAACCGAGTTGATAGCCGACGGATGGAAAACCATCCCGTTGCGCCGCTTGTCGCTCTCCTGCCTCGAATATTGGCGTGCCCGCGAACGCGGCGACGCGATTGCCCTCGATCTCCATCGAGCGCTGGCTGAGTTGCTCACCGAGCACCCAAGCCTCATGGACGACACGATCATCGGAACAATGGTCGCCTATAAGATCGCCGGCAGCATATCGGACCCAGTGGGTGAACCATATACCGGCCAGGCCGCACTCCTTGTCGAGACCATGGAATCGCTCGGATGACGGGCCCCAATCTCACGCGGCTGCGCCGCATCTTGCGATCGCTGAAAGACGCTAGCCATGGCCAACGTAAAGTTCGTCGGACTCTTCCTGTTGTCGCAGACCGAGAAGCGCGCGTTGAAGGTGCCCTTGAACGCGTCAAGGATCGTCATTCAAGGTGGAAACGGCTTCGGAAAATCAGCGATTCTGAAGAGCATCTACGAGACGCTGGGAGCCTTGCCGCAGAAGATTGATAGCCGATGGCGGTCCGCGCACGTCTCGAGCGCATTGGTCTTCGAATACCAAGGCAAACGCTACACTGCGGTGAAGGCGCTGGGCATGCACGCCTTGTTCGACGCCGAGCGAAAATTGCTGTTCTCAGGCCAGCAGGTGGTGAAGGAATGGGGTCCCCAGCTCGCGCGTTTCTTCCGTTTCAAGCTGATCATGACCGATCGCGACGGCGATATCGTCGTACCGCCGCCGTCCTACATGTTCGCGCCGTTCTACATCGATCAGGATATGGGCTGGAGTCGGCCTTGGTCATCCTTCCAGGATCTCTACCTCCCCGACAGCGCGCGCACCTTGGCCGACTATCATTCTGGGCTCAGGCCCGACGCTTATTATGAAGCGCGCGCTAATCTCGCCGTTGATCGCATTGCGCTTTCAGAACTTGAGGCGAGTGTCTCAACGCTGCGAGATGCCATCGAGCAAATCCAGCAGATTGATGAAGGTGCCAGCCCCACCTACGACATTGGAGAGTTCCGCGCCGAGGTTGACGACCTTGTTCGGGAAAGCGAGACGCTGCTCACGCAGCAGCGCGAGTTCCGCCGCGACATCTCCGAACTGCACGAGGAAACGCACCTGCTTCAGGCTGAGAAGAGCCTGCTCGAACGAGCGCTACGCGAAATGCGCGAGGAGTTCGACGTCGCTGCCGCGCTAGCCGACGAGATTGAGTGCCCGACCTGCGGCCAGGGTTATGCGAACGACCTCGCCGATCGCTTTGCGCTGATCCAGGACGAGGGAGTGCTGACTGAGGCGATCGGCGCCGCCAACATCAAGCTGGCTCGGGTCAGGGACGGCGAGCGAGAGAAACAAACTAAGCTGCACGACATTGAGATGAGTCTGCGGCGGATTGAGCATATCCTTGCGGTCGAGCGAGCGGCCCTGTCGTTCAACGATGTTGTGATCGCCGCGGGCAAGACCGAAGCTGCTAAGATCCTTCGCAGTTCGCTTGGTGAGAAGGCGGCCGATGCCGCTGATGCGCGCCAACGCGTTGACAAGCATCGAGATACAATGACCAGTCTCACTAGTTCCAAGCGGAGCGGAGAGATTCTGAAATTCTACCGCGCGCTTCTCGCTAGATATGCCTTCGACCTCGATGTCGCGCTCGAGCAGGACGGCGCGCAATCCATACATCGTATCCAGGCCGCGCGTGGCAGCGAGGGACCTCGTGGTCTGCTGGCATACTACTACTCGTTTCTGCGGACCCGCTATCAGTATGCGACCGCTACGGCCTTTCCCATTGTGATCGACGCCCCCAATCAGCAGGGCCAGGACGCGGTGCACCTGCCGCAGATGCTGAAGTTCATCTTCGAGCAGGCGCCGGCCGATGCGCAGGTCATTGTCGCCGTCGAGGAGGCGTCGCAGGGCCTGCCGGACGATGTAGACATCCGATCCTATGGCGTGCAGCGGAGGCAAGTGCTACGCGAAGCCGAGTTCGATGAGGTCAACGAAAGGTTCGCTGTTTACACTCGCCAGCTGCTGGTGTGATGGTGCGGCTAGCTAAAACTATGGCATATCTCGTTCTAAAGGGCGCTTAAAGTCACCGTTGTCTAATCGCCACGCCTTTTGCCATTCTGCGCTGTCGGTCTGGCAACCGATGAATATCTGATCCTGACGGAAGCTGCCGTTCGATCTATCGCTCTGGAACGACGGAAAAGTCCCAGGCTTCGCCGTTCCAGCGGCGATGCAGGGCAATCACGCACATCTTGACGTGACCGTAAGCGTGGCCGGTAGGCCGCCTTGCGGTGGTCTTAGCCTTCGGGATGCTTGTCGTCTTTGACGAGGGCGCGGGTGTTGCGGGAAATTTTCGGTTCTACGACCAGTCATACGAGCACTTGTATGAC
>NZ_JAKREV010000002.1:605531-829701 GCF_022664465.1 Sphingomonas hankookensis | reverse complement strand
TGACGCTTTGGCTTGCTCCCCTCAATATCCGGCAGGCGGGAGATGCCGTGCCGTTGCAGGCAGCGGTGCAGCGCTGACCGGGTCAGGTGCGGGATCGACGGCTGCAAGGTGTAGAGGCAATCGTCGAGCGGCAGCAGTGTGTGCCGTCGGAACGCCACAACCATTGCCTCCTCCGCTTCGGACAGGGTCGTTGAACGAGGGGCCTTCGGCCCGGTCTTCAGATCCTCGATGGTTGTCCTCTTGCGCCACTTCGCCACGGTCTTGGGGTTGATCCCCAGCTCCCGGCTCAGCGTCGCGAGCGAAGCTTGCGATCGCTGTATTGCTGCTCGGACGGCGTGCGTGGTCGTGGCGCTTCCGTGACGTACCTGTCCCATACGGCTTCCTTCCAATCCAACGAAAGGATCGCACCATCAAACCTTGGGATCAAACACTTAGGGTCAGGACTCGTTGATTACAGCCAGAAGATGACGGTGGCTGCGAGGGCGATGGCGGAGAAGAAGGCGGTGGGGCAGCGGTCGTAGCGCGTAGCGACGCGACGCCAGTCCTTCAGACGACCGAACATGATCTCAATGCGGCTGCGGCGCCGATAGCGGCGCTTGTCATACAGGACGGGCTCGTTGCGCGATTTGCGGCCTGGGATGCAGGGCTGGATGCCTTTGGCCTGGAGAGCGTCTCTGAACCAATCCGCGTCATAGCCGCGGTCGCCAAGCAGCCATTGTGCCTTGGGGAGGTCATCGAGCAGCGCTGCCGCGCCGGTGTAGTCGCTGACCTGGCCTGCGGTCATGAAGAAGCTCAGCGGGCGTCCGTTCGCATCGGCGACGGCATGGAGCTTGGTGTTCATGCCGCCTTTGGTACGGCCGATCAGGCGGCCAAGATCCCCTTTTTAACCCGCAGGCTCGATGCCGTGTGGTGCGCCTTCAAGTAGGTCGCGTCGATCATGATCGTTCCGGGTTCCGCGCTTGCGGTCGCCAACCCCTCCATCATGCGCGAGAAAACACCGGCCTCGCCCCAACGCTTCCACCGATTGTATAGCGTCTTGTGCGGGCCGTACGCGCTCGGAGCATCGCGCCAGCGCAGCCCGTTCTTGTTGACGAACACGATGCCGCTCAGCACCCGCCGATCGTCCACCCGCGGCTTCCCATGGCTCTTGGGAAAGAACGGCCGCAGCCGCTCGATCTGCTCATCCGTCAGCCAAAACAGGTCGCTCATTCCGGTCTCCTTACGGAGCCTGAATCAGATCGCGACGCCGACATCAATGGGTCCTGACCCTAAGCCAATGCTCATGCGTGGGGATAGCAAGGTAATACAGATCATGCCACCGTTGCTAAGATGTGTGTTCTAGGTTCTTGCGTCTCTTACTCACTACTAGCGTCTATTTCTAACGGTGCAGGATTTGTATGTGCAGGTCCATCAGGTCGCTTTCGAGCGTCACGGGCCTACGATCAAGCCGCTTGGCAACTTAAATCGAGTTCTACAGCGGTAAAATCCTGTCCCCGCAACCAAACCACCATACGCCGCCCCCACAGGCGGCGTCGCCGTTGGGGGCGAACGCCACCAAGTCCCCGATCTTTGCCACGACTTTGGCCTCGGCTGAGCCGCCCGCGCCAGAATAGATCGTCACGCTCTCTATAAGCCGCGACAGGATCTCCGCGGCTTCGCCGCAGATCTTGTCCTCGTTGGGCGTCTCTGTAAGACGTTGCGCCTTCGCGGCGAAGAGAGCGGTCAGGTCCGCAGGTGCCCGCAGAGTGATGGTCTCGACGCGGGGCTGGAGCTGGATCTGCGCCTTGAGCCACTGCTTCTCTGCTTCGCGCTCGACCAGCAGCTTCGTCAACGTCTCGCTGATTACGCCGGCCAGCATATTCGCGCCGAGGTTAGCAATCTCTGCCGTGACCACCGCCTGACGCTCGCTCAGCGCATCGTCACGGCCCCCGGCGTGACGGCTGAGGCGGTCCAGCTCCCGCGTTAACTCATCGGCGAAGATTCGTGCATGGTCGGGCGTGAAAAGGTGATGCTGGAACACCGCCAGCGTCGCGTGCTCTAGGGACGCCCTGCGTACGGATACGGTGTTGCTGCAGGTGCCGCGCTTCTTATGCCCAGCGCAGCGGTAATAGTCCTTTCCGCTGATGGTATAGTTCAACCCGCACACGCTGCAGCGGATGAGGCCGGACAGAAGATGCTTTTTCCGCCTCTGCCCCACGGGTGAGCCGCCCAGATTCGGGTTTTTGCGCCGCTCGATCTGTTGATGCACCGCATCCCAGAGCTGGTCGTCGAGAATGCGCAGGTCGGGAACGGCAGCCTACACCCATTCCGACCGGTCGCGAATTCGGTAGCGCCGCTCGCGCGTCTCGCTGTCCGGATTTCGGCGCCACTACCGTCGAGCCGATGCCGGTGCGGCGACTTGCCGAAGTTGGGGGGTGAGTGAGCGCGGCATTGCTCGCGCCTTTGTCAGCGAACTGGATGTGACGCCCCACGAGTTCGTGGAAGGCGTCATGACCGATCAAGCCCGCAAACTGCTTAAGGCAAGCGATCATGCTCTGAAAACGGTCGCTTACGACTGCGGCTTTGCCAGCCCTGAGCAGATGCGCGCTGCGTTCCAGCGCCGTCTGGGTACCGGCCCAGGCCGGTACCCAGACGGCGTAAATCGAGGGACCGTCAGAGCCTCGTTCTCCAAGCCCGCAGCAGCCGTGCGCACACGATGTGGGATGGTTTGGCGACCAAACCAGCCCTACAGGCCTCTGGAGCTCATCTCGCAGGCAACGCCGGCCCGAGACACTGCGTGGATCGCATCAGGCGTCCGACGCGGGGACCAGATGCATGGCCGGGAAGCCAAGCTTGCTGGCGAACACCTCCTGGACTTCGATGGTCGCGGGAGGGGGGCGCCACGCCACTTCGATACGGTCGATCAGGCCGTCCTCGTTCAGGTGGAGGTGTTCGTTACCCTTTACCTTCAGGCCATTGCAAGTGAAGCTGAAGAACACCGCGACGTCATTATCCTGTGCGAAGCGGAGGTTCACCTTGAGGCTGTCGATCGTCTCCAGGAAGCCTGGAAGGACCTCTACCACCGCGTCCTTGCCGATGGTGGGTTCAGGAAAGATGGGGCCGAGCAGGACAATGTTCTCGGCGAGATGCGGTACGATCCGCAGGCTGTCCCGGTTGGCGAGGGCGGCGAAATAGTCGTCGACATGAGCGGTGTTCATCGCAAGATACTCCTAAGGTGCAGGTTGGTCAGCAATCGGGGGGAAGGGCGGGCCGGGCGGTAGGACGGCAGCCCGCCCGCAAGGTTATCGGGCCGCGCGTTCGATCAGCGCGGCGACTTCGACCGGGTGCGAAATAGGTGAGGCGTGGCTCGACTGCAGCGTCACCGTCTGTGCGTTCATCCGCTTGGCGAACATCTCTTCGGCCGCTGGCGGGATCATCTGATCCTTGGCTGAAATGGGGTAGAAGGTCGGCTTGTCGTGCCAGGCCGCGACTGTCGCTTCCGTCCCGAACACGGCGCTGTTGAGCGGGATCTGGTGTGCGACCAGTGCCTTGCCCTCGGCCGCGGGAACGTCACCGGCAAATAAGGTCGGGAAAGCACCGGGGTCGAGCGACAGATAGCCGCGCGCATCCGGTCGCAATGCCTTCTGCCCCAGAGAGGGCGGCGCACCTTCTGACAGCGACTTCAGGCTCTCGCCGCGATCGGGGGCATAAGTGGCGACGTAGACGAGCGCCGACACCTTGGGGTCGTTCCCTGCCCCGCCGATCACCACGCCGCCCCAACTATGCCCGACCAGCACGGTGGGACCGTTCTGCGCGACGAGAGCCTTGCGGGTAGCGGCCACGTCGTCTTCCAGCGACGTCATCGGATTTGCGACCTGGGTGACGTGGAAGCCCTTGTGGAGCAGCAGCGTGGCGACCTTGTCCCAGCTGCTCTGGTCGATGAAGGCGCCATGCACCAGCACGACATTGCGGGCGGGCTTGGCGTCGGCTGCGCCGGTCGCAGCGAGGGATAGGGCTGCGGCAATCGTGGCAAGAACTTTGGCCATAAATTTTCTCCTTTCGATGGGCGGCGGCGGACGAGCGGAAGCCGATCCATCAGGTTGGGGTTGAGGTGCGCTGATTGGCGTGATCGTATCGGCGGTCGGCTGTTCGAGCCGCCCGACGCGGTGTCAGTCGCCTGCTTGGAAACCCTGCGCGCGCTGACGACGATAATCGGCAATCGCCAGGCCGCCTTGGCCAAGATCTTTCATCTCATGTTCGTGGAAGATGACGGTCGTATCTTCGCGGGGCTTTCTCATCACATCGAACAGCAGGTCGGCGATGCCCTTGTAGACCGCGTTTTTCTGCTCGGTAGTGGTGCGGTCTGCACCCGGCGTAGGGTCAGAACCCATTGATGTGAGTGTCGCAATCTGATTCAGGCTCTGCAAGGAGACCGGAATGAGCGACCTGTTTGGCTGACGGATGAGCAGATCGAGCGGCTGCGGCCGTTCTTTCCAAAGAGCCATGGGAAGCCACGGGTGGACGATCGGCGGGTGCTGAGCGGCATCGTGTTCGTCAACAAGAACGGGCTGCGCTGGTGTGATGCGCCGAGCGCCTACGACCCGCACAAGACGCTATACAATCGGTGGAAGCGTTGGGGCGAGGCTGGTGTGTTCATACGCATGATGGAGGGGGTGGCGACTGCAAGCGCGGAACCCGGAACGGTCATGATCGACGCGACCTACTTGAAGGCGCACCGCACGGCATCGAGCCTGCGGGTTAAAAAGGGGATCTTGGCCGCCTGATCGGCCGCACCAAAGGCGGCATGAACACCAAGCTCCATGCGGTCGCCGATGCGAACGGACGCCCGCTGAGCTTCTTCATGACCGCAGGCCAGGTCAGCGATTACACCGGCGCGGCAGCGCTGCTCGATGACCTGCCCAAGGCACAATGGCTGCTTGGCGACCGCGGCTATGACGCGGATTGGTTCAGGGACGCTCTCCAGGCCAAAGGCATCCAGCCCTGCATCCCGGGCCGCAATTCGCGCAACGAGCCCGTCCGGTACGACAAGCGTCGCTATCGGCGCCGCAGCCGCATCGAGATCATGTTCGGCCGTCTGAAGGACTGGCGTCGCGTCGCTACGCGCTACGACCGCTGCCCCACCGCCTTCTTCTCCGCCATCGCCCTCGCAGCCACCATCATCTTCTGGCTGTAATCAACGAGTCCTGACCCTAAACACCTAGCCCGCGCTTCGCCGAATGCGGAGGTGCCACGATGTGCGGAACGGCACCATTGTGATGCTTCCTAGGCCGGATCGATATGCAAGGGTTCCCCCTCCGGAATCGTCACCCCGGACTTGATCCGGGGTCCCGCTTCTTCTCGCGACCGCCGTAGAAAGCGGGACCCCCGATCAAGTCCGGGGTGACGGAGAAGGTAGCTGTTCCGACCCAGGGCGGCGGATCGCGAACCGTTGGAATGTCGATCTGCCCGCGGTCAGGTCACCGCGGCACGGCGGCGATAGGCCGGATCGTCCCATGCCTTCGCGGCAAGGATATCGGCGAGGATGTCGACCGCGCGCCAGACGTCCTCATGGCTGGTGTAAAGCGGGGTGAAGCCGAAGCGTACCGCATCGGGCGCGCGAAAGTCGCCGATCACGCCGCGGGCGATCAGCGCCTGGCACAGCGCATAGGCGTCGGGATGGGCGTAGGACAGATGGCTGCCGCGCGCCCCCGCGTCGCGCGGTGACAGCAAGGTCAGGTCGAACCCGGCACAACGGTCGTCGACCAGCGCGACGAACAGGTCGCACAGCGCCTGCGACTTGGCAACCAAAGTGGCGAAATCAACGCCGTCGAACTGCGCCAACCCCTGTTCGAGCGCCCCCATCGCCACGATCGGCGGGGTGCCGCACAGGAAGCGGGCGATACCGGGTGCCGGACGATAGTCGTCGGTGAAGGCGAACGGCGCGTCATGCCCCATCCAGCCGGTCAGCGGCGAGCGCAGCGTGTCCTGCAACGCCCGTGCGACGTAGAGGAAGGCCGGCGCACCGGGGCCGCCGTTCAGATATTTATAGCCGCACCCGACCGCGAGGTCGGCATCGCAGGCGCCCAGCGCCACCGGCACCGCGCCGACGCTGTGGCTGAGGTCCCACAGGACCAGCGCGCCGCGCGCATGGGCGGCAGCGGTGATCGTCGCCATGTCGAGTCGCCGTCCGCTCTTGTAATGGACATCGGTCAGCAGCACGACCGCGACATCGTCGTCGATTACGGCGACGATATCCTCGGCGGGCACGGTACGCAGCCGCCGGCCGGGCAGGGTGCGGGTCACGCCGTCAGCGATGTAGAGGTCGGTCGGGAAATTGCCGGGTTCGCTCAGGATCGTCGAGCGATCCGGTCGGGCGAGGCACGCGGCGGTCAGCAGCTTGAACAAATTGACCGAGGTGGAGTCGGTCACCAGCACCTCGTCGGCCTGCGCCCCGATCAGCGGCGCGATGCGCGCGCCCAGCGTGCGCGGCGCGTCGATCCAGCCGGCGCTGTTCCAGCTGCCAATCAGGTCCTCGCCCCATTCCTGCGTGACCAGCGCGGCGATGCGCGGCGGGGTCGAGCGGGGCAGGGCACCCAGCGAATTGCCATCGAGATAGATTTTACCGGCGGGCAGCAGGAAATTGGCGCGCTTGTGGCGCAGCGGATCGGCGGCATCACGCGCGCGGGCGGCGTCGAGGGTCAGGGCGGTCATAGCGCCACCCGTACCGTCAGCAGTTCGGGAAAGAACACCTGTTCGACCACCTTCGCCAGATAGGGTACGCCCGCAGTCCCGCCGGTGCCCCGCTTGAACCCGATCACGCGCTCGACCGTCTTCAGATGCCCGAAGCGCCACAGCTGGAACCGATATTCGAGGTCGACGAGCTTTTCGGCGAGTTCGTACAGGTCCCAGTAGCGTGCCGGATCGGCATAGACCGCGCGCCAGCAATCCTCGACCTGCGCCGACGCGACATAGGGCTGCGAAAAGTCGCGGTCGAGGCGGTCGGCCGGGACGGGCAGGCCGGCACGGGCGGCGGCGCGCAACGCTTCGTCGTACAGGCCGGGCCGGACCAGCGCCGCACGCAGCGTCGCCTGCACGTCGGGCGTATCGCGGTGCACGTCGATCATCGCCGCGTTCTTGTTACCCATCAGGAATTCGAGCAGGCGATACTGGTGCGACTGGAACCCCGAACTGCTGCCCAGCGCCCCGCGCATCGCCGAATAATCGGCGGGGGTGATGGTGGCGAGCACGTCCCAGCTCTGGATCAGCTGCGCTTGGATGCGGGCGACGCGCGCCATCATCTTGAACGCTTCGTCGAGGCGCGAATCGACGATCGCGGTGCGTGCGGCCTCCAGTTCGTGCAAACACAGCTTCATCCACAGCTCGGACGCTTGATGGATGACGATGAACAGCATCTCGTCATGCGTATCGGACAGCGGGTGCTGACACGACAACAGGGTGGGCAGGTGCAGGTAGCTGCCATAGGTCGAGCCGGCAGCGGGGGCGTCGTCGCGTTTCTCCATTGTCGGAAGGTAGCGAAGTTTGCGCACAACGGGCTTCTTTTCGACGATCGGCCGTCCTCATTAAAATGAACACTGTTCATTATCTGTTAATTGAGCGTTGATTAATTGTTGTCCTGCGCCTAACAACAGGACGCACGCAGGAGTAGGAACATGAAGCGCAAGCATTTCATCGCCGCAGCTCTCGTCACCGCTGCGATCGCCGCACAGCCGGCCGCCGCCTATCCGCTGAAGGTCACCGGCCGCAGCATGGCTAGCCCGCAGCTGCAGGCCGATGTGCTGACGGCGATCGCCGAATATTCGAAGCGCACCGGCGGGTGCCGCATGATCTTTTCAGCCGACCGTGCGGTGATGCCGCGGACCTACGTCCCGCGCCAGCCGACCCGGCCGGCAACGTCCATGGGGGGCCATTTCGAGGTGTGGTCGCTCAACGTCTGCGCCGCCAAGCAGCGGTTCCAGATCGCGATGTGGCCGTCGCCGCGCGGTGGTGCCGATTTCGCCATCACCCCGCTGACCGGCCGGATGTCGCTGACCGCGCGTTGACGCTATCATACTCGTATCCTGGGAGAGTCATCATGCGTAACCCCCTTGCTACAGCGATCGGCCTCGCGCTGGTCGCCACCGCCGCGACGCCGGCATCGGCGCAGGTCGCCGGCTGGAACGGCCGCTATGTCTGGGAAGAGAATGTCGGCCGCCACGGCGGATCGTCGCCCGACGACAGCATCGTCGCGTTCATTACCTACACGCTGAGCATCGGACCCGGCAACGGCCCGACCGGCTGTATGCTGAACGGACAGGGATTCCAGACCAACAAGCGCATCCGCTGTACGGTCACGCCCGAGCGCGGGAGCATCGTCGTCAAATTCTATGGCTATGGCGCGGACAACATGTTCGATTCCGGCTATCGTCGTGGGCAGGCGCTGTTCACGCTCAGCCGGGCTCCGCGCGGCATCGCGACGCGGCTGCAGGCGCTGACCGCGTCGAGCGACGCCACCCCGCGCGCGGGCAAGCTGTTCCGCAAGGTCGGGTAAGGCGATGGGACGGCGATCCGATCACAGCCGCGTCGAACTCCACGCGCTGATCCTTGCGGCCGGCGCGGCGCTGATGGCCGAAACCGGCCTGTCCGATTTCTCCGCGCGCGAAGTGGCGAAGCGGGTGGGCTATACCATCGGCACCGTCCACAATGTGTTCGGCAATGTCGACGGGCTGGTGATGGCGATCAACACCGCGACCTTCGCGCTATGGGCCGATGCGCTCGAAGCACGGCTGGCCGGGGCGGAGCAGGACCGGATCGCCGTGCTTGTCGATGCCTATTTCGCGTTCGCGCGCGACAATCCGCTGCGTTGGTCGGCGATCTACGAACACCGCATCGCGCCGGACGCGATCCCGGAGGCGCAGGGCGCGGTGCGCGGGCGGCTGACCGGGATCATCGTGCGCGAGGTAGCGGCGGCACTGGACCGCACGCCCGACGCGGCGGTGGGGACGCTCGCCCGCTCGCTGGTCGCGACCGTCCATGGCCACTGCGCCTTTGCGGTCAGCGGATCGTGGGAAGCGATGGGCGAGCGCGACGTCGAAGGCGCGGCGCTGGCGCGGGTGCGCGAAAGCCTCGCCGCCGCCAGATGATGGAGACAGGACCATGGGACTATTCACCACGATGGGCGGCTTCATGGCGATGCAGTTCGAGAAGCGACCCGATGGCTATTGGTACCGCGTAGACGGCAAGGGCCCGGCATGGCCGGTCACCGAGCTGGAATATATCGACTTCGTCAACCGGGCCGGGATCAGCTTCGCGATGAGCGTGGCGGCGATCATGGCATCGATCATCGCGGCGGCGATGCTGATTTCGCTATGGTTTCCCGAGGGCAACGACCTCGGCGGGTTCGCGCTGATGATGGTGGCGCTGGTCGCGATCGGCTTCGGCCTCTACCGGGCGCAGAAGTGGGAGATGCGCGCGCCCGAACGCGCGCTGGCCGGGCGGACGCCGGTCGACCTGCCGCCGATCGCCGAGGCGCCGGGCGACGCGCGACCCGTACCACTGACCGCGAAGCCGAAGGGCGGCATCTGGTCGTTCCTTGGCTATCTGGTCGCCGAAATCGTCGTTGGATTCATGACCTTTATCGGCGTCTCCTGGCTGTTGCGCGACTGGAGCGAGACGGGCAGTCTGATCGTCGGGAGCATCGCGGCGATCGTGGTCGTCTTCCTGATCGACCGGCTGTGTGTCCGTCGTACCGGCGACAGCGTGCTCGAATCGCTGCCGAGCTGGCCCTGAACCCTGCCGATCTTCATCGAGCCCCCCGTCGAATAGGAGGAAACCATGGCGTTTTGCACCAATTGCGGCACCAACCTTCCCGATGATGCCCGTTTCTGTCCGGCGTGCGGAACGGCGACTGCCGAACCGGTCGCGCCGACGCCCGAAGCAGCGTTCCGCCCGGCCGAACCGGCCCCGCCCGCCGCGCGACCGGCGCTGCCGCCGCTCCGGCCGCATCGCAGCGGCGGGGGCGGGATGATCCTGCCGGCGATGATCGTCATCGCGCTGATCGTCATCGGCGTGTTCCTGTGGAGCCAGCGCGACGGGATGCGGGCAGGCGCGGGCAACGACGCCGCGCCGATCGCCGAAGCGACGCTGAACGCACCCGACGAAGCGCCGGCCCCCGCCGCCGCGGTGCCGCGCGAAGCGGACGGGGATGCGACGCGGACCTCCGTCGCCGCGATCGATGCGGCGTTCCGCACCGATCCGGCGGGTGCGGCGCGGCGCTATGACGGCTCGGTCACGCTCGACGGTACGCTGGTATCGGTGTCGACCGCGGGCAGTCCTTCGCTGTCGCTGGAGGGTAACACGCGGTTCAACTATGTCGTCGCCAATGTCGCCGATCTGGCGCCTTTTGCAGGGCGGGCGAAGGGCGACCGGGTGACGCTGACTTGCCGGTCGGTGACGACGCTGGCGGGAACGACGATCCTGCAGGGTTGCGCGCCCGCCTGATGCGCTGGAGCCGCGTCGCGCTGGCCGGATTGGGCCTCGTACTCGCCGCCGCGCTGCTGTGGGGCGGGGCGCGGCCGGTCGGCGTGTCGCTGACCCGCCCGGCGGTGGCGCCCGGCGCGGGGGCGGTGGCCGAGGGCGCGGCGGCGTTCGAAGGGGGCGCGTTCGGCGGGATCAGCATGGACGCGCTGTCGCGCAACGCACTGCCGTGGCGGCTGGTCGCCGCCGCGCTGGTCCTCGACGAACAAGCGCGCGATCCGGCGGCGGTCGATGGCAAGACGCTGGACCGCGTGCTGGGGCGCTTCGGGTTCTTGACCGAGGCGAGCGTCGTCAATCTTCCCGTGGGCGTCGTGCCGCCCATGACCGGCCTGCCGCTCGGCATGACGATGGGCAACGTCGCGCCGGTCGGGGGCAGCGTGGTGCGCGTCGCCAATCTGGGATGCGCCGCCTGCCATGCCGGGGTAGCCTATCGCGCCGACGGGACGCCCGATCCGGGCCGCGCGGTGCTGGGGATGCCGAACAGTTCGCTCGACCTCGAAGCCTATACGATGGCGGTGTTCGGGGCGCTCCGCCGCCATGCCGGCAGCGAGAGGTTGCTGCCGACCGCCGAGGCGCTGTTCCCCGACATGGGGCCGCGCGAGCGGGCGACGCTGCGGCTGCTGGTGCTGCCGCTGGTCAAGCGGCGGCTGGCCGCGCTGGGTGGAGCGGACCGGCCGTTGCCCTTTCCCAACGGGACGCCGGGGACGACCAATGGCGTGGCGGCGCTGAAAGCCGCGCTGGGCCTGCCGCTGATCGA
Organism: Sphingomonas hankookensis; assembly: GCF_022664465.1. Lineage (GTDB taxonomy): Bacteria > Pseudomonadota > Alphaproteobacteria > Sphingomonadales > Sphingomonadaceae > Sphingomonas > Sphingomonas hankookensis. Next base: position 818,432 of record NZ_JAKREV010000002.1, on the reverse strand, counting down.
GGGCGGGCGGGGCGATGTCGGGACCGTGTCGATCCCCGATCTGGGCGACCGTGTGTTGCGCAACCGGTTGCTGGCCGATGGTGCCTATGGCGTGCCGGGGGCGGCGGGGCCGACGACGCGCGCCGATCTGACGCCGGAACATCGGCGGGCATTGGCGGCGATCACGACCTTCTTCACCGTGCCGAGCATGGGGGTGCATCCCGATGCCGCCTATGATGCGATCGACGACGCGACGCAGGTGGTGGCGTTCCTCGAAACCTATCGGCCGCAGCCATTTCCGGGCGCGGTCGATCGGGTGCAGGCGCGGAGCGGGGCGGGGGTGTATGCGCGCGCCTGTGCCGCGTGCCATGGCGATTACGACCTGCGCGGCGCACGCCCGCGCCTGATCCGCTTTCCCAACTGGGTGGGGGATGTCGGCACCGATCGCCTGCGCGCGACAACGTTCGGTCAGCCGCTGGCCGCGGCAGTGGGGCGGACGGCGTATCGCGATCGGATCGCGGTCGCGGCGGGACAGGGCTATGCCGCGCCGCCGCTGACCGGACTATGGGCGTCGGCACCGTATCTGCACAACGGGTCGGTCGCGACGCTCGACGCGCTGCTGACCCCGGCGCGGCGGATCGCGCGGTTTCAAGTCGGCGGCCATGCGCTGGAGTTCGAGCGCGTCGGGTTGCGGCTGGCGGCGGACGGCAGCTATCCCTCCGGCTATCGACCGTTCGCGACGCCGGTGTGGATCGATACGCGGAGGGCCGGGCGGGGCAAGGACGGCCATGCCTTCGGCGCCGACCTGTCGCCGCAGGACAAGGCGGCGTTGCTGGCGTTCCTCAAGTTGCTTTAGACCAGCAGTTCCTCGACCGACCGTCGGGCGCGGGATGGCGGAGTGGCGCCGGACGGGCGGCGGCCGATGCGGAAGGCGCTGACGATCCGGTCGGTGGACGGCACGCCGGCGCGTTGCGCCGTCGCCTTGGCCGCAACCGGATCGTCGGCCAGCGCCGCCAGCACCGACGCGCCGAACCCTGCCGCCTCGATCCGCAGCCAGAGGCGGTAGAAATGCTGCCCGCTGTCGAACGGTGCTTCGTCGGCGGGGCGGTGGAACACGACCAGGGCGGCGCTGCGGGCGATCTTGCGCCCCTCCGCCAGCAGCGGGCGGGCCAGACCGATCCGGTCGAGCAGCGCGAAGCCGCCGCCCAGCACCACGCCTGCACCCCATGCCTCGACCCGGCCCATCGCCATCGCTTCGGCATTCAATCCGTCGAGCGCCCAGCGCGGATGGCTGCGCCCGAGCCGCATCCATGACAGGAGTTCGCGGCGGAACCCGGGGTCGCGCAGGAAGCCGTAGCTCGCCGCGTCGTAGGTGCGCGCGAGATCGGCCAGTGCCGTGGGATCGGTCACGACCTTCGCGTCGGACGCCGTTAGTGCCGCCGCCGCGGTCCGGTCGGCGGAACCGACCTTGGCGAAGTCGCCGCGCCATGAGTGGCGGTGCGCGACCCGTTCGGCGAGCGGATCGGGCGGGGTATCGCCCGGTACCAGCCGCCACGCGGCGACGGCGGCCCCCGGCGCGTCGGCGACCAGTGCCAGTCCCGCCCGGCCTGCCGCGAGGCGCAGTCCTTCGGCTGCTGCGCCGAGGCTGATCTGCGCGTCGTTGCCGCCGGGGTCGCCCACCCGCAGCCGGGTGCGCGCATCCTCGAACAGGGCGATGCCGTCGTCGCCGACCAGCCGCCAGCGCGCCGGCTGGACATTGTGGACGCTCGGGGCGAGCGCGGCCTCGGCGATCAGCGCCATGCGGTCGATCATGCGACGTCCTTCCGGAACAGGTGCAGCTGGTGCAGCGGTTTTGCGCCGAGCTTTTCCATCTGGCGGAGGCTCGCGGCATTGGCGTCGGCGATCCAGGTGATGCCGAGCTGGCGATAGCCGGCCCCGCGTAGCGCGGCGACGGTGCGCGCGAGCATCCCGCCCATCAGCCCGCGGCCATGGTGATCCTGCACCACCGAATAGAAGATGACGACCGCCCGCCGCCGCGCGAGGCGATAGCGCAGATAGTGGAACGGCGTGGTCAACCCGATCCGCGAGCGGGTGGCCGACAAGAACCCGTTCAGGTCGGGGATGCAGATAATCGTGCCGACCGGGCGGTCGTGATGCAGCAGCACCGACGACAGCCGGGGGTCGAGGATCGCCATCATCTCGCCCGCCTGGAACTGGAACTCGTGCGACGTCAGCGGCACGAACATCGGATTGTCGGCGAAGCCGTCGTTCAGCACGCCGCGCGCCTCCTCCATCCGTGCGGCGAAGCTGGCCTTTTCGACGGGCGCGAAGCGGAAACCGTCACCGGCCAGCGGCTTGCGGAAATCCTGCGTCCGCGCCTTGGCCAGATCGAGTTCGAAGGTGCGCATCGGGAAGAAACGCGTGAAGCCGTTCGCATCGAGCAGGCGCGGGACGTGCGGCGGGTTGACCACCATGTCGGTATAGCCGCGCGCGCCGAACCCGCCGGTCATCACCCCGCATTGCTGCATCGCGGTCAGATTGAAATTGCCGACCAGCTCACGTTGCCCGGTGTCGCGGGCGAAGCGTTCCGCCGCGCCGAGCAAGGCCGCCGCTGCGGCGGGGTCGTCGGCGCAGTCGAAGAAGCCGAACTGTGCGCGGGCCGTGCCGTGGCGTTCGTTCGACGCGCGGTGGACATGGGCGACGATCCGTCCGACCGGCTTGTCCGAGCGGTGGGCGGTCCAGAAGCGGAACGGGTTGCCTGCGCGCCAGAGCGGATTGGCGGCGGGGTCGAGCATCCGGCGGATGTCGCTTCTCAGCGGCGAGACATAGCCGTCCGCCGGCGAATAGGCGTGGAATGGCGCGTCGAAAAAGGCGTTGCGGTCGCCTTCGCGTAACTCGATCGTCATGCCGCCCCCTCGATCAGTCGCGCCGCCAGCGCCAGTTCGTCGTCGAGCCCGCGCCCGGCAAGGCCGCCCGCCGCCACCGCCAGCAGCCGGGGCGGCGTGCGCGACACGCGGATCAGATGCGTCGCCTGCGTCGCGGCCAGCAATTCGCGCGCGGCATCGCGGGTTTCGGCATCGGCAAGGTCGGCGCCGACGATGCGGTGATCGAGCAGCCGCGCGATACTCGCCGGGGGATAGGCGGCGAGCCGGTCCCCATCCAGCAGCTGCGCGCCCTCCAGCAACGGATGTGCCGACAGGATCGCGGGCAGGTCGTCGCCCGGCACCCGCGCCAGCGCGGCGGTCAGCCCCGATCCGGCCGCCGCCCGCCCGCGCGTGCGCTCGACCAGCAGCAACAGCGCGGCCAGTGCCCAGCCTGCCGCCGCCAGCTGGAGCGCCTGGGGCATCATCGCCTGCGCGATCAGCGCGACCATGCCGCCGGCACTCAGCGCCACGGCGAGGTCGGCGAGCAGGCCCAGCGGCGTGCCGCGATCGTCGGTCAGGCGCGACGATCCCAGCACGATCACCAGCACCGCGATCGCCCCGCCGCGCACCGGCGCATCGGGCAGCAGCGCGGTGAAGTCGCTGAGCGCCAGCGGGATGGTCAGCAGCAGCGCGAGCAGGAAGCTATCGAGCGTCCGCCGCTCGGCCGTGCGCAGATCGCGCCGCGCCCGTGCCATCTGCACGATCATCAGCGCCAGCATCGCCGCCTGCCACGCCGCCAGCGCCAGCAGCGCGCCCTCGCTCCACACCACACCCAGCGTCACCGCCAGCATCGAAAACGCGATACCGCCGCCCAGCGCCAGCAGCTTGACGACCCGCCGCGCATGCCGCCGGCACAGTTCCTCGACCAGACGCAGCGCGGCGAACGGCAACCATGCCGCGACGATCATCAACGCCACCACCAGCGGCGTCGCCGCGACGACTGGGGTCAGCAGCCGGAGCGCAAGCAATATGGCGGTCAGCGTGTAGAGGCTGCGCAGCCGCGCCGCGACCGCGGATCGCGCAGCGGCCTCCGCCGCAGGCACCCGCGCGATCAGCACCGCGACCAGCGCGATGCCGGTGACGATCGTGTCGATCACGCCATCATCCGCTGCATGAACCGCCGCACCGCAAAGCCGCGCACCGCCGCGATCGGGGCGGGCAACGGCCGTTCGACCTTTACGGCATGGGGGTTGAAGAAATAGCCGCGATGGTCGGTGCCGCCGGGGCGCTTGAGGATCGCGCGGATCGCTTCGTCCGCCATCATCGTGCCGGCCATCGTCACCATCGTCGCGAACGAGAAGCGCGACCGCGTGCCCGCCGCCACCTCCGCCGCGACGGTCAGGTCGACATGGCGGTGCGACGAGCTGTGCGTCAGGACATATTCGATCTCGCGCTGCAGGCATGTCACCCGCATCGCGGGTGTCACCTGCCGCCAATCGACCCCGACCGTCGGATAGCGCAGCCGCGCCTCCGGGCGCGGCGCATCGGGCCGGACGACGGTGACCGAGGGCAGGGGGGAGGCATAGGCGTCGATCACCGTGAGGCCATGCGCCTGCGCCCGGCGATAGAGGTGTACCCCCGCGGCGGCATCGTCCATGCCGTTGACGATTACGTCGGCGGCGGGGATCAGCCGGTCGAGCGCGTCGGGCCATTCGCCGCCCAGCACCTCGATCTGCGCCTCAGGATTGATGCGCAGCGCGCCGTCACGCGCCGCCGCCGCCTTTTCCTGCCCGACGGTGTCGAGCGTCGCGAACAGCTGGCGGTTGAGGTTCGATACCTCGAAATGGTCGATATCGGCGATGACGAAGCGGCCGATCCCGGCGCGAACCAGCGCCATGAACGCCGCCCCGCCCATGCCGCCGACGCCGGGGATCAGCACGCTCGCCGTTCGCAGCCGCGCCTGCTCCGCCTCGGTCACGAAGCCGCGGTTGCGGGTGGTCATCTCGGCATAGTCGAAGCGGGTCATCGTGCGGGTCTCAATCGGCCAAGGGGTTTGTCGGCGGACAGCCATTGCAGCAGCGGCGCGGCCACCGCCTGTACCCCGACGATCACCGCCTGCACCGCCAGTTGCGGGACGGCATGGCGCGGCACGCTGCGCGACAGGAAACGGCGCGCGGTGGCGAGGTCGATCCGCCCGATCTGCAACACGTCGTCGCCCCGGTCGTAATCGAGCGTCGTCGCGCAGAAGCGGTTGTAGCGGTCGTCGCGATGCTTGGCGGCCACGTCGAAGCGTTTCTTCAGATTGTCCGACCCGCCGGTATAGGCGTCGGTGATGACATGGCCGACGGGATCGAACCCGGCATCGTCGCCGACGCCGAACGCCGCGCGGCTGGCGCGCATGATCTGATGCGCCAGATGGCGGTGGGCGAAACTCGCCTGCGTGCCCGCCTGTGCCGGATAGACGTCGTCGAACGTCTCGGCGACCATGCCGACCACCGCCGGCACCTGCGTGACGCTGCTGATCCACAGCGGGCGCAGGTCCCGGCGGACGAACAGCGCGAAGCAGGTCAGGCCATAGAGGATCCACGACAGCCCGCCGCTGCGCGCCGCCGGATCGACCATCACCAGCCCCAGATGCAGCACCTCTTCGCGCACGCCGCCGCGTTCGACCGGCAGCAGCGGCATGGCGTTGAACGCGATCGGCGTGTCTTCATCGGCCGCACGGACCAGCGTCACCACGCTCGCATCCCATGCCGATCCGTCGGGCGCGAACAGGCCGTAATCGAGCTGCCGCCCGTCGAGGCAGGCGGCGACCACTTGGCGGCACGCGGCCTCCAGTTCGGCAAAGGCAGGTGGCGACAACGTGCGCGCCGGGCGCTCGACGATCTCGACGCGATATTCGCGGCCCGAGCGGAAGCGGAGGTGCAGGAACCTGCCGGTGAACGCGCGCAAGAGTGTCGTGGACCGCATCGCTTTTCGTCGTCCGAACCCATTGTGGCGATGGGCTTATCAGCTTTGCGGGGGGATCGTCATCCCTGCCGGGGTGGGAGGTTCTCGCGCGTCCCAATCCGTCATTCCCGCGAAGGCGGAAATCCGTTGCCGCCGACGGTCGGGCTGGCTTCGCTACGCTGCGTTTATGGATTCCTGCCTGCGCGGGAATGACGAATGGGGCCGGCGGGCGCAGAAATATCCTTTCTGCATACGGGGTTGGCAGCGCCGCCCCGCTCGGCGACAATGCGCGAAAGATAAAGAGGAGTGTCGGATGCGGTGGGTGATGCTGGCACTGGCGATCGTATCGACCGCCGCCTCGGCACAGCGCGGGACGGTCGACGACGTCGATCCGTTCATCGGCACGGGGGGTGAGGGGCATACCTATCCCGGCGCGGTGGCGCCGTTCGGGATGGTGCAGTTGTCGCCCGACACCGATACGGGTTGCGTGACGCGCGAATGCTATGGCCATGCCGCGGGCTATCGCTACGACGACCCGACGATCCAGGGGTTCAGCCATACCCATTTTTCGGGCGCGGGGCATTCGGATCTGGGCGACCTGCTGGTGATGCCGGTCGCGGGGGACGACGTGCCGATGGACCCCGGATCACCCGAACGACCGGGCTATCGCTCCGCGTTCCGGCACGCGACCGAGACCGCGCGGCCGGGCTATTATGCGGTGACGCTCGACCGGCCGGGGGTGCGCGCCGAGCTGACCGCGGGCACGCGCGTCGGGGTGCATCGCTATCGCTTCCCGGCGGGCAAGGCGGCGCATCTGGTCGTCGACCTGCGCTCGTCGCTCTACAATTATCCCGGCAAGATTTTGTGGTCGGGGCTGCGGCTGCGGCCCGACGGCATCCTGACCGGGTTTCGCGAGACGCGCGGCTGGGCGCCGGGGCGCAAATTCTTCTTTGCCATGCGCTTTTCCGCGCAGCTCACCGCCCATGCGCTCGTCAACCGCGAGAGCGACATTCCGTACAAGGGGTTTCAGGGGCCGGGACGCGGCAGCGATGCGGTGGCGGAGCGGCTGGGCCGCGCGCTGGTCGCACGGCTCGATTTCGGCAGGCTCGACGCGCCGCTGGAGGTGAAGGTCGCGATCTCGGGCGTGGACGAGGCCGGTGCGATCGCCAATCTGGCGGGCGAGGCGGGCGATTTCGATGCGGTCCGGGCGCGGACCCATGCCGCATGGCGCCAGGCGCTGGGCGCGGTCGAGCTGGAGGCGAAGCCGGCGATGCGGCGGATGGTCGCGACCGCCTTGTACCATAGCCTGCTGGCGCCAAGCGTATGGAGCGACAGCGACGGGCGCTATCGCGGCCCCGACGATCAGGTGCACAAGGCCGATGGCTTCACCTTCCGCTCGACCTTTTCGCTGTGGGACACGTTCCGCGCGCAGCACCCGTTGCTGACGCTGATCCAGCCGGAGGCGGTCAACGCCGAGATCGTCCGTTCGCTGATCGCCAGCCGCACAGCCAGTCCCGACGGTATCCTGCCGGTATGGCAGTTCCATGGGCGCGAGACGTGGACGATGATCGGCTATCATGCGGTGCCGGTGATCGCCGACGCGTACCTGAAGGGCATTCGCGGCTTCGATGCGAATGCGGCGCTGGACGCGATGGTCGCCAGCGCCAGCTACGCGCCATACGGCGGCCTCGGCGAATATATGCAGCGCGGGTACGTGCCGATCGACCGCGAGCCCGAGGCGGCGTCGAAGACCGTCGAATATGCCTATGACGACTGGACCATCGCCCGGATGGCGCGCGCGATGGGGCGCACCGACGTCGCGGCAAAGTTCGAACGGCGCGCGGGCAACTGGCGCAACAGCTTCGACGCGCAGACCGGGTTCCTGCGCGCGCGGAAAGCCGATGGCAGCTGGCGCGTGCCGTTCGATCCGACCGCGATCAACTACGGATCGGATTATACCGAGGGCAATGCATGGCAATATAGCTGGTTCGTGCCGCACGATCAGGCCGGGCTGTTTGCGACGATGGGCGGCGATGCGAAGGTCGTGGCGAAGCTCGACCAGATGTTCGATTTCGACAATTCGAAGCTCGACTACAGCCATGCCGAGGATATCGCCGGGCTGATCGGGCAATATATCCATGGCAACGAGCCGAGCCACCATGTCGCCTATCTCTATGGCTATGCCGGGCAGCCGTGGCGGACGCAGGAACGGCTGAAGCAGATCGTCGACAGCCAGTATAAGGCGACGCCCGACGGGCTGTCGGGTAACGACGATCTGGGCCAGATGTCGGCATGGCTGGCGTTCACCGCGATCGGTTTTTATCCCGTGGCCCCAGGTACCAACGAATATGTCCTCGGCCGTCCGTTCGTGAACCGCGCGGTGCTGAACCTGGCCGGCGGCAAGCGGTTCGTGGTGACGGCGCAGGGGTTGAGCGAGGCAAACCGCTATGTCGCGTCGGTGACGCTCAACGGCCGGCCGCTGACGCGCGGGTACATCCGGCATGACGAGATCATGGCCGGCGGGACGCTCGCGTTCCGGATGGGGCCCCGGCCCGACCGCAGCCGGGCGACCGCGCCGGGGGATCGGCCCTATTCGATGAGCCGGTAGCTGTCCCGATTAGCAGCGCAGGAAAGTCGCCCCAGCGAAGGCTGGGGCATCAGCGGTTCCTGCCCCGTGCTACGACCGGGAGATCCCAGCCTTCGCTGGGATGACGTTCGGCGCGGACGGCGGGATCGACCCGTCACCCCTTCGCCTCCGGTCGGGCAAAGCTGCGCCTCAGCCAGCGGTCGAACGCCTCGACCCAGTGCCCGGCGGGCAGCGTCGGTGAACCGACGCCGAAGCCGTGGCCCCCTTCGGTCAGGAAATGCGCCTCGACCGGACGGCCGGCGCGGCGGAGCGCTGTCATCATCGCCATGCTGTTGTCGGGTACCACCGCGCCGTCGTCCATCGCGTGGAGCAGGAAGGTCGGCGGGGTGGTCGCGGTCACGTGCTCGGCGGGGGAGCGGCGGGCGATGGCGGCCGGGGCGGGGGTCTTGCCCAGCAGCCGCTCGGCCGACAGCGCGTGGGTGAAGGGCGCAGCGGCCGCGATCACCGGATAGATCAGCGCGGCGGCATCGGGACGGGCGTCGATCCGGTCGGTCGCGTCGCGCGGCGCGTACACGGACTGGGCGAAATCGGTTTCCAGCGTCGCCGCCAGATGCCCGCCGGCCGAAAAGCCCAGCACCGCGACGCGATGCGGGTCGAGCCCGTCCTTCGACGCGGCGGCGCGGACCATGCGCAGTCCACGTTGCGCATCCTGCAACGGCACGTCGGCGCGGTTCGCCCAGCCTTCGCCCGGCAGACGGTAGACGAGGACATAGACGGTATAGCCCAGCGCGTTCAGCCGTCCGGCAATGTCGACGCCCTCGTTGCCGATCGACAGGAAGTCGTACGCCCCGCCGGGGATCACCAGCACCGATGCACCATTGGCGCGTGCCGGGCGGAACAGCCGCATGCCCGGTTGTTCGATATTGCGCAGGAACGTCGCCGGGCTGTCTTTCGGCACCGCCACTGCGTGGAACCCGCCGCCGGGCGGGGTGCCGGTCCAGAGCGGTACGAACGGCGCCGCGGTCCACGCCGCCGGCGGAGCGGGCCGCGCGGCCGTGGCGCGGGGAGTGGGCGTCTGCGCCGACACGCCTACCGGTGCCAGCGCGAGGGTGGAGAACAACGCGACACGCAGCGAAAACGAACGAGCGACCATGATGGGCTTCCTGTCGATGAATCATCCCGCGCCGCGGGCCCGGCGCAGCGCCCACGATCTTGGCGGCGATGTCGCGCTTGGCAAGCCCGGTTTCACCGGTGATCGCATTGACCGCTGCCGTCTGCGAAAGGCAAGACGGCGTTTTCCGGAGGAACTCGACATGACTGCCGACGCGCGCGAACCGGCGACTGCCGCATGAGCGGACCGCATTATGACGTGCTGATCGTCGGCGGCGGCCATGGCGGGGCGCAGGCGGCGATCGCGCTGCGGCAGAAGAAGTTCGCCGGCAGCATCGCGATCCTCGGCGACGAAGCGGAGCCGCCCTATGAACGCCCACCACTGTCCAAAGACTATTTCGCGGGCGAAAAGGCGTTCGAGCGCATCCTGATCCGCCCGGTCGCGTTCTGGGAGGAGCGGCAGGTCGAACTGCTGCTCGGGCGGCGGGTGGTGCGGATCGATCCGCGGGTGCGCCGCGTCGAGACGGCGGACGGCGCGGCGTTCGGCTACGGTACGCTGATCTGGGCCACCGGCGGCGCGCCGCGGCGGCTGACGTGCAGCGGCCACGACCTGCCCGGTGTCCATGGCGTGCGCAGCCGTGCCGATGTCGACGCGATCCTAGGCGAACTCGACCGGGTCGAGCGCGTCTGCATCATCGGCGGTGGCTATGTCGGGCTGGAGGCGGCGGCGGTGCTGACCAAACTCGGCAAAGGGGTCACGCTGCTGGAGGCGCAGGACCGGGTGCTGGCGCGTGTTGCCGGCGTGCCACTGTCTGCCTTCTACGAAGCGGAACACCGTACGCACGGCGTCGATCTGCGGCTGGGCGTCACGGTCGAGTGTATCGAGCGGGCGGGCGATGGCCTGTCGGTGCGCACCGCCGATGGCGGCGCGGTCGCGTGCGACATGGTGATCGTCGGCATCGGCATCGTGCCGTCGGTCGAACCGCTGCTCGCCGCCGGGGCACTGGGGACGAACGGTGTCGAGGTCGACCGATGGTGCCGCACGTCGGTACCCGGCATCTATGCGATCGGCGACTGCGCGGCGCAGGCGAACTGCTATGCCGATGGTGTCCGGCTGCGCGTCGAAAGCGTGCAGAACGCCAACGATCAGGCGATGACCGCCGCCGCGCACCTGATCGACCACGACACCCCGCCGCATGCCGCGCTGCCGTGGTTCTGGTCGAACCAATATGACCTGCGGTTGCAGACAGTCGGGTTGTCGGTCGGCCATGACGATATCGTCGTGCGCGGTGACATGGCGAGCCGGTCGTTCGCGATCGTCTATCTGCGTCGAGGACGGGTCGTCGCGCTCGATTGCGTCAATTCGACGCGGAACTATGTCCAGGGGCACAAGCTGGTGGAGCAGGGTGCGATCGTGTCGCGCGAGGCGCTGGCCGATAGCACGATCCCCTTAAAGGATATGGTGTAAGGATGCCGCCGCTCAGGCGGCTTCGCTCAGCGCCAGCAGCGCGAACGTCGCAAGCCAGTGTTCGCCCATATAATGCCCCGCGACGGTATCGAGCGCTGCGGCGAGATGGTCGTCGGCGCTCGCCTGCACCACCTCCGCCGCGCCCGGCGACAGCGTGGGTGCCAGCGTTCGCAGCATCCATGCCCGGCTGAGGTTCAGCCCGTCGAGATGCGCGATCTTGCCGTCGCTGCGATCGCTGACCCGCGCGGGGGCGAAGATCGGCGCCGCATCGTCCCCGGCCAACTCGGGCAGGAACCGCGCGAACCACGCGGCGAACTCGGCATCGGGCAGCAGGCGCCGCATCGCCACCGCTTCGGTGAGCGTCGCGGAGAGGAATTCGTCGCCACCCGGTTCCAGCGCCGGTGCCGCGCGGTCTGCCGCGAACCAGTGTCGCGCCCGGTCGCGCAGCAGCGTGACGAGGCCTTGGTCGCCCGTCACCGCGGCATAAAGCTCGGCCAGAATCAGCGCGAACGCGGTGTTCGCATGGGTGCCGGCACGGATCGGATAGTCGAGCAGCGGCAGAAAGGCGTGGAACCGCGCCACGAACGCATTCGCCAGCGGCTGCAGCGTCGCGGCATGGCGGCTGTTGCCCAGGGTCAACTCGGCCGAAAGCATCAGCGCCCACGCCCAGCCATAGGTCCGCTCGAACCCGCGCGAGGCCGGCCGGTCGAGATAGGCGCATTCGACCGCGACCTTCTGCGCGGTGAAGCTGTCGACGAAGAGCGTCTCGATTGCCTTGGCTTCGGGCAAGGCGGGGAACAGCCGCGCGACGCGGGCGAGCAGCCAATAGCTATGGACGCAGCTGTGCCAGTCGAAGCTGCCATAGAATAAAGGATGCACCTGCGACGGCAGGTACACATCGTCGGCCGACGTCATGACATGGTCGGGCTTGTGCGGATATTCGCGCGTCACATGGCCGAGTGCGATCCGCGCGAAACGACCGGCGAGGTCGGCGTCGAGCACCGGATGCATCACAGCGTCGCCGCCGCGCGTGCGGCCTGGTTATACTGACCCGACAGGCGCCGCAGCAGCGCGGCGGCTTGCGACAATTGCGCCGCGTCTGGGCCGTCGGCGGCGATCGCCTCCGCCAGCATCGTTTCGCGCAGGTCGCGATAGGCGGTGCAGAAGTCGCGGCCCTTGTCGGTCGCCGTCACCAGCTTTTCCTTGCCCGCGCGGTGCGTCGCGACCAGCCCGGCCTGATCCAGCTTGCGGATCGCATAGGTCACCAGATGCGTGTCCTCGATATCCAGCACCAGCGCAACATCGGCCAGCCGCTTGGGCCGGTCGCGGTGGCGCACGGTATGCAGGATCAGCACGTCGAGCGGGGCAAGCGCGATCCCCGCTGCCGTCGCGCACCGCGCGATCCAGCGATGATAGGCGGTCGCCGCCAGCGTCAGGCTGAATTCCAGTTCGGACAGCGCAGGAACGGCACCATCGGCCAGATGTGCCGAGGAAACGATCGTCTTGCCACGCTGCGCTGTCACCACCCGAACCTTTCCAAAAACCGCCGCAATCATCCGACTAGTCAAATAATATGTCAACATGTAAGAGATGATTCATCGATAAATCGTCAATAAGGAAGATTGCATGCAGGGATGGCGTTTCTGGATTGATCGCGGTGGCACCTTCACCGACATCGTCGCCTGTGCGCCCGATGGTTCGCTGACCACCGCCAAGCTGCTGAGCGAGAATCCCGAACGCTATGCCGATGCCGCGATCGCCGGTATCCGCGGCATATTGGGGCTGGCCGACGATGCCGCCTGGCCGGCGGGCGCGATCGCCGAGGTCAAGATGGGCACCACTGTCGCGACCAACGCGCTGCTGGAGCGTAAGGGCGCGCGGACGCTGCTGGTGGTCGATCGCGGTTTCGCCGACCTGCTGGCGATCGGCAATCAGGCGCGGCCGCAGCTGTTCGACCTTGCCATCCGCCTGCCGACCCCACTGTATGACGGGGTGATCGAGATCGGCGGGCGGATCGATCGCGACGGTGCGGTACTTGACCCGCTGGACGAAGCGGCGACGCTCGCCGCGCTGAGCGCGGCACGGGGCGAGGGCTATGCGGCGGTGGCGATCGCGCTGACCCATGGCTGGGCGCACCCCGCGATCGAGGCTCGCGTCGCCGACCTTGCCGCGCAGGCCGGGTTCGAACAGGTGTCGGTCAGCCACCGCGTCAGCCCGCTGATCGGGCTGGTGGCGCGCGGACGGACGAGCGTGGTCGATGCCTATCTCTCGCCGGTGCTGCGCCGCTATGTCGACCGGGTCGCAGGGGCGCTGGGCGATACGCCGCTGCACTTCATGCAGTCGAACGGCGGCTTGGCCGATGCGCGGCATTTCCATGGACGCGATGCGATCCTGTCCGGGCCGGCGGGCGGCGTGGTCGCCGCCGCGCGCACCGCCGAGCGTGCCGGGTTCGACCGGGTGATCGGGTTCGACATGGGCGGCACCTCGACCGACGTCGCGCTCTATACCGGCCGGTTCGAGCGGGTGCTGGATGCCGAGGTCGCGGGCGTCGAACTGCGCGTACCGATGATGGCGATCGATACCGTCGCGGCGGGCGGCGGGTCGATCCTGCACTTCGACGGTGGCCGCTACCGCGTCGGACCCGACAGCGCAGGCGCCGATCCGGGGCCGGCCTGTTATCGCCGCGGCGGGCCGCTGACCGTCACCGACGCCAATGTGCTGGTCGGCAAGATCGTGCCCGCGCATTTCCCGGCGGTGTTCGGGCCCGAAGGGAACGCGCCGCTCGACGCCGCGACCGTCGAACGGCGCTTCGCCGTGCTGGCCGACACGATCGCCAAGGCGACCGGCATGGCGCAGGACCCGCGCGCGGTCGCCGAGGGCTTCCTGTCGATCGCGGTCGCCAACATGGCCGCGGCGATCAAGCGCGTCGCGCTCGATCGGGGCGAGGATGTCGCGGGCTTCGTGCTGCAATGCTTCGGCGGGGCGGGCGGGCAACATGCCTGTCGCGTGGCCGAAGTGCTGGGCATGACGCGGGTATTGATCCATCCGCTGGCGGGCGTGCTGTCGGCGTACGGCATGGGGCTGGCCGATCGCGCCGCGCTGCGCCAGCGCTCGGTCGAGGCCGAACTGGGCGCGACGAGCGACGCGCTTGCCGGGCTGGCGCAGGCGCTGGGCGACGAAGCGGCGGGCGATCTGGGCGATGTGCCTGGCGTTCGGCGGACCGTCACCGCGCATCTGCGCTATCGCGGCACCGATACCGCGCTGCCCGTACCGTTTGGCGAAGCGGATGCCTTGCGTGCCGACTTCGCGGCGGCGCACCGTGCCCGCTTCGGCTTTGCCGATCCGGACCGGGCGATCATCGTCGAGAGCCTGCTGGTCGAGGCGGTGCTCCCCGGCGATCCGCCCGTACCCGCCGCGCTGCCGCCGCGGACCGGTGCGCTGCCGCCGCCGATCGCGACGCTGTCGGTATGGACCGGCGGTGCGGCGCACGCCACGCCGGTCCACGACCGCAGCGACCTGCGCTCCGGCGACCGCATCGTCGGGCCGGTGCTGATCCGCGAGGCGATCGCGACGACGATGGTCGAACCCGGCTGGACGATGACGGTCGGCGAGGGTGGCGAGTTGCTGCTCACCCATGACGGCGCCATCGCGGCGGTGGGGGAGGTGGACCATGCCGTCGCCGATCCGGTGCAGCTCGAACTGTTCAACACCCGCTTCATGGGGATCGCCGAGCGGATGGGCGTCGTGCTGCGCAACACCGCCAGCAGCGTGAACATGAAGGAGCGGCTCGATTTCTCGTGCGCGCTGTTCGATGCGCAAGGGCGGCTGATCGCCAATGCACCGCATGTGCCGGTGCATCTGGGCGCAATGGGCGAAAGCGTGCGCGCGGTGATCGCCAGCCGCGGCGATACGCTGAAGCCCGGCGACGCCGTCGCACTCAACGATCCGTTCAACGGCGGCACGCATCTGCCCGATATCACCGTCATCGCGCCGGTGTTCGCCGAGGATGGCCGGACGCTGCGCTTCTTCGTCGCCAATCGCGGCCATCATGCCGATATCGGCGGGCTGACTCCCGGATCGACCCCGCCGAACTCGCGTACGCTGGAGGACGAGGGCGTGGTCATCGACGACTTCCTGCTGGTCGCCGGTGGCGATTTCCGCGAGGCGGCGTTCCGCGCGCTGCTGGCCGATGCGCGCTGGCCGGCGCGCAGCCCCGACGTCAACGTCGCGGATATCCGCGCGCAGCTGGCCGCCAACGCCACCGGCATCGCCGAACTGTCGGCGTTGGTCGGTGCGCGCGGCTGGGCGATGGTCGAGGCCTATATGGGCCATGTCCGCGCGCATGCCGAGGAAAGCATCCGCCGCGTGCTCGACCGGCTGTCCGACGGGCGCTTCGACGACCGAATGGACGACGGCACGCCGCTGTGCGTCGCGGTGACCGTTGACCGCGCCGCGCGATCGGCGCGGATCGATTTCACCGGCACCGGCTCGGCACATGCCGGCAATTTCAACGCGCCGCCCGCCGTCACCCGCGCGGTCGTCCTCTACGCGTTTCGCTGTCTGGTCGGCGAGGACCTGCCGCTCAACGAAGGCTGCCTCGCCCCGCTGGAGATCGTCATTCCCACAGGATCGTTCCTGTCACCCCCGCCCGGCAGCGCGGTGGTGGCCGGCAATACCGAGGTCAGCCAGGCGGTGTGCAACGCGCTGCTCGCCGCGCTGGGCGCGGCGGCGGCGGCGCAGGGGACGATGAACAACTTCCTGTTCGGCGATGCGACCCACCAATATTACGAAACGATCTGCGGCGGGACTGGGGCCGGGCCAGGCTTTGCCGGCGCCTCGGCAGTGCACAGCCACATGACCAACACCCGCATCACCGACCCCGAAATCCTCGAGCTGCGCTATCCGGTGCGGCTCGACCGGTTCGCCATCCGCCGCGGATCGGGCGGCACGGGGGAATGGTGCGGCGGCGACGGGGCGGAGCGGGCGGTCACCGCGCTCGCCCCGCTGACCGCGACCATCGTCGCCTCGCGCCGCAGCGTCGCCCCGTTCGGGCTGGCGGGCGGCGCAGCGGGGGCGTGCGGCACGCAGCGGGTCGAGCGAGGCGACGGCCGGATCGAACCGATCGGCGGCACCGCGACGGTCGAACTGGCGCCGGGCGACCGCATCGTGATCGAAACGCCGGGCGGGGGCGGCTATGGTTCGGGGTGACAGCGGCGGGGGAATGGATCAGGTTCGCTCGAACAACAGCAGGGGCCATTCGGTGGATGATTTCGAAACACCGCTCGATCCGGAACCGCGTACGCGCCTGCGACGGCTGAACATCAACCTGCTCTATGCGCTGGATGCGCTCCTCAGTTCGCAATCGCTGACCGCCGCCGCGCATTCGATCGCGCTCAGCCAGCCGGCGATGAGCGCGAAGCTGCGCCAGCTGCGTGACCATTTCGGCGACGAGCTGATCCTGTATGGCGATCGCCGGCGGCTGACGGCGCTGGGCGAGGCGCTGTCTCCGCGGGTCGGGCGGGTGCTGCGCGAGGTCGACGACACGTTCCGCCTGACGCTGGATTTCGATCCGGCGACGGCGCGCCAGACGATCACGATCGCCGCGCCGGAGATCGTCGAGTTGCCGTTCTTCAGCCGCCTGATTCCCGGTCTGCATGACGCGGCACCGGGCATCACCATCCGCGCCGCGCCGTTCGTACCCGGCTCTGTCCGCCGGATGTTCGATGCCGGCGTCGACGTCGCGATCGTTCCCGAAGGCATGGTCGATCCGGCGCTGAATGCGCTCCCGATCCACGACCATCGCTTGACCGGCATGGTGTGCAGACATCACCCGCTGGCCGGGCGCGACGTGTCGGCGGAAGCGTATCTGGCGGCGCGCCATGCGGCGGTTGACGATCATATCGAATCGGCGATGTTCGGCCGCTTCGATGCGATGCATCCGATCGCCCGGCGCAACGTCGTCGTGCGCACCGGCCTGCATTCGATGCTGCCGATGCTCGCGATGCAGACCGACCTGATCGTCACGACCAGCAACTGGTTCGCGCAGCACTGCGCCGCCTATCTTCCGGTCGCGCTGTGCAGCCCGATGTTCGCGGTGCCGTCGTCGCAGCTGGTCGTTCAGTGGCAGCCCTATCGCGCCGAAGAGCCGATGATCCGCTGGCTGATCGACCAGATGGTCCTTGCGCGCAACGGCATCGGGGCGCCATCCAAAAACCGGATGGCAGCATCGAATATTACAATTTGATGCACCGATATGTAAGGATCAGTCTTCAACAACGATCGAAACGGACCATCCCTTGCGGCTTTGCTAGTGACGGAAACGGTTTCGATCGACGCAGGACGAATAGCCGACACGCCCGGTCAAGGGCGGCGGCGGTCGATCGCTTCGCCCGGCCAGGGGGAAGTTCCAGCAAGACTATGGGGTATCGCGCATCGCGTGATCCCGCCCGCGGCCGATGGGCCGTGGGCCGGGACGGCGCAACGTTGCCGAGAAGGGGGAGATATTATGTCACGTCGTCATGCCATCACGCATGTTCATGTTGCCGCCGTCGCACTCGTTCCGATGCTGGCGTGCATCGCACCGGTGCCGGCCTTTGCCCAAAGCGCGCCGATCACCTTGCCCACAATGGAGCTCGGCCGCGCGCTGCAGATGATCCAGGCACAGAGCGGAACCCAGGTGGAGGTCGATCCCGATGCGGTCCGGCACCTGACCTCCGCACCGGTCCGCAACGCCCGGACCGCCGCCGATGCGGTGCAGCAGGCGACGCGCGGCAAGGCGGTGGAGGTCACCGTCCGCAGCGACGGCAGCATCCTCGTCGAAAACGGCATCGTCGTCGTCGCCCGCCGCGACGAGGCGGAGACGAGCATCCTGGTCCGGGGCGACACCAGTTCGACCCGCACCGGCGAATCGCTGCGCGACCAGCCGCGCAATACGCAGGTGATCTCGTCCAAACTGCTGGCCGAACAGCAGGCGCAGACCCTGCCCGACGCGTTGCGCAACGCAGGCGGCGTCACCGTCAACAGCGCGACGGTTCAGGGCGGCGTCGGATACACTGTGCGCGGGTTCACCTCGGGCGGGGCGGTCAACGGTGCGCCGGCACCGTCCAGCAGCCTGTTCGCGGCGGGCAGCACCCAGTCGGTCGCCAATGTCGAGCGTCTGGAGGTGCTGAAGGGTCCCGACGCGATCCTGCTGGGCGGCGACAGTCTGGGCGGCACGGTCAACATCGTGACCAAGAAGCCCAGCGCGGAGGAGCGGTTGTACGTGTCGGCCGAAGCCGGATCGTTCGGCGCGGGCCGGATCACGGTCGACGCCAATCGCGCGATCACGTCGGACCAGCGCGTCAGTGCCCGCATCATCGCGACCGCCGCCGATTCCGACCGCAATTTCGGCGGATATCGCGGCAACGAGGATTATCTGCTGGCGCCGTCAATCCGGTTCAAGAACGCGCAGACCGACATCACCGCCAGCCTGACCGCGACCAACCAGATCTTCGGCATGATCCCGTACACGCTGTACGACACGACCGCGAAGCGTCCGATCGCGATCCCGTTCGGCACGCCGTTCATCGGCGACAAGGATCAATATTCGCAGATCACCGGCACGATCTACGACATTCAGGCCAAGCAGCAATTCGGGAACTGGCTGATCGTCGCGGCGCATTATCAGCATCAGGATTCGTCGCTGCTGCTGCGGCAATATTCGCCGTTCGTGCTGCTTGCACCCGAGACGCTGCTCCTGTCGCGGACCGGCGTCAGCCAGCAGAGCAACAACGACGTCGTCGACGGCTATGTCCGGGCGGCCTTCAGCACCGGAGCGTTCGAACACAAGATCATCGTCGGCGGCATGTATTCCAGCTTCGACATCACGCAGGACGACGCCGTCTCGAACGGTGGCTTCCTGCTGTATAATTACGTGACGAAGTCGCCGGCGCTGCCGGTGCGGCCGGCGGCATACCGGGCCAACAACGCCGGCGTAGGCACGCAGACGTCCTTTTACGGTCAGTATCTGCTGAAATTCTGGCGGCTGGCGCTGATGGCGAGCGCGCGGCGCACGGCGTCGGATTTCAGCGGCACACAGCGCAACCAGCCGACGATGACGTACAAGTCGGACGGACAGACGACGCCGAGCTATGGTGCGGTCTTTACCGTTACCGACGACCTGTCGCTATACGGAACGCTCGGCTACGGCTTTATCCCCAGTTTCCAATATGATGCCAACAATGTCCTGTTGCCCGACACTGACACGCGGAACGCCGAAGCCGGCATCAAATGGGACCTGTTCAACAAGCGGGTGCTGATCAACGCATCCTATTTCGACCTGTACCAGAGCAATTTGAAGGATGCCGACCGGACGACGCCCGGGGCCTACATCAACCTACCGGGCCAGACGGCCAAGGGGATCGACCTGGGCATCCAGGGTGAACCGCTGCGCGGCTGGACGATCAGCGGCAATTTCACGCGGACCAACTACAAGCTGTCGGTCCCCGGCACCTTCACCGACGGAACGACGGTGACGTTGCAGCCGCGCGATCAGTACAGCCTCTACACCTCCTACCGGCACAAGGTGGCGGATCAGGTGAGCGCGGGTGCAGGCATCGGCACCTATGGCCGCTCCAGCATCGCGATCGATTCGCTGAACCTGTATCGGCTGGAGGGTACGAACCAGGTCGATCTCAACGCCTTCCTGACGGTCGGCAAGTTC
The DNA here is from genome assembly GCF_022664465.1 of Sphingomonas hankookensis. Classification (GTDB taxonomy): domain Bacteria; phylum Pseudomonadota; class Alphaproteobacteria; order Sphingomonadales; family Sphingomonadaceae; genus Sphingomonas; species Sphingomonas hankookensis. Next base: position 798,774 of record NZ_JAKREV010000002.1, on the reverse strand, counting down.
GACCTGAATTTCGGTATCCGCAACCTGTTCGACCGGGTGAACTACAACCCGACATCGACCACGACCTATGTTCCGATCGGCGAACCGCGGATCTGGCGTCTGACCGCCGGCTACCGGTTCCGCTGAGCCGGGCGACGACGAACACGAGGACCAAAGGATGCTGCCCCCACCGATCCCGTCCGGAGAGTCCCGTCGCGAGACGGGCCTCGCCCCGCCCCAGCCGGCGGGGGAGCGGTGGCGGCATGCCTTTGGCCTGATCCGCGATTACTGGACCTCGAAGGACTGGAAGTTCGCCTGGGCCGCGCTGATCGCGCTCATCGCCTTCCAGTTCGGGCTTGGCTACATGATGCTGGGCGTCAATCGCTGGCAGCAGACCTTTTACGAAAGCGTCGAACAGCGCGAAGTGGCGCGGTTCGTGCCGCTCGTGATGACGTTCGTCGGCCTGCTTGCCGTGCAGATCCTCTGGATCGCGGTGGAGCCGGTGGTGACCCAGTTCCTCAGCCTGCGCTGGCGAACCTACCTGACCGAGAAATATCTCGACCGCTGGATGGCGCGGCACCGCTATGTCGAGATCGAGCGCGTCCGCGTCATCGACAACCCCGATCAGCGTATCGCCGAAGATGTCAGGCTGGTGACCGACGTCGGCATCGGATTGCTGTCGATCATTCTGGGCGCATTAGGTGCGGTCGTGCAGACGGTCCTGATGATCGGCGTGCTGCTGGAAACGGCGCCGCCGATCGCGTTCACCGCCTTTGGCCGCGCGATCTCGATCCCCGGCAGCACTGTGTGGTACGCGGTCGGCTATACGCTGGCGATGAGCGTGGTGATGGTCCTGCTGGGCAAGCCGTTCATCCGTGCGACGATGCGGTATCAGCACCGTGAGGCGGATTTCCGCGCCGGACTGATCCATGTCCGGCGGAATGCCGCGCAGATCGGACTGGCCAATGCTGTCCCGACCGAACGCGCATCGCTGGGCATCGCGTTCGACAACGTCCGCCGCAGCTTCCGCTCGGTCGTGCTCACCAATGTCGGGCTCAGAACCGCCAACGGGCTGTACGACCGGCTGGGATCGATCATCCCGCTGTTCCTGCTGGTGCCGAGTTATTTTGCGCGATCGATCAGCTTCGGTCAGGTGATGGGGGGCGTGAACGCCTTTACCCAGCTGACGCCGCAGATCGGGTATTTCGTCCAACTCTATCCCCGGATTGCGCAGCAGGTCGCCTATCTCAACCGCCTGAAGGCGCTGGACGATGCCATCGATCATGAACGGGTGGCGGGGATCGAGGTGTCCGGGGGTGCGGCGGCGGGGGTCGCGCTGGCGACCTCGGCGCTCACACTCCGGCGTCCGCATGGCGAACCGCTGGTCGTGATCGGCGACTGGCAGGTGCGCCGCGGCGAACGCTGGGTCATTCGCGGCCCGTCGGGCGCCGGCAAGAGCACGTTGCTGCTGGCGCTGGGTGGCCTGTGGCGCGACGGTGAGGGCGGTGTGGCGCTGGCCGACCGGTCGACGACCATGTTCGTGCCGCAGCGCCTGTACCTGCCGCTCGGCACGTTGAAGGCAGCCATATGCTTCCCCGACGCGCCGGAGGATCACGACGATGCGACGATCGCCGCGTTGCTGGAGGATGCGCATCTCGGGCATCTGCTGGTCGACCTGCATGCCTTGCGGCTGTGGCAGGAGGAACTGTCGCCTGGCGAGCAGCAGCGCATCGCGCTGGCCCGCATCCTGCTGCAAAAACCTTCATTGCTGATCCTTGACGAAGCCACCAGCGCGCTCGATCCCGCCAATACCGAGCATTTCCATCGGATGCTCGCTGCGCATCTGCCGTTCGTGACGCTGGTCAGCGTCGTCCATGAAGAACGGCTGCATCGTTATCACGACCATGCGCTGGTGATTGCGGACGGCCGCGCGACCGGCGGACCGATCGAGGCGCTCGCATGACCCGGATGTTGTCCACCGATGTCGACCGGTTGCAGGACGTCGGCGCGCAGGCGGTTGCCATCGCGCGATCGATCGGCGCCGACCATGCCGTCGCCTCGGTCCGTGCGAATGCCGGGGTGCGCGTCACGGCACGCGGCGGCGAGGTCGACACCGCGCTGCGTGACGCGGGACAGGGGCTGACGCTGACGCTGTATCGTGGCGCCCGTGCCGGCACCGCGACCACGGCGGCGTTCGATCCCGCAGCGATGGCCCAGGCGGCGCAGGAAGCGCTGGCGATCGCCGATCTGATGGGTACCGATCCCGACGGTTTGCCACCGGCACTCGCGGACATGGCGCTCGATACCCCGTTGCCGCCGATCGACGCGCCATCGGGGCGCGATCCGTCGGCCCTGCGTGCGATGGCGCTGGAGGGCGACGCGCTGCTCGCTGCCACGATCGTGCCCGGGGCCACGATCGAAACGCTGGTCGCGGGCGTCGCGTCGAGCGAGGGTGCCGAAGCGCTGGTCACCAGTGCGGGCTTTTCGCGGGGGGAGCGCTATTCGTCCCATCACGCATGGCTGGTGGCGATGGCGCGCGACGGCGGAGGGGCGGTCAACGACAGCGTCGAAAGCAACGACCGCCGGTTCGATCGGCTCGATCCGATGGCGGCACTCGCCCGGCGGGTGGTGGCGCGCGTCGCGGGCCAACTCGGTGCGCGTTCGATCCCTAGTCAACGCAGCCCGGTATTGTTCGAGGCGCGGGCTGTCGGCGCGCTGATCGGCGATCTGGTCGGCGCGCTGTCAGGCAATCCGCAGCAGCGCGGCGCGACGTTCCTGCCCGATGCGTTGGGACGACAGGTCGCCGCATCGCATCTGAACCTGTGGGAGGACCCGTTCGAACCCTATGGCTTGCGCAGCGGCGGATATGATCGCGAAGGCATCGCCGGGCGGCGGCGTTGGGTGTTGAACGGTGGCGAAGCAGAGGGACTGTTCCTCGGCACGCGATCGGCGCGACGGCTGGGCATGACGTCGACCGGCAACGCCGGCGGGCCGTGGAACCTGCAATTGACCAGCCAGACGCCGGGCGGATCGTTCGATGCGCTCTGCCGGCAGATGGGCCGGGGGCTGATCGTTCACCGCATGACCGGCGGCGCGACCGATCCGGTCACCGGCAACTGGACCTATGCGGTCAGCGGCAGCTGGGTCGAAGACGGCATGCGGGTCCATGCCGTCACCGACGTCACCGTCGGCGGCAATCTGCGCGACATGCTGATGGGGATCGTGGCGGTCGGCAACGATGTCGAGCGGAGCGGTGTGGTCCTGACCGGATCGATCCTGATCGACGACCTGCAGATTGGAGGCGCGGCATGACCGCCGGCATGCAACCCGCCATGGCGTCCTATGATGGCGCCGTCGCGCGAACGCTGACCCCGGCGGGGCTCGATCCCGCCGACCTGTCGCGGACGCTGGGGGCGCTGGCCGCGCCGGGCATCGACCTTGCCGACCTGTTCTTCGAGGCGAAGCGGACGCGTGTCTTTCGGCTGGAGGATGGCCGCATCGCCGGTGGATCGTTCCAGATCGCGCAGGGGGTCGGCGCACGCGCGGCACGCGGCGGACAGGTCGCCTTCGCCCATTCGGCCGATATGGGGGCGGACGCGCTCGCGACGCTGGCGGAGGCGGTGCGCGCGCTCGATGGTGGCGTGGGCGGTACAGTGGCTGTGCCGATCACCGGCGCGCCACCGCGGCATGACCTGTATCCGCCGATCGACCTTAACCTGCCCGGCAGCAGCGTGCCGTGGATCGCGCTGCTCGACCGGATCGATGCGAAGGCGCGCGCCGCCGATCCGCGCGTCATGCGGGTCGAAGCGGTGCTGCGCGTCGTCGATCAGGCGGTACTGGTCGCCGATCTCGACGGGCGGATCGCGGGCGATGTCCGGCCGATGATGCAGCTGTTCGTTACGATCGTCGCCGAAGCCGGTGGCCGCCGCGCCACGGGGCAGGCGGGGCTGGGTGGCCGGCACGGTGCCGGGGAGGTCGACGATGCGCGGTTGGCTGCATTGGTCGCGCAGGCGGTCGACATGGCGTGCATCAACCTCGACGCGCGGCCGGCGCCCACCGGGCCGATGCCCGTCGTGCTCGGTCCCGGCTATTGCGGGGTGTTGTTCCACGAAGCCATTGGGCACGGACTGGAGGGCGATCACCATCGCAAGAACCAGTCGGCCTTTACCGGGCGGATCGGCGAACGCATCGCGGCGAAGGGCGTGACCGTCGTCGACGACGGGTCGCTGCCCGAACGGATCGGATCGTTCGGCATCGATGACGAGGGCGTGGCGGGTGCATGCACGCCGCTGATCGAGGACGGTATCCTGACCGGGCTGTTGCAGGACCGGTTGAACGCTGGGCTGATGAACGCCCGCCCGACCGGCAACGGTCGCCGCCAATCCTATGCCCATCTGCCGATGCCGCGCATGACCAACACCTTTCTGCTCAACGGCAAGCATGCGCCGGGGGATGTCGTCGCGTCGGTCAAGGACGGTATCTACGCCACCGCATTCGGCGGCGGGCGGGTCGATATCGTCAGCGGCCGGTTCAATTTCACCACGACCCAGGCGTGGCGGATCGAGAACGGGCGGATCACCGCGCCGGTCGAAGGCGCGACGCTGATCGGCGTCGGGCACGAAGCGCTCAAGCATATCTCGATGGTCGGCAACGACCTGGCGATCGACGAGGGCGTTGCGAGTTGCAGCAAGCAGGGCCAGCACCTCGACGTCGGCGTCGGCCAGCCCACCATCCGCATCGACGAAATCATGGTCGGCGGCGCCGCCTGACCGCATTCCTCCTGACAAAGGGCTTATCCGTGACCTCTTCCATCCTCTCGATCGATGGCAATTCGCTCGATCCGATCGATGCCGCCGCGGGCGACCGGCTGCAACTGCTGGTGTTCGGCGCGACATGGTGTGGACCGTGCAAGGCGATGGCCCCGGCGATCGACGACGTCGCCGACAGCTATGCCGGGCGGGTCGCCGTGGCGAAGATTGATATCGAAGCATCGTCCGCGCTGGCCGACAGCTTCGGGGTGCGCGGCGTGCCGACGCTGGTGCTGCGGCATGGCGGGCAGGAGGTCGATCGCCATGTCGGCATGCTGACCCGGACCCGACTGTCGCTGTTGCTCGACGATACGCTCGCGCGGGGACAGGCGCTGGCATGAGCAGCGACACGGTATCGCCCGCCATCGCGAACCTGCGCAGCACGCTCGGGGTCGTGCCGACCGACCCCGCGCTGGCCGGGGCCGACGACGCCACGCGGCTGCTGTGCTGGATGCTGGCAGCAACGCGACCATGGCCGGCGGCGGCCAGTGACGTGATGGAGGCGCTGTTCACGGCACATCGTGACGGTGAGGGCGACGATGCGATCTGGAGCACGCTGCGGCGCAGGGCGATCGACCTGTCCGAGCATGCGGATGCCGATGTCGGTCTCCACGGGCGGGTGGCGGAGGCGGCGGCATGGCCGCTGGCGACGGCACGCGCCGGGCTGGTCGAGCTGTTGCACGCGATCTGTGCGGTGCGCGCGCATCAGGCGTCGCTCGCCAATGGGTGGAGCGCGGCGGACGAAGCGGCCGCCCATACGATCTTGTCCGCCATTGCCGAAGGCGACGGCGTGACCAAGCCTGCGCGCGACGACATCCCCGCGCTGTTCCGCACCACCGATCCGGCGCTCGAACGGCGGTTCGCGTTCAACCTGCACACCGTCAACACCGCGTATCTCGGGTTCCAGCGCGAGGTCGCCGCATGGCTGGCTGGCGCGGCACGCTGACGAGGTAGGCCAGCGGCCGAACCGTCAGCCTCGCCGCACCGCCCCCTCGCGCAGGGTCAGCAGCACGGGGGCGACCGCCACCGCGACGACGGCGATCATCGCGCCGGGCACCATCACCCAGCCGGTCGCCTCCAGTAGCAGGTGCGATACCAGCGGGGTGAGGCCGCCGAAGATCGCCGTCGCCGCCGTCGCGCCGAGCGCCAGCCCGGTCAGCCGCCCTTCGCCCGGCAGCTGTTCGGCGGTCGCGACCGCGCCGACCGCGCTCACCGTACCGCCCAGCGCCGCCAGCACCAGCGCGCCGATCAGCGCGGCTGACCCTGCGCCCGCCATCCATGCGAACATTGTCATCGGCAGGATCGCGGCCCCGGCGCACGCGGTCAGCAGCACCGGCTTGCGCCCGACATGATCCGACAACAGCCCGACCAGCGGCGTTACTGCGATCACCATCACCGCCGCCGTGGTCGACAGCCATAACGCGGCGCCTTCGCCCATCGCACCGGTTCCGGTCAGGAACGACGGGACATAGACGATGCCGACATAATAGGTGATCGACCCCAGCGCCGATATGGCGAAGCCGCGCGCGATCGCGGTGCGGTGATGGGTGATCGCATGGACGAACGGGTTGGACGGGACCGATCCGATGGCCTGCTGCCGTTCGAATTCGGGCGATTCCTGCAAGGTCGACCGCGCGATGCCGATCGTCGCCGCGAGCGCCGCACCGACGAAGAACGGGATGCGCCAGCCCCATGCCTCCAGCTGCGCGGTCGGCATCAGGCTGACCGTCGCCGCCGAAATGCCGACCGCGAGTAGCCCGCCGACCTCGCTCGCCGCCGAGGCCGACGACGTCACCAGCCCGCGCCGCTCGGGCCGGGCGCCTTCGTAGAGATAGGCGACGACCCCGGTATATTCGCCGCCCACCGAGAACGCCATCACACAGCGAAGTGCCAGCAACAGCCACCCCGCCGCCGGCCCGATCGCCGCGCGGGTCGGTAGCAGTGCGATCCCCAGCATCGCCACCGTCATCAGCGCCATCGACCACAGCATCATCCGCCGCCGCCCGAACCGGTCGCCGACCTGCCCGAACACCAGCGCCCCAAGCGGCCGCATCAGGTACGACACCGCAAACCCGCCCAGCGTCGCCGCCAGCGACTCCGCACCCCCGCCGTAGAAGACACGCGACAACAGGGTCGCGAGGTAGAGATACAGGGTGAAGTCGTACCATTCGACCACGGTCGAAAAGGCGGCGATGGTCATCGACCCGCGCGAAATGCCGTGCTGCGTGCTGCCATCGTTCATCGCCATTCCCTTCGCAGGCGGTGGTGAACGGTTATCGGGTAAGCGGCAAGCGGGCTCTGCGTAGTCGTCAGGGTAACGGCTGCGCCCGCACCGGCAGGCTGTGCAGCACCGCGTACAGTCGTGCGTTGCTGTCGGCATTGTTGTCCGGTTCGCAGCCGAAATCGACCATCGCCCAGCGGTCAAGTTCCGGACCGGTCCAGTGGACATTTACGCCGCCTTGATCGGTGACGTAGTGTCCGGTGCAGGGCGTCCGCATCCGCTTCCACATGTCGCTCTCGGGAAAAGCGTCTTTGGATCGCCGCAGTGGTTCGAGGGTTGCCATCAGTTCGGTCAATTGCGGTGCGGTAAGGGCAAAGCGGCCTTCCCGTCTGGGCTCGGCTTCGCGGAACCAGCCTTTGCCCTGCGCATCGATCCGCACCTCCACGCCCGGCAGCCAAAGGTCGATCCGGTCGATCCTTGGCGGGGAAGGGGTGCAGGCGCTGGCAAATAACAGGATCGGCAACAGACGGCACATCGTTGAAGGATTACCGATCCGCACCGGTTCGGCAACCCAACGTCACCGCGGGTCAAGCCCGGGGCGACAGGGGCGCCGCCCTACAGTGCAGTGAACCGGAAATCGCGGAATTTAGCAGTACCGCTGCCCGCCGAATACAGCCCCGGCCGCAGCATCAGGAAGCCGCCGCGCACATTGTGGTGGTATCCCGATACCTCCATCCCACGGTCGAACCGTCGCCATGTCGCGCCGTCGTCGCCGCTGGTGTGGAAGGACACGATATGCCGGTCGTTGGTCACCCGCATCCGCATCCTTGCCCCATGCGGATTGGCCGGGCGCCCGCGTTCGATGCCATATTGATGCGTCACGAACCGGTCGGCATCGAAGCCCAGCCCGCAATAGAGCTGGTCGTCGTAGAACAGGATCAGCCCGGCGGTCCCGCCCGGCGCGATCTCGATATCGCATTCGAAGCGATAGCCGGTGTCACCCGCGATCAGCAGCAGCGGCGCACCGTCCGACGGCGCCTTGCCCTTCGCATCGAGCAACAGCGCGCCACCTTCGACCCGCGCACGCGCACGGTCCTGCGGCGTTGGGCGGAAGAAATTCCATTTGGTGCCGAGCGCCAGCTTCGCGAAATCGTCGGACAACGCCTGCCCGTGGCGCACCGCCTGCCCGCCCTTCGGCTTCGCGATCGGTTGCGACAGGTCGCCGCCGGTCATCCGGAACCAGCCATCGGGCGTCCATTCGACCGGATCGAGCAGCGCCTGCCGCCCGAGCGTCCAATAACCGTTCTCATAGCCGTGATAGACCGACCACCAACTGCCGTCCGGTCCCTCGATCAGCGTCGCATGGCCGCGCGACCACCATTTTTCGCTGAGCGAGGTGGTGCGGACGATCGGGTTCCCTGGATGATGCTCCCACGGGCCATGGATCGACCGCGACCGGGCGGCGATCACCATATGCCCGGTCGGCGGCCCCGCCGTGCCACCGACGGCGGTGACGAGGTAGAACCAGTCGCCGCGCCGTGTGACCTTCGGTCCCTCCGGGCTGAACCCCTCGACGTCCCAGGTGTCGGGGTAGCGCCACGGGTCGTAGACATGTTCGACCTTGCCCACCGTCTTCAGCCCGTCGTCGGACAGCCGGATGCGGTCGCCGCCCGACAGGAACAGCCAGCGCGACCCGTCTTCCCCCACGGCATGGCCCGGATCGATATGGTCGGGCAGCTTGAGGTCGATCGGTTCCGACCATGGCCCATCGATATGATCGGCCCAGATCACCCAGCTGGTCGTCGGGTTCTTGGTCGGGATATAGAGATAATAGCGGCCCTTGTGCTTGGTCAGCTCGGGCGCCCACACCGCGCCGATGTTCGTCGTCAGCGCGGCGGTACGCGGGGTCCAGTTCACCAGATCGCGCGAGTGCCAGATGACCAGCCCCGGATAGGAATCAAAGGTCGAGAAGGTCATGTAATAATCGCGACCATCCTTCAGGATCGTCGGATCGGGATGGTCGCCCGCCATCAACGGGTTGAGGAACCGCCCGTCGCCCAGATCGGCGACGCGCTGGTTGTCATACCCACGGCGCCACGCCGGGGCGGGAGAGGGTGCCGCCCCCGCGGCCGGGAGCGCGGCGAGGGCACCGCCCAGCGCGGCCCCCGCCATTACTCCCCGCCGCGAGAAGCCGCTCACATCTTCACCCGCGCGCCGACCAGCAGCGTGCGCCCGAAATGGTTGTTCTCGTAATTGCGGCGCACATCGACGTCGACGATGCGGCGGCGATAGGCGTCGGTCAGGTTCGTGCCCTCCAGCGACAGTTCGAGGAAATCGGTCAGCTTGTAGCGGATCGACGCGTCGACATTGGCGATCGAGTCATAGCCTTCAAAGATGTTGCCGGTGCCCGAGCCGCCATCGACATAGGGCCCGCGATACGCGACCGAGGTGCGCGCGCTGAACTTGGCATCCTCGTAATACAGCGTCGCGTTGAACTGCCGCTTCGACACATTGTACAGCGTCTCGTTGCGCGTCACCGTGGGCAGCGCGCCGCCGGGCACCGTTGCCGGCCCCTGCTGCGTGTAATCGGCGTTGGAGCGGACGAAGGTCGCGTTCACGATCCCGCCGAAGTTACGTAAGGAACCGGGCAGAAAGCGGAACGGTGCCTGCAACGCGACCTCGATCCCGTCGAGCGAGGCACCTTCGCCATTGGTCGTCGTTGCGATCGTCCAGATATCCTGCCCCTGCAGCGCCGGGTTCACCGCGGCGGGCGACGACGGCACGAGGACCGAGGGCGACAGGCCGGTTTCGGTGAAGGTGCCGCTGCGCGTGACCGATACCGGGAAGCTCGCAATATCCTTGCGGAACAGCGCGACCGAGAAGGCCGATTGCGGTGCGAAATACCATTCGGCAGCGAGGTCGTAATTCGTGGCGCGGAACGGTTCGAGGAACGGATTGCCGCTGGTCACGCGGAAGTTGAAGCCGTCGGCCGAACCGCCCGGCGTCAGGTTGCCGAGCGACGGGCGGGTAATGACCTTGGCGATCGCGCCGCGCACGATGATGTCGGGCGTGGGATACAGCGCGACGTTCATCGAGGGCAGCCAGTCCTCGTAATCGCGCTTCACCGTCACGTTCACGCCGCTATTGATGCCATAGGACGACTGATCGGTGCGGACGTAACGGATGCCGGCATTGGCGGCATATTCGAGGCCGAAGACCGTGCCCTTGGCATCGAATTGCAGGTAGCCGCCCTTCGTCTCTTCCACCACGCCGCGATTATTGCCGACGTCGAGCGCGAGGGGACGGTCGTAGAGGCCGGTGAACTGCGTCGCGGCGTCGAGATTGGGGATCAGCCACTGGGTCGTCGTGCCGGTCGGCACCTTCGCACCCTTCAGCGTGAACAGCTCGGACAGCGCCGGGGTCGCCTGGAAACCATAGACGGCGGTCGGACCGAACGCGGTGGTCGGCGAACAGGTGATCGTGCCGAGAACGAGATCGCGCCCGCCATTGCCGCACACCGCCGTGTCGCGGGTGAAGGCGGTGATGTCATAATCGTAGCGCCGCCACACGCCGCCGGCGCGCACCTTGAACCCTTCGGTCACGTCCCATTCGGTGCGTAGCTGCGCGGTCTTGAACTGGTTGACCACGTCCGAAGGCCGGTCGCGGATTTCGGCCAACTGGAAATTGGCCGGGTCGGTCACGCTGGTGCCGAACGACAGCAGCGGCGAATTCTTGTCGCTGTAGTCGTAGCGATAGCCCTGCGCATCGCGATCGTCGAACACCAAAGTCGTTTCAACGGGCACGCTCGCGTCCGACTTCGAATAGCCGCCCAGCAGGGTGAAGCGGAACGTATCGCTGACGTCCTGATCCCACGTCCCGCCGATCTGGTAGAATTCGGTCTGCGACTGGCGATAGAAATGCTCGGTGCGGACCCATGCGTCGTTCAGCGTCGCCGACACCATGTTGTTGTTCGAATCATAGGTCGGGTTGAGCACGTCGATCTGCCGCTCGTTCGACCGCAGCAGCACCTCGCCCCATTTCTCGCGCCGGTCGGCACGGAAGCGCGAATACAGGCCGTCGATCGACACCTTGGTCGCGTCGGTCGGGGCCCATTGCACGCTGCCGGTCAGGCCGAGGCGCTCGCGGTTGTGCGTCACCTCGCCATAGCGCGGGATACGCGGGTGGAACGACAGCGCCGCCTTGTCGCACGCCGCGCCGGGGATGTACGTGCCGCCGCGATTGGGGGCGGTCCAGCACCGCGTGCCGTCGACCGAATCGAACCGCGCCTGTGCCCAGCGCACGGTGTTGTTGCCGATCTCCTTGGTCTCGGTATCCTGATACGCCGCCGAGATCGATGCGCCTAGCGTCCCGTCGGGCGACTTCCACCCGATCAGTCCGGCGAAGCGCGGACCGACCGTCTTCGACAGGTCGTTATAGTTGGCGACCGCCGATCCGACGAAGGTGAAGCCCGACTTGCCCGCCAGCGGGTTGCCGGTGTTCAGGTCGACGACCGCGCCCAGCGACCCTTCGTCCAGATCGGCCGCGGCGGTCTTGTGCACCACGATCGAGCTGAACAGTTCGGAGGCGAAGACGTTGAAATCGAACGACCGGTCGCGGTTGGCGGAGGCGCCGTCGCTCGACGTGGTCACGGTTTCGAGGCCGTTCACGCGGACGCGGGTGAATTGCGATCCGAGGCCACGGACGGTGATCGCGCGGCCCTCGCCGCCGTCGCGCTGGATCGCGATGCCGGGAATACGCTGCAGCGACTCGGCGAGGTTCTGATCGGGGAATTTGGCGATATCCTCGGCAACGATCGCGTCGACCGCGCCGACCGCCTGCCGCTTCACGTTCAGCGCGGCGTTCAGCGATGCACGGAATCCGGTGACGATGATCTCGCCCTCGGCCTCTTCGGTCGCGGTGGGTTCGCTGGGCGTTGGCGTGACGTCCTGTGCCTGTGCGGCCCCGGCGACGGCGATGAACGACGTCGCGGCGAGCAGTGCGCGCATGCCGTGGCGGCGGTTGCGATACTTCATGGCAATCCCTCTCCCTGTCCGATGACACCGGGCGCATTTCCTGCGTCCGATCGGCCATCGCCTGTCAGGGGCACGGTTCCCGGTTCGGCCCGTACCTCCGTCGATCCTCCCCGAACCGCCAAGTGGCGGTCCAGGATTCCGGTCTTGCCGTTTTCGGCTTGAGAAACCGGTGTCAACGCGACATTGTGCCGTCGCGACGAAGCTGTCAAGAACCGCTCGGAGAGGAAATCGATATGACCCGAATGATTGCGCTCGCGCTATGCGGCGTGCTGCCCGCCGCGTTTTCCGGTACCGTCGCTGTGGCGCAGGGGACCGTTACGCCGGTCGCTGCCATCGCCTTTCCAGGGGCTCAGGGCTGGGCGGCGGTGACGCCCGGCGGGCGCGGTGGACGCATTCTGCGCGTGACGACGCTGGCGGCCGATGGTCCCGGATCGCTCAAGGCCGCGCTGGAGGCGAAGGGGCCGCGCATCGTCGTGTTCGAAGTGGGCGGGGTGATCGATCTCGGTCGCTCCACGCTGACCATCACCGAACCGTTCCTGACTATCGCCGGGCAGACCGCGCCGTCACCCGGCATCACCCTCATCCGCGGCGGCATCGACATCCGCGCGCACGACGTGATCGTCCGCCATTTGCGCGTCCGTCCCGGCCTCGACGGACAGCCCAAGCGGTCGGGGTGGGAGGTCGATGCGATGAACACCGTGTCGGCGCACAACGTCATCGTCGACCATTGCACGATGAGCTGGGCGCTCGACGAAAACCTTTCCGCCTCCGGTCCGCGCTTCACCGGCACCACCCCCTACGACTGGCGCCGCGGTACCAGCCATAACATCACCTTCAGCTACAATCTGCTCGCCGAAGGCCTTGCCGACGCCAGTCACCCGAAGGGCGAGCATAGCAAGGGCTCGCTGATCCACGACAATGCGACCGGCGTGCTGATCTGGCGCAACGTCTACGCCCATAATGTCGAACGCAGCCCGCTGCTGAAAGGTGGCGTGCAGGCGGCAGTGGTCAACAACCTGATCTACGATCCGGGTACGCGCGCGGTGCATTATAACCTGATGGCGCTCGAATGGGCGGGGCATGACTATCAGGAGGGCAAGCTGTCGGCGGTCGGCAACGTCATGCGCGGCGGGCCGTCGACCGATGACGGGCTGCCGTTCCTGATGCTCGGTGGCGATGGCGACCTGCGCTATCACGAGCGGGACAATGTCGCGGTCGACAAGCATGGCAATCCGCTGCCGATGTTCGGCCGCTACGGCGTGACCCGCGCCAAGCTGATCGAGGTGAAGACGCCGCCGGTCTGGCCGACTGGCTTGCCGGTGTTGCCGGCGCAGGATGTCGAGACGCATGTGCTGGCCAATGCCGGTGCCCGTCCGTGGGACCGCGACGCCGACGATATCCGCGTGCTGTTCTTCGTGGCGGAAGGGCGTGGAAAGATCATCGACGACGAACGCGAAGTGAGTGAATATCCGCATCCGGTGCCGACCGCGGCACCCTTTGTCGATGCGGAATGGGATCTGGTGACGATGGAGCCGAAATCGGGACGCTATCCGGGGCAGACGGGGCCGATCCAGGAATCGCTGTCGGCGCGCGACCGGGCGATGCGGCAGTGATCGGTCGATTGCTGACGGTCGCGGCGGCGCTGCTGTGCGCGACCTCGGCGCTGGCCGCGCCGCGCGTGCTGCTGTTCCACCGCGCGACCGGGTTCGTGCATGATTCGATTCCCGCCGCCGTCGTAGCGCTGACCAGTTTGGCGCGCGAACGCGGCATGGAGCCGGTGGCGAGCGACGATCCGGCGGTGTTCGATGCGCCGCTCGACTATGCGGCGATCGTGCTGGTGTCGACGACGACCGATCCGAAGAAGACGGAGAGCGAATGGTTCGTCGGGCCGCGGCGGGACGTGCTGCAACGCTATGTCGAGGGCGGCGGCGGGATGGTGGCGATCCATGCCGCCGCCGATTCGCACTATAGCTGGCCGTGGTATGCACGGATGATCGGCGGCCGCTTCGCCCAGCACCCGCCGGGAACCCCCGAAGCCGAAGTCACCCGGACCCAGCACCGCCACCCGGCGGTCAACGGGTTGCCCGAACGGTTTCGCATTGCCGACGAATGGTACGGCTTTCGCGACCTGTCGACCGATCTCGACCAGTTGCTCACCTTCGATCCGCAATCGATCGGGGCGAGTGACGTGAACCCGAAGCCGCTCGCCTGGGCGCATCGGGTCGGCAAGGGGCGGGTTTTCTATACCGGGCTGGGCCACGCCAAAGAGAATTGGGCCGATCCGCGCGTCCTGTCTCATGTCGGCGGGGCGCTCGACTGGGCGGCGGGCCGGGCCAAGGCGCCGGCGATGGTCGTGATCGACGAAGCCGCCACCCGCGTCCGCGAAGCGCCACCGCATGGGAACCTCGGCATGAGCACCGCATGGCGCATCACCGACCGCGTACCCGGACGTACGATGGAGTTCCGCCGCCGCACGCTCGACAGGGGCGCGGCGATCGGCGTCCACCGCATCGACCATGACGAGGTGTATCAGGTCGTGTCGGGCGAGGGTGAGGTGACCAGCGACGGCACGACCCGGCGGGTGGGCGCGGGAATGACCGTCTACCTCTATGCCGGGGCTGAAGTCGGGATCGCGCAGCGTGGGGTCAAGCCGCTGGCGTTGACGATCAGCTATCCGCTGGCGGTACCGGTGCGCTGAGGGGGCGATGTCCTGATCGTCACCCCGCGCTTGACCCGGGCTGACGGAAGAAGGTGGCCGTTTCGCAGGCTCACGTCCCCGGCTGGATATACGGAAACCGGGCAAACAGTTCGCGTTCCCAGCGGCGGGGGTCGTCGACCACCCGGCTGGTCGTGTCGAACACCATCGTCGCGCGGCCGGGCAGCGCGTGGCGCGGCCAGTCGCGGCCGGGATGGCCGTGGCGGGCGAGCGATACGAACGCCGCCATCATCCGCTGCGACAGGGCGCGGGCGGCGGGACCGGTGCCGCTCATCGATCCGGGGGCATCGAGCGTGCCGAACACCAGCGGAATGTCGTCGGTATGTGCCGCACCGCCGCCGGGGCGGAGCGGGGAGCTGTAGTCGAGCTGATAGACCCAGGCCGGCGCCCCGGCGGCGGCCCGGGCCTCCGCCTCGATCACCTGTCCCGGCCAGCTGCGCCCGGCGGTGGTCGCGCGGTAGAGGATGTCGGTCGGGGTCATCGTCGGGAAATGACCGCGATACTGCGCGACGACCCAGTCGGGCGGGGCGTCGACGCGCAGTTGCGGGGCGATCCGTGCGGCCAGATTGCTCCAGTCGAGCCCGGCCTGCGGCGCGATGAAGGCGCGGGTTTCCTCGCGGGTATTGCCCAGAATCAGCGGGATGGCGCGGCCCAGCGAATGCGCGTCGGGCCAGAAGGGGTGGCGCTCCAGCGAACGCATGTCGAGCACCGGCCCCATATAGACCCCGCCACCCAGGATCGGGTCCTCGGCGGACAGCGCGTCGATCAGGCGGGCGACGGGCAGCGTCGCGGCGTCGGCCGGGGTGGCTTTCAGGCGGGCGAGGAATGCCTCGGCGCGGCGGGTGGCGTTCAGGGGCCCCGACGCGGTGACCTGTTGCCCGCTCATGGTCGCGGCGGCGTGGAACAGACCCTTGGCCGCGGGCATCGCCATCAGGGTAGCGATCTTGGCCCCGCCGCCCGACTGGCCGAACAGCATCACCCGGCCGGGATCGCCGCCGAAGTTGGCGATGTTGTCGCGGACCCATGCCAGCGCGAGCAGTTGATCGCGTTGTCCAACATTGCCGCTGTCGGGAAAGCGCGGGTCGAGCCGGGCGAGGTAGAGATAGCCGAGGACGTTCAGCCGGTGGTTCACCGTCACCACCACGACGTCACCATCGGCGGCGAGGCGGTGGCCGTAGACCAGCGGATCGACGACCGTGCCGTTCATGTACGCGCCGCCGTGGAAATAGACCATCACCGGTCGTTTCGCGCCCACGCGGGCATCGGGGGTCCAGACGTTGAGGAACAGGCAATCCTCGCGCTGGTCGCCGATGTTGGCACGCTGCGGGCAGGACAGGGCGAAGGCGGTGGCGCGCTGTACGTCGCGGACCGGCGTGGGGGCGCCAACCGGTTGAAAACGCTGGGTCGTCGGGTCGATGCCGTAGCGGATGCCGCGAAAGACGTGGACGCCAGCTTCGGTCGTGCCCTGCCAGCGGCCGCCGGGGGCGGTGACCACGGGATCGCCGGCCGCGGCACGGGCAGGACGGATCATCGCCAGTGCGGCGGCGCCGGCGATCAGGTCGCGCCGGGCGATCGACGGGGTCATGGGTCCTCTCCCTTCCGGAACCGGTCGTTGCCGGCGGTGGCGTCGGGCCGCGCTCCCGTGAAAAAAGGCCCCAGCCTGCGCTGGGGCGACGGATTACGGCCGATCGTTTGGATGAAGGGTAATCGGTGTCATCTGCCGTGGCAAGTCAGGGCTGCGGTTTGCCGACCGAGGCGCGGCGGATCAGGGTCGAGACGAACATCGTCGGTTCGGCCGGTTCGGCATCGTCGTCCTCCTCCTCACCGATCAGCTTCAGCGCGGCGGCGCGCGCCATGGTGGCGATCGGCCAGCGGACGGTGGTGAGTGGTGGCCAGAGATGCGAGGCGATCGAGGTGTCGTCGAAGCCGACGATCGACAAATCCTCGGGCACGTCGAGCCCGCGCTGGCGCGCGATATGCAGCGCGCCGGCCGCCATTTCGTCGTTCGAGGAAAAGATCGCGGTCGGGCGCGGCGACAGGTCGAGCAGCCGTTCGGCGGCGCGCATCCCCGATTCGAAACGGTAATCGCCCTGCGCGATCCAGGTGCGTTGCACACCGAGCCCGGCGGCCTCCATCGCCTCCTCATAACCCTGTTGCCGTTCGAACGCCGAGCGGAAGCCGTGCGGGCCGGCGATCATGCAGATGCGGCGATGGCCGGCGGCGAGCAGATGCTCGATCGCGCCGCGCACCGCTTCGCGGTCGTTCGACGACACCATGTGCGCCGGATCATCGAACGCCGCCGATCCCATGCGGACATAGCGGCAGCCGATCTGTTCGCAGAGCGCGGCCAGCGCGTCGTTTTCCGAAATCGGCGGCAGCAGCATCACGCCGTACGGCCGCTGGCGTTCGAGGAAGCGGCGGATTTCATCGCGCATGTCGGGCGCGCCGCGATCGACCGGATGGACCAGCAGTTCGAATTCGGTGTCGCGCAACACCTCCAGCAATCCCTGCTGCACGCGCAACACCATCTGCGCATTGGGATTATCGTGGATCAGCGCGATGAGGAAGTTGCGGCGCAGTGCCAGCGCGCGCGCCTGTGGATTGGGGATGTATCCCAGCTCGGCGATGACCGCCTGAACCTTTTCGCGCGTCTCCTGATTGAGCAGCGGCGACTGGTTGATGACGCGGCTGACCGTCTTTTTGGACACGCCGGAAAGTCGCGCGACGTCGTTGATCGTCGGCTGGCCCGTTTTCTTCATGGAACCAGCGATAGCTTGGCCGATACGATCCGCCAATGTCCCCCATGACGATTTAGACGACTTGTACGTGACACCGGTTTCCGTTACCGAATAAGAACAAGGTTGGAGAGGCTGGGGCATGGGTAATCGCGATCGTATCGCGCAGGCGTTCGTCACCGCGCGGCGGCAGGCGGCGGGGTTGTCGCCCTATCCCGGCGACGCGCCGACGACGCTGGCCGAGGCCTATGCCATTCAGGACCGGGCGATCGCGCTCGACGGCCGACAGGTGGTCGGGTGGAAGGTCGGACGGATCAACGCACCGCTCGACGGACAATTGGGCGCCAACCGGCTGGCCGGGCCGATCTTCGCCGATCAGGTCGTCGGCGGCGAGGTGCAGGACATGGGCGTGATCGCCGATGGCTTTGCCGCCGCCGAAGCCGAATATTGCGTGCGGATCGGCCGCAGCCCCGCGCCGGGGCGGACCGGCCTGTCGCTGGGCAAGGCACTGGAACTGGTCGATGCGGTGCATGTCGGGATCGAGATCGCCAGTTCGCCCTATGCCGGGATCAACGTCGACGGGCCGCTGGTCACGATCAGCGATTACGGTAACAATTTCGGGCTGTTGATCGGCGCGGAAGTGCCCGGTTGGCGCGACCTGTCGTTCATCGACTGGCCGGTGGAATCGCGGATCGACGGCGTGGTCGTCGGGCAGGCGTCGGCGCGGACGATGCTCGACGGGCCGATCGGCGCGGTGGCGTTTCTGGTCGACTGCCTTGCCGCGCGCGGCATCGTGCTGGCGCCGGGGACATGGGTTTCGTCGGGGGCGGTGACCGGCGTACACCAGGTTGCGCCGGGGCAGCGGTTCGAGGCGGATTTCGATGCGATGCGGGTAGCTTGCGGGATCGTGGCGGCGGGCGGTTCCACGCCGACCGTTGGTACCCCCGCGCAGGCGGGAGGCCAGGGTTGATGATAAACTACGCCTGAACTGCTGGGCCCTGGGCCCCCGCCTGCGCGGGGGCACGGATCGCAGTTGCTTAAGGGTAAGGATACTTCCGTCACCCGCTCGAAAAAACATGCCGCGGCATGGGTGGCACTGAAAACAACGCGGAATCGGCCCGGCAAGAATGGTCGATCCACAGAGGATGCAAGTGGAGGCGTGAATGGCGGGACAAGCGGACGGCATCGAACGCGCGGTACACCGCGCCGGGCGGTATCGCTGGGGCATTGTGGGGCTGTTGTTCATGGCAACGGTCATTAATTACGTCGACCGGCAGATGATCGGCGTGCTGAAACCCACGCTTTCCCAAGACCTTGGCTGGACCGAAACCGACTTCGCCAACGTCATCTTCTTTTTCCAAATGGCGTATGCGATCGGTTACATCGGCTTTGGACGCATCGTCGACGTGATCGGCGCGCGCATGGGCTATGCCGTCGCGTTCGTCATCTGGCAGGTCGCGCATATCGCCCATGGCGGCGCGTATAGCGTGACGCAGTTCGCGATGGCGCGGTTCGGCCTCGGCATCGGCGAGGCAGGGAATTTCCCGGCGGGGATCAAGGCGGTGACCGAATGGTTTCCGGCCAAGGAACGGGCGTTTGCGATCGGCGTGTTCAACGCCGGGGCCAATGTCGGCGCGATCATCACGCCGCTGGCCGTGCCGCTGCTGACCGTCGCCTATGGCTGGCGCATGGCGTTCGTGGTGACCGGGGTGGTCAGCCTGGTATGGCTGGTCGCGTGGCTCGTCTTCTACCGATCGCCGCGCGAGCACCGGAAGCTGTCGTCGGGCGAACTGGCGTGGATCGAACAGGACCCGGCCGACCCGGTGCAGGCGCTGCCGTGGCGGCGGCTGATCACCAAGCGCGAGACCTGGGCCTATGCGCTCGGCAAATTCTGCATCGATCCGATCTGGTGGTTCTTCCTGTTCTGGCTGCCGGGCTATCTGGGCGATCGCTACGACCTCGACCTGTTGAGCTTCGGGCCGCCGCTGGTCGCGATCTATCTGTTGTCCGATCTGGGCAGCGTCGCGGGCGGGTGGATGTCGTCGCGGCTGATCGCGGGCGGGCGCAGCGTCAATTTCGCGCGCAAGGCGACGATGCTGGTCTGCGCCATCGCGGTGCTGCCGGTGTTCTTCGCCCAGTCGATCGACAATCTGTGGGTCGCCGTGCTGGTGATCGGCATCGCGACCGCGGCGCATCAGGCGTTCTCGGCGAACCTTTATACGCTGCCGTCGGACCTGTTTCCGCGGGCGGCGGTCGGGTCGGTCGTCGGCATCGGCGGCACGGTCGGCGCGGTCGGGGGCATGTTGATGGCGAAGTATGCCGGGTACGTGCTGGACGGCATCGGCAGCTATGCGCCGTTGTTCTTCGTCGCCGGGTCGGCGTATTTCGTGGCGCTGGCGCTGGTGCATGTGTTGTCGCCGCGGTTGGCGCGGGTGGAGGGGGCGTGACGAGTCCCATCCGTTCGTCCTGAGTAGCCGCTGAGCGAGTCGCAGTGGCGTACCGAAGGACCGGTTGTGACTGGTGCTTCGATACGGGCCTTCGACTTCGCTCAATCTCAACTCGGTACGAACGGTTGGGGGTGGGGCTCAACCCCTAACCGTTTGGTTCGAGCAGCTTCGAGCTTGTCGAGAAGCGATAGTCGAGAACGTCCCGTTTGGGGCAGCCCGTTCTCGACGGACGCTTCTCGACAAGCTCGAAGCTGCTCGAACCCAACGGATTCATTGGGGGGCGGCCAACCCCATTACCACCGCCCATTCCGCATCGCTGACCGGCGATACCGACAGCCGCGACTGGCGCAGCATCGCCATGTCGTTCAGCGCCCCTTCCGCCTTCATCGCCGTCAGCGTGACCGGGCGGGGCAGGGGATGGTCGGGCTCGACCCGTACCGACACCCAGCCTTCGTCGCCGTCCGCCTGCGCCGTCCGGGCGATCCGCGCGACGCCGACCGCGGCCTTGTCCTTGCCCGAATGGTAGAACAACGCCCGGTCGCCGACCGCCATCGCGCGCAGATGCTTCGCGGCGGCATGGTTGCGCACCCCGTCCCATTCGGTCCCGCCATCCCGGACCAGATCGTCCCAGCCATAGCTGTCGGGTTCGGACTTCAACAGCCAGTGCGCCATGGTTAACCTCTTCATAAACGGCCGGTGAATACCCGGTTCCGCGTGCGTTCAGTCGCTTGCTGCTACCGAATCGATCATCGGCGCAGATGCGTCGACGTGACAAGACGGGACTTTGGGGGCGCGTTAGCCCCCATGTATGTCGAGGAGATTGGCATGAACACCTTGCTGACCAAGGCGGCCCTGGGGCTTTCGCTGGCCGCCACCGCGCTGACCGCCGCCGCCCCCGCCGACGCGCAATGGCGTCGCGGCTATGACCGGGGCTGGGACCGTGGGTACGACCGGGGCTGGGACCGCGGCTGGAACCGCAACCGCGGCAATGGCGGCACCGCCGTCGTCGCCGGGATCGCCGGCCTCGCCATCGGCGCGGCACTGGCATCGAGCGCGAACGACCGCCGCTTCCGCGATCGCTATTATCGCGATCGGGGCTTTGCCTATAATTACGACGACCGCTTCTATCGCCAGCGCGGCTTTTATCCGAACGACGGCTATTACGCCCATCGCTACAACAACTACCAGCGGTGCTGGATCGAGCGGCGCTACGATCCCTATTACGATCAGAACGTCCGCGTCCGCGTATGTAACTGATCGTTGAAAGACGGTGCCGGCCCGCTCGCCCACCCGGCCACCCAGTCAGGATACGCTGTGGGTGGCCGGGTGGGGGAGCGGGCCGGCACCGCACGGCTAACGCGCGGGGGAGCATGTCCTCCGCCCTTTCCACTTGGCGGGTGCGGCGTTTTGCGGCATGGGCCGCGCCCATGACTGATACGCCCCCCGATCGCCTGTCGATCAATCCGCGCAGCCCGCATTTCGACCAGCCGACGCTGGAGCGCGGCATCGGCATCCGCTTCAAGGGTGCCGAGCGCACCGATGTCGAGGAATATTCGATGTCCGAAGGCTGGATCCGCGTCGGCCTCGGCAAGAAGGTCGACCGCAAGGGCCAGCCGCTGACGATCAAGCTGTCGGGGCCGGTGGAAGCGTATTTCCAGACGGCGGCCGAGGGTGATGAGGTGCCGGCGGACGAGGCGAAGGACGACGGGGCCGAGTAGTAAAGAACGTCGCCCCAGCGAAGGCTGGGGCTTCCTGCGGCGAGGAGCGCGCTCCATCGCTGGGAGACCCCAGCCTGCGCTGGGGTGACGTTTGTGGCGCGGATCGTGGAGGCTAGGCTTCCCTTTCCATCCGCGCTCCGACATGCTGCTCGCCACGCCGCGCGGCCAGCGTCACCTGCCGATGTCGTTCCGCCTTTGCTGCCAGCGTGGCCGCGTCGCGGGTGCCGGCACAGGCGGGGCATTGCACGCCGTCCTCGAAGGATGGCGAGGCGCGGTCTTCCGGGCTGACCGGCATCCGGCAGCCGCGGCACAGGGCGTGGGTGCCTTGGGCTAACCCGTGTCCCACAGCGACGCGTTCGTCGAAGACGAAGCATTCGCCTTCCCACGCGCTGGCCTCGGCCGGCACGTCTTCCAGATATTTCAGGATGCCGCCGTCGAGGTGATAGACCGCATCGACCCCTTCGCCTTTCAGGAAGGCAGTCGATTTTTCGCAGCGGATGCCGCCGGTGCAGAACATCGCGACCTTCGACTTGCCCGCCAGCAGCGTGGCGCGGTTCGCGCGGAACCAGTCGGGAAAGTCGCGGAAGCTGTCGGTGCCCGGATCGACCGCGCCGGCAAAGGTGCCGACCTTCACCTCATAGGCGTTGCGGGTGTCGATCACGACCGTCTCCGGATCGGCGATCAGCGCGTTCCAGTCGGCGGGCGCGACATAGGTGCCGACGATCCGGTTCGGATCGGTGCCGGGCACACCCATCGTCACGATCTCGCGCTTTACCCGCACCTTCAGCCGGTGGAACGGCATGGTTTCCGCCGCACTGAACTTCGGTGCCAGGTCAGAACAGCCGGGCAGGGCACGGATCGCGGCGAGCGCGGTGGCGATGCCGTCCGCGCTGCCGGCGATGGTACCGTTGATCCCCTCGGGCGCGATCAGTAGTGTCCCACGAATGCCGGCACCCGCCAGCACCGTTTCCAGTGCGTCGCGGGTGGTTTGCGGATCGGCAATCGAAACAAAGCGGTACAGCGCCGCAACATTAATCTCGGCCATCAGCCTCTGATCCACTCAGGCAGAAACGTCGCCCCAGCGCCAGCTGGGGCCTCAAGCGGCTCCTGTCCCGTGCTTTGACCGGGAGATCCCAGCCTGCGCTGGGATGACGTCTGGTTCAAACGGGGGAAGGCAGCCTCTAATGGACGAAGCGCGCCACCACGTCGCGGTAGGAGCGGCTGACCTTCACCTGCGATCCCGATTCGAGGATCAGGAAACATTCGCCATTGGTGTGCGGCTTCACCTGCTTGACGAGGTCGAGATTGACGATGGTCGAGCGATGCACGCGCTGGAAACGGCGCGGGTCGAGCCGCTTTTCGAGGTCCTTCATCGTCTCGCGCAGCACCAGCGAATTGTCACCGGTGTTGATGACCATGTAATCGCCCGCCGCTTCGATCATCTCGATCGTGTCGACGTCGACGCGGAAGATCTGGCCGCGATCCTTGATGTTGATGAGCTTTTCGAAACGGTTGGCGCCGACCGCGTCGTCGCCCTCCGCCTCCATCTCGGCCGCGGTGTCGGGCGCGACTTCGGCCAGCACTTCCTTCAGCTTCTCGACCTCGGCCTGGCCGCGCTTTTCGGTCAGGCGCTGGCGGACGCGGTCGAGCGTGTCGGCGAGGCGCGATTCCTCGACCGGCTTCATCAGGTAGTCGACCGCCTGCGCCTCGAACGCGCGGATCGCGTGGTCGCTGTACGCGGTGACGAACACCACCAGCGGCGGTTCGACTTCCATCAGCCCCTGCACGACCGAGAACCCGTCGAAACCGGGCATCTGGATGTCGAGAAAGACGAGGTCGGGCTTGTGGGTCTTGATCGCGCGGATCGCCTCGCGACCGTTCATGCACTTGTCGATGATCTCGACATCCTCATGCGCTGCCAAGCGTAGTTCGAGGCCCTGGATCGCCAACGATTCGTCGTCGACAAGGATGGTACGGATGGTCATGCAGCCTCTTTGGTAACGTCTTGCGTCTGGAACGGCAGTTCGATCTCGACCACGAATCCGCCCCCGCCTCCCGAACGGGTGTCGAACCGATGGTCGGGGCCATATGCCTGTGCCAGCCGGTCCCGGATATTCTGTATGCCGACACCGGTGGAGAGCGTCGGCCGCTTCGGCCCGTCGATCAAGCCGGGCCCGGTATCGGACACGGCGATCTGCACCCGATCCCCGGCCAGTCGAGCGGTGATCGCGATATCGGCCCCGTCCTCCTGCGGCGTGACCGCATATTTGATCGCGTTTTCGACCAGCGGTTGCAGCAGCAGCGAGGGCAGCCGCGCGTGCGCGACGCGGGCGTCGATATCGAAACTGGTGCGCAGACGATCTTCGAACCGCATCTTCTCGATATCGAGATACAGTTTCAGCGTTTCAACCTCCTGCTCCAGCGTGACGTGCGCGGTCGGTTCGTTGGCCAGCGTGTAGCGCAGGAACGACGATAGCCGGCTGAGCATCACATTCGCCTTTTCGGTCTGTTTGAGCAGCACCAGCGTCGAGATCGAATTGAGCGTGTTGAACAGGAAATGCGGGTTCAACTGATAGCGCAGCATGGCGAGCTGCGCCGACGACGCCTGCATCTCCAGCATCCGCATCTCGTCCACCTGCTGTTCGACCACCAGGTAGAAATTGATCCCGAAATACAGCGCCGACCAGCCGGTCAGGACGGTGAAGTTCAGGAACAACGTGCCCAGCACCAGCGACAGGCTGACATCGGGCGACACGTTACGGATGAAGGTGAAGACGAACGCGTCGATCAGCGAATAGGCGAAGGTCGCCGCCGACAGCGTGCACATCGTCAGGAAGATCGCCGGCACGCGCGGCAGCGAGCGATAATAGCCGTACAGCACGCTCATCAGCAGAGTCAGGCAATAGCCGACGATCACCTCGACGATATTGCCCAGCACGTTCTTCAGTGACGCGGCGCTGGCCACGGTCGAGACCGAGCGCAGCAGCAGATAACCGGTCCACCCGGCGGCCTGCAGCAGCCAGAAGGCGCGGTTCTTCTGTTCGAAGAACGGGCGCGAGAAAATGGCGGGCTTCGGCGTCATGTGCTCCGACATTGGGTAGCCCCGGCGGGGCGGTTGCTGAGACTGCTCTAGCGCAAACCGCGCCCAAACGAAAACCGCCGCCCCGTTGCCGGGACGGCGGTTCGCGTTCGAAGGGGCGGGTAAGGCTTAGAAGCCGAACTTGATCGACCCGATGATCGTGCGCGGATAGCCGACCGAGAAGTTCGGGTTGCCCGACAGCGCGTCGACTTGCGTGCTGATGTTGCCGAAATAGCGCTCGTCGAACAGGTTGCGGACGTTCAGGCCGAGGCTGGTCTTGGCGAGGCCGTACTGTTCGAGGCTGAAGCGCGCGTCGAGATCGACCAGCGTATAAGCGCCGACGACGACGTCGTTTACGTCGGTCGCGAAGCGTTCGTCGACCCATTTGCCCTGCACGCCGACATTGACCGGGCCGTAGTTGAATTCGGCGCGACCGCCGAACTGCCATTCGGGCATTTCCGGAACGGCCTTGCCCTTGGTCTGGGCGACCGAAGTACCGGCGGTCTGGACGTTCGAGAGCAGTTCGGTGTGAGTGTACGACGCGATCGCGGTCAGGCCGAGCCAGGTGGTCGGACGGACGGTGACGGTGCCGTCGAAGCCATAGCTGTCCACCGCACCGATGTTGCGGTCGAACGAGATGCCCTGATCGAAGTCGAACGACGACACGATGCGGTTCTTGTACTTGATGTACCAGCCGGTCAGCTGCGACTGCACGCGCGCGGTGTTGTAGCGCAGGCCGAGATCGAACGAGTCGGTCTTTTCCGGCTGCACGCCGATGAACGGCGCACGATACAGGTTGTCGGTGCGCGGTGCCGAGAAGCCCTTGGCATAGCTGCCGAACATGCTGATGTTGGTGTCGACGAAGTTGTACGTGAAGCCGGCGTTCGGCAGGATCGCGTCATACTTGTAGGTCGTCGCGAACGGCGCATAATAGGGCGTGACGCCGGTCGTCGGCACGACTGCGTTCGGCGCGATGATGCGCAGCGAGGTCAGCGGCTCGCTGGTGCAATAGGCGAAGCCCGAACCGCGTGCCTCGATCGGGCAGTTGGTCTGCAGATCGCGCTTGAAGAACGGTGCGCGCAGACCGACCTGCAGCGTGAAGGCCCGGTCGAAGAAGCGACCGATATATTCACCCGAGATCTGGTTCAGCAGCGCGGTCGATTCACGGTCGCGCTGGCTGATGGTGAAGCCATCGGCGGTCAGCACCGGACGACCGTTGCGACCCGAGAAGATGTCCTCGGGCATGCCGTTCGAGAACAGGTAACCCCATTCGCCGGTCTGTCGATGGTTGGCATTATCGTAGGTGTACGCGACGCGGACGCGCTGGTCCTCTGTGATGTCGTAGCGCAGCGATGCGATGCCGGTGTAGCGGTTGGTGTTGGTGATGTTCGGCGAGAAAAAGCGAACGGTGTCGAGCGTGTCGCCGTCGCCGTTGTAATCGACACCCGTCGACGTGGTGGCGCTGCCGCGCGAACGTGGCGAGTTTTCGGCCAGCGTCGAGGTGCCGCCGCCGTGCGCCAGCGTGTACTGGTACGAACCGTCGAGCGTCAGCGTCAGCTTGTCCGACAGCGTAAAGCGCGAGTTCGCGCGGATGTTGCCGGTGTTCGACGGATTCACGCGAATGCCGTAGTAGTTCGAACAGTTGGCGGCAGCGCCCTGCGTCTCGTTCTGCGCGGTGCCGCGGACCGGGGTCGGGCGGTTGCAGAATTCTTCGTTCTCGAAGCCGTTGACCCTATCGAACTGCTGTTCGTTCAGGTCGATGCGGATCGGGTTGGCGGGCGACGCATTGGCGTTCGTCGGGATCACGCCGGTGCCGAGCAGGGTGCGCATGTCACCCACCGAAACCGCGCGGTAGAAGTTGTTGCGGTTCTCGTTGTAATGGCCCGACACGCGGATGAAGTCGCCATTGTCGCCCAGCGGCTGGTAGATGCCGGCGTTGAACTGCTGTTTGCGGATGCCGCCCGGACCACGGAACTTGTCGTTCGACGCCTTCGACGCCGACAGGAAGGCGCGGGTGCCGAACGAGGTCAGGTTGCCGGTTTCGATCAGGCCGAACACGCGGTGGAAATCGAAATCGCCGTACGAAGCGACCATCGTCGCCGACAGCGTTTCCGACGGAATCAGCGTGCGATAGTTGATCGTGCCGCCGGCCGCCGATGCGGTCGGGCTGTCGATGTCGGTCGCGCCGAGGTTGACGTTGATCTCGTCGACCAGTTCGGGGTCGAGCTGCTGGTTCGAATAGATCGCGTAGTTGCCCGAATCGTTCAGCGGGAAACCGTCGAAGGTCAGCGAGACGCGGTTGCCGTCGAAGCCGCGGATACGGATGTTGCCGCCCGACGAACCGAACGGATCACTCTGGGTGAAGTTGACGCCGGGGACGATGTTTAGCGCGTCGAGGACCGTGTTACCCGGTGCCTGCTTTGCGATGAATTCCTGATCCAGCACGACGCGCGCCTTGGGGCCGTCGGGAATCTTGATGCCATCGACGCCGTTGTCGGCGCGGCTGCCGGTGACGACGATCTCTTCCGACTCGAAATCGGTCGAACCGGTGGACTGCGCAAAGGCCGAAGCAGGGAGGAAGAGCGCGGCAAAGGCCACGCCGGCATACAGCTTTGTGTTCATAAATCCCCTTTGAATCGCAATGCTTTCTGGCGCGACTCGTACGCTGGTTCAGGCGGTGCCGTTCACCGTCCTGGCGCCAATGGACGCGCCATATTTCTATTTTGCGACAATCGAAAGCGGGGAACTCAGTCTATTGTGACGCGTTGCAAAAACGTCACGTTGTTGCCGCGGATACGATTTCCGCCCAGGCCGCTTCGTCGATCACGCGGATGCCTAATTCCTCCGCTTTCGCCCGTTTCGAACCGGCATCGGCACCGACCACCACCAGATCGGTCTTCTTCGACACCGACCCCGCGACGCGGGCGCCGAGCGCGTCGGCTTGCGCCTTCGCCTCGTCACGGCTGAGCGTTTCGAGCCTGCCGGTGAAGACGACGGTCTTGCCGGTCAACTCGCTTTGCGTTGCAGCATGGACGACGTCCTCCGGCCGAACCTCCCGCAGCAGGTCGGCGACGACGTCGCGATTATGCTGTTCGGCGAAGAAGGCGAGTAGCGCGTCGGCGACCTCGGGGCCGATCCCGGCCGTCTCGACCGCGGCGACCAGCGCGCGGCCGCGGCGCAGGACGAACTTGCGCTCATTCTCGCCGATCGCGGGCAGCGTGGTGCGGCGGACATGGAGCGCGCGGCGGATCATCGCGGCGAAGTCCTTCGCCGACGTCCAGCGGCGGGCAAGGTCGCGCGCGGTCACTTCGCCGACATGGCGGATGCCGAGCGCGAAGAGGAAGCGGTCGAGCCCGATGCTGCGCCGCGCGTCGATCGCGTCGATCAGCTTGCCGACGACAAGGTCGGACATGCGCTCGCGCTGGACCAGCGCGTCGCGGTGGGTGTGCAGGCGAAAGATATCGGCGGGCGAGGTGATCAGCCCGTCGCGGAAGAAATCCTCGACCCGGACCAGCCCCAGCCCGGCAATATCGAATGCATGGCGCGAGACGAAATGGATCAGCCGTTCGACCCGCTGCGCCGGGCACACGAGCCCGCCGGTGCAGCGCACGACGACCTCGCCCTCGCCGCGTTCGGCAAGCGAACCGCATTCGGGACATTCGGTCGGGAACGCCCAAGGGTCGCGGGGCTCGTCGCGGGTGAGGTTGTCGACGATCTGCGGGATGACGTCGCCGGCGCGCTGCACGACGACGCGGTCGCCGGGGCGGACGCCCAGCCGCTCGATCTCGTCGGCATTGTGCAGCGTCGCGTTGGTGACGACGACGCCGCCGACCGTCACCGGCTCCAGCCGGGCGACGGGTGTCAGCGCGCCGGTGCGGCCGACCTGGATGTCGATCGCCTTCAGTGTGGTCTGCGCGCGTTCGGCGGGGAATTTATGCGCGATCGCCCAGCGCGGGGCACGGCCGACAAAGCCCAGCCGCTCCTGCCAGTCGAGCCGGTCGAGCTTATAGACCACGCCGTCGATATCATAGGGCAGGTCGGCGCGGGTGGCCTCGATCGAGCGGTAGACGGCGAGCGCTTGGCCGGCGCCGTCGCAGCGCTGGAACGCGTCGGCGATCGGGAAGCCCCAGGCCCTGAGCGCGGCGACGACCCCGGTCTGGGTGTCGGCGGGCAGCGCCGCGACCTCGCCCCAGCCGTGCGCAAGGAATTTCAGCGGCCGCGACGCGGTGACGGCGGCGTCCTTTTGCCGCAGCGATCCCGCGGCGGCGTTGCGCGGGTTGGCGAACTGGCGCGCCTTGGCCGGATCGGCGGCGTCGGCGAGCAGCCGGGCGTTGAGGCCGGCGAAGTCGTCCTTCGCCATATACACTTCCCCGCGGACCTCGAATATGTCGGGCGCGGTGGCGGGCAGCGTCTGGGGAATGTCGGCGATCGTAGCGACATTGGCGGTGACGTCCTCGCCCACCGCGCCATCGCCGCGGGTCAGCGCGCGGACCAGCGTGCGGCCTTCGTAACGCAGCGAACAGGACAGGCCGTCGATCTTCGGCTCGGCGGTCAGCGCGACGGCGGCATCGTCGGACAGGCGCAGGAACCGGCGCACGCTGGCGACGAATTCGGCCACATCGTCATCGGCGAAGGCGTTGTTGAGGCTGAGCATCGGCCGCGCATGGGCGACCTTCGCCAGATGCCCCGCCGGCGTGGTGCCGACCCGCAGCGAGGGCGAATCGGTGCGCACCAGTGCGGGGAACGCCGCCTCGATCGCGCGGTTGCGGCGGACCAGCGCGTCATAGTCCGCATCGGTCATCACCGGTGCGTCCTCGCCATGATAGGCGGCATCGGCCAGCGCGATCCGGTCGGCCAGATCGGCCAGTTCGGCGGCGGCCTCGGCTTGCGATGCGGGGAGGGGGGGCGTGGTCATGCCCGACCGCTATCGGCGTGCGGGCGGGCGATCAAGGGGGCGGGTGGTGTGGGACTTTCCGCTTTCCTTTGTCCTGCTGTCCTTTCCCTGCTGTCCCTCGGCCCCCCTCCCTATCCGTTTGCTTCGAGCGCAGGTTCGAGCTTGTCGAGAACCGTAGTCGAGAAGGGGCTGCCCCAAACTACGCGTTCTCGACGGACGCTTCTCGACAAGCTCGAAGCTGCTCGAACCGAACGGGAAGGGGGGCAGGGGGCGGAGAGGTAGGGCTATCAGCGTGCGAACCCCGCAGCCGGCCCGTCACGCCTCGCGTCGCCGGATCGTCATGCGGCGCTCGACGGTGATCGGGTGGTCGAAATGCAGCCCCGCGCGGCTGTCCTCCGCCCAGCGCAGCGTCGCCGCGGTCCAGTGGCCGCCGCCGGTGTCGATGCGGACGGTCGACCCGATCGCGCCGTCGTCGAAATCGACGAGGTCGATCAACGCACCGGTGCTCGACAGGTCGCGGATGCGGGCGGAGCGGCGGACCCCGTCCACCTCGATCGTGGTCGATCGCAGCATCCGCGTGCGCGGCGCGCGCTCGACCTTTGGCCCCTGCGGCGTCAGCGCACCGCCTTCGTCGATCAGCCGCCGCGCCGCCTCCGCTCCCCCGACCGGTGCGCCGTACACGAACCCCTGCACGTCGGTGCAGCCAAGGTCGCGCAGCGCGGCCAGTTCGTCGTGATATTCGATGCCCTTCGCGGTGGTGTCGATGCCGAGCATGTCGGCCATGGTCGCGATCGCGCGGACGACGGCGGCGTTGCGCCCCTCGGGATCGCCGACCCCGCGCACGAACGACGCGTCGATCTTGATCCGGTCGAACGGCAACCGGCGCAGGCACGCCATCGACGCCTGTCCCGCCCCGAAATCGTTGAGCGCGAGGCGGACGCCGATCCCGTGCAACGCAGCGAAGACGGTGATCGCGGCACGCATGTCGCGCAGCACGCTGGCTTCCTCGATATCCAGCTCCAGCCGTTCGGGCGCGAGCCCCGACCGGGCGATGGCGTTGGCGATGATCGCGGGCAGCGCCGGATTGGCGAACTGCGCACCGGCCAGATTGACCGACAGCCGCGTATCGCCCGGCCATGCCGCCGCGTCGTGACACGCGGTGCGCAACACCCATTCGCCGATCGGCTCGATCAGCTTGGATTCTTCCGCGACGCTCAGGAACTCGCTGGGGACCAGCAGCCCGCGGGTGGGGTGTTCCCAGCGCAACAGCGCCTCGAACCCGCTGATCCGCCCGCCGTCGAGCGAGACGACCGGCTGATAGACGATGCGCAGCTGGTCGAGCGAGAGGGCGAGGCGCAGGTCCCCCTCCATCTGCTGCCGCGTCCGCGCGCCGTCGAGCATCGCGTCGTTGAAGAAACGGGCGACGCCGCGCCCGGCATCCTTGGCGGCATAGAGCGCGAGGTCGGCATTGGCGACCAGCACGTCGGGGGTGGCACCATGATCGGGCGACACGGCGATCCCGATCGAACAGCCGATCGATGCCGAGGTACCGTTCAGGAAATAGGGTTGCGACAGGCTGGCGATGATCGCCTGTGCTAGCGACGCCATTTCCGCGCGGTTGCCGATGCGCGGCAGGATCACCTGGAACTCGTCGCCGCCCAGCCGCCCGACCAGACCGGCATCGGCGACGACGCGCAGCAGCCGCTGCGCGACCTGCTTGAGCAACGCGTCGCCCACCGGGTGACCCATCGTGTCGTTGACCGCCTTGAACCGGTCGAGGTCGAGCAGGAACAGCGCGGTACCGTCATAGCCCGGCTGCGCCAGCGTCTGTTCCAGCGACATGCGCATCCGCTGGCGATTGGCGAGGCCGGTCAGGCTGTCGAACAGCGCGAGGCGGGTGATCGCCGCATCCGATTGCCGTACCGCCGCCATGTCGGTGCCGGTGCCGACGAATCCCTCGAACCGGCCGTAAGGGTCGGTGAACGGGCTGCCCGATACGGTCCAGCTGCGTTCGCTCGACCCCGGCGCGGCGGGGGTGACGGCATAGTCGGTGAAGGCGGTGCGGGCCGACAGGTGAAAGGCGATGGTCCGCTCGGCATCGTCGAGCCCGGAGTCGCTGCCGGCGATTCGCAGCATGTCGATCAGCGGCGCGCCGATCGGGTCGATGCCGGCGGCAACGAACACCGCGACGATCTTGTCGCTCAGATAGGTCAGCCGCCCGTTGCGATCGGTCTGCCAGAACCAGTTGGGGCCGTGGTTTTCCGCTTCGCGCAGCAGGCGCCCGGCACGGTCGGCGGGCACGCGATCGCCATCGTCGGGCCGCTGGACCCACGATCGCAACGCCGCCTTCAACCCACCGTTCGTCAATGCGCTTCCTTTCGAGTTCGGCGCCGATGCTAACGCGGCATCGTGAACGAATTCTTTGCAACCGGTCGCTTCGACCCTGTAGGGCAAGAAGAAATTTCGACCGATATGGATGTACCGCGATGACCGTCACCATCACCGAAGCCGATCTGATCGACAGCGTCGCCGACGCGCTGCAGTTCATCAGCTATTACCACCCGATGGATTATATCCGCGCGTTGGGCGAGGCCTATGCCGCCGAAACGAGCCCGGCCGCCAAGGACGCGATCGCGCAGATCCTGACCAACAGCCGGATGTGTGCGGAGGGGCATCGCCCGATCTGTCAGGATACCGGCATCGTCACCGTGTTCGTGAAATGGGGGCAGAATTGCCGCCTCGACAGCGAGCGGTCGTTGCAGGAGGTCGTCGACGAAGGCGTGCGACGCGCCTACCTGCACCCCGAAAACAAGCTGCGTGCCTCGATCCTCGCCGACCCGGCGTTCACCCGGCGCAATACCAAGGACAATACGCCGTCGGTGCTGCACGTCGAAATGGTGCCGGGCGACAAGGTCCATGTCGATGTCGCGGCCAAGGGCGGCGGGTCGGAGAACAAGTCGAAGTTCAAGATGATGAACCCCAGCGATTCGATCGTCGACTGGGTGCTGGAGATGATCCCGCAAATGGGCGCCGGCTGGTGCCCGCCGGGCATGATCGGCATCGGCATCGGCGGTACGGCGGAAAAGGCGATGCTGCTCGCCAAGGAATCGCTGATGGCGCCGATCGACATGGGCCAGCTGAAGGCGCGCGGGCCGCAGACCGACGTCGAGGCGCTACGCATCGAGCTGATGGACAAGGTCAATGCGCTCGGCATCGGTGCGCAGGGGCTGGGCGGATTGTCGACGGTGCTCGACGTCAAGATTCTTGATTGGCCGACCCATGCCGCGTCGAAGCCGGTGGCGATGATCCCGAACTGCGCCGCGACCCGCCATGCGCATTTCACGCTGGACGGCAGCGGCCCGGCCTATCTGGAGCAGCCGAACCTCGCCGACTGGCCGGACGTCAACTGGACGCCGGACAAGGCGGCGATCCGCGTCGACCTCGACACGCTGACCCCCGAAGTCGTCGCGACGTGGAAGCATGGTGACCGGCTGCTGCTTACGGGTAAGATGCTGACCGGCCGCGACGCCGCGCACAAGCGGATCGCCGACATGCTGGCCAAGGGCGAGGAACTGCCCGTCGATTTCCGCGGGCGCGTGATCTATTATGTCGGGCCGGTCGATCCGGTCGGTGAAGAGGTCGTCGGCCCCGCCGGCCCCACCACCGCGACCCGCATGGACAAGTTCACCCGCATGATGCTCGACCAGGGGCTGCTGGCGATGGTCGGCAAGGCCGAGCGCGGCGCGGACGCGACCAAGGCGATCGCTGAGCGGAAATCGGCGTATCTGATGGCGGTCGGCGGTGCGGCGTACCTCGTCGCGCGGGCGATCAAGGGGTCGAAGGTCGTCGGCTTCGAAGACCTCGGCATGGAAGCGATCTACGAGTTCGAGGTGCAGGACTTCCCGGTCACCGTCGCGGTGGATAGCGAAGGGCAGAACGTCCACCACCTCGCCCCGCTGGTATGGCGGGAGAAGATCGCCAAGGAGCGGTTGCTCGAGGGCGTTTGAGCGCGGCGTGAGGGGGCGGGGTGGCCGCCTGTCGACCCCCTCCCGTCATTCCCGCGAAGGTGGGAATCCATATACGCCGACGTTTCGGTCCGATCCGCGAGCGTTGCGTGTATGGGTTCCCGCCTGCGCGGGAACGACGATGGGAGAGGGCGGTGACCTTTCCCACCCACTTGGTCATCCCGGCGAAGGCTGGGGTCCACCGGGCGGCATACCCGATGGCTTCGGCGCTTGCGGAACCATGGATCGCGGCCTGCGCCGGGATGACGAGGGGGGCGGGACGCCACGCATCCCAACTACGTCACCCCAGCGAAGGCTGGGGTCTCCCGGTTACGGGCGGGACAGGAGCCGCGAAAGACCCCAGCCTTCGCTGGGGTGACGTTGGTGGTGAGGGGCACGGCTTCCTCTTCATCGTCACCCCGGACTTGATCCGGGGTCCCGCTTCTTCTTCTGGCGGCGGGTAGAAGCGGGACCCCGGGTCAAGCCCGGGGTGACGAAAGTGTGAAGCTATTGTCCTTCCGCCGTCAGCGCGTCGATGAACCGCTTGCGCCACCAGATCACATCTTCCTCGACGACATTGTCGATCATCGCCTGCCACCGGTCGATACGTTCGGCGCGTGGCATGCGCAGTGCCTTGTCGATGCCGTCGGCGATATCCTCGGCGCTATAGGGGTTGATCATCAGCGCGCCGACCGACAGCTGCTGTGCGGCGCCAGCGAAGCGCGACAGGATCAGCACGCCGGGATCGCGCGGGTCCTGCGCCGCGACATATTCCTTCGCGACCAGGTTCATCCCGTCGCGCAAGGGAGTCACCAATCCGATCCGCGCCGCGCGATAAATGCCGGCCAGCACCTCGCGCGGATAGCCCTTGTTCACGTAGCGGATCGGCACCCAGTCGGTATCGGCATAGGCGCCGTTGATCCGCCCCGACATCTGTTCCAGCGTGTTGCGGATGTCGCGGTACGTCTGCACCGCGGTGCGCGACGGCGGCGCGATCTGCAGCAGATATACCAGCGCCCGCCGGTCGGGATGGTTCTGCAGAAAGCGTTCGTAGCCGGAGAAACGCTCGGGCAGCCC
Organism: Sphingomonas hankookensis; assembly: GCF_022664465.1. GTDB lineage: Bacteria > Pseudomonadota > Alphaproteobacteria > Sphingomonadales > Sphingomonadaceae > Sphingomonas > Sphingomonas hankookensis. The sequence goes on along the minus strand of NZ_JAKREV010000002.1, from coordinate 764,063 downwards.
CTTCGAATAATCCAGCCGGTCGACGCCGACGATCAGGCTGCGCCCGACCGCGCTTTCGAGCTGGTTGAGCTGCGCCGCCTTGGCCACCGGGCCGTTGGCGCCGGCGATGAAGTCCTTCGCCTCGATCCCGATCGGGCAGCTGATCGCGCAGATGGTGCGCCCGCCGACCGTGACCTGATTGCCCTCGATCGTGCCGCCCATTTCCTCGCGGACATAGTTGAAGAAGCTGTCGAGCCATTCCTCGTTCTGGAACCCGACCACGTCATAGGCGAACAGCGCCTCGACCATCCGGCGATGGTCGGGCAGCGCGGTCAGCAACCGGCGCGGCGGCCACGGAATGTGCAGGAAGAACCCGATGCGGTTGGTCACGCCCTGCTGACGCAGCACCCAGCCCAGCGGGATCATGTGATAGTCATGGACCCAGACCAGATCGTCGGGCTGGATATGCGGACCGATGCGTTCGCCGAACACGCGGTTGACGCGTTCGTACCCGCCCTGAAAATCGCGTTCGAACTCGGTCAGGTCCAGCCGGTAGTGGAACAGCGGCCACAGCGTGCGATTGGCGTAGCCGTCATAATATTCCTCGACGTCCTGCTCGCTCAAATCCATCACGGCGCTGGTGACGCCGCCATAGGTCTGGAAGCGCAGCTCGCGATTGTCGCTGGTGTCCCCCGACCAGCCGAACCAGATACCGTCCTCTTCGGCCAGCGCGGCGTTCAGCGCGACGGCAAGGCCGCCCTGCGCGCCGCCGCCGGTGCCCGGCTGCGGGGCCTGCACCCGGTTCGAGATGACGATCAAGCGACTCATCTGACGACATTCCATGACTTGCTCAACAGGACGGCGGAATTGATCATGCCGACCAGCGAGTAGGTTTGCGGGTAATTACCCCAGAGTTCCCCGGTTTCGGGGTCGATATCCTCCGACAGCAGCCCGGCGGGCGTGCAGCGTGACAGCATCTCTTCCAGCAATTCGCGCGCATCGTCGTCGCGGCCGGTCGCGTGCAGCGCCTCGATCAGCCAGAAGGTGCAGACGTTGAACGCGGTGTGCGGCAGGCCGAAATCGTCCTCGATCGCATAGCGCAGCATATGGCTGCCGCGCCGCAGCCCCTTTTCCACCGCCTCCAGCGTGCCGAGGAAGCGCGGGTCGCTGGGTTCGAGGAAGCGCAGGTCGAGCAGCTGGATGATACTGGCGTCGAGATCGTCGCCGCCGAAGGTCGCCGACATGCGGTTCGTTTCCGGCCGCCATGCCTCGCGCTCGATCTTGGTGCGCATCGCGGTCGCCCGGTCGCGCCAGAACATCTCACGTTCGGCAAGGCCCAGCGTGCCCGCGACATTGGCCAGCCGGTCGCACGCGGCCCAGCACATCGCCGCGCTGTACGTATGGACGTGGCTCTTGGTGCGCAGCTCCCACAGGCCGGCATCGGGCTTGTCATACGCTTCCCATGCGCGTTCGCCGATCGGTTCCAGCGCCTCGAAATCGGCTTGCTTGCCGACGCGGAACAACCGCTGGTCGAAGAAGCCCTGCGCGTTCGACAGGATGATCTGGCCATAGGCGTCGTGCTGGATTTGCTCGTACGCCTGATTGCCGACGCGCACCGGCCCCATGCCGCGATAGCCGTCCAGCCCCTCGGCCTCGCGCTCGACCAGCGTCGCCTCGCCGCCGACACCGTAGAGCGGCTGGATTTGCCCGTCGGCGGCATTGTCGACGATGTTGCGGAGATATTCGAGATACCCCTCCAGCACGTCCAACGCGCCCAACCGGTTGAGCGCCTGCACCGTATAATAGGCGTCGCGAATCCAGCAGTAGCGATAGTCCCAGTTGCGCCCGCTATTGGCGTGCTCCGGGATCGAGGTGGTCAGCGCGGCGACGATCGCGCCGGTTTCCTCATGCTGGCACAGCTTCAGCGTGATCGCGCTGCGGATCACCGCCTGCTGCCATTCGACCGGCGTGGCGAGGCCGCGGACCCAGTGGCGCCATTCCTCGATCGTGTTCTTGAGCATCCGCTCGACCGAGGCGGGGAGTTCGTCGGCAAAACTTTCGTCCGGCCCGAGGAAGAAATGCAGCGTGCGCTCGACCCGGAACAGTCGCTCGTCCTCGATCCAGCCGACCGGCGCGCTGGTCGACAGGCGGATCGATTCCTGGTCGAGCAGGTAGCGGATATGGTTCGATCCGCGTGTCCGCTCGGCCCGTGCGCTGCCCCAGTCGACCGAGGGGCGCAGCCGCACGCGGATGCGGGGGCTGCCCGCGATCGGGCGCACGATGCGGCAGAAGGCGACCGGGCGATACATCCGATCGTGCCGCTTGAAGCGCGGGCAGAAGTCGACGACCTCGATCGCATTGCCCGCCGCGTCGGTATGGCGGGTCACCAGCACTGGCGTGTTGCGGATATAGGTCTGCTGCGTCTCGACACAGCCGTCGAGGTCGATCTCCCAGAACCCGAACGCCCCGTCCGACCCGCGACGCCGGTCGTCGAGCAGCGACGAGAATGCCGGATCGCCATCGACCCGCGGCAGGCAGCCCCACACGAAGCGCCCGTTGCGGTCGACCAACGCCGACACCTGGCAGTTGCCAATCGGCCAAAGATCCATCGTCGCGGTCATGCGTTGTTCTCCAGCCAGTCGAGAAAGGCGGCGACGTCATCCAGCCGGTAGGTCGCGGCGGTGTCGCGCATCGGTCCGATCAGGATGCCCGCCCCGCCATGATGCGCGGCGACCACCATGCCCGGTTCGTCGGTCAGGTCGTCGCCGACGAAGATCGGATCGTGCCCGGCAAAGGGGGCGCTTTCGCACAGCGTCGCGATCGCCGTGCCCTTGTCATGGCCGTCCATGCGCAATTCGATCATCATCTTGCCACCTTGCGAGGTCAGCCCGTCGCGCTGGGCAAAGGCATCGACCAGCGCATGCGCCTCCTGTTCGACTTCGGGTGCGCCGCGATAGTGGATCGCGACGCCCAATGTCTTGATCTCGATCACGATTCGCGGATCGTCGCCGAAGCGATCGGTAAAGGCACGCTCGGCAGCGGTCAGGCTGGCGGGCCGATCGGGCAGCAGCGTGGTGCCGCCGGCCGGCCGAATTTCGGCGCCGTGGCTGCCGACCACTGCGTAGGGCGCGATGGTCTGCCCGAGAAAGCCGTCGATCTGCTCGACCGACCGCCCGCTGACGATCGCGACCCGCCCGTCCAGCCGCTCGGCCAGCCGGGCGAGTAGCGCGCGCAGCGGCTCGCCGACCACGACCCCATCGGGGCGGTCCGCCAGTTCGACCAGCGTGCCGTCGAAATCGAGGAACAGGCCGGCATCGTCGAGCAGGCCGGCGGGCGGAGGAGGAAGGTCTTGGTGCGCCATCGGGTCGGTGAACGCGGCGCGCGACGGAATCGTTTCGCAGGTGCGGGGTATTTTGACCGGGCGGCGGCACTTGTGGCCCCGTTCCAAGGCGGGCCCTCTCCCCCGCGTCACCCCGGGCTCGACCCGGGGTCCCGCTTTCTGCCCATCGGTCGTTGGCTTGTCCGGAACGAAGCGCACCGGGGGTGGCGAACCCCGACTGCACCGCTTATGACCGGCCCCATGACAGCCCGGATCATCGACGGAAAAGCCTTTGCCGCGACGCTGCGCGCGAAGGTCGCCACCCATGCCGCCACCTTTGCGGCCTCGACAGGCCGCCCCGCCGGCCTCGCGGTCGTGCTGGTCGGCGAGGATGCGGCGTCGGCCGTCTATGTCCGTTCGAAGGGCAAGGCGACGCGCGAAGCGGGCATGGCCAGCTTCGAACACCGCCTGCCGGCCGATGTGTCGCAGGGCGAACTGATCGCACTGGTCGAGCAACTGAACGCCGATCCGGCGGTCGACGGCATTCTCGTCCAGCTCCCGCTGCCCCGCCACCTCGACAGCGACGCCGTGCTGCTGACGATCGACCCGGACAAGGATGTCGACGGCTTCCACCCGGTCAATGCCGGGCGGCTGGCGACCGGCCTGCCGGGAATGGTGCCGTGCACCCCCTATGGCTGCCTGTTGCTGCTCCGCGACGTGCTGGGCGACCTGTCGGGCAAGGACGCGGTCGTCGTCGGCCGGTCGAACATCGTCGGCAAGCCGATGTCGGCGCTGCTGACCGCCGAGAGCTGCACCGTCACCATCGCCCATTCGCGCACCCATGATCTGCCGGGCCATGTCAGCCGTGCCGATATCGTCGTCGCGGCGGTCGGGCGCGCCAATTTCGTACAGGGCGACTGGCTGAAGCCGGGCGCGACGGTGATCGATGTCGGCATCAACCGCACCGACGCCGGCCTCGTCGGCGATGTCGACTTCGCCTCCGCATCGCAGGTCGCCGGGGCGATCACCCCGGTGCCGGGCGGGGTCGGGCCGATGACCATCGCCTGCCTGCTGCGCAACACGCTGGTCGCCGCGCACCGTCGCGCCGGCATCGCGTTCGACGACAGCGCGCTATGATCGAGCTGTTCGTCTCGTCGCTCATCACCTTCTTCGTGGTGATCGATCCGCCGGGCTGCGCGCCGATCTATGCCGGCCTCACCACCGGCGCGTCCGACGTACAGCGCCGGTCGATGGCGATCCGTGCGGTCGGCATCGCCACCGCGATCCTGCTCGTGTTCGCGCTGTTCGGGCAGGCGCTGTTGAAGGCACTGGGCATCAGCCTCGACAGCTTTCGCATCGCCGGCGGCATCATGCTGTTCCTGATTGCGCTGGAAATGGTGTTCGAAAAGCGGACCCAGCGCCGCGAGGACCGTGCGCAGAAGATCATCGAGACGCCGGAAGTCGAGGACGTGTCGACCTTCCCGATGGCGATGCCGATGATCGCCGGGCCGGGATCGATCGCATCGGTCATGCTGTTGATGAGTCAGGTCGGCGACTGGACCCACCGGGCGGTGGTGTTGGGCGCGCTCGGCAGCATCCTGCTAATGACGCTGCTCGCGCTGCTGGCGGCCGGGCCGATCATGCGCCTGCTGGGCGCGCGGATCGAGGCGGTCATCACCCGGCTGCTGGGCGTGCTGCTTGCCGCGCTCGCCGCGCAATTCGTCATCGACGGGCTGCGCGCGAGTTTCCTGTAGCAACCAATCGCTTCGCCAGCGTTTCAAACTGTTGCTTATTCGTTACACCCGATACGAAAGTTGTAACGAATACGAGGATGCGTATTTACAGCGATCGAAAGATAGCCCGATAGTTGGGCCGTGAACCGAGCCTTTCAGGGAGGGCGAGGGGACAGGCCAAAAGCCTGAAAAGGCACGAAACAAGGGCTCCTACGAATGATTTCCACCATGATGCGCGCATCGTTGCGCCACGGCACCGCCTTGTCGGCGGTCGCCGCTGCCGGCCTGCTTGCGGTCCCGGCATTTGCCCAGGACGTCGCTCCCGCGGGCGCCACCGCGCCTGTGCCGCAGACGCCGGAAGCCGACACGACGCAGGACATCGTCGTCACCGGTTCGATCCTGCGCGGCGCCGACAGCGGCATCTCGCCGGTCACCACGCTGACCGCCGAAAACCTCGACGCGCGCGGCATCAACACGGTGCAGGACGCGATCCAGCTGCTGTCGTCGAACAACGGCCCGGCGCTGACCAACTCGTTCACCGCCAACGGCGCGTTCGCCGGCGGTGCATCGGCGGTCTCGCTGCGCGGCCTGTCGACCAGCTCGACGCTGGTGCTGTTCGACGGCCTGCGCGCCGCCTATTACCCGCTCGCCGACGACGGTTCGCGTAACTTCGTCGACCTGAACACCATCCCCGACGACATCGTCGACCGCGTCGAAGTGCTGCGTGACGGCGCTTCGTCGAGCTACGGCGCCGACGCGATCGCGGGCGTGGTCAACATCATCACGAAGCGCGCGTTCAACGGCGTGTCGGGCCGCGTCGAAGCCGGTATTTCGGAAGACGGCGTTGCCGCGAACCAGCGCATCACGCTGACCGCCGGCACCGGCGATCTCGATGAAAAGGGCTACAACGCCTATATCAGCGGCTTCTACTTCCGCAGCGAAGGCGTGAAGAACCGCGACCTGCCCGGCATCTTCGCCACCGACGACCAGCGCAGCATCGGCGGCCCGAACGGCGTGTTCAACGGCCTCGACGCCAATGGCAACCTCGCCGGTTTTTCGGTCGGCAGCACCTTCTACGTCCGTCCGGGCACCACCGGTCGCTACCAGATCCTGAACGCCGCCAATGGCTGCTATGCCGGCCCGTCGATCACGCCCAGCGCCGCCAGCCTCGCTGCCAGCGCGACGCTGCCGACCAGCAACGTCTGCCAGGAAGATTTCACCTACAACTACGGCAACGTGACGCCGGATATCGAGCGCTTCGGCGGCTCGGCACGCGTCACCGCCAAGGTCGGCGATTCGTCGGAAGCGTTCCTGTCGGTCAACTTCCAGCAGACCCGTTCCAGCTATTACGGCTCGACCGGCACGATCCGCGGCAATGCGCCGACCGGCATCCTGTTCCCGCAGTTCTCGACCTCGTCGGGCGCGGCGACCTTCGCGCCGGGTTCGGCGATCCTGACGCTGCCGGTCTTTGTTTGCGCCGCGCGCGTGAACTGCACCGCGGCCAATGGCCGTCTGAACCCGAACAACCCGTTCGCCGCCGCCGGCCAGACCGCGCAGATCCTCGGCCGCAACCAGGAACTGACGTATAACGAGACGCGCAGCCGCGTATATCGTGCCGCGTTCGGCCTGTCGGGCACGATCTTCGACGATATCGACTACAACTTCAACGCGACGGCGATGCACACCGACCTGCGTCGTACGCAGGATGGCTATGTCTATATCCAGAACCTGCTGAACGTCATCGCCGACGGTTCGTACAACTTCGTCAACCCGAGCCAGAACAGCCAGGCGGTGCGCGATTACGTCACGCCGGTGAACATCACCGACGCATCGTCGGACCTGTACCAGGCGCAGGTGACCTTCACCAAGTCGCTGTTCGAACTGCCCGGCGGTCCGCTGCAGCTCGGCGTTGGCGGGTCGATCTTCTACGAAGCGGTCGACGCGCCCAGCGCCAACCCGGACACCAACGGTCCGTCGCAGCGTTACTTCACGATCAATGCGTTCGGTACCGAGGGCAATCGTACCGTCAGCTCGGCCTTCGGTGAAATCCAGGCGCCGATCTTCGACATGCTCGACGTCAACCTGTCGGGTCGTTACGACCATTACTCGAGCGGTCAGAGCAACTTCTCGCCGAAGGCAGGCGCCCGGTTCAAGCCGTTCCGCCAGCTGACGATCCGCGGTACCTGGTCGCGCGGTTTCCGTATCCCGAGCTTCGCGGAAGCCAACGCGCTGCCGACGACGGGCTATGTCAGCCAGTCGATCACCAACGTGCCGGCCAGCTTCCGTGCGCAGTACGGCGCGGCCTGCGCCGACAATGCGACGGCGGCAACCGCCTGCCCGACCTATCTGACCGCCTATTCGATCGGGTCGACCACGCTCGCCTCGCCGAACCTGCAGCCGGAAAAGTCGCGCAGCTTCACTGCGGGCATCCAGTTCACGCCGATCTCGAACTTCACGTTCACGGTCGATTACTTCAACATCAAGAAGACCGGCGCGATCACCTCGCCGTCGAACGCCGCCGCGATCGCCGCCTATTATGCAGGTCAGCCGATCCCGGCCGGGTTCAACGTCATTCCGGACGCCCCGGACGTCAACTTGCCCAACGGTCGCCCGCGCATCGGCTTCGTCGAATCGCAGCTGATCAACTCGGACACGATCTTCTCGGAAGGTCTCGATTTCGGTCTGACCGGGCGCGTCGACTTCGGCGGCTTCCAGTGGCGGACCGCGGCGAATGCCAGCCTGCTGCTCGAACTCAGCACGACCTTCCCGGACGGCACGAAGGAAACCTATGTCGACACGCTCGGCAACTTCAACCTGACGGCGGGCAACGGCACGTTCAAGTGGCGCGGCAACTGGTCGAACACCTTCTCGTTCGACCGCGTCGACGTGACCGGTACCGTCAACTATGTCTCGGGCTACGACCTGTCGGCGCAGGACCAGGGCGGCGACTATCGCGACTGCTCGCTCAACCCGGGCTATGTCGACTGCCGCGTGAAGAGCTACATCACGGCCGACATGAACGTCAGCTTCAACGTGAACGACAAGGTCACGTTCTACGTCAACGCGTTGAACATCTTCGACCGGCTTCCGCCGCTCGACGTCGTCACCTACGGCGCGCACCTCTACAACCCGGTGCAGGGCGGCAACGGCATCTTCGGCCGCAGCTTCCGCGCCGGTGCGAAATTCGGCTTCTAGTCGCACTACCAGCGCAAGCCTTTGCGGGCCGCTTCCCAACCGGGAAGCGGCCCTTTTTTGTCTGCGTCCAGGCAACAATCGCGGAACAGGCGATGGTCGTACGAGGTGTCGCGACAAAGCTGCACGGTCGGCGGCACGGCAGCCATCCATCGGCGAAATTTCGTCCTAACAGACGCAATTATAAGGCGTTTTCAATGCTAAGTCATGCCGTTAAAATACAATGATACTTCTATAGTCCGATAATAACATTATGATCTGATTGATATATTACGAATGTATTCAGCAATATCTTGTAATAAATCGGCATTAATCTAATGCGATAACTACTGTAACTAAAATATCACGAACGTTTCGTTTTTGGCCAACCCGGCGTTGGTATGGTTGCTAACGAAGTTTTCTGACCGTTATTCATGCGATGCTACGCTGATATTGCAGCGTGTCCGAATAACAGGGGCAACCATGAAGCAAACCGTCCGTACCGCCTTGCTCGCATCCACACTGCTCATGGGAGTGGCGACGCCTGCGCTGGCCCAGGTCGCTGGGGGTCCACAGGACCCGACCAGTGCGGCGACTGATGAACCGGCCGAAGAGGGCCAGGTCATCGTCGTCACCGGCTCGCGCATTGCGTCGCCGAACATCACGTCGGTTGCGCCGATCCAGTCGACGACCGTCGAACAGATTACCGATTCGGGCCTCACCAACATCCAGGAACTGTTGCTCGAGAATCCCGCGTTTGGCGCGCCGACCTTGTCGCGGACAAACACCGCGTTTCTGACGTCGGGCACGGGCGTCGCATCGGTTGACCTGCGTAACCTCGGCACCGCCCGTACCCTGGTATTGATCAACGGCCGCCGTGTCGTGTCGGGCGTTCCAGGTTCGGCGACGGTCGACCTCAACATCGTTCCGCAGGCATTCATCCAGCAAATCGACACGCTGACTGGCGGTTCGTCGTCGCTGTACGGTTCGGACGCCGTCGCCGGCGTCGTGAACATCATCTATAAGGACAACTTCGAGGGCGTCGAAGCCAACGCCCAGTATGGCATCACCCAGCGCGGTGACTCACCGAACTATCAGGCGAATATTACCGCTGGCGGCAATTTCGCCGACGACCGCGGCAACATGATGATCCACTTCGGTTATTCGAACGAAGGTCAGTTGCTATCGCGCGAGCGGCGGAACACCCAGGTCGACGACATCGACACCTTTTGGGGCGTGACCGGCGATCCGAAGGACTTCGGCACTCCGTTCCAGCCGGCGCTGTCGGGCTTTGCGCCGCAGGGGCGGTTCACTGCCGGTGGCCGCAACTTTACTTACAGCCCGTCGGGTGTGCTGCAGGAAGGGTTCGCGTCGGCGGTCAACGGCTTCAATCGTCAGAACTTCCGTACGATCGCGGTGCCAGTCGAGCGCTATCTGTTCGCGGCGCGCGGCCGTTACGACCTCACCGATAACGTCCGACTGATCACCGAAGGCACGTACAACAGCACCCGCGCCTCGCGTCAGATCGAGGCTTTCCCGCTTGCGTCGAACGGTTCCAACGGCATCTTCCCGGGCGTTGGCGGCGCGGTTCCACTTCAGACCAACGTGAACGGTGTGCTGGTTCGCAACCCGTTCGTGCCGGACGCAATCTTCAATGCGGCAACTGACACCAATGGCGATGGGATCCGCGACATCCAGTTCGCGCGCCGCATCAGCGAGTTCGGACCCCGTAGCGGCAGCACCACCCGCGACTTCTACCGCTTCGTGGTCGGCCTCGAAGGCAAGGTCTTCAATGACTTCCGCTGGGACGTCAGCTACAACTTCGGTCGCACGAGCGAAACGCAGCAGTCGAACGGCCAGGTCAACGTCCTGAACTTCCGCAACGCGCTCAGTGCGGTCAGGGACTCGACCGGAGCAATCGTCTGCGCCGACGCGAACGCGCGGGCGCAAGGCTGCGTGCCGATCAACATCTATGGCGCCGGAAGCATTTCCCCTGCGGCCGTCCGTTACATCGCGGCTGACCAGACGCTGCAAACCCGCATTACGCAGCAGCAGGTGCAGGCTAACTTGTCGGGTACGCTAGTCGATCTTCCTGCGGGTGGCTTGGGCGTCGCCGTCGGTGCCGAATATCGTCGCGAAAGCAGCAACGAGAACAACGACGCGCTGACAAATGCCGGCCTGAACGCGGGCAACGCTCTGCCCGACACGTTCGGCGCGTTTGACGTCAAGGAAGTGTACGGCGAAGTCAACGTTCCGCTGCTTGCCGACACGACGCTGTTCCAGCAACTGAGCCTGCGCGCTGCTGGTCGTATTTCTGACTATTCGACGGTCGGAACGATTTACACTTGGAACGTCGGCGGTGACTGGGCTCCGTTTAATGGTCTGCGTCTGCGTAGCACCTACGCCCGCTCGGTGCGTGCGCCGAACATCGGCGAGCTGTTCCAGGGGCCGGCACAGACCTTCCCCCCTGGCATCATCGATCCGTGCATTGGCGTGACGGCGACGACGGCGGGTGCGCTGGCGGCCAATTGTCGTGCAGCCCCGGGTGTTGCGGCCAATATTGCCGCCAACGGCCGCTTCGTGGCGACACAGCTCGACACGCAGGGCATCAGCGGCTTCAACAGCGGCAATCCGAACCTACGTGAAGAAGATTCGAAGTCGTTCACGGCAGGTGCCGTGCTGACGGCGGGTGAATTCGGCGCCGGTGGCCTGTTCTCGCGTCTCACCCTGTCGGTCGATTATTTCAATATCAAGATCGACAACACCATTACGGCCGCTCCTCGCGCTTTCACGCTCAGCCAGTGTTACGAGCAGGGCAATGCGGCGTCGTGTGCGCTGATCACGCGTCGTCCGACGGCAACGGCGAACGAAAGCGCCGGCTCGATCGAGTTCATCAACGCGCCCGGGATCAATGGTGGCGCATTGCTCACGGACGGCATTGACACGGTCCTGAGCTGGAACGCTCCGGTCAGCTTCGTCGGCGGTGGTACCATCGGCGCGCGTGCCAGCTACACCCATGTGTTCCGTGGCTATCAGATTCCGTTGCCCGGTGCTGCCCGCGACAACTTCGCTGGAGAAATCGGTGGGGCGAAGGACCGGTTCACGGCGTCGGCGTTCCTCTCAAACGACGACTTCCGCCTGAACTTCACCGGAACATTCATCGGCAAGTCGTACGAGGACGATCTGTCGCTGGCGGGCTATGATGTTGGTCGGTTCGACGTGTCGGTTCCGTCGCGCTTCTATCTCGACTCGCAGCTGACGATCCGCTCCGGTCGCGCGTTCGAGTTCTATGTTGGTGCCGACAACCTGCTCGACACGCGCGCTCCGAACATTCTGTCGGGGTCGCCGAACAACGTGACCGGCACGGACACCGCTGCGGGCGTCTATGACGTGTTCGGTCGTCGTTTCTACACGGGTGCGCGCCTGCGCTTCTAATTGCAGTGTACGCTTAAACAGAGGCAGGGCGGGTTCTCACGAACCCGCCCCGTTTCGTTGTTGTAAGAAGCGATTACCCGACGCTCAACTCCAGCCGCCCGTCGCCCTCATCGACCCGCACCGTCGATCCGTCGCGGACCTCCCCGCGCAGGATCAGGTCGGCGAGCGGGTCCTGCAGGTACCGCTGCACCGCGCGCTTCAACGGCCGCGCGCCGTACACCGGATCGTATCCGACCCGCCCCAGCCACGCCCGCGCGGCGTCGGTCATCTCGACCTTCACCTTGCGATCCGCCAGCAATCGCCCGACGCGACCAACCTGGATATCGACGATCGGCGCCATGTGATCGGCGGCCAGCCGGTGGAACAGGATGATCTCGTCCAGCCGGTTGAGGAACTCCGGCCGGAAATGCGCCCGCACCACGTCCATCACCTGCGGCTCGACCTCCTCGACCGGCTGTCCGTCGGCGAGGTTGGTGAGGTATTGCGAGCCGAGGTTCGACGTCAGGATGATGATCGTGTTCGAGAAATCGACCGTGCGCCCCTGTCCGTCGGTCAGCCGCCCGTCGTCGAGCACCTGCAACAGGATGTTGAACACATCGCCATGCGCCTTCTCCACCTCGTCGAACAGTACGACCTGATAGGGCCGGCGCCGCACCGCTTCGGTCAGCACGCCGCCTTCCTCATAGCCGACATAGCCGGGAGGCGCGCCGATCAGCCGCGCGACCGCGTGCTTTTCCATGAACTCGCTCATGTCGATCCGCACCATCGCGTTCGGATCGTCGAACAGGAACTCGGCCAGCGACTTGGTCAGCTCGGTCTTGCCGACGCCCGTCGGCCCAAGGAACAGGAAGCTGCCCAGCGGCCGGTTCGGGTCCTGCAGCCCCGCACGCGAACGGCGCACCGCGGTGGCGACGGCGCGCACCGCCTCCGCCTGACCGATCACCCGCTTGCCGAGCGCCGCTTCCATCGTCAGCAGCTTCTCGCGCTCACCCTCCAGCATCCGGTCGACCGGGATGCCGGTCCAGCGGCTGACGATCGACGCGATATCGTCGGCGGTCACTTCCTCGCGCAACATCGCGCCGGTCGACGCGCCCTGCGCCTCGGCCAGCTGCTTCTCCAGCGTCGGGATGGTGCCATAGGTCAGCTCGGACATCTTGGCGAGATCGCCCGACCGCTGCGCCTGTTCCAGCGCCATCCGCGCGGCGTCGATCTGCTCCTTGAGCTTCGCTTCGGACGCGATCTTGTCTCGCTCGGCCTGCCAGCGGGTGGTAAGGCCGGCCAGCACCTGCTCGGCATTGGCCAGTTCCTCCTCCAGCGTATCGAGCCGGTCGAGGCTGGCGGCATCGCTCTCGCGGCGCAGCGCCTCGCGCTCGATCTTCATGCGCAGGATGCGACGGTCGAGGCTCTCGATCTCCTCGGGCTTGCTCTCCACCTCCATGCGGATGCGGCTAGCGGCCTCGTCCATCAGGTCGATCGCCTTGTCGGGCAGGAAGCGGTCGGTGATGTAGCGGTTCGACAAGGTCGCCGCCGACACCAGCGCGCCATCGGTGATCCGCACGCCATGGTGCAGCTCGTACTTCTCTTTCAGCCCGCGAAGGATCGAGATCGTGTCCTCGACGGTCGGTTCGCCGACGAATACCGGTTGGAACCGCCGCTGGAGCGCGGGGTCCTTTTCGACATGCTTGCGATATTCGTCGAGCGTGGTCGCGCCGATGCAGTGCAACTCGCCCCGCGCCAGGGCAGGCTTGAGCAGATTGCCGGCGTCCATCGCCCCTTCGGATTTGCCCGCGCCGATCAGCGTATGCATCTCGTCGATGAACAGGATGATCTGCCCGTCGGCGCCCTTCACCTCGTCGAGCACGCCCTTCAAGCGCTCCTCGAACTCGCCGCGATATTTCGCGCCGGCGATCAGCGAGCCCATGTCGAGCGACATCAGCGCGCGATCCTTCAACCCCTCGGGCACGTCGCCATTGGCGATGCGCAGCGCGAGGCCTTCGGCGATCGCGGTCTTGCCGACGCCGGGTTCGCCGATCAGCACCGGATTGTTCTTGGTGCGCCGGGCAAGGATCTGGATCGTGCGGCGGATCTCCTCGTCGCGGCCGATCACCGGATCGAGCTTGCCGTCGCGCGCCGCCGCCGTCAGGTCGCGGGCGAATTTCTTGAGCGCGTCGTACCGATCCTCCGCCCCCGCCGTGTCCGCCGTACGCCCGCCGCGCAGCTTGTCGATCGCGGCGTTCAGCCCCTGCGGCGTCACGCCGGCGGTGGTCAGCGCCTTGCCCGCCGCGCCCGGCGCCATCGTCAGCGCCAGCAGCATCCGCTCGACGGTGACGAAGCTGTCGCCCGCCTTGGTCGCGATCTGCTCCGCCTGATCGAGCAGCCGCACGGTATCGTTGTCGAGGCCCGGTGAGGACTGTGCGCCCGAGCCCGACACCGACGGCACTTTCGCCAGTGCGGCATCGGTTTCGGCATTGGCCCGGCGCGCATCGCCTCCGGCGGCGTTGATCAGGCCGGATGCCATCCCCTGATCGTCGTCGAGCAGGGCCTTCAGGATATGTTCGGGGCTGATCCGCTGATGGTTGTTGCGGATCGCCACCGTCTGCGCGGCTTGCAGGAAACCCTTCGCGCGGTCGGTGAATTTTTCTAGGTTCATGGGATGCTCCCCTGTGATGTTGCCGGTGATATGGTGTGGTAAATGGGCAACACAAGGGTCCCCGCGCATCGAAACGTCGCGGAACGCGTTCGGGCGTGATGGGGTGGATGTTTCGAGGGCTGGTCTGGACCGGCGTGTGGGTTGTGGCAGCATCGTGCCTCGCGGTGACGATCGTCCCGCGTTTCCTCGACCGCCTCTATTATCGCGGGGTCGCGGGCGACCATTTCGACGGCGCGCGCTTCTTCAACCCCGATGGCGACGATACCAGCGCCCCGCCCGGCGGCAGCCGCCGCGGCTTCTTCTGGCGACAGGCGACCGGCAGCGACGGCCGTCCGGCATGGCCGACCCAAATACCGGTAACGCCCGCCAAGCCCGCCGAACTGCTTGGCCCGACAACCCTTCGGCCACGCGACCCCGCGCAGACGCCGATGCGTGTCACCTGGGTCGGCCATGCCAGCGTGCTGGTACAGACGCCGGGCCTCAACATCCTGACCGATCCGGTGTGGAGCGACCGCGCCGGTCCGTTCGGCTTCGGCCCGAAACGGGTAGCTGCCCCCGGCATCGCGCTGGCCGACCTGCCAAAGATCGACCTGATCCTCATCAGCCATAATCATTACGACCATCTCGACCTGTCGACGCTGAAACGCATCTGGGATCGCGACCGCCCCGCCATCGTCACCAGCCTCGGCAACGACGCCATCCTGCGCAGCGCCGGCATGACCGCGACCGCGCTCGACTGGCGACAGGCGGAGCGGGTCTGCGGCGCCACCGTCCATGTCGTGCGCAACCATCACTGGTCGAGCCGCTGGTTCGTCGACCGCAACCGCGCACTCTGGTCGGCGTTCGTCGTCGAACTGCCCGGCGGCAACCTGTTCTTCGCCGGCGACACCGGCATGGGCGACGGGGCATGGGTGCGCGAAGCCGCCGCACTCGGCCCGATCCGCCTCGCGCTGATCCCCATCGGCGCATTCCGCTTTCAGCCGGGGCAGATGGCCAGCGACGCGCATATCGGCCCGGTCGATGCGCTCGACGTGTTCCAGCGGCTGGGCGCATCGCAGGGGATGGCAATCCATTGGGGCACGTTCCGCCTGTCCTACGAAGGCTGGGCCACCCCGCCCAAGTTGCTCACCGCCGCGAAACGCTGTGCGGGGCAGGGGGACCGGCGCTTCGGCGCGGTCGCGATCGGCCGCCCGGTCGATATCGCTCCGCTGACCACCCCGCCGCCACCCGCGTTCGACCGTGACGCGATCCTGCGTTGCCTCGACACGGCGGAGGGCAACGCCTTGCGCTGACCGGCCACCCCGGCCTAATGGTTCCAACAGATACTATCCGGCAGCGACCGGACAGATGGAGAGAGACATGCTCGATTTCGCGCTCGGCGAGATGGCCGATGCCATCCGCGAGACCACGCAGCGCTTCGCGGTCGACCGCATCGCGCCGATCGCCGCCGCGGTCGATGCCGAGGATCGCTTCCCGGTCGAGCTGTGGCCCGAAATGGGCGCGCTCGGCCTGCACGGCATCACCGTCAAGGAGGAAGATGGCGGGTTGGGGCTAGGCTATCTCGAACACGTCGTCGCGTGCGAGGAAGTCGCCCGCGCTTCGGCCTCGGTCGGCCTGTCCTACGGTGCCCACTCCAACCTGTGCATCAACCAGATCGCGCGCTGGGGCAATGCCGAGCAGAAGGCGAAATACCTGCCCAAGCTCATCAGCGGCGAGCATGTCGGATCGCTCGCCATGTCGGAGGCCGGCGCCGGGTCCGACGTCGTCTCGATGAAGCTGCGTGCCGACAAGGTCGAGGGCGGCTATCGCCTGAACGGCACGAAGTTCTGGATCACCAACGCGCCCTATGCCGCGACGCTGGTCGTCTATGCCAAGACCGAGCCGACTGCCGGGTCGAAGGGGATCACCGCCTTCCTGATCGAGAAAGACTTTGCCGGCTTCTCGATCGGGCAGAAGATCGACAAGATGGGGATGCGCGGATCGCCCACCGCCGAGCTGGTGTTCGACGACTGTTTCGTGACCGCGGAGAACGTCATGGGGCCGCTCAACGGCGGTGTCGGCGTGCTGATGAGCGGCCTCGATTACGAACGCGTCGTGCTGTCGGGCATCCAGCTCGGCATCATGCAGGCCTGCCTCGACACCGTCCTGCCCTTCGTCGCCGAGCGCAAGCAATTCGGCAAGCCGATCGGCGCGTTCCAGCTGATGCAGGGCAAGATCGCCGACATGTCGGTCGCGCTGAACAGCGCGCGCGCCTACGTCTATGCGGTGGCGAAGGCATGCGACGCCGGCCGAACCACCCGCCACGATGCGGCGGGCGCGATCCTGCTGGCGTCGGAGAATGCGGTGAAGGTCGCCAACGACGCGATCCAGGCGCTGGGCGGGGCGGGCTATACGAAGGACTGGCCGGTCGAACGCTATTTCCGCGACGCGAAGCTGCTCGACATCGGTGCCGGGACCAACGAAGTTCGCCGGATGCTGATCGGCCGCGAATTGCTGGGCGAGGGGACGCGCGCACAATGACGGTGCTGCCGACGCTGATCGACCGCCACTCGGACGCTTTCGCCGCCAATGCCGCGCACAATGCCGCGCTGGCCGACGATCTGCGCGCCCGGATCGCCACCACCGCGCTGGGCGGTCCCGAGCGCAGCCGCGAACGCCATGTGTCGCGTGGGAAACTGCTGCCCCGCGATCGCATCCACCGCGTCCTCGACGCCGGATCGCCGTTTCTCGAGGTCGGCGCGTTGGCCGCCAACGGCATGTATGGCGACGAGGCGCCAGCGGCGGGTGTCATCGCCGGCGTGGGCCAAGTCCACGGCCGGCAGGTGATGATCGTCGCCAACGATCCGACGGTAAAGGGCGGCGCGTACTTCCCGATGACGGTCAAGAAGCATCTCCGCGCGCAGGAGATCGCGACCGAAAATCATCTGCCGTGCATCTATCTGGTCGACAGCGGCGGCGCGAACCTGCCGCATCAGGCGGAGGTGTTCCCCGATCGCGACCATTTCGGCCGCATCTTCTTCAACCAGGCGCAGATGTCGGCCAAGGGCATCCCCCAGATCGCCTGCGTGCTGGGCAGCTGTACCGCCGGCGGTGCGTATGTGCCGGCGATGTCGGACGAGACGGTGATCGTGCGCGGGCAGGGGACGATTTTCCTCGCCGGCCCGCCCCTCGTGAAAGCGGCGACGGGTGAAGTTATCAGCGCAGAGGAACTGGGCGGGGCCGACACCCATGGCCGCAAATCGGGCGTGGTCGATCATGTGGCGGACGACGACGAACAGGCGCTGCTGATCGTCCGCGACATCGTCGCGACTCTGCCCCCGCCGCGCCGTGCCGAAATGGCGCTGGCCGCTCCGCGCCCGCCACTCCACGATCCCGCCGACCTCGCCGGTATCGTCCCCACCGACGTCCGCGCACCGTATGACGTGCGCGAGGTGATCGGGCGACTGGTCGACGCGTCCGAATTCCACGAGTTCAAGCCGCTCTACGGCACGACGCTGGTGTGCGGCTTTGCCCGCATCTGGGGCATGCCGGTCGCGATCCTTGCCAATAACGGCGTGCTGTTCTCCGAAAGCGCGCAGAAGGGCGCGCATTTCATCGAACTCGCCTGCCAGCGCCGCACGCCGTTGCTGTTCCTCCAGAACATTTCCGGCTTCATGGTCGGCGGCAAATATGAGGCCGAGGGGATCGCCAAGCACGGTGCCAAGCTGGTGACCGCCGTCGCCACCGCACAGGTGCCCAAGATCACCGTGCTGATCGGCGGCAGCTTCGGCGCGGGCAATTACGGCATGTGCGGCCGCGCCTATTCCCCGCGCTTCCTGTTCACCTGGCCCAACAGCCGTATCTCGGTAATGGGCGGCGAACAGGCGGCCAGTGTGCTGGCAACCGTCCACCGCGACGCCGACAGCTGGACGCCGGAGGAGGCCGAGGCGTTCAAGGCCCCGGTCCGCGAACGCTATGAGGCGGAAGGCAGCCCCTATTACGCCACCGCCCGGCTGTGGGACGACGGCATCCTGCTGCCAGAACAGACCCGGGATGCGCTGGGGCTGGCGCTGTCGGCGACGCTCAACGCGCCGATCGCCGACCGGGCGCAGTTCGGTATCTTCCGGATGTGATGGCGCTGTTCCCGCGCGCCCTACCGTATCCCCGCGCAGGCGGAGATCCAGAGCCAAGCAGGCTGACGTTGGTTGCTGGCAACCCTGGACCCCCGCCTGCGCGGGGGTACGTGGAGGCATGGGGCAGCGGGTCGCCCCACGCCTTGGACGTACTCCGGCGAAGGCCGGGGCCGAGTTGGGCAACGCCGCCGTATAACCGCACCTCCTCCGCAACTGGACCCCGGCCTTCGCCGGGGTACGAGGATGTTCGGAAAGGGTACGGCAGGTGACCACCATCTCCGGTCTCCCCCCGATCCGCCCACCCGGCCCGCAGGACCCCGCGCTCACTCCGGGCAAGACCGCAGCGCCACCCGCGCCCGCGACACCCACCCCCAACACAGCGCTCGGCATCGACACCGTCGCCTATGACGCGATCGTGGCGATGGTCACTCGCGCCATCGCCAGCCTGCCGCCGGGCGTGGCGCTGTCCAGCTTCATCGCCACCGTCGCCCGCGTGACGGCGGAGGTCGAGGCGCAGATCGCTGCCCGTCCTCCCGCGGGGCCGGCACCGGACGGCGCACCCGCCGGCACCCCCGCCGCGACCGCCACCCTGTCGGAAGCGATCGCCCAGCGCCTCGCCGCCACCATCGCCGCCGACCCGGCCGCCGCCCGCGCCGCCATTGCCGACCCGCTGCAACCGCTACCCACCACCCCGGCCGACGTCAGCGCACGCGACCTCGCGCTCGCCGCCGCAGCGATGCTCGGCGGCCGCATCGATCCCGACCGTCCGACCCCGACCTCACACCCCCTCGCGACCGATCCCGACCGCGATCCGACTCTTACGGAACAGCCCATGCGCGACCGCCTCTACCTGCTCGACCCGCAGTTCGACGACCCGGCCTATCCCGGCCGCAGCTTCTATTGTCGCGACTGCATCACCCTCGACGGCCTGCTCGCGCGCTTTCCCGACAAGGCATCGATGCTGGAGGTCGTCCGCATCCCCTATCCCCGCCCGCGCGACGCCGTTATCGCGGCGGTGGGGGAGGCGCACCAGAACCTGCCGCTGCTGGTCCTCGCGCCCGGCGCCGACCCGGCGCTGGCGGACGGTCGGCACGACGGCACCTATTTCGTCAGCGATCTGAAAGCGTTGCTACACGCGCTCCATATCCGCCACGGCTTTCCGGAGGCCCATCCATGACCCTTTCCTACAGCCCCCGGTCCGTGTCAGACCGTCGTTCGGAGGTTCCCGCCAGCGCCCCGGGGCACGCAGGCGCCGAACTGCGCACGAGTGTGAACTTCGTGAACTTTGGGGCGGCGCGATGATCGAATCGCTGCTGATCGCCAACCGCGGCGAGATCGCGCGCCGCATCCTCCGCACCGCCCGCCGGCTGGGGGTGCGGACCATCGCCGTCCATAGCGATGTCGATGCCGGCCTGCCGTTCGTCGCCGAAGCCGACGAGGCGGTCTGCATCGGCCCCGCCCCGGCGCGTGAGAGCTATCTCGATCAAGCCAAGATTCTCGCCGCCGCCCGCGCTACCAACGCCGCGGCGATCCATCCCGGCTATGGCTTCCTGTCCGAAAATGCCGAGTTCGCCGACGCCGTCGTCGCTGCCGGCCTCGTCTGGGTCGGCGCACCCGCATCCGCGATCCGCGCGATGGGGCTGAAGGACGCCGCCAAGGCGCGGATGATCGCCGCCGGCGTACCCGTCACCCCCGGCTATCTCGGCGAGGACCAGTCGCCCGAACGCCTTCGCGCCGAGGCCGATGCCATCGGCTATCCGGTCCTCATCAAGGCCGTGGCCGGCGGCGGGGGCAAGGGCATGCGCCGCGTCGACGACGCGCACGCCTTCGCCGACGCCCTAGACAGCTGCCGCCGCGAAGCCGCCGCGTCGTTCGGCGACGACCGCGTCCTGATCGAGAAATACATCCTCTCGCCGCGCCATATCGAGGTGCAGGTGTTCGGCGACGCCCATGGCGGCGCCGTCCACCTGTTCGAGCGCGACTGCTCGCTGCAACGCCGCCACCAGAAGGTGATCGAGGAGGCCCCGGCTCCCGGCATGGATGCGGAGACCCGCGCCTCGGTCTGCGACGCCGCCGTCCGCGCCGCCCGCGCGGTCGATTATGTCGGGGCGGGCACGATCGAATTCATCGCCGACGCCTCCGCCGGCCTGCGCGCCGACCGCATCTGGTTCATGGAAATGAACACCCGGTTGCAGGTCGAACACCCCGTCACCGAGGCGATCACCGGCACCGACCTCGTCGAATGGCAGCTGCGCGTCGCCTCGGGCGAGCCCTTGCCAAAGCGGCAGGACGAGCTGTCGATCACCGGCTGGGCGATGGAAGCGCGGCTCTATGCCGAGAACCCGGCGACCGGCTTCCTGCCTTCCACCGGCCCGCTGACGCATCTGAAGCTCCCCACCGACATCCGCGTCGATGCCGGGGTGGAACAGGGCGATGCCGTCACCCCGCATTACGATCCGATGATCGCCAAGCTGATCGTCCACGCCCCCAACCGCGCCGCCGCCGCCGCGAAGCTCACCCGCGCCGCCGCGTCGGTACAGGTCTGGCCGGTGCGCACCAACGCCGCCTTCCTCGCCCGCTGCGCCGCCGATCCCGACTTCGTGGCCGAGCGGATCGACACCGGCTTCATCGAACGCCACGCCGACCGGCTGGTCCCCGATGGCAGCGCGTCGGATGCCGTCGCCGGAGCCGCCGCAGCGGCTTTGGTCCAGCGCGACCCGACCGACCCGTGGCGCGCGCTCCCCGGCTTCCGCCTGAACGCCGCGCTCGACGACCGCGTGGCGGTATCGATCGGCGGCGGCACCCGGCTCGCCACCCCCGCCACGGCCGGCACGACCGCGCAGGTCGGCGCCGAGCGCGTCCTGTTCGCCGACGGCGAAGCCTTCCCCTTCGCCGCGCCGGTCGCGGGGCAGGGCGGGGGTGCTTCGGCGGGCGACGGCGCGATCCTCTCGCCGATGCCCGGCCGCATCGTCGCGGTCGAGGTCGCGGCGGGCGACCGCGTCTCCGCCGGCCAGCGGCTGGTGGTGCTGGAGGCGATGAAGATGGAACAGGCGTTGCTCAGCCCGTTCGACGGCATCGTCGCCGACCTGTCCGCCGCAACCGGGGCGCAGGTCGCCGAAGGCGTCGTCCTCGCCCGCATCGAAAAGGACGCCGCATGACCGGACGCTTCTACGACGATTGGCAGGTCGGCGACCGGATCGACCACCCGATCCGCCGCACCGTGACCGAGACCGACAACCTGCTGTTCTCGGCGATGACCCACAACCCGCAGCCGCTGCACATCGATGCCGAGGCGGCGAAGGCGTCGGAGTTCGGCCAGATCCTCGTCAACGGCACGTTCACCTTCGCGCTGATGGTCGGGCTGTCGGTCGGCGAGACGACGCTCGGCACGCTCGTCGCGAACCTCGGCTACGACCAGCTGGTCATGCCCAAACCCGTCTTCCTCGGCGATACCCTGCGCGCCACGACCGAGATCACCGCCTTGAAGGACAGCCGCTCGCGCCCCGATGCCGGGATCGTCACCTTCACCCACGAACTGCACAACCAGCGTGGCGAGGTCGTCTGCCGCTGCCTGCGCACCGCCCTGCTGAAGCGCCGCGCATGAAGCTCCGCTCGCTGCTGTTCGTCCCCGGCGACCGCCCCGATCGTTTCGCCAAGGCTGCCGCGAGCGGCGCCGATGCGCTGATCCTCGACCTCGAGGACGCCGTCGCCGCCTCCGCCAAGGACACCGCGCGTGCCGCGGTGCGCGCGTGGCTCGGGGAGGGGGCGTCGCTGCCGCGCATCGTCCGGATCAACCCGGTCGACGGCCCGCTCGCCGCCGCCGACCTCGCGGCACTCACCGGCACCCGCCCGGACGCGATCATGGTCCCGAAGGCGGAGGGTGCCGCGACGATCGCCACGCTCGACGCGCTGCTCGGCCCGCACGGCCTTGCCGATATCCCCCTGCTGCCGATCGCGACCGAAACCCCCGCGGCGATCTTCCATCTCGGCAGCTATGGCGCGGTCACCCACCGCCTCGCCGGGCTGACGTGGGGCGCGGAGGACTTGCCCGCCGCGATCGGCGCCGCCACCTCGCGCGAGGATGATGGCCGCTACACCGCACCCTATGAACTGACCCGCTCGCTCACCCTGTTCGGCGCACACGCCGCCGGGGTCGCGGCGATCGACACCGTCTATCCCGCGATCCGCGACGAAGCCGGCCTCGCCGCCTATGCCGCACGCGCCGCACGCGACGGCTTCACCGGCATGATGGCGCTGCACCCGGCACAGGTTGCGACGATCAACGCCGCCTTCACCCCCGATGCGCAGGCGATCGCGCGGGCACAGGCGATCGTCGACGCCTTTGCCGCGAACCCCGGCGCCGGCGCGCTACAGGTCGACGGCCGCATGGTCGACGCGCCCCACCTGAAACAGGCGCGACGGATACTAGCGTTGGCTTCCTGAGCGCCCGCCACAAACGTCATCCCAGCGCAGGCTGAGATCTCCCCGTTACGACGCGGCGCTCCTGGCCGCAGGAGACCCCAGCCTGCGCTGGGGTGACGATGCTATGGCTCACTCCACCGGCGGCGCAGGCGGCGGCGCCGCCAGTTTCCTGAGCGCCGCAGTCCGCTCGCGCTCCACCGCCGCCCGATCCGCCGCCAGCCGCTTGCGCACCGCCAGATAGTGCAGCGCCGCGCGCCGGTCCTCCTCCGACAGCGTCGTCGCCGGCAGTTGCTGCGCCGCTTCGTCGAGCGCGGCGCTGGTCGGTACCGGCGTCGCGGGCGGCAGGCCGGCATGGCCCTGCGACGCGATATCGTACCAATGCGCCGCCGCCTGCGAGAAATCGGGCAGCGTCGCCGCGACCGCATCGAACCGCTCGACCGCCATCGCGTGCCGCACCAGTTCCGCCTCGATCGGCAGCAGCGCGCGTTCGGCCAGCAGCATCCGCAGCATCGCCGCATCGCGGTCGAACCGTGCCCATGCGGCATGGTTGAAGCCGTGCTGGCTACGCTGCAGCGTCAGCGCGCGCAGCACCTCGCCCCGGTCGGGCCGCTGCCACAGCCAGCCGATCCCCTGAATCGCGAACCAGCCCCACGCCACCAGCGCGAACCCGGCCAGCGCCAGCAGCACTACCCGCCATCCCGGTTGCCCGGCCGATCCCGCAGCGATCCCGACGACCAGCGCGGCGACGGCGCCCGCCGCCAGTCCCAGGCGTGGATCGCGATACCATGTGTCGCGCAACCGGCTTCTCCCCTGTGTCCGCTTCGACCGGCGATCCTAGCAGCGATCGCACCGGCGTCGACCCTGCGTGTCGATCGACCCGTGCCGGATCGGGGCGGTCGTCAGGCGGCGCGGCGCAACCGGTCGCGCCCTTCGGCCTTGGCGGCATAGAGTGCGCGGTCGGCCGCGCGCAGCACCGCCGTCGCACTGTCATTGCCGTCGATCGCGGCGATCCCGGCGCTGACTGTCAACTCGACGATCGACGGGCCGTGGCGCAGCTTGGTCGCGGCCAGCGTCGTGCGCAGCCGCTCGCACAGGCTATGCGCCTGTTCGATGCCGGTATCGGGGAACAGGATGCCGAATTCCTCGCCGCCCAGCCGCGCGACGACGTCGCCCTCGCGCATCACTCCGCGCGCCATGCGGGCGAACGCCTGCAACACCTTGTCGCCGGTATCATGGCCGAACCGGTCGTTGACCGTCTTGAAATGGTCGATGTCGAACACCGCGACACAGCCCGCGATGGCGTGCCCGCCGGCTGCGATCCGCGCCGCCAAGGCCGCATCGAACACCCGTCGGTTGGCGAGGCCCGTCAGCGGGTCGGTCGAAGCCGCGCGCGACAATTCGGCCTCGCGCGACTTGCGGTGCGACACGTCGCGGATCATCGACACCGTGCCGCCGACCATGCCGTCGCCATCCAGCACCGCACGGGTATGCGTTTCGAACCAGCGCTGCGCCCCGCCATGCACCCGGGCGCGATATTCGACGATCTGCGTGCCGCGCGGGTCGGCGATCGCGTCGCGATGCGCGGTCATCACCACCATCCGGTCGACGCGGTCGACCAGGTCGAACACCATTTGTCCCGTCAGCCCGGCCGGATCGGTCCCGGTGATCTGCTCGAACGACGGCGACACATACCGAATGCGCCCATCGATATCGACGCTCAAGACGATATCGGTCGAATGATCGGCAAGCAGACGATAGCGCGCCTCGCTCTCCCCCAGCCGCCGGTACAGCGCCTGCCGCCGGCTGAGATCGGCCGCGACCGGAAAGGCGGTCAGCACGGTGCACGCCAGATAGAGTTGCAGGAACTCCATCCGCGTCTGGATCCCGCTGCCCAGGAAATTGCCCGGTCCCATGTCGTGCAGCGTCGCATAGCCGCCGACCAGCGCCAGCACGACCGACGACGCGCCCGCACCGATCAGCCCCAGCCGGAACGTCGTCAGCATGACTGGCAGGATCGGCAGGAACAGCAGCGGCACATGGTCCTGTCCGAACACCCCGACCGCGACGACGGTCGTCGCACCGATCAGCAACACCCCCTCCAGCCGCAACGGATGCGGCGCATCGCGCCACCATCGCCGGATCGCACCCGACAGGATCAGCGAGATGACCGGGGTGAGCGAAATCATGCTCAGGCTATGCCCGACGAACCATAGTCGCCATTGCTGTTCGAACGGCAGGTCGTATCCGATGGCGACCGTCGTTGCCGCGATCGTAGCGCCCAGGGCCGGCCCGGCGATCCCGACGGCGGCGACGAACCGCCCGACCCGCTCCAGCGAGGCCAGAAACCCGCGCCGCACGCGCAGCCGGTTGAACAGCCATGCCGCGACCCCGACCTCACCGACCCGGGCGGCGGCCATCGGCAGTGCGAAGATCGCGCCGAAACCGAATATGCTCGACGCCGCGACGCTGCCGATCGTCGCCCCGATCAGGATCGGCCCCCATTGCCGCCGCGACCGTCCGATCAGCATCGCCAGCAGGAACGGCGTGGCGGGCGACATGGTCAACAGCCCGCCATGCCGGTTCATCGCCATCGCGAACCCGGCCAGCAGAAAATAGATCAGGGCGGTAAAGAGCCCGATCCGTTGCCTGCTGATCCACGTCGCCATGCCGACGTCATGTACCGGCCGACGTTAATGCCAAGTGTAACCAATTACGAATTGGCGCTAATTTGGTCGTATTTGTCGCGCTTTCGCTGCCCGAACAGCAATTTTCGTTCAAGATGGTGGCGCAGCGCTGCGTAATAGGCTTCGAGAAACGCCAGGTCTGCGCCCTCGTCGGTCCGGCCCAGCTTGCGGCGGATCGCGGTGGACACGGCGAACAGGTCGGACCGGTCGTTCCGCCGCAGCACGTCTTCCAGCCGTTGCAGCTCGAACGCGCCATAGGCGTCCAGTTCGGCCGCCGTGAACGGCGCGATCCGCGCCATGTCCTTTTCATGCGCGGTCTGGATCAGCAGGTCCTCGCCCAGCTTGCGCACCTCGCGCTCCACCACCCATGTCCCTGCGATCAGGTCGCCCGCGCGCAACCGGTCGCGGTTGAAGACGGGCAGGAACAGCAGGATCAGCGCCCATCCCAGCGCCAGCGTCGCGGTCCACGCGGTCGCCATCCCCTCGGCAAAGGCGAAGAGGAGGAAGAACAGCGGCAGGAACACCTCGATCTCACGCATCAGGTTGCGCGCCATCACCGCCGCGCCGGTCAGCCGCGCGCCGCTGCGCGACACGACCCTGAGCTTCATCAGCCGCTTGCCCGGCGTCGCCGCGCGCCGCCCCGCCTCGAACAGGACGAAATAGAAATTGCGCAGCAGGAAGAAGCCGAGCAGCCACACGACCGCGTAGAGCGACGACGCGCCGCTCGGGCCGCCGCTCACCAGCGCAAGGATCAGCAGCGACGCCCCGATCAGCACCGCCAGCATGATGATCGCATCGATCAGGAACGCGCTGGCCCGCGCCCCCGCCGACCCCAGCCGCAGGTTCAGCGGCACACCCTCGGGCGTGACCAGTTGCCGGTCGAGCGTGCGGGGTGCCCGCGGCTTGCGGGCCTTGCGCTCACGCCGCGCCACGACGGCCCCCGAAGGTGAAATAGAGCGTCCACAGCGCCAGCATCGTCCCGCCGATCGCCAGCCGCGCGCTGTCGTCGGTCACCAACTGGCGCGCGAACCCTTCGAGGAGTCCGGCGATCAGCAGCATCAGGATGACGCCGATCATCACGATCGCGCCGCGCGTCCCCGCATCGGCCGCCGCCGCCATCCGCGTGCGTTCTCCCGGAAAGGCGACCGCGCGCCCGATATGCATCCCCGCGGCGGTGGCGATGGCGATCGCGCCGATCTCGGTCGTGCCGTGGATCATCAGCCACGCGAAAAACCCCCAGCCGAGGCCATGCGGCACGAACGCGGCGAACATCGCACCCGCAAGCGCACCGTTCTGCACCGCGAGGATGATCGTGGGGATACCGAACAGGAAGCCGAGCGCGAACGCCATGATCGACACCTGCGAGTTATGCGTGAACAGGAATGTCGCGAAGATTTCCAGTCCGCTCTCGTTCGGTTCGCCATAGATCGATTCCCGCAGCGTCGCCGCGCTGGCGTTCATGTCGCGCCCGCTCGCCATTTCAGGCGAGATCATCGCCGAATACCATGCCGGATCGGTACGGACGAGGTGATAGGACGCAACCGCGCTCAGGATCAGCAGCGCGGTGGCGAGCAGCAGTTCGGGGGCGATCGCCCGCACCGATCGCGGCCACAATGTCGTGAAGAACGCCTTCACCTGCCGCAACCACGGTTCGCGCGCCGAATAGAGCGCGAAATAGGCGCGGGTCGACAGCGCCTCCAGATACCCGACCAGCGATGCGTCGAGCGACGTCGCCCGCGCGATCGACAGCGACGACAGCGTGGCGCGGTACAGGCGGGGCAGGTCGACCAGATCCTCGTCGGACAACCGGCGGGGCGACTTCGCCTCCAGCTTGCCGAGCAGCTCCTCCAGCCGCGCCCAGTCGGCCTCGCGCTCGGCGCGGAAATGGCGCGTGGCAAAGGTGACGGTCATCGGCCGCGCTCCCGGTGGTTCACATAGCGTTCGACCAGTGCCAGCGGCATCGCGTCCGCCGTCGCCTCGATCACGTCGATGCCCATCCGCCGCAGCCGTTCGATGACGATCGCCCGGTCGCGCAGCAGCAGTTGCGCGACGTTCGCGCGCACCAGATCGTCGGCGCTTTGCGGCGCATGGTCCCGCAGCCCCTCCAGCTCGGTATCGCGGAACAGCACGAACAATACGCGGTGGCGCTTCAGCATCCGCTGCGCCGCCGCCAGCATCAATTCGGCGCTGGTCGTGTCTGTGAATTCGGTGAACAGCACGATCAGCGCCCGCCGGTCGAGCTTCTGGTCGAGCGTGACGAGGCCGAGCGTATAGTTGCTCTCCTCCACGCCGTAATCGATGTCGGCGGCGGCGTGGTGCAGCCGGGCGAAGCCGCGCGTGCCGCCCGTGATGCTGCCGCTGTCGACCTGCGGGCGTGCCGCGAACGAATAGAGCCGCACCCGGTCGCCCGACTTCAGCGCCACGAACGCGGCGAGCAGCGCGGACGACACCGCCCGGTCGATCCGCGGCACGTCGCCGACCGGATCAGTCATCGCCCGACCGGCATCGACCGCGAACACGATCATGTTGTCGCGTTCGGTGTGGAATTCGCGTGCCAGCAGCGATGCGTGGCGCGCCGATGCCTTCCAGTCGATCGCGCGGCGCTCCATGCCCGGCTGGAACTCGGTCAGCACCTGGAAATCCTGCCCGTCGCCATGGTCGCGGCGCAGGCGATTGCCCGCCGACACGCTGTTCAGATACTGGCGCATCCCCTGATCGCGCACCGGGCGGATATCGGGCAGGACCGGAATCGCGCGATCGGACTTGGCGCTTACCTGCCGCCACGCCAGCCCCATCGGCCCGGCACGCCGCGCCCAGAGCCGCCGCAGTTGCGCCTTGCCGCGCCGCATCGCGCGGAACCTGCCCGGCGCGGTGCGGTCGACCGGCCCATCGAACTCGGCCGCGATATCGTCGCTGCCCAGCGTGAAGCCTTCGCCGATATTCAGCGTCGCGGGCAGGGTCGGCATCGCCAGCGCCGGCTTCTTCGCCAACAGCGCATCGGCGACGATCAACAGCACCAGCCCCAAAATCCAGATCGGCGCGGCGATCCACGCCGCCGGCGCCACGACGCCCAGCGCCAGCCCGACCGGCGCGGCGAGCGCGGTCAGCTGGATCGCGCGGGGCGTGGGCACGATCATCGCGGCGCGTCGACCGATGCGATCAGGCTGGCGACGACATCCTCGACCCGCCGCCCGTCGATCTCGGCGCTGGGCGACAGGATCAGCCGGTGGCGCAGCAGTGCGGGCGCCAGCGTCTTCACATCGTCGGGCAGCACATAGTCGCGCCCGTCGAGCGCGGCACATGCCCGCGCCGCCGCCGCCAGCGCGGTTGCGGCGCGCGGAGAGGCGCCCGACGACAGATCGCCATGCTCGCGCGTCGCGCGGATCAGCCGGACGATATAGTCGACGACCTCCTCGACCAGTCGCACCTGACCCACCGCATCGATCGCGGCGGCGATCGCGCCGGCGTCGGCGACCTGTTCGACGCCCGAATCCTGCGGGGCGGGGGTGCCGGTGCGCGTGCCGTACTGCGCGACGATCGCACGCTCGGCTTCCAGCTCGGGCCACCCGATCGCGATCTTGAACAGGAACCGGTCGAGCTGCGCCTCGGGCAGCGGATATACGCCCTGCTGCTCGATCGGGTTCTGCGTCGCGACCACGGTGAAGCGGTCGGACAAATGCTCGGTCCGCCCGTCGATGGTGATGCGGCGCTCCTGCATCGCCTCCAGCAGCGCCGCCTGCGTCTTGGGCGGGGTGCGGTTGATCTCGTCGGCCAGCAGCAGTTCGCAGAACACCGGCCCGCGAGTCAGTGCGAATTGCGACGTCTGGAAATTGAACAGGTTGGACCCGATGATATCGCCCGGCATCAAATCCGGC
This sequence comes from Sphingomonas hankookensis, assembly GCF_022664465.1. Taxonomy (GTDB): domain Bacteria; phylum Pseudomonadota; class Alphaproteobacteria; order Sphingomonadales; family Sphingomonadaceae; genus Sphingomonas; species Sphingomonas hankookensis. Next base: position 734,683 of record NZ_JAKREV010000002.1, on the reverse strand, counting down.
GTGAACTGGATGCGCCCGAAGTCGAGGCCCAGCGTGCGCGCGAAACTCTGCGCCAGCAGCGTCTTGGCGGTGCCCGGCGGCCCTTCCAGCAGGACGTGACCGGCCGAGAACAGCGCGATGGTCAGCAGCCGGACGGCGCCCGCCTGTCCCACCACCGCCTTTGCGATCTCCCGGTCGATCGCCGATCCCAGCGACCGTACCTCGTCGAGCGTCATGCGCCTGTTTCCTTCTTCCATGCGGTCAGGTCTTTCGCCGCCGCCAATGCCTCGCTTTTGGTGCGGGCATCGCGCAGGCGACGGTCGATATCGGAATAGCCGGGATGCACCCGGTCGAGCCGTTCGGCTGAGGGCGTCTCGCCGATCAGCAACCGGCGCGACACGACCTCCAGCATCGTGTCGGCATAGTGCGGCCCCGCCTGCGGCGTACGTCCCGCCAGCCGGGTCAGCGCCACGATATTGTCGATCAGCGCGCGCTTGCCCGCCGCCACCGCGCGCTTTTCGGCGATCGGCGGCCCGAACCGACCGGCCGCAGCGATCCCCGCCAGCACGGCTGCGGCGATCAGCGCCAGCGTGACCCCCAGGAACGGCGGCAGGAACAGCAGCTTGACGAGATTGCGGTCGCCGCGCGCATAATGCAGCGACTTGTCGAACACCGCGCGTCCGTCATTTTCGGGATCGATCGCACGCAGCATGGCGAGCGCTGCCTTCGCATTGCGCTCGTCCGCCAGCGCGCGGTTGTTGACCAGATCGGGGTCGACCAGCACGAACGTATCGCTGCTGCCGACCTGCCCCAGCACCGCCGCCCCGTCGCGCGCCCCGATCAGCGGATAGATCGTCTTGCCCAGCACCGCGCTCACTGGCCGGTCGGGCAGCGCGAACGGCCGCAGCGCGGGATATTCCTCGGCCGCGATGCCGATATCGCTGCGGTACTCGACATGGCGGTCGGATTCGGTCGGGATCAGCCGCGACACCTTGTACCCGTTCACCTCGCCGGTGCGCTGCACCCGGTCCTGCAACGGCAGCTTTTCGACCTGCCATTTGGGCAGGATGATGAGGGTCGGATAGCGCAGCGGCGCCGCATCCTCGTCGTCATCATCCGACGCCACTTCGGCGAGCGATATGCGTTTGTCGACGATCGCCTTCACATCCTCCGGACGGGTCGCCTCGGTCGGGGTCAGGATCAGGATCGCCGACGTGACCTGCGGTTCCCCGGGCGCGCTCCGTGGCGGCTGCACCGCATCGACCAGCCGCTTGAACGCATGATAACCCGCGCCATCCTTGCGGTCGGCGGCGGGGGCGTCGCCCGCCACCCGCGCGATCTCGTCGCCGAACCCCGACATCAGGATCGATGCCAGCAGCAGCAGCGCGCCGCCGATCACCAGGATCACGACCGTACGGACGGCGAAGGGCGACGACGACTGGTTCATCGCGCACCCTTCAACGCGAACCCGGCATAATCGGCGCGCGCCTGCTGCCAGTCGCCCGCATCCAGCGCGCGTCCGCCGAACAGGCTGCGCTCGACCGCCGCCACGATCCCGGCGAACACGCCGCGCGCATTCTCGGGCAGCGCATCGGCGCGGGCGATGTCGCGGCTGGTATCGGCCGGGCGCACCACATCGCCGCGCCACGCGACGATATCGTCGATGCTGCGGAACAGCAGCAAATGGACCGCCTCGTCATAGCGTCCCTCGCCGGCCAGCGCGTCGGCATCCTCCAGCAGCGCACGGGCGCGCGTCTCGGTCGGCACCCATATCGGGGCCTCCTCGACCGCCCGCCGCCCGAACTTCTCGACCAGCCATTCGCGCAACCCCGGCACGACCGCGAAGAGCAATGCGACGACGATGGCGATGCCGACGACCCACAGGATCACGCGCCAGCCGCCACCGACCCATTCGACGAAATTGCCGATCGCGCGCAGCGCCGGTTCCAGCCATTCGGGCGGCGGGTCGCGCGGCGGTACGGCCTTTTCGGGCAGGTCGAACTGGATCGATCCATCGGCGCGGATTGCCTTCCACGCGGCATCGACCTTTGCGGAATCGATCGGCGGCGCCGACGCGGCGGCATGGCCCATGCTCTCCGCGACCTGATCCCCCGCCAACGACCATTCCCCCGTCGCCGTGCTGGCGTCGCGATGCTTGGAGCAAATCGCCGATTTACATGCAACGCTTTTCCACCCAAGTTTCGGGCGACGGGCCGGGGGCGGCGCCGGGGGGAGTGATGATGACGGCCATGATGGCGCTCGGGATACTGGTGCTGGTGCTCCCGCTCGTGGCCCTCGCGATCATCCTTGTCGGGGCATGGCGGGAAGGGCGGCGATCGCCCTACGCCTTCGGCGTCGGACGGGTGATGTCGAACAGCTTCGCCGCGGTCGGCGGCGCGCCGCTGGTCTTCCTTGGGGGCAGCTTCGTCCTCAACGCCCCGTCCGCGTTGATGCCGCTCCTGCTGGGGGGCAGTCCCGACGCGAAATGGGGGGTGTTCGGCGGTGCGGGTATCATCGGGCTGCTGCTCTGGCCGTTCGTGCAACTGGCGCTGACCCGGCTCGCGCTCGATACGCTCGCCGGGCGCGCCGCCGATCCCGGGGCGGCGTTCGCGCTGGCCGGGCGACGGCTGTTGCCGGGACTGGGGCTGGTCCTCCTCAGCGCGATCGGGCTGGCGGTGGGGTTCCTGCTCCTCTTCGTGCCGGCGATCATCCTGTTGCTGACGTGGTTCGTCGTCCTGCCGGTGATGGTCGGCGAAGGGCGCGGCGTCTTCGACTGTTTCGCCCGCAGCGGCGAACTGATGCGCGGGATGCGCTGGCGCCTGCTGCTGTTGCTGCTGATCGCGCTGCTGTTGTGGACGCTGCTTGCCGCGCTGGGGCAGGGGGTGGCGGCGGCCATCGGCGGCGTGAACGGTCTCTGGCCGGCGGCGATCGTCCGGCTGGTCACCGGCACGCTTACCGGCATGTTGCAGGCGGCCGGCGCCGCCGCCGTCTATCACGAAGTCCGTACCGCGAAGGAAGGATCGGGCAGCCACGACCTGTCCGACGTCTTCGCCTGACAAGAACGATAAGAAGGGGAGTTTTCCGCGTGATCCGAACGTTGACGATGGTGGCACTGGCCGCCGGGCTGGTCGCCTGTACCGGCGATGGCAAGGAGGTGCGCTCCGCCTCGGCCGACGCGCCCAAGGGCAAGGGGCCGGGCGCGGGCAAGGGCTATGACCACGACCCGTTCCCCTCGACCTATCGCGCCTATCCGGGGCGGCCGACGCTGGTCACCAACGTCACCATTTACGATGGTGAGGGCGGGCGGATCGATCGGGGATCGGTGCTGTTTCGTGACGGCAAGATCGTCGAGGTCGGCCAATCGATCGCCGCCACCGACGGCGTGATCGTGATCGACGGGCAGGGCAAATGGGTGACGCCCGGCATCATCGACGTCCACAGCCATCTCGGCGACTATCCCAGCCCCGGCGTCGACGCGCATAGCGACGGCAACGAGATGACCGGCCCGGTCACGGCCGAGGTCTGGGCCGAACACAGCGTCTGGCCGCAGGACCCGGGTTTCGCCCGCGCGCTGACCAATGGCGGCGTCACCACGCTACAGGTCCTGCCCGGCTCCGCCAATTTGATGGGCGGCCGCTCGGTCACGCTCAAGAACGTCTATGGCCGCACGATGCAGGCGATGAAGTTCCCCGGCGCGCCCTATGGCCTGAAAATGGCGTGCGGCGAGAATCCGAAGCGCGTCTATGGGTCGAAGGGGCGGATGCCCTCGACCCGCATGGGCAATGTCGCGGTCGATCGCGCGACGTGGCTCAGGGCGCGCGAATACGACCGCAAATGGGACAAGTACGAGGTCGACGGCGGCGACGCCCCGACCCGCGACATCGCGATGGACACGTTGCGCGGCGTGCTCGACGGCGAAATCCTCGTCCACAACCATTGCTACCGCGCCGACGAAATGGCGATCGTCATGGATATGGCGCAGGAGATGGGGTACAAGGTCACCGCCTTCCACCACGCCGTCGAAAGCTACAAGATCGCCGATTTGCTGAAGGCGCGCGGCGTCTGCTCGGCGGTCTGGGCCGACTGGTACGGCTTCAAGATGGAAAGCTACGACGCGATCGGTGAGAACCTCGCGATCCTCGACCGGCAGGGTGCCTGCGCGATGATCCATTCCGACGACGCCAATGGTATCCAGCGCCTCAACCAGGAAGTGGCGAAGGTCATCGCCTCGGCCAAGCGCGCCGGCATGGCGGTGACCCCCGAACATGCGTGGACGTGGCTGGCGATCAATCCGGCGCGGGCGCTGGGCGTCGATCAGGTCACCGGCTCGCTCAAACCCGGCAAGATGGCCGATGTCGTGCTGTGGAACGGCGATCCGTTCAGCGTCTATACCCGGCCGGAAAAGGTGTGGGTCGACGGCGCGCTGCTGTTCGACGCCAATGATGCGCGGATACGCCCGGTGTCCGATTTCGAACTCGGCCAGCCCGGCGAAGGGGATGTGAAGTGAAGCGCCTGTTCCTCGCCGCGCTGCTCGCCGGCACCACCGCCGTTCCCGCCGCCGCGCAGGACGTGACCATCACCAATGCGAAGCTCGTGCTCGGCGACGGATCGGCCCCGATCGAGGGCGGCACCGTCGTCATTCGCGGCGGCCGCGTCGTCTCGGCCGGGCGCGGTGGCGCCGTGGCGGGCGGCAAGACGATCGACGCCGGCGGACGCTATGTCACGCCCGGCATCGTCGCCGGCTTCACCCGTCTGGGCATCATCGAGGTCGACGGCGTGTCGACCACCAACGACGCATCCGCGCGCGACAGCGTGTTTAACGCCGGGCTCGACATTGCCTCGGCGGTGAATCCGCGGGCGACGCCGATCGCGATCAACCGCACCGACGGCGTGACCCGCGCGATCGTCGCGCCCGACAATGCCGGCTCGATCTTCGCGGGGCAGGGCGCGGTCATCGACCTCGGTAACGACATGGACGCGCTCACCCGTCCGCGCGCCTTCCAGTTCATGGAATGGGGCGAAAGCGGCGCGCGGGCGGCGGGCGGCAGCCGGCCGGCGGCGATGGCGATGTTCCGCAACGCGCTGTTCGAGGCGCAGGCCTATGCCCGCAACCCGGCCAGCTTCGCCGATCGCGGCAAGGAAGCGCTGCTCACCCGCACCGATGCCGAAGCGTTGCAGCGCGTCCTGTCGGGGCAGGTGCCGCTGCTGATCCATGTCGAGCGCGCCTCCGACATTTTGGGCGTGTTGGCGATGAAGCGCGAATTTGCTGGCCTGAAACCCGTGCTGGTCGGCGCGAGCGAAGGCTGGACCGTGGCGCAACAGATCGCGGCAGCGAACGTGCCCGTGCTGGCCAGCGCGCTGTCCGACCTGCCCGCCAGCTTCGAACAGCTGGCAGCCACCCAGTCGAACATCGGCCGGATGAAGGCCGCCGGGGTCGTCGTCGGCATCGGCACGATCGGCGACGACGAAGCGCGGCAGGCGCGGCTGGTGCGGCAATATGCCGGCAACCTCGTCGCGCTGTCGAAGATCCCGGGGGCTGCCGGGCTCGACTGGGGCGCCGCCTTCGCCACGATCAGCTCGCTACCCGCGCGGACGATCGGGATGGAGGGGGAAATCGGCTCGCTCACCCCCGGCCGCCGCGGCGACGTGGTGATCTGGGACGGCGATCCGTTGGAGATCGGCTCGGTCCCGACCCAGCTGTTCATCGACGGCATCGAACAGCCGCTCACCAACCGTCAGACAAGGTTGCGCGACCGCTACCTTGTGCCGGCCGAACAGGGGCTGCCCAAGGCCTATCAGCGCTAGGCTCAACCCTTTGTAGGACGGAACCCGCAGGCGTCGTCGTTGTTTGTCCGGAACGACGGCGCCGGCGGCGCGGCTTTTAGGGGAGAGACGAGATGCGGGCACTGCTGATGATGCTGGGCGGATCGCTGATGCTGGCCGCGTGCGGCCCCAATGCGGAACAGCAGGCGCAATCAAATGCGGCAGCGGTCGCCAATGCACAGGAAGCGCAGGAGATGGCGACCAAGGTCGACGCCCTGTCGCCTGGCCAGCGCGACGGCGTCTTCATCCGCGCGATCCGCGACGCCGGCCTGCCGTGCCAGGGCGTGACCAAATCCGAAAAGGGCGAAAAGCCCGGCAGCTGGGTCGCCACCTGCCAGGAAGGATCGCGCCACATCATCACCTTCGGCGCCAACGGCATGGCGAACGTGACCAGCTTCACGCCGCAGCCCCCGGCGCAGCGGTAATCTACCCTTCGCCGCCAACTCCCTCTCCCATCGGGAGAGGGAGGGAGGCGCGCAGCGCCGGAAGGGTGAGGGCGAGCGCAGGCGATCGAGATCGACCCTATCGCGGCTCGAACACCGACCACCCGGTCCGCTGCACCAGCCGCTCCAGCGCCACCGTCCCCAGCTGCGAATTGCCGCGTTCGTTCAGCCCCGGCGACCACACCGCGACCGACGCCACCCCCGGCACGATCGCCAAAATTCCCCCGCCAACCCCGCTCTTGCCCGGCAACCCGACGCGGAACGCGAACTCGCCCGACCCGTCATAATGGCCGCAGGTCAGCATCAGCGCGTTGATCCGCCGCGCGCGCTGCGCCGACACGACATGATGCCCGGTCGTCGGATTGATCCCGCCGGCCATCAGATACCGCCCGGCCAGCGCCAGCTGCCGGCAACTCATCGCCAGCGCGCACTGGTGGAAATATACGCCCAGCGTGACGTGCGGATCATGGTGCAGATTGCCGAACGCGCGCATGTAGCTGGCCAGCGCGAGGTTGCGAAAGCCCGTATCCTGCTCGGCCTTCGCCACGCCTTCGTCGATGAAGATGCCGTCCTCCCCCGCCGCCGCGCGGACGAAGCGCAGCAGCTCGCCCAGCGCCTCGCGCGGTTCGTAGCGGCCGAGCAGGATATCGGCGACCACGATTGCCCCGGCATTGATGAACGGGTTGCGCGGAATGCCGTGTTCGCTTTCCAGCTGCACGATCGAATTGAACGCGCTGCCCGATGGCTCGCGCCCGACCCGCCGCCACAGCTGATCCCCCACCGCACCCAGCGCCAGCGTCAGCGCGAACACCTTCGACACCGACTGGATCGAGAAACTTTCCTCGGCATCGCCCGCCAGATGGCACGTCCCGTCCGCTTCGATCACCGCCATCCCGAACCGCTTCGGGTCCACGCGGGCAAGCGGCGGGATATAGTCGGCGGGCGTGCCCCGGTCGGGGGCATCGGCCATCTCGGCGGCAATGTCGGCGACGATCTGCGACAGGTTCATGGGGCAGGGGTGTAGGCGACCCGGCCGGGCGGCGGAAGCGTCGCGTCAGCGCTTGCGCAGGAACCGCACCGCCAGCCGCCGCCGCACCGGTTCGTCATACAGCGTCAGGCTGGCCTGCGCGATCAGCAACGCTGCCGCCAGCACCCCCGCGCCGACCATCGCGCCCATCATCGGCGTCGGCTTCGCATCGGCGACCCATGCGGTGTAGCAATAGATCAGCGGGAAATGGGTGATGTAGAGCGGAAACGACAGCCCGCCGAACAGCCGCGCGACGCGCACCGCCTGGCCGTCGGCGCGCTTCTCGCCCGCACCGATCGCGACGATCAGCGGGAACAGCAGGATGACGCAGGCCGCCTCGTACAGCCCGTTCAGCCACAGCCGTTCGGTCCCGCCGAACCGCGGCAGGCTGAGCGCAACGACCAGCAGTGCGCTGCCGACTGCAAAGCCATGGCGCAGATGGATCGTCGCGCGGGTCCGGCACAACAACACCCCGGCAAAGAATGGAAACAACATCCGCGTCATTCCGATGCCGACCCCGCTGAAGCTCAGCGCCCAACCGCCGATCACGTCGCCACGATCGCCGAAGACCGCCAGCTGGATCAATGCCAGTGCCGCCGCCACGACGAACACCGCCATCGACCGGTTGGACAGTTTGCGAAAGCCCGCCGCATACAGCGCATTGGCGATATATTCGTAGAACAGCGACCATTGCGGCCCATTGAGCGGATAGATTTCGTCCCAACCGCGAATGTCGCGCGCCATCGGCAACGGGATCATGGTGAACCCCAGCAGCATGACCGCGACGACCTGCATCGCCGACGCGTCCGCCACCTTCGGGAACACCGACGATTGCTGGGCGGCGAACAGCAGCGCGCCGATCACCCCGCCCAATATCACCATGGGCTGCAACCGGATCAGCCGCCGTTTCCAGAAATCTCACGCCGTCATGCCGCCCCAGCGATCGTCATAGGCGTAGGCGACGACGAAGCCCGACAGCAGGAACAAGAAATCGACCGCCAGATAACCGTGGTTGATGACCTGCACCTGCGGATCGCCGTGCGCGAAGGGCTCGCACAGGTGGAACAGCACGACCATCAGCGCCGCGACCCCGCGCAGCCCGTCGAGGATCGCATAATGTCCCTTGCCCGGTGCCGCGGCGTCGGTGGCGGTGGCAGCGCTGTCAGCGATCATCGCCGCGTTGTGCGCGAAGGGGCACGACCATGCAACCGTTCGACCGGCTGACCGGTAACCGCGGACAGGTGGAACTGTCGGGTGGATAAATGGTTGAATTGAGGGTGAAAGATTGCCGGGAACGGCGATGTGCGCTTGCCGGACACCGCCCTATCCGGCACGTTCACCCGGTTGCCATGGGAGAATGACGATGTCCGCTGCTACCCTGCTCGCGCTGATGCTCCAGTCCGTACCGGCCGGCGGCACGCATTACGCCGAATCCTATCCGCTTCAGGGGGTCGAAACCGTCGCTTGGGAGAACGAGATCAACTTCTTCCAGAATTACGACCGCAACCGGAACGACGTCGTTGACGCTCGCGAACTGGCGACGATCGCGGCCAATGCGGATCGCCAGCTGGCGCGGCGCACGCCCGAGCAGAAGGGCAAGCTGATCGCCGCGATGGATGCGGCGTTCGCGAAACTCGACCGCAACGGCGATGGCCGCGTCACCCGGACGGAGTTCCAGCAGGCGAACCGGACCAGCTGATCGATCCGCCGGGGCGAGGGGCGGCGTTCAGGCCAGCCCCTTCAACCGGTACAGCGCCTCCATCGCCTCGCGCGGCGACATCGCGTCGACGTCCAGCCCCGCCAGCGCCTCGCGCAAGCCATCGACCGGCGATTCCTCGACCACCGCCATCGCCGCGAACAGCGGCAGGTCGTCCAGCCCCGCCGCGATGCCACCGGTCTTGGCCTTGCCCGCCTCCAGCTTCGCCAGCACCGCCTTTGCGCGCTGCAGCGTCGCCGGCGGCAATCCGGCCAACCGCGCCACCGCGATGCCATAGCTGCGATCCGCCGGCCCTTCGGCCAGTTCGTGGAGCAGCACCAGATCGCCCTTCCACTCGCGCGCGCGGACATGGTGCAGCGACAGCGCGTCGCACCGTTCGGCCAACCGGGTCAGTTCGTGATAATGGGTCGCGAACAGGCAGCGGCAGCGATTATCCTCGTGGATCGCCTCGACCACTGCCCATGCGATCGCCAGCCCGTCATAGGTCGACGTGCCGCGCCCGACCTCGTCGAGGATCACGAACGATCGCGGCGTCGCCTGTGCGAGGATCGCCGCCGTCTCGACCATCTCGACCATGAAGGTCGACCGCCCCCGCGCGAGATTGTCCGACGCGCCGACCCGGCTGAACAACCGGTCGACCAGCCCCAGCGTCGCCGACGTGGCGGGGACGAAGCTGCCCGCCTGCGCCAGCACGACGATCAGCGCATTCTGCCGCAGGAAGGTCGATTTGCCGCCCATGTTCGGCCCCGTGACCAGCCACAGCCGCGAATCCTCCGACAACCGGCAGTCGTTGGCGACGAACCGCCCGCCGCTCTTCGCGACCGCGCTTTCGACTACCGGATGCCGCCCGCCGACGATGTCGAGGCAGCTATGATCGACCAGCTCCGGCCGCGCCCAGCCGCCCTCCGCCGCGCGTTCGGCCAGCGCCGCGGTCACGTCGATCCGCGCCAGGGCATCCGCCGTCGCCGCTACGCTCTCCCGCACCGCCAGCGCGCTCTCGGTGAACGCCTCCAGATGCGCCGCTTCCGCCGCCAGCGCGTGGGCACCGGCCTGCGTCACCTTCAGCGCCGCCTCGTGCAGGTCGGGCGCGTTGAAGCGGACCACCCCGGCCAGCGTCTGCCGATGGGTGAAGCCGCTATCCTGCGCCATCAGCTTGTCGGCGGCGCGCGCCGGCACCTCGACATGATAGCCGAGCACGCCGTTATGCCGGATTTTCAGCGCCGAAATCCCGGTCCGCTCGCGATACTGCGCCTCCAGCGCGGCGATCGCCCGCCGGCCGCCCGCCCCGGTATCGCGCAGCGCATCCAGCGCGGCATCATACCCCTCGGCGATGAACCCGCCCGCCGCCGCATCGATCGGCGGCATCGGCACCAGCCCGCGCGTCAGCAGCTCGATCAACGCGCCATGTCCGCGCAACCGCGGCGCGAGTTCTGCCACCAACGGCGGCACCGCCGGCAACTGTTCGATCCGTTGCCCCAACGTCCACGCCGCGCTCAACCCGTCGCGCAACTGCCCCAGATCGCGCGGCGAACCCCGGCCCGCCGCGATCCGCCCCAGCGCTCGCCCGATATCGGGCAACGCCCTGAGCGCGGTGCGCAGTTCGTCGCGCAGACCGGAATCGTCATGCGCCCAGCCGACCGCCGCCAGCCGCCCCTCGATCATTGCCCGGTCCATCAGCGGCGCGGCGATATCGCTCGCCAACAACCGCGCGCCGGCACCGGTCACCGTCCGGTCGATCTCCGCCAGCAAACTGCCCGCGCGCATCCCCGCAGCGGTCCGCGTCAGCTCCAAACTCTCGCGCGTCGCCGCATCGATCGCCATGCACTGCCCATCCGCCGCACACACCGGCGGGCGCAGAAACGGCATCTGTCCGCGCGCATTATGGTCGAGATAGGCGATCAGCCCGCCCGCCGCCGCCAGCGCCGCGCGCGAAAACTGCCCGAACCCGTCGAGCGTCGCCACGCCGTGCAGCGCCTTCAACCGCGCTTCGCCGGTCGCGCTGTCGAAATCGGCTTTCGCCCGCAGCAACGTCGCGACCTCGGCAAAGGCGCTAGTCTCCGCCGCGACCACCTCGACCGCCTGCAACCGCGCGAGCGCGGCGGTCAGCCCGGCGGCGTCGGTCTCGATCACCTCGAACCGCCCGGTCGATACATCGGCAGCCGCGATCGCGACCCCGCCGGCCGCCTCACCGATGCACGCGCACCAGTTCGCCGCGCGCGCATCGAGCAACGCCTCTTCGGTCAGCGTGCCCGCCGTCACCACCCGGACGATCGCCCGCGCCACCAGCGCCTTCGACCCACGGGCCTTTTTCGCCTCCTCCGGGCTCTCGACCTGTTCGGCGATGGCGACGCGGTGCCCGGCCTTGATCAGCCGCGCCAGATACCCCTCGGCCGCATGCACCGGCACGCCGCACATCGGGATCTTCGATCCCTCATGCTCCCCGCGCGCGGTCAGCGCAATGTCGAGGCACGCGGCGGCGATCTTCGCATCGTCGTGGAACAGCTCGAAAAAATCGCCCATGCGATAAAAGAGCAGGCAGTCGTCGGCCTCCGCCTTCAGCGCCAGATATTGCTGCATCATCGGGGTGGGGGCGGGGACATCGTCCGCCCGAGCCTTGGTCGCCATCCCTGCGCGATACCGTCCGCCGGCCCCGCGGCGCAAGCGTGTCAAAGCGTATCCGCCGGGACCTACACCCTTGCCCCACTCGCCTTCCCCTGCGTAAAGCCCATCCAAACGGGAGAAGCGCCAGTGTCCGAAACCACCGACCAGTTTTCCGAGCGCGAGGCGCTGCTGTTCCATTCGGAGGGACGCCCCGGCAAGATCGAGATCATCGCATCGAAACCGATGGCGACGCAGCGCGACCTGGCGCTCGCCTATTCGCCCGGCGTCGCGGTGCCCGTGAAGGCGATCTACGAAGACCCTGCCACCGCCTACGACTATACCGCCAAGGGCAACCTCGTCGCGGTCATCTCGAACGGCACCGCCATTCTCGGCCTCGGCAATCTCGGCGCGCTGGCGTCGAAGCCGGTGATGGAGGGCAAGGCGGTCCTGTTCAAACGCTTCGCCGACGTCGATTCGATCGATATCGAGCTGAAGACCGAGGATGTCGACCGCTTCATCGATGCGGTCGAGCTGATGGAGCCGAGCTTCGGCGGCATCAACCTCGAAGACATCAAGTCGCCCGAATGCTTCATCATCGAGCAGACGCTGCGCGAACGCATGAACATCCCGGTGTTCCATGACGACCAGCACGGCACCGCGATCATTTGCGCCGCCGGCCTCATCAACGCCTGCCTGCTGACCAAGCGCAAGTTGTCGGAGGTCAAGGTGGTGGTGAACGGGGCAGGGGCCGCCGCGATCGCCTGCACCGAACTCATGAAGGCCATGGGCGTCGCCCACGACAACGTCATCATGTGCGACCGCACCGGCGTGATCTATCAGGGGCGCGACGACGTGAACCAGTGGCAATCGGCCCATGCCGCCGCCACCGACCGCCGGACGCTCACCGAAGCGCTGCACGGCGCCGACGTGTTCCTGGGATTGTCGGCTGCCGGCGCATTGAAGCCCGAAATGGTCAAGGACATGGCCCCGTCGCCGATCATCTTCGCGATGGCCAACCCGGAACCTGAAATCCGCCCCGAACTGGCCAAGGCGGCGCGCCCCGACGCGATCGTCGCCACCGGGCGGTCGGACTATCCCAATCAGGTCAACAACGTCATCGGCTTCCCCTTCATCTTCCGCGGCGCATTGGACGTGCGCGCGACCGGCATCAACGACGAGATGAAGATCGCCGCCGCCAACGCCATCGCCGAACTGGCGCGCCAGCGCGTGCCGGAGGAAGTCGCGCTGGCCTATGGCACGCAGCACAGCTTCGGCCCCGACTACATCATCCCCGCGCCGTTCGACCCGCGCCTGATGGAACTGGTGCCGTCTGCGGTTGCCAAGGCAGCGATGGATTCGGGCGTCGCCACCCGCCCGATCCTCGACATGGAGGCGTATCGCCAGGAACTGCGCGCGCGCCTCAACCCGACCACCTCGGTCCTGACCATGGCCTATGAGGGGGCCAAAGCGCATCCCAAGCGCGTCCTGTTCGCCGAGGGCGAAGAGGAAGTCGTGCTGCGCGCGGCAATCGCGTTCAAGGAAGGCGGCTATGGTATCCCGGTGCTGGTCGGCCGCGAAGACGTCCACGATCGTCTGCGCGCCCTGGGCGTCGCCAACCCCGACGATTACGAAGTCCATAACAGCCGCACCAGCGAGATGGTGCCGCAGATGGTCGACTTCCTCTACGAACGACTCCAGCGCCGCGGCTTCCTGAAGCGCGATGCCGAACGGATGATCAACCAGGATCGCAACACCTTCGGCGCGGTGCTGCTGCAACTGGGCGTCGCCGACGCGATGATCACCGGTATCACCCGCACCTATGCGCAGACGTTCCGCGACGTGCGCCGCGTGATCGATCCGGTCGACGGCAAGGTGCCGTTCGGCATCCACCTGCTGGTGGGGCAGAGCCACACCGTCTTCATGGCCGACACGACGATCAACGAACGGCCGAGCGCCGAGGAACTGGCCGACATCGCCGAACGGACCGCCGCCGTCGCCCGCCGCATGGGCCACGAACCGCGCGTAGCGTTCCTCAGCTATTCGACCTTCGGCAACCCGTCGGGCCAGTGGATCGATAACGTCCGCGACGGCGTGGCCGCGCTCGACAAGCGGCAGGTCGGCTTCGAATATGAAGGCGAAATGGCCCCCGACGTCGCGCTCAACCCGCGTCAGATGGCGAACTTCCCCTTCGCCCGCCTGTCGGGTCCGGCGAACGTGCTGGTGATGCCGGGGCTGCAATCGGCCAATATCTCGGCCAAGCTGCTGCGCGAACTGGGTGGCGACGACGTGATCGGCCCGATGCTGATCGGCATGGAAAAGCCGGTGCAGATCGCCCCGATGACCAGCACCGCGAACGAACTGGTAACGCTGGCGGTGCTGGCGGCGGGCGGCATGGTGGGGTGACGGGCAGGGGCGCTCGCCGGATAGCGAGCGCCCCTCCACCCGATCGTCATTCCCGCGTAGGCGGAAATCCATAACCGCCGACGTTCGCGATAGAGTCGCTGTCGATGCGTGTATGGATTCCCGCCTACGCGGGGATGACGATGGCGATCTATCTCCAATCGCTTCCGTCACCCCGGCCTTGAGCCGGGGCCCCGCTTCTTTTCTACGGCCGGTCGAGGCTAGACCGCCGACGCCGCCAAAGCCCCCTCCCTCAAAACTCCTTGATCAACCGCACCCCGCCGACCGGCCGCGTGCGCTCGCCCCGCTGGCGATCGACCCCCGCACCGAACTGCACATTCACCTTGTCGGCCAGCGGCGCATGGAATTGCGGGATCAGCGCGACGCCGCCGTCGCGGTGCGACTTGTAATTGACCTCCAGCCCGACGACCCGGTCGCGACCCAGATCGTAAAAGGTCGAATGGTTGATCAGCAGCCCGGCATCGCTCTCCGACTGGCCCAGCCGCACATCGCCCACGCCGACCATCGACATCGTGCTCATCCGTTCGTTATGCCGCCGCCCGAGCATGTACAGCAGCGCCTGCGACGTCCGCCCGCTCTCGCGTTCGTAGATGCCGAGGAACTGGACGCCGTGGACGATCCGCCCCCGGTCCATCGTCCCGAACGTCGCCTGCGCCCCCATCTTCAATTCGGCCAGTCGCGTTCCCTCGAACGGCAATTCGAACTCCAGCGCGAAGCCGTCGGCCACGGCATATTCGACCTCCGGCGCCCATTCGAGCGCGCGCTCCTGCCCCGACAACGGCGACAGTGCGAGGACGTTGGTTTCCAGCTCGCCCCGTCGCGCGCCCATCGGCCGGACCATGTCGAACACCATCGGTTCGGGGATCTCCGGATAGCTGTTGGCCTCCCGCGCAGCGGCAGGCGCAGCGCCGGCGACCGTCAGCGCGAGGGCAACGAAACGGGCAATCGACATGACGGAAACGGACCCTTTTGGTGAAGGCGCGTTGTACGATCCGTGACCCGACCGTCAAACCAGCCGCGACAGGCCGAGACGGGAGCAGCATTTTGACCGGCGTCGTTAGCGAGGGAGCAACAAACATGGCCACCGCACTGGTGATCGGCGCGAACGGCGGCATCGGCGGGGCGCTGGTCGCGGCGCTTGCCTCCTCGGGCCGCTACGACCGGGTCATCGCCGCCGCCCGGCACGCGCCCGATGCGCTGGCCGAGGGCGTCGAGCATATGCCGATCGACATCGCCGACCCCGCCTCGATCGAGGCCGCCGCCGCGCGGATCGACCTCCCGCTCGACCGCGTCATCGTCGCCACCGGCATCCTTCACGACGACGCCGGCGGCCCCGAACGGTCGTTACGCGACCTCGACGCCGATCGCCTCGCCCATCTGTTCGCGATCAACACGATCGGCCCGGCGCTGGCGCTGAAGCATTTCGCACCACTGCTGGCGAAGGACGCGCCCGCGACTATCGCCTGCATTTCGGCCCGGGTCGGCAGTATCTCCGATAATCGCCTGGGCGGCTGGTACGGCTATCGCGCGTCGAAGGCCGCGCTGAACCAGATCGTCCGCACCGCGGCGATCGAACTGGCGCGCAGCCGGCCACAGGCGGTGTGCGTCGCGCTCCACCCCGGCACCGTCGATACCGGCCTGAGCAAGCCGTTCCAGCGCGGCGTGCCCGCCGAAAAGCTGTTCACCCCGGCCTATAGCGCCGAGCGCCTGCTCAGCGTGCTGGACGGCCTGACCCCCGCGCAAAGCGGCCGCATCTTCGCATGGGACGGGGCAGAGATCGCCCCCTGACCTCGCCCTCTTCGTCACCCCGGGTCAAGTCCGGGGTGACGAAGAAGGCGGCAGGTCCGGATGCCGATCCGGCCCCACCATAACTGTCGCCACCGCGAAGTCCGGGGTTCCCCGACCACGAGCCGGAAAAGCGACTTTCCTACAGCCGACCCTTCTGTCAGCCTCGCCGACGCTCTTTCCCATCGTCCGCTTGGGTCGCCGGCAGCGCATCCGCGCACCGCCGCCAACTTCCGCGCCCGAACGGGCGACAAAAACCGTTTCAACCTGCTAAAAATAAAAGAAAGTCACCCCGCCGAAACGCTCAACGTACCGCAACCTTCGCCAACTTCCGCTACCCGTCGATCGCGCCGCCCATCGACGCGTTGACCAACCCGCCATCGACGGTCAGCGTCTCGCCCACCACATAGTCCCCGCCGCGCGACGCGAGGTAGATCGCCGCCGCCGCCATATCCTCGTCCACCCCGATCCGCTGCGCAGGGATACGCTTCGCCACCCCGTCGCCGTGATCGCGCGCCGCCTTGTTCATGTCGCTGGCGAAGGCGCCGGGCGCGATCGAGGTGACATGGATCGCATCCGCCACCAGCCGCGCCGCCATCCGCCGCGTCAGGTGGATCAGCGCCGCCTTCGACGCCTGATAGCTGTACGTCTCCCACGGATTGACCCGTTGTCCGTCGATCGAGGTGATGTTGATGATCTTGGCCGGCCGTGCGCGCGATGCCGACGCCTTCAGCATCGGGTGCAGCGCCTGGGCAAGGAAGAACGGCGACTTGACGTTCAGGTCCATGACCTTGTCCCATCCGGCCTCCGGAAACGTCTCGAACGCCTCCCCCCACGCCGCGCCGGCATTGTTGACGAGAATGTCGAGCCGATCGGTCTGCGCGCCCAGCCGGTCGGCCAGCGCACGACATCCGTCGATGTCACCGACATCCTGCGGCAAAGCGATCGCGCCGATCTCGTCGGCCGTCGCGATGCACTGCTCGGCCTTGCGCGCAGAGATGAAGACCTTGGCCCCCTGCGCCACGAACCCGGCGGCGATCATCCGCCCGATCCCGCGCGATCCCCCGGTGACCAGCGCGACACGCCCGTCGAGGCGGAACAGGTTGGCGGTGTCCATAAACTCTCCTGCGGCAAACCGGAGTTTCGAATCGTCCGGTTCGTCAGGATGGCAGGCGATACCCGGTCTTGCAATCCGCCTGACAGCCGTATCCCCGCGCAGGCGGGGATCCAGAGCCCTCTGCGCAGACCGTCGGTCTGCCGGACCCTGGACCCCCGCCTGCGCTGGGGTATGAACGGCTAGCGTGGAACGATCAGATCCGTCCTAGCCGATGGTACAGATGGGCGAACTTGCTCGATTGCGGCTGGTCGGCGATCGTCTGGATATGCGTCGCCAGCGCTTCCTTAATCAGCTTGAAGTCTTCGGTTGAGAAGACGGCGCGGCTGCGGGTCGGTTCGGGCATCATCATTCTCCTTGGTCGTGATGGTCAGGCGGCCTGTTCGAACTGGGCCGTTTCGGTGGATTCGCCGAGCGCAGTGGTCGAACTGCTCCCTCCGGCCAGCGTCGTGGCGACGAGGTCGAAATAGCCGGTCCCGACCTCGCGCTGGTGCCGCGTCGCGGTATAGCCATTGGCCTCGGCGGCGAACTCTGCCTGTTGCAGCTCGCTATACGCCGCCATCCCCCGGTCACGGTACCCGCGCGCCAGCTCGAACATGCCGAAGTTCAGCTGGTGGAACCCGGCGAGCGTCACGAACTGGAACTTATACCCCATCGCGCCGATCTCGCGCTGGAAGCGGGCGATATCGTCCTTGTCGAGATTCTTCTCCCAATTGAACGACGGCGAGCAATTATACGCGAGCAGCTTGTTCGGGTACTTCGCCTTGATCGCCTCGGCAAAACGCCGCGCATCGTCGAGGTTCGGCTTGCTCGTCTCCCACCACAGCAGGTCGGCATGTTCGGCGAAAGCGACGCCCCGTGCGATGCAGTGATCGACGCCGGTCCCGTCCTTCAACCGGAAGAAGCCTTCCGGCGTCCGCTCGCCCGTCAGGAACGGATGATCGCGCTCGTCGATATCCGACGTGATCAGCTTGGCGCTTTCGGCATCGGTCCGCGCGCAGATGATCGTCGGTACTCCCGCGACGTCCGCGGCGAGGCGCGCCGCATCGAGGTTGCGGATATGCGCCTGCGTCGGAATCAGCACCTTGCCGCCGAGATGCCCGCACTTCTTCTCCGACGCCAGCTGGTCCTCGTAATGCACGCCGGCCACGCCCGCGGCGATATAGGCCTTCATGATCTCGAAGCAGTTGAGCGGGCCGCCGAACCCGGCTTCAGCATCGGCGACGATCGGCGCATACCAGTCGCGGGTCGCACCGCCCTCCATATGCTCGATCTGGTCGGCGCGGCCGAGGGTCGCGTTGATCCGCTTGGCCAGTTCCGGCCCGGCGTTCGACGGATAGAGCGACTGGTCGGGATACATCTGCCCGGCGGTGTTGGCATCGGCCGCGACCTGCCAGCCCGACAGATAGATCGCCTTCAGCCCCGCGCGCACCATCTGCATCGCCTGATTGCCCGACAGCGCGCCCAGCGCGTGGACATAGTCCTCGCTGTGCAGCAGCTCCCACAACCGGTTCGCTCCGCGCCGCGCCAGCGTATGCTCGACCGCGACCGATCCGCGCAGCTTCGCGATGTCCTGCGCGGTGTACGGGCGAGTGATCCCGTCGAAGCGGCCGGGCGGGGCGGGGACCAGATCGGCGATGTCCATTGTCATGTCCTTTACAGCGTGCGTTTCCGTTGACACCGCTATGCCGCGATAAACCGCGTCCCGTCAGCTGGGACGCGCCGAAATTGCGGTTGCAATGTCACGTTCGCTGGTGTTGCTGTTGTAATGATGTAAATTCGTGACAAGGCGTCGCAGATGGAAACCAAGCTCTTTGCCGGCCATGCCGTCCGTCGCCTTCGCCGCGGACAGGCGCTGACCCAGGCGGCGATGGCCGAACTGCTCGGCGTCTCCCCCAGCTATCTGAACCTGATCGAACGCAACCAGCGCCCGCTGACCGCGACGCTGCTGGTGGCGCTGGCCGAGCGCTTCGGCTTCGACGCGCGGACGCTGGCGGCAAGCGAGCCGGCGGGCGGCGCCGATGCGCTCCGGCGGCGGCTCGCCGACCCGATGTTCGCCGACCTCGCGCTCGATCGCGGCGACATCGCCGAATGGCTCGCCAGCGCACCCGGCGGCGCGGAGGCGTTCGCCCGCGTCTTCGACCGGCTGGGCAGCGGGGCAGGCGAGCCCGTCGCCGCCGACCCCGCCCGCGAAGCCCGCGCCGCGATCGAGCGCTGGCGCAACCATTTCCCCGACCTAGACGCCCAGGCCGAGGCGCTCGCCGACGATCTGCGGCAGAGCGGCGGCGACCCGGCGGCGGCGATGGCCGATCGCCTGCGCGTTCGCCACCACCTGTCGGTCCGCCTGCTGCCGGTGGAGGCGATGCCCGACCGCCTCCACCGCACCGACCTCCACGCCCGCCAGCTGCAACTGTCCGAACGCCTCGACCCCGCCTCGCGCAGCTTCGCGCTCGCCCGCGCTTTGGGCCATGCCGAGGCCCGTGCCGAGGTCGACGCGGTCGTCCGCGGCGCCGCCCTGACCGATCGCACCGCCGAGCAATGGCTCCGCCGCCATCTCCACGGCTATTTCGCCGCCGCAGTCATGATGCCCTATGCCCGCTTCCTGCGCGCGTGCGAGGCGACCGGCTACGACATCGCCCTGCTCGGCCGCCGGTTCGGCGCGGGGTTCGAACATGTCGCCCACCGCCTGACCACGCTCCATCGCGTCGGCGCGCGCGGCGCATCCTTCTGCCTGCTGCGGCTCGACCGCGCGGGCCAAGTGTCGAAGCGCTTCGCCGGCGCCAGCCAGTCGCCGCTGGTCGAGGGCGCGCCCTGTCCGCTGCTCGGCGCGTTCGACGCCTTCGCCCGCAGCGGGGAGGCGATCGTGCAACTGGTCGAACCCGAAGACGGCGGCAAATGGCTGACCATCGCCCGCACCGTCACGCCGCCCGGTGCGCTGGCTGGCGAAGTCCGCGCGCGCTTCGTCGTGATGCTTGGGCTGGCCGCCGAACAGGCCGCCGGCCTCGCCATGGCGCGCGGCCTCGACCTCTCGGCGCGCGGCGTTCCGGTTGGGGCAGGGTGCCGCGCCTGCACCCGCAGCGACTGTCCGCAACGCTCCGCCCCGCCACTGGCCCGGGCGATGCGGCTCGACGACCGTGAGGGCGGGCTGACGCCGTTCGCCTTTGCCGGGGACTGAGCTGCACGCTATGCTCCCGTTACGTCTCCCTTAACCCTGTCGTGGCACAACGCGGACATGCGAGTCCTCCATATCCTCGACCATGGCCTGCCGCTGCATAGCGGATACACGTTCCGTACGCGGGCGATCCTGACCGCGCAGATGGCGCGTGGGTGGCAGGTCGCTGCGGTCACCGGCGCGCGGCAGGGGGCGACGACATGCCCACGCGAAACGGTCGACGGCATCGATTTCCACCGCACCGTCCCGCCGCGCAAACTGCCGGCCCCCTTGGGCGAACTGGCGGAAATCCGCGCCTTTGCGGCATCGATCGACCGGGTGGTCGATATTTTCCGGCCCGATATCCTCCACGCCCATTCGCCGGTACTCGACGCGTTGGCCGCGCTGAAGGTTGCCAAGAAGCGCAACCTGCCGCTGGTCTACGAAATCCGCGCTTTCTGGGAAGACGCCGCGGTCGGCAACGGCACCGGCACCGAAGGGTCGCTGCGCTACCGCGCGACTCGCGCGCTCGAAAGCTGGGCGGTGCGCCGCGCCGATGGCGTCGCCGTCATCTGCGAAGGCCTGCGTCGCGATCTGGTCGCGCGCGGGATCGATGCGGGCAAGATCATGGTATCGCCCAACGGCGTCGACCTGACCCTGTTCGGCGATCCGCCCCCGCCCGACACCGCGCTCGCCGAAGAACTCGGCCTGACCGGCAAGGACGTGCTGGGCTATCTCGGCAGCTTCTACGATTACGAAGGGCTCGACACGCTGATCGCGGCGATGCCGGCGCTGGTCGCGGCGCGGCCGAACGTGCGGTTGCTGATGGTCGGCGGCGGCCCGATGGAAGCGGCGCTGCGTGCCCAGGCGGCGGCGTCGAGGGTCGCGCATGCCATCCACTTCATCGGCCGGGTGCCGCATCACGAGGTCGAACGCTATTACGGCCTCGTCGACCTGCTGGTGTATCCGCGCAAGGCGATGCGCCTGACCGACCTGGTCACGCCCCTGAAGCCGCTGGAGGCGATGGCGCAGCGCCGACTGGTCGCCGCGTCCAATGTCGGCGGCCACCGCGAACTGATCCGCGACGGCGATACCGGCACGCTGTTCCCGCCCGACGATCCCGCCGCACTCGCCACCCGCGTCGCGGCGCTGCTCGCCGATCGCTCGGGCTGGGACGCGATGCGCGACCGCGGCCGTGCTTTCGTCGAGGCGGAGCGCAACTGGGCATCGAACGTAGCGCGCTATCAGCCGCTCTACCAGAGCCTCATCGGGACAGGGACCGCGGACTTGCCCGCGACCGACCGCGCGATGGTGGACG
Source organism: Sphingomonas hankookensis (assembly GCF_022664465.1). Classification (GTDB taxonomy): domain Bacteria; phylum Pseudomonadota; class Alphaproteobacteria; order Sphingomonadales; family Sphingomonadaceae; genus Sphingomonas; species Sphingomonas hankookensis. The sequence continues at coordinate 713,304 of NZ_JAKREV010000002.1, read as the reverse complement.
CATGAACCGCGCGCTGCCCCCCGTCATCGCCGGCGTCGCCGGCCTAGCTGTCGCTATCGTCATCGCGCTGGTGCCGGCATGGCGGATCGAAACCGTCGTATCGGAAAGCGGACTGCCCGCCTTCCTGCCGATCGCCGCCCCGCCGCTCGGCTGGACCGCACGCGCCACGCTGATGCTGCTCGCCGGCCTGCTGGTCGCGGTGCCGCTATGGATCGGGCTGACGTTGCTCGGCGCCACGCGACCGACCGCGCTGACCTATGCCGAGGAAGTTGAGGACGAGTTGCCGCCCAGCGTCCGCCGCGCCGACGCCCATCCCGATGCGCCGCCGCGCCCGCCGGTGCGTGCCGGGCGCGATCTGGGCACGCCGTTCCTCGATCCCATCGAATCGGTCGAACCTGAGATCGCCCTGCCGCGCGACCTCGACACGCCGATGGCGATGTTCGATCCGCACGCCCTGCCGCAGGTTCCCGCCGCCCCGCCACCGACTGTCCGCCCGCTGTTCCGCCCGGTCGAGTCCGAGCACGAACTGGCCGAGTTCGTGCCGATCGTCGAACCCGAACCGGTCGACGTGACGGCGTACGAACCGGAACCGGTCGCCGAGGCAACGCCTGCCCGCGATCCGGAACCGGTCGAACCCGCCGCGCCGCCCCCCGCAGTACCCGCCGCCCCGGCACCGAGTATCGCGACGTTGCTCGACCGGCTGGACCGGGGATTGCAGCGGCGCAAGCTCGACGCGGCCGAACCGTCGCCTGAACCATCGCCCGGTCTAGCGTCCGCCCTCGGCGCGCTACGCCGCATGGCGGGCGGGGAATAGGTCCCGCCTCGTCTCACCCTCACCCTGCGCCGCCTTCGGCGTCTTTCCCTCTCCCGATGGGAGAGGGAAAGAGGCGCGCAGCGCTGGAAGGGTGAGGGTTACTACAATCGATCGATTAACGCCTGTGCAGGCATGACGATCAGCGCTCCTCGACCGTCAGCACCTCGACGTCGACGCCATCTCCCGTCGCGTTCCGCCGCACAGCAAGATCGGCGACCAGATGCCCGCGCAGCGGCAAATCCGCATCGGGCAACCCTGCAACCCACCGCTCGAACGCCGCGCCCTCACCGATCAGTGTCAGCCGATGCCGCGCGCCGTTGAACGTCGCGCTGGCCCACGGCGTCGCACTCGACCGGACGATCGCGATCGTCACCCCCGCCGCCTCTGCCGCGATGCGCAGTCGCCGCTCCAGCAGGGTCGTCGCATCCGGTCCCCGGCTCATTCCGCGCGTTCCTGCCGGTCGATATAGGCTTCGATCCGCGCGACCAGCGGCGGGCGCGGCTGGCGGCCGTTGCGCAGGTCGCCGACCAGTCGCGGGTCGCCCGCCGCCCGTCGCCCGAACAGCGTTTCCGGCATGCCGGTTTCCTGCAGATGCCGGCTGATCCTTTGCAATATCGTATGCATCCATCACCTCCCACGCGCTCCCTCGACTCGAATGATGTTCCTGAAATGTTCTCTCAAATCCAACTTGTCTAGGAAAAATCCTACGGCTAGGATGCGGGCATGGAATCAGTCGACATTCGCGCCGCGCTCGCGCGCATCGCCGGCGAACGCGGCGTCAGCTTTGCCGAGCTGTCGCGCGTGCTCGGGCGCAACCCGGCCTATGTGCAGCAATATATCGAGCGGGGATCACCGCGCCGCCTGTCCGAACCGGACCGCGCGACGCTCACCCGCTATCTGGGCGTTCCCGAATCGTTTCTGGGTGGCCCGCCCGAACGGGAATGGATCGCCGTCCCCCGGATCGATGCCGCCGCCTCGGCAGGCCCCGGCGGGCTGGTCGAACAGGATCTGCACGACGGCGCGATGCGGGTCGATCCCGCGATGCTGCGCCAGTTGGGCGTTCGTCCCGCCAATGCGTCGATGATCGCGGTGGCCGGCGATTCGATGCTGCCGACGCTGGCCGATGGCGATGCGATCCTCGTCGATCGCGGTGACCGGCGCGGCGTGTCGGGCGCGATCCATGTCGTGCGGCATGACGGGTTGTTGTTGGTCAAGCGGCTGGTGCGCGGAGCGGGGGGCGTCGAGTTGTTCAGCGACAATCCGGACTATCCGCCGATCGCGCTCGACGGCGCACCCGATATCGTCGGGCGGGTGGTGTGGCTGGCGCGCTCTCTATAGCTCGCCTTCGACGATCCGATCGTCGTCGGAACGTTCATAGCCGAACAGGTCGCCCGGCTCGCACTCCAGATAGTGGCAGATCGCGGCGATCGTCGAAAAGCGCACGCCCTTCACCTTGCCCGATTTCAGCAGCGACAGGTTCGATTCGGTGATCCCGATCGCGCGCGCCAGCTCGTTCGACCGCACCTTCCGCCTGGCGAGCATCACGTCGAGGTTCACCGTCACCGGCATCAGATGATCTCCGCGATGTCGGCCTGCGCCCGGCTGCCCGCCGACAACGCCCATCCGACCGCGATGGCGGCGAACGCCAGCATCAGGTTCTGCCCCAGCACGCCGGCATCGACGACGAAATACCAGCTGCGATACCCGTCGATCCCCGGCAACAGCAGCATCGCGCGCAAACTGGCGATCAGCGGCGTGGCGACCGCCATTGCCAGCGCCGCCCAGCCCGCGCGTCGCAACCACGGCAGCGCCGCGACCAGCCCGTCGCGCGAACGCGCGCCCAACCGGCGTAGCGCGATGCCGACGAAGATCGCCAGCGCCCATCCGGGTACGAACTCGCCGACCGACAGCGTGTCCAGTCCGGCCGTCACCCACGGATCGTCGAGATGGCGTTCGAACCGCGCCTCGACCGCCTTCGACGTATCCAGCTTCATACGCGACTCGTCGGGCAGGGCCTCCTTCACCGCGTCGTAATAGCCGCAATCGTCCTTGCTGCAGATCACCTCGGCACCGCCGGGTAGCGCGGCGGCGACCGTCAGCGCCATCATGAAGGCGGGGGCCAGCAGGAACAATGCGCCGACCACCCGGCACGCCCGCGCCTGACTATTGCTCAACGAATAGCTGTCGGACATGAATCTCTTTCTGTTTTACAGAAACTAATTTCTATCCTACACGATGGATGCGAACGGGGCGAGAGTCGCTGGCCGGCGCGGGGAAGGGAACCACAGCATGCGTGCCAAATTGCTGGTTGCGACCGGGGCGGCGATGGCCGTGTCGGCGATGTCCTGTCATGCCCAGGACCGGTCGGGGGCGACCGACGCGCCGATCTTCACCGGCGCCTATGCCGGGATCGAGGCGGGCGTGCGCCAGCACCGCTTCGAACTGGAAGTGACCGAACCGCGCTTCGGTACGACCGAGACACGCCGGTACGACGCGATCGGGTTCGGCGGCGGCGCGTTCGCCGGCTACGACCTCGCTGCAACGTCGCGCCTGCGATTGGGGGTGGAGGCCGCGGTCGTCGCCGGTGGCGGATCGCCGGTCGCCGGCGTCAACGGCCGCAGCTACCGCGAATACCCGCAATGGGGCTACCGCGTCGGCGGGCGGATCGGATACGTCGTCGGCGATCGCGCGCTGGTCTATGGTGCCGCAGGTTTTGGTGCGCAGCGGCACGATTTCCGCGACGGGCTGGGCGTCGATAATGCCGATCACTGGTCGAACGGCGTCAGCTATGGTGGCGGCGTGGAATATCGCGTGTCGCGGCGCGTCGGCGTCCGGCTCGACTATCGCGAACTCGGCGGCGTGTCGCGCGCGCTGACGCTCGGCGTGCCGGTGCGGTTCTGACATGCTGGTCGCCGCGCTCGTGCTGATGCTGCAACAGGCGGTGGCGCCACCCGCGCCGCCCGAGGACGAGATCACCGTCATCGGCCGCCGTATCCGCGACATGCGGTTCGCGGTGAAATACGACCGCCGCCGCCGCGCCTATCGTTGCATCGTCCGACGGACCAGCGGCGATCCGGCGCTCGACACCGCGATGTGCGATCGCGGCCTGCGCTGTACCCGGGGCGGTACCTCGGTCGCACAGATCGAGGGGTGCGTGAAGCAGGGGTTCGAGACGTTGCCCGGCCTCTACGCCAGCGAACGGCGGGAGTTCAGCGGCGATCCCGCCGCCAGATGACGACCGCGATGACGATCCCGATCGTCAGGCCGATCAACAGCCCGGCGGTCGCTTCGCCGAACGCTGCGCCGCCGATCGCGCCGGCCATCACGCCCAGCGCGATCGGCATGCCGCCGGCCTTCGGACTATGGGGAGGTTTGTTCATCGCCGCCGCTCTGCCACACTCGCGTTCCCGGCGCCACCGCGTCCCGTCCGTGCCGGATCGGGACGGCGGATGTCCCGCATCGGGATTGCGTCGCGGCCGTTAACGATCGAGAGGCGCGGGAAGGGCGGTCGGACCGGTTCCGGCACGATCCCTGTAACGAAAGCTTCCATGCGCGACACTACCGTACCCTATATCGCCGACCGTTCCGATCTGGTGCGGGCGCACGAACTGATGCGCGGGTTCGGATCGGCCGCCGCCGATGAGGCGACCGCCCGCGCGACCCAGGCGCGCGACCGCGACAATGTCGTACAGTTCTGCCGCTGGCGTCAGGTCGCCCGGCTCGTCACGCTGCTGGCGCATCCCGCCGCCTGGGGTACGATTCACTGACCATTCGGGCGCGTTTGCCCTTGGCGGCGGGCGTACTGCCGGGCTAGGACAATCGAATGTCGAGCTGCCGGCTTGCCGTGCTGTTGAGCGCCGGATGGCTCGCTTTCGCGGGTCCGTCGGCGTTCGCGCAAACGACGCCGGCCGTGCCGGAAACCCCGCTCGACCCCAATGCGCCGATGACCGACCTGCCCGATATCGGCGTAGCATGGCCCGACCTGTCGACCGCCCCGACCGATCCGGCCACAACCGCCGGACCGCAGCGTGCGGGCGGCGAGTTCCGCTACAATTACCGCATCACCGGCATTGACAGCATCAACACCGACCTGTTCCGCCAGCGGTTCAACGAACTGTCGACGCTGCGCGCCAATGAAGGGCAACTGGCCAACGCCGCGCAGATCGACCGCCGCGCGCGCGAAGATGCGCGGACGCTCGACGAACTGCTGCGCAACGAAGGCTATTTCGACGCGCGCATATCGACCAGCGTCCGCCCCGAAGCCGACAAGCTGATCGTCTATCTCGAGGTCGAGCCGGGCCAGCTCTACCGCTTCGCACAGGTCCGCACCCCCGGCATCGCCGCGGCGGGGGCCAAGGCCGACAACCTGCGCGACGCTTTCGGCCTGAAGCCCGAGGCACCGGTACAGGGCGACACCGTCGTCGCCGCGCAGGACAAGCTGGCATCGACCATCAGCCGCGAAGGCTTTCCCTTCGCCAAGGTCGGCGAACCGCAGATCACCGTCGACCACGCCACCCGCACCGCAACGATCGAGGTCGACGTGGCACCCGGCGGCGAGCGGCGCTTCGGCCGGATCGTCGCGCGCCCCAACCGCGTCTTCGACGGCGACCATGCGCAGGACATCGCCCGCTTCAAACCCGGCCAAACCTATGATTCCGCGATGGTCGACGACCTGCGCCGTGCGATCATCCAGACCAGCCTGGTGTCGCAGGTCCGGCTGACCGCGGTCGAGGGGCAGGCGCCCGGCACGGTCGACCTCGACCTCGCGATGGAGCCCGCCCCGCCGCGCACCATCGCGGGCGAAATCGGCTATGGCACCGGCGAAGGCGCCCGCGTGGAAGCCAGCTGGACCCACCGCAACCTGTTCCCGCCCGAAGGCGCGCTGACGCTGCGCGGCGTACTTGGCACGCTGGAACAGGTCGCCGCCGTCACCTATCGCCGCAACAATTTCCATGGCCGCGACCGGGTGCTGACCGCGCAGATCGCCGCCACCCACCTCGTCCGCAACGCGTTCGAGGCCAATACCGTCTCGCTGTCCGCCGGGCTGGAGCGCCAGACCAACATCTTCTTTCAAAAGACGTGGACGTGGTCGCTGGGCGGCGAACTGGTCGCGACCGACGAACGCGACGTGATCGTCGCCACCGGCGAACCGCGCCGCCGCACCTTCTTCATCGGCGCGCTGCCGACCAGCCTCAACTATGACGGCTCCGACGACCTGTTGAACCCGACCAGGGGGTTCCGGCTGGGCGGGCGGGTCAGCCCCGAAGTGTCGCTGCAGGGCAACGTCTTCGGCTATACCCGTGCCCAGATCGACGCCAGCGTCTATCGCCCGGTCACGTCGCGCGTCGTTCTGGCCGCGCGCACCCGCATCGGTTCGATCCTCGGTGCGCCGCGCGATGCGGTGGCGCCGTCGCGGCGCTTCTATGCTGGCGGCGGTGCGTCGGTGCGCGGCTATGGGTTCCAGGATATCGGCCCGCGCGATCCGAACAACGATCCGATCGGCGGCCGCAGCCTCGCCGAATTCTCTTTGGAGGCGCGGGTAAAGGCGTTCGGCAATTTCGGCGTCGTGCCGTTCCTTGACGCCGGCAACATCTATACTTCCACGCTGCCGCAATTCTCGGGGCTACGCTACGGCGCGGGCGTCGGGGTGCGCTATTACAGCAATTTCGGCCCGATCCGCGTCGATGTCGGTACGCCGATCAACCCGCAGCGCGGCGACCCGCGCGTCGCCGTCTATGTCTCGCTGGGGCAGGCCTTTTGACCGATCCCGTGCCGGAAACTCCCGCCGCCGTTCCCAAGCGGCGGATCGGCTGGGGTCGCCGTCTGGCGCAGCTGCTGCTGGCGATCGTCGTCCTGATCGCAGGGCTGCTGATCGTCATCGACACTGGCCCCGGCCACCGGTTGATCGCGAACCGGATCGCGACGATGAAGCCCGCCAACGGCCTGCGTTATCGCATCGGGCGGATCGACGGCTCGATCTATCGCCGCGCCCGGTTGATCGACGTCCGCATCTATGACCAGCACGGGCTGGTGTTGCGCGCGCCGCTCGCCCGGCTCGACTGGCGGCCGTGGGAATTCGTGTCGAACCGCCTGTCGATCGACAGCCTGACGATCCCGCGCGCGATCCTCGCCAAGCTGCCGCAACCGACCCCGACCGGGCGCCAGGGCCCAATCCTGCCCGGCTTCGACATCCGCATCGGCCGGCTGAGCGTCGAACGGCTCGAACTGGGCAAGGCGGTGACCGGCACCGCCCGCATCGGCAAACTGGCGGGACAGGCCGATATCCGTTCCGGCCGCGCACTGGTCGACCTCGCGCTCGACGTCGCCAACAGCGACCGGCTGCGCCTGCGCCTCGATGCCGAGCCCGATCGCGACCGGTTCGATATCGACCTGCGCGCAAAGAGCGTCGCCGACGGCCTGCTCGCCACCGCCAGCGGTATCCGCCGCCCGCTCAGCGTCGAGGTGTCGGGCGACGGTCGCTGGGTGGCATGGGACGGACGCGCGGTCGCCGATGCCGGCGCCACCCGGATCGCCGACCTGACGCTGGGCGTACGCGCCGGACGCTACACGCTCGGCGGGACGCTGCGCCCGTCATCGCTGCTGCAGGGCAAGCTGCAGCGGCTGACCGCGCCGACCGTCCGCGTGACCGGCAGCGCGACGCTGGCCGACCGCCGCATCGACGGCGTGCTGGCGTTGCGCAGCGCGGCGCTGGCGATCGAGGCGGACGGCATCGTCGATCTCGGCACCAGCGCGTTTCGCGACCTGCGGCTGCGCGCGCGGCTGCTGCGCCCCGCCGCGATGTTCCCCAACATGACCGGGCGCGATATCGAATTGCGCGCGATCCTCGATGGCGCCTTCGCCACCGCGCGTTTCGACTATCGCCTGCGCGCGTCGCGACTGGCGTTCGACCAGACGGGTTTCGAGGGCGTGGTCGCCGCCGGGCAGGGCCGCTTGTCCAAGGCACCGGTGATTGTCCCGATCCGCCTCGCCGCTGCCCGCGTCACCGGCGTGGGCGACGTCGCGGGCGGCATCCTGCGCAATCTGTCGGTGACGGGTCGGTTGGCGGTTGATGCGCGGACGCTGGTCGGCAACGACCTGATCGTGCGGTCGGACAAGCTGAACGGGCGGATCATGCTGACGCTCGAGCTCACCACCGGCCGCTACGAGGTCGGGATCAGCGGCGCGCTGCAACGCTATCTGATCCCGGGGCTCGGGCTGGTCGACGTCCAGACGAAGCTGACCGCAGTGCCGATCCCCGGCGGCGGCACGCGCATCGTCGGACGCGGCATGGCGCAGGTCCGCCGGCTCGACAACGGCTTCTTCCGCTCGCTGACGCAAGGATTGCCGCGGATCGAAACCGGGCTGCAGCGTGGGCGCGACGGCATCCTCTATCTGCGCGGACTGCGACTGACCTCGCCGGGGCTGACGCTCACCGGCAACGGCTATCGCCGCCGCGATGGCACCTTCCATTTCGAAGGGGGCGGGCGGCAGGCGACCTACGGCCCGGTCCAGCTCGTCCTCGACGGCAACATCTCCAAGCCGACGCTCGACCTGCGCTTCACCTCGCCAAACGCCACGCTGGGCTTGAGCGACGTCGTCGCCCATCTCGACCCGACGGCGGAGGGTTTTGCCTACCGCGCGCGGGGCGGCTCGCGGCTCGGCCCGTTTACTGCCAATGGCCGCATCCTGTTGCCGACCGGCGGCACCGCGCGCATCGCGGTCGACGAGCTCGAGGTCAGCGGGACGCGCGCGACCGGTGCGATCGATATCGTCGAGGACGGGTTCCTCGGCCGGTTGAACGTGGATGGCGGTGGCATCGCCGGCACGATCGATTTCCGTCCGCGGGGCAGCGACCAGCGTATCGATATCGCGCTCGACGCCACCCGCGCGCAATTGGGCGTCGCGGGATCGGTCCGCCGCGCCCGGCTGGAGGCGGCGATCGTGCTGGCGCCGGGCGGCACCACGCTCGACGCGACCGCCACCGCGCAGGGTTTCCGCCGTGGCCAGCTGTCGATCGCGCGGCTGGCGGGAAGCGCGAAGCTGGTCGACGGTGTCGGCGAAGTCCGCGCCGCGATCGCCGGATCGCGCGGTCGCGCCTTCTCGATCCAGAGCGTGACGCAGGTATCGGCCGACGCCTATCGCATCAGTGCGGAGGGGACGCTCGACCGCCGGCCCTTGAAGCTCGAAACCCCGGCTGTACTGCGGCGCGAAGGGGAAGGCTGGCGGCTCGATCCGACGAAGTTCAGCTTTGCCGGCGGCACCGCGACGGTCGCCGGGGCGCTGACCGCCGACGCCACCGAACTGACGCTCGACGTCGCGCGCATGCCGCTGGCGGTGCTCGATATCGGCTATCCGGGGCTGGGGTTGAGCGGCACCGCGTCGGGCAGGATTGCCTATGCGACGCGCGGCGATACGCCCAGCGGCCGGGTCGACATGACGATACGCGGGCTCAGCCGCTCCGGGCTGGTCGTGTCGTCGACCCCGATCGATGTCGGCGTGGCGGCGGTGCTCGACGCGAACCGCGCCGGGGTGCGCGCGGTGATGGCCAGCGGCGGCAAGACGATCGGCCGGGCGCAGGCGCGGTTGGCGCCGCTGGGCCAGGGCGACCTGCCCACCCGTCTCGCCAACGCGCCGCTGATCGCACAGCTACGCTATGGCGGCCCCGCCGACACGCTGTGGCGGCTGACCGGCATCGAATTGTTCGACCTGTCCGGCCCGGTATCGGTCGGCGCCGACGTCAACGGTCGCCTCGCCGACCCGCGCATCCGCGGCGTGGTGCGCTCCAGCGGCGCGCGCCTCGACAGCGCGATCACCGGCACCGTGCTCACCGGCGTCGAGGCGCAGGGCCGCTTCGACGGATCGCGCCTCGTGATCGATCGCTTCAGTGCGCAGGACGGGCGGCAGGGCCGCGTCAGTGGCACCGGCGCGTTCGAATTCGCCGCGGTGCGCGGCTTCGGCATCGACCTGTCGCTGAACGCCGACCGCGCCCGCCTGATCAACACCGACTCGATCGGTGCGACCGTCACCGGTCCGATCCGCGTGCGTAGCGACGGCGCGGGCGGCACGATTTCGGGCGAGGTGCGGATGGACGGCAGCCGCTACCGCCTCGGCCGCGCCACCGCCACCGCCCCGCTGCCGCGCCTCAATATCCGCGAGATTAATCGGCCGGATGGCGACGAAGAGACCGGCGCGGCGGTGGTCCCGTGGAAGCTCGACCTGAAGGCGCGCGCGCCCGGCGGCCTGATCGTCACCGGCCTCGGCCTGTCGAGCGAATGGTCCGCCGACCTCGCCATCACCGGTGAGCCGACCAACCCGATCATCAACGGTCGCGCCGACCTCGTCCGTGGCAATTACGAATTCGCCGGCCGCGAATTCCAGCTCGATCGCGGCGCGCTGCGCTTCAACGGCGAAAGCCCGGCCGACCCCGCGCTAGACATCGTCGCAAATGCCGACACGCAGGGGCTGAACGCCACCATCCGCGTCGCCGGTACCGCGACCCGCCCCGAAATCAGCTTCCAGAGCGTACCCGCGCTGCCCGAGGACGAGTTGCTGTCGCGGCTGTTGTTCGGCACCTCGATCACCAACCTGTCGGCGCCCGAGGCATTGCAGCTGGCGGCGGCGGTCGCAGCGTTGCAGAATGGCGAGGGCGGGCTGAACCCGATCAACGCCGTCCGCCGCGCCGCCGGTCTCGATCGCCTGCGCATCCTGCCCGCCGATCCGCAGACGGGGCAGGGCACCTCCGTCGCCGCCGGCAAATATCTGACGCGGCGTTTCTATGCCGAGATCGTCACCGACGGGCAGGGCTATTCGGCGACCCGCATCGAGTTCCAGGTCACGCGCTGGCTGTCGCTGCTCGCGTCGATTTCGACGATCGGGCGACAGAGTACCAACGTCCGCATCTCACGCGATTACTGACGCCCCCTGACCCCGGAGACGCCGATGCCCGCTGCCGCCCCCGCGACCGATGGACGCCTTGCCCGCATCGCGCTGCGCTTCACCGACTGGGCCGAACGCTGGTTTCCCGACGCCTTCGTCTTCGTCGCGCTGGCGGTGGTGGTCGTCGCCGTCGCGGTGCTGGCCAACGGTGCACCGGTCGCGTCGGTGACGAAGAGCTTCGGCGACGGATTCTGGACGCTGATCCCGTTCACCATGCAGATGGCGTTCGTCACCATCGGCGGATACGTCGTCGCGACCTCCGCGCCGATGCAGCGGTTGATCGACCGGCTGGCGCTGATCCCCAACAGCGCGCGCGGCGCGATCGGACTGATCGCGGTGGCGACGATGTTGTCGTCGCTCTTGAGCTGGGGCCTGAGCCTGATCTTCGGCGGCCTGCTGACCCGCGCGCTGGCGCGGCGGACCGAGTTGCGGATGGATTACCGCGCAGGGGGAGCGGCGGCGTATCTGGGCTTGGGCGCCACTTGGGCGATGGGGCTGTCGTCGTCCTCGGCGCAGCTACAGGCGAACCCGGCCAGCCTGCCGCCCGGCCTGTTGCCGATCACCGGCGTCATTCCGTTCAGCCAGACGATCTTCCTGTGGCAATCGATGCTGATCGCGGCGATCCTGATCGTCGTGTCGACGGTGATCGCGATCGCCTCCGCCCCCGGTCGCGACAGCGCGGTGACGGCGCAGGACATGGGGATCGATCCCGCGCGCGAGGACGACGCGCTGCCGCCGCGCACCCAGCCCGGCGAGTGGCTGGAACATGCGCCCCTGCTGACCGTGCTGATCGGGCTGCTGGCGGCAGGCTGGCTGGTGCAGGAGTTCGCGCGGCAATCGTGGATGATCGCCATCTCCAACCTGAACACCTACAACTTCCTGTTCCTGATGGCTGGGCTGGTGCTGCACTGGCGGCCCAAGCGCTTCCTGAACGCACTCGCCCGGTCGGTGCCGGCGACGGCGGGCATCCTGATCCAATACCCCTTCTATGCCGCGATCGCCGCGATGATGACGACCGCGAAGAGCGCCGACGGATCGACCCTGTCCGACGTCATCGCCCATGCCTTCGTCGCGATGAACACGACCGAGACCTTTCCGATCACCATGGGCGTCTATTCGGCGATCCTCGGCTTCTTCATCCCGTCGGGCGGTGGCAAATGGCTGCTGGAGGCGCCCTATGTCATGCAGGCGGCGAACGACCTGCAAGTCCATCTCGGCTGGGCGGTACAGATCTACAACGCGTCCGAAGCACTACCCAACCTCATCAACCCGTTCTGGATGCTGCCGTTGCTCGGCATCCTCGGGCTGAAGGCGCGCGACATCGTCGGGTTCAGCTTCCTGCAGCTGATCGTCCATCTGCCTTTGGTGCTGTTCCTGCTCTGGGCGCTGGCGTTCACCTTGCCCTACACCCCGCCGGTCATGCCATAGCGCGGACCGGCACCGACGCGTTGTAGAGGCTCGCGCCGCGTTCGTCGCGCAGGTCGAACGACAACAGGTCGCCCGCGATCTGCACCATGCCGAAGCCGGCGGCGGCGCGGCAGAAGCGCGTGCCCTCGACCGGCACGACCGGCCGCGCCTCCATCCCGCCGCCGCACTGGATCATGTCGATTCCATCGCGCCGGATATGCTGCAGGTCGTGGTCGTGGCCGGCGATATAGGCCTGCACGCCGTACCGGTTCAGAATGGGGAGGACCTGGGCGATGATCTCCGGCTGGTCGCCATGGCCGCTGCCGCCCGACCGGATCGGGTGATGGCCGGTTACCAGCTTCCACTTGGCCCGCGACTGCGACAACGCGTTGTCGAGCCACGCCAGCTGCTTGGCGGTATCCTGCGACCGCGTGTTGCTGCCGATCGTGCCGTCATTGGCGCGATAGCGTTCGACGAAGGGCGAGGTGTCGATCGCGAACAGGTCGGTATCGGCCCGGACCAGCGCGGCATCGGCGACCTGATAATAGCGCGCCGGCATCCGCCACCGCTTGCTGCGCGCGGCATAGTCGATCTGCGCCTGCGGATTGCCGCGATAGTCGTGATTGCCGAGCAGCGCGTACCACGGCACCTGCAACGCCGGATGGGTATAGACGCCCTCGAACACCGACTGCCACAGCGGGTCGTCGACCGACGCCACCCCGTCGCTATAGAAATTGTCGCCGATCGCCAGCACGAAATCGCTCTGCGCCGCGGCGGCTGCGCGCCCCATCGCCGCGGCGACGTGGTGCTGTTCGGGGGTGTCGCGACCCCAGTCGCCCAGCACCGCGAAGGTGCAGCTTTTCGCCGGGCGCGTGCGTGCGGTGGCGGGTGCCACGGTCAGCCCGGCCGCGCCGATGGCGAAGCCGCCGAGTAACGTGCGGCGGTCGAGGACGAGGGTCATGGGCGTTCCTGTTGACGGGCGGATGCGGGCGCTTGGAGCATGGGGATATGACGGTTGTGTGGCGGTTGGGGTGATGGGTGGAGGTGGATCGTCTCATCCGCTTCCGCAATTAGCTCGTCACCCCAGCGAAGGCTGGGCCAGTACCGGGAGATCCCAGCCTTCGCTGGGATGACGTTTGTGGGGAAGGGGGGGCTTGCGTGGCGAGGGGCGGATCGTGGCTGGGGGCTGATCGTGGCGAGGTGGTGTTCATGGCGACGGGGCGTTCGTGAGAATGGAAAGCCGTCGCCCCCATCGTCACCCCGGACTTGATCCGGGGTGACGGGAGAGTGTCGATCTTTGGAACGCAGTCGAACCGCGGCGGTAATCTACCCAAAAGAAAAAGGCGCCGGAATCACGTCCGACGCCTTTCTCCAAATCTCAGCGCGACGTGGCAAAGCCACGTCGTCGGTCCTCGCCAAAAGCGAGGCCGGCCGACAGCGCCTGTGGCACGCCTGCGTGCCACCGGTTGCCGACCCGGCAACCTCAGGCGCTGTAATACATATCATATTCCACCGGGCTGGGGGTCATTTCCCACCGTGCCACTTCGCCACGCTTGATCTCGACATAAGCTTCGATCTGGTCCTTCGAGAACACGTCGCCCTTCAGCAGATAGTCGTGATCGGCTTCGAGGCTGTCGAGCGCTTCGCGGAGCGAGCCGCACACGGTCGGAACCTGTGCGAGCTCTGCCGGCGGCAGGTCGTACAGATTCTTGTCCATCGCCTCGCCCGGATGGATCTTGTTCTGGATGCCGTCGAGGCCGGCCATCATCAGCGCCGCATAGGCGAGATACGGGTTGGCCATTGCGTCGGGGAAGCGGACTTCGACGCGCTTCGACTTCGGACCGGTGCCGTACGGGATGCGGCACGATGCCGACCGGTTGCGCGCCGAATAGGCGAGCAGCACCGGCGCTTCGTACCCCGGCACCAGCCGCTTGTAGCTGTTGGTCGTCGGGTTGGTGAACGCGTTGACCGACTTGGCATGCTTGATGATGCCGCCGATGAAATACAGGCACATGTCCGACAGCCCGGCATAGCCGTCGCCGGCGAACAGCGGCGAGCCGCCGTTCCAGATCGAGAAGTGGGTGTGCATGCCCGAGCCGTTATCTTCCTTGATCGGCTTCGGCATGAACGTCGCGGTCTTGCCGTACGCATGCGCGACCTGGTGCACGACATATTTGTAGATCTGCATGCGATCGGCGGTCGTGGTCAGCGTCCCGAAGGTCAGGCCCAGCTCATGCTGCGCGGCGGCGACTTCGTGGTGATGCTTGTCGCACGGGAGGCCCATTTCGAGCATGGTCGACACCATCTCGCCACGGATGTCGACGGCGCTGTCGACCGGCGCGACCGGGAAGTACCCGCCCTTGGCGCGCGGGCGGTGGCCCATGTTGCCGGCTTCGTACTCGCGGCCCGAATTGCCCGGCAGTTCGATGTCGTCGATCTTGTAGTAGCTGGTCGAATAGCTGTTTTCGAACCGGACGTCGTCGAACATGAAGAATTCGGCTTCCGGCCCGACATAGACGGTGTCGCCGATGCCGGTGGTCTTCAGATACGCCTCGGCGCGCTTTGCGGTCGAACGCGGGTCGCGGGCATAGAGTTCGCCGGTCGACGGCTCGACCACGTCGCAGAAGATGACCAGCATCGGCGTGGCCGAGAATGGATCGGTATAGACCGCGTCCAGATCGGGCTTGAGCACCATGTCGGACTCGTTGATCGCCTTCCAGCCCTCGATCGACGAACCGTCGAACATCAGGCCGTCGGTCAGTTCGTCATCGGTCAGGATCGACGCGACCATGGTCAGATGCTGCCACTTCCCCTTGGGATCGGTGAAGCGCAGGTCGATCCACTCGATCTCTTCGTCCTTGATCCGCTTCAGGATGGTGCTGGCGGTAATAGCCATCGGAAACTGCCCTTTCTGGATTAAACCCCGCGATCCGGCGTAATAAACACCCCGGAACGCCGCTCGATTCGAAATATTGCTGCGCTGCGTCAGATCGCGTCGTCGTTGCGCTCACCGGTGCGGATGCGCAAGGCGGTCTCGACCGGAATGACGAAAATCTTTCCGTCACCGATGCGGCCGGTCTGCGCGGCGGCGGCGATCGCCTCCACGACGCGCTCGGCAAGGCCGTCCTCGACCACCACTTCCAGCTTCACCTTGGGCAGGAAGTCGACGACATATTCGGCGCCGCGATACAGTTCGGTATGGCCCTTTTGCCGGCCGAAGCCTTTCGCTTCGGTCACGGTGATGCCGCTCACGCCGACTTCGTGCAGCGCTTCCTTCACCTCATCCAGCTTGAACGGCTTGATGATGGCCTCGATCTTCTTCATGCGCCTTGCCGATCCCCTCGGACGTGCGGCCCGTGCGGGCCGTTTGCATCCTGTTAAACAATTACCGTGCCAACCGGCGATTCGCCTTGGATACGATCATCGGGGATTTGCCCGGGACTGTCGATATTGCCCGCAGAAGGGGCAGGGTGCCGGTTTTTCGGGCAGAGGTGCGGGAAATCCTCCCCACATGGTGGGGAGGGGGACCATGCGCAGCATGGTGGAGGGGCATCGCCCCGAACGCCGTCGTTGCGTGTGCCGCCACGCCCCTTCACCACTCGCTGGCGCGAGCGGTCCCCCTCCCCATGGATTGGAGAGGATTTTTTACAGATACGGCGGCTTGGTAAACCCCTTCGGGCTCAGCGTGAAGATCTCGCACCCGTCCTCGGTGATCCCGATCGAATGCTCGAACTGCGCCGACAGCGACCGGTCGCGCGTCACCGCGGTCCAGCCGTCGTCGAGCATCTTCACGTCGGGCCGGCCGATATTGATCATTGGTTCGATGGTAAAGAACATGCCGGGGCGCAGCTCGGGACCGGTACCGGGGCGGCCGGCATGGATCACCTCCGGCGCATCGTGGAACAGCTGCCCCAATCCGTGCCCGCAAAAGTCGCGGACCACGCCGTAGCGATGCGATTCGGCGTGGCGCTGGATCGCATGCGCGACGTCGCCCATCCGGTTGCCGGGCTTCGCCTGTTCGATGCCGAGCATCAGGCATTCATAGGTGACGTCGACCAGTTTGCGCGCCTTGATCGGCACGTCGCCGACCAGATAGGTACGGCTGCTGTCGCCATGCCATCCGTCGAGCAGCGGGGTGACGTCGATATTGGCGATGTCGCCGTCCTTCAGCGTCCGGTCCGACGGGATGCCGTGGCACACGACATGGTTGATCGAGATGCAGGTCGAATGGGCATAGCCGCGATAGCCGAGCGTTGCCGGCACCGCGCCGCCCTCGCGCATCAGGCGAAAGATGATCGCGTCCAGCTCGGCGGTGGTCACGCCCGGCACGACATGCGGGGTGATCTCGTCGAGGATATGTGCGGCGAGGCGGCCGGCGCGGCGCATCCCTTCGAACCCGGCGGCATCGTGCAGCTTGATCGCGCCGGTCCGGGCGAGCGGCATATCGGCGGTGACGGTCTGATATTCGGTCATGCCGTGCATATAGGCAAGGATGCGGCGCTAGGCGAGGGCACGGGCACGCGCTATGCCGCCCCCTATGACCGACCGCATCTGGACCGCCGCTTTGATCGTCATCGGTGACGAAATCCTGTCCGGCCGGACGCAGGACAAGAATATCGCGCAGCTCGCGACGTGGCTGAACGTGCAGGGGATCCGCCTCGCCGAGGTGCGCGTCGTTGCCGACCGTGAGGAGGCGATCGTCGAGGCGGTGAACACGCTCAGGGCGCGCAACGACTATCTGTTCACCACCGGCGGCATCGGCCCGACGCACGACGATATCACCGTCGATTCGATCGCGGCGGCGCTGGGCGTGCCGGTCATCGTTCACCCACAGGCGCGCGCGATCCTCGAGGCCTATTACGAAACGCGCGGTGGGCTGACCGACGCGCGGATGCGGATGGCGCGGGTGCCCGACGGCGGCGAACTGATCGAAAACCGCATGTCGGGCGCGCCCGGTATCCATGTCGTCAACATCTTCATCATGGCCGGCGTGCCCCACATCGCCGCCGCCATGCTCGACAGCCTGACCGGTACGCTGGAGGGCGGATTGCCGGTCGTCTCGGGGACGCTGGGCTGCTGGGTCGGCGAGAGCGAGGTCGCCGAACTGCTCCGCACTGTCGAGCGCGCGCATGACGGCGTGGCGATCGGCAGCTATCCGTTCTTTCGCGAAGGCCGCACCGGCGCGAACTTCGTCGTACGCGCCACCGATGCTGCGGTTGTCGACGCCTGTATCGCCGATCTCGCTGCGCAGTTGCAGACCAGCGGGCGCGACGCGGTGGTCGGCGGCATCTGACACCGCGCTTGCGGATGGCCTGACCGGTTAGTATGTCAGACAAATAACCGGCAGGAGAGAATGACGTTGGCTTCCCCGACCCGCATCGCGTTGGCCGGCATCGGCAAGATCGCGCGCGACCAGCATATCCCGCATATCGCCGCCAGCCCGGATTTCGAACTTGTCGCCGCCGTTACCGGCCATACCCCGCCTGAGGGTGTGCCGGGGTTCAGGACGATTGCCGAGATGATGGCGGCAATGCCCGACGTGCAGGCGATCTCGATCTGCACCCCGCCGCGCGGGCGGTTGAATCTGATCCAGCAGGCGCTCGACCACGGCCTCGACGTCATGATCGAAAAGCCGCCGGCCGCCACGTTGTCGGAGGCGCAGGTATTCGCCCGCGCCGCGCAGCAGGCCGGCAAGGTGCTGTTCGCGACATGGCATTCGCGTGAGGCGGCGGCGGTCGAACCGGCGCGGGCATGGCTGGCCGAGCGCAACATCCGCCGCGTCGCGGTGAACTGGAAGGAAGACGTCCGCGTCTGGCATCCGGGGCAGGACTGGATCTGGGAACCGGGAATCGGCGTGTTCGACCCCGGCATCAACGCGCTGTCGGTCATTACCCGCATCCTGCCGCGTCCGCTGCTGCTCGACGCGGCGGAGTTGCGCTTCCCGTCGAACCGCGACGCGCCGATCGCCGCCGATCTCGACTTCACCGATACCGCCGGCGTGCCGGTGCGCGTCGAGTTCGATTTCGACCAGACCGGGCCGCAGACGTGGGACATCGACGTCGAGACCGATGACGGCCAGTTGAAGCTGTCGATGGGCGCGTCGCAGATGGCGGTCGACGGCGTCGCGGTCGATGTCGGCGACGAAGCGGAATATGCGCGGCTGTATCGCCGCTTCGCCGAATGTTTGCGTGACCGGCAGAGCGATGTCGACCTGTCGCCGTTCGTCCACGTCAACGACGCGTTCCTGCTGGGGCGCCGGGTGACCGTGGGGGCGTTCAGCGAGTAACGGCCCCCAAAGTCGTCACCCCCCAGCCTGCGCTGGGGTGACGACTTTCAGGCGCCCGCCATCGCCCCGACGATCGCCGCCCGCGCCCGCGCCGCCACCGCCTTCCGTCCCATCCCCGCCGGATCGAACGGTTCGAGGAAATGGATCGTCAGCCCGATCCGCCCCGGCCGCGCCAGCACCCGCGCGGCATTGGCCGTCCCCGGTTCGTCGCCCAGCCACGCGACCTCGCGCGCATCGCCGTAGTCGCAATAGACCGGCTGCACCCGCAACCCCGGCGGCGGCGGGTCAATCGCGCCCAGCAGCGCCGCCTTGAACGGCAGCAATTCGCCCGGCGCGCTGGTCGTCCCTTCGGGAAACACCGTCACCGGATGGTCGGCGAGCAGCGCCTGCCGCAGCGTATCGATCTGCCGCGCGACGCCCAGCCGGTCGCCGCGATCGACGAACAGCGTGTGGTTGAGCGTACATAGCCACCCGACCAGCGGCGCGTCGCGCAACTCGCCCTTCGCCACGAACGCGCTCCCGCTCGCGCCGGCAATGGCGAGAATGTCGATCCAGCTCTGGTGATTGGCGAGATACAGCACGTCGCGCGTCACCGGCGTGCCGACCACCGTCGTCCGTACCCCGACGACCCGTGCGATCCGCCCCAGAAAGCGCGGCGGCCATGGCGACCGCGCCCTGACCAGCCGCCAGCTGCCATGCAGCACCAGATAGCCGAGCAGCGCCGCCAACATGCCTGCCGCCCGCGCTGTCATCCGCAGCCGCGCGGGCAGGGGCATCGCCTCAGTCCTTGCGGTCGAGGCTGACGCCGTAGAGTTCCATCCGGTGATCGACCAGACGGAAGCCCAGCCGCTCGGCGATCTGCTTTTGCAGCAGCTCCAGCTCGGGATCGACGAACTCGATCACGCGGCCCGTTTCGACATCGATCAGGTGATCGTGATGCGCCTCGGGCGAGGGTTCGTAGCGCGCGCGGCCGTCGCCGAAATCGTGGCGGTCGAGGATGCCGGCCTCTTCGAACAGCCGCACCGTGCGATACACGGTCGCGATCGAGATGCCCGGATCGATCGTCGATGCGCGCTCATACACCTTTTCGACGTCGGGATGGTCGTCGGCTTCGGACAGCACGCGGGCGATCACCCGGCGTTGCTCGGTGATCCGCAGCCCCTTTTGGTGACACAGCGCTTCGAGATCGATCTTGCGGGGCATGAATTCCTGTACGTCCAGACTGGCGGTGGCGGCGTTCTAGCGTGCCGGATCGTTCAGCGAAAGACGCTAAGTGGTCCGGACCGGTTCAGCCTGCGCGCCGCTGCGTACCCAGCCCGATCTGCTTGGCCAGCGTCCGGCGCTGTTCGGCATAGTTGGGCGCGACCATCGGATAGTCGATGGGCAGGTTCCACTTGGCACGATACTGGTCGGGCGTCATGTTGTACTGCGTCATCAGGTGACGCTTCAGCATCTTCAGCTTTCGCCCGTCTTCGAGGCAGACGATATAGTCGGGCTTCACCGACGCGCGGATCGCGACCGCTGGTTCGGGGCGCGCGGCGGGTTCGTCGGCGGCGGCGCCCAGCGTCGCCAGCGCGCCATGGACACTGCGGATCAGGGTCGGGATCTCCCCCACGTCGATATTGTTGTTGCCGACATGGGCGGCGACGATGTCGGCGGTCAGGGCGATGAGCGTATCGTCTCGCCCAGCGTGCATATCCATAATGTCCCTCGCATACGCGGCCGATACCGTGGCCGGCCCCGCTATCGACGCTGACCGGGCGACGCGCAACAATATAAGAAGCTTTTTTTGGAATTGGCGTTCGATCGATCTGCAGCAACGTCAGCCGCGCGAAGGCTGAAATTTTCGGATGATGGCATGCAACAGTAGCTCGAGGGGACTCCAGCCTTTTCCGCCCTCTTTCGCACTCCCGCGCAGGCGGGAGTCCATAAGCGCCAGCGTCGCGACTTCAGCCGAAACTTTGGCGTGTATGGATCCCCGCCTGCGCGGGAATGACGAACCTTCGTGGTCGTCGGAGATCGATCCGCGCTGGAGTTTGATCGACCCGAACGGAACCATCACCCCAACGACGCTCGGGGCCTCAAGCGGCGCCTGTCCCGCACTGCAAGGGAAGGTCCCATATTGCGCCGGGAGGACGTATGGCCCAACCGGAATGGATCAGGCGCTAGCCCAGCGGGATCGGCCGGACATAGGTATGCGCGTCGAACCGTTCGCCGCTGCGCCCGGCATAATAGTCGCGCCGTTCGCCGCACTGGACGAAGCCTTCGCCGACATACAGCCGGGTCGCATCGTTCCCCGCCCGCATTTCGAGGCACAGGCGCCCCGCACCGCGCTTCGCGGCATCGGCGATCGCCCGCCGCAACAGCGCGCGCCCGATGCCTCGCCCGCGATGGTCGGGCCGCACCGCGATCAGCAGCAGTTCGGCATCGCCGGCGATGGCACGGGTCAGTGCAAAGCCGACCAGCAATTCGTCGTCATGCGCCAGCGTCAGCCACACGCCGGGCAGCGACAGCATCCCCAGGCATTGCGCCTGCGTCCACGCCTCGCCGAAGCGCGGGTCGAACGCCGCCTGCATCACCGCATCGACCGCCGCGATATCGGCGGCGGTGCCGTCGCCGATCGCGATGGCGTCGCGGGTGTCGCTCATGCGCGGACGCTCGGCACCGCATCGGGCGCGCGGCCGTACAGCGGGGCGGGGGGCAGCGTCCGTTGTGCTTCGGGCAGCAGCAGCGCGTCGGCGGCATCGGGCAACCGGTCGTCGTCGGGCAGGCGGTCGTCGACCGTACGCAATCGCGCCAGCCCCTGTCCGACGACGCGGCGTCCCGCCAGCGCGGCGATGGCGTCGGCCGGCTTGCGCGACACCGCCGGCCCGTCAGACGTCAGGTCGGCATCGAATCCCTGCTGGAACACCTCGCCATGGCCGCCGTCGAGCACCGCGACGATCGCGTCGCCCGGTTGCTCGGCCAGCGCCGCGGCGGCGATCGACGCCAGCGACGAATAGCCGCTGACCGGTACGCCCCAACCTATGCCGAGGCCCCGCGCCGCTGCCAGCCCGACGCGCACGCCGGTAAAGCTGCCCGGCCCGCAATCGACGAGGATCGCGTCGGCGCGGCCTTCACCCGGCAGCGCGGCGATCATCGGTACCAGCCGCTCGGCATGGCCGCGCCCGACCACGACATGGTCGCGCGCGATCACCACGCCGTCGTCGATCAACGCGACCGAACAGGCGGCAGTGGCGGTTTCGATGACCAGCGTGCGCACGATCGGCGTCAGGCGATCCGGTTGAACTTGGCGAAATCGGGCCGCGGCGAGCGTGGGTACAGCGTCTCGCGATCGCCATAGCCCAGCGTCGTGATGAAATTGGCGTGCACCGAAGGCGTGTCGGCAAAGAATGCCTTGTCGACCGCACCGGCATCGAACCCGGACATCGGCCCGGTATCGAGGCCCAGCGCACGCGCGGCGAGGATCAGATACCCGCCCTGCAACGACGAATTGCGGAACGCCGATGCCTGACGCAGCTCGGCATTGCCGTCGAACCACGCCTTCGCATCGGCATGGGGGAACAACTCGGGCAGATACTCGTGGAACTCGGTGTCCATGCCGATGATCGCGGTCACCGGCGCGGCGCGGATCTTGTCGGGATTGGTGCCGGTCGCACACGCCGCCAGCTGTTCCTTCGCCTCTTCCGACGTGCACCACACGATCCGCGCGGGCAGCTGGTTCGCGCTGGTCGGGCCCCATTTCACCAGGTCCCAGATCGAGTGCAGCGTCGCGTCGTCGACCGGCTGGTCGGTATAATGATTATAGGTGCGGGCGCTGCGGAACAGCGTGTCGAGCGCTTGGTCGTCGAGCTTGGACATCAGACTGCACGAACCTCCGTGACTTCGGGGACATAATATTTCAGCAGCTGTTCGATACCGTTCTTCAGCGTCGCGCTGGAGGACGGGCACCCTGCACAGGCACCCTGCAGCTGGAGGTAGACCTTGCCCTGGTCGAACCCACGATAGACGATGTCGCCGCCGTCGTTTGCGACCGCCGGGCGTACCCGCGTCTCGATCAGTTCCTTGATCTGTTCGACGATATCGGCGTCTTCCGGATTGTCGGAAAAGCTCTCCTCGGCCGGGACCGAGAAACCGGCGCTGCCGGTCGCGTGGAACAATGGCATCCGCCCGCCGAAATGGTCGAGCAGCAGCGCCAGCACGTCGGGCTTCAGGTCGGCCCATTCGCTGCCCGGCGCCTTGGTCACCGACACGAAATCGCGGCCGAAGAACACGCCGACGACGTCGCCCAATGCGAACAGCTGCGTGGCGAGCGGCGAGGCCTCCGCCTCTTCCGGGCTCGCGAAATCGCGGGTGCCGGCATCCATGACGATCTGCCCCGGCAGGAACTTCAACGTCGCCGGATTGGGCGTGGATTCGGTTTCGATCAACATGCCGCCCATGTGGCGGCATGGGCTCGGGGGATCAAGGGCAGCCACAGGAAACGCTGCGTTCCCCCTTTGGTATGGCCGCGTTGCCTCCGTCGCTGCAGTGCGTTACCAGCCGTAACGATCTGACGAGGGGGATGACGACCGGTGATCGAAACGCATCTGGCGAAGCTGCGCGCACGCGACACGATATCGCCGGAGGAAGAAGCGGTCATCCGGGCATCGTTGGGCGAGGTGCGCGACCTGCCGGCCCACCATACCTGTATCCGCGCCGGCGAACGGTTGAATGCCAGCACGTTGCTGCTCGAAGGCCTCATGTGCCGGTACAAGGACCTGCCGGGCGGCGAACGGCAGATCACCGAACTGCACGTCGCGGGCGACTTTCTCGACCTGCACAGCTTCTCGCTGAAACAGCTCGATCATAACGTCATGACCCTGACACCGTGCCGCGTCGTGCTGGTCCCGCATACGAAGCTGACCGAGATTACCGAGAAGCATCCCCATCTGGCGCGGGTCTATTGGTTCATCACCGCGCTCGACGCCGCGATCCATCGCGAATGGGAATTGTCGCTCGGCCGGCGGACCGCGATCCAGCGGATCGCGCATCTGATCTGCGAGCTGCATGTGCGGCTGGGGCTGATCGGGCAGGCCGACGATACCGGCTTTGCGCTGCCGCTGACACAGGCCGACCTGTCGGACTGCACCGGCCTGACCCCGGTCCATGTCAACCGCACGCTGCGCGAGCTGCGCGAACGCGGGCTGATGGCGTTTCGCGGGCGGCGGGCATCGATCCAGGACCTTGCCGGCCTGCGCTCGCTCGCCGAATTCGACGATTCCTACCTCTATCTGCGGCGGGAGGAGCGGTAGCGTAAAGCTGAGCCGGGGCTGAACGCACGGGCGGTTACAGCTTTATATTTCCACCGGCGCGTCGATACTGGTCGCGGCGTTGCAACGACGCTACACCTTGGCGCATGGCATCCCTGTATCGACTGGCCACGGGTGGCTTCACGACCCTGGCCCTGATCGCCGCGCCGCTCGCCGCGCAGACCCCGCCCGCATCGCCCGTGCCCGCCTCACCGGCGCCCGCGCGCCAGCTTCCGCCGCTGGAACCGGTGGCCCAGGGGCCGGACACGCCGTGGCTGTTCAAGGGCAGCGACATTCCGCCTGACCGGACGTGGACCTACGGCGTGCTGTCCAACGGCCTGAAATATGCCGTGCGCAAGAATGGCGTGCCGCCGGGGCAGGTCGCGATCCGCGTCGCGATCGGCACCGGTTCATTGATGGAAACCGACAGCGAGCGTGGCTTCGCGCACCTGATCGAACACCTCACCTTCCGCGGATCGGTCCATGTGCCCGACGGCGAATCGAAACGGGTGTGGCAGCGTCTGGGCGTTACCTTCGGTTCGGACAGCAACGCCTCGACCAGTTTTACGCAGACCGTATATAAGCTCGACCTGCCCTCTGCGACGCCTGCGGGTCTGGACGAGAGCATGAAGATCCTGTCGGGGATGATGGCCGAACCGACGCTCAGCCAGGCGGCGCTGGATGCCGAACGGCCGGTGGTCCTCTCCGAACAGCGCGAGCAGCCGGGCCCGCAGGTGCGCTTCGGCGACGCGGTGCGCGCGCTGTTCTTCGCCGGGCAGCCGCTGTCCGACCGCTCGCCGATCGGCAACGTCGACACGCTGCAATCGGCGACCGCCGACAGTGTAAAGAAGTTCCACGACCGCTGGTACCGCCCAGACCGCGCAATAATCGTCATCGCCGGCGACGCCGATCCCGCCATCCTCGAAGCGATGGTGAAGAAGCATTTCTCGGCCTGGCAGGGCAATGGCCCGTCGCCCGCCGACCCCAAATTCGGATCGCCCAAGGCGAACGAGCCGGTCGCGGCGGTGGTCAGCGAACCGACCATGCCGACGCTGGTGCAGATGGCGGTGCTGCGGCCGTGGACCGTCGGGGACGACACCATCCTGTTCAACCAAGAGCGGATGATCGACCAGATCGCACTCCGTATCCTCAACCGACGGCTGGAAAGCCGCGCGCGCGCCGGGGGCAGCTATATCTCCGCGGGTGCGAACCTCGACGACGTGTCACGCTCCGCCAACATCACCCAGCTGTCGATCCTCCCGCTGGGCGACGACTGGGCGGCGGCGCTGCGCGACGTGCGCCAGTCGATCGCCGACGCGATGCGCACCCCCCCGACCCAGGCCGAGATCGACCGCGAAGTCGCCGAAATCCGGGCGGGCATGGAGAACGAGGTTCGCACCGCACCCGTGACCGCCGGCGCGCTGCTGGCCGACAACCTCATCTCCGCGACCGATATCCGCGAAACGGTCGCCGGACCCGAAACGTCGCTGCGCATCTTCGAAGGCGCGGTGACGAAGAAGTTTTTCACCCCGGCGCGCGTGCAGGCGGCGACGAAAAAGGTGTTCGAAGGCACCGCCACCCGCGCGATCCTGAACAGCCGCGTGCCCGACCCGACCGCCCAGACGAAGCTGACCGCCGCGCTGACCGAAAAGGTCGCCGGCACCGCCGCCAAACGCCGCGGACAGGCGGCGATCGGCTTCGACCGGCTGGCCCCGCTGGGCAAGCCCGGCGCGATCACCACGCGTAGCATGGCGCTGGCCGATCCGCCGGTCGAACGCGTCGACTTCGCCAACGGGTCGTCGCTGCTGCTGTTCCCCAATGAATCGGAGACGGGCAAGGTCTATGTCAGCGTCCGCTTCGGCCGCGGGCTGAACGCGCTGCCGACCGATCGCCGCACCCCGGCGTTCGCCGCCGATCTCGCGCTGGTCGCCTCGGGCATCCAGACGCCCAAGGGTGTATTAGGGCAGGAAGAGCTCGACCGGCTGACCGGCGGGCGGCAGATCGGGCTGTCGTTCGGCATGGGCGACGACGCGTTCACCCTGTCCGGCGTCACGACCGCCGCCGACCTGACCGACCAGCTGAAGCTGATCGCGGCGAAGCTCCAGTCACCGGCATGGGACCCGGCGCCGGTCGCCCGTGCCCGCGCGGTGATGCTGGCCAGCTACGACGCGCTCGGCGCCTCGCCCGACGGGGTGATGGCGCGCGATCTCGACGGACTGCTCCATGCCGGCGATCCGCGCTGGGGCACGCCCGATCGCAAGGAGGTCGAGGCACTGACCCCGGCAGCGTTCAAGGCGCTGTGGGCGCCGCTGCTCGCCTCGGGTCCGATCGAGGTGCAGGTGTTCGGCGACGTGCCGCAGCAGGCGGCGATCGATGCGGTCGCGGCGACGATCGGCGCGATGACGCCGCGCACGCCCGCCACTACGCCGCTGCCGCCGGTCCGCTTCCCCGATCATATTGCCGCTCCGGTGACGCGCACGCATAGCGGCCAGCCCAATCAGGCAGCGGCGGCGATCGCATGGCCGACCGGTGCCGGCAGCGCCGGGCTGACCGAAAGCCGCAAGCTGGAGGTGCTGGCCGCGGTGTTCCGCGACCGGCTGCTCGACCGGCTGCGCAGCCAGGCGGGGGTCAGCTATTCGCCCAACGTCGACAATGGCTGGCCGGTCGGCCTGCCCGGTGGCGGGCGGATCATGGCGATCGGCATGGTGCCGCCCGACAAGACCGGCTTCTTCTTCCAGCTGGCGCGGGAGCTGGCCGCCGACCTGGTCAAGACGCCGGTGCCCGAGGACGAACTGGACCGCGCCAAGCTGCCGGTGATCCAGATGGTCGCGCGCATGTCGAGCGGCAACATGTTCTGGATGAACCAGACCGCCGGCGGCACGCGCGATCCGGCGCGGCTGGCGGCGATCCCCGGCATCATCAACGACATCCGCGGGACCACCCCGGCCGAGTTGCAGGCGCTGGCGGCGAAATATCTGGTCCCGTCGAAGGACTGGTCGATGCAGGTCCTGCCCGAGAAGAAGTAAGGAAAAGATCCTCCCCGTTCCATGGGGAGGGGGACCGTTCGCGAAGCGAATGGTGGAGGGGGGCGCCCGCACACGAACCGGTGGCGGGTGCCCCTTTCGTGTTCAGAAGAAATGGGTTCACGCGAAGGCGCGAAGACGCGGAGGGGCTGCGTTCCGGGCGAGCGGTCCGCGAACGGAAGACCTTACGCGACAGGACAGCCAAGCGACGAGGCGGCTGGCGCGGGGGACGCTACGGAGAACGAACCTTCTTCGCGTCTTCGCGCCTTCGCGTGAATCAAACCTTCTTACGCCTCGGCCACCCGTCGAACCGGCGCCCCGGCCAGCACCGCCAGCCCCCAGATCGCAAACCCGCCCAGCGCCAGCGCCGCCCCGACCACCCCGGTCGACGTCCAGCCATAGCCCGCAGCGATCGCCAGTCCGCCAGCCCATGGCCCGATCGCATTGGCGGTGTTGAACGCCGAATGGTTGAGCGATGCGGCAAGGCTCTGGCCGTTCTCGGCAATGTCCATCAACCGCGTCTGCAGCACCGTGCCAAGCGCCCCGCCAATGCCGATCAGGAACACAATCGCCAGCATCGACCACAACTGCCCCGCCGCCAGCGGATAGAGTGCCAGCGTCGCGGCGCTCCACAGCAGCAACCCGCCTGCGGTCGGCATCAGTGCGCGATCCGCGAAGCGCGGCACGATCAGGTTGCCGATGGTCATGCCGATGCCGAACACCGCCAGCACCACCGGCACCATTGCCGGACCGGCCCCGGTCACTTCGATCAGGGTCGAGGCGAGATAGGTATAGACCGCGAACATGCCGCCAAAGCCGATCGCGCCGATGCCGAGCGTCAGCCACAATTGGCCCGAGCGCAGCACGCTCAGCTCCGCCATCGGGCTGGCCGAGCGGTCCGGCCGATCACGCGGCGCGACCCACGCGACCATCGCCATCGTCGCGGCGGCCAGCACCGCGACCACCCCAAAGCCCCAGCGCCATCCGATCGCCTGCCCCAGTGCGTTGGCCAACGGCACACCGACGATCGTCGCGGTCGTCAGCCCCAGCATGACCCGTCCGATCGCCTGCGCCCGTTTCTCCACCGGCACCAGCGAAGCAGCGACCAGCGCCGCGATCCCGAAATAGGCACCATGCGGCAATCCGCTGAAAAAACGCGCGACCAGCATCGCTTCATAGGTCGGCGCCAGCGCACTGGCGGCATTGGCGATCCCAAAACACGCCATCAACGCGATCAACACCGTCCGCCGCGCCATCCGCGCGGTCAGCACCGCCAGCAGCGGCGCACCGACCACCACGCCCAGGGCATAGGCGCTGATCACATGCCCCGCCGTCGGCTCGTCGATACCGAGGCCCGGCGCAAAGAACGGCACGAGGCTCATCGTCGCGAACTCGGTCGTCCCGATCGCGAACCCACCCAGCGCGAGTGCCAAGTGGACAAGGGCAGGGTTACGGGTCGGGGTCACAGGCACGCTCCTTGCTGCATCGCAGCATTTCAAGCGGGCCATATGGGAAGAGGTGGGACGAGTTCAACGATGAATAGCTATGCGTAACGCTCGATTCACCGCCTATTTCCGATCGGTTGCGTGCTGATATGCATCCATCGCGACATAGCGCCGTCCGGGTACCACGGGAACCTCAAACGCATCGAGCCAAAGCATCCGGCCATTTTTAAATCCAGCCGTCATGGTGAGTTCTGGAGTGTTCACGAAGTGGATACAAGTTGCCAAGGATGTCTTCGCGTCCGGATTGCAGATGAAGGAGAACTGTATCCATGACGGCCGTTCTCCGATCGGGAACGGACCACGGCAATTGCTGGCTATGGACTGAAGTATCTGGGGGCTGAGGGGTACGACTTTGCGTTCGCCCTCATCGTGCGATAACTCGGCCGCTGCCTTCGGAGCCAGTAGCGCGAAAAATTCGTCGGTGTTGCCTAATCGGGCGGCTCTGACGGCTGTGCTGATTTTCTTGAATAAAGGAGTTTTTCCGTAAGATTCTGCACCGCGATTGAGCATGGATGCCCCGAGGATGGGTCGATCGTCGTTGCTCGGGTCGCTCTGTCCATTGGCTGGGCCCAGTGCCATCGCTCCTGCGACAAACATTACAGTGAAACCTATCGACCGGATTACAATGCTCCGCATATTAATATCTCCCCCGAAACTGTGGGGAAAATAGTATCACGCTATCACTACTACCGGAAGTCACATGGAAGTTGGCATGACTTCGTAGTCGAGATCGGAACAGCCCGCGATTTCGCGTCATTTCACCCGATCGGATCGCTCGGCTCATTCCGGCATCCGGGCGTCGCAATCATGCCTGCTCTCGACAGGTTCGTGCCACTCCCGCCGCCCTCCATCACCTTCACCCGCCGGGCGACTTCCATCGCGACCTTCTGTTCGATCTCGGCCCGCTCCTCGGGCGGCAGTGCCTCGACCGCTTCCTCGGTCAGGTTCATGCTCTTCAGCACGTCGCGCCGGACGCGCTCCGCCGGGGTCATCGACATTTTCTTCTTGAACGCGGCAAGCGCTGCGTCCAGCCGATCGGTGTCGGCATTCACGGCGGTCGTCTGCTCGCTCTCGCGTACCGGGGCAGGGTGGCTGATGGTGAAAGAGGGAGCGGTCAGCATGTCGAACGTCGCGGCGAAGCTGGCTATGCCGCTCGCCGCCGTACCCAACCGCGCCGCGGGTGTCGTCATCCGATCCAGTCCGATGGCGTTGATCATGGTCGGCGTCCCATCCTTGCGTCGCCGTAATGGTCGCACAGGATGGTTAA
This sequence comes from Sphingomonas hankookensis, assembly GCF_022664465.1. GTDB lineage: Bacteria > Pseudomonadota > Alphaproteobacteria > Sphingomonadales > Sphingomonadaceae > Sphingomonas > Sphingomonas hankookensis. Next base: position 683,775 of record NZ_JAKREV010000002.1, on the reverse strand, counting down.
CGAACCGCTTTCCTACAATCCCCGTATCGTGCGATGCCGACTGAGGCTCTGTCTCACCGTCGATCCACCGCCGCGCCGCATACGCTCCCGTGACGCGCGAAACGCCCATTAGTGTGAACTTAGTGAACTTTGGCCGTCCGACGTCACACAAACCGGGCCATGCGCTTTGTCAGCAACGCCATTAGTGCCGGGTCCATGCACGCATAATCGTCGGGAATATCAAGGCAGATGACCCGCTTGCCGTTCAGATGCCGACGAAAGCGCCGCTGAACCCGCGTCCGATGCGCGCGTTCCATGACGAAGATCGTGTCGGCCCATTCGATCAGTTCGCTTGTTAACGGATTGTCGGCGTCGGGACTGGTGCCGGCCGACGCGGTTTCAGTGTCGGGCAGGTCGCCGAACATCGCCTCGGTGGTCGGGCTGCGCAGCCGGTTGCGGCTGCACACGAACAGCCAGTTTCTCACCCCCGGTACAAAGCGTCCAGCCGTTCGCCATAGACTTCCTTGAGCACATGCCGCCGGATCTTCAAACTCGGCGTCAGCTGCTGGTTCTCGATCGCGAAGGGTTCGTCGGCGATGATGAAGCGGCGGATGCGTTCGGTGACCGACAAATCCTTGTTCACCCGCTCGACCGCCGCGCCCAGTGCGGCGCGATAGTCGCTGTCTTCGCGCAGCCGGGCGAAGTCGCACCGCGCGCCGCCCTTCGCACAGAATTTCTGGGTCCATTCGGCATCGGGCACGATGACCGCGACCATGTACGGCCGCCGGTCGCCCGCGATCATCGCCTGCGCGATCTCGTCCTGCAGCGTCAGCATCCCCTCGACCTTTTGCGGGGCGACATTGTCGCCCTTGTCGTTGACGATGATGTCCTTCTTGCGATCGGTGATGCGGATGCGGCCTTTCGCGTCGATCTCGCCGATGTCGCCGGTATGGAGCCAGCCGTCCTTGAGCACCCGCGCGGTCTCGACCTCGTTGCGCCAATAGCCGTGCATGACCAGTTCGCCGCGGACCAGGATTTCGCCGTCCTCGGCAATGCGGACCTCGGTTTCGGCGAGCGGCGGGCCGACCGTGTCCATCTTGATCCCCGCCGCCGGGCGGTTGCACGAAATGACTGGTGCAGCCTCGGTCTGGCCATAACCTTGCAGGAAGGTAAGGCCGAGCGACTGAAAGAACCCGCCGACTTCGGGGTTGAGCGGCGCGCCACCGGACACCATTGCCTTCAACCGGCCGCCGAAGCGCTTGCCGACCTTGGGTTTCAACAGCGTATCGACCAGCAGCTTGGTCGGGCGGTCGAGCAGCGACGGGCCGTTTTCCTTGCCGCCGATCGCGACGGCGCGGTCGAGCAGCCATGACGACACGCGGCCCTGTTTCTGCACGGTCTTGGTGATCCGCGTGCGCAGCACCTCGAACAGGCGGGGGACGACGACCATGATCGTCGGGCGCACTTCCTCGATATTGCTCGCCAGTTTGTCGAGGCCCTCGCTATAATAAATCTGCCCGCCCAGCCCGATCGGGAAATGCTGTCCGCCGGTATGTTCGTATGCGTGGCTCAAGGGCAGGAACGACAGGAAAACTTCGTCGTCCCAGCCGAAATCTTCCGAAATCACGGTGCAGCAGCCATTGACGTTGTGCAGGATCGCGCCGTGATGCTGCATGACGCCGCGCGGGGAACCGCCGGTGCCCGACGTGTAGATGATGCAGGCAAGGTCCTCGCGCTGAAAATCCGCCGCCGCCGCGATCATCGCCGGGTCGGCGGGATGCTGCGCGATCAGGTCGCGCCAGTCGTGGAATTCGAGGCTGCCCTGCTGCGCGGTCCGCATCGGTTCGATCATGATGATCTTTTCCGACGAATGGGTGGCGCGGAGAGCTGCGGGCAGTACGGTACGCGCCAGCTTCTCGGTCGACACGATGATCGCGCAGGCGCCCGAATTCTCGATGATATGGCCGTGATCGCGTACGGTGTTGGTGACATAGGTCGGCACCGTCACGCAGCCTGCCGCCATGATCGCTAGGTCGGAAATGCACCATTCGGGACGGTTCTCACTGACCAGCATCACCCGGTCGCCGCGTTTCAGGCCGATGGCGTTCAGCGCGGTGGCGAGGCTGGCGACCTGCCGCGCCGCCTCCGCCCAGCTGGTCGACACCCATCGGCCACCGGTCTTGGCCCAGAGGAACGGCGCATCGCCGCGTTCGGCGGCGCGCGTAAAGAACATCGCGACCAGATTAGGGAATCGTTCCAGTTGCCGGGCCATTTCGTATCCTTCTCCTGTCCCGGGTGTAGGCCAGGCAGAACCGTAACGGCAACGCCCGAGAGCGGGTGACGGGGGCGACGCGCTTGGGTAGGAAGGACGGCATGAAGATGTTCGCCACCACCATCGCCGCGCTCGCCACCGTTACGCTGGGGGGCTGCAACGTCCTGTCATTCGGCAAGAACGACGTCGCCACCACCGCCGCACCGCCGGCGCAGGCGTCGCCTTCGGCACCGACCGCCGCGGGGCAGGCGCAGAAGTTCGTCGTCTCGGCCAATCCGATCGCCAGCGACGCGGGGATGGCGGTACTGCGCCGCGGCGGCAGCGCCGTCGACGCGGCGATCGCCATGCAGGCGATGCTGTCGCTGGTCGAACCGCAAAGCTCTGGCCTCGGCGGCGGCGCGTTCCTGACCTATTTCAATGCGAAGACCGGCAAGGTCGAAATCTATGACGGGCGCGAAGTGGCGCCTGCCGGTGCCACGCCGACGATGCTGCTGGGCAGCGACGGCCAGCCGCTGCCGTTTGGCCAGGCGGTACTGAGCGGGCGCGCGACCGGCGTGCCGGGTGCCGTCCGGATGCTGGGGCAGGCGCATGCCGATCACGGTACGCTCGCCTGGGACCAGCTGTTCGACGATGCCGAGCAGGTCGCGCGCAAGGGCTTCGTCATCTCGCCCCGGCTCGGCCGGTTCCTCGGTGGCCAGTCGCCGCAGCTGCAGGCGGAGGATGTCCGCCGCTATTTCAAGGGCAAGGGCGGCGCGCTCGCCACCACCGGCGACCGGATCAAGAACGGCGACTATGCCGATTTCCTCCGTCGCCTCGCCAAACAGGGGCCGGACGCGCTCTACACCGGCAAGACGGCGCAGCGGATCGTTGCGCGGACGACCGGTGGCGACCTGCCGGGCACGATGACGCTCGCCGACCTGTCCGCCTATCGCGCGGTCAAGCGTGCGCCGCTGTGTGGCAACTGGCGCGCCTATATCGTCTGCACCCCGCCGCCGCCGTCGAGCGGGGTCGGGCTGCTCGAGCTGCTCGCGATCCTCGGGCGGACCGACATCGACAAGCGGGGGCCGAACGATCCGCAGAGCTGGTACCTGTTCGCCGAGGCCAGCCGGCTGATGTACGCCGATCGCGACCTGTATGTCGGCGATCCTAAGTTCGTGAACGTGCCGGTCGCAGGACTCCTGGCGCCGGCCTATATCGCCGAACGCGCAAAGCTGATCGGCCCGTTCGCCGCGGCGGCGCCCGCGGCCGGGATGCCGGCGGGCTTGGTCACGGCGGCGGCGGATACGACGCGCGAACCGGCGGGGACGTCGCACTTCATCGTGGGCGACTCGGCGGGCAACGTCGTGTCGATGACGACGACGGTCGAGAGCTTCTTCGGCACCGGGCGGATGGTCGACGGCTTCTTCCTCAACAACCAGATGACCGATTTCGCCTTCTCGCCGCGCGATGCGCAGGGCCGGACGGCGGCCAATGCGGTGGCGCCGGGCAAGCGGCCGCGGTCGTCGATGACGCCGCTGATCATGATCGACCGGCAGGGCAAGTTCGCCGGCGCGCTGGGATCGGCCGGCGGCAATGCGATCCTCGCCTATGTCGGCAAGTCGCTGATCGGCGCGGTCGAATGGAAGCTGCCGATGCAACAGGCGCTGGCGCTGCCCAACCTCGTCGCCCGCGGCAATAGCTTTCAGGGCGAAGTGACGAAGTTCTCGCCGCAAATCCTCAGCGCGCTGGCGGCGCGCGGTGTGCGGTTGCAGCCGGGGCAGGGCGAAGATTCGGGGCTCCACGGGGTGATCATCCGCGACGGCAAGGTCGATGGCGGGTTCGATCCGCGGCGCGAGGGCAAGGTGATCGTGGAGTAACGTCACCCGCGCAGGCCGGGGTGACGAATATGCGTAGAGGCTTACTTTCCCCGCCGCACCTTCGCGAAATGCTCCGCCCGCTCCAGCAGCAGTGCCAAATCTTCCCGCGCGATATCGAAAGCGTCCGGTGTCTCGGCCAGTGCCGCGTCGATATCCTCCAGCCGGACCCCGCCCGGCTCCACCGCCGCCTGAATCGTGACCGGCGACGCCGGCTGGTGCGGATAGCTGAGTGCGGTCATCCGGTGGTAGAACATGCCGATCGCCACCAGTGCGATCGAATTGATCCCGACCGGTGCGAAGGCAAAGGCATAGCCCGCGTCATGGATGCCGGCGCCGCCGATCACCGCGGTCAACGCCGCCGCGCCGCCGGGCGGATGCAGGCAGCGCGCAAGTGACATGACGAGAATGGCGAGACCCACTGCCACCCCGGCGGCGGCGGTTACGTTCGGGATCGCCCGGAACATCGCGACGCCGACCAGCGTCGACAGGATGTTGCCGCCGACCACCGGCCATGGTTGCGCCAGGGGACTGGCCGGCACCGCGAACACCAGCACCGCCGATGCGCCCAGGGGTGCGACGATGATCGGCAGGTCGCTGCCATAGGACGGGAATTGCCCGCAGACGAGGATGGTCAGCGCGATGCCGATGCCCGCGCCGATGCACGCCACGACCCGCCGCCCGAATCCGGCATTGGCGAGCAGCGGTTGGAACCAGTCGGTCACAGCCCCGCGACGATCCGCCGCGCCAGCCCAGGCCCCTCATAGACCATCGCGCTGTAGAGCTGGACGAGGCTGGCCCCGGCATCGAGCCGCCGCTGCGCCTCGTCCGCCGACCCGATTCCGCCGGCCGAAATGAGGGGGAGCGCGTCGCAGGCGATCGCGCGCGCCTCGACCAGCTTGGCGAGCGCGAGGGGGGCGAGGGGCGCACCGGACAACCCGCCGGTTTCCTTCGCATGCGCCGACCGCAGCGTGGGCGGCCGCGAGATGGTGGTGTTCGACACGATCAGCGCATCGATCCCGCCGTCGACCGCCGCGCGGATCGCGACCTCCATTCCCTCGCGCGACAGATCGGGCGCGACCTTCAGGAACAGCGGCACGCGCTTTGCGCCGACATAGCGGGCGGCGTCGCTGGCGGCGATCAACTGTCCCAGTTCGGGCTGCGATTGCAGGTCGCGCAGGCCCGGTGTGTTCGGGCTGGAAATGTTGATCGTGACATAGTCGGCCAGCGGCGCGGCTTTGGCGACGGCCGTGCCGTAATCGGCGATGCGGTCGGTCGAATCCTTGTTGGCGCCAACGTTGATGCCGATGATGCCGGGACGGGGGGTGAGCGCAGCAACCCGCGTCAGCGCTGCGTCGATCCCGCCATTGTTGAAGCCGAGCCGGTTCACCACGCCCCTGTCCTCGGGCAGGCGGAAGATGCGCGGTTTCGGGTTGCCGGGCTGTGGTTTGGGGGTCAGCGTGCCGACCTCGACGAACCCGAACCCCAACCCCAGGAAGCCGGCGACCGCGCGCGCATCCTTGTCGACACCCGCCGCCAGCCCGACCGGGTTGGGAAAGCGGATGCCGGCAACCGTCACCGCGTGGCGGTCGTCGGTCTTCGGCGCAAGCGGAGCGCCGGCCTTTCCCCACGCCTCCAGCATGGCGATCGTCAGCGAATGCGCGCGTTCGGCGTCGAGAGCGAAAAGGAGCGGGTGATACCAGGCCATGTCGGGCGCTTTACCGGCCACCGGCGGCGGAAGGAAGATTCGGTTTCACGCGAAGGCACGAAGGCACGAAGAAGAGTGGTTCGCGCGGAGGCGCGGAGACGCGGAGGAGGTGCGTTTGTGGATTGGTCCGCCGCGCCAGCGGCCTTCATGTTGCTGGCTGCCGGAAGAGCTAAGGTCTCGCTGACGCGAGACGAGGCCGCAGATGCAACCCTCCGCGTCTCCGCGCCTCCGCGCGAACCCCTACCGGCTTCTTCTCTTCGTGCCTTCGCGCCTTCGCGTGAAACCAAATCCTCCTCCGCCCCAACAATCGATCACAACGATCGAAACAAACCCGGTTGACCTCAAGCCCCTGCACGACCACATGCCAATCCGACCGGAATGATCCGATTAAGGAAATAATGCGCCTTTCCAGCCTTGCCGACTATGCCGTCGTCCTGCTCGCCGCCACCGCGCGGCGGGGTGGGGAGGCGCGTGTGACGGCGACGATGCTGGCGGAGGAAACCGGCCTGCCGCTGCCGACCGTGCAGAAGCTGGTTAGCCGCCTGTCCGCCGCCGCGCTGATCGAGACGGGACGCGGCACCGGCGGTGGCTTCCGCCTCGCCCGCGCACCGCAGGCGATCGATCTCGCCCAGATCATCGAGGCGATCGAGGGGCCGATCGCGCTCACCACCTGCGTCGATGCCGCGCGCCACGACTGCGCGGTGGAGACGAACTGCATGATCCGCCCCCATGCCGGCACGGTCAACGCCGTGGTCCGGGGGGCGCTTGCGGGCGTGACGCTCGCCCAACTCGCGAACACCGGGGCGATGCCCCAAGAGGTAGTGTGATGGCCACCAAGAATGCCGAGGCGCTCGCCGCCGCGAACAAGAAGTACGAGTGGGGTTTCTCCTCGGACATCGAACAGGACTTCGCGCCCAAGGGGTTGAGCGAGGACACCGTCCGCTACATCAGCGCCAAGAAAAACGAGCCGGAATGGATGCTCGACTGGCGGCTGAAGGCGTTCCGCCTGTGGCAGACGATGGAAGCGCCCGACTGGTCGAAGCTGAACATCGATCCGATCGATTATCAGGACGCCTATTATTACGCCGAACCCAAGGCCAAGCCGAAGCTCGGCTCGCTGGACGAGGTCGATCCCGAAATCCTACGCGTCTATGAGAAGCTCGGCATCCCGATCGAGGAGCAGAAGGTCCTTGCCGGCGTCGAGGGCAGCCGCAAGGTCGCGGTCGACGCGGTGTTCGACAGCGTGTCGGTGGCGACGACGTTTCGCAAGGAACTGGAAGCCGCCGGCGTCATCTTCCGCTCGATCAGCGAAGCGATCCGCGAATATCCCGATCTGGTCCGCAAATGGCTGGGCAAGGTCGTGCCGCAGCGGGATAATTTCTTCGCGACGCTGAATTGCGCGGTCTTTTCGGACGGCACCTTCGTCTACATTCCGGAGGGTGTGCGCTGCCCGATGGAATTGTCGACCTATTTCCGGATCAACGCCGAGAATACCGGCCAGTTCGAACGCACGCTGATCGTCGCCGACAAGGGCAGCTATGTCAGCTACCTCGAAGGCTGCACTGCGCCGATGCGCGACGAGAATCAGCTGCACGCGGCGGTCGTCGAACTGGTCGCGCTCGACGATGCCGAGATCAAGTACAGCACCGTCCAGAACTGGTATCCCGGCGACGAGAACGGGAAGGGTGGCATCTACAACTTCGTGACCAAGCGCGCGCTGTGTCAGGGCAAGAACTCCAAGGTGTCGTGGACCCAGGTCGAGACCGGTTCGGCGATCACCTGGAAATACCCGTCCTGCGTGCTGGCGGGTGAGAATAGCGTCGGCGAATTCTACTCGGTCGCGGTCACCAACAACCGCCAGCAGGCCGATACCGGCACCAAGATGATCCATTTGGGCAAGAGGTCGCGTTCGACCATCGTGTCGAAGGGGATCAGTGCCGGCCGCAGCGACAATACCTATCGCGGGCTGGTGCGCGTCGGTCCTTCGGCGGAAGGCGTGCGCAACTTCACCCAGTGCGACAGCCTGCTGCTCGGCGACCAGTGCGGGGCGCACACCGTGCCCTATATCGAGGTCAAGAACCCCTCGGCACAGATCGAGCATGAGGCGACGACGAGCAAGATTTCCGAGGACCAGATGTTCTACGCGATGCAGCGCGGCCTGGATTCGGAGGCGGCGGTCGCGCTGATCGTCAACGGCTTTGCGCGCGAAGTGCTGCAACAGCTGCCGATGGAATTCGCGGTCGAGGCGCAGAAGCTGCTCGGCATCAGCCTTGAAGGGTCGGTGGGGTGATCGCATTCGCCGCTGCCTTGGTGATGCAGACGCCCGCGCCGGTCGCGACGCCCGAGGACGAGATCGTCGTGCTCGGGCGCAAGCTGCGTAGTGCGAAATTCCACTACGCCCTGCGCAAGACGACGCTGCGGAGCTGTCGGGCAACGACCAAGGGTGTCGATCCGGTAATCCAGACGGCAGGGTGCGAGGCGATCGGCTGGTGCGCCGGGCAGCAGCGCGCGGCAAAGGACGAAATCGGTGCCTGTATCGCCGAGCGGCGGCCCGCAATCCTCGACCGGATCGCAGAACTGAGGGTGGCACGATGATCGCGTTGTTGCTGGCGCTACAGGCGGTCGCGCCGACCGCGCCGTATGCCGACTGTCTGTCGGAGCGGATCAACGCCGATGCGCGCATGGAAAAGCCGCCAGCCGAAGCCGCAGCGCGGGTCGCGATCTTCGACGACGCGGCCAAGGCCTGCGCGCCGGTGCGGGCGAAAGTGGCGAAGGCCCATGCGCCCATGCTGGACAAGATCGATGCGTCAATGAAGGCGGTGCTGACCAACCCGCAAGCCGCCGAGGCCGAGTTTGGCACCGAACCGGTCGCGGGCGAGACGCCGTAACACGAGATTTGCGACTGCTGTCGCACGAACAGGACGGAACATGTTGAACATCGAAAACCTCCACGCCGAAATCGACGGCAAGGAAATCCTCAAAGGTCTGTCGCTCAGCGTGAACGCCGGCGAGGTCCATGCGATCATGGGGCCGAACGGGGCGGGCAAGTCGACGCTCGGCTATGTGCTGGGCGGCCGGCCCGGTTACGAAGTAACCCAAGGGTCAGTGACCTTCGCCGGCGAGGACCTGCTGGAGATGGATGCCGATGCCCGCGCCGCCGCCGGTCTGTTCCTCGGCTTCCAGTATCCCGTCGAGATTCCGGGCGTGTCGAACGTCCAGTTCCTGCGTGAAAGCCTGAACAGCCAGCGCCGCGCCCGCGACGAAAAGCCGCTGTCGGGCGCCGAGTTCCTGAAGCTCGCGCGTGCGCAGGCCGATGGCCTCGGCATGGACATGGATATGCTGAAGCGGCCGGTGAATGTCGGTTTTTCGGGCGGCGAGAAGAAGCGCAACGAGATGGTGCAGATGGGCATCCTCGACCCGAAGCTCGCGATCCTCGACGAAACCGACAGCGGCCTCGATATCGACGCGCTGCGCGTCGTCGGCGACGGCATCAACCGCATCATGCGGCGGCCGGACAAGGGCGTGATCCTGATCACCCACTATCAGCGCCTGCTCGATTATGTGCAGCCGGACTTCGTGCACGTCCTTGCCGATGGCCGCATCGTGCGCTCGGGCGGCAAGGAACTGGCGCACGAACTGGAGCGCGAAGGCTATGGAGCGGTGGCGGCGTAATGGCGACGCTTCCCACCAACGCGCAGGAGGCATGGCGCTGGACCGACCTCGCCGCGCTGACCAGCGCCGCGGCGTCGCCGCGCGGTGACGCCCCCGCCGCCGAAAGCTATTGGCTCGGCATTCCCGGTCCGCGGATCGTGTTTGTCGACGGCGTGTATGCGCTCGAGCACAGCACCCCCGGCCATGTCGCGCTTTCGCCGCTGACGCTCGACACCGCCCATCCGCTCGGCGCACAGGCATCGGGCGCGGCGGGCTGGTCGATCGACCTGTCGGCGGCCGAGATCGTCGATCCGGTCCAGATCGTCCACCTCGCCACCGGCGCCGAAAGCCATCTCCCCGCGCGGTTGACGCTGGACGAGGATGCGGTGGCGCAGGTCGTCGAAACCTATGTTGGCACCGGCTGGACCAACCGCCTGACCCAGATCGACCTCGAGCGCGGCGCGCGGCTGATGCGCAGCGTCCGCCTGCTCCAGTCGGACGGCTTCGTGTCGATCCGCGACGAAGCGGTGGTCGGCGAAGCGGCGAGCCTCATCACCCAGTTCCTCGGCGCGGGCGGCATGGGCAGCCGCATCGACGCGATGCTGACGCTCGACGGCGACAGCGCGTTCGTCGATTATGGCGGTGCGCTGCTGACCCGCGAGCAGCAGCGGCAGGAATGCGCCGTCGCCGTCCGCCACGCCGCGCTGAACGGCTCCAGCCGCCAGACGTGGCGCGCGGTCGCCGCTGACCGCAGCCAGGCTAGCCTCGCCGCCCGGGTCGAAGTCGCACGCGGTGCGCAGAAGACCGACGGCGAACAGTCGCTGCGCGGGTTGCTGTTGCAGCGCACGGCTACGGTCAACCTGAAGCCCGAACTCGAAATCTTCGCCGACGACGTGAAGTGCGCACACGGTGCGACGGTCGGCGAGCTCGACGCCCGTGCGCTATTCTATCTGCGCAGCCGCGGTGTCAGCGAAGCACGGGCCAAGGCATTGCTGACCAAGGCATTCGTTTCCGACGCCCTCGACCGGATCGGCGACGACACGGTGCGCGAAGCGTTCGCCGCCGATGCCGATACCTGGCTGGAAGCATCCCTTTGAGCGAAACTACCCCCCTCGACCGCGTCAGCGACTTTCCGGCGATCCCCGCCGGCTGGGCGTATCTCGACACCGCCGCGACCGCGCAAAAGCCGCAGGTGGTGATCGACGCGATCACCCGCGCGTACGACACGACCTATGCCACCGTGCATCGCGGCGTATACCAGCGTTCGGCCGACATGACGCTCGCCTATGAGGCTGCGCGCCGCCGCGTGGCATCGTTCATCGGCGCGGCGGCTCCGGAAGAATGCGTGTTCGTCCGCGGCGCGACCGAGGGGATCAACCTCGTCGCACAGGGCTGGGCCGATCGCCACCTTAAGGCCGGCGATCGCATACTGCTGTCGATGCTAGAGCATCATTCGAATATCGTGCCGTGGCAGCTGGTGGCCGAGCGGATCGGGGCGGCGATCGACGTCGTGCCCCTCACGCAGGACGGGCGGATCGATCTCGACGCGATGGCGGCAATGATCCGGCCCGAACACAAGCTGGTCGCGCTGGCGCATGTATCGAACGTGCTCGGCTCGATGCTCGACGCTCGCCGCGCCGCCGATATCGCCCATTCGGTGGGTGCGAAGCTGCTACTCGACGGGTGCCAGGCGGTGCCGCGCGTGCGCGTCGACGTCGCGGCGCTCGATTGCGACTTCTACGTCTTTTCCGGGCACAAGCTTTACGGCCCGACCGGTATCGGCGTGCTGTGGGGGCGCCCCGAACTGCTCAACGAGATGCAACCGGTGCAGGGCGGCGGCGCGATGATCGATCGCGTCACATTCGAACGCACCACCTATGCCCCGCCGCCCGCCCGGTTTGAGGCAGGGACGCCGCATATCGTCGGTGCGCTCGGGCTGCACGCCGCGGTCGACTATGTCGAGGGGATCGGGCTGGACGCGATCCATGCTCATGAAACCGCATTGGTCACCGCCACCCGCGAGGCGCTCGGCCGGATCAATTCGGTACGGCTGCTGGGGCCGGACGATGCCGCCGGAATCGTCAGTTTCGTGGTGGAGGGGGTGCATCCGCACGATGTCGGCACCATCTTGGACGAGGAACGCGTCGCGATCCGTGCCGGCCATCACTGCGCGCAGCCGCTGATGGACGTGCTGGACGTCCCCGCCACCGCGCGGGCGAGCTTTGGCGTGTATAACGGACGGGCCGATGTCGACGCGCTGGTGCGCGGACTGGAACGGGTAAGCAGGATTTTCGGATGAGTAACGAACATCACATCGAGGTCGAGGAAGTGACGGCGGTCCCGTCGCCGCCCCGTGCCCGCGTGACCGATGCGGACGAACCGCGCCGTCGCGACTATCTGGGCGACTTCCTTGCGAAGAAGCCCGAGCCGGTCTCGACCGGTGAACCCGGCGGCGACATTTATGAAGCGGTCGTCCAGTCGCTCAAGGAAATCTTCGACCCCGAAATTCCGGTCAATATATACGATCTCGGGCTGATCTACGGCGTCGACGTCGCCGACAACGGCCATGTCGCGGTGACCATGACGCTGACCACGCCGCATTGTCCGGTCGCGGAATCGATGCCTGCGGAGGTTGAACTGCGCGTCTCGGCGGTGCCGGGCGTCGCGACCGCCGACGTCAACCTCGTCTGGGACCCGCCATGGGACCCGCAGAAGATGTCCGACGACGCCAAGCTCGAACTGGGAATGCTGTAATGGCCACGCGCGTCCGCCCCGCCGCGATCAACCTGACCGCCAACGCCGAACGCCGTGTCGCCGACCTGATGGCGAAGGCGCCGGCAGATGCGATCGGCGTCAAGCTGTCGACTCCGCGGCGCGGTTGTTCGGGTCTTGCCTATTCGGTCGACTACGTCACCACCGCCAACGCGATGGACGAACGGATCGAAACGCCGGGCGGGACCTTCTTCGTCGATGGCGGATCGATCCTCTACCTGATCGGTTCGACGATGGACTGGGTCGAGGACGATTTCACCGCGGGCTTCGTCTTCGCCAATCCGAATGCCAAGGGCGCGTGCGGGTGCGGGGAAAGCTTCACGGTCTGATCGTCCCCTGAAGGGGTAGGGTGTGAGGCGTTTTCTTGGGTTGCTGGCCGCTTGGCCGGGCGTCGCGGCAGCGCAGGACGTGCCGGAGATCGTCGTTACCGGGCGAGGCCTTGCCGATGCGCCGGGCGACCGTGCGTTCGACATCGTGACGCTGGACCGCGACCGCATCCTGTCGTCGGCCAGTGGCCGGGTCGAGGACGTGCTGCGCGACGTCGCAGGCCTCCAGCAATTCCGCCGCTCCGATTCGCGCAGCGCCAATCCGACGTCGCAGGGGATTACGCTACGGGGCCTTGGCGGCAACGCGTCGAGCCGCGCGCTGCTGCTGCTCGACGGCGTGCCGCAGGCCGATCCGTTCGGCGGCTGGGTCGCCTTTCCGGCCTATGCCACCGACCGGTTGGGCCGGGTGCGCGTCACGCGCGGCGGAGGCAGCGGCGTGGCTGGCCCCGGGGCGCTTGCTGGCACGGTCGAGCTCGACAGCGCCGGTCCCGGCGATTTGTCGCCGCTATCGGGATCGTTCGCCTATGGCAGCCGCGCCTCGCTCGACGCGCGTGGTACCGCCAGCCTGACGCGCAGCGGCGGGTTCGCAACGCTGTCCGGCGCGTACGCGCGCGGCGACGGTTTCATTCCCGTCGTCCCCGAAAATCGCGGCCCCGCCGATCGCGCCGCACCGTTCGAACAGGCCAGCGCCGCCGCCCGCGCGGTCGTACAGGTGGGGAGGGCCACCGAACTACAGGCGAACGTCTCCGCCTTCACCGACCGCCGCGACCGCGGGCTCGACTTCACCCACAATCGCAGCGAAGGTGCCGATGCCAGTGTCCGGCTGGTGGGCCGGGGGCCGCTCGGCTGGTCGTTGCTCGGCTATCTCCAGACGCGTGCCTTCGCCAGCCGCTTCGCCAGCGTCGGGGCAGGGCGGGCATCGACCGCGCCGACGCTCGACCAGTATAACGTCCCCGCCACCGGCATCGGCGGGCGGGCCGAGATCGCACCGGCCCTCGGCGCGGTGTCGCTGCGGCTGGGCAGCGACCTGCGCGTCGTGACCGGCGAGACCCAGGAGCTTTATACCTATGTCGCGGGCAGTCCGACGCGGCGCCGCGTCGCAGGCGGGCGCAACACGACCGCCGGGCTGTTCGCCGATGCCAGCGCGACCGCGGGAGACCTGCTGTTCACCGCCGGTGGCCGGATCGATCGCTGGACGATCGCCGATGGCCGGTTGCAGGAGGCGGCGCTGACCGGCGCGACGCTGACCGACCAGCGCTTCGCCAACCGACGGGGGTGGCAACCGACCGGCCGCGCCGGCGTGGCGTGGACGCCCGATCCGGCGGTGACGCTGCGGATGGCGGGCTATCGCGGCTGGCGCCTGCCGACGCTCAACGAACTCTACCGTCCGTTTCGCGTCGGGGCCGATGCCACCGCCGCCAATGCCGCGCTGGCGCCGGAAACGCTGTGGGGCGGCGAGGCGGGAGTCGAGGTGCGGCCTGACAGCGGCATTCGGCTCGCGGCGACGGCCTTCGCCAACGACTTGCGGAACGCTATCGCCAACGTGACCGTCGCCAACGGGCCGGGGACCTTTCCGGGGGTCGGCTTCGTCTCTGCTTCGGGTGTCTTCCGCCGTCGCGCGAACCTTGACCATGTTCGTGTACGCGGAGCGGAAGTCGACGCGTCGGGCCGCTGGGGTGCAGTCGAGGCGCGGCTGTCCTATGCCTATACCGATGCGCGTGTGCGCGACGGCGGCACGCTCGATGGGTTGCGGCCGGCACAGACGCCGGCGCATAGTGCTTCGGCGACGCTCGGTTGGCGGCAGGCGCGATGGCAGGCCGCGGCGACCGTGCGCCATATCGCCGGCCAGTTCGAGGACGACGCGAACCAGCGAAGGCTGGCGGCGGCGACCACCCTCGACCTGATCGCAACGCTGCCCGCGACCCGCTGGATGGCGTTCGAGGCGCGGGCGGAGAATGTGACCGATACACGGGTCGAGGCGGCGATCGGCGGGGACGGCGTGGTCGAACGCGCAACGCCGCGTACGCTGTGGTTGGGGGTCCGGCTGGGCGGCTAGGAGGTTTACGTCAGGATTAGCCGTTCGTCCTGAGTAGCCGCTGCGCTTGTCGAAGCGGCGTATTGAAGGACCTTCTGGGGCGGGTGCTTCGATACGGGTCTTCGACTTCGCGCAACCCCTACTCGGCACGAACGGTTCTGATGACCGTCATCTCAGTCTAACGCCAAATCTCCAGCGCAAGCATCGGCGTCGCCTCAGCGGGCGAGATGCTGCCCTCAAGCCCCGGTCTGCGACGCCATACTGCCGCGCGGTTCGACCATCGACGGCACCGGACCGGTGGCGGGCCGCAACGCTTCACGATCGGCGGCGGACACGGGGGCAGTCGGATCGGGACGGAACGCTTCCGGTGCCCGATCGCCGGCCTCCGGACGCGGCTTGTCGAGCGCGAGGTCGGGCGCGGCATGGCCCTCGCTCGGCTTGCGGCGCGCCAGCAGGACGCCGAACAGCCCGACCGCGACACCCGTCGCCGCCAGTGCCACGGTGCGCAGGGTCGATACCCCGGCGGTGCGGGATTTCGGCTTGTGTTTCTTATGCTTGGGCATCGTCGATCCTTTTCACCTGTCGCCGGTCCAACGACCGGCGGGCGGACAGGTTCAATCGACGGTGTCGCTCCGGCGCGCGGTCGCCGCTTCGCGGATCAGCCGCTGTTCGGTCGTGCGTTCGGCGCGGTCGGCCATTTCGGTCCAGGCATGTTCGGCCCGGCGGCAACGATCGCGGACATTGTCGAGCGTCGCGGCTTCGGCATTGGCCCGTTCCACGGCGGCGCGGGCGCGGTAGGCTTCGGCGGTATCGGCCAAGATTATCCTCCCGTAGAGAAAGGGCGAGCGGAGATTGCTCCGCCCGCCCTCATGAATCAGTCTGCGGCGGTCAGGTTGACCGCGCTGACGCGGCCGCGCCGATCCTCTTCCAGCTCGTAGCCGACGCGCTGGTTCTGGTTCAGCGTCACCATGCCGGCGCGCTCGACGGCTGAGATGTGGACGAAGGCGTCGCCGCCGCCATTGTCAGGCGCGATGAAGCCATAGCCCTTGTCGATGTTGAAGAATTTTACGGTGCCAAGCGTGGCCATATGAGTTCCTTCCGGATGTTTCGGGCGGCGGAATTGCCCGTCACCCGTGCCTTAGGCAGCAGGGAAAGAAGGAACTTGCCGCAAAGCAGGAAACCATCGATTTGCGACTGTAGCGAAATAGATATGGGTATCGGCCCGCCCCCGGACAAGGAGCGAGCCGATTTAGTTCCGACGCTATCGTGCCGGATCAGCGGCAGCGTACATTGTTGCCGTTGCTGCGGTCGATCGCCTGACCGCCGGCCGCGCCAGCCGCGCCGCCGAGGATCGCGCCTAGCAGACCAGAGCCGCCCGGACGCAGCGCCGTGCCCAGCACACCGCCGGCGAGACCGCCGACGATCAGGCCGGTGGTGCCGTCGTTGCGGCGGCAATAATAGCGCCCGTCCTGCCCGACATAGACCCGGTCGTTCCGCGACAGGCGGCGTTCGCGATAGCGACGGTCGTCGCGGTAATAGCGGGCGGCGTCATAGCCGTTATAGGCCGGATCAGGCCGGTCATAGTCATAGCGGCCATAGCCCGCATCGGCATAGCGCGGACCGCCCATGCCATAATCGGTACAGCCGGAAACAAGGGTGGCAGCGGCCACAAGGCCGAGGGTGAGCGCACGCATGTCGAGCATCCTTCGCTTGATATCGATCAATCCCGAATGCGGGGGACCGGCGTAGGTTCCGACATTATACCGCGCGTCGTCGTTTGGTTGGCCGGTTACCAGCGTCCGCCGGCCGCCTCGATCGCAGCGAGCAGCGCGCGCTTGCTTTCGGTCCGGTTGGTGCCGGCGTTGCGGGGAAGTTCGGGATTGCCGAGCGCGGCGCGGCGTTCGGCAAGGCGCGCGGCAAAGGTCGCGTGATCAACCCGCGGACCGGGCCAGTCTTCGCTGTCTGAATTACAAATCGCCGACGCCATAATCGCCTGAACTTTCTTCCCGTACCCGGCGCTCAAGATAGTCTCGATCGAGGTCGGGATGAAGATGGAACAGCAGCCTTGCCTGTTCGATCCGATCCGGCGCGGTGCCGGATGCATATTGTCCCATCCGATCGGCGATCAAATCCTCCACGCCGAGAATGGCGAATGTCGCATCAGGCAGGATGTTTTCGATCAGGGGAATGCGGTTACGATCGACGAGGCCGTCGAGCGGCACGCTGCCGACGATTTCGAACCCTAGCGCCAGCTCCGGATGTATCCAGCCACGCGTAGCCACGCCTGCTCCGCTGGGACGGACGAAGCCGTGATCGCGCATCACCGCCTCCAGTTCGGACTGTACGGGCGAACACAGGTCGAAGTCACCCGTCGCAACCGCGCTACCCGACCAATATTCGACTGCTGCCCCGCCCACCAGGATCGGTCGGGGCTGGCCGGTGGCGCGCAACGCTTCGCTGACGGCAGCGAACATTAGCAACGCCGCCTCGAACGGAGCGCGCCAGACCGTCATTCCGCCGCCTGCGCCCTCGGCGTCAGCAACGGCTTGAGATACCGTCCGGTAAAGCTGCCCTCGACCGCCGCGACCACCTCCGGCGTTCCTTCCGCAACCACCCGGCCGCCCTTGACGCCGCCCTCCGGACCCATGTCGAGAATCCAGTCGGCAGTCTTGATGACGTCGAGATTATGCTCGATGACCACCACCGTATTCCCCTGCTCGACCAGCTGGTGGAGCACCTCCAGCAATTTCCGCACATCCTCGAAATGCAGGCCCGTCGTCGGTTCGTCGAGGATGTAGAGCGTATTGCCGGTCGCACGCCGCGCCAGTTCCTTGGCCAGCTTCACCCGCTGCGCCTCGCCACCCGACAGCGTCGTCGCCTGTTGCCCGACCTTGACGTATCCCAAGCCGACTTCGGCCAGCATCGCCATCTTGTCGCGGATCGGTGGCACCGCCTTGAAGAACTCGACTGCGTCCTCGACCGTCATGTCGAGCACATCGGCGATGCTCATCCCCTTGAACTTCACCTCCAGCGTTTCGCGATTATAGCGCGCGCCGTGGCACACGTCGCACGTCACATAGACGTCGGGCAGGAAGTGCATCTCGATCTTGAGCACGCCGTCGCCCTGGCACGCCTCGCAGCGACCGCCCTTGACGTTGAAGCTGAACCGGCCGGGCTTGTAGCCGCGCGCCTGCGCTTCGGGCAGTCCGGCGAACCAGTCGCGAATCTGGGTGAAGGCACCGGTATAGGTTGCCGGGTTCGACCGCGGCGTGCGGCCGATCGGCGACTGGTCGATGTCGATCACCTTGTCGAGATGTTGCAGCCCGGTGATCTTGTCGTGTTTGCCCTGCACGATCCGCGCACCGTTCAGCGTGCGCGCGGCGGCAGCATAGAGCGTGTCGATCGTGAAACTCGACTTGCCAGATCCCGACACCCCGGTGATGCAGGTGAAGGTGCCGAGCGGCAGCGACGCGGTGACGCCGGTCAGGTTGTTGGCGGTGGCATTGTGCACCGTCAGCTTCTTGCCATTGCCCTTGCGCCGCTTTTCCGGCAGCGGCACCATCCGGGTACCGTTGAGGTAATCGGCGGTGACCGACCCCTTGGCCTTCAAAATCTGCTTCAGCGTTCCCTTGGCGACGACCTCGCCGCCATGGACGCCGGCACCCGGTCCCATATCGATGACATAGTCGGCGGTACGGATCGCATCCTCGTCATGCTCGACCACCAGCACGGTGTTGCCGAGGTCGCGCAGCCGCCGCAGCGTCGCCAGCAGCATGTCGTTGTCGCGCTGGTGCAGCCCGATCGACGGTTCGTCGAGGACGTACAGCACGCCCGACAGACCGCTGCCGATCTGCGAGGCGAGGCGGATACGCTGGCTCTCGCCGCCCGACAGCGTCCCACTGGTCCGGTCGAGGTTCAGGTAATCTAGCCCGACATTGTTGAGGAACCCCAGCCGCTCGACGATCTCCTTGAGGATCGATTGCGCGATCGCTTTCTGCTGGTCGTTGAAATGCTCAGGCAGCGCTTCAAAGAACCGCAGCGCGTCGACCACCGAAAGGTGCGTGGCATAGGCGATATCCTGCATCGCCACCTTCACCGCCAGCGCCTCGGGCTTCAAACGCGCGCCATGACAGGTCTCGCACGGCTGCGACGCCTGGTATTTCGACAATTCCTCGCGCATCCACGCGCTCTCGGTCGACAGCATCCGCCGGTTGAGATTACCCAGCACGCCCTCGAACGGCTTCTTGACGTCGTACGACTTCTTGCCGTCGATGAAGGTCAGCGTCACCGGCTTGCCCGCGGTCCCGTGCAGGATCACCCGCTGTGCTTCCTCGGGCAAATCCTTCCACGCCGCGTCGAGCGAAAAGCCGTACGCCTTCGACAGCGACCCCAGCACCTGCATGTAATAGGGGGAGGGCGGGTTGGACTTCGCCCACGGCACCACCGCACCCTTCTTGATCGACAGTTCATGGTTGGGGACGATCAAATCCTCGTCGAACTCCAGCCGTTCGCCAAGACCATCGCACGCGGGACAAGCCCCCTGCGGCGCGTTGAAGCTGAACAGGCGCGGTTCGATCTCGCTGATCGTGAAGCCACTGACCGGACAGGCGAATTTTTCCGAGAACACGATGCGGTTGTCGGGAATGCCGGCGCCCTTCAGCTTGCCGGTCTGCGGCGCGGCCTCGGTCGCGCGGTCGCCCTGTTCGCTGTCCAGCGGCGGGTTGCCCGACTGCGCCTGCGCCACCGTCGTATCGACCAGATCGACATAGGCGAGGCCATCAGCCAGCTTCAGCGCCGTCTCGAAACTCTCGGCCAGCCGCGTCGCCGCCTCCGGATTGACGACCAGGCGATCGACGACGATCTCGATGTCATGCTTGAACTTCTTGTCGAGCGCCGGCGCGTCCTCGATCAGATGCACTTCACCGTTCACGCGCACGCGCTGGAACCCGGCCTTCTGCCACTCGGCCAGTTCCTTGCGATACTCGCCCTTGCGCCCGCGCACGACCGGCGCGAGCAGCAACAGCCGCGTCCCCTCGGGCAGCGCCAGCACGCGGTCGACCATCTGGCTGACCGTCTGCGCGCTGATCGGCAGGCCGGTGGCAGGAGAGAACGGCACGCCGACCCGCGCCCACAACAGGCGCATATAGTCGTAGATTTCGGTAACCGTCGCGACGGTCGAACGCGGGTTGCGCGACGTCGTCTTCTGCTCGATCGAGATCGCCGGCGACAGCCCCTCGATATGCTCGACATTGGGCTTCTGCATCAGTTCGAGGAACTGGCGCGCATAGGCCGACAGCGACTCGACATAGCGCCGCTGCCCCTCGGCATAGATGGTGTCGAAGGCGAGCGACGACTTGCCCGATCCCGACAGGCCGGTGATGACCGTCAGCGTATCGCGCGGGATGTCGATATCGACGCCCTTGAGGTTATGCTCCCGCGCACCGCGGACGGAGATATGGGTCAGGCTCATGCGGTCCGTTCTATCTTCGTTCTTTTGGATTGGCTAGACGCTGACATGGGGTCGGTCGACCGCCGTTGCGAGGGGGCTTTCCCGCGCCAGTCGAGCGAGCGGCGGTTGAGTTCAGCCAGATCGGTCTCGCCCGTGATCGCCGCTTCGCCCAGCGCAACTGCACGGGCAAGCGCGGCTGGGTCGGCATGGGCATAGGCGGGGCGCCCGGCGACATGGTCATACCAGACGCCGCCGAACGCATTGTCGAGCAGGATTCGCTGGAAACAATGGTCCGCCACCACCTGCCATCCGAGTGCCCGCGCCACCGCCGGCAACTCACGCCGCGTCAGGTCGAGCCAACGCGCTTCCAGCGCCGCCCGCAAGGTCATGCCGGCAACCGCACCTGCAACCGCCGCCAGCGCGCCTCGACGAAGCTGAACGCGCCGAACGCAACGAAGCCGATGCCGATCGCGGTCAGCAGCAACTGTCCGCCCGCCTGCCGCTGCAACAATGCCATGCCGCTCGCCATCCCGCCGGCTTCGTCGGCATCCGCCGCCCATGCCGCGCCCACGAACAGGACCGCGATCGCCGCGAACACCGCGGCGCGCGCGCCATAGCCGATGCGGCCCATGGTACAGACATAGCCGGGCACCGGCGTGCCACCCGACAAGGTGCGGGCGAACTCGCCGGTCCATGCCTTCTTCGCCTGCTGCGCCGCCGCCGCCAGCAACGCGATGGCGACCAGCGCCACCAGCAACTGCCCGCCCGGCTGGTCGAGCAGCCACGCGGTCCAGTCCTGCGCACTGTCCTCCCCGCCGACCCGACCGGTCGCCCGCGCGCTGTGTACCGCCAGTCGCGCGGCGGTCCACGCCAGCACGACATGGGCGATGCCGCTGACCGCGTGCCCTGCGCGGCGGAACGCGCCCTTCGCATCGCTGCCTTGCGCTTCGGGATCGAACAGCGCCTCGGTCAGTCGCCACAGCGCATAGCCTGCCAGCCCCGCCGCCATCGCCGCCAGCAGCCATTCGCCGAACGGCTCGTCGGCCAGGCTGGCGATCGCGCCCTGATTGTCGCCCGCCTTGCCCCCGCGCAGCGCCGCATCGATCGCGAACCAGCCGACGATGCAATAGACGATACCGCGGGCGGCGAACCCCAGACGGGCGAGCAGGGTAGCGCCGATGCGCATCGACATGGGGAGCGGACTTTCGAAATCGTTTCGCGGTCTCAACAGCCTGGGTCGGGGACGGTTCCGGCGATTGCGAACGGCATGGCGTGATGGCACCATTCGCAGCAAGGCAAGGGGGTATGCGATGCGGACGGTGATGTTGGCGGCGTTGATGGCGGGGCAGGCGGGCGGGGAGGCCCCGGCGCTGCAACCCTCCGCACCATGGGGCGTCGAATATGCCGATAGCCTGTGTACGCTCAGTCGTGCCTATGGCGATGCCGCGTCGCCGATCACGCTGGCGTTCCAGCCGAATATCTTCGGCGGGGTGATGAAGGCATTCGCGATGGGTACTGCGAGCCAGTTGGGGAAACCGGGTTCCGTAAACGTGACGCTGGCGATCCCGGGGCGCGACGGGCCGATCAAGACGCCCGGTACGCGGGTCCATTTACCGACCGGCGGCCGCGCAGTGATGCAATATATTCTGTCCCCCGACGCCTTCGAGTCATTAGCTGGCGTACCGTCGATAACGATCGATACGGCGAATGGTCCGCCTGTCACGGTTGCGCTGTCGCTCGGTAAATCGACCGTGGCGGCGCTGCGCCGTTGCGAAACCGATCTCCTCCAGAAGTTCGGCTATGATCCGGAAAAGGTGGCCCGGGTCGCTACACCGCCGAGTGGCGACATGGCCAGTTGGCTTACCGATCGCGATTATCCCCAGGCGGCATTGAAGGCGAAACAGCAGGGAAAGGCGTTTGTCGGGATGACCGTCGCACCCGACGGTCGCATCAGCGATTGTCGGATCCTGCAGACGTCCGGCGCTGCCGCCCTCGATCAGGCGACCTGTCCGATACTGGTCGAACGCATCCGCTTTCATCCGGGCCAGGATGCGAATGGCAAGCCGATCGAATCCTACAAGAGTTTGAATTTCAACTGGGTATTGCCGCGCTGATCAACACGCCTCACCGCCCGAACGGCAGCAGCGCCTCGTAGACCTCCCGCGGCGGCTTGTCCTGCACCGCCACCCCCTGCCGCAGGAGGAAGGCGTGGCGGACGATCTCCGCCTGTTGTTCGATGCCGTACGCCTCGAACGGTTTGCCGGCCACGATCGTGTAGCGATAGGTGCAGAACGGATGGCGCATCAGCGGCAACCAGTAGCGGCCGCGATGCTGCGTCTGGTGGATGTGCATCATCTCGTGCAGGAACAGCGCGGCTAGGTCGCGACCGGCGCTGGCGAAGTCGTCGCGGTAGAGCGTGCCGCCCGGATGGAAATGGATGCAGCCGGTTGGCGCCATCGCGACCTGTTTCGGCTGGAAGAACGCCCATTTCGCATGCGCCACCCGCGCCCGGCCGTAATCGATGCTGTCGCCGAACATCGTCCGGGCGAGTTCGGTTTCGGCCGGGGTCAGCAGACGTTTCATTCGGGCGCCGGATCGCCCGCGCCGACCAGCTTCGCATTCACGGTGATGTCCTCCCACCCGTCGAACCGGAAGGTTAGGGGGATCGTGCCGCCGGGCCGCACCTCGCCCTTCAGGTCGAACAGCATGACGTGCGCGCCGCCCGGTTGCAGCAGGACCTTGTTGTCCTGCGCAAACGAGAGTTCCTTCAGCGGGCGCATCGCCGCCATGCCGCCATGGCCGGTCATGCTCTCGTGCAGTTCGCTGCGCGCCGCCGCCGGCGTGGTGACGCCGATCAGCGCGATGGTCGACGATCCACCCGACACAGTCGCATAGGCCGCGGCTGGCCGTCCCGGCACGGCGGGCAGGCGGACCCAGGCATCCTCGACCCGCGGCGGGTTCTGGCATCCCGCCAGCGTGACCGCCACTCCCGCCAGCGCCATCCACCGTGTCTTCACGCCCACGCTCCCGTTTCGATACGGTTCCCTAAGCGCCACATAATCTTGCGGCAAGCCGAACCCTGCCTATATCCGCCCTCGGAACGACCCGGACGGCACCTCCCCGTGCCGATGGGTCCAGGCTTTATTTCAACCCGGGGGCCAATGAGGGACCATGGCTAAAGTTATCGGTATCGATCTGGGCACGACCAACAGCTGCGTCGCGGTGATGGAGGGCGGTAGCCCCAAGGTCATCGAAAATGCGGAAGGCGCACGCACCACGCCATCGATCGTCGCGTTCGCCAAGGATGGCGAGCGGCTGATCGGTCAGCCTGCCAAGCGGCAGGCGGTGACCAACGGCGACAACACGATTTTCGCGGTGAAGCGCCTGATCGGCCGCCGCTTCGACGATCCGGTCACCAAGAAGGATACCGAACTGGTTCCCTACACCATCGCGCGCGGCCCCAACGGCGACGCGTGGGTGAAGGCGGGCGGCGAGGAATATTCGCCGTCGCAGATCAGCGCGTTCATCTTGCAGAAGATGAAGGAAACGGCGGAGTCGTATCTCGGCGAAACCGTGACCCAGGCGGTCATCACCGTTCCGGCATACTTCAACGATGCCCAGCGTCAGGCGACCAAGGACGCCGGCAAGATCGCCGGCCTCGAAGTACTGCGCATCATCAACGAACCTACGGCGGCGGCGCTGGCCTACGGCCTCGACAAGGACAACAACAAGACCATCGCGGTCTATGACCTTGGCGGTGGCACGTTCGACATTTCCGTGCTGGAAATCGGCGACGGCGTGTTCGAGGTGAAGGCGACCAACGGCGACACCTTCCTTGGCGGCGAAGATTTCGACGCGAAGATCGTGCAGTTCCTCGCGGACGAGTTTAAGAAGGTCGAAGGCATCGACCTGACCAAGGACAAGCTGGCGCTCCAGCGGCTGAAGGAAGCCGCCGAAAAGGCGAAGATCGAGCTGTCGTCGGCGCAGACCACCGAAGTGAACCTGCCGTTCATCACTGCCGACGCGACCGGCCCGAAGCACCTCGTCAAGTCGATCACCCGCGCCGATCTGGAGCGTTTGGTCGAGGACCTCGTCAAGCGCACGCTCGAGCCGTGCAAGAAGGCGCTGGCCGATGCCGGCGTGCAGGCGAGCGCGATCGACGAAGTGGTGCTGGTCGGCGGCATGACCCGCATGCCGCGCGTCCGCGAAGTCGTGAAGCAGTTCTTCGGCAAGGAACCGCACACCGGCGTGAACCCCGATGAAGTCGTGGCGATCGGTGCCGCGATTCAGGCGGGCGTGCTGCAGGGCGACGTGAAGGACGTGCTGCTGCTCGACGTGACCCCGCTGTCGCTGGGCATCGAGACGCTGGGCGGCATCATGACCCGCATGATCGACCGCAACACCACCATCCCGACCAAGAAGTCGCAGGTCTATTCGACCGCCGACGACAACCAGGGGGCGGTGACGATCCGCGTGTTCCAGGGTGAACGCGAAATGGCGAGCGACAACAAGATGCTCGGCCAGTTCGACTTGGTCGGTATCCCGCCCGCGCCGCGCGGCGTGCCGCAGATCGAGGTCACGTTCGACATCGACGCCAACGGCATCGTCAACGTGTCGGCCAAGGACAAGGGCACCGGCAAGGAACAGCAGATCCGCATCCAGGCCTCGGGTGGTCTGTCGGACGGCGACATCGACCAGATGGTCCGCGACGCCGAACAGTTCGCCGAAGAGGACAAGAAGCGTCGTGCCGGCGCCGAGGCGAAGAACAACGCCGAATCGCTGATCCACACCACCGAGCGCCAACTCGCCGACAATGGCGACAAGGTCGACGCGTCGCTGAAGGCAGAGATCGAGGCGGCGGTCGCCGAGACCAAGTCGGCGGTCGAAAGCGGCGACGCCGATCGCATGACTGAAAAGAGCACCGCACTTGCGCAGGTCGCGATGAAGCTCGGCCAGGCGATCTACGAAAAGCAGCAGCAGGCCGAAGCCTCGCCTGCTGCCGATACCGGCGAAGCGAAGAAGGCCGACGACGATGTGGTCGATGCCGAATTCTCGGAAGTCGACGACAGCCGCAAGGCGTAAAACGGACGCCCCTCCCTCTCCCCTTGGGGAGAGGGCCGGGGAGAGGGCGAGTGGCGGGCGGTTCGTTGTGGACCGCCCCTCTCCCAAACCCTCTCCCCCGAAGGGGAGAGGGCTTTTTGATGACCACCGAAGTCGATTTCTACGAACTGCTCCAATGCGATCGCACCGCGGATGCGGGGACGATCAAGTCGTCGTACCGCAAGCTCGCGATCAAATATCACCCCGACAAGAATGCCGGCTGCAAGGATTCCGAGGCGAAGTTCAAGGCGATCAACGAAGCCTATGACTGCCTGAAAGACCCGCAAAAGCGCGCGGCCTATGACCGCTACGGCCATGCCGCCTTCCGCCAGGGCGCGGGCGGTGCCGGGGCCGGGGCACAGGATTTCGGCGGCTTTTCCGATATCTTTGAAAGCGTGTTCGGCGAATTCATGGGCGGCGGACGGCAGGGTGGCCGCGCCGGGCCGCGTCGCGGTGCCGACCTGCGCTACGACATGGAAGTGTCGCTAGAGGAGGCCTATCACGGCCACCAGACGGAGATCACCGTCGATGTCTCGACCAGCTGCGGCCCGTGTGGCGGCAGCGGCGCGTCGCCGGGTACCAAGGCGCGCACCTGCCATACCTGTGCCGGCCACGGAAAGGTGCGCGCGCAGCAGGGCTTCTTCGTCGTCGAACGCGCCTGCCCGACCTGCCACGGCGCGGGACAGGTCATCAGTGACCCGTGCCCGGTGTGCAACGGCGAAGGCCGCGTCGACCAGACCAAGACGTTGCAGGTCAACGTGCCCCCCGGCGTCGACGAGGGCACGCGCATCCGCCTGACCGGTGAGGGCGAGGCGGGCGCGCGGGGAGCTCCTGCGGGCGACCTCTACATCTTCCTGCATGTGAAGCGCCACGCGCTGTTCGAACGCGAAGGCACCGCGCTCCACGCCCGCGCACCGATCAGCTTCACGACGGCGGCGCTGGGCGGGGTGATCGAAATCCCCGGCCTCGACGGGCAGAAGCACAGCATCCGCGTGCCCGCCGGCATCCAGTCCGGCAAGGAACTCCGCCAGCGCGGCGCGGGCATGCCGGTGCTGCAGGGGCGGGGGCATGGCGACATGGTCATCCATATCGAGGTCGAGACCCCGACCCGCCTGTCGGCGCGGCAGAAGGAACTGCTCGAGGCGTTCCGCGAAACCGAAACCGGCGAGGAATGTCCGGAATCGAGTGGCTTTTTTGGCCGGTTGAAGACCGCGCTGGGCGGATAGGGCGCACCAACTCCTTTCGTCATCCCGGCCTGCGCCGGGATGACGAAAGGCCATCTGTCCGAGCATCCGGGAGCCTCCCATGCCTACCCGCTGGCGCCCAGCCACCCCCTCCGACGCCCCACAAATCGCGACTCTCGCCCACGCCGAACTCGGTGCCTATGGCGAGGCAGCCGACCTCTACGCCGAACGCATCGCGCTGGCACCCGAAGGCTGCTGGGTGCTGACGGACGGCGGCAACCTGATCGGCCACTGCATCAGCCATCCATGGCGCCGGCTTGCCCCGCCGACGATGCATACCCGACTGGGTTCGATCCCCGCAGGAGTCGATTGCTGGTACCTGCACGACGTCGTCGTCGCCCCCGCCGGGCGGGGGACGAAGGCAGTCGAACGCCTGCTCCCCATCCTCGCCACCACCGCCGCTGCGCACGGCATCGCCGTCCTCGCGCTGATCGCGGTCGGCGGCGCCGATGCGTACTGGGCACGGCAGGGCTTCGTCGCGGCCGATGGCGGCGCGGTCGGGTTCGGCCCGGACGCGGTGTATATGGAGCGGGCGGTCGGCTGACCGATGCTACCGTTCCTAGGTCCTTACAACATGCCGAGATTGCGCAACCACTGCGCGACCTGTCCCGGCCATTCGCGGGTGATCGGATCGGCGGTCGGTCGCATCCCGAACGCATGGCCGCCCTTCGCGTACAGCCTCAGATCGACCGGCACGCCCGCGTCGTTCAATGCCAGGGCATAGGCCATCGGCTCCCGGATATCGTCGACCGGATCGTTCATCGCATGGATGATGAGGGTCGGCGGTGCCTTGGGACTGATCTGCACCCATGGTTTCAGTTCAAGGCTGTTCTTGCCCTTGCTGCTGTCGAGCATCCGCGCGGTATATACCACGATCGCGAAGTCCGGTCGTGGTGATTGCCGGTCGGCTGCGTCCCTGACCGGATAGGTCCGCGCTTCGGTATTGCTCATGTTCGCCACGAGATACGCGCCGGCTGAAAAGCCGATGACGCCGACCTTGTGCGGATCGATGCCGTAGGTCTTTGCGCGCACACGCAACAGGCCCATCGCGCGTTGCGCATCTTCCAGCCCCATCAGGACGTCCGGGCGCTGCTGCCTGCCGTTGACCTTCGGCCAGACCTGCGGCGTCCGGTATTTGAGCATGGCGCAGGTCATGCCCTGCCGGACCACCCAGTCGCAGATTTCCGTGCCTTCCAGATCGGTCGCGACCGCGTAGAAGCCGCCACCGGGCAGGACCAGCATCGTCGTACCGCTATTTCGCCCCTGCGGCTTGTAAAGCGTCATGGTTGGCCGGGTGACGTAGCTGGCCCAATGCCACTTGCGCCCGCCAACCAGTGGCGAACCGTTGCCAGTCGCTTCGGGATGGTCGCCCGTATCGGGCTTGGACAGCGGTACGTCGGCCGCCCACAGGGGTATCTGCGTGCCGCCCGGTGTCGGCTGCCATACGCCCTCGTGCTCTACCTTGGGCACTTCCACCGGTGCAGGTGGAGTATCGGTTCTGCTCGCCTGACCACAGGCAGCGCTGGCGATGAGCAGCAGCGGTAAGACCAACCGGAAGCGTGGCACTGTCGTATCCTGTTAAGAACGGTGGATGCCCCGCCAGACCCGCTGGCGGGACGCCCATGTCACGCCTGCCCGAACACCCGCGCAAAGATCGTGTCGACGTGCTTGTAGTGATAGCCGAGGTCGAACCGGCTCTCGATCTCCTCGGCCGACAGCGCGGCGGCGACGTCCGGATCAGCCTTGAGCAGTTCGAGCAGCGACAGCTCTCCGTCCGACTCCCACACCTTCATCGCGTTGCGCTGGACCCAGCGGTACGAATCCTCGCGGCTGACCCCGGCTTGGGTCAGCGCCAGCAGCACGCGCTGCGAATGGACCAGGCCGCCCATCTTGTTGAGGTTCTTATCCATCCGCGCCGGATAGACGACCAGCTTGTCGATCACCCCGGTCAGCCGGGCAAGCGCGAAGTCGAGCGTGATCGTCGCGTCGGGTCCGATATAGCGCTCGACCGACGAGTGGCTGATGTCGCGCTCATGCCACAGCGCGACATTCTCCAGCGCCGGGGTGACATAGCCGCGCACCATCCGGGCAAGGCCGGTCAGGTTCTCGGTCAGCACCGGGTTGCGCTTGTGCGGCATCGCCGACGAACCCTTCTGCCCCGGCGAGAAATACTCCTCGGCTTCCAGCACCTCGGTGCGCTGCAGATGGCGGATCTCGGTCGCCAGCCGCTCGATCGAGCCGGCGATCACGCCCAGCGTCGCGAAATACATCGCGTGGCGATCACGCGGGATGACCTGGGTCGACACGGGCTCGACGGTCAGCCCCATCTTCTCCGCGACATGCTCTTCGACGCGCGGATCGATGTTGGCGAAGGTGCCGACCGCACCCGAAATCGCGCAGGTCGCCACTTCGGCACGGGCGTTGCGCAGGCGGGTGCGACAGCGGTCAAACTCGGCATAGGCCTGCGCCAGCTTCAGCCCGAACGTTACCGGCTCGGCATGAATGCCGTGGCTACGCCCGATCGTCGGGGTCAGCTTATGCTCGCGCGCGCGGCGTTCGATAACCTCCAGCAGCTTGTCGAGATCGGCGAGCAATATGTCCGACGCCCGCGCCAGCTGTACCGCCAGGCAGGTGTCGAGCACGTCCGAGCTGGTCATCCCCTGATGCAGGAAGCGCGCTTCCGGTCCGGTCCGCTCCGACACATGCGTCAGGAACGCGATGACGTCATGCTTGGTCTCCGCCTCGATCACGTCGATCCGGTCCACGTCGAACTCGGCGTCGTTCATCGCCCAGATTTTTTCGGCCGCGTCCTTCGGCACCACGCCCAGCTCGGCCAGTGCGTCGGTCGCGTGCGCCTCGATCTCGAACCAGATGCGGAATCGGGCCTGCGGTTGCCACAGGGCGGCCATGTCGGGACGGGAATAGCGCGGAATCATGGAATGCCTTTCGGAAACGGACGAACGGTTTGCCGCGCCCTAGCAACAAGTCGCGGACGAATCGAGCCTGTCGTGCGATAGAAGAGAGTGCGGCAGGGGTTCAATCGAAACCGAAACGACCTAGGTTGGTTGGGTCATCGCATCGTCGCTTTCGAGTTCTTCTAGGGCGGCGGCATGAAGTTCCGAACCAATCCGAAAGGAGAAATTCGATGATGAAGCGTATTCTTCTCGCCAGTGCCATGGTTGTTGCTGCTCCGGCATTCGCCCAGGACGCGGCGCCCGCGCAGACGACTGCCCCGACCACGCAGACCGCGCCAGCAACTCCGCAGGCGGCGCCGGCTGATCCGTCGATCGCCGCGACTCAGGCGGCGCCGGAAACCCAGCCAGATCCCGCGACGCAGACCGCGCAGACCACTGCCGAGGCCGGCCAGCCCGCCAGCGGCACGCAGATCGCACAGATCGTCGAGGCGGAATTCCCGAAATACGACAAGGCCGGGAAGGGCGAACTGACCGAAAAGCAGTTCGGCGAATGGATGGTCGCGCTGCGTTCGGCGAGCGAGCCGGGCGTGACCGCCGACAAGCCCGAGGTAAAGAGCTGGGTCAAGCAGGCCTTTGCCCAGGCCGATACGGATAAGTCGAAGGCGGTGACGAAGGCCGAACTGACAACCTTCCTGAGTAAGAGCGCCTGAATCGGGGCTCTGAGCTGATATCGATGCGACCGCCGGGAGCGATCCCGGCGGTCGTTTTCTGTGTGTGGCGGTGCCCGGCGGCACCTATCTCGCCAATTACCAGAACGTCACCTCAGCGCAGGCTGGGGTCTCCCGCGGCTCCATCGAAACGGTCGCCTCGTAGATAATGAAGAAAGCTGGTTCACGCGAAGGCGCGAAGGCGCGGAGGAGGTTCGCCCGCAGCCCCGACCTATGCACCGAAACAGCGCGTCTACCGATCGCAAAAGCCTCACCCGGGGCGAATCTCCTCCGCGCCTCCGCCCGAACAAATTTTCTATTTCTTCGCCGCCAGCATCCGCGCAGGATTTCCCGCGACCGTAGCTCCCGCCGGCACGTCGCGCGTCACCACCGCGCCCGCGCCGATCAGCGCATCGTCGCCCACGGTCACGCCGGGCAACAGGATCGCGCCGCCGCCGATCCACACATTCTTCCCGATCGTCACCGGCCGCCCAAACTCCAGCATCTGCGCCCGTACCGCCGGATCGCGCGGATGGTCGGCAGCGAGGATCTGTACGCCTGGCCCGATTTGCGTCTTGTCGCCGATGGTGACGGCACACACGTCGAGGATCACGCAGCCATAGTTCAGGAACACGTCGTCGCCGACGGTGATGTTGTAGCCGTAATCGACGTGGAACGGCGGGCGGATCGTCACGCTGCTGCCGACCGTGCCGAGCCCTTCACGCAGCAGTCTCGCGCGCGCATCGGCCGCCATCGCGATCGACGCGTTGTAGCGGTCCATCCAAGCCGCCGCCCGCGCCACGTCGGCGACGAGTTCGGCATCGCCGGCATGGTACAGCTCGCCGGCGATCATCTTTTCCTTTTCGGTACGCATCAGAACATTCCCTGGGCGCGGAGGCTGGTATGCCCCTTCGCGCCGATGATGAGGTGGTCGTGGACGGCGATGCCCAGCGGCTTGCCCGCCGCGGCGATGGTGCGGGTCAGGTCGATGTCCGCCCGGCTGGGACTATGGTCACCGCTCGGATGGTTGTGGACGAGGATCAGCGCCGCCGATCCGAGGTCGAGCGCGCGGCGGATCACCTCGCGGGTATAGATCGGCGCTTCGTCGATCGTCCCCTCCGCCACCAGCTCGTCGCGGATCAGCAGATTGCGGCTGTTGAGATGGAGCACGCGAATCCGCTCGACCGCCTGATGCGCCATGTCGGCGTGGAGATAGTCGAGCAGCGCCTGCCAGTTCGACAGGACCGGCCGCGCGATCACCTGCGCCTGCAACATCCGCGTCGCCGCCTCCTGCGCGATGCGGATCGCCGCCACCGCGCTATCGCCCATGCCCGACACCTTGCCCAACGCCATCGGCTGCGCGGTCAGCAACCCGCCGATCCCGCCGAATTCATGCAACAACGTCTTGGCCAGCGGCTTGGTGTCCCGCCGCGGAATGGTCAGCGCCAACAGATACTCGATCAGTTCATGGTCGAGCAGCGCCTCCCCGCCATGCTCCAGCAACCGCCCGCGCAGGCGCGCACGATGGCCGGTGCCGTCGGTCTCGGGGCTCGTCATGGCCGCCTGCCTAGCGGATCGCGGGCGGCGGGGCGAGGGGGCGTCTCGATCGTGTTACGACCGGCGCAGGGTCCGGTATCGGTCGTGCCCCGGCGCCCTGTCGCGTGGGGCGTCGATACCACACCCCTGCGGCGGATCGATGGTGAGCCGCAG
Source organism: Sphingomonas hankookensis (assembly GCF_022664465.1). Lineage (GTDB taxonomy): Bacteria > Pseudomonadota > Alphaproteobacteria > Sphingomonadales > Sphingomonadaceae > Sphingomonas > Sphingomonas hankookensis. Next base: position 652,054 of record NZ_JAKREV010000002.1, on the reverse strand, counting down.
CCGATAGTCGTGCCGCCCGCCGCAGGGCGGCGACCGGTGGAGAATGGCCGGCGGATCAAGCAGGGCACGTCCCTTGAATACCCCGACCGCTCCGGTCGGCACTTCGCAGATCGCGTCCTGCCCATCGACGCAGCACCACTCCGTACCCGGCCCGACATAGGTGCAGACCAGCCGCAGCCCGCCCCGATCGGCACGGAAGCGGTCGTCGGGGGCGGCGGTCGTAGTCTGCAAGCGAACCGCAAGGCGATCGTCACCGGTCAATGCGGCATGCCGACGCAGCAGCAGGTCGATATCCGCGGCGAGCAGGTCGCGAACGCCGACAGGGTATCCCGCGATGCGCAACGCGGCCACGACCGATCCGAACGCGTCGATCGTTTCCGACACGTCGTCGATGGTCGACAGGTCCAGCCGTCCGAGCGCGAGGCGCAGTGGTTCGGGCAGGGGACGCCACCAGATCGCCAGCGCCGCATCCCGGTGGGCGATACGGTCCAGCGACGCCCGGTCGCCATCGATCGTGAGCAGCCGTTCAATTCTCACAGGCATCATCCGACAGGGATTGTCGATCGTACGCCGGTCCGCGGCGGCAGTCGGGCGATCGACCCGGTTGCCGCCGCTGCGGATCGCTGCTTACGGCTGGTAGGGCAGGGACGATTGGTGCAGGACGATCCGCACCCGGCCATCGCTGCATTCCTTGAACACGAAGCTCTTGTTCACGAAGATATGGCTGTCGTCCTCGCCGATGAAATGCACATTGCAATGCACGATGGCCAGATCACCGTGCAGGATATAGTCGAGCTTGCTGTACCAGACCTTGACCCAGGGTTTCAGCTTGAACCCCTTGTCATCGGGAAAGCCTTCGTTGCCGCCGACGAAATAGGACAGCGCCCCTTCCTTCGTGCCACGGAACGTCTGTGCGCCGTAGGTCAACGTCGGCTTGAACAGGACCTTGCCCTTGTCATAGTCGTAGTTGTCGCTCAGCACCCTGGTCGCGAAGGCGTGGACGTCGCCACCCTCGGCATGCACCTTGCCGACCGCCACCACATTGTCGCACCACGTCTGCAGCGCCCGATGCACCATGTCGTCCGTAAACATTCTGTCTGCCTCGCTCTTGGTTCGGATCGTGTCGGGACGGTGTGCCGTCGCCACCATCGGCGACCTATATGATAGTAATGTTATTACATATCATTTTTGGTTTGTGAGAAAGTTTTGCTGAACGATACGACCTATCGATCGCACCAAGCCGGCAGGTCCCGCCTGCCGTTCCAGTGCCGATCCGCCGCAAACTTCCGTTGCGCTGCCGGAACCGTTTCGTGCCTCTCGCGCTTGACCCGGGCGGCTGGAGCCGCGACGAACGGGGCGCAACAGCGGAGTAGGTGGTCTGGGCGGTGACGACGAGGAGGCGGTGGAGGCCGTAGCGTCACCGCCTCGCCATGGCCGCAAGCGTCGGCGCTTTGCGCAGGTGCTGCTGGTCGTCTGCGGCATCGTCCTGCTGCTTGCCGCGCTGCTGTGGACGCAGCGGCGGCCGATCGCCGACAACATCGTCCGTCGCGAGCTCGAAAAGAGCGGAGTTGCCGCGCGCTACCGCGTGGCCGAGATCGGGCTGGGGCGGCAGCGACTGGTCGATGTCGTGCTCGGCGATCCGCGCGCGCCCGACCTGATCGCCGACTGGATCGATGTCGATACCAGCATCTCGCTGAACGGGGCGAAGGTCACCGGCGCACGCGTCGGACAGGCGCGGCTGCGCGCCACGCTGCGGCCCGACGGTACGATCTCGTTCGGGCAGATCGACCGTTTGTTGCCACCGCCGTCGGGTAAGCCCTTCGCGCTCCCCGATTTCGACGTCGCGGTCGACGACGGACGCATCCGCCTTGCCACCCCCTATGGCCTGATTGGCGCCAAGCTGGCGGGCAAGGGCAACCTTGCCAACGGTTTCACCGGACAGCTGGCGGCGGTGTCCGAGCGTTTGTCGCTGAACGGCTGCGGCATCGAACGGCTGGCGGCGAACCTCTCACTGCGCACTGCGACCACCGGTCCGACGCTGGCCGGCCCGATCCGCGCACGGGCGGCGGCATGCAGCGAGGTACGGCTGGCGGCACCGGTGATCGACGCCGATGCCACGCTGTCGCCCGGTTTCGATCGCTGGCGTGGACAGGCGCGGGTGCAGGCGGAGCGGATCGCCGCACCGCAGACGCAGGTCGCCGGGCTGGTCGGTACGATCGGCTTCGACGGCAGCCCGCAGGGCACCACCGGCATGCTCGACCTCGCCTCGCAGGCGTTCGCTCTGCCGCAACTGGCGGGCGACGGGCTGGCGATCGCCGGACGCTATGCGGTCGGTGGCTTGCCAGCGTTCGACGGACGCGTCGGCACGCGTGGCGCCCGCCTCGGCACCACCACGCTCGCGCAGATTCTCCAGGTCGGGCAGGGCGCTGCCGGCACCCCCGTCGCGCCGCTTGCCACCGCGGCGGCGCAGGCGGCGGCACGCGCGGCGCGGCGGTTCGATGTCACCGCGGAAGTCGTCGCCCGGCCGCTCGCCGCGCGCATCGATCGGTTGGCCTTCGTCGCCGCCAGCGGTGCCCGCGCGACGTTGCGCGACGGTCCGGTGCGCTGGGTTTCGGGCAAGGGCGTGGCGCTGAACGGTACGCTGGCGATGGGCGGCGGCGGACTGCCCTCGGCTAGCGTCCGGCTGGCACAGGAGGCCCCCGGCCAGCCGGTCACCGGTACCGCGACGATGCAGCCCTATGCCGCAGGCGACGCCCGCCTCGCGCTCGCCCCGGTCCGTTTCCGTACCGCCGCCGATGGTACCACCGCGATCCAGACCCGCGTCGAACTGTCGGGACCGTTCAGCGGCGGGCGGGTCGATCGCCTCGCGCTGCCGATCGATGCGCGCTGGGACGGCGGGGGGCGGTTGCTGGTGAATACGGGCTGCGTGCCGGTCGCCTTCGACCGCTTGCGCGTGTCGGCGCTGACGCTCGATCCGGCGCGGCTCCGGCTGTGCGAGCTCGATGGCGCGATGGTCCGGCTGGCCAAGGGGCGGATCGGTGGTGGGGGCGCGATCGGCGCGACCCAGCTTCAGGGGACGTTAGGTGGTACCCCGGTGACGCTGGCGGCGGCGAACGGGCGTTTCGCCCTGAACGATCTCGGCTTTACGCTCGGCGAGGTGAAGACCCGGCTCGGTAGTCCGGAACGCGTCAGCGTCCTCGACCTCGGCACGCTGACCGGGCGGGTAACGGGCGGTACCGTCGCCGGCACGTTCGCCGACGGGCAGGGGCAGATCGGCAACGTGCCGCTGCTGATCCGCGAGGCATCGGGCGACTGGCAGCTGGCGGGCGGCGTCCTGTCGCTGGACGGCGATGTCGGGGTGCGCGACGCCGATGCCGAACCGCGCTTCGAACCGCTGCGCAGCGACGATTTCAAGCTGACGCTGAACGGCAACGACATTCGCGCCGGTGGCACGCTGAAGCACCCGGCCAAGGGCGCGAAGGTCACCGACGTCACCATCGTTCACGACCTTGCCACCGGGCGCGGCAATGCCGTGCTGGCGGTGCCGGGCATCACCTTTGGCGATTCGCTCCAGCCCAACGACCTGACCCGCCTGACGCTGGGCGTCGTCGCCGACGTTGTGGGCACTGTATCCGGTCGCGGCGACATTGCGTGGAGCCCCGAGCGCGTCACCTCGACCGGCACCTTCCGCACCGCCGACGCCGACCTCGCCGCCGCCTTCGGTCCGGTCAACGGGTTGGCGGGCGAGATTCGCTTCACCGACCTGCTCGGCATGGTTACCGAACCCGGACAGGTCGCGACCATAGCGGAGGTCAATCCGGGCATCGCCGTCACCGACGGCGTCGTCCGCTACCGCCTGATCGAAGGGTTGCGCGTCCAGATCGAAGGGGGGCGCTGGCCCTTGGGCGGTGGCGAAATGGTGCTGGAGCCGACCATCCTCGACTTTGCCGAGGATCAGGAACGGCGCATGACCTTCCGCGTCACCGGCGTCGATGGCGGGCTGTTCCTGCAGCAGTTCGCCTTCGACAATTTGAATGCGTCCGGCGTGTTCGACGGCGTGCTGCCGATGATCTTCGACGCAAATGGCGGCCGGATCGAGGGCGGCAAGCTGCAATCGCGCGGTTCGGGCAATTTGTCTTATGTGGGAGAGGTGACGAAGGAAGATGTCGGCTTCTGGGGCAATCTCGCGTTCCAGGCGCTCAAGTCGATGGACTATCGCCGCCTGTCGATCGAGATGGACGGGCCGCTGGCGGGCGAAATGCTGACCGCGATCCGTTTTGCCGGGGTCAGCCAGGGGAAGGGGACGTACAGCAACTTCCTCATCCGCCGCCTCGCCAAGCTGCCGCTGGTCTTCAACGTCCGGATCAAGGCACCCTTCCGCCAGCTGATCGATTCGGTACAGAATTATTACGATCCCAAGCGGCTGATCGAACGCAACCTGCCCGCGCTGCAGGCCGAACAGCGCCGCCGCGAACAGGGCTTGCCACCCGCACCACTCGATACCACCATTCAGCCCTCCGAAAGCGAGACTGTGCCATGACCGACACCGTGACGATGTTCAGAGCCTTTATGATCGGCGCCACCGCCTGTCTCGCTGGCGGGTGCGTCAACGTGGCGGCGCCCGACAAGCCGATCGTCATCAACTTGAACATCAACATCACGCAGGAAGTGGTGTATCGCCTCGATGGTGAGGCGAAGACGCTCATCCAGGACAATCCGGGGATATTCTGACCATGCACGCTTACATCAAATACGGCCTTGCCGCAGCCGCCTTCGTCGCGGTCGCCGGGCTTGCCGGCACCGCATGGGCCCAGCGCGATCCCGCCTATCAGGCGGCACGCGCCGCCGGGCAGATCGGCGAGCAGCCCGACGGCTATCTGGGCGTCGTCGGCGGTGGCAGCGCAGAGCTGCGCGCGATGGTCGCCGACCTCAACATCAAGCGCAAGGCGGCCTATACCCGCGGCGCGCAGGCCGGCGCGACCGTCGAACAGTTCGCGTTCGTCAGCGGCTGCAATCTGATCGCCCAGACCAAGCCGGGCGAAAAGTACAAGACGCCGGGCGGTGCTTGGGAAACCCGTGGCAGCGGCGCGCCGGAGCGCGACCCCCGCTGCGTGTGAGGGATTGAAAAATTCCGTCCCACACGCTATGTAATCCCTGCTGAGTCATCTGTTCGTTGAATCACCTCCGACCCCGGCTGTGCCAGCAGTCGGGGTCTTTGGCGTTCGGAGGCCAGCTGCCAGGCTGGCCCCCTCCCGCCGCTACTTGGAGCGGGCGACCTCGATGATTTTTAGCACCAAGGTCGTGAAAGCCATCACCAGCATTACGATGCCGATAATGACCATTGCTGATTCATTGCTCGTTTTACTCACCTCCTTTGCGGCCGATGTGTCGACCGCGAAATCGGTTTAGCTGGATTCAGGGAAGGAGGAAGTGGGTCGACGAGTAAAGTGACTGCCTACCCGTTCATCGTCCGGAAAGCTTTCCGCGCGAACGCTATGGTTGACTCGAAACCGTCACCTTCCTAAAGCGCGCCTGCCTTGGCGGGCTCGCCATCCGGCGGATTCCGGCCCGGCCGAAAGGTCATAGGGAGGGATGATGGCGGAGAACGAGCCCGGACTAGACCCCTTGCCCGAAGATGCCCGGATCACCTCGCTCGACGAGCGATTGCGACGGGCGAAGACGGACGAGGCGATCCGGACCGGTCAGGCGAGCGACGAAGCGGGAGAGAAAAACTACCGCCTCGGCAATCGCGTGCTGGCCGAACTGATCGGTGGAATGGTCGGGGGGGCGGTGATCGGGGGAACCCTCGACTATCTGCTCGGCACCTCGCCATGGCTCCTGCTGGTGCTGCTCTCCCTCGGGATCGTCAGTGCGTTCAGGAATATCATCAGGATTTCGAACCGGCGTCCGGACTAAAATGTCCTGGGCGCCTTGGCATATCGGGGCGAAGCGACGTGGCGCAGGCAGGCAAGATCGATCCGATGCACCAGTTCGAGGTGCAGACGATCTTCAACATTCCGCTCGGCGATCACGTCCTGCCGTTCACCAATTCGGCGCTGTGGATGATCGTCGCTGCGGTCGCGCTGTTCGTGTTCATGATCGGCGGCATGAAGCAGCAGGCGATCCCGGGTCGCTGGCAGATGGCGGTCGAGGGCTTCACCGGCTTCATCGACAAGCTGCTCGCCGCGAATATCGGGCATGAAGGGCGCAAGTACCTTCCGTACGTATTCTCGCTGTTCATGTTCATCCTGTTCGCGAACGTCGTCGGCCTGCTGCCCTTCGGCCTGATCGGCCTGCACCCGTTCACCGTCACCAGCCACTTCACGGTGACCGGCGTCCTCGCCATCGCCAGCTTCTCGATCGTGCTGATCGTCGGCCTGTTCAAGCATGGCCTCCGCTTTTTCAGCCTGTTCGCGCCGAAGGGCACGCCGATCCCGGTGCTGCTGCTGGTCGCGCCGATCGAGTTCGTGTCGTTCATGGTCCGCCCGTTCAGCCTCGCGCTGCGACTGTTCGTCGCGATGACCGCGGGCCACATCCTGCTGAAGGTGCTGGCAGGCTTCATCATCAATTCGACCGCCACCGGTGCGGGCATCGGCGTGCTGGTCAGCGTACCGAGCTTCGCGCTGATGGTCGGCGTGTCGGCCCTCGAAATGCTGGTCGCCGGCGTGCAAGCCTATGTCTTCGCGCTGCTGACCTCGCTCTACATCAACGATGCCGTGCACCTGCACGATCATCACTGATCCCAACCAACATACAGATTTTTCCAAGGGAGTTTTCGACATGGAAGCAGACGCCATCAAGTTCCTCGGCGCCGGTCTCGCAGCCATCGGTGCCGGCCTCGCCGCACTCGGCGTGGGCAACGTCTTCGCCGCCTTCCTGCAGGGCGCGCTGCGCAACCCGTCGGCCGCTGCCGGCCAGCAGGGCAACATGTTCATCGGCTTCGCCGCCGCCGAACTTCTCGGCCTGCTGGCGTTCGTCGTCGCAGTGCTGCTGATCTTCGTCGCGTAACATGCGTGACGCCGGCGTGGGGGGTGCCCCGCGCCGGACCGCCGGTCCGGCTGACGGACCGGTTTCGGCCGGGCGATGGCGCCCGGTCGACCAGACCAATACGGGACGTTTCATGCCGCAAATCGAGCAGCTCGCCGCGACCTGGGGGTCGCAGGTCTTCTGGCTGGTGCTGACCTTCGGCATCGTGTTCCTCGTCGTGGGCCTCGGCATGGTGCCCAAGGTGCAGGGCACGGTCGACAAGCGCGACCAGGGTATCGCCGCCGACCTCGCCGCCGCCGATCGGGCGCGTAGTCAGGCCGACGCGACCGAAGCGGCATGGCGTACCCGCGAAAACGCCAGCCGCGAGGCGGCGCAGAAGCTGTTGGCCGAAGCCCGTGCCAAGAGTGCCGCCGCGACCGCCGAACGCCTCGCCGCCGCCAATGCCGACGTACAGGCGCGCGTCGCCCAGGCCGAAGCCGACATCGCCGCGCAGCGGACGGCAGCGATGGCGCAGGTCGAACAGGTCGCCGCCGAAGCCGCGCAGGCGATCGTCGCGCGCGTGTCGGGCGTGCAGGTCAGCGAACAGGACGCGCAGGGCGCGGTGAAGGCGGTGCTCCATGGCTAATCCCACTGTCGCCCAACACGGTAGCCCGACCTTGAACGAAGCGATCCACGAAGAGGGCCTGCCCCGCACCGGTGGCGATGCCGTCGGCAGCGAACATGGCAGCGTGACCGGCGCCAACCATCCCGATCCGACCGCGCTGGGCCTCGACGGCACGGCATGGGTCAGCGCGGCGATGCTGATCTTCCTGATCGTGCTGGTCGTGAAGGGCGTTCCCGCCGTGATCGGTCGCCTGCTCGACGGACAGATCGCGGCGATCCGCACCCGTCTCGACGAAGCGCGCACGCTGCGCGCCGAGGCCGAAGCGCTGCGCGACGAATATACCGCCAAGATCGCCGGGATCGAGGCACAGGCCGCCGAAATGGTCGCCCATGCCGAAGCCGAAGCGCAGGGCCTGCTGGCCAAGGCGGAGGCAGACGCCGCCGACCTGACGCAGCGCCGTGCCAAGATGGCGACCGACAAGATCGCCGCCGCCGAACGCGCCGCCATCGCCGAGGTCCGCGCGACCGCCGCCGATGCCGCTGCTAAGGCCGCCAGCACGCTGATCGCGACGCACCTGTCGGGTGACGCCGACCGCGCGCTGGTCGACCGGACCATTGCCGGTCTGGGCGGTAGCCGCCTGAACTGATGCCGCCGCACCGGACCCCGCGGTTTCAGCTGACGCGGCTGACCCGCTGGTCCGGTCGTGAGCCGCGCCGGCTGTTCTGGCCGTGGGTCGCATGCGTGATGGTCGGCAACATGATCGCCGGAATGGTGGCCGGCGTGCCGGTGGTCGTCGGCATCGCCCGCAACATGGCGGCGTTCGCGCAGTCGCATCCGGAACGCACGACGGTCACGTCGGGACCGGACCATTATTCGATGCAGATCGACGGGCCGGTGCCGCCCGAGTTGATGATGGAACCGATGCGCTGGTTCGTGCCGCTGGTTGCGGTCGTCGGATTGCTGTCGGTCCTGTTCCTCGCGGCGTCGGTCGTCCGGCGACTGCATGATGCGGGACGCCGGGGATGGTGGGGACTGTTGCCGCTGCCGTTTCTGGTCACCGGCATGATAGCGTTCGGGTTGATGTTCGACCAGATCGGGCAACCGGGCGTCGTACCCGACATGGCACCGTTCGCGCTGCTGTTCGGCAACAACATCGCCTATCTGGTGGCGCTAATTGTCCTGGTCGTGCAGCTGTGCCGGCCGAGCGATCCCGGACCCAACCGGTTCGGTCCGCCGCTGGACTGAGTTGCCGCACGGCCTCTTTCGGGTTTCCGGCCGTGCCCTTCCTCTTCGAGCCCGCAAATGGAGACAAGCGATATGGCATGGGCCATTCTCGCGGTTGCGGTCGTGTGTGAGATCATCTGGGCATTGAGCCTGAAATGGGCGGCGGGGCAGGGAACGCTCGCTGCGTCCGCTGTGCCGATCACCCTGTCGTTCGTGAACATGGGGCTGCTGGCGCTGGCGATGCGCGGCATTCCGGCCGGCACCGCCTATGCGGTGTGGACGGGGCTGGGTGCGGTCGGCGTCATCATTGGCGGCGCGATGCTGTTCGGCGAACGGATCGCGCCGGTGCAGGCCGGGTTCATGGTACTGATCGTGGTCGGCGTCGTCGGGACCAAGCTGTTCGCGCAGGCTTAGCATCACGCCCCAACCGTATCCGTGCGCAGGCAGGATACGGTAACAGGCGTATAGCGCCGTTACCGCTAACAAGAATCGTTGGACAACGCGCTGGGTCGCTCCAATACTCACCGGATAACACAGGGAGAGGGACATGCGAGCAATCTACGGAAGACGTGCGTTCGGCTGGGCGATCGGCGCGGCGATCGTCGCCACCGCCACGCCGGCAGTGGCGCAAAGCGACAGGATGGAGCCGATTGCGACCCCGGCGCAGCCGACCGCGATCCCGCTCAAAACCGGCACGCTGCCCGCCGCCAAGGCGAAGGAAGCGTGGCACCAGCAATATGGCAGCGTCTTCGCCCGCAACGTCACCGATGCGACGTTGACCCCGTTCCTGCCCGATCCGGCCAAGGCGAACGGCACCGCCGTCATCGTCGCGCCCGGCGGCGGCTTTCGCACGCTGTCGATGCAGAATGAGGGCTGGGACGTCGCCAAGGCGCTGGCCGATCGCGGCGTCGCGGCGTTCGTGCTGAAGTACCGGTTGAACCAGACGCCAGCCGACATGGCCGGGTTCGAACGGTCGATGCGCGAGATGTTCTCTGGCACCGTAGCCCGCCCGCGGCCGAACCCTGCGGCGGCGGCCAATGCACTGGCGCCGCAGATCGCCGACGCCGACGCCGCCTTCATGCTGATCCGCTCGCGCGCGGCCCAGTGGAAGGTCGATCCCAACCGTATCGGCATGATCGGCTTTTCGGCGGGCGCGATGCTGACGATGGCGACGACCCTGTCGTCGAATCAGGCGAAGCCGGCGTTCATCGGCGACGTCTATGGCCCGCTTGCCGCCGCCAGCGTGCCTGCCGACGCCCCGCCGCTGTTCGTCGCCCTCGCCGCCGACGATCCGTTCTTCGCCAACAGCGGTTTCGGCCTGATCGAATCGTGGAAGGCGGCGAAGCGGCCGGTCGAGTTCCACCTGTACGAACAGGGCGGGCACGGCTTCGGCATGTATCAGAAGCCGACGACCAGCACCGGCTGGTTCGACGCCTTCGCCAAGTGGATGGAGATGCATGGCTGGTTGAAGCGCGCAGGGTGAGGCTGTCGGCACGCTGCCCGTACCCCCGCGCAGGCGGTGGTTCAGTGCCCAGCGGACCGGCGTCGTGGTCTTGGTCCCGTATCCCCGCCTGCGCGGGGATACGGCGCGGTCTTGGCATCTGACGACCTCACGCTTGGCGGCGGCGGGGTGGGGCGCTAAGTCCCTGCACGGGCGTCCAAGCCCATGGAGGGATTGCATGAAGTTCCTGATGACCGCCGCGCTGCTGGCGATGCCGATCGCGGCCACTGCCCAAACCGCACCGGCCCCTGCGCCGGCCCCCGCCGCTGCCGGCAAGCTGACCATCGACAGCAGCATCGAAACCATCGCCGCGAATCCGAAGGGCAAGGCGATCCTCGACGCGACCTTCCCCGGCATGCTCGCGCATGAATCCTATGCGATGTTCAAGGGTATGAGCCTGAAGCAGGTCCAGCCCTATGCCAATGGCCGGATCACCGACGAACAGGTCGCAAAGGTTTCGGCCGAACTGGCGAAGCTGAACTGACATGGTGCGCGTCGGCCTGATCGGGTTCGGCCTGGCCGGCGCGTCGTTCCACGCGCCGCTGGTCGCGAGCGTCGAGGGCATGGAACTGGCGGCGATCGCCACGTCGCGCCCGATCGATCGCTTTCCGCAGGCGGTGCGCCATGCCGATCCCGAAGCGCTGATCGCCGACGACAGCCTCGACCTGATCGTCGTCGCAACCCCCAATGACAGCCACGCCCCGCTGGCACAGGCGGCACTGGCCGCCGGGCGGCATGTGGTCGTCGACAAGCCGCTCGCCACCAACGATGCCGATGCGGTCGCTTTGGTCCAGCTGGCGCGCGGCAGCGGGCGGTTGCTCAGCGTGTTCCACAATCGCCGCTGGGACAGCGATTTCCTGACCGTCGAGCGCCTGCTGCGCGAGGAGGCATTGGGCGAAGTCCTGCTCGCCGAGTTCCGCTGGGACCGGTTCCGCCCCGCGATCAAGCCCGGCTGGCGCGAGGAGGGTGGGCCGGGCAGCGGGCTGCTGAATGATCTCGGGCCCCATATGATCGATCAGGCGATCCGCCTGTTCGGCATGCCCGGCGCGGTCGCGGGCGACGTGCTGACGCAGCGTCCCGCCGCCGGCGTCGACGATTATTTCGAGATCGTGCTGCGCTATGGCCAGCGCCGCGTGACGATCGGTTCGGCCTCGCTGGTCGCCGCCCCGCGCCCCCGCTTCGCGCTCCACGGGACGAAGGGCAGCTTCGTCAAATACGGCATCGATCCGCAGGAGGCGGTGCTGCGCGCCGGCGGCATGCCGACCGACAGCGGCTATGGCATCGAGCCCGACGCGCAATGGGGCGTGCTGACCGACGGCGAGGGCGCATCGCGCCCGGTGCGGTCGGAGGCGGGCGACTGGCGTGGCTATTACCGCGCGATGCGCGATGCGATCCGTGGCGAGGGCGAGGTGCCGGTCGACCCGGCCGATGCGGTCCGCGGGCTCAGGATCATCGCAGCGGCGCGGGCGGGGTGACAGGCCTCGTTCCGCCGCCACGTACGTCGCCCCAGCGCAGGCTGGGGCCTCCCCGTTGCAAGCACGCGGCAAGAGGTCGCGAGAGATCCCAGCCTGCGCTGGGATGACGCGCGCGGCGCGGCGTGATCGCGCCCCGTCTGGCGCAACCGCCCGCCATCTCCTAAATCGCACCCGATGTCGGAAACCCCCAACGCCCCCAATCGCTTCCACGAGGACAAGGCCAGCTTCACCGTGCGCGGGTCGGACGCGCCGGACCTTGACGCCGGGGTCGCCGCGATCCGCAACGTGCTGGCGACGCTGCCAACGCGCCCCGGCGTGTACCGCATGCAGGATGCGCGCGGCGAGGTGCTGTATGTCGGCAAGGCGCGCGCGCTCAAGAACCGCGTCGCCAATTACACCCAGGTATCGCGCCTGACCAAGCGGTTGCAGCGCATGGTGTCACAGACGCGGTCGATGACCATCGTCACGACCAATAACGAGGCGGAGGCGCTGCTGCTCGAAGCGCAGCTGATCAAGCGCTACCGCCCGCCCTATAACGTCCTGCTGCGCGACGATAAGTCGTTCCCGTTCATCCTGTTGCGCGCCGACCACGACTTTCCGCGTATCCAGAAACATCGCGGCGCACGGCGGGCGAAGGGCAATTATTACGGTCCCTTTGCCAGCGCAGGGTCGGTGACGCAGACGCTGAACGCGCTGCAGAAGCTGTTCCTGCTGCGCTCTTGCACCGACGGCTTCTTCAAGACGCGCGACCGGCCGTGCCTGCTGTACCAGATCAAGCGCTGTTCGGCCCCCTGCGTCGGCCGCATCGACGCGCCGGCCTATGCCGAACTGATTTCGGACGCGAAGGACTTCCTCGGCGGCAAGTCGACCAAGGTGCAGGCGAAGCTGGGCGTGCAGATGCAGGCGGCGGCGGAGGCGATGGATTTCGAGCTGGCCGCCGTGCTGCGCGATCGGCTGAAGGCGCTCACCTTTATTCAGGGCAGCCAGGCGATCAACGCCGACGGCGTCGGCGATGCCGATATCTTCGCTATGGCGTGCCGCGAAGGGACGATCGGCATCCAGGCGTTCTTCATCCGCGGCGGCCAGAATTGGGGCCATCGCAGCTTCTTCCCCGCGCACACCAACGACGTGCCCGAGGACGAGGTCATGTCCGCCTTCCTGATGCAATTCTACGAAGAGGTCCCGCCGCCGCGCAACGTCTTCGTCGACCGCGAACTGGTCGAGGGCGAGGTGCTGGCCGAGGCGATGGCCGAGCGCGCCGGGTTCAAGGTCGCGCTGTCGGTGCCGCAGCGCGGGGTGCGCCGCCGCCTGCTCGATCAGGCCAAGCGCAACGCGGAGGAAGCCCTCGAACGCCGCAACGCCGAGTCCACCACGCAGGCAAAGTTGCTGCGCGAGGTCGCCGAGCTGTTCGAACTGGAAGGGCCGCCGAACCGGATCGAGGTCTACGACAACAGCCATATTCAGGGGACGAACGCGCTGGGGGCGATGGTCGTCGCCGGGCCCGAAGGGTTCCGCAAGGGCCAGTATCGCAAGTTCAACATCAAGCAGGCGCAGACCAACGACGACTTCGCGATGATGAAGGAGGTGCTGACCCGCCGCTTCGCCCGCGCGCAGGAGGAGAATCCCGATCGCGAGATCGACCGCGACGGCAATGGCTGGCCCGACCTCGTGCTGATTGACGGCGGCAAGGGGCAGCTGAGCGCGGCCAAGGCGGTGCTCGAAAACCTCGGCATCGAGGACGTGTGCATGGTCGGCGTCGCGAAGGGGCCGCATCATGGCCGCGACGGGCGCGAGGTATTCCACCTGATGGACGGGCGCGAACTGACGCTGCCGGTCAATTCGCCGGTGCTGTTCTATCTGCAAAGGCTGCGTGACGAGGTCCACCGCTTCGTCATCGGCGCGCACCGCGACAAGCGGTCGAAAGCGATCGGCGCCAGTCCGCTCGACGACGTGCCCGGCGTCGGTCCGGCGCGGAAGAAGGCGCTGCTGATGCACTTCGGCACCGCCCGCGCGGTGCGCAACGCCAGTCTTGAGGATCTGCAGAAGGCGCCGGGGGTCAGCAAGGCCATGGCGCAGGGGGTCTATGACTTCTTCCACGCCCGCTGAGGTGGCGCTCGACACCGATCTGGTCGCGCGGGCGCAGGCGGCGGGGATTGACGTCGTCGCAACGTGTCATGCTGCGCTACGCCGGGCGATCGACGAAGCGGCGCAGGCCGGGCTGCGTGCGGAGACGGCGGCGGCGATCGCGGAGTGGAACGACTGGGCGGGAACGCCGGGCTAAGTCACTGCTCGTTCGCCACAAGCGTCACCCCAGCGCAGGCTGCGGTCCCCCGGTAAAAGGGCCACTCTCCTCGCCGCAGGAGGCCCCAGCCTCCGCTGGGGCGACTATACCATCAAGAGACGGACGTCACCCGATCCCCCGCTGGATGAAACTGCGGATCGCGCGCCAGCGGCGTGCCTCGCCCGCGTCGCCGCGGTTGACCGCGCAGGCGCTGCGCGATCCCGCGACCTTCGGTGCCTCGCGCCCATGCCGTGCGACGAGGAAAATGGCGTCGGTTCGGTCGATGTCGTCGATCATCCAGCCCTCCGGTAATAATGTTACGCCCGCCAACGAGGTGTCTGCCACTCCTGTTCCGCTGCGCAAACCCCGGTTTCCCGCATTTTGCGGGGTGGGATAGTTTCGATATGATAACGATATGCGCGGCGTGCGGGATGCGGTGGTTAACGCTAGTTTGGTCCGCTACGTACAAATTATTCTCCGGTCGCGCCCCGCCCTTCATGGGATTTTTACGCGCAATCGTGCAGGACGTGCCCATGGCGACGCCGGTTTTCCTCACCATCGACACCGAATTGATGTGGCGGCACCATGCCACCGATCTGTCGGCAGATACGGTCGTCGCCCGCTCGCTCGAACCCGCCGGGGTCGGGGTGACGTGGCAGCTGGAGCGACTGCGCGCGCATGGATTGAAGGCGTGCTTCTTCGTCGATCCGCTGCCCGCGCGCCTCTATGGCATGAACGCGATCGCGCCGACGGTCGGGGCGATCCTGGCGGCGGGGCAGGAGGTGCAACTGCACCTGCACCCCAATTGGGTCGGCGCGGCGGTTGGCGATCGCGGGCAGGCGCATGGGGCGTTCGAACTGGTCGACCTGTCGCGACAGGAACAACAGGACCTGCTGGGCGAGGCCCGCGACCTGCTGCGTGCGGCGGGGGCGCCCGACCCGGTCGCGTTCCGCGCGGGCAGCTACAGCGCCAACGACACCACGCTCGACGCGTTGGCGGCACTTGGCTTCGCCTATGACAGCAGCCACAACGGCGCGCACCATCCGTGGCCCAGCGCGATCACCCTGCCGCCCGAGCTGATCGCGCCGATCGCACATCGCGGGCTCGTCGAACTGCCGGTCACCACCATCGCCATTCCCGGCGGCGGGCGGCGGCATTTCCAGATCTGCGCGTTGTCGGCCACCGAGATGCGCGCCGCGCTCGCCCATGCCGCCGCCAACGATCATGCCGCGGTGACGATCGTCAGCCACGGCTTCGAACTCGCCAACCGACAGGGCACGCGCGCCAACCGCATCCATGTCCGCCGGTTCGAGGCGCTGTGCGCGACACTGGCGGCGCATGCCGACACGCTGCCGACCACCCATTTCCGCGACCGTCCCGCGCTGCGGCTGGGGCAGGACGACCGCCCGCTCCCTGCCAGCCCGCTGCGCACGCGCTGGCGGCAGGTCGAACAGCTCTGGTCGAACATGGTCGAGGAACGCGCGGCGTGACCGTCGCCGAACGCTGGCCGCTGAAGTTTCAGATCGGCGCGCGCACGCTGTTCTCGGTCCGCCGCCGGCTGGTCCGCGTGCCGCTCGAACTGCGCGACGTGCTGTCGGGCCAAGCACCCACGCTGCCGCCGCTGCCGAAGGGGGCCGATGGCTGGTCGGTAACCTCGCTGCCCGAACCGCTGGTCGATGCGATGCTGTCGACGACGCCCATCGCCTTCGTCCGGCAGCGCTACACCCGCTATCACACCGACCTGACCACCGGGTTCGACGCGTGGTTCGCCGGCCTGTCGGGCAATGCCCGCTCCGGCCTCAAGCGCAAGACGAAGAAGCTGGCCGAAGCGAATGACGGTACCCTCGACGTCCGCATCTATCGCAGCCCGGCCGAAATGGCCGAGTTTCACGGCATGGCCCGCCGGGTCGCGGCGCGGACCTATCAGGAAAAGCTGCTGGGCGCCGGCCTGCCCGACACCATGGCCTTCCGCGCCGCGATGCAGGGTAAGGGCGCTGCGGGCGAAGCGTTTGGCTGGCTGTTGTTCGTCGGGGGCACGCCGATCGCCTATCTCTATTGCCCGATGACCGACGGCGACGTCCGCTACGACTATGTCGGCCACGACCCGGCGTGGAGCGAATGGTCGCCGGGCAGCGTGCTGCATATGGAGGCGTTCCGCACCCTCTTCGCCGAACCGGCGGCGCAGCGGTTCGATTTCACCGAGGGCGAAGGCCAGCACAAGCGGCAGTTCGCGACCGGGGGGACGCCGTGCGCCGACCTGCTGCTGCTGCGCGGGACACTGGGCAACCGGGCGACAGTCGGGGCGCTTCGGGCGTTCGACGGGGGCGTGGCGCGGGTGAAGCAGGCGCGCGACTGGCCGGTCGTCGGGCCGCTGGTGGCGCGAGTGCGGCGGGGGTAGCGCGAGCCAAAGTTCACTAAGTTCACACTCGTGCGCGTTGCGTACGCAGTATCCCTTCCATCGAAACGTCACCCGGCGAAGGCTGGGATGACGTGCGCTGTAATCGGGATCAAACCCGGCCGGTCGTGCCCACAGCCGCTTGGATACCTCCCCCGATAGAAAGAGTCGCCCGGACGATGGCATGGCCATGGTCGTGTAGGAAAGCGCTACCCGCAACGCTGGGGGCCGATCGCCAACGTCGGCGTGTATGGATTCCCGCCTGCGCGGGAATGACGACAGGCCTATCGCCCGCTTGGAAGTTGGCTCACCCGTGGTACAACTGTCAGGCAGGCATTGGTCAGTGGGGACGTCGATGTTCCGACGCGTGGTTCGCATGGCCGATCGGGAATGGATCAGGGCCGGATGGATCGGTTCGCAAACCGTGCGGCATCGGTTGCTGGCCTGTATCCCGCTGATCCTGCTCGGCCTGCCAGCGCTCCTGCTGGAGCCGTTCGGCTATGACGGGGCAATCGGATTGGTCTTGATGGGTGTCGTGCTGAGTGCGATTGCGACGATGGCGATCGAAGGCCGGCGGATGACGGCGCTACGGAATGCAAGGCGATCGGAACGGGTATTCCGCGCCAGCCAACGTGTTTCGGCCGATCGCTGATCGATTGCGGTTACGCCCGCCTGCGATCCCCTGCTAAACCCACCGCATGCACCTGACCACCACCGCGATCCTGCTCTCCGCGCGTCCGCACGGCGAGCATGGCGCGATCGTGCGGGCGCTGACCGAGAACGCCGGCGTCCAGCCCGGCTATGTCCGCGGTGGGCGCAGTCGGGCGATCCGGCCGATCCTGCAACCCGGCAACCTGATCCGCGGCGACTGGCGGGCGCGGACCGATACGCAGCTGGCGGCGCTGACCGTCGAACTGGTCGAGAGCCGCGCGCCGTTGTTCGCCGAGCCCTTGGCCGCCGCCGCGATCGACTGGATGTGTGCGCTGACCGCCTATGCGCTGCCCGAGGCGCAGCCCTATCCCCGCATCCACGCCGCACTCGACGGGCTGTTCGCGGCGATCGCGGCGGCGCCGGGCGCGCGCGACTGGGTCGGCGGGCTGGTGCGGACCGAGCTGCTGATCCTGTCCGAGCTGGGCTTCGGGCTGTCGCTCGACGAATGCGTCGCGACCGGGACGGCGGACGACCTGACCCATGTCAGTCCCAAGAGCGGCGGCGCGGTGTCGCGCACGGCGGCGGTGGGGCTGGAACACCGGCTGCTGCCGCTGCCCGCCTTCCTGATCGCGGGCGGGCCGGCCGGTTGGGACGCGGCGTTCGACGGGCTGGCGCTGTCGGGCCATTTCCTGTCGCGCGACCTGCTGGGGCTGAAGGGGCAGGACGTACTGGCGGCGCGCAGCCGGCTGGTCGAGCGATTGAAAAGGACGGTTGCGTGACCGTGGCGGCTTGGGGCAGGAGCGTCCGCGCGCAATCTTCGTGCGCGAACCATGGATGATATGATGCCTTTGATCGCGATATTGCCCGGCGACGGGATCGGACCGGAAGTGGTGGCGGCGGCGCGCCGGGTGCTGGACGCGCTCGATCTGGGTCTGACGTTCGAGGAGGCACCGGTCGGCGGTGCGGCGTATCGGGCGCACGGCCATCCGCTGCCGCCTGCCACGCTCGATCTCGCCAGCCAAGCCGATGCGGTGCTGTTCGGCGCGGTCGGCGATCCCGAATTCGACAATGTCGCGCGCGAGCATCGCCCCGAACAGGCGATCCTCGGCCTGCGCAAGGCATTGGGCCTGTTCGCCAATCTCCGTCCGGCCAAGCTGTTCGCCGGGCTGGAGGACGCCTCGGCGCTGCGCCCCGAAGTCGCCGCCGCGATCGACATGGTGATCGTGCGCGAGCTGACCGGCGACGTCTATTTCGGCGACAAGGGCCGCGGCACGACCGCCGACGGCCTGCGCGAGGGTCACGACCTGATGCGCTATGACGAGGCGGAGGTCGCCCGCATCGCCCGCGTCGCGTTCGACACGGCGCGCACCCGCAACCACAAGCTGTGTTCGGTCGACAAGGCCAACGTCCTCGAAACCTCGCAGCTGTGGCGCGACGTGGTGATCGAGGTCGCGGCCGACTATCCCGATGTCGCGCTGACCCACATGTATGTCGACAATGCCGCGATGCAGCTGGTGCGCAATCCGGGCCAGTTCGACGTGATCGTGACCGGCAATCTGTTCGGCGACATCCTGTCGGATCAGGCGAGCATGTGCGCCGGATCGATCGGCATGCTGCCCTCGGCCGCGATCAATCAGGACAAGAAGGGGCTGTACGAACCGATCCATGGTTCCGCGCCCGACATTGCCGGGCAGGGCAAGGCGAACCCGCTGGCGACGATCCTGTCGGCGGCGATGATGCTGCGCCATTCGCTGGGGATGGCGGATGCGGCGGACCGGATCGAGGCGTCGGTCACCGCGGCACTGGTCGCGGGGTATCGCACGCCCGATCTGGGCGGGACGGCGACGACCGAGGATATGACGAACGCGGTGCTGGCGGGGTTGTGAGCCGCGGACGCTACCGTATCCCCGCGCAGGCGGGGATACAGTGCCACGAACGACATCGCCTGTGGCTCTGGACCCCCGCCTGCGCGGGGGTACGGTAGGGCCGATATGACCCCCCTCGACCTCGCCATCGTCGTCCCCGTCTTCAACGAATGCGGCAACGTACCGCTGCTCGTCGCCGCGCTCGACGCGGCGCTGGCGGGCATCGCGTGGGAAGCGATCTTCGTCGATGACGACAGCCCCGACGGGACCGCCGACGCGGTACGGGAGATCGCCCGCCACGACCCACGCATCCGCGTGATCCAGCGCATTGGCCGGCGCGGCCTGTCGACCGCCTGTATCGAGGGGATGTGCGCCACCGCCGCGCCGCTGGTCGCGGTGATCGACGGCGACCTGCAGCATGACGAGGCGCTGCTGCCGCGCATGGCGGCGGCGCTGACCGCCGACCCGGCCCTCGACCTCGTGATCGGATCGCGGTTCGTCGCCGGCGGCGGGACCGGGGCATGGGATGCCGACCGGGTGGCCAAGTCGGCGCTCGCCACCCGCCTGTCGCGCCGCGTGCTGAAGGCTGATCTGTCCGACCCGATGAGCGGCTTCTTCATGATCCGGGGCAGCGTGGTGCGCAGCGTCGTGCCGCGCCTGTCGGGAATCGGGTTCAAGATCCTGCTCGACATCCTCACCGCAGCACCGCAGCCGCTGAAGTTCGCCGAACTCCCCTATGTCTTCCGCACCCGTGCGGTGGGGGAAAGCAAGCTCGACCATGTCGTCGCGCTCGAATATCTGATCGCGCTGTACGACCGGATGTTCGGGCGGGTGGTGCCGGTGCGCTTCGTCATGTTCTCCGCGATCGGTGCCGCGGGGGCGATCGTGCATCTGGCGGCGCTGGCGCTGTGTCTCGAACTGGGTGTCGGGTTCATCGCGGCGACGATCGTCGCGACGGTGATGGCGATGACGTTCAACTTCTTCCTCAACAACCTGCTGACCTATCGCGACCGCCGCCTGCGGGGGGCAAGGGCGCTGGTCGACGGCTGGGTGTCGTTCTGCGCGGTGTGTTCGGTCGGCGCGGTCGCCAATGTCGGCGTCGCGGCGTTCCTGTACGACGTGCGCGGGGGAGCATGGGCGTTGCCGGCACTGGCGGGGATCGTGGTCGGCGCGGTGTGGAATTTTGCGCTGTCGTCGCGGTTTACGTGGGGGCGGTACGGTCGGAAGCGGGGGGCTTGAGGGGTTTCCCGCGAACCTACCTTACCGCCAGCTATCGAACCACATCCACCGATTGAACGCCTGCGGCCCGTCCAGCGACGCTGCCGAGATGATCGGGTAGAAATACACGAACAGCACGATCGCCAACAGCGCAAACCATTCGTCGCCCCGCGCGAACCGTCCGCGCCCCCACGCATGGAACGCCCCGGCCAGCGCCATGCACAGCCAGATGCTGGGCAAGTGGTAGTAATAATAAAAGCCCAGCGACTTGGGGATCACCGCCCACACCGCCAGCGACCCAACCCACAGCAGCCCGACCCCGACCAGTGCCGGTGCCCGCCGCCGGAACCCAGCCCACAGGCACGCCCACACCGCGACCAACCCACCCCACATGATCGCCGGATTGCCGAGCAGCAGCACGCCGCGCTGCACGCCGTTATCGGGTTCGTAAAAATACCAGATCGGCCGGATCAGCAGCGGCCAGCTCCACCAGCTCGACTGATAGGGGTGGGGGGCGAGGATCTGCGTCTGCCGCTCGTACATCTCGCGCTGGAACGGGATCAGCCGTGCCAGCGTCAGCGGGTCCTGGGCGTAGAAGAACGCCGGGGCAAAGGTCGCGAAATAGGTCGCGATGCTGACCGCCCCGAACAGCGCCAGCGCGGGGAACAGCGGCAGCCCCGGCCAGTAATCGCGCCCATCGCTCTTGCCCCATATCAGCAACAGCCCGGCACCGGCGACATAGGGCACCGCAGCCCATTTGACCCCCACCGCCAACCCGAACAGCACCGCCGACAGCGCCAGTCGCGGAACCGGTCGCCCGCGCATCGACCACAACAGCGCCGCGATGGCCAGCGTGGTGAACGCGCCCAGATACACTTCGAGCATCGCGGTGCGCGCTTCGATCAGCAGCGTCTGGTTCAGGACCACCATGGCGGCGCCGAACGCCGACACATGCGTTCGTCGGAACAGCAGCTGCAGGCACGCGAACACGCCCAGAACGGTCGCAGTCCCGGCCAGCGTCCCCATGATCCGCCAGCCCCACGGATTGTCGCCAAACAGCGCAATCCCGGCGGCGATGAATGCCTTCGCGACCAGCGGATGTTCGGTATTCACCGGATAGGCGAGCGCCAGCAGCGTCCGCGCGGCGGGCACGTAATGCACCTCGTCGAACGACAGCTTCCCCGGCCGCCCCAGACCCCACATGAACAGCAACTGCGCGAACCCCGCGATCAGCAGGGCGGTGGTCCACGGGCGATCGCGCAGGCGGGAAAGCATGGGCCGGGGGTGTAGCGAAACGCCGCAGCGGCGCAATCCTCCCCGTGCCGGGGAGGATCTCGACCGAAAACCGCCCATCGCTTGCCACAATCCGTCCGTATCGGACCGAGCCATGGCTCTGATCGACACGTTTCTCGCACGTACCGTCCGCCGCGGTACGCTCTCCCTGACCCATGCCGATGGACGCACCGTCACCTTCGGCACCCCTGACCCCGCCTTGCCCGACGTCGCGATCCGCTTCACCAAAGCCGGCGTCGCGGGTCGCATCGTCCGCCATCCGGCGCTGGGCGCGGCGGAGGCGTTTATGGACGGCGACCTCGTCATCGACCGCGGCGATATTCGCGATCTGGTGGAGCTGCTGACCGGCAACACGCCATGGGGGCGGGGCAGCTCGCTCCAGCCATCGCTGCCGATCCGCCTGTTCGACGCGGTCCGCCACCGCATCGACCGCGTCAACATGGCGCGCCGGTCGAAGCGTAACGTCGCGCACCATTACGACCTGTCCGACCGGCTCTACGCGCTTTTTCTCGACACCGACCTGCAATATAGCTGCGCCTATTTCACCGATCCCGCCAACGGCCTCGAACAAGCGCAGGCGGACAAGAAGGCGCATATCGCCGCGAAGCTGGCGCTGAAGCCCGGGATGCGCGTGCTCGACATCGGCTGCGGCTGGGGCGGGATGGCGCTGTACCTGCACGAAAAGACCGGGGCGGAGGTGCTGGGCGTCACCCTGTCCGAAGAGCAGATCAAGGTCGCCCGCCGCCGCGCGGAGGAAGCAGGCGTCGCCGACAAGGTGAAGTTCGAACTGATCGATTATCGCCACGTCACCGGCCGGTTCGACCGGATCGTGTCGGTCGGCATGTTCGAACATGTCGGCCCGGCGCATTACGGCGCGTTCTTCCGCCAGTGTCGCGAACTGCTGAGCGACGACGGCGTGATGCTGCTCCACACCATCGGCCGGATGGGCGTACCGGGCGTCACCGACACCTTCACCACCAAGTACATCTTCCCCGGCGGCTACAACCCGGCGTTGTCGGAAATCGTGCGTGGGTACGAGGGCACGAAGCTGATCGCGACCGATATCGAGGTGCTGCGCGTCCATTACGCGCTGACCATCGACCAGTGGTACGACCGCACCGTCGCGGCGAAGGACGCCATCGTCGCGCTGTACGACGACGCCTTCTACCGCATGTGGACCTTCTACCTCGCGGGCGCCGCGGCGGCGTTCCGCCATGGCGGCATGGTAAACTATCAGGTCCAGCTCAGCCGCAACCGCCTGACCCTGCCGCTGACACGTGATTACATGGTGGAGGAAGAGCGGCGGCTGCGGGGGTAACCCGCGCCGCTGCTCCTGCCATCCCGACACGCCCTACTCGATCGTCACCCCGACGACCTTCCAGTCGCCACCTTCCTGGTTCAGCGTCACCGTCTCCACCTTGTCCCCGCCGACCGTGAAGCGGGTGCGGAACTTGATCATCTCGACGCCGGCGGGGGGCACGGGGATCGTTTCGCGGCTGAGGACGGTGCGCGACACCAATGCGCCCAGCGGCGGACGGACGCGCTGCGATACCTCGCTCCACACCTGTTCGCTGTTGATCTTGCGAAACGCGGCGCCGAACCGGGCGTAGCTGGCGTCCCACCGGCCGGCATCGACCAGTTCGAGGAATGCGCGCGCGGCATCGGGCGCCGGGGTGGCAGGGGCGGTCGTCGCCGCGGGCGGCGCCTGTGTCGTGCCGGGTACGAGCGCGAGGGCCAGCAGGCCGAGGGCAAAGGTCATGAGCATCACTCCGATCAAAAGGGGCAAGCGGCGACGCGCCGTTCCCGCGCCGTCGACCGGCGCCTGCTCCACATCGTTCGCCGCGGCGTGCCCGTCGTCCCCGATCCTTGTGTCCCCCAGATTTTCGGGGGTCTCGGCATCCAGCAACAGCCGCGCCGCCTCGCGGCTGCTCGACACGGCCAGCTTGCGCCGGGCATCGCGCAATCGCTCGTTGATGGTGTGCACCGACAGCCCCAGCGTGACCGCGACCGACTTCGCATCATGCCCGCGCACGATCAGGCGCAGCGTCTGCTTTTCCTTTTCGGTCAGGGCGTCGAGCGCCGCTTTGCTCGGCATGGTCATCGCGCCGGGCCTATGGCCGGGGGGAGGGGGCGGCCACCCCTAAAAATTTGTGGCTGACGGTTCGCCCTTTTTCTCCCCCTGAAACAAGCGTCGCCCCAGCGCAGGCTGGGGCCTCAAGCGGCTCCGGCCGCATGCTATCAAGGGGAGATCCCAGCCTTCGCCGGGATGACGTATGGGGCCGGGGTGACGAAGGGAGAGCCGAGCCCCCCTCAATCCTCGCCGAACCGATCCTCGACCAGCTGCGCCAACTGCCCCACCACCGCTTCCGCACCGTCGCCGCTCGCGCTGATCGTAATATGGTCGCCCTTCGCGGCGCCCAGCATCATCAGCCCCATGATCGACGTGCCGGTGACGCGCGATCCGTCCTTTTCGACGTTGACCTCGATCGGCTGCGCGGCGGCCATCGTCACGAACTTGGCCGAGGCGCGTGCGTGCAGTCCGCGGCGGTTGGTGATCTGCACGGTGCGGGTGACGGTCATGCCGCGGCCTCGCCCAGCACTTCGGACGCGACCGAGATGTACTTGCGCCCCGCCTCGCGCGCGGCGGCGACGGCTTCGGCGACCTTCATCGCCTTGCGCGCGCCGCCCAGCCGGATCAGCATCGGCAGGTTGATGCCCGCGATCACCTCCACCCGGCCGGTTTCCATCAGCGAGATGGCGAGGTTGCTGGGCGTGCCGCCGAACAGGTCGGTCAGCACGATCACGCCCTGTCCGGTATCGACCGCGGCGATCGCCTTGGCGATGTCGGCGCGGCGTTCCTCCATGTCGTCCTCGGGACCGATGCACACCGTCTCGATCCGCTCCTGCGGGCCGACGACATGCTCCATCGCCACGACGAACTCCTGCGCAAGACGGCCGTGCGTCACCAAAACCAAGCCGATCATGTTCGTCGTCGTTCCCACATCCGTCATGGCGCCCGTTTCACGCCTTCGAGCGAATCCTGCGGCGCGGAGCCGAGGTCGCGATGGTGTATCGTGGGCGAAAATCCCCGGGTACGCAACCATGCCCCCATCCGCTCGGCGACATGGACCGACCGGTGCCGTCCGCCGGTACAGCCGAACGCGATCGTGACATAGGATTTGCCCTCCGCCTGATAACGGGGGAGCAGCGTCAGCAGCATCGTCTCGAACGACGCGATCGCCGCATCATAGGCGGGGTCGGCCTTCACATAATCGGCGACGTCGGCGTCCAGCCCCGTGCCCGGCCGCAGCACCGGGTCCCAATGCGGATTGCGCAGGAAGCGCATGTCGAGCACGATATCGGCGTTGCGCGGCACACCCCGCGAAAACCCGAACGACAGCACCGACAGGACGGGCGCACTGCTGTCCGGCTCGGCAAAGGTCTCGCGCGTCCATTGCGCCAGGTCGGCGCGGCTGAAATTGGTGGTGTCGAGCAGCCGGTTGGCAAAGGCGCGCAGTGGCTCCAGCACCTCGCGCTCGCTCTCGATCCCGTCGGCGGCGGTGCGATCGAGCGCCAGCGGGTGGCGCCGCCGCGTCTCGTTATAGCGCCGCTCCAGCTCGGCTTGGCTGCTGTCGAGGAACAGCACGCTGACGCCAAAGTCGGGCCGGGCGCGGATCGCGGCAACGATCTGTTCGGCATCGAAGCCGCGGGTGCGCGTCCCGATCCCGAGGGCGAGCGGCCGGTCGGCATCGGCAGGACTGGCGGCGATCAGATTGCCGAGCAGGCGTAGCGGCAGGTTGTCGACGATATCCCACCCGCTGTCCTCCAGCGTCTTGAGCACCGTCGACTTGCCAGCACCGGACATGCCGGTGACCAGCAGGATGGAAGCATGCTGCATTAGACTATCCCGTCGAGCATGAGGCGGATACGCGCCGGCGCCGATGCCTCGAGCAGCGACAGCGTGAAGGCGGGCAGGGCGATGCCGGCGATCGACCGGGTGGCGGGCTCGGGCAGGCGGTCGGGGGTGCCCGCCTCGACCCACAGCGCCACCGGCACGTCTTGCACGAACGGACGTTCGACGATGCCGATCCCGCGCACCTCGATCCGTCCGGCGATCGTGTCGGGCGGGGTGGCGAAGAGCCCTCCGTCCCGCACCGAGACGATCGTGTAATCGTCGCTGACCAGCGCCGCGCCCGCATCGATCAATCGCAGCGTCAGGTCGGACTTGCCCGACCCCGACGGCCCGGCGATCAGCACGCCGCGCCCGTCGATCGCGATGCAGCAGGCATGGATGGGTTGCGGGGGATCGTCGCTCATGCGCCCGCCACCGGCAACTGCACGACGAAGCGCGCGCCTTCGCGGTGGTCCCTGCGTGATTCGGCGGCGATCATACCGCCATGCCCTTCGACGATGGTCCGCGCGATGGCAAGGCCAAGGCCGGAATGTCGTCCGAACGCCTCGTCGCCCGGTCGCACCGAATGGAAGCGGCGGAACACCGCCTCGCGCTGTTCGGGCGGCACGCCGGGGCCGTCGTCGACCACCTCGATCTCGACCAGGTCGCCGTCATTGCCCCCGGCGATCCGCACCGTGCCGCCGGGCGGCGAGAAGGAGATGGCATTGTCGATCAGATTGGCGAACACCCGCTCCAGCCGCGCGCCCTCGCCTTGCACCACCAGCGGCTCGTCGGGGTCGAAGGTGAGGGTGATGCCGCGGTCGATCCCGCGATCGGTGCGATAGCCGACCAGCGCCGCGATCAGCGCGACCAGATCGACGGCCTCGAACTTCGCCCGCGCCAGCTGCGCATCGAGCCGCGACGCGTCGGAGATATCGGTGATCAGCCGGTCGAGCCGATGCACATCGTCCTGCACGATCGCCAGCAGCTGCGCGCGCAGATCGGGGTCCTGCACCGCGCCCAGTCCGTCGACCGCGGATCGCAGCGAGGCGAGGGGGTTCTTCAGCTCGTGCGTCACGTCGGCGGCGAACGCCTCGGTCGCGTCGATTCGGCTGCGCAGCGCGCCGGTCATGTCCGACAGCGCGCGGGCCAGCATCCCGATCTCGTCGCGGCGGCTGGGCAGGCGCGGCACCACCACCTCGCGGTCGCGGCCCAGCCGCACCCGGATCGCGGCGCGCGCCAGCATCCGCATCGGCCGGACGATGGTGCGCGCGAGGAACAGCGACAGCAGCACCGACAGCAGGAACGCGACGGCGAGGACGAGGCTGAGCCGCGCGCGCTCGGTCCGCACCGTCTGGGTAATGTCGCGGGCGTTGACCGTCGCCATCAACACCCGGTCCTCGGGCAGCGGCGCGGCGGCGGTGACCACCGGCGTGCGGTCGGGCGCGCGCCACACGCTGGCCGCGGTGCCGCCGGTGGTGCGCACCGTCACCACGTCGGGCCAGCGCAGGCCGCGTCCCGGCGCGCGTTCGCGGTACAACGGGTCGCGGTCGTTGCCGACCACCGTATCGATCCCGGCATCCAAGGCGCGCGCGGCATCCTGTTGCCAGCCGTCCTTGTCGGGATCGATCAGCTGGAAATTGCGCACCCCCAGCGCCCGGCTGTCGGCGACCAGCCGCCCGCGTCGGTCGTAGATGCGGAGGCGCAAGCCCGACTTGCGCGCGAAGTTGACCATTTCGTCGGTGCGGTCGTCGGGCTCCATCAGCGACAGCGCCTCGGCGATCAGCCGCACCTCGCGCTCCGCCTGCGCCACCCGCCCGTCGACGATCCGCGCACGATAGCTGTCGAGATAGAAGAACCCGCCCGCCAGCAGCGCGAGGGCGAAGATGTTCACGAACAGGATGCGCGGCGTCAGCGACACGCGGCCGGACCAGCGAAGGGAGAGCGCGCCTTCGTCCGGGGGGAGGTCTTCCGGGATGTCAGCGGTGGGCATCAGCCGCTCCCCCCCAAACGCAACCGTACCCCCGCGCAGGCGGGGGTCCAGAGCCCCAAACGCACAGGGTAGTTCTGCTCGGCCCTGGGCCCCCGCCTGCGCGGGGGCACGGCGGCGCGGGAGGGCACGTCGCTCCCGTCGCCGAGCGGCCAACCCGCCCTAATCGTCCGCGAACCGATACCCTGCGCCATACAGCGTCTCGATCGCGTCGAACTCCTTGTCGACCTGCCGGAATTTGCGCCGCAACCGCTTGATATGGCTGTCGATCGTGCGGTCGTCGACATAGATGTCGTCCTGATAGGCGGCGTCCATCAACTGGTTGCGCGTCTTGACGATGCCGGGGCGGCTGGCCAGCGTTTCGAGGATCAGGAATTCGGTGACGGTCAGCACGACGTTCTCGCCGTTCCACGTCACCTTGTGCCGCGCCGGGTCCATGGCGAGGCGTCCGCGCTCCAGCACGACCTGTGGCCCCGCCTCGCCGCCGCCGGCTTCGCCCGCCTGTGCCGGTTCGGCGCGGCGCAGGATGGCGCGGATGCGCGCGATCAGCAGCCGCTGCGAAAACGGCTTGGCGATATAGTCGTCGGCACCCATTGCGAGGCCCAGCGCCTCGTCCAGCTCGTCGTCCTTGCTGGTCAGGAAGATCACCGGCAACCGGCTCTTTTCCCGCAACCGCCGCAGCAGTTCGAGGCCGTCCATCCGCGGCATCTTGATATCGAGTACCGCCAGGTCGGGCGGGTTCTCGGCAAAGGCCTTCAGCGCGACTTCGCCGTCCGAATAGACCCGCGTCACGAACCCTTCGGTCTGCAGTGCGATCGATACCGACGTAAGGATGTTGCGGTCGTCATCGACCAGCGCGATCGTGGCGGTCATGGGCGGAAATCCGTGTGCATCACGCCCGACGGTTACGGGAAAGGACGCCGCCGCTCAATGGGCGACATGCACGCTGTCACGACGCGCAACCGCAGTCCTCGAGCGGGACGATCTCCCCGCCGCCACCCCGGCTCAAGTCCGAGGTGACGCGCATCGTTAAGCAGGCGCCCGACCACCCGCCAATCATCATATAATTCCCGCCCCAAGCCATTGATCGCTTGCCGAAAACGCCGCAGCGATAATGATGTTTAACGTGTTTGACGACGCCCCGATCGGCCCGTACATCGACGGCCAAGACGCGGGCGCAACCACGCCGGCGAGTCGGATGTAGGGAGAAGAACAGCATGGCGATCGTGACGCCCCAGCATGGCCTGTCGGCAATGGGCATCGAAACCACTGCCGACGTGCACTGGAACCTGCGCACGCCGCAGCTGGTCGAGGCGGCGGTCGCGCGCGGCGAGGGGCGGCTGGCCAAGGACGGCCCGCTGGTCGTCACCACCGGTCGCCACACCGGCCGCAGCCCGCAGGACAAGTTCATGGTCCGCGATGCCGTGACCGAGGATACCGTGTGGTGGGGCAAGACCAACCGCGCGATGACCCCGGAGCATTTCGCGACGCTCAAGGCCGATTTCCTTGCCGAGCTCGTCAACGAACCGACGCTGTTCGTACAGGACCTCTTCGGCGGATCGCAGCCCGAACACCGGGTGAAGGTGCGCGTCATCAACACGCTGGCGTGGCACAATCTGTTCATCCGCACGATGCTGGTCCGGCCGGAAAACGACGACCTGGCGGGCTTCGTCCCCGACTTCACGATCATCGACCTGCCCAACTTCCGCGCCGACCCTGCGCGCCATGGCTGCCGCAGCGAGACGGTGATCGCCGTCAGCCTGACCGAAAAGCTGATCCTGATCGGCGGCACGCAATATGCGGGTGAGATGAAGAAGTCGGTGTTCGGCCTGCTGAACTTCCTGCTGCCCGAAACCGGCACGATGCCGATGCACTGTTCGGCCAATATCGGCCCGAACGGCGACACCGCGGTGTTCTTCGGCCTGTCGGGCACCGGCAAGACGACGCTGTCGGCGGATGCCAGCCGCACGCTGATCGGCGACGACGAACATGGCTGGTCCGACACGGCGGTCTTCAATTTCGAAGGCGGCTGCTATGCCAAGATGATCCGCCTGTCGGCCGATGCCGAACCGGAAATCTTTGCCACCACCAAGCGCTTCGGCACCGTGCTCGAAAACGTGGTGATGGACCCCGACACCCGCGCGCTCGACCTCGACGATCCCAGCATCGCCGAAAATTCGCGCGCGGCCTACCCGATCGACTTCATCCCCAATGCCTCGGCCGACAATATGGGGCCGGTGCCGCGCAACGTCGTGATGCTGACCGCCGACGCGTTCGGCATCCTGCCGCCGATCGCCCGGCTGACCCCCGATCAGGCGATGTACCATTTCCTGTCGGGCTATACGTCGAAGGTGGCGGGGACCGAGATCGGTGTGACCGAGCCCGAGCCGGTCTTCTCGACCTGTTTCGGTGCGCCGTTCATGCCGCGTCACCCGTCGGTCTACGGCAACCTGCTGAAGGAACGCATCGCCAGGGGCAATGTCGACTGCTGGCTGGTCAACACCGGGTGGACCGGCGGGCAGTATGGCGAAGGGCGCCGGATGCCGATCAAGGCGACGCGCGCGCTGCTCGCCGCCGCGCTCGACGGGTCGCTGTCCGATGGCGAATTCCGCACCGATCCCAATTTCGGGTTCGAAGTGCCGGTCGCGGTGCCGGGCGTCGATGCCGCGATCCTCGACCCGCGCAGCACCTGGGCCGATGGTGCCGCCTATGACCGCACCGCCGCCAAGCTGGTCGACCTGTTCAACCAGAATTTCGCGCAGTTCGCCGAAGCGGTCGACGCCGGCGTCCGCGCCGCCGCGCCGAAAACGCGCGAGCTGGCCTGAGGTAGGAGAGGAGCGCCCCCGCCATGCAAGCGGGGGCGCCGTTTCTTACCGGAGCCAACGCCGCCCGCCCGGCGTTACAGCGCCATGCCACCGCCCGCCCTTCGCCCGACCCAGCACGCCGCGATGACGTTGCGCGCCGGCCGCAAGCTGCGCGTGAAGGCGGAGGTCGACGTGACGCCCGCCGGGCTGCTGTCGATCGGCGCGCTGGTATCGGCGATCCTGTTGTCGAGCGCCGCGATCGTCGTTGCCGCGCGCACGCCGCGGGTAGGCGACGATGTTTCTTGATTCCGGCGCCTGGCCGCCACCCCCCGACGGCTACGAACCGCCGCGTCCGCCCGCGCGGCTCACCCGGCCGCAGGAGCGGGTGATGCTCGGCAGCATCGGCCTGTTCCTGCTGGTGATGTTCATCGGCCCGCTTGCCGGATCGTCGGTGATCGTGGGGCTGATCGCGCTGTTTTCCTAGGCCACCCTCCTAAACCCGTTTGGTTCGAGCAGCTTCGAGCCTGTCGAGAAGCGTCCGTCGAGAACTTGGTCGTTTGGGGCGCCGACTTCTCGACTTCGGTTCTCGACAGGCTCGAACCTGCGCTCGAAGCAAACGGAGGGGAAGGCCTTTAAAAACTACCGAACGAACGTCCACCGATCCCCGTCCGCCCCGACGAACCGATAGCCATCGCTATCGAACCCCCGCATCGCATCGACCTCGCGCACCCGATGCTCGCACATCCACCGTGCCATCATCCCCCGCGCCCGCTTGGCGTGAAAACTGACGAAGCGCGGCCCCTCCGGCCCGTCCTCGCGGAAATCGACCTCGATCACCCGCACGCCGTCCGGCAGCTTCCCCGCCACGGCATGCCAATATTCCTGGCTGGCAAGGTTCAGCACCACGTCCGACCCGCTGTCCGCCACATCCTGCGCCAGCAGCGCCGCGATCCGGTCGCCCCAGAACGCGTACAGATCCTTCGCCCGCCCCGGCGCCCAGCGCGTACCCATCTCCAGCCGATAGGGCCGGATCGCATCCATCGGTCGCAACAGCCCGTACAGCCCCGACAGGATTCGCACATGCGCCTGTGCGAAGTCGAACGCCGGCGCCTCCAGCGACTTTACCTCGAACCCGGTATAGACGTCGCCCGCAAACGCCCACAGCGCCGGCCGCTCGGGCGCATCGGCGAAATCGCGATACCGCCCGGCATTCAACTGCGCCAGTTTCGGCGAGATCCGCATCAGGCTGGCCAGCTTCGGCGCGCCCAGCCGCGCCGCCCCGCGTGCGATCTGCCCGGTTTCGTCGGCGAAGCGCGGCGCACTGGTGGTCAGCTCGGGCAGGGCGCTGTCGTAATCGAGCGTCTTGGCGGGGGAGAGGGTCGCGATCATCGCGCCCGCCTATCGCCCCGCCATCGCAGCGTCAAAGGGAGCCGATACGTTCAACGCGCGTTCACTCGCCGTCCGGCAACGCAACGTTACGCGCGCTCGTCTTGTGCGGCAACGCGGTAGGACCTAGATGGACCGCGCCTGCCGGGCGTTGAAGTCCAGCATCAGTTTTCGGGAGAGATCACGGCATGACGTTCGTTTCCAAGGCTGCCCTCGCTGCCATGCTCGGCCTGGGTGCAACCCTGGTCGTCGCCCCGCCGGCCGATGCCCAGCGCAAGAAGAAGGAAGAGGCCGCCCCCGCCGCGCCGCAGATTCAGGTCGGCGAAGCGTTCCGCACCGCAGCGCTGGCCGCCGACGCCGCGATCAAGGCCAAGAATTTCGCCGTCGCAGATCAGCAGATCGCCGCGATGCAGGCGGCGATGACCGCCGGCAATCAGGATGAAGGCTATTTCCTCGCTCAGCTGAAGGTGTCGAACGCGCAGGCGAAGAACGACCGCCCGGCGCTCGCCGCCGCGATCGACGAACTGCTCGCCAGCCCCAAGCTGAAGCCAGAAGAGCGCGGCGGCCTGTATTACAACCGCGGCGTCCTCGCGCTCGACACCAAGCAGACTGACGTTGCGGTGCAGAATTTCGAACGCGCCAAGCAGGCCGGCTATAACGAGCCCGACCTTGAACTGCGCCTCGCCAGCATCGCGATCCAGAAGGGTCAGGTCGATCAGGGCCTCGCCAGCCTCGACAAGGTGATGGCCGCGCGCAAGGCATCGGGCCAGCCGGTCCCGGCCAACTGGTACGACGTCGCCATCTCGCAGCTCTACCGTTCGAACCGTCCGGTCGAGGCCGGCCAGTGGGCGCGCCGCAAGCTGGCCGAATATCCGACGCAGGCGAACTGGCGCACCGTGCTGGCGCTGTTCCGCGACCGTGCCGACAATCGCGGCGCGACGCTCGGCAACCAGGCCCGCGTCGATGTGCTGCGCCTGATGCGCGACACCAAGTCGCTCGCCGACCAGAACGACTATCGCGACTATGTCCAGACGACGCAGGACATCGGCCTGCCGTACGAAACCGTCGCGGTGATCGACGAAGGCCGCGCCGCGGGCAAGATTCCGGCCTCGGCCACCGTCTTCAACCAGTTGAAGACCACCGCCCAGACCCAGATCAAGAACGACGGTTCGGCCGCCGCGCTCGAAACCCGCGCCAAGGCGGGCGCCAATGGCCGCGCCGCGCTGGCCGCGGGTAACGTCTATCTGGCGACCGGCAACAACGCCAAGGCGATCGAGCTGTACAATCTCGCGCTGCAAAAGGGCGGCATCGACGCCGACGAAGCCAACACCCGCATCGGCATCGCCCATGCCCGTGCCAACCAGTCGGCAGAGGCCAAGGCGGCCTTCGCCAAGGTTACCACCGGGCCGCGCGCGGAAATCGCCAGCTTCTGGACCTTCTACGTCGACAATCCCCGCGTCACCGCGTCGACCCCGGCGGTCGGCAACAACTGATTGCGGTTGTTTTGAATAAGAGCGGCCCGGACAGGCGACTGTCCGGGCCGTTTTCGTTTGTGGGGGGCTGCCCTCACCCCTGCCGTTTGGTTCGAGTAGCGATCGAGCGAAGTCGAGAGCGCGTATCGAAAACGCGGTTCCGCCGGGCAGGAGTTCTCGACGGACGCTTCTCGACAAGCTCGAAGCTGCTCGAACCGAACGGGGAGGAGATAGGGGGCGGGAATGGTAGGAACTTTACCGTTCGTCCTGAGTAGCCGCTGAGCTTGTCGAAGCGGCGTATCGAAGGACCGTGGCCCCAAGTGCTTCGATACGGGTCTTCGACTGCGCTCAGCCCCTACTCAGCACGAACGGTTATGCTTAGTGATACCTAGCCTCCACCCACACCGTTGGTTCGGGCAGCGATCGAGCCTGTCCGAGAGTGCGTATCGAGAACGGGGTTCCGCCGGGCGGGCGTTCTCGACGGACGCTTCTCGACAGGCTCGAAGCTGCTCGAACCGAACGGAGGGGAGTGAGAGCACACCTCCCGTTCATGCTGAGTAGGGGCTGAGCGAAATCGAAGCGGCGTATCGAAGCACCCGCGGCCAATGTCCTTCGATACGCCGCTTCGACAAGCTCAGCAGCTACTCAGGACAAGCGGGGAGGGCGTAACCTAACCCCCACCCAAACCGTTCGGTTCGAGCAGCTTCGAGCGAAGTCGAGAAGCGTCCGTCGAGAACGCTTTGCCCCAAACGGACCTCGATGAGTCACCCCAGCGGAACCCGTTCTCGATACGCACTCTCGACAAGCCCGATCGATACTCGAACCAAACGGAGGCGTTTACTCCCCCGTCGCCACCGGAATCCCCGGCAACGCCTTCGACGTCCGCACCGTCGGCGACGTCTTCACGCTCGCCACGTTCGGCGCGGTGATCAGCTGCGTCGTCAACATCGACTGGAACGTCTCCAGGTCC
Source organism: Sphingomonas hankookensis (assembly GCF_022664465.1). GTDB lineage: Bacteria > Pseudomonadota > Alphaproteobacteria > Sphingomonadales > Sphingomonadaceae > Sphingomonas > Sphingomonas hankookensis. The sequence continues at coordinate 618,046 of NZ_JAKREV010000002.1, read as the reverse complement.
GCCGCCACGATCTTCAAAATAAAGTCGATCTCGCCGTTCAGCATATGGCATTCGCGAACCTCGGGGATCGTCGCGACATGCGCCTCGAACGCCGCAAGGTCGCTGCCAGCCTGGCTCTTCAGGCTGACCAGCGCGAACACGGTGATCGTGAACCCCAGCAGTCGTGGATCGAGCGTCGCGTGATAGCCGCGGATCGCCCCGGCCTCTTCCAGCGCCCGAACCCGGCGCAAACAGGGCGGCGCGGTCAGCCCGACGCGTTCGGCCAGTTCGACGTTCGTCATCCGCCCGTCCTCCTGCAACAGCGCAAGGATTTGCCGGTCGATACGATCGAAAGCCATGTGTCGGAGTCCGTGATTGGGTTCGAATGAAAGCACTGCCTACAGCATTATAAAATTACGCGGAAGCGCAATTGTCCCACATTGCGACGTGCCGAAAATGGGCAGTTCCGTATTAAGGATTGCGGCGTTAAGGGTCGGTCGCGTCGCGATATGGTGTGACGTCTGGGTGAGTAAGCGGTGCGCTTCGATGATACTCTCGAAACGGTTCTCGCCTCCGATCTGACGGGGGAGGGGGCACGCGCATCGGCGTGGCGTCAGCTGGTCGACCTGATCGGTCGCGGGCGCGCCGCCCCCGATCCGCGGGTGATCGCGCTGCTTCACGATATGCGCGACGGCGTACCGCGCACGGTGCGCGTCGCCAGCGCCCGTGATCTCGAATATGCCTGTCCGCCCGCCGTCCTCGTCGACCTGATCGCGACCGACGTGATCGAGGCGGCACTGCCGGTGCTGCGCAGCGCCACGCTGTCGGTCGGCGAATGGCTGGCGCTGCTCCCACGCCTCGGCCCCGCCGCCCGCGGCATCGTGCGCAACCGCCGCGACATCGACCCCGCCGTCCAGCGCGCGCTTGACAGCTTCGGCAGCACCGACCTGGTCTTGGGCGACGATCGGGAAGCACCCGCGCCGGTCGAACAGGACGTCGTCGCCCCCTCCGACCAACCGCGTCACCCCAGCGAAGGCTGGGGTCTCCCGCGGCAGACGGACGACGCCAGCCCTATAGAGACCCCAGCCTTCGCTGGGGTGACGCCGGTGGAGAGCGCGCCGGACGATGCGTCGCTGTTCGATCCCGCCGCAACGCCCACGCCGACCGACCTTAACCGGGATCGTCACCCCAGCGAAGGCTGGGGTCTCCCGCAGCAATCGGACGACGCCAGCCCCACAAAGACCCCAGCCTTCGCTGGGGTGACGCAAGTGGCCGATGCTCCTGCGCCGGCCGCGCCGGTGACGGACGACCAGCCCGAACCCACCGACCCCGCCGGCCCGTTCAGCATCGTCGACGTCATGGCCCGGATCGAGGCGTTCGAACGCACGCAGGACGTCGCCCCGCCACCGCCGCCGCTCGCCACCCACGACAGCTTCCGCTTCGAAACCGACGCGACCGGCATCCTGCGCTGGGTCGACGGGGTCAGCCGTGCGCCGCTGATCGGACTGTCGCTCGATTTCGGCGCCGCGCCCGGCCATGCCCGCTTCGACGGCGTCGCTGCCGGGGCGCTGCGCCAGCGCAGCCCGTTCCGCGACGCCCGGCTGGTCATCGGCGGCGACAGCGATGCGGCGGGCGAATGGTGCGTGTCGGGCGTTCCCGCCTTCGATCATGCCACCGGCCGCTTCACCGGCTATCGCGGCACCGCCCGCCGCCCGCGCCGCGACGAACGCGCCGAACCCGTGCCCAATCGCGACGCCGGCGTCGCCCAGCTGCGCCAGCTGGTCCATGAACTGCGCACTCCCGCCGGCGCGATCGCCGGGTTCGCCGAGATGATCGAGGCGCAGCTCCTCGGCCCCGTACCGCCGGTCTATCGCGACCGTGCCGGCGCGATCCTCAACCATTCGCGCGATCTGGTGGCGGTGATCGACGATCTCGACCTCGCCGCGCGGATCGACGGCGACGCGCTCGACCTGCGCGCCGACAGCGTGGCGCTGCGCCCGGTGTTCGACGTCATCGCGGGCGACCTCACCTCGCTCTGTGCCCTGCGTGGTACCCTGCTGGAGATCGAGCCGACCGACCTGTCGGTTACCGGCGATCGCCGCGCGGTCGAACGACTGCTCGCCCGCCTGCTCGCGACGTTGGTGTCGGCGGGGGAGGCCGAGGAATCGATCTATGTCCGCATGGGGCTGGAGGGCGATGGCCATGTCGCGATCGTGCTCGACCGGCCGCAGGCACTCGACGCATGGCCCGGCGACAGCGTGTTCGACGTCGACGACGACGAACAGGACCAGTCGCTGCTCGGCACCGGCTTCGCGCTGCGCCTTGCACGCAACCTCGCCACCGAACTGGGCGGCACGCTCGCCTTCGGCTCCGCCACGCTGACGCTGCGCCTGCCTGCGGCCGAGGCGGAAGTCGGGCAGGCGCTCCGCCGGTGATCCCGTTCCGGCCCGCCGATGGCCGGCCGGTCGTCTGGCGCGACGGTTTCGGCACCCGCTTCACCGTGTTCGTCGACACCGAAGAAGAGTTCGACTGGCGCGCGCCCTTCCGCCACGACGGCTGGGGCGTCAGTGCCGTCGCCGCGCTGCCCGCCGCCCACGCCCGGATGGCTGCGATGGGGGTGGAGAGCTGCTACCTCGTCGACTATCCGATCGCGACCGATCCGGCCGCGATCGATGCACTGCGCGCGGTCGCCGCGCACGGCCACGCCACCATCGGCGCGCAGCTCCATCCATGGGTCAATCCGCCGTTCGACGAAGCGCTGTCATCCTATAGCAGCTTCGCCGGCAACCTGCCGCCCGCACTCGAAGCCGCCAAGCTCGACCGCCTCACCGCCGCGCTGACCGCGATCACCGGCACCGCGCCCACCGTCTACCGCGCCGGCCGCTACGGCCTCGGTCCCAACACTCTGGGGCTGCTGGCGGCACGCGGCTATGCCCTCGATAGCTCGATGCGTGCCCGCTACGATTATGGCGCGCAGGGCGGACCGGATTACCGCGGCATCGGCAACGATGCGTTCCATACCGGCCCCGACGGCGCGATCGTCGAACTGCCGCTGACCACCGTCTTCACCGGCCGCCTGCGCCGCGCCGGCCAGCCGCTCTACCGCGCTGCCGGTCGCGTGCCCCGCGGTCGCGGCCTGCTCGCCCGGTCGGGTATGCTCCACCGCGTCGCGCTGACGCCTGAGGACATGCCGCTGCCCGACGTGCTGGAGGCGGTACGCGTGGCCGTGGGGGAGGGGGTGCGCGTCCTCAACTTCGCCTATCACTCGCCCAGCCTCGTGCCCGGCCACACCCCCTATGTCCGCGACGCCGCCGACCTTGCCGCCTTCTGGCGCTGGTGGGACGCGGTGCTGGGCCTGCTCGACCGGCTGGGCGTCCGCGCTGCATCCAGCGACGATATCCTCGCCGCCGCCTGATCCTTCGCCCCCCTCGCACGTTGGGCAGCGCGAAGGGATTTCGCCGATGCTCACTGCCCAAGACGACCACTGGATGCGCGAGGCGATCGCCATCGCCCGGACCAAGGGCGACGACCCGTCCTGCTCGCCGCTGGGCGCGATCATCGTCCGCGGCGACCGCGTGCTGTCCGCCGAGCCCAACCAGACGCAGGAATTGCCCGACGCGACTGCGAATGCCGAGATGATGGCGATCCGCCGCGCCTGCGAAAGCGAAGGCGACATGGAACTGCGCGACGCCACGCTCTATTCGACGCTGCAACCCTGCGGCATGTGCACCATGGCGTCGATCTGGTCGAAGGTCGGCCGCGTCGTCTACGGCGCCGGCCGCGACGATGTGCACCGGATGTATTTCGAGGACCGCCACATCGATACGCTCAGCTTCATCGCCGATGCGTACCGCGACGATATCGCGATCGAGGGCGGATGCCTGCGCGACGAATGCGCCGCGCTGTACTACGGCCCGGACGACGATGTGCCGGAGGAAGAGCAGGGGAATATCTAATTCCCTCGCCCCTTCAGGGGAGAGGGAAGGGGCCCGTCCGCAGGACGGGAAGGGTGAGGGCGACCGATATACGGCGGTTCGCGACCACCGCACGCTACCCACACCGTCACCCCGGGCCTGACCCGGGGTCCCGCTTCTTCTCCCACCAACGCCACGAAAAAGGGGCCGGAAGCGCATAGCCTCCGACCCCCTGTTCTGTGTGTCGGCCGACACGGGAGTAAATCCCGCGCCGTCGGTCGGGAGCTACGCCCCCGCCGGCCGGTCGATAGCCGTCTCCGTTTTAGCTTACGCTAAAGCGGTGCGGCCCGGAGCTTAAGCTCCGGCCACTTCCGTGGTATCAACTTTAATCCCCGGGCCCATCGACGAGCTGACCGCAACCTTGCGGACATACTTGCCCTTGGCGCCCGACGGCTTGGCCTTCACCACCGCGTCCACCAGTGCGTCGAAGTTTTCGCGCAGGTCGGCGGCCGAGAACGACGCCTTGCCGATGCCCGAATGGATGATGCCGGCCTTTTCGACGCGGTATTCCACCTGGCCGCCCTTGGCCGCTTCGACCGCAGCCGCAACGTTCATGGTGACGGTGCCGAGCTTCGGGTTCGGCATCAGGCCCTTCGGACCCAGGATCTTGCCGAGACGACCGACGAGGCCCATCATGTCCGGGGTCGCGATGCAGCGATCGAAGTCGATCTTGCCGCCCTGGATCGCGTCCATCAGGTCCTCGGCGCCCACCACATCGGCACCCGCCGCGGTGGCTTCCTCGGCCTTCGCGCCGCGCGCGAACACGCCGACGCGCACGGTCTTGCCGGTACCCTTGGGCAGCGTCACCACGCCGCGGACCATCTGGTCGGCGTGACGCGGATCGACGCCCAGGTTCAGCGCGACTTCGATCGTCTCGTCGAACTTGGCGGTCGCATGGGTCTTCGCCAGTGCGATCGCCTCGTCGACGCCGTACAGCTTCATCGCATCGACGGCGGTGGCGAGGGTCTTCGCCTTCTTGGTCAGCTTGGCCACAGTCTTAACCCTCCACCACTTCGAGGCCCATCGCGCGGGCCGAACCTTCGATGATCTTCGTCGCCGCGTCGATGTCGTTGGCGTTCAGATCCTTCATCTTCATCGTGGCGATCTCAGAGAGCTGCGAGCGCTTGATGCTGCCGGCCTTCACCTTGCCCGGTTCCTTCGAACCCGACTTCAGGTTGATCGCCTGCTTGATGAGGTACGTCGCCGGCGGCGTCTTCGTCTCGAAGCTGAACGAACGGTCGGCATAGACGGTGATGATCGTAGGCAGCGGGGTGCCCTTGGCGGTCTCACCGCTGGAGGTCTGCGCGTTGAACGCCTTGCAGAATTCCATGATGTTCACGCCGCGCTGACCCAGCGCTGGGCCGATCGGCGGCGACGGCTTGGCTTCGCCCGCCGGCACCTGCAGCTTGATATAGCCGGTAATCTTCTTGGCCATGTTCACTCTCTTTCAAGTTTAGCGGTCCGTGCGGCGCGGCCCTGTCGGACCGGCCTCCCGCCATGGTTTCCAAAACTGTCGTTTGGGAAGCGGCGCGCTTAGCGCAAACGTACGGCGCTTGCAATGTAGGATTCCGCCTGATCGGGTAGCGCCCATGCCAAGCTCAGCCCCACGCCCCTATTCGCGCAAGCAGGCGCTGCAGAACGCCGCCTTCCTCGCCGAACTCGAACGCACCGGCAATGCCAGAGACGCCGCCCGCGCGACCAACCTCAACCGTTCGATGCTGACCAAGCGGCGGAACGCCGACCCCGACTTCGCCCAGCGTTGGGAAGCTGCCCTGACCCTCGCCGCCGCCCGTCTGTCCGACCCCGAGCGGACGCAAGGCCCCGCGCGCGTCGTCCGCTCGAAAGGGCGCCTGCAACTGCGCGTCGGCAAGACCCGCACCATCGACCGCGACGCCGAACAACGCTTCCTCGCCGCCTTGAGCGCCACCGCGAACGTCCGCCTTTCCGCGCAAGCCGCCGGCTTCGCCCATTCCAGCTTCTATGCCCGCGCGCGCAACAATCCCGGCTTCGCCCGCGAAATGCGCGTCGCGCTGGCGGTCGGCTCCGAACGGCTGGAAGCGGCGCTGCTGGAAAGTTCGCTGCCGGAGGCGAACGTCCACGACCATTGGCGCCACAACGATCCCCCGCCGATCCCGCCAATGACCGCGGCACAGGCGATGCAGATGATCGCATGGAACGACAAGCGCGCCCGCGGCCTGACCAGCCCCGCCCTCGCGCCCAGGCGCGGCGAGAGCAACGCGGCGTTTATCGCGCGAAAGGCAGAGGATTATCGGGCGCAGTTGCTGCTGAGCGAGGAGGAGATGCGGATGCTCGAGTTCGCGCAGCTGGAGTGGCGGCGGGGTGGGCGCAGGACGCAGTGGGAGCCGGGGGGCTGGGAGGTGGCGTTGGAGATTGCGCTTCGGGGGAGGTGAGGGGACAGCATATCTAATCTAATGTAATTGGCGCTAGACATACGATAAAGCTGGCATATCGTGAACCAATGACCAAAAATAAACGCCCTACCATTCCGCGTACCGCCAGCGAGATAGGAAATTTTCTTAATGATACACTAGATAGTCTGGTGGCGGCTTGTGACCGATTTGATAATAAAGATACTAGAGAGTATCGACACATCGCTGTCCTGATCAGAAGTTTATGTAGGGATACGCGAACTTCGCATTCATTGCTATCTCAGGCTAATATGAAGGACCGGAATTTTCTAAGTAGTAATCTAGTGATTTATCCGGGGAACATGTTTAGTACATGCAACCTAGTCGAATTGGTTTTGCAGCCGAAAGTGCCGGAGAAGCCGGCTACATGGCGAGCCGTGTTAGACGCCGGCGCGATGGTTTTTGAGCCATTTGAAGATTGGTGGCGATCGTCAATTATAGTCCGGTCGAACGGTGAGAAATTCTCACGCAGCGATATTGTCGGCTATGTTGCAGATCAGGATGGGGGCGCTCATGTCGACCCCGAAATTGACGCAGCTTTCGAATCCATGCGACGGGATGCTTTTAACTTTACAAGCGCTAAATCGATAACGGATAATATAGATCGATATGTTATTCGTCAAATAGCGCACGAGATGCTAAAATCTATGCGTCCAAGCTATAGAAGGTTGAATAGCGATCGTAGAAATCAATCGATCTATATGATTCCTTACATGGCGCAGGATGTTTTGCCGGAAGAAGTAGTGATAATTGGATATCAGGAGACGAATCCAGCGAGCAAGTGCCCCTGCGGATCTGGGTTGCGCTTTCTTGAATGTCATAAGAAAGGTGTAATAGCGCCTCGGGATCTTCATAAATGGGAGCGCGGTTTTCCCATTCCTGAAGGGGCAGATGGAGTTCAACTCGCTTTTAAATTGAAGCAACATGGCTAGATATTCTCTTGGCTGCTCAATGAATTGCACGATTGTAAGCTACAAAAACGGCGCAGGGCCTTCGCCCTACGCCGCTAACGTCGGTCGGGTTGCACCCGCCGGCCGGTGTCCGCCGTCTCACGAATAGCGTTCGCTATTCGTGTGCGGACAGCAAGTTTCGGCTTTGCCTTACTTGCTTCGTTCCACTTGCTCGAAATCCAGTTCCACCGGGGTCGCGCGCCCAAAGATCGACACGCTGACCTTCACCTTCGACTTGTCGAAGTCCAGTTCCTCGACCACGCCGTTGAAGCTCGCGAACGGGCCGTCCAGCACCTTGACCGAATCGCCGATCTCGAAATCGACCTTGATCTTCTGCTTGGTGGGCGAGGCGGCGGCCTCTTCCTTGCTGTTCAGCATCCGCGTGGCTTCCGCCTCGCTGATCGCCTGTGGCTTGCCCGACGAGCCCAGGAAGCCCGTCACCTTCGGCGTGTTCTTGACAAGGTGATAGACCTGGTCGCTCAGGTCCAGCTTCGCCAGCACGTAACCGGGCATGAACTTGCGCTCGGACTGCACCTTCTTGCCGCGACGGACTTCGGTCACATTCTCGGTCGGCACCTCGATCGCCTCGACCGCATGGTCGAGGCCCAGGCGCGTCGCCTCGGTCAGGATCGAATCGCGGACCTTGCCCTCGAAGCCGGAATAGGCGTGAATGATGTACCAGCGCGACATGGGTGTCCTTAAAGCTATTGGGGGTGCGGCGGGCGTTACTGGGCGAGCTTCAGCAGCGCCTTGACGATCGCGTCGAACGCCGAATCCACGCCGAGGAAGAAGACCGCCAGCAGCGTCGTCATGATGACGACCATCACCGCGGTCATCACCGTTTCCTTGCGCGTCGGCCATGTCACCTTGGCGGTTTCGGCCCGGACCTGCCGCATGAATTCGACTGGGGTAACCTTCGCCACGTGTGCCTGACCTTCGTTAACGGTTTGACCGACTTGCGGACACAAGGCCCCGTCCGGTTCTGCTCGAACCGGCGCGGCCCATCCACGCTGTCGGATTGGGCATGGTATCTAGCAATCTCGGAAGCCGGAAGCAAGCGGGCGGGGGCAGGGGGCGTCGCACCGTCCCACCGCTGCCCTCGAACCCGCCCGGCTACCCGCCGTGATGCCCGAAACCCTACCCCAACCGTCTCCCCGGCCCTGAGCCGGGGTCCCACCTCTCCTTCTCCCGCCAACGACCGCGCAACAGCGGGACCCTGGCTCCAGGTCCGGGATGACGAAAAGATCAGAACCGATACCCGAACCCCGCCACCGCATGGCGCCGGTCGAAGTTCAGCCCCTCATAGACCTTGTCCTTCGTGCGGAAATTCGTCGCGACCAGCTCGGCCTTCACGAACGTACGGCTGCCCAGCCCGATTTCGCCGCCCAGCCCGAACTGCATCCCGGCATAGGTTTCGGTCGTGCGATCGTTGCCAAGGGCGAACTCCAGCGGCATCGATGCATAGCCGACCTTGCCGTACAGCTGCGCCCGCTCCGCCACCCGCACGCGCAGCCGGACGCCGCCCGACAGCTCGCCCTTCGCCCGCTGGCACAATGCGGTGACCATCCCGACATCGTCGCACCGCCTGGTCGGCGCCCCGGCATAGCCGGCATAGGCCCCCAGCAGCACCTTGCCGCCGATCGCGAAGTCGTACCCGATCTCGCCGCCATAGCGGACGCCGTCCGCGCCATCGTAATATTTGGGATCGTCGTCGACGTGATTGACTTCCAGCCGGTCGTATCCGCCCGCGACCTCGACCCGGAACCCGGTCATCGGATCGCGATAGGTGACCGCTTCACCGACCGCGCCATAAGGATCGAACGGCTTGTCCGCCGGTGCGCCCTGTGCCAGCGCCAGCGCCGACGTCGCATCGCCGCTACCGCGGCCCCCACCGTCAGTTTCCTTCTTGCCCCCCCTGTGCGCGACGATCGCGCTGGCCGGGACAATGCCGGGACTATCGTTTCGGGGTAGTTACAACCACGACGATCGTATCCGAAACGGTTACAGCAGGCTGACCGCGGCGAACCCGCCGATCAGCGCCACGACCAGCAGGACGCCGATCAGCGTCAGTCGCTTCTCGATGAACTCCTGCACCGGCGCGCCGTATTTCTTGAGCAGGAACGCGATCAGGAAGAAGCGGAAGGCGCGGGTGATCGCCGCGGTGAGGACGAACAGGCCGAAGTTGAACTTGGCGAGGCCCGACGCGATCGTCACCAGCTTGAACGGGATCGGCGTCAGCCCTTTGAGCAGGATGATCGCCGCGCCATATTCGGCGAACCCGGCCTGGAACTTCGCTGCCTTGTCCTGCAACCCGTACAGGTTGATGACCCACGCCCCGACCGTGTCCCACAGGAAGTATCCGATGGCATAGCCGACCATGCCGCCCAGCACCGATGCGATCGTGCAGATCGCCGCGATCTGATACGCGCGGCTGCGGTGCTGCAAAATGACCGGCACCAGCACGACATCGGGCGGGATCGGAAAGAACGAGCTTTCGCAGAACGACACGACGGCAAGGCTGCGCACCGCATGGCGATGATTGGCGAGGCGGAGCGTCCAGTCGTACAGCGCGCGGAACATCGTCGTCGAATCCAGTTCTGCTATTTCGGGGATCGGCGCGGCGGCGCGCTGGCACGAGTGGAGGGATTCGAACCCCCGGCCCTCGGTTTTGGAGACCGATGCTCTACCAGCTGAGCTACACTCGTGTGCGGACGCGGCCTCTATCCCGGTCGAACCGGAAGGGCAAGGCCGATTTCTGGCCTAGCCGTCCGAGGCCTTGTAGGAAAGCCCTAAATCCGCCCCGTCCATGGGGAGGGGGACCGCCGCGAAGCGGCAGTGGAGGGGCATCGCCCCAAGCCCCTACGCCGCAATGGCGTAAGGCTTGATCTCCCCGTCGAGATACAATTTCCGCGCCTTCGCCCGGCTCAATTTTCCCGAAGACGTCCGCGGCAAGGTCCGCGGCGGGACCAGTTCGATGACGCAGTTCATGCCGGTAACCGACCGGACTCGCTCGCGAATTTCCTCGCGCAGCCGCTGCCGTTCGGCCTCGTCCGACGCGCGGCATTGTACCAGCACCGCAGGCGTTTCCTCGCCGCCCGGCGTCGTGATCGCGAACGCGGCAATATCGCCCGCCTTGAATCCGGGCAGCTGTTCCACCGCCCATTCGATGTCCTGCGGCCAGTGATTCTTGCCGTTGACGATGATCATGTCCTTGGCCCGGCCGACGATATAGACATATCCGTCAGACAGATAGCCCATGTCCCCGGTGTCCAGCCAGCCATCGGCCATGCACGCCTCGGTCGCTTCTGGATCGCGGAAATACCCGCTCATCAGCGACGGCCCCTTGCACCACAGCTTGCCGATCGCGCGCTCGGGCAGGGGGGTGCCGTCCTCCTCGCGAATCTCGACCGCCATGTCGCGCACCGGCTTCCCGCAATTCACGATGGCGCGGTAGCGTTGCGGCCGGTCGGCGCGACCGGCGTGGCCGGAAAGCTCCGTTTCTTCAACCAGTTCGACGACGATCCCCTCACCCGGTGGCATGATCGCCACCGCCAACGTCGCCTCGGCAAGGCCATAGGACGGTAGGAACGCCGACGCCTTGAAGCCGGCATCGGCGAACGCGTCGACGAACGACTGCATCACGTCGGGCCGGATCATGTCGGCACCATTGCCCGCCAGCCGCCAGCGCGACAGGTCGAACCGGTCCGCCGCCTTGGTCTGGCTCGACATCCGCCGCGCGCAGATATCGTATCCGAACGTCGGCGAGTAGGAAATCGAATTGCCGCTATTGCGGGTGATCAGGTCGAGCCACGCCAGCGGACGGCGGGCAAAATCCTCTGTTTTCAGATAGTCGGTCGATACCTGGTTGGCGACGACCGACAGGAAGCAGCCGACCAGCCCCATGTCGTGATACCACGGCAACCACGAGATGCAGCGGTCGTCCGGACCCACTTCCATGCCATGGCTGTGCGCGGCGAGGTTGTTGAGCAGCGCGGCATGGGTGATCTCGGTCCCGTGCGGGAACCGGGTCGAGCCGCTGGAATATTGCAGATAGCAGATGTCGTCGGTCGCGGCCTGCGGCAGGTCGACGACGGGGGCGTCGGCGGCGGAAAAGCTTTCCCAGTCAATGCCTTCGACGCCGGAAATCCGCGCGGCCTCCCCCGCCATCGCTTCCAGCTCGGCCGGGTAGAACAGCGTCTTCGGGTCGCAGCTCGCCAGCTGCACGCGCAGTTGTTCGACATAGGCCTCGCGCCCGCCGAACGAGGTGGGCAGCGGCAGCGGCACCGGCCAGGCCCCGGCATAGACCACGCCGAAGAACAGCGCGGCGAACTCGGCCCCAGTCTCGGCGATCAGCGCGATCCGGTCGTTGGGGCGGACGCCTTTGGCGATCAGGCGATACGCCTGCTGCAGCGCATCCTCGCGCATCTCGCGAAAGGGGTAGGGCCGTTTCAGCGTACCGCGCGCATCGTGGAAGTTCAGGCCACGCGTCCCCTGCGCGGCATAATCCATTGCCTCGCCCAGCGTCGCGAAGTCGGCGAACCGACGCGGCAACGCGTCGACCGTCGGGGTCGCTTCCGGGGCAACTGCAATACTTCCTTCAAGATTCGTCGTCATTCTTGTCCAACTCTCAGGCCCGTTCGCGCGATACGCGGCGTTCGAAGCGTGTCGCCATAGCGGCAAAGGGCCGCGCGGCACAGTTCATTTCAAAATCGCGACGCAGTGTGGCACAAACATGGCGCATGTCCCGCGCCCCCCGTCGTCCGCTCCCGCCGCTCGATCAGCCCGCCCTGGAACGGGCCGCCTTACGCTATGTTGAACGCTATGCGACGACCCGCGGAAAGCTGGCTGCGTATCTGACCCGCAAGCTGCGCGAACGTGGCAGCGAGGGGCCGGTCGATATCGAAGGGCTCGCCGACCGGATGGCCGAGCTGCGCTATGTCGACGATCGCGCCTTTGCCGAGATGCGCGCGGCGTCGATGACCCGCCGGGGGCTGGGGGCGCGCCGGATACGCGACGCGCTGCGCCATGCGGGGGTGGGGGAGGAGGATGCCGAGGCGGTCGCCGATACGCTGGACGACGGGGCGGAGGCGGCGGCGCTGGCCTTTGCCAGGCGCAAGCGGATCGGGCCGTTCGCGCTCGAACCCACGGATGCGGGCCTTGGACTTGGTCTGGCGCGCCTTGGG